>NZ_JBQFYQ010000029.1:0-837 GCF_056541565.1 Ruegeria sp. AG6 | reverse complement strand
CTAGGGTCAGGACCCATTGATTTTCAGCGAGCGGCATGATTCACGGCTGAAAACCGAGCGGTGAACATGTCTGATCTTTTCTGGTTGACCGACGCGCAGATGGCGCGTCTTGAGCCCTTCTTTCCCAAGTCTCACGGTAAGCCGCGTGTCGATGACCGGCGTGTGTTGAGCGGGATAATCTTTATCAACCGCAATGGTTTGCGATGGCGCGATGCTCCCGCTGTCTATGGTCCTCACAAGACGCTCTACAATCGCTGGAAGCGATGGAGCGACAAGGGCGTTTTTTGCCCGGATGATGGCCGGTCTCGCCGCCGAGCACGGCGAGAAGAAGACCGTAATGATCGACGCGACTTATCTCAAAGCCCACCGGACAGCGACCAGCATGGGCGTCAAAAAGGGGGGCGTGCACGCCTGATTGGTCGGACGAAAGGCGGCATGAATACCAAGCTGCACGCTATTTGCGATAGCCAGGGCCGGCCGCTCAACCTGTTCGTCACCGCCGGTCAGGTCAGCGACTACATCGGCGCACGGGCATTGCTGAGCAGTCTGCCGAATGTCGACTGGCTGCTCGGAGACCGTGGCTACGACGCCGACTGGTTCAGAGAAGCCTTGAAAGACAAAGGGATACGCGCCTGCATCCCTGGCAGGAAACAGCGGAAGAAGCCGGTGAAGTACGACAAGCGCCGCTACAAACGCCGCAACCGCATCGAGATCATGTTCGGCAGGCTCAAGGATTGGAGGCGTGTGGCGACCAGATACGACAGATGCCCGAAGGTCTTCCTCTCCGCCATCGCCCTCGCCGCAACCGTCATTTATTGGTTATGAGTCCTGACCCTA
>NZ_JBQFYQ010000028.1:0-936 GCF_056541565.1 Ruegeria sp. AG6 | reverse complement strand
TGAATTCGGTAACCCGATGAGGGCCCCTAGTCCAAACAGTGCTCTACCTCCAATACTCTTATCTTGAGGCTAGCCCTAAAGCTATTTCGGAGAGAACCAGCTATCTCCAAGTTCGATTGGAATTTCTCCGCTACCCACACCTCATCCCCGCACTTTTCAACGTGCGTGGGTCCGGGCCTCCAGTAAGTGTTACCTTACCTTCACCCTGGACATGGGTAGATCACCTGGTTTCGGGTCTACGACCCTATACTTATTCGCCCTATTCAGACTCGCTTTCGCTACGGCTCCAGTTTCCACTTTAACCTTGCATAGGATCGTAACTCGCCGGTTCATTCTACAAAAGGCACGCCATCACACATAATTGTGCTCTGACTACTTGTAAGCACACGGTTTCAGGTACTCTTTCACTCCCCTTCCGGGGTACTTTTCACCTTTCCCTCACGGTACTGGTTCACTATCGGTCACTAGGGAGTATTTAGCCTTGGGAGATGGTCCTCCCAGCTTCCGACGGAATTTCACGTGTTCCGCCGTACTCAGGATCCACTCAGGAGAGAACGAGAGTTTTGATTACAGGGTTGTTACCTTCTCTGACGGACCTTTCCAGATCGCTTCATCTACTCCGTTCTTTTATCACTCCGTATTGAGTGTCCTACAACCCCAAGAGGCAAGCCTCTTGGTTTGGGCTCTTCCCGTTTCGCTCGCCGCTACTCAGGGAATCGAAGTTTCTTTCTCTTCCTCCAGGTACTTAGATGTTTCAGTTCCCTGGGTGTGCCTTCCTTACCCTATGAATTCAGATAAGGATCCTCTTCCATTACGAAGAGGGGGTTTCCCCATTCGGAAATCTCCGGATCAAAGCTTACTTACAGCTCCCCGAAGCATATCGGTGTTAGTCCCGTCCTTCATCGGCTCCTAGTGCCAAGGCATCCACCGTGCGCC
>NZ_JBQFYQ010000027.1:0-1273 GCF_056541565.1 Ruegeria sp. AG6 | reverse complement strand
CGGATTTTTTACCCAGTCCCTTTCTGATCGTGATCCCGAGCTTTTTGGCTCGATCACGTCGGAACTGGGTCGTCAGCGCGACGAGATCGAGCTGATCGCGTCCGAGAACATCGTCTCTGCCGCCGTGATGGAGGCGCAGGGCTCGGTGATGACCAACAAATACGCCGAAGGCTATCCCGGCCGCCGCTATTATGGCGGCTGCCAGTTCGTCGACATCGCCGAAAACCTGGCCATCGACCGCGCCAAGCAGCTGTTCGGCTGTGAATTCGCCAACGTGCAGCCTAATTCCGGCTCTCAGGCCAACCAGGGCGTGTTTCAGGCACTGATCAAGCCCGGCGACACCATTCTGGGCATGAGCCTGGATGCCGGTGGCCACCTGACCCACGGCGCCCGCCCGAACCAGTCGGGCAAGTGGTTCAACGCGGTGCAATACGGCGTGCGCCAGCAGGACAACATGCTGGATTACGATCAGGTCGAGGCGCTGGCGAAAGAGCACCAGCCCAAGCTGATCATCGCCGGCGGTTCGGCCATCCCGCGCCAGATCGACTTTGCCCGCATGCGTCAGATTGCCGACATGGTCGGGGCCTATCTGCACGTGGACATGGCGCATTTTGCCGGTCTGGTCGCGGCGGGCGAACATCCCAGCCCGTTCCCGCATGCGCATGTGGCCACCACCACCACGCACAAGACCCTGCGCGGCCCGCGCGGCGGCATGATCCTGACCAATGATGAAGATATCGCCAAGAAAGTGAACTCGGCCATCTTCCCCGGCATTCAGGGCGGCCCGCTGATGCATGTGATCGCGGCCAAGGCCGTGGCCTTTGGCGAGGCGCTGCGGCCCGAGTTCAAGTCCTACATCCAGCAGGTGATCACCAACGCCCAGGCGCTGTCGGATCAGCTGATCAAGGGCGGTCTGGACACGGTGACCCACGGCACCGACACCCATGTGGTGCTGGTCGACCTGCGCCCCAAAGGCGTCAAGGGCAACGCCACCGAAAAGGCCTTGGGCCGGGCGCATATCACCTGCAACAAGAACGGTGTGCCGTTTGATCCGGAAAAGCCGACCATCACGTCGGGCATCCGTCTGGGTTCGCCCGCCGGCACCACCCGCGGCTTCGGCGAGGTCGAATTCCGCCAGATCGCCGACTGGATCATCGAAGTGGTCGACGGCCTGGCCGCCAATGGCGAAGACGGCAACGGCGCCGTCGAAGCCAAGGTCAAGGCCGAGGTCGCAGACCTCTGCGCCAAATTCCCGATCTATCCGAACCTGTAA
>NZ_JBQFYQ010000026.1:0-1284 GCF_056541565.1 Ruegeria sp. AG6 | reverse complement strand
AAAACAAAAAAAGGCCGCCCCGGTGTGGAGCGGCCTTCTTTAGTTCGACGGTGTGGGCTCTCATTGCTCTTTCAGAGCAACTGCCGCCCACCAGTCGGCAAAGCCGACTTACTCGATGATTTTCGACACGACGCCGGCGCCGACGGTGCGGCCGCCTTCGCGGATGGCGAAGCGCAGGCCGTCTTCCATCGCGATCGGAGCGATCAGCTCGACGGTGAAGCCGACGTTGTCGCCAGGCATAACCATCTCGGTGCCAGCCGCCAGGGTCACGGTGCCGGTCACGTCAGTGGTCCGGAAGTAGAACTGCGGACGGTAGTTCGCGAAGAACGGGGTGTGACGGCCGCCTTCTTCCTTGGTCAGGATATAGGCTTCGGCTTCGAACTTGGTGTGCGGTGTCACCGAACCCGGCTTACACAGAACCTGGCCACGCTCAACGCCGTCACGGTCGATACCGCGCAGCAGGGCGCCGATGTTGTCGCCCGCTTCACCGCGATCCAGCAGCTTGCGGAACATTTCAACACCGGTACAGGTGGTTTTCTGAGTGTCGCGGATGCCGACGATTTCGATCTCGTCGCCAACATTGATCACCCCACGCTCGACACGGCCGGTCACAACGGTACCACGGCCCGAGATCGAGAACACGTCTTCAACCGGCATCAGGAACGGCTTGTCGACTTCACGCTCAGGGGTGTCGATGTAGTCATCAACAGCCGCCATCAGTTCGCGGATCTTCGCTTCGCCGATTTCCGGGTTGTTGCCTTCCATCGCGGCCAGAGCCGAACCTGCAATGATCGGAATATCGTCGCCAGGGTATTCGTAGCTGGACAGCAGTTCGCGAACTTCCATCTCAACCAGTTCCAGCAGCTCTTCGTCGTCGACCTGGTCAACTTTGTTCATGAACACGACCATCTTCGGGATGCCAACCTGGCGGCCCAGCAGGATGTGCTCGCGGGTCTGCGGCATCGGGCCGTCAGCGGCGTTCACAACCAGGATCGCGCCGTCCATCTGCGCCGCACCGGTGATCATGTTCTTGACGTAGTCGGCGTGGCCGGGGCAGTCGACGTGCGCATAGTGGCGGTTGTCGGTCTCGTATTCCACGTGGGCGGTCGAGATGGTGATGCCACGTGCTTTTTCTTCAGGCGCGCCGTCAATCTGGTCATACGCTTTGAAGTCACCGAAATACTTGGTGATTGCTGCGGTCAGCGTGGTCTTGCCGTGGTCAACGTGGCCAATCGTGCCGATGTTGACGTGCGGTTTTGTACGCTCAAACTTTTCCTTTGCCAT
>NZ_JBQFYQ010000025.1:0-1775 GCF_056541565.1 Ruegeria sp. AG6 | reverse complement strand
CCTGAGCTTTCATGTCGTCGGCGGAGATTCCGGCGACGGCGACGGGTTTTTTCATCGCGTCGCGGCGGAAAGGCTCGCCGAGCTCCTGGTTGATCAGGGCCTCGATCAGCGTGGTGATGCCGTTCTTCTGATCCTCGATCGCCTGATTCAGCGCCGCAGTCAGCTCGTCCTGGGTGCGGGCCACGACACCCTTCAGGCCACAGGCCTGCGCGATACCGGCGTAAGACACTTTGGTGTCCAGCTCGGTGCCGACGAAGTTGTCGTCGAACCACAGGGTCGAGTTGCGCTTTTCCGCGCCCCACTGGTAGTTGCGGAACACGATCTGGGTCACGGCGGGCCATTCCTCGCGGCCGATCGCGGTCAGTTCGTTCACCGCGATGCCAAAGGCACCGTCACCGGCAAAGCCCACGACCGGCACATCCGGGCAGCCGATCTTGGCACCAACGATGGCCGGCAGGCCATAGCCGCAGGGGCCGAACAGGCCCGGCGCCAGGTATTTGCGGCCCTCTTCAAACGATGGATAGGCGTTGCCGATGGCGCAGTTGTTGCCGATATCCGAGCTGATGATCGCCTCTTTCGGCAGGGCCGCCTGAATGGCGCGCCACGCCATGCGGGGGCTCATCCAGTCGGGCTTGGCCGAGCGAGCACGCTGGTTCCAGGTGGTGCCCGGATCGTCATCCTCGTGGGTCATCGAGGTCAGTTCCTGCGCCCAGGCCGATTTCTTCTGCGCGATGCGCTCTTTGCGCTCTTTGCGGCCTTCGTCACCGGCGGTGTCGCTCAGCTGGGCCAGAATGCCCTTTGCCACCTTGGCGGCGTCGCCGATGATGCCGACGCTGACCGCTTTGGTCAGGCCGATACGGTCAGGGTTGATGTCGACCTGGATGATCTTCGCATCCGCGGGCCAGTAGTTGATGCCATAGCCCGGCAGGGTCGAGAACGGGTTCAGACGGGTGCCGAGGCACAGGACAACATCCGCCTCGCTGATCAGCTCCATCCCGGCTTTCGAGCCGTTGTAGCCCAGCGGACCGGCAAACAGAGGGTGGCTGCCGGGGAAGGCGTCGTTGTGCTGATAGCCCACGCAGACCGGCGCATCCAGACGCTCGGCCAGCGCCTTCGAGGCCTCGATCCCGCCCTTGGACAGCACCACGCCCGCACCGTTCAGGATCACCGGGTTCTTGGCGTTCGACAGCAGCTCGGCCGCCTGCGCCACGGCGGTTTCGCCGCCCGCAGGGCGCTCGAACTCGACGATGGCGGGCAGGTCGATATCGACCACCTGGGTCCACATGTCACGCGGGATGTTGATCTGGGCCGGGGCGCTGGCGCGCTTGGCTTTCATGATCACGCGGTTCAGAACCTCGGTGACGCGGGTCGGGTCGCGGACCTCTTCCTGATAGGCGACCATGTCCTCGAACAGCTTCATCTGCTCAACTTCCTGGAAACCGCCCTGACCGATGGTCTTGTTCGCCGCCTGCGGAGTGACCAGCAGCAGCGGCGTGTGGTTCCAGTAGGCGGTTTTCACGGCGGTCACGAAATTGGTGATGCCGGGGCCGTTCTGCGCGATCATCATCGACATCTTGCCGGTCGCACGGGTGTAGCCATCCGCCATCATCCCCGCGCTGCCTTCATGCGCACAGTCCCAGAACATGATCCCGGCCTTCGGGAACAAGTCCGAGATCGGCATCATCGCAGATCCAATGATCCCGAACGCATGCTCAATCCCGTGCATCTGCAAAACCTTAACAAAGGCCTCTTCCGTCGTCATTTTCATAAGGGTG
>NZ_JBQFYQ010000024.1:0-2489 GCF_056541565.1 Ruegeria sp. AG6 | reverse complement strand
TGGCGAAGACGGCAACGGCGCCGTCGAAGCCAAGGTCAAGGCCGAGGTCGCAGACCTCTGCGCCAAATTCCCGATCTATCCGAACCTGTAAGACGAAGGACCCGAACCTATGAGCTTTCATTCCATTGACCAAGCCCCAGCACGCCTGAACCGAAGTGAATTGGCCGTGCCCGGCAGCCAACCCGGAATGTTCGAAAAGGCAGCCAAATCCGATGTAGACGTCATTTTCCTTGATCTGGAAGACGCCGTCGCGCCCGATGAAAAGGAACAGGCCCGCAGGAACATCATTCAGGCGCTGAACGACATCGATTGGGGCAACAAGACCATGTCGGTTCGGATCAACGGTCTGGACACGCATTACATGTACCGCGACGTCGTCGATGTGGTCGAACAGGCGGGTGAACGGCTGGACCTGATCATGATCCCCAAGGTCGGGACAGCCGCAGATGTGTATGCGGTCGACATGCTGGTGACCCAGATCGAAGACGCCAAGGGTTACAAAAAACGGATCGGGTTCGAACACATCATCGAAACCGCGCTTGGCATGCAGAATGTCAGTGAGATTGCGGCAGCATCCAAGCGCAATGAAAGCTTGCACTTCGGTGTGGCCGACTATGCGGCCTCGACCCGTGCGCGAACCACGATCATCGGTGGTGTGAACCCGGACTACTCTGTTTTGACCGATGCGGACCCCGAGGACGGTCGCCAGACCCATTGGGGTGACATGTGGCATTATGCTCTGGCCCGCATGGTGGTTGCGGCGCGCGCCAACGGGCTGCGTCCGATTGATGGGCCTTTTGGCGATTTTCAGGACCCGGACGGTTACAAGGCCGCCGCAAAACGTGCCGCCGTTCTGGGTTGCGAGGGCAAATGGGCCATTCACCCAAGCCAGATCGCGCTGGCGAACGAGGTGATGTCGCCGTCCGACGCCGAGGTCATCAAGGCGCAGCGAATTCTTGTTGCCATGGCCGAGGCCGAGGCAGACGGAAAAGGCGCCGTTTCGCTGGATGGTCGACTGATTGATTACGCCTCCATCCGTCAGGCCGAAGTGCTGGTGGAAAAGGCAAGCCAGATTGCTGCGGCGTGAACCAAACCAGTGTTGCGTGGGCAAACTGCCCACGCGATGTCATCGCCGGTTGCGCAAGCCGTAGAAGTGCTAGGATCCTTCCGGCGCCATCGAACCCGTGAACCGACGGTCCCGGACATCATCCGGGCTGGTTTTGTAGCAGCGTTGAAACGCACGTTTCAATGCGACGGGCGATGAAAAACCGGTGGCTGCCGAGATTTCGATCTGCGACATGTTCGTGAACTGCAACAGGTTCTGCGCCCTTTCCAGACGAAGCTCCTTGTACGTGGAAAGAAGCTTTGCTCCGGTTTTGCTCAGGAACCGTCGTTGCAGCTGCCGCGTCGAGGTTTTGAGCAAACGGGAAAGATCGGAGATCGTCAGAGGATCTTCGATGTTCTCCTGCATCGCATCCAAAGTGCGCACCACCAGAAGATCGCCTTTTGCCTTGTGCACCAACCGGGCGGCCAACCTGCTTTCGTGTTTTTGCGTAGGTTCGGTCAGGCCGATATAGCTGCGCAATGCGTCCGCAATATGCTCTCCGTGATCCAAGGACACGAATTCGGACAACAACCGCAACGCGCTCAGTCTGCTGGTCGCGCTGTGGGGGTGCCCGTCGGCGGCCAGATTGGTTGCCGCACTGCAGCTTTCCAATCCGCTTTCCAGCGCGGCCGCGGCAAAGTTCGGGTGAACCGCGACGATGTTTCGGCCCGCTCTGCCCAGTTGCACCAGCAACAGGACAGCTCCACCGACCAGAACGGTCCTTGAAGACAGGTTGAGAACTTGCGAAATCCAGCTTCTGCGCGAACCGGAGACGTCCCAGTTGTTCTCCAGGTCGCCCCAGAATATCGCCGTCCGACCTGCCCAATAAAGAGGCCCGCCAACCGAGTCATTTCCGGACACCCGGAGATTGACGACGTAAGAGCAGTTTTCGACCAGGCTGTTCAGAGCGTGATAGAACTCGACGACGATCTCGGCCGATGCCAGCGCCCGGGTGTCGCTGAGGATAACATCGATGTGTTTTATTCTTTCGGGCACCTCCGGCCCGGTCTTTGCCAGGTCGGCGCGATCATTTGCGAGGACATAGTGTTTCATTGTTCCTCCATCGAATTGACGAGAGGCAGCGCCTCGCTGGACGCTGCCCTCATTTTCGGATTTCAATCCGCCAGGGCAAACCGCGGATTGCTACGCCCGGTTCCCTATTCCGCGGCGTCTGCGTATGCGTCCATTGGGGGGCATGTGCAGACGAGGTTTCTGTCACCGTATGCGTTGTCGACGCGGTTGACGGGGGACCAGTATTTGTCGACGCCCATGGAACCCGGCGGGAAGCAGGCCTGTTCGCGGGTGTAGGGGCGGTCCCAGTCGCCGACCAGATCGCGCACCGTGTGGGGGGCGTTTTTCAGCGGGTTGTTTTCCGCGTCGATCT
>NZ_JBQFYQ010000023.1:0-3369 GCF_056541565.1 Ruegeria sp. AG6 | reverse complement strand
TGATCTCCAGCATGGAATGGATTTTGAGAGCAGTTTGGGACTTAGGGTTTACCGCTCAAAGGCAAAGTTGTCGGGCTGACAGAAGTTGAGTGTCGCGCTAAGTTCCTCAAAACGGGGGAACGAATGGATAGACGGCTTACCACAGTGCTTGCGGCGGACATCGTCGGATATTCAGCACTGATGGATCATGACCGTGAAGGTACGATTGCTGCGCTTAGATCATTCCGTGAAGATACACTTCAGTCGCTGCTGCAAGCCCACAGGGGGACATTGATCAAAAGCTTGGGCGACGGTTGGATTGCCGAGTTTAAGTCCACATCAGACGCTGCAGATTGCGCTATTGCATTACAGTCAGCGCAGAAACCAGAGAGCATCAAGCTTCGAATTGGCATTCATACTGGCGAGGTCGTTACAGAAGGCGATGACATTTTTGGTGACGGAATAAATGTCGCCGCTCGTCTCGAAGCGCTGGCCGAGCCGGATCAGGTTTTGATATCGGACACATCTCACAACAGTCTTGACCGAGGTGACGCGTCCAAATTCGATGGCGGCGAGCAGACAGAACTCAAAAATATCACGCGCCGCATTGGTGTTTGGTGCTGGCCAAAGGGCACTTATGCCAATCTATCAGAAAAGGCAGATGTCAGACCCGGGATTGCAGTGCTGCCATTCGACAATATGTCTGGTGATCCCGAACAGGAGTTTTTTGCGGACGGCATTACCGAAGACATTATCACAGAGTTGTCTCGTTTCCGTTGGCTGATGGTCGTGGCACGAAATTCATCTTTTACATTCAAAGGAAAAAGCACGGACATACGCGAAGTGGGTCGCATTCTTGGAGTGCGCTACGTTCTCGAGGGTTCAGTCAGACGAGCAGGTCAACGAGTCCGCATTACAGGTCAGTTGATTGATGCGGACGACGGCAGTCATCTCTGGGCAGATCGCTTCGACGGCGTGCTTGATGATATTTTTGAACTTCAAGACAAAGTAACGCTGGAGGTCGTAACCGCGATTGAACCGTCTCTAAGGCACGCCGAAACTAACCGTGCGCGGGCAAAACCTACGGGAAATTTGGAAGCTTATGAACTATATCTTCGAGCACAATCGCATTTCCATCTTTTAACGGATCAAGACAATCGAGAGGCCATACGTCTGACAAACCTCGCATTGAGGCGTGATCCAGAATACGCCTCCGCGTCAGGGCTGTTGGCTTGGTTGCATATTCAACGAATGGTTCAAGGGCTTGAGCCAATTGGTGAAGGGCCGAAAGAGGCTATTCAGGCAGCCGAGCGGGTTCTGTTGAGCGATCGTGCAGACGGCATCGCGTTGGCGTACGCTGCGCATTCAATCTCTATGCTGGCGCGAGACCTGCCACGCGCGCGGGTTGCTTTCAAACAAGCCCTTGAGCAAAATCCAAATGCCGCAACGGTCCATATGCTGGGCTCCATCAACCTTTTTCTGCTTGATCGTCCAGAGGAAGCACTAAGTCACGCGGTTCAATCTGTTGAGCTCAGCCCTCACGATCCATTGCGCCACGCTGCTTACCTTGCTCAGGCTAGCGCGCTTTTTCACCTTGGGCGTTATGAAGAATCGGCTAAGGCTTGCCGAGACGCTTTATCTGTACGCTCAAATTTCGTAATGAGCCATCTCATGCTGATTGCTGCGTTAGGACACCTCACCGATGATGCTGCAGCTCGCAAAGCGGTAGCTGACCTTCAGACGTTGCGCCCAGGCCTGACTGCAGCCTCAGCGCAGACACAAATGCCAATATTCACTGTTCCATCCTGTGCAGATAGTTGGCGTGAGGGTTGGCTAAAAGCAGGGTTACCAAAATGAGTATCCGTAGCGTTTTTTGCAAAGGCTTTAGCTTCGCACCGCTCCAAGTTAACGTCAGGTCACAAAATTGAAGATGAAAGAACTGAATGAGCACAGCAATAGCTTCCTGTGACTTCACGGAGTGTTAGAAACTGATTTATGCTCAATTCAACCCTTCGTCTGTCCGATAACTCGTCCCACTTATTTCTGCAGCGTCAATTTTGAGCTTCGAACGGCACCACTTCTCGCCCAGTTCTCCGTTCATGTTCCGCCAACCTCTGAAGATACCCCTCAGACCGGGCCGTCTGCCGCCAGATGATGTAGTCTTTGACGTGGTTGGCGTTCGGGTCGGGTTGTTCGTCCAGCCCGTAGAACTTGTTTGATGTTGGTAACGGTGCACCAGCCACTTCAGCAGACGCCTCGGCCATCACCCGCTTCAGTTCGCCCACTCGGGTGTAATCGACAATAAAACCGTCATGCACGGATAGGACTGGAACGGCCCGATCGCAGAAGTGCCGATGGACGCGCTCCGCTATCTCACTATCAAGGTTCATCAACTGAATACCTTGATCCGCGAACAGAAAGTCCCTGATGTGAGGGGTCTTTTCCAGAAAGCCAGTCAGCAGGGCCTCCAGTTGCTCGTTCGTCAGTGTCTTGCCTGCGTGGCCGGTTGGGTGTCCGTCTCGAAACGCCCGGAAGGCGGCATCCCTGGAACCGGCGTTGATTGCTGTCAGTACAAGCCGCTTGATAAATTGACGCTGCAGCACTGAAGGCAGCCATGCACCCAGTATGTTGGGCAATTCATAGGGATCGCCATCAAGTTCTTTTCCTGCTCGAAGGCTGAGCAACGAGACATGGAGGCTGCGGAAGTCCACTTCGACAACTGGCGTATCATTGATGAAGATCTTCGACCTCCAGTCACTATTTATCTGCTGCCACCAACCGCCATGAAAGCGCCCATTCAGGTTGAAGTCAGAGCGGCTGAATATCCTGCGGGTGAACTTATGATGATGATCGGTGGTGACATCATCGACCCTTGGTTCATCCAAAACAGGGATATCAATGAAAGCGCCACCAATAACTTGGTTATAGCGCTCAAGCTCAGCCCGCATTCTAATGATCTCGTCGGTTTCCTCGTACTCGACCAGTGCCTCTGCTTTGTCGCCTCTGAGGATGATGATTTCTTCACCTTCGACCCGACCAACGTCATCTCGTCGGAATGCCACTTCGGCGAACCATCCCTGCAGGACCTCGGAGGCTCGTATCCTTGTTGTTCTGTTCCCCTGGGCCAGAGGACCCGAGTAGCTGCCCTTGGCAACATCCAATAGTCCTGCCTCAATCAGGGTGTGAATGATCGGGATGATCTTCTTGGATATATGGATCGCGTTATAGCGAGAAGACGTGTCCCAGTGGTTCGAGGACATGGAGACGCCGATAGACAGTTCTGGGTCTTCCAGCCAAGCAACATACAGGTCCAGAACCAGCACTCGGAGTTGATGTCTGAATGCAGTCTTCGGCTTCGGTCCGGAGGTCTGATCACTCGGCAGGTAGTTG
>NZ_JBQFYQ010000022.1:0-4291 GCF_056541565.1 Ruegeria sp. AG6 | reverse complement strand
GGCAAGATGGTTGATTTTGCGGGTTGGGAGATGCCTGTTCAGTATCCTTTGGGGATCATGGGAGAGCATAAGCAGTGCCGTGAGAAGGCGGCGTTGTTTGATGTGTCTCACATGGGTCAGGTGATCCTGCGCGGTGAGAATGTGGGTGAGAAGCTGGAAGCTCTGTGCCCGCAGGCCTATGCGACGCTGAAGGAAGGCAAGGCGCGGTACGGGTTCTTCACCAATGCCGAAGGCGGGATCATGGACGATTTGATCGTGTCGAATGCGGGGGATCACTACTTTGTGGTGGTGAACGCGGCGCTGCGCCATCAGGACATTCCGCATATGCGCGACAATCTGGACGGGGTTGAGGTGACCGAGATCTTCGACCGCGCGCTGGTGGCCGTGCAAGGCCCCAAGGCCGAAGATGTAGTCGGGGAACTCTGCCCCGCTGCCCGCGATCTGAAGTTCATGGAAACCACCGTGGCCGATATCAACGGCGTTGAATGCCGTATCTCGCGCCTGGGCTATACCGGTGAGGACGGGTACGAGATCTCGATCCCCGAGGATAAGGCGATCGAGATCACACGGGCCTTCCTGGCGCATGAGGAGTGCGAACCGGCGGGTCTGGGCGCGCGCGACAGCCTGCGGCTTGAGGCCGGGCTGTGCCTCTATGGCAATGACATCGACCAGAGCACCTCGCCGGTCGAGGCCTCGTTGGCTTGGGCGATGCAGAAGCGCCGCAAGGAAGAAGGTGGTTTTCCGGGGGCGGAGCGTATCCAGCGCGAACTGGCCGAGGGCGCAGCCCGCAAGCTGGTGGGCATCAAGCCCGACGGCCGTGCGCCGGCGCGTCAGGGCGTGGAAGTGCAATGCCTAGAGGGTAACACCATCGGTCAGATCACCTCGGGCAGCTTTGGCCCCACGGTCGGCGGCCCGGTTGCGATGGGTTATGTGAGCAAAGGCCATGGCGCGCCGGGCGAGAAGGTGAACCTGATCATCCGGGGCAAGGCGCAACCGGCGCAGATCGTGGCGCTGCCCTTCGTCAAACAGAATTACAAGCGTTGAAGTCAGGAGAGAGAAGCATGGCAACCTATTATTCCGAAGAACATGAATGGCTGAGCGTCGAAGGCGACACCGCCACGCTGGGCATCACCAAACACGCGGCTGAACAGCTGGGTGAGGTGGTGTTTGTCGAGCAGCAGGAAGTGGGCGACGAGTTCGAGAAAGACGGCGAGATCGGTGTGATCGAATCCGTCAAAGCGGCCTCGGAACTCTATGCTCCGGTCGATGGTGAGATCGTCGAGGTGAACGAGGCGCTGGCCGACAATCCCGGCGCGCTGAACGACGACCCCGAGGGCGAGGCCTGGATCTACAAGATCAAGATCAGTGACGCGTCGCAGCTCGAGGATCTGATGGACGAAGCCGGATACAAAGCCTTCATCGGGTAAACCCGAACGGAGTCCCGGCATGGGGCTCCATCGAATTAATTGATGCCGCCGAATTTGGGCCCCGCCCTTCATCTGGCAAGAAATATCCCCGCCGGAGGCTCCCGCAGTCTCCGCCGGCCCTGACCTATCCATGGGAGCGCTGCAATGGCCTTCAAACTGACCGACTACGAAGCCTATGATTTTGCCAACCGTCGCCATATCGGTCCCAGCCCGACCGAGATGCGCGACATGCTGCAGGTGATCGGCTTCAAGACGCTGGACGAGCTGATCGACGCCACCGTCCCCCCGGCGATCCGGCAGAAACAGCCGCTGGACTGGGGTCCGGCGATGACGGAACGCGATGCGCTTTTCCACATGAAACAGGTGGCGGGGAAGAACAAGGTTCTGACCTCGCTGATCGGTCAGGGCTATTACGGCACCACCACGCCTGCGCCGATCCTGCGCAACATCCTGGAAAACCCGGCCTGGTACACCGCCTATACGCCGTACCAGCCCGAGATCAGCCAGGGCCGTCTTGAGGCACTGTTGAACTTCCAGACCATGGTCAGCGACCTGACCGGGCTGGACGTGGCCAACGCCTCGCTTCTGGACGAAGCCACCGCGGCGGCCGAAGCGATGGCGATGGCCAAGCGCGGCGGCCGGTCCAAGGCCAACAACGCGGCCTTCTTCGTTGACAAGAACTGCCACCCGCAGACCATCGCGGTGATCAAGACCCGGGCCGAGCCTCTGGGCATCGACGTGCAGGTCGCCGACCCGGATCAGCTGGACGCGGGCGCGGTATTCGGCGCGATCTTCCAGTATCCGGGCACCTATGGCCATGTGCGCGACTTCACCGCCGAGATCGCGGCGCTGCATGAACACAAGGCCATCGCCATCGTCGCCGCCGACATCCTGTCGCTGGCGCTGCTGAAGTCACCGGGCGAGATGGGCGCGGACATTGCCATTGGCTCGACCCAGCGCTTTGGTGTGCCGATGGGCTATGGCGGCCCGCACGCCGCCTACATGGCCACCACCGACAAGCTGAAGCGATCCATGCCGGGCCGGATCATCGGTGTGTCCATCGACAGCCGCGGCAACAAGGCCTACCGCCTGTCGTTGCAGACCCGCGAGCAGCACATCCGCCGCGAGAAGGCGAACTCGAACGTCTGCACCGCGCAGGCGCTGCTGGCGGTGATTGCTTCGATGTATGCGGTCTATCACGGCCCCGACGGCATCAAGGCGATTGCCCAGTCGGTGCACCGCAAGACCTCGCGCCTGGCCGCCGGCCTGGAAGAGGCGGGCTTCTCGGTCGAACCCGAGGTGTTCTTCGACACGATCACGGTCGAGGTCGGCCATCTGCAGAAGACGGTGATGGAGGCCGCCGTGGCGCGCGGCGTCAACCTGCGCAAGGTGGGCGACACCAAGGTTGGCATCAGCCTGGACGAACAGACCCGCCCCGAGACGATCGAGGCGGTCTGGGGGGCCTTCGGCATCGACCGCAAGGATGACAGCTCGAACAAGCAATACCGCCTGCCGGATTATGCGCTGCGTGAAAGCGCCTATCTGACCCACCCGATCTTCCACCAGAACCGGGCCGAGGCCGAGATCACCCGCTATATGCGTCGTCTGGCCGACCGCGACCTGGCGCTGGACCGGGCGATGATCCCGCTGGGGTCCTGCACCATGAAGCTGAACGCCACGATCGAGATGATCCCGGTCACCTGGCCCGAGTTCGGCAATCTGCACCCGTTCTGCCCCGAAGATCAGGCGCAGGGCTATCACGAGATGATCGCCGATCTGAACGACAAGCTGTGCCAGATCACCGGCTATGACGCGATCTCCCAGCAGCCCAACTCGGGCGCGCAGGGCGAATATGCGGGCCTGCTGACGATCCGCAACTATCACTTTGCGCGCGGCGAAGGGCACCGCAATGTCTGCCTGATCCCGACCTCGGCCCATGGCACCAACCCGGCCTCGGCGCAGATGGTGGGCTGGCAGGTCGTGCCGGTGCAGGCGGATGACAAGGGCAATATCGATGTCGCCGACTTCCGCGCCAAGGCGGAAAAGCACTCGGATCATCTGGCCGCCTGCATGATCACCTACCCGTCCACTCATGGTGTGTTCGAGACCACCGTGCAGGAGGTCTGCCAGATCACCCATGACCACGGCGGTCAGGTCTATATCGACGGCGCCAACATGAACGCCATGGTGGGCCTGTCGCGCCCCGGCGACATTGGCGGCGACGTCAGCCACCTGAACCTGCACAAGACCTTCTGCATCCCGCATGGCGGCGGCGGCCCCGGCATGGGTCCGATCGGCGTCAAGGCGCATCTGGCCGAGCACCTGCCCGGGCACCCAGAATACGGCACCGCCGTGGGCCCGGTCTCGGCGGCGCCCTTCGGGTCTCCGTCCATTCTGCCGGTCAGCTGGGCCTATGTGCTGCTGATGGGCGGCGCGGGTCTGACGCAGGCGACCAAGGTGGCGATCCTGAACGCCAACTACATCGCGGCGCGGCTCAAGGATGCCTATCCGATCCTCTATACCTCGGAAACGGGGCGTGTGGCGCATGAATGCATCCTCGACACCCGGCCCCTGGACGCCGAGGCGCATGTCACCGTCGATGACGTGGCCAAACGCCTGATCGATTCAGGCTTCCACGCGCCAACGATGAGCTGGCCGGTGGCCGGCACCCTGATGGTGGAACCCACGGAGTCGGAACCCATGGCCGAACTGGACCGTTTCTGCGATGCCATGCTGTCGATCCGCTCGGAAGCGCAGGACATCATCGACGGCAAGATCGACGCGGAAAACAACCCGCTGAAAAACGCCCCCCACACGGTGCGCGATCTGGTCGGCGACTGGGACCGCCCCTACACCCGCGAACA
>NZ_JBQFYQ010000021.1:0-2500 GCF_056541565.1 Ruegeria sp. AG6 | reverse complement strand
CATCCGAATACCCCGGGGGGTAGAGCACTGGATGGGTAATGGGGCCCCACAGGCTTACTGATCCTAACCAAACTCCGAATACCCGGGAGTACTAGATGGCAGACACACTGCGGATGCTAACGTCCGTAGTGGAGAGGGAAACAACCCTGACCTACAGCTAAGGCCCCCAATTCATGGCTAAGTGGGAAAGCAGGTGGGACGACCAAAACAACCAGGAGGTTGGCTTAGAAGCAGCCATCCTTTAAAGATAGCGTAACAGCTCACTGGTCTAAACAAGTTGTCCTGCGGCGAAGATGTAACGGGGCTCAAGCCATGAGCCGAAGCTTAGGATGCCGTAAGGCATGGTAGCAGAGCGTAGTGTGACATAGAACTCATCCTGTATTGCCGCCGGTTATGTGGCGCGAGTAATCGCGCTCAAGTAGCCGAATAGGCGGTAGCGCAGGATAGAGTTCTTTCGATGAAGCCGGCCTGTGAGGGATCCGGTGGAGAGATCACTAGTGAGAATGATGACATGAGTAGCGACAAAGAGTGTGAGAGACACTCTCGCCGAAAGTCCAAGGGTTCCTGCTTAAAGCTAATCTGAGCAGGGTAAGCCGGCCCCTAAGCCGAGGCCGAAAGGCGTAGGCGATGGGAACTAGGTTAATATTCCTAGGCCAGGAGGATGTGACGGATCACAGGTGTAGTTCAATCTTATCGGATTGATTGGGCTGCTGAGTGGTTCCTGGAAATAGCCCTCCATCAGACCGTACCCTAAACCGACACAGGTGGACTGGTAGAGCATACCAAGGCGCTTGAGAGAACGATGTTGAAGGAACTCGGCAAAATACCTCCGTAAGTTCGCGAGAAGGAGGCCCGGTTCCTAGGCAACTAGGGGCTGGGGGCACAAACCAGGGGGTGGCGACTGTTTATTAAAAACACAGGGCTCTGCGAAGTCGCAAGACGACGTATAGGGTCTGACGCCTGCCCGGTGCCTGAAGGTTAAAAGGAGAGGTGAGAGCCTTGAATTGAAGCCCAGGTAAACGGCGGCCGTAACTATAACGGTCCTAAGGTAGCGAAATTCCTTGTCGGGTAAGTTCCGACCTGCACGAATGGCGTAACGACTTCCCCGCTGTCTCCAACATCGACTCAGCGAAATTGAATTGCCTGTCAAGATGCAGGCTTCCCGCGGTTAGACGGAAAGACCCCGTGCACCTTTACTACAGCTTCGCACTGGCATCAGGATTGTGATGTGCAGGATAGGTGGTAGGCTTTGAAGCAGGAACGCAAGTACCTGTGGAGCCTCCCTTGAGATACCACCCTTCGCACTCTTGATGTCTAACCGCGGTCCGTTATCCGGATCCGGGACCCTGCGTGGCGGGTAGTTTGACTGGGGCGGTCGCCTCCTAAAGCGTAACGGAGGCGCGCGAAGGTTGGCTCAGAGCGGTCGGAAATCGCTCGTTGAGTGCAATGGCAGAAGCCAGCCTGACTGCAAGACTGACAAGTCGAGCAGAGTCGAAAGACGGCCATAGTGATCCGGTGGTCCCGAGTGGAAGGGCCATCGCTCAACGGATAAAAGGTACGCCGGGGATAACAGGCTGATACTGCCCAAGAGTCCATATCGACGGCAGTGTTTGGCACCTCGATGTCGGCTCATCTCATCCTGGGGCTGGAGCAGGTCCCAAGGGTACGGCTGTTCGCCGTTTAAAGAGGTACGTGAGCTGGGTTTAGAACGTCGTGAGACAGTTCGGTCCCTATCTGCCGTGGGTGTAGGAGACTTGAGAGGAGTTGCCCCTAGTACGAGAGGACCGGGGTGAACGATCCACTGGTGGACCAGTTGTCGTGCCAACGGCAGTGCTGGGTAGCTATGATCGGACAGGATAACCGCTGAAGGCATCTAAGCGGGAAGCCCCCCTCAAAACAAGGTCTCCCTGAGGGCCGTGGAAGACCACCACGTCAATAGGCCGGAGATGTAAGCGCAGCAATGCGTTCAGTTGACCGGTACTAATCGCCCGATAGGCTTGATTTGATCCAGTAATGGAAAGACAAATCACCAAAAGCATACACTGACCTTGATTATGGACAGCGTCGCAGCGCCAAGCCGCGATGTTGGTTGATTATATAACCGAGTGGCACCGCGCATTCGCAAGCGAATACGCTGCCTGCCAACCGTCGCTTTCTTGCTCCGCAAAAAAGTCGACATGGGCTTTTCCTCGGTTTGGTGGTCATAGCGCAAGTGAAACACCCGGTCCCATCCCGAACCCGGAAGTTAAGCACTGCCGCGCCAATGGTACTTGGGCTTAAGCCCCGGGAGAGTAGGTCACCGCCAAACCTAGAAAAAGCCCATATCTCTCTAACACGATGACACAATACCCGGCCTCAAATAGCGCAAGCGATAGGCCAACCAAAGACCTCAAGTAGCGTAAGCGCTAGGTCACAAAAACTGTCGCGGGATGGAGCAGCCCGGTAGCTCGTCAGGCTCATAACCTGAAGGTCGTAGGTTCAAATCCTACTCCCGCAACCA
>NZ_JBQFYQ010000020.1:0-7180 GCF_056541565.1 Ruegeria sp. AG6 | reverse complement strand
GTGCTGGCGGGTGACTGAGCGGTCGTTCAATCCAAGTGCTGCGAACGACTGGTCTGAGCCCAGAGCGGAAGCAATTTCGTAGACCGAGCTAGATAGCCTTTGAAAAGCGCAAGAAATTGACCACCTATGTGAAAACCGTATTGTCGAATATGGGACACAACTAAGTTCCCGCAGAGTGCGCTTCGGCGCTTCTATGGATCAACACGGAACAGGGTGTATTATGAAAAATTATCTTTTGGCATTGCCAGCGGTCGCACTTCTCGCCGCCTGTGATGAAGGTAGTACAACCAGCGCTACGTCGGCGACACCAACCGCGGCTGAGCAAGCTTGCTTGCGTGATGTCACCGCAACTACCAACAATCCGGATGTGGCACTGTTCGGTTCGGAGTTCTCTGAAGCCGGGACGTTCGTGCGCGTTGGTGTAGGACCTGACCGCGCCCCATGGCAGTGCATCGCTTACAGTGACGGTACAACGGATGGCATCATGTCGTTGACTGATGAAGGCACTCTCTAGTCTCACTTGGAAAGCCTAGTGTTGCTAAACAGATCGAGTTTTGACCACCCCGCGAGCGGTCGCTATGTCCGCTCGCACCCTCAAACCATACATCTAACAAATTCTGTCGGATGACCGAGCCGAGCCCTATGCGGAAGTTACCCGCCCAGTAAGCCACCAGGTCTTAACCTCGCCCATACCCTTCACTTCAATGGTTCCGCGTTCTTCGAAAGTATATTCGGTCTTTAGTTCTTCATAGGCCGGACCAGTTAACTGAATGCGGCCCGGTTCGCCGTGGCTCTCCATTCGGCTTGCAATGTTCACAGTTTCGCCCCAGACATCATAAAAAAGTTTTTTGGTGCCGATTACCCCCGCAATGGCGGGACCGGCATGCAAGCCAATACGTAGCTGCAACCCGTCGGTAAACTCGGGCGACATGTCTTGCACGGCGGCCTGCATGTCGAGCGCCATCTCGGCGATGCACTGAACCGGGTCGCCCACGGGAGAAGGCGTCCCCGCGGCAACCATGTAGGCGTCGCCAATGGTCTTGATCTTTTCCAGCTTATGTTTTGCCGCAAGGTGGTCGAAAGTGGAAAAGATACGGTTGAGGAAGCTTACAAGATCGGTCGGTGCCATCCGGGCTGAGCACTGGGTGAAACCGACGATGTCGGCATATAAGATCGCAATGTGATCGAGGCTGTCAGCGATGATCTGATCCGGTGCGTCTTTGAGGCGTGCCGCGATTTCAGTCGGAAGCAAGTTGTAGAGAAGGTCTTCGGAACGGGCATGTTCGGCCTCCAGCGCATCGTCCGACTTGCGCATCTCTGTAACAAAGAAAGCGGTAGTCGCCGCTAGGATCAACAGCAATAAAGCTGCATTCAATATTGCCATACCCGTTTCGCTTCCGACGATAATCGTTCCGGGAAGCTGATCTCGCAAAGCTGTGCAAGCCAGATATGCCAAGCCGGAAAGGGCCGCAAAGCTATTCGCCGCGTGTCGGGCCGACCTAGGAAAGACAAGGTAGGGGATGACTGTCCCAAGCAAGAAGAACTGATGCGCACCCGAGGCATATCCAAAGGTCAATGCAACAAATAACATGTGCAATAGAAAGACTGTCGAAATCAAAAGTGCAGCGGCACCGTGCCTGTTGCGACGAAGCAGGAGCAGAGCAAGCAAAAACAAGACACTGACGATAGCGTTTTCGACAGTAACAAACCTCTCTCCCACGAAGACATTAGCTACAGTCCATATGGCGTTTGCCATAAAGCCTAGAAGCGCCACAATATACGCGGCTTGCGTGTGCTTGGCATCTCGAATTTCACTCAGAAGTACCCGCATGATTTCCGCCTCTCAGGCATTTTGTGGCTTGGCTGAATGATCCGACACAAATGTTCAGTTACACAAGACCAATAGATTCGCATTGTCCCGCAACTCGACCATTCAGCCAACCGTTACCCAACGCCCACTTCTGAAAAAAGAAAACAAAGTGAGCGTCCCCCGGCAACCCGATTAGGGCCGCCGAGGGTTAGGCGTCAGGGTGGTCCGCGGTTGACGACGTAGTCAGCCAACCACTGCCAGTAGGCGTCCGCATCCCGGAATCCCTGAGCCCGAGCAGCCAGATCTTCCGCCGCTTTACGGGTGCAGCCACCATCGTATTCAGCGATAGCGGCCCGTTCCTCGAACGCATCAATGTCAGGGAACGTCATACCGGAAGCCGTATCTGGTCAACGATCGACCGACGCTGCTCATCACTGATTCCAGCCGAGTAAATCCCGTAGGTGATCCCGTTCTCTGACCGCGCCGATTGGTGACCGACCAGAGATGCCGTGAAGTGCTCAGGGACACCTGTTCGCTCGCACTGGGTCACAAACCACTTGCGGGTCGAGTGGAACACCAGTCCCGGTCGCTCCAGACCCAGCCGACGTCTCAGTCTCGCGAACCCCTTGGTGACGTGCGCCACGGTCAGGTCAGGGAACAGAGGACCATGGCTAGGCAATTGCCGGAAGGTCTCATCCAGCACCGGGTGAACCGGGACCAGTCGTTCCGCCGCGTCGGTCTTCAGCAGTCTCAGTTGGTTCGGTTGAACATGAACGAAGCAACCGAGATTGCCCTTGGCCACGAGGTCTTCTCGGAGCAACCCAACCGCTTCCCCAGCGCGCATTCCCGTCAACAGGCAGGTCAGCAGCACGGAATGCAGGTCCCGGTCTTTGGCTCCCAGCAATCGCACGACTTCCTCGTCAGTCGGCACCGCATAGGGTTGAGGACGCACTTTCCGGTCGAAGAGAACAGTCCTGAACGGGTTGACCTCCAGATGCCCCTCATAGACCACCCAGTCGAGGAAGTGATTGACCTGCGACCAGATCCGCCGCTGGGTTCTGGCGGTGATGGTCACCGACCCCCGAGACGAGTAGGTAACGAGTTGGTCCAGGCTCAGCCCGCGGGTCCTCTCTGACTTACCGATCATCGGAGACAGTTGGGCTATCGCTGACAGAAACTCTCGCCCCTCCGTCCGCGTCAGACTGCAAACCGACTGGTCACCATATCGGCTCGTGAACAACCCAACAGAGTATCGGACCGATTTGAACCCGCTGGGTCGCAGTTCATCACTACGCCGGGAGAGATAGGCGCGGCTCAGGTCCCGGATCACTACCTTTACCGGTGCGGCTGGTCGGGTGAAGGCAGGACCGTCCAGAACTGTCCCGGAGCCCTCCAGAGTGGCCCGGAGACGCACGAGAGACGACTCTGGCTGGTCAAGCCAATCAGGACCGTCAGCGGTGCTTTCTGTGGCAGACAGGGCCTCCTCTGCCTGACCCCGGACTTGCTCCACCAGTGTCTCGAACCGTGCATTGACTTCAGCGGCTCGGACACGGGCGGTGTTACGATCTCCGGTCTTGAGGCTCTGCTTCAGCGCCTGAGCGCCCAGCGCGAGAGCCACGTCAACGGGATAGTTGCGTCTGAACAACCACGTATGGCCCTTCAGATAGGCATAGCGAATGTGAGCAGACATCAATCTCCTCCTTTTCTGTTTTGAATTTTGGGGATTGCCGTTAGGCGCTAGAGACAACCCGGACGATCATCTCGAGTGCCGGTTCGCCGTAGGCTCCAGCCAGAGGGCCGGTGACGGCATGGCCGGTCACGCAGTCTTCGAACACCTCTTCCACGCGGAACAGATGTTCAGGGACGTCATCGAAGGCGCGGACGACCACGACGTCACCGGGGTTCAGTTTCAGCTCAGTCATCGTCGGACCTCCACGTCCAGAGGACCGCCAGCAGAACCAGCGCCGAGACAGCGGGATGGGACCGAGACACCACCCAGAGCATCGTCGTCAGGACAGCCTTGGGCGGTGGGTGCAAAAGAAAACCCCCGACGAGAACGCCGAGGGCAGACAGGTACTTCATGGATCAAACTCCTGCAGTTGCTTCTTTATTTAGATGCAGGAGGTTGCTCGGTTTCGACGGGGGGCGGACGTTCAGGTTTATTGCGGGAATGACCAAGTTGCGGACTTTGCGGCCAAAGGCATTTCTTGCACCAAGGTGCTGTGCCTAAAAGTTAACAAATTAGACTGTTCCTCCAAGCCGATGTTTTTCTTATCGTTGGTGAGAAATTGCGTATCGGGAGGTCTTAATGAACAAGCTTATCTCAGTAGCGGGTGCGGTCTGTTTTTCTTTCACTGGAGCTTGGGCCGACGAGCATACCCCGCCCAACATTCTTGTCATCATGGCAGATGACGTGGGTTGGGCGAGCGTCGGCGTTTACCACGGAGGTGTCAAAAGCATCGAGACGCCGAACTTGGATCGCCTCTCGTCTGAGGGTGCTCGTCTCACAGATTATTATGCCGAGCCAAGTTGTACTGCCGGTCGATCAGCCTTTATGACCGGACAGTTGCCTATTCGGACTGGTATGCACACGGTAGGGCTGCCGGGGGATCCGATAGGGTTAAATCCGGATGATCCGACGCTTCCGATGTTCTTGAAAAAGTTGGGGTACACGACGGGCCAGTTCGGTAAAAACCACTTGGGCGATCTCAACGAGTTCCTACCGACTACAAAAGGTTTCGACGAGTATTGGGGTTGGCTCTATCACCTGAATGCTATGGAATATACGTCTGATCCGGATTGGCCAGACGCCCCAGAATTCAATGCGCAATTTGCGCCTCGCAACATCATTCATTCGTTCGCAACAGAGGAAGAAGACGAAACAGTCGATCCGCGATTTGGAAAAGTAGGGAAGCAGCGCATCATTGATGACGGGCCTGCACCTCCGGAGCGCCAAAAGACTTTGGATGACGAAGTGACATCTTACACGAAGGACTTCATTTCTCGTGCAGTAGAGTCGGACACTCCGTTTTTTGTCTGGATGGCTCCTGCCCGTGCACACGTCTGGACCCACCTTAGCCCCGAATACGAAGCTATGTTAGGCAATGGGCGTGGACTTCAGGATGTTGTCATGAAGGAGTTGGACAACAACGTTGGTAACGTTCTCAGCCACCTTGAGGATCTGGGAGTCGCCGATAATACCATAGTGATGTTCACCGCCGATAACGGCCCGGAAACCCTGACGTGGCCCGATGGTGGTACGACACCGTTTCATGGGGAAAAGGGTACTACCTGGGAAGGTGGCTTTAGGGTACCTGCGATTATTCGCTGGCCGGGCAAAATTCCTGAAGGACAAGTCTTGAACGGTATCTTCAGCGGTATGGATTGGATGCCAACCTTTGTCGCCGCGGCGGGAGGCCCCACAGACCTAAGAGAGAAACTCCTAGAGGGTTATGAAGGGTACAAAGTACACCTCGATGGCTACAACCAGCTATCTTACCTGACCGGTGAGGATGGAGAGAGTAGCCGCCGCGAGCTGATTTACTATCAGGGCACGGATCTCCAAGCAGTACGGTACAACGATTGGAAGGCGCATTTTGTCGTTCAAAACCACGGCTGGTCAGGTCCTAAAGAAGAATTGGTCGCCCCCTTGCTTTTCAACCTTCGCCGCGACCCGTATGAGAAAGCAGCAGAGGAAAGCGGGATGTACGTCCGCTGGATGGGTGAGAAAATGTGGGCTTTCGGCCCAGCCGCCCGACTAGTGCAGGCACATCTCGCTACTTTCGAGGAGTTCCCTCCGCGCGGTAAGCCGGTCGCCAATCAAGATCATGTTGAAGAACAGACAACAACCGAAGGCGGCATCTCTCAGTAGAAAAAGCGAGGCTTCCAATACGCCTTTCTCACCGCAGCGTGGGCATCCGTGTCGGATCATCGGGTGCCCAAAAAACCGACTAGGATTTTCGCAAAAAAGCGAAACCTCTACGGGAAGGAGTCCTCCATGAGTGCCAGATTAGTCCTTCTGCTTGCTGCCGTCGGCCTCGTGCCAATTGCGTTATCATATGGCCTGATGCCGGGCAGTTCGATCCCAGTTTTGCTGGGATTTCCGGTGGAAGGAACGAACCAAACCCACGTGTTCCGAGCGATTATGGGTCTTTATCTGGCAAACGCTTTGTTTTGGTTGGCGGCCGCTTCGAAACCAGAATTACAACGCCCCGCGCTGTGGGTTCTATTTTTGTTTATGTCGGGACTGGCCGTTGGACGCATACTAAGCATTCTTATCGATGGAGTTCCGAACGGGATACTTCTCTTTTATCTTGCAGCCGAGATAGCATTTGCGGCTCTGGCGGCAGTTTCCCTGAAAAAAGTTTGATGAAATAGGAAGTGGTAAAGTGCTGAGGTTTTTCTTCGTTCTCTCGATGGTTGCGACTTCATCTGTGTCGCCATCCGCTCTTGCACAATCGTCATCCATCCAGACTGCGGTGGATGAAAACTTCTTGGCGCTTGAGACTGTCGTTGCCGAAGCGGGAGTTACTCCAAACGCATCGATAGATCACGCGCGACTGGCCAATGCCGAAGGCGTAGAAATGCCAGCGTCTCGTGTACTCATTTTTTCTGATCCTGAGATAAACACACCAATTCTGGAAGAGACTGTGCGAGCAGGTCTGGACCTTCCTTTTCGCGTACTTTCCTTCGCTCAGGATGGTAGCCCACAGATCGCTTACACAGACTCGCAGTTTCTCAAAGTCCGGCATGGACTCACGGACGCTTCTTCGTTGCGTGCGTTTCAGAGCAAGATGCTCGAAGTTCTAAACGACTTGGATGCAACACCAGCGCCGACCAACGGGTTGTTTGCCGACTACGGGATCATCGAGCTGCGATCTCAGCTCAGCGTACCAGAGGCAGTCGAACGTCTCAGGACAGCCGTGATGGGGCAGGAC
Source organism: Ruegeria sp. AG6 (assembly GCF_056541565.1). Lineage (NCBI taxonomy): Bacteria > Pseudomonadati > Pseudomonadota > Alphaproteobacteria > Rhodobacterales > Roseobacteraceae > Ruegeria > Ruegeria sp. AG6. The sequence continues at coordinate 433 of NZ_JBQFYQ010000020.1, read as the reverse complement.
GATACCGTCTGGTTTGGGGAAATCGATTTTGCGACCGAAGCTTCCCAACTGGGGGTGGCGCTGCCGGATACGGTTCTCTTGCTGTTCGGCGGACCAGCACCCGGTGGCGTGGCAATGGCGGGCTTTCCAGCAATTGGTTTGGATGCCTTTTGCCAAAAACTTCTGGTTTATGCGAATGAAGAGGGCGGCTCCGTAGTCATTTTCAATGACATCGCTGCCTTGGCGGAGTTGCACTACGGTACTTCAGCCAAACCTCATCACGGTTTGAACACACGGCTGACCGAGACATTTCGGACGGCAATTGAGTAGCCGCTGCTTAGAAAACGCAATAGAAACCCAATAGCGATTGGCCGTCTTTTCGTCGTCAGCCTTGGGCTCTCAACGGTCATCCGCAGCACTAGGCTCGGACGACCGCTCAGTCACCCGCCAGCAG
>NZ_JBQFYQ010000019.1:0-28969 GCF_056541565.1 Ruegeria sp. AG6 | reverse complement strand
GCGACCAGATACGACAGATGCCCGAAGGTCTTCCTCTCCGCCATCGCCCTCGCCGCAACCGTCATTTATTGGTTATGAGTCCTGACCCTAATCGCAGCCTATGTCTCTGGCTTGAATGCTTGTGCGTATTGTCATGGCGCGCACATCGTTTTCGCCAAAGCCTACGGTATTGAAGTCGAGACAATCGAGGCACTGATGGAAGACCGCGATACGGCGCCCGTCGAGGATCACCTCAAACCGTTACTGGCATACATTGAAAAGCTCACCATCTCGCCATCACGAATGACGGAAGCCGACGCAAATGCGGTCTACGCGGCAGGCTGGTCAGAGAGCGCGCTGTTCGATGCTATCCAGGTCTGTGGTGTCTTTAATCTCGTGAATCGCTTCATAGAAGGAACAGGTGTCCAAAGCCCTGGCACCGACCCAAGAGAAGCGGACGAAGCCACTTTAAACCGATGCCGCAGTGACAGCTTCTATACCGATTTCGGAAGAGAGAACGGTCTCGACATCCCTTGAATTGATGTTGTTCTTTCGTTGGAACGACGACAAAAAGATGGTCCGATAAAACGCCAGCTGCGTCCTTCGCTCTCGAGGTTAAATCATTCGTCGGATCAAGTCGGCGCAATCATTTATTGTTGGTGGATCCATGCTCAAGACTCAACGATCCGTCCTGCTTTTCGTAGATAACCCATTTTCTGATAAGGTTTGTAGACTTGTGGTCTTTGTAAGGGGAGCGAGTTGCTTAAGTTTGACGCTGAAACAACGAGATTACTTGAAATCGCCTATCAAGGAGCTGAATTGACGCGGCGAAGACAGGCTTCATTTGATGCGCTGCGCCCTGCTCCCGGTGAGACCATTTTGGACGTCGGTTGTGGCAACGGGATGTTAACAGCAGAGTTGGCGCGCGCAGTTGGCTCGGATGGCTATGTCATCGGGATCGACCCAAGCGAGGATATGACAGCAGCAGCAAGAGAACGGTGCAGTGACTACGCAAACGTGGAGTTTCGTGCTGGTGCCGCAAATAGTTTGCCCATTGAGGATGAGAGTGCTGACAAGGCCGTCTCGGTACAGGTCTTTGAGTACATCGAAGACGTAGACGGTGCACTGTCCGACACGCTGCGGTGCGTCAAACCCGGCGGGCGCCTCGTCATCAGCGATCTACACTTTGGGAGCTTGATTTGGTTCAGCGACGAGCCCGACAGAATGCAAAAGATGCTGACGTCCTGGAACCAGCACTTTGTGAGTGGCTCCGTCCCGGAAAGACTGCCTGCACTAATAAAGGCTCGCGGCGACCATGTGGAAGATGTCTTGTCGTTCACAATGACAGATCACCAGCTAAAGCCTGATGGCCTCGCAATCATGATGATGCACCTCATGAAGCAATACACTGTCGCAAATGACCATGTTGATCCCGCAGTTGCGCAATCGTGGTTTGATGAGCAGCTCAGCCTTGCAAGGACTGGACGCTTCTTCTTTTCGATGACCCAATTTGTCGTCGTGGTGCGCAAAAAGGGGTGATTGAGCTAAGTAAATCGGCCTAGGTTCTTTCGCGGGCTTCATGAAAGTCGCGGTTCAAGAGACCCCCATTGGTGTCACAGGCGCCCCAACAGGTGCTGCAAATCTTTTGTCCATACTTAATTGTCGTCGGTGAAGTCCCAAGGAAGTGCCAGACGTGCAGGCATTGATCAGACGTTCGAACGACCGCAGCGATAGGCGTAATGACAGAAGGTCTCGTATTGGTACTTACTCAATGGCGACAACACAGGTGCGTGGCTGTCACTTCCAGCTTGCAGCTGTATTTGGCGTGATCTAATCGCCCTGTTCGGCCGATTGTCACCAAGTGTTTTCAGAACCTTTCTGGATACAGACTCATCATGTTCTGAACGTCCAACTCACTCGAAAACGCGTCCGGATTATTCCAGATCACCTCATTTATATAGTCGCGTTCCGAGTGAAGATCATTGTCCGTAAGCCGCGATTTCTGGTTTTCAGGGAAGCCTCTCTTGGTCCTACCGAACAGTCCACCAAATACGGTCCAGATGCTTGGTGACATTGTATGAGAAGCCATCTCGTGGTCCTTTCCGAGTTACTTGCGCTGTCGCAACAACGGTAACTGTTCACTCGTTTTTCTGGTATCCGGCACAAAATTGTGCTGTTCTACAAAAATGAAGAGCGGGTTCCGAAATTGGTCGGATATTCGTGTGTTCCTCTCTGTCTTCAGAGAAGGGTCGACGCTTGCGGCCTCCAGAAAGCTAAAGGTCTCCCAACCAACGGTTGCCCGACGCATTGATGTTCTCGAAAGAGAAACAGGCTTGACGCTTTTTGAGCGCGGTACGCACGGGTTCAAACCGACCCCAGAAGCCCTTCGCCTCGTTCACCTCGCCGAAGCAATAGAGACTTCAGTCCTTGAATTTGTCGATTGCGCGAAAGAATTGACGTCGACACAACCCATCCGTATCACCGCTTATTCGGCAAATTTCTCCGCACGCATGATCGAAATCGTAAACGAGTTTTCCGCCGTCAATCAGGATGTCGCATTCGAGTTTTTGTCCAGCGTTCGGGCGCTGGACCTGATGGCGGGCGAGGCCGACATTGCTTTGCGCCTTGCAAGAACCGATCCCGATCCTGACCTGATCTGTCGTAAGATCAGCACGGCCCGCTGGTCTTTGTTCGGCAGCAGAAACTACGCGGACAAATTTGGCTTACCGGGGTCAACGAATGATCTGGCCGGGCATCAATTTGTTACCTTTCAGCGGGACGATGTGCCAAATGTATTCCACGAATGGTTGACCAATCACGTGGAGCCGGACCAGATTGTCATGTCTTTCACTGAACTGGAGCTAATGCATGCGGCGATCAGGTCAGGGCAAGGCCTTGGGATCAGCAATGTCAAGCTGGTGGAAACAGACATGTCTTTTATCCGATGTTTCGACGAAATCCCCGAACTTGCGGTGCCGCACCTAATGCTCATTTCGCCGGAAGCCTATCGTCGGCCAGAGGTTAGAGCCTTCGTTAAGTTCTTCGCACCTCGCTATGCGGCAATCTACAAGTAGTTATTTGGGCAAAAAAGGATTGAGAACACGCGAACAAGCTAGTTTGCATGTACGCCACGACCGCAATTGCGAATAGAAGCCTTATGTGGCGAGCCCAAGGATACTCTTGAAGATGACAAAGGGAGGTCGAATTGATCGCCGCGCCCAAGTCGCTGCAAACCGTCTTAACTCCGACATGCCATCACGTGGTGCATCACCAGGTTAAGAACTTCAACATTGTTCTGGTTAAATGTCTGGTATCGGAATTTGACCGTTCCCCGGTCTGGCTTCGAACGTGATGGTGCAATTGCCTCAACCGTGACGCGCACGCTGATCGTGTCACCGGAATACACCGGAGCCAGCCACCGTACCTCGTCCATACCATGTCCACCCAGATTGGTGCCGGTAAGTACACCAGTGTCGCGGAACAACCTGAAAGTAAGCGCTATTGTTTGAAATCCACTGGCTATGAGACCGCCGAAAATCGACTCTGCGGCAGCCACTTTGTTAACGTGGAAGGGCTGCGGGTCATGAACCAGTGCGAAGTTAATAATCGCTCCCTCGGTCAGCGTAACGCCGCCGGTTTCGAAGGTTTCGCCAACCGACAAATCGTCGATGTATTTTCCGCTGGCCATGGCAAAAGTATAGTTTGATGTCCACTCAACCGTCAACGCGGAGCCACGCTTGGCAGCTAATGCCGCATTGGCATTCGACCATGGTAAAGATCGTATTAGAGAACTGAGCCAGTGGTCGTTGACCTATACCGCGGCGACAAAAAGGTGCGCTTCTTGCGGTACGTGCAATACGCCTTTTTTGTCATATCTAGACAAAGCGTCTGCAACCTCTTCCACGACCTTGTTGGTGACGTCAGCACCTGCATCCCTAAGATCAGTTTCGATTGGCAGCGCCATGATTTGCGCACGAAGGTCAATAAATCTTCGCTCTAGTACCAATGGCTCGTGACGAGCTATCTTGAAGCCTGCATCGACCAACAACTTAGAAATGAGGTTCCCATCTCGAAACGAAAAAGGCGCTCTGGCCTTGATTGCGGCATTTTTTCCAACATGCCGCTCGAGAGCTTTTGCAAGTGCTCCATTGAAGGGCGACACTGCACGCCAACATGTCAAAAATAGCTGACCGTCATTGCGCAAGATCCGATGAACTTCCTGCAAAGCCGAGGATTTGTCGGGGAAGAACTGAAGCCCCTGTTGTATGAAGGCATAGTCAAACGTAGCATTTTCGAAAGGTAACTCGGTTACATCTGCTGCATACCACTCGAGCACATGACGACAATCCGGCTGATTGGATTGCGCGACCTCAATCATGGTTTCGTTCAGATCTACGCCAACAACCCGGCCTTCGCCCGTCAGTTTCCTTGCAATCTCTCGCGTCAAAGCCCCGGTGCCGCATGCAATGTCGATAACGCAAGTGCCACTTCGAAACTGAACCTTCTGCATTGTTGCTTCAGCCAATGGGCCGAACATCGCAGGCACACTATGGTTGTTGTACTTCTGCGCAGCTTCTTTGGTCAGCCGGAAATTGTCCGTCATCGAAAATATCCTCCTAGCAACGCGTCAATAATTGGACCACCCAAAGTGACCCAAAATCGTAGTCTCACGAGGTTTCAACCGGAAGGCCCTCATCGGCGCTCCACTCAGCCCATGAACCATCGTACAGGCGGGACTTTTCGAACCCCATTTGGCGCAACGCAAGGAGCCCACAAGAAGCAGCTATGCCACGGCCGCAGTAGGCGATGACCTCATCGTCAGTTTGAATTCCCTTGTCCTGATAGTGCTTGAGGAGCTTGGAATGATCCGCCAACTTGAATGAACCACGTTCCTTTAGTTTAGCTGCGCGTTCGGCAATGGGTATGTGTGCCAAATCCGGATCGATGTTCGATATCGCCGGTATGTTGACGGCACTGGGAATATGTCCCGAGCGACCTCCCCATGTGTGAACTCCGTCGCCTCGGAAGAGGTCGTTTGGAAGAAAGTCCACAATTCTGACTCCGGGCTTACCAATCGCATCCAAGACATCAGCTTTGCGGGCAATCCAATTGCTCTGCACTATTGGTTCAAAGTCACCATGCTGAACGGTTAGATCGCCAGTTTCAGTGGGCCGACCTTCGAGTTTCCATTGCTGCAAGCCGCCGTCCAAGACCTGCACGTTTTTATGGCCATAGTGCGAAAGTGCCCACCAAAGACGCGCAGACGCCAATGGAAGCCCGGAGTCATCGTAGACCACGACATGACTGTCGTTAGAAACACCCAACTCGCGCATCTTATTCCCAAAATCCTCTGGCCCGAGCATCATGTCGGGAGTGTTCTGAGTGCTGTCTGCAAGCTCCGTCGACATGCCAACATACACTGCGCAAGGAATGTGCTCGGCCTGGAACTCACTCCTATCGTCATAGGCTACGCCCTTGCCGTTTTCCTCCCTAAACTTCCAGCGAACATCAATGACGCGTAGTTTCGGGTTAGTCAGGTTATCTGCCAACCAAGCCGTATCAATGAGCGGGCGAGTTTGGGTTGTCATACCTACGTTCTCCTCTAACCGGACGCGGGTCGAGCCGTATGGAATAATCCCCAAAATTGCTTTCGGAGTCCAATTTTTGAAAATCTGGATTTAATAAAGCAAATATGGTTCAAACGGCTTTTTGATGATTTCATGAGACTTCTGAAAGAAACGGATGCTGAAATCATGGCGCCTCGTAACGTCAATTTCCTTTGACTCGTTAATGGGTAGGCATGCTCATATAGCTCACTGACGGACAGGTTTGGTACAGATAGTGGAAGGTTTGGATGCTTGAAGATCGGTACGGAAGCCCGCTAACGACCATATCACAAACTGCGCGAGACGCCTATGTTGAAGGCATCGACCGTTTTCTGGGTGCTTTTGATGATGTTGAAGAAGCTTACCGTTCTGCAATGCGGGCAGATGATGGTTTTGCTATGCCGCATGTTGGGCTTGCGCGCTACCTTGTTACTGTCGGGCGTGGACAAGATGCAAAGCGTGAAATAGCCGTCGCAAAGGAACTGTCGCATGGCGTCAGCCCGCGCGAAGCCGCCCAGATCGACATTATCAGCGATCTCATTGAGGGGCGTGCACCGCAGGCCTACAGGCGCATCCGAGATCACGTCGCAGACCGTCCGCGAGATATTTTGCTTGCTCAGACATGTACCAGCGTATTTGGCTTAATAGGGTTTTCAGGTCGGGCTGGTCGCGAGGCGGAGCAGCTTGCTTACACAACCATGTTGAAGCCGCACTATGGCGACGACTGGTGGTTTCTCTGCCAGCATGCATTTGCCCAGATGGAGGCCGGACAGATCGGCCCGGCCGCGGAAAACATTGAGCGCGCACTTGAGTTGAAGCCAGACAGCGCACACAGTGCACATGTCAGGGCCCATCTCTACTATGAGAACGGGGAGACGGACGCTGGCTACGCTTATCTTCGCGAGTTCTGGCAAGACTATCCCTTCACAGCGTATCTGCACTGCCATCTCAGCTGGCACGTCGCTCTGTGGGCGCTTGAGAGCGGCGATGTGGCAGGTATGTGGAAGCTGTTCGATGATTATGTTTCCCCCGACCGACCTCCTGCGCCGCCACTTAGCGTTTTGACTGATAGTGTAGCAATTGTTCACCGCGCCTTTTTGGCTGGCGAGCAAATTCCTCAGGAGCGTTGGCAACAACTCAGCGACTATGCTGTTCAGTTCTTTCCTTCGCCTGGCTTGGCTTTTGCGGATGTTCACGCTGCTCTTGCGCATGCGATGGCGGGACAAAGAGAGCACCTGGAAGCAACCATTGACGGCGCAAAGGGACCCGCAGGCCCCACCGTTGCTTCGGTAGCAGGCGCATTCCGTGCGTTGGCGGATGGAAATGCGGACGAAGCGATTGAGAAATTCGTAAGTGTCATGTCTGAGCACGAACGCCTTGGTGGTAGCCGGGCGCAACGCGACATTATTGAGTTTTCATTGGCGCATGCGCTGGCAATATCGGGACAATCGAATGAAGCTCGACGTATCCTCAACATGCATCGACCGCATACCTCTCACGACCATGCAGTTGCCACGCTAGAAGGGTAGGGTGCCCGTTTTTTGACGCCCGCAATGAGCCCAAATTACACGTTTTCAACGCCAGTTAGAACAGAAGCTGTCGCACGACCTTACCAGGCCCCAAAAGTGTTGGTTGGCGGAAAAGACCAACCTGACTGCCGACATCAGCTTTCTCAAAAGACCATCTTAGGTGTGCGAGCGGTGTTTGTGGTCTTGTCGGTGGGCTACTGTGGATGGATTGGACGGTGCGTCACGCACGTAGCCGATAAGTTGATCAGTCGCCAAGAAGAGTGCTTCGATCAAATGGGGCTCATATAAGTCGGGTCTATGCCTTGGGTCGGCTTTGATGTCGCCAGTATCGAGAAGCAGCCCATTGTGGTAACCTCCTACCTTTAATTAGGGGGTTATTGTGATGGAATACTATGATCTCGGTAGCTACAGCCGAAAGATCACAACCTCGTCGGACGAAGCCCAGCTTTGGTTTGATCGTGGTTTGGCTTGGACTTACGCGTACAACCACGAAGAAGCGATTGTATGCTTTCAGAATGCCGTGGCTGCGGATCCAAATTGCGCAATGGCGCATTGGGGCATCGCGTATTGCATTGGGCCGAACTACAACAAGCCCTGGGAAACATTCGAAGAAGACGAGAAGCCTGACTGTATCGCCTTGGCAAAAGCGTCAATCGAGGCTGCTGCGTCGTTAAAGGACAAACTGACGCCTGTTGAACGCGCGCTCATCGAAGCCATTCCGGCTCGTTATCCATCCTCATCGGATATTGAGGATTTCAGCCCGTGGAATGATGCCTTCGCTGACGCGATGCGAAAGCTGCATGCTGAATTCAAACAGGATCTCGACGTTTGCGCCCTCCTGGCCGAGGCACTCATGAATCGGACCCCTTGGCAGCTTTGGGACTTGCCGACTGGGAAACCAGCGGATGGAGCCGATACACTTGAAGCCATAGCAGTCCTCGAAACTGCATTTGATACACTCCCCGGAGCATGGGAGCACGCAGGGCTCCTTCACATGTACATTCACCTGATGGAAATGTCGCCAAATCCTGAGCGAGCCCTTCGCCATGGTGATGTGCTCAGCACGTTGGTGCCTGAAGCCGGGCACTTGCTTCACATGCCCACCCATATTGACGTCTTGTGTGGAGATTACATGAACGTTGTGTTGCGTAATCACAAAGCCATCTTGTCAGATCGAAAGTTCCTGGAACGCGAAGGTCCTGACAACTTCTATTCCGTTTACAGGTGTCACAACTACCACTTCAAAATCTACGGAGCGATGTTTTTAGGGCAGCCAACGGCGGCACTGGAAGCTGCCGATGAGCTTGTCGAAACTTTACCTTCAGAGACACTTCGACCAATGGCTGATTGGTTCGAGGCGTTCATTCCTATGAAACAACATGTATTGATCAGGTTTGGACGCTGGCAGGCTATCCTTGATCAGGATTTACCTGAAGATTCGGAGCTCTACAGCGTCACTATCGCCATGATGCGGTATGCAAGGACGGTTGCCTTGGCCAACCTACACAGGGTCGCTGAAGCCGAGAGTGAAAAAGCCAAGTTCTATGATGCTCTGGCCAGAGTTCCTGAGACCCGAATGCTGTTCAACAACACATGTCGGGACATTCTGAAGGTCGCTGAGCAAATGATGCTGGGTGAGTTGGCCTATCACACAGGAGAGCACGAAACGGCCTTTGATCACCTGCGAAAGTCAGTGGAGATCGACGATAACTTGCCATACGACGAGCCCTGGGGCTGGATGCAACCCACCCGTCATGCGCTGGGTGCTCTTCTTCTTGAACAGGGCCAGATGGAGGAAGCCGAAGCTGTTTACCGTGCAGACCTTGGCCTGGATGCAACGCTTAGCCGGGCCTGTCAGCATCCGGGCAACGTCTGGAGCCTGCATGGTTTGCACGAATGTCTCACCCGGCGCGGTGAAACGGTCGAAGCCGCCCACATTAAGCTACAATTGGACAAGGCCGCTGCCCGCGCCGAGGTGCCGATAAAGGCGTCGTGTTATTGCAGGCAGAAGGCGTTGGCCGCCGAGTAATCTCGGATCAACAGCAATGGCTGGGGCATTTGCGAGGCCCGCTTCTGCCGTTGATCGGGAATTGTTTAACTTCGTTGATGGCAACCGTCTGGGCGACCACAAGACCGGCAATCATCGCTTGGATGCCGTTTTGCGGTAAATCAGCCGCATGGTAGCATCGCGTAGGATTTGCAGTCGGGGGGCAACATGGTCTTAACATTCGCACAAATGGAAGCTCAGGAAATATCCAAAGCAAATCCAATTTCAGCAACTGACGCGCTGGCAGTACTGATCGAAGACCCCAACGCACTTGTGGTGGACGTGAGGGATAGTGCTGAAATGGCGGCCACGGGTATCAGCCCGAGAGCAATTCCGGCTCCTGGTCGCGCCGTCGCTTGGATGGCAGACCTTGAAAGTGAATACAGATCTCAAGAGTTACAGGATCGTGGAAGGCGAATTTTCACCACCTGTGGCGGCGCTCCTAGTTACCGAGGCGCGGCAGCGGCAAATGTATTGACTGCGATGGGTTTTCAAAACGTGCAGTTCATCGATGGAGGGATGGCGGCTCTGATCGCAGCTGGCTCCTCCACAAAGCAGCCTTAAGAAACGGCGAAACCAACGGTCTTGAGCAAACAGAGCAGAGGGGTAAATAGATACGTCTCAGCTTCCAGAGTTGTGTCTCGATACGACTTGCGACTGAGATTTAAGCCAGTTGACGAACACCTTAGCCTCGGGGCGCTGAAATTCTGCCTGCGTCTGGATGTAATAGACGCCGAAGAAAGGCTCAGAGAACAATTCAATCATCCGACCAGATGATAGATCGTCCTCGAAAAAAGCTCTGGCGGTATACGTGATACCGTCACCCCGGCGAACCGCAGTCATGATCAGGTTCCCCGGCATGTGATTTATGGTCAATGGTTCGGCAGGAACAACCCCGTGATAGGTGAACCAGTCAGCCGCCTCGTTGGTGCCCAGTTCCTGCAACCAGGGCAGCTTCGTCAGAGAAGCCGGGTCACGCAGATCTTGGCCTCCCACCAGTGAAGGTGCCCCGATCACGACCATGTCGGAAAAAAGGACAGTATCCTCTTCTTTTCTCGGCATGCGTCTGTCGTGATACCGAATGGCGACATCGATGCCGCCTGGTCTTATCTGAACCAGTTCAGAAGTTGGGTTCAGCATCAAAGTGATCTCTGGATGTTGTTGTTGAAACTCTGCCATTCTCGGCAATAGCCACTCCACCGCGAATGCTGGTGACATTGTCACTTGAACGGGACGCTGCGCTGTGTGTTCTGCCAGTCGTTCGACACCCCTTCCAATGATTTCAAAGCCGATACCCAGTTCACGCGCAAGAATGATGCCTGGCTCTGTCAATTCAATGCTGCGCCCACGTCTAACAACGAGAGCTACACCCAAATGCCTTTCCAACGATTTGACCTGCTGGCTGACAGCCGCTTGGGTCACGTTCAAGCGTTCAGCAGCCACGGTGTAACTCCCAGCTTCCGCAACCGCTGAGAAGGCGCGCAAAGCGTTCATTGGGGGAAGGTGCAGCCAGTCCATGCTGTAGATTTTCTAATGTTTGATTAGACTATTTGAGTCGCATAATATCGGCATTCTTGACATTATTCACAGTGAAATCTGCGCTTTTATTATAAAATATTGGAGCGGATGCTTTAGTGCTGATGTCAACCTAGCCGCATGCCAGGAGATCTTGATACGATGGAAAAACTTCAAGGTGGATGTTACTGTGGTGCTGTTCGATACCAGATCGCGACACCACCTGTCTGGTCGGGACATTGCCATTGTCGTTCATGCCAAATGGCCCTTGGTGGCGCCTTTGCAACTTGGGCTAAAGTGGCCGCCGAAGACTTCGCCGTTATCAAAGGCGAAATCCAACACATTGAGAAAACTCCGGGTATTCGCCGCGGGTTTTGTCGGGACTGTGGAACGACGTTGACCTATGCCGCCCTAAATGAAGTTGAGGGCCAAGACTGGAGCGCTGACGCTTGGTTTTCTTCTGTAACGTTGGACGACCCATCGATTGCGCAACCCAAGGCCCACATCTTCGTGTCACATCAGCAGCCATGGATAAAACTCGACGACGGGCTGCCGACGTTTCCTGAGTTCTAAGCAACTTTTCGAGCGAACGGAGGAGAAAGCGATGAACACTGTTTATTCATATGCCTGCAAGGATTGCGAGGGCATGGAGGCCTGCCCGGGCAAAGTAGTTGCTGCGACCAAGGACGAAGTCTGGAAGCTCATGGAACTGCACGCGGTGGTCGCCCATGGAGAGGACCCCAGCTCGTGGGACGCCGACACTCGAGAATATCTGGAAACACTGATAAAGCCCGCGTGATCAAATAAATTAAGCTTCAAGTTCCTGCGGATAATCGGCCAAAATTTTGGCTTGGTTTGTTTAACCGCGAAGGGCAGCTTTCCTCCGCAACCGGGAAATTGCTAGGCCCATTTGTGATTATCCGGTTTGGACTGCGGCCCACCGCCAAGGCACCTAGAAGCGCAAGGCCATCGCGAACCCAAATCGGAAACGTGTGAGATCGGTTTCCATCACAAACCAACCTGCTACTGCGAAACCCTGCTCTTATTCAGGCAAACCGGCTAGTCGCAAAGACGCACAGTCTTTCTCCAGCCTTTCTCTGTCAGAGAAAAGTTGAGTTTTCGCCCAGTCCGATATGGAAAACTGAGGGCGGTATTTCATCACATTCCGTGCTTCATCGCGAGCGGCCTCAAGGTTCTCCGTCTCTACATGGACGATTACGAGGTCGAGGTGACCAAAGCCCTCAACCCTTTGACCATATTCGGTGAATGCTTTCTTGGCTTCCTCGTATTGACCGTCGAGTCGAAGGGCTAAACCCAGAACGCCTGCATACCAACCTGGATAGTGAGGGTTCAGGGTAATGGCTTGTTGTGCGACTTGGATCGCTTCATTTGCCTGGCCATTGAAAGCTAGGGTGATTGACAGTCTGGCAGCCACGTCAGCGTGGTTTGGATTCAGCGCTAGTGCCTCGTTGAACTTCTCGATAGCCGAAACCAGCTTGCCATCGATTGCATCCGCAAAACCCGCAATAGCGTGAGCCTCTGGGTTGTAGCTGTCTATTTCCAGAGCTCGCTGAGCGCAGTCACGAGCCTCCGCTAGCGCGGCACGCCGGTCAGCAACAAATCCATGTCGTGCTTCGACAGTGCAAATGAATCCCAAAGTACAATACGGAGCCGAGTAACCCGGGTCGAGTGCAATTGCCTGTTGTGCAAATCGGCGAGCGTCGGCCTGAGCTTCCCTGGTAATTCTGCGCGAAGCCTCAACGGCCTTTAGTTGAGCAGTCCACGCGCCTAGGTTATTTGTGCCGGATCCTCTGAAACGAGCCATTTCTCCCGCCAACAGTTCGACTTGAAGCTCGGTTGCAATCCTAAGTGCGATTTCATCCTGAACTTCGAATACATCTTCAATGAGGCGATCATAGCGGTCTGCCCAAATATGCATGCCGGACTTTGCATCGATTAGCTGTGCTGTGATCCTCACCCGGTTACCGCTTTGACGGACACTTCCCTCAAGAACAAGATCGACACCCTGCTCCAGACCGACCTGTTTCACGTCAACGGAGCGACCTTTGTAGACGAATGTAGAGTTACGCGCGACGACCAGTAAATTCGGGAGTTTTGATAAAGTGGTGATGATCTCTTCGGTAATTCCATCTGCAAAAAACTCCTGATCGGGGTCAGAAGAGAGATTATCGAAAGGTAAGACGCCGATTAGCAGAGACTTTGTATGGCTAGCCGGAGTTACTCGCGGTGGGGCAGAACCTGGCGGCGACCATTGGAAAACTTCTATTGGTGACGGCGCGTTCTTAAACTGTCGCTCTCCAGCGCGATAAAATTGCTCAGCGAGGCGCTCGTCAAGGCTGCGATGGACGACATCTGAAATTAACACAGCCCCTTCGTTGGAAGCCTCTTGTAGACGTGCAGATAGATTGATGCCATCGCCGAAAATGTCATCTTCGTCGAATACGACATCTCCAAGATGCACACCCACTCGTAGTTTCAATGAGGACTGAGTTGACACCTGGCTTTGAAGATCAAGGGCGCATCGTACTGCATCAGATACCGAGTTAAACTCGACTATCCATCCATCACCCATCCTCTTAACGACATTACCTCGATGATCGCTAACCAAAGGATCAAATAACTCTCGACGTAGAACACGAAGTTCGCTGAGAGTCCTATTTTCATCTGCCTTAATCTGGCCTGAGTAGTTTACTACATCGGCCGAGAGTACTGCGGAAAGTCTGCGGTCTCCATTCATGTCTATTGGTAGCGCAAATTACGCTGCTTGGAAAAGACAACATGATTTTCTGAACGTCGCGCATGTCCTAGTGAATGGCTTAGTGCAAAACTGAAAAGCGTGACTGTGAATGTCTGCTTCGGGCTGCCATCGGTCCATCCGCACACCGCAGAGAATGATTAATTCGAGCCCAGTGCGGACGCAAAGTTAGATGGGCAGACGGGCGTGGATCTCAATCGGGGCTATCAATCCGCCTTCTATGTTTCGCACCATGTTTTGGACCTTTAGCGCTGTGTCGTCGCCCATGATCAGATGCAGGCCAAGATGTGGAGGACCATCCGCACGGCTTTGCGCAGCCGCCAAATCTTCAAAGAATTGTTTGGCAAACACGGTGCGGTCGATCCTACCGGTCAATTCGAAACCAACGGACTTCAAAGCCGCCTCATATGTCTCTGGTGGTGCAAGCGCACTCTGATCCGAAGTCGAAGCCCAAGGCGCTGGATAATCCATATTGCCCTCGCCGACTTGCATCACATCGTAAATCGCAAAAATACCCCCTGGTTTAAGCACACGCATTGCCTCCCGCGCGATGCCAACTTTGTCCGCAATGTTCATGCCGACGTGGATCATGTAAGCAGCGTCCATCGAGTCAGATTCCAACGGCAGATCAAGCACGCTGCCTTCGATGAGTTGAACCCGATCCGACATGCCCGTCCATTCTGTAAGGGCGCGTCCTGTTTCCACAAACTCGGCAGTTAAATCGATGCCGGTCACATGAGCACCAGTGGCCGCTGCGACATAGCGGGCAGGACCACCGAGGCCACATCCAAAATCGACAACCCGACTTTGGGGCGAAAGGTCTAAAGCCTGCACAAAAGGTTCGGTCGCAAGGCGTCCACCAATGTGAAACTCGTCAACCGGCGCCAAAGCGTCGCGAGAAATCGGTGGGGTCAAGTCTAGTGCTGCGCAACCATCAGAAATTCGCTTTAGCAAGTGACCGGAGTGGTAATGGTGCGCGACTTCATTGGGATCAGTCATGTTGAAGCCTCCCTAACTTATGCCGCTATGGTAGACTCGGTGATCTCGAATGTCAGCTCCGTCCGCTTATTCGGATTTGTAAAGTCCAGTTGCGAACGTTTGCCTAGGGCTGATTATCTACGGCAGGCATCTTTCGCCAAAATCATCGCTCATCTCCTTCCTGTGAGGCCTTCGCTGCTTGGTAGCATGTCCACAACCGCTCCACCTCATCTAGCGGATCGTCAGTGGTTCGCTTGTGTGAATTCAGCAGCTGTTTCATCGTTCGACGAGATGCATCATCCTGCATGATCTGGTCCGCACGCAGCACATCGACTTTTTGAACGTATTCAACCTCTGCTTCTGCCAGCAAGCGCTCCAGTAGTCCTGACGTTGAAGAAGAATCTGAATAGATCCAACCCGCCGGGCATTGGTCGATGATGCCCGAAACCTGGCTTGCAACATCCACGGCAGGTGGAGCCGTCGAAAGGTTGATTGGAGATGCGGCCAAAACCTGATGTGACCAGTTCAGGGCAGGGTAGATGCGAGATGACCAAGTGTATGGCTCGTCATCGATCACTCTCAAGACCGCGATTTCAACTGGGTAGAACTGTCCTCTTACTGCTACGATCCTCAGGTCGCAGAACAGCACACTGACAACCGGTTCCGGCAGGCCAATATCCTTATAGACGCTACCAGATCCTTCTGTGATTTTGTCTTTTTCAGTCACTTTGGCCACTTATTCTCTTTAATCCAGATGTCTGTCCATTCTGCTAGTCCGTCAGCTGGAGCAGCGTCCACGATGTGCTCTTGTACAGTCCTCAGAAGTGCCGGCCATGCATCTGAACCCTCTTTCGGTCGTGCTTTCAGCTCATAAATCAGGTCATCCAGAGGGATCGACTCCAACGGACGTCCAAAGATCTCTTCATCGGAAAACTCATTACTCATCGAAGGGATTCCAATCGCCTTGCTCCTGACAGTGCGCGCACAGGGCAGTTGCCTTGTTCTTCTTCCGTACAATATCCCCCACATGGCCACATCGTGCACATGTGCGTTTGCTGTCCAGTACGAGACGCTTGAGCGGGAGATCCAGGCATTGATCATACCGACGGAAGTTGATCTGGATCGAACAGTCTGAGCCCGTCGTAACATCCGAGATCTGCACTTGAATCGGTGTCTCACAGTTCTCTCGAACCAGATGCTCCGCCTCCGCAAGAAACCTTCCCAGCAGGACGAGCCGACCCGGCCCAATGCTTGGCCACAGTGAGGCAGTATCAGCGCTCACCAGGTCTGGGAAGCGATCTGCCACATTGAGCTCAAGATCTGTTGGCCAAATCATCTCAGCGCCTTCAAACCGACTTTGAAGGTAGTCGTTGTAGCACCAGCAGCAAAGCGTCGTTAGGTAGCCTCGAATGCTCTGCACCTGCGCGGTGTTTCCACAGGATTCACACGTCTTCTCGATCTCGTCGACACGAGTATCGAGTTCATCGAGGATATTTCGATTACACTTTCGTGTGTAGACACGAAGGCCTCCCAATTTTTGCTTGATCTGTACGATCACCGGCAACTCATCCCCAAAGATATCGGTGTGTTGAGCAACACTGCGCTTCACATCTTCCAACACTAGTGCGAGCTGATCAGCCCAGCCAGCGCGATGCTCACCAAGTGCTTTTAGAACGCTTGTTTGGATGTCATTCCAGTCGACAACAGGTTTCACATTACCCACCCTTCAGCCGCGCCAGTGCGTCAGCTTTGTTAATCGCCACACGCATGATTTCTTCGTCCGTCAGATCTTCGATACGTTCGAAATCGGCGGTGGAAATTGAGGCCACAACACTGCTTTCACTGTCGTGAACCGCAAATGTCATCTTCAGGAATCGAAGATCTTCGGTATCTGTGAAAATTGGCTCAATTGTCCGGGTCATGATCGTTACCCAATCGACGTTTGTGCGCTTTGATGTGTTCGGCTAGGTCTCCAACGAGGTTGCCAGCAGCGATGTCTTTCTCCAAAAGCTCAAGGAAAGCTTCGATGGCTGGATCTATATGCTCGTCCTCGCCCTGGTCCTCGCCATTCACTTCACTAGCGATGCGGTCATCCAGCTCGCGAATGCTCGCCCGAATCTGTGACAGCAATTCGTTGCCTTCTTCATCTACCTTGCGCGCTCTGATTTCATCTGCGGAAATCGGACCAGACAGCTTTGCCTGGCCCAATGCCAACGCCGCTTCTTGCAGTGCCAAAAGAGCTCGGGTCAATGGATCAATCTCCACGTCAGCAATGAGCGCGTCGAACTCCTCCGCGCTGCTGATCGGATCAGACAGCGGTGCTTGTCCGGTCAAAAACTCGGCCTTCTTTAGCCTCAGGAATGCGCGCGTCACCTCATCAGCCTTAGTGTGGGGCTCTCGCGCACCGGTCTTCTCCAGCCATATGGCGGCGATCTTCTCAACCAGTGCCCACACCGTCTGCCTGCGATCATGCTGCGAGATCTCGAAGCGTACTGCTTTTTCTTCGATGCCGAGAGGCTTGGACATTCGTTCGTTCACGCGAACTTCGTAGTCGCAGAGGCCACTAAGATCGTCGCTGACATTCCCAGCATGGGCCCGGGCGACTTCGCTCTCATTCACGTAGACAACGATTTTAAGCATCGTTCAGCAGCCTTTCGCCACGCACGCAGGGCAACGTCCGCGGTCATCAGATCGGTCGATCTGACCGAAATATCCACAAAATGAGCAGGTCAACCTGTCCCGAAGGGGATTTTTCCGAACGCCAAAGAATCTCTTCCTTTCAGGGTGGCGCTTGCTCGCGACATCATGCGCGCACCAGCAACAAAGTGTCTTGTACCAGCCGTCCAGAAGTTGGGTCTCGGCAGCGTTTGAGCATCGCTCACAGGTACGATTTGCTCGTGCAATGGTGGCGGTGATCATCGACTGGATGTGTCGATCATCACACCTGTGGTAGATGCGGAGCTCTCCCAGCTTCTCCTTGATCTGGAGGATGAAGGGGTAGGTGGCATCCTTCGGATCACAGTGTTCTTTGATCTCTGTGAAGAGCGTCGTGACCAAGCCTGACCAGCCTTCGGGTGTGCGTCCGAGGCACTCCTCGACCGATTGCTTGATGTCGTTGAAATCAATTGCGTTCGTAACTTTGTCCGCCATGTCGGACACCTCCTGAGGATGGTAGGAGGCGTCGGAATCGAACCGACTCGTGCACTCTAATCTGGAGCAATTACAAGGATATAAGCCTCGCCCGCATACCAATGCTGCCTCCCGCGGATTTCGCGTGGGTTATCGACCTCAGGCCGATATTCGATGGCAGTGGATGCGTGTGAACGTCATGACCGCAAGCTGAACCAGTTCGCATAACCATGTCAAGACGGAGCGTGCTGCACTTCGAAATTCACCGCGTAGTTCTGGGAACCTTCTAGCTTAGCGTGTGCCAAAAAGAATGAAGCATCCTATTTTGCGGGTCAGTACAGCGTAGAGTAGCTCTCAGACAGCGAAGCGATTCGATGCCCTGCGATCCGGATTCGAACGTAGAAACTCAATCGATAGTTCGCTCTGAATCGACGCGCGCATTTTGATCTGCGTCTGATGCGCTCTGTTCTGGAGAAATACAAATGTCTTGATCCGGCGAAACCTCAGCGGCAGCATTGACCTGAATGTTTCGAAAAATGGAGATACCGGTTGCAAAACCTTGCAAGTTTCAATCCATTTAGCGTCTCGAGTCATTTGTGATGATACGTTCCTCACCTGAATTGCTGGCAGTTTCGAGGCGTTGGTATGAAATACTCAGAACCAAGAAGAATACTGACGAGTTGCAGGATTTTCTGTCGAAGGCAGATGAACTAAGGTTCGTTGGCACAGGCGAAGGTGAGTTTTGGAGCGGGCAAGCAGTTCGCGATGGGGTTAGCGGATTTTTTGCGGAGATCCCGGCACCCGTCGTTTTCGAAGAAGTTGAAGCTGAGGCCTTCGAAAACGGAGAAACGGGATGGTCATCCTTCGTCCACAAGATTCAGTTTGTCGGCTTTGATGAAGCCGTCTTTTATCGCACCGTCCTGATTTTTGTCCTGGAGGGAGCGGCCTGGAAGATCATCAATCGCCACGCTTCAGTGCCCACTCCAAATATTGAACTCGTGGGTAAGGAACAGCTGGCCATCCAAAAACTGGTTGATGCTGCGCGTGAAGATGGACCCGATCTGGTCCAAACGGAAGGTTTGGCTTCGGTACTTTTCACTGATGTGGAGGGCAGCACAACATTGGCGGAGGCGTTGGGCGATCAGCGTTGGTCGGTGCTGATCGAAAACCACTTCCAAGTGTTGGCGGCGATCATTGAAAAGTACCATGGCCAGTTCGTGAAATCCCTTGGAGACGGAACGTTGTCCGTCTTTCCGTCCGCGAAAGAAGCACTGACGGCCGCTATCAAGATCCAGGGGGCCATTGCATCGGCTTCCGAGGAGCCATCTTTCGGTGTCCGGATTGGGATTCATACTGGTGATGTCGTGCAATCTCGTGGAGATTTTTTCGGTACGGTGGTCAATAAAGCGTCACGCATAACGACCGTTGGTGCGGCGGGCGAGATACTCGTTTCAGATGCGACTCGCGCCATGGTCGGAGGACGAACCGATTTCTCTTTTTCTGAAATAGAACCCAGACTCCTGAAAGGTCTACGCGGTCACCACGTCTTGTATCGGTTGGATTGGCAAGATTAAGTCTTGGGGGCGCCGTAACTCCGGCAAATCGCCTAGTCTTCTAGGGGAGCAGCACCGCCAGTTGTTTTGAGGTTCGCAGCACACCTTACATCGCCAGTAATTCCCGATGAATTGCGACCATTGCCCAGGTGTCGCGCGTGCAATACGCAACAAGATCAGCATATACCTTAGGGCTGCAAGCGCAGTGGGAGAATTGAATTTGATGTGTCCTTGAAGTGAATTAGACTACGAGCCAACTGTTCAGATAGCTCACTAAGAGGACATCATGGCAGCTCCTTTAGTCCAAAACTGGGAACTGACTGCCGCCATCCAGGACATAGCAGATTGGCTGGTTCAACAGGGCTTAGAGAATGCGCCTGTGGAGCTCTGGCTTGAAGCATTCTGCAACCGTCTTGTTTCGGCAGGAATTCCGCTTCAAAGAGCAAACATCACTGTTCGCGCTCATCATCCCGAGATTGGGACTGTCGCTTTTCGCTGGCACAGGGATGGCGGTCATGAGCGAGAGAACTTTGTCCGAAGAACGGATGCGCCTGAGGAATACGTTCTAAGTCCAATTTATTATCTTTTGGCAAACAACGTTGAAGAGATCAGACAAGATCTTACAGTCGAAGAACCCGCGCTCAACTTTCCGATCTTCGACGAACTTCGCGAGCGCGGTGCAACTGACTACTTTGCTGTCAAACGGTTCTTCCTTGTTCAGGACAATGCTACGCCTGTTAACCCGATGCAGGCCGAAGAAGGTGCTATTATTTCGTTGGCAACCGACGCGAGCGGGGGCTTCACAAGCCAGCAACTTGACGGTTTGCGTCAACTGATATCTCCACTTTGCCTGACGCTGAAATGTGGGGCAAACCGGCTGATGGCTGAAGACATAACCGCCGCGTACTTGGGAAAAGACGCCAGTAGGCGCGTTCTTTCCGGGGACATCACCCGAGGTTCATCGGAAACTATCTCAGCGGTGATTTGGTATTTTGACCTGCAAGGATTTACCAAATTGTCAGAGGCGCTTCCGGGGGACTCAATCATAGAATTGCTAAACGACTACTTCGCCGAAGCTGTTGACGTAGTCGAACGCAATGGCGGTAATGTTCTAAAATTCATGGGGGATGGAATGCTTGCCATCTTCGATATTAATCAAGTCCCGAACGCTCGCCGCGTCGCAATTCACGCGGCAACGGAGTTGCGAGATACTTTTGAGGAACTCAACCAACGACGGCAAGCTGATGGTTTGCCAACGACCGGCTTCACTCTCTCGTTGCACGCAGGCGATGTTCTTTACGGCAATATTGGCGGTAGGTCTCGCTTGGATTTCACAGTGGTCGGCCCAGCGGTAAATACAACTTCGCGCATTTTAGGCATGTGCAGCGCTCTTGATCAGAACATTGTGGTTTCCGATAAGGTGGCGGGCGACTTGGTGGGCTCCATTCCAAGTCTTGTTTCCCTGGGGCAATACAGATTGCGCGGTGTTGCTGAAAGACAGGAGCTGTTCACGATAGACTAACTGCCGCTATTTGGAAGCCGCCGCAATGGGGTGTTGACCTGCGTCAAAGCAAAGGTAGCCGGATTGCTACTAGGTTGGTTTGCACATGGAACAGAACTGTTGGATCAAGCACCCGCGCAGAGCGGCATTCTTGGTCATAGTGATTGCATTGTCAGGCTGCACGGGCAGGCTGCACGGGCAGGCACCACCAAGGCAATTGGCATGGCCACGGCTTAGAAGGTTGCTATGGACCTCACCACGACGTTGATCGCGAGGTCTATTGCCGAACGCTCGAGTGAACTTGAGCCATACGCGATGCAACCCACAAAACGTTTGGCGACCAGTGTTATTTGGATTGAGATTCAGATCTTGTATCGAAACTGCCCGTTTGATGCTCAGTCCGGTAACATTGAAAAGTTTGGCCTTGGCACAATATCTTTGTAGTCCCATGAGGAAGCGGAGAAGAGACCAATGAAACGACGCGAATTTCTATTAGCGGGTACAGCAGCAGTGTTGGCTACTCCTTCCGTCGGACAAGAAGCCCCATTCATTAAAGTCTACAAGACGCCAACCTGCGGCTGTTGTTCCGCGTGGGTAGATCACCTGATCTCCGCAGGGTTTCGCGCCGATACGCTAGACATGGAACAGGAGCAGCTGTGGTCGCTTAAAGAACAAATGAAAATCTCAGATGAGCTTTCCAGTTGCCACACTGCAATTATTGGGGACTATTTTGTCGAAGGTCATGTCCCGGCAGTAGATATCTATCGACTTTTGTCCGAACATCCTGAAGGCCTCGGCCTAACAGTTCCAGGCATGCCGATGGGTTCACCCGGCATGGATTTTTCAGACGAACGAGAACCTTATGAAACCTTGCTCGTTGGTCTGGATGGAACAACGAGTGTGTTTGCTCGACATAGCTGAGAGATTGGATGAAGGGCAATCAGATTTCCCAGCTCCATGTCCAACATTAGTTTGCGCTGATTTCAAAAGGATTCAGCTGCAACCGTTGTGTTTTTTCCACATGGTTGGGTCGTGGCCTTCGGGCACATTGGAGCACGGGTCGTTCTCATACCCTCTTAGAATGCTGTATTGCTGGATTTGATCTGCGCTCAACAGCGGTGTTGTTTGCAGGTGCCGGGACAGATGAACCAGTCGTAATTCGGCCCTGGCCGTTTCTGCCGCTTTAACAAGTTTGTTTAACTCGGCTAAGTCAAGCTGGTCACCGGCAAACGCTTCACTTAACGCCGCTTCGGCCTCAATAAACCGCTCGCCTGCGACGATTGCCTGTTTGCGCATTTCAGAATGGATCGTGCCAATTCTTTCCACCTGATCCTTCGAAAGTCCAAGTTCATCTTGCAATTCGAGCAAGTGTGCTGGGCCTGGTTTGCCATTCAGCTCCGCTGGTAAAGCAAAACCCCAACCTCCGCCGCGCCGCAGCTCTTCTAGATCGGTCTCAGATAAGCTTTTGATGGTCCTGGATTGCAGACCGGCGTATGGCGTGATTTCAGCGTCGTGAGTGTGACTTTGCGCGAGTGCTAATTGAGAATATTGGATCGTACAAAGCGCCGTTACAATCAGAAACTTAGGCATAAACTTAATCATGAAGTCTCCTTTCTGGCTCACCCAAATGCCTTCTTCCATACAGTACTTCTGCCCGGCGCAGCGACATTCCTGCTCCTTTTTGACCAGTAGGTCGTTCCGGATTTACGTGTATTCTAGGCCGTTGAGACAATAACCTCTGCTTCGATTTCAATTGGGAAGTTGATTGGTAGGCCTGCCACCCCGACCGCCGTACGTGAATGGCGGCCAATCTCTTCTCCAAAGACGTCAATGATCAAATCCGTGAAACCGTTGAGAACCGCAGGCGTATCGCTGAAGCCAGATTTGCAATTTATCATCCCATGAACTCGGCACCACCCCGTTATTCGGTTTAGACTGCCAAGTTCGCGCTTTAGACTGCCGAGAATAGAAAGCCCGACTTTGCGTGCTGAGGCGTAGCCCTCTTCCACAGACACATTTTCTCCGACTGCTCCAAATGGCGCGGCCGGAGTACCGTCTATTTCTTGTGGTCCATGACCAGATACGAACGCCCGGTCGCCCCGAACGTTAATCCACGGAAATGGCAACACCATACCAACAGGCAATTTTAGCGGCGCAGGTAAAATGATGTTGTGGTCTAACAATCGCTGTTCAGCGTCGATCATGGTACTCTCCCTCGCAGCACTTGCATGGATCTTACCTTAAACCATGCCCAAAGTCGGTCTCGACCACCAAACTTTGCAAGGTCCGCTTCGTCCACATTTGAGTCATCTGGCGAAACCGCGGCGAACGGCTGTTGTTGGTTAGGGCAAACCCTGGCCGCGTTCGCGGGCATGAATGACCGCTCATCGTGGTTACGGGTCATCCGGCAAAAAGTCTCAGATGGCCGAGACGGTCCCGAAGCGGCAATCTTTACTAAGAAAGTGAGGTCCTAAGCAGGAAGCTCTCCGCCAGACTGAAGCCATCGCGCGTCGGCTTCCGGAAGCAACTCTGCAAGACGTTTGTGAAACGCAAGAAGGTCTTCGTCTGAAAGCTTGCCCTCCCACTTGCGACTGCTTGCGCTATCGAAGAAGGCTGACGGGTCTTTAAAGGTTGTGGACCGTTGTGTTTCTTCCTTAGCACTCGCGCGTGCATTGGCTTGCATGTTCTCGAACTGCATACTTTCCGCAATTGCGGCCAGCATTTCATCGCCAATTTTCAAACCAAGTACGGAAGCGAGCTTTCTAGTATGAGAGAGCAAATCGCGCCGCATATCGGCGTAATGGAAAATGTGTATGTTGGGATGTTGGATGTTTGACTTGAAGGACTTGAAGTGATGAACGATGGCCTCAAGGGTGATCCCATCGGCCATCTCCTCTCGAACGGTCTCACCAAGAAAAAGGGCGAATGAAGCTGTCGGCTCATCCGGGAACCTGTCTTGGATCAGGTCTTCCTTCAGGTTTGCCACATGTCGGCGCATCGAAAAATGTGCGTCGATTGGGTGTCTGAACACCGCGATGTAGGTGCAATCTGGACCGAAAGGAATGCCGTCAAAAGGCGTATGGGTCTTGATGCATCTTCTGTGGCTTTGAGCTTCGAACATTCGAGCTATGGGGAGTTGATCTCGAAACGCCGGGTCGAGCCAAACCGACAGGTCATCCATGACCTTGTCCATACCTGGCTTTTCAAACAAGAGCGACAGCACAAGGGCTTGCGTCCATGTTGTTCCGCACTTTGGCGGTGTTGCAACAATCACATCTCCTTGGCGCAGCGCGAACATGTCCCAAATCCGATTGTCGGTGAGACGTGTTCTGTACTCGAATGCCTTCCTTGAAGACGCCCGTATCCTCATTCTGATTTCCGCCAATGGACCCTTAATGAAACGATAGCAAGCATGTGGCGCTGAACCTAGAATTTTGATGGCACCCGAGTAGGAAGGCCTTTCAAAGTGCCAAGCGAAAACCTTGCATTCGCGGCTAGAAGCTCGTTTTGCCCTCAAGGCAGTCATACGCGGCACCTTGCTCCAGTGCCTGTGCTGCGGTGTAAAGTCGAAATTACAAAGTTCGGTTTTTCGAGGTCCGCTTCTGCCTAATTTACCCAAAAGCAAAAAGCTTGCGTGTCGTTATTCGGTCACTGATGTTCATTGAATATTGATCGCGATTTATGCGCGAAACCCCTAATATCCCTTTGACACTCCTTCACAATGGATACGCGGGAGGATTTTGTTTGGAGCGGTACTTGGCTGCCATACTCGTGGCTGATGTTGTTGGCTATAGCGCGCTTGTCAGTGCTAACGAGGAAGCCGCATTGCACACATATAGGGGCCACTTTAGGGCGCTGGAGCCGCATGTCGGCCTGAATGGCGGACGCCTATTCAAAAGAACCGGTGACGGTTTTCTTGCAGAGTTTTCCTCGGTTGTAGATGCGCTGGCATGTGCGGAAACGATGCAAGGTCAGATGGCTGAGCGGAACGGGGCGCGCGGGCAAAGTCCGGAAATGCAATTCCGTATGGGAATTCACGCGGGCGATGTTTTTGATGACGACGGTGATGTTCTTGGTGACGGCGTCAACATCGCGGCCCGGCTGGAAAGCCTTGCTCCTCCCGGAGGGATCATCGTTTCAGGTCGGGTTTACGAAGACCTTGTGGGTAAGGTGGATGTATCGTTCACCGAATTGGGGCCGCAATATCTGAAGAATATCACACGCCCTGTAACTGCTTACTCGGTACAAACAGCATTTGCTACTGAATCCCCGATAATTCAATCTCGCCCAGACAAGCCTTCGGTGGCCGTATTGGCGTTTGACAATCTGTCGCCTGACGCTGAACAGGATTACTTTGCAGAAGGTATAGCCGAAGATATAATCACCAGCTTGTCCAGAGTGCCCTGGATATTCGTGGTCGCCCGAAACTCCTCTTTTTCTTACAAAGGGCTTTCGGTTGATGTGCGTCGTATCGGCCGAGAGCTTGGTGTCCGCTATATATTGGAAGGGTCCGTTCGCGGCGCTGGTGACCGGTTGCGTGTCACGGGTCAGCTGATTGATGCGGAAACCGGGTCTCATGTTTGGGCGGATCGATACGATGGCAAGCTCGATGATGTTTTTGAGCTTCAGGACCAGATTACCGAGGCTGTCGTTGCTTCGATTGCGCCAGGTATCCGACAAGCTGAAATAGACCGTGCTGCTCACAAGCGCCCTGACACCCTTGGAGCCTATGATCACTTCCTACGTGCGCAGTCCTTGATCTACAGGTTCAATTTCACTGAAGCAGACGACCATTTGTCAAAAGCTCTTTCACTCTCAAGTGAGTACCCATTGGCAAGCGCTCTTCGAGGCTGGATCCGCACTTTGCTATGGAACCCGGATACGCGTCCAAACGAGGCCCGATTTGATTGCGCAATTCAGCTGGCACATGAGGCTCTGGCGGCATCACATCTTGACCTAGAGGCGCAAGCATATGCCGGTTACGTACTCGCGTTTCTGTCGGAGGATACAGAGTACGGTTTGTCACTTGTGGATCAAGTCGTCGAGAGAAGCCCAAATTGCGTTTCAGCCTGGGGATCCAGTTGCGTACTGCATGGCCTGATGGGTGAAGCGCAGGTGGCACAAGCTCATGCCAGGGAGGCGCTCCGACTTAACCCGAATGACCCACTAAACTACCGGGTCCACATGGGTATCAGCCTGTCGCAAATCGCGGAAGGGAACTGGCGCGATCTAAGAGAAACTGCCCAAAAAATGCGTGCATTTCATAATACTGTGACTGTCTTTCGCCTGAACGAACTTGTGGCGGAAATGGCTCTCGGCAATGGGAGCCGAGCTAGAGAGCTCGCAGGTATTCACATGTCGCGGGAACCCGATTTTAGCGTTTCAATGTTCCGGCATATGCGCGCTCGTATCTCTATCGCAAAACCAGAAATCTATGACGCCTACTATAAAATGCTGGCAGCCGCAGGCATTCCTGATTGACGACACCAGTTGTAGACCAGCGGCAAGTCATAGCAAGTGTGCAACATGTGGAAACATATTTTTTGCCGCTGGAAGAATGCCCAATTTGGTCTGCGAACAGTCGTTGAAGTGAATAGCGGCGAGCGGCAATCGAACCTTCGCGGCGCTCGGCGTGAACGATTGCTCTGCGGACAAAGCTACCATTGCCACGTTAGGTCAGATTAATAGGTTTGCAGTTTCATGCTCTAATCAGAACAGATGCCCATTTACCTTCAAGGAAAGTTTCGAGATGGAGGTGCTGTCGCATATTAGAACTGTTGACCGCCGCGACATGGCTTCAATGGAAGTCAAGCCGATCAGTAGATCGTGAGCCGGGGACACTGGAAATCTAGAAAAAACGACCGACCGATCTGGTCTACGAGCGTTCGGTCGTTGTGCAGCCGCACTAACGTCGAATGGGCGCCCGCATTGGGCTCGATGTTGTCATTTTCTCAAACGCTAGGAATGCTCTCTTTGCGGATAAAGCAGAAATCGCTCGATCACTAAAAAACATCAGGCGGCTTAGCCAAAGGTCCCCAAGTTTCAGGGTCTGGTAGACCGACACTTGACCATGCTTCTTGCAAAACTCTGGAGTCTGAAGATCTTGTCCGCGGCAAATCATCCAAAATATCAAACCAAGGCATTTTGCTTTCTATTCCGGAGTGGACTGAAGGAGCAAAGTTTTCCGGTTGGTCGAGGCTCGAAGTATGCAGTACCAGATAGGCCGTTTCTCGTGGCTTTACGAGCTTATAAGTTAGGCTTGCCCCGCATCTGGCACAAAAGCCACGATTTGCTATCGGCGTAGTTGCGAAGTATCGAGGTTCCTCGGTGAGAAATCGAACAGCAGAAGCGGGAAAAGCCGCCCATGCATTAACTGCTGAACCAGAAAATTTTCTGCAACAACTACAATGGCAATACCCGGTGCTTATGGCAGGCGCGTTTATTTCATACCGTACTAACCCACAGATGCAGCCACCAGTTATTAAGGTTTTGGCCAATTCATCTTCATCAAAATCCAGAAAACCTCCCTCTTCTCCGGGTTCTGAAACGGTCATGTAGACATGTATTGGACTATCAGTTCTCTTGAGTCTTTTGTGACCGCAATCCGCCAGCGGAAGATCTATCTTGCCCGCTATTTGCGCCATTACTTCTCCTGAAACCGCGATTCCACCTGGTTCCGCTATTGCTTCAAGCCGTGCCGCAGTATTTACGCCGTCTCCGAGAATATCGTCGCCGTGTACAACGACATCACCGAGAGAAACGCCGACGCGTAAGATGAGAGGGTCGTCACTGTTCGACCGGCGTGCTTCGCGTGCGCAGGCTCTTTGAATGTTAATTGCACAATTGACCGCCTCAAAGACACTCGAGAACTCAGCCAAAAACCCATCGCCAGTAGACTTAAAAACACGACCCCGGTTTGCTTCCACCTGCATGCCGATGATTTCACGTTCTAGTCGAACCAACTTAGCTAATGTTCCGCTTTCATCGCGTGATACCAATCCCGCGAAACCGACTATATCGGTGGCCAGAATGGCCGCTAACTTGCGTTCCATCTCCGTTGCTCCGAGCCAACAATCTCCAATTGATGCCTGCTTACTTTAACATAAAATCGGTCGCAGCGAGCCACGGTGGCTGAGGTGTTAATTTCCAGCTTTCAAAGACCGTTCGGGGCTGCGAGCGGTCAATCATGCTCATCGCAGAAAATGGCAGCGCTGAGCCCAAAGCCGAAAGTTTCCTACTTTTGCCGAGCTCGTACCTCGGCGGCCCGACGAACTGCGAGTACCGCTGTTGCGTAATCTCCCAAAGAAATCCCTCTGAAAGCGAATGCAGCCGGTTTCTTGCTTAAAGTGGTATCGACTGCTCCCGAGACAATTTCCGTCAAGTCCCCTGTTACCCGCTGATATGGCAGCATTGGTTTGTCGCTTTCAGATTCCTGTTTTCGGTCGTCAACAATAACAGTTTTGAAAGCGGTCATACCCTCTGGAAGCCACGGAATGCAGGCATCTGTAATGGCGGCGAAGGCAGTCGGCTTTAGCCATCGGGCATCCAGAAAAGGTTCGATGGAATAGTCCAAAGTTATTGATGTCACTACCAGATCGGCATCACGCAAGGCGTCCTTGGCACTGGTGGCTGTTTGGGCCTCGAGGTCTATGTCCCGAGCCCGGCGACAAAGCTTGTCGACATTCGCTTTGCCACGTCCGAACACACGAATGCTTTTCAAGGGGAAAACTTCGGAGAACGCAAGCAAATGGGAGTGAGCTTGCACGCCGGCCCCAACAAAAGCCACTGTCTCAGCATTGGGATCAGCAAGTCGACGCGCGGCGACGACTGACAGCGCCGCTGTTCTAACAGACGTTACCCAATTTGCCCCTAAGACTGCCCGGAGAACCCCGGTTTGCCCGTCCATTACCATGATAGCGCCGTTAATCGCAGGGAGCCCTTTTGCCGGATTGTTCGGACACACCGTTACCTGTTTGGTCACGATGAACCCATCATCTCCTACTGCCAAGGTCGACATTGCGTACCGTCCATCCCCGGGCAAAATGGCTGTCTTAGGGGACGTATGAAGCTGCTTACTTGCCTTGGCTATCAGCGCAGATTCAATCGCGTCGGCAACTTCCGAAGGTTGGATCCCTAAACCTTCCAAGTCTTCGTCAGAAAGATAAGTTATTTTGCTTTCAGAAGTCATGTTGGCGCCGCTCCGCTTTGCAACCCGGCTTCCCGATTAGGCTATCAAATTGCATGTTAACATAAGCTTTGGGTGTCTAGGGTCAGGACTCATAACCAATAAATGACGGTTGCGGCGAGGGCGATGGCGGAGAGGAAGACCTTCGGGCATCTGTCGTATCTGGTCGCC
>NZ_JBQFYQ010000018.1:0-35803 GCF_056541565.1 Ruegeria sp. AG6 | reverse complement strand
CTCGATCTCGTCGCGCTGACGACCCAGTTCCGACGTGATCGAGCCAAAAAGCTCGGGATCACGATCAGAAAGGGACTGGGTAAAAAATCCGTCTGAACGGTGCGGGGCATTCACTGGTCATATCTCCTAATTGAGGAACGCAACGCAGCCACGGCTGCGTTGGACGCCATTGCGTGAAGTTTGAAGGTGGCCTCAGATCACGCGGTCCCGAGGTTCGCGGCCGTCGAAAAAGTCGCTCAGATTGTCGAGAACCCGGAACCCCATCGCTTCGCGCGCTTCGCGGGTCGCGCTGCCCAGATGCGGAAGCATGACGAGGTTGTCGCATTGCAACAGGTCCGGGCTGACCCGCGGTTCACCATCGAAAACGTCCAATGCAGCGCCGCCGATCATGTCGAACACCAAGGCCTGGATCAGTGCCCATACATCGATCACTTCGCCCCGTGCGGTGTTGATCAGAAATGCGTCAGGCTTCATCAGGCCAAGTCTGCGCGAATTGATCAGATGGCGGTTGGCTGCGCCGCCCGGACAGTGCAGTGAAACGAAGTCACATTGCGGCAGCAGGTCATCAATGGTGTCCACCTGTCTTGCGTTGCATTCGGCGAGAACATCGGGCGATACGGCGCTACGGTTGCAAACCAGCACGTCCATGCCGAACCCGTGATGCGCACGGCGGGCCATCTCCTGTCCGATGCGGCCATATCCGATGATGCCCAGTGTCTTGCCGCTGACCTTGGTTCCGACCAGATGCGTGGGCCGCCATCCTGTCCACTGACCTGCACGCAGCTCGCGTTCGCCCTCACCCGCCCGACGCGCCACCATCAAAAGCAGCGTCATGGCGATATCGGCGGTGCACTCAGACAGAACGTCGGGCGTGTTGGTCACGGTCATACCCAACTCGCGTGCCGACGGCTCGCAGATATGGCTGTAGCCGACGCCGTAATTGGCAAGGATTTTTGTCTGCACACCCGGCACATCCAGTGCCTCGGCGCTCAGCGTGTCCGTTACAGTGGGCAGCACGGCGTCATAGGATTTCAACGCTTGCCGGATTTCAGCCGGGGACATGGGTTTGTCGCCGGTATTCAAAACGGTGTTGTAGTTCTCGGCCAGCTGCGCCTCGACGGCAGCAGGCCAGCGACGGGTAACCAGAACCGATGGTTTGACCATCACGCAGCCTCCATCACGCGGGCGATCGTCTCACCGATCACGGCAGGGTTTTCGGCCACGGTGACACCTGCGGCGGACAGGATCTCGACCTTTTCGCTGGCGCTTTCGCCGAAGGCCGAGATGATCGCCCCCGCGTGCCCCATGGTACGGCCTTTCGGAGCGGTCAGGCCGGCGACATAGGCGATCACCGGTTTGGAGATGTGGTCGCGGATATATTCGGCGGCTTCCGCTTCCTGCGGGCCTCCGATTTCGCCGATCATGGCGATGACATGCGTGTCTTCGTCATCTTCAAACCGTTGAAGGATGTCCTTGAATGACGATCCGTTGATCGGGTCGCCCCCGATTCCGACACTGGTCGAAACGCCGATCCCGCGCTCTTTCAACTGGGCCGCCGCCTCATATCCCAATGTCCCCGAACGGCCGATGATCCCCACATGTCCGGGAAGATAGATATGCCCCGGCATGATGCCCAACAAAGCTTTTCCGGGCGAGATGGTGCCGGCACAGTTCGGACCGGTCAGAACCATGCGTTTCTCTTTCGGATAGCGATACATGTACCGTTTCACCCGGATCATGTCCTGTGCCGGAATGCCGTCGGTGATGCAAACGCAATAGCGGATTCCCGCATCGGCGGCCTCCATGATGGAATCCGCCGCAAACGGGGGCGGTACGAAGACCAGGCTGGCATCGGCGCCAGTGGCTTCGACGGCCTGTTTGACGGTGTCAAAAACCGGAACGCCTTCGACGGTTTCGCCCCCCTTGCCGGGCACGACGCCACCCACCACGTTTGTGCCATAGTTCAACATGTCCTTGGTGTGGAACCGCGCCATGCGCCCGGTGATGCCCTGCACGATGACACGCGTGTCACGATCGAGAAGAATGCTCATTACACAACCCTCATTTTGGTGCCCTGAGTAAGGTCGTTTTTCCAAGCGCCCACAGCGCGTTCTGCCGCCTCCATCAGCGTCGTGGCGCGAATGATCGGCAGGCCCGATTTGGCAAGAATTTTCTGGCCTTCTTCGACATTGGTGCCGGCCAGCCGCACGACGACGGGAATATCGAGGTCAAGTTCCTTCAACGCCTGAACGACTCCTTCAGCCACCCAGTCGCAGCGGTTGATACCGGCGAAGATGTTGACCAGAATGGCCTGAACATTGTCATCCGACAGGACCAGCCGGAACGCCTTGGCCACCCGTTCAGGCGACGCGCCACCGCCGATGTCGAGGAAATTTGCAGGCTCGCCGCCTGCCAGCTTGATCGTGTCCATGGTGGCCATCGCCAGACCGGCCCCGTTGACGATGCAACCGATATTGCCGTCAAGCCCGACATAAGACAGCCCGCGATCCGCAGCGCGGCTTTCGCGCGGGTCTTCCTGGCTTTTGTCGCGCAGTTCGGCGATCTGCGGGTGGCGGAACAGAGCGTTGTCGTCAAAGCTCATCTTGGCATCCAGCGCCAGCACCCGGTCGTCACCGGTGATGACCAGCGGATTGATTTCGACCATCGTGGCGTCAAGATTGCTGAAGGCGGCATAACAGCCCTGCAGCGTCCGCACCATTTGCTGGATCAGTTTGGCTTCAACCCCAAGATTGAAGGCGATTTCACGGGCCTGAAACTCCTGAAGCCCGACAGCCGGTTCAACGATGGACCTGACAATGCTGTCGGGGCGGTCGGCCGAGATGTCTTCGATCTCCATCCCGCCTTCGGACGAGGCGACGATCATCACCCGCTGGCTGGAGCGATCCAGAACAAAGCCAAGGTAGATTTCCCGGTCAATCGGCACTGCGGCTTCGACGTAGACACGATAGATGCCTTTGCCTTCAGGACCCGTCTGATGCGTCACCAGTTTGCGACCGAACAGATCATCGCAAGCCTTGTAGATTTCGTTTTCGCTGTTGCAGAGCTTGACCCCTCCGGCCTTGCCGCGCCCGCCTGCATGGACCTGCGCCTTGACAATCCATTTGTCGCCACCCAGTTCGCGCGCCCGATAGGCCGCCTGTTCTGGACTGTAGGCAAGCGCGCCGGCGGGCACGTCGACGCCGAATTTCGAAAGAACTTCTTTCGCCTGGTATTCGTGGATATCCATCTGATGCGCTCCTGTTTAAGCAGCTATTGAAGTGCCGTAACGGCTTTCCAGTAGAGCTTCGATCGCGTCTTGGTCGACCTCTCCCCCCAGCTCACGAATGGCTTCGGCGAACAGGCGCACAATCCGGCTGACGGCCTCGCGATTCAATTGATTTAGGATGCCGATGCGCACCTGCACCGGTTCGCTCAAGGTGGGCCAGATGCCAAACCCGCGGGCGCGGCAGTTCTGCACCAGTTCCATCTCGCGGCCAGAAAGCTCGGAAGGCAGGTTGAGAACGATCAGGCTGGGCATGTCCGAGGTGACCTCGCACCCCATCTCGGTCACCGCGTCCCGAAGAACCTTTTCATGCGTCCGGTAAGACATCGACCGCTTGGCCAGACCTTCCTGCAAGGTCAGGCGCAATGACTCGTGGAATGCCGCAACCGCATATCCGGAATGGGTCCGGTGATAGGTGCCCTTTTCCACGTCTTGCCCATCGACAATGCCCCAGTGGCGGGCCTCGAAGATCGGATTGTGTACATAGGTATAGGCACCTGTGGATTTCAGTGCCTCGATATAGGCATCGGTAAAGCTGACAGGGGCATAGGTCAGCGGCAAGCAGCACAGGCCTTTCTGCGGGCAGGATGCCCAGCCTGCCACACCCGGATAGTCATCGATCGCAAAGTCTTCGACACCCAGAGACGAGACCGCATCGATCAGCCCCATGGTGTCATGACGTTCACATGCGTCCGAGAAACCGCGCAGATCGTTCACCCTGCCCGATCCGGTTTCCCAATGCGCCATGAAAGCCCATTTCGGCTTGTGCTCGGCCAGAGTCGCTTCAATCAGTTCTGCAGTCACCCGCTGGCCATGTGGAACCTCGACTACCGTGACACTCGCCGCCTGTGGGTCAAGCGGGCTGGCTGCGTGCTCGGCGGGCGTTGCCGCCTTGATCCGCAGCGTCAACGCGTCGATCCCCGAGAATGTGCCATTGGTGAATGCAACAACCTTGTCACCGGGCATGACGGCCGAGAACATGGTGTCCAGCGCGCTCCAGCCGGTGCCCGCGACGGCGAACGTATAAGCGTTCCGGGTACCCCAGATTTTCCGCAGCATGTGCTTGCATTCGATCATGCCCCTGAGGACATCGCCTTGCATGTGATCGGCGACCCCTGCGCCGGCGAAGGCTTTCAGGACACGCACATCCGTATTGCCCGGCCCCGGCCCTGCGGCAAGGGTCTCGGGAATTTCGAGCGGAGGGAAAATCTGAAAGGTCATGGTCTGACATCCTCGGCTGTTGGCCGGGTATTGCGGCCTGATGGTTCAAGATACCGGTCAGAAAACGCGAGCTTGCCGGATGGCGCAACGTAACTTACTACTGCTTTTGGATGGCTAATAGTGTGGGTAATTACCTACCCGTTTTGGCAAAAATACGACGGTATACCGAAATCTACCCCACCCTTTTGGGTAGTATTTTGTAAAATATGGGCAAAATCATATGGTTGAGACATCGGACAAACCCATCGACATCATGCTTGCGGACAGCAACCCGCTGGTTCTGTCGGCCATGTCGGAAATTTTCGAACGTGATCCCCGATTCTCTCTGGTCGCCACGTCGGCAACGGCAGAAGGGTTTTTGGGAACGGTGATGCGGATACCCGTTCAGGTCGGTGTCGTGGACTGGACGCTTCCGGCCCTGGGCGCTGCCAAACTGATCGAGGTGCTGCGCGATCAGGCCGATGCACCGCGCTTTGTCATCTATGGCGATACCTCTGGGGATGTCCCGCGATTGGCGATGCAGGCGGGCGCCGCTGGATTTGCAGCCCGCTCGGGCGAGGTCGAAGGCCTTCTTGAGACCTGCGCCGAAGTGGCAGCAGGCAAGATGGTGTTTCCGTTCATCGACGTCCGGAAGATGAAACAGGATCCGATTCAAAGCCTGTCGCGCAAGGAACGCGCCATTTTGGAGGCCCTGGCACAGGGGATGTCGAACCGGGAACTGTCCAAGGAACTTCAGATATCCACCAACACGGTCAAGTTCCACCTGTCCAATATCTATGAGAAGCTGAACGTCAAAAACAGAACTCAAGCCATTGCGTTTTTCTATTCGTCCCACCGTGGGGCGGACTAAACGACAAGAACAGAGAGCCCAGATGACTGAAATCAAAATTAACGTTGTCGGTGCCGGGCGGGTTGGCAAAACGCTGATCAGCCTTCTGGATGGCACTGATGGCTGCCGGATCCAGGATATTCTGAGCACATCCTTTCGGTCGGCAAATGAAGCCGCCCAGTTGTCCAAAACCGGGCGCGTTGCCGCAAGCTATGCCGATCTGCGGCCAGCTGATCTGTGGATCCTCTCAGTACCCGACACGCAAATTTCTGCGGTGGCCTACGAATTGAAAGAGGCGTTCGAAAACCAAGAAAAAACCGGGAAGCCTTCAGTGGCTTTCCATTGCAGCGGCTATTTTCCTGCCGAGCACCTGGCGCCGTTGCGAAGCCTCTCATGGTCTCTGGCCAGCGTTCATCCCGTCCTGTCTTTCGCCGATCCACAGGCCGCTGCCGCGCAATTCAAAGAGGCGCTGTGCGGGTTGGAAGGCGATGAAGACGCCACAGCGTTCATTCAGCAGCTTCTGGAAGGATTGGGAACCACCTGTTTTCCCATCCGGTCTGAAAGCAAAAGCCTGTATCATGCAGCCGCTGTGATATCGAACAACTTCGCCGTTGTCTTGCAGGCCATCGCCCGCGAAGCGTGGGCCGAGGCCGGCGTGCCGGACGAAACTGTCCGCAAGCTCAACGCTGGTTTGTTGAGCAGCACAGTCGAAAACGTCAACCTTCTTGGCCCGCAATCTGCCCTGACCGGTCCGGCGGCAAGAGGGGACGCAGAGGTCGTTGCCCAGCAGGGCGCGGATGTAGCGGCGTGGCACCGCGATGCAGGTGAAATTTACAAGCATATGAGCCTGCTGGCACAGAAGCTGAAGGCAACCGGTTTCACGAAGTAATCACCAGATCCATTGCTGCAAGGCATTTTGGATCCTGCGTTCGAAACGCGTCGCGGAGAAGGCGGGCCCGGGCCTTTCTTTTGCGAATCCCTGAAACATGTTACGTTGGGTCAACTTTCGAGATTTGATTTTTCCCGGCACTCAGTTTCTTGCAGCGCTTTCCTACGAGGTGACTTCATGTCCGACTCCAGCAGTGAGCCCCCGCGCATTACGCTGTCCCTTCCGACCTCTCGACCCAATCCCACGATCTCGGCGGAACTCTCGGGATCGGCCGGTTTTACGGCTGACAGCCTTGACGATCTCAGGCGCGTCGAAGCCGAGAAGCTCAAGGCGCTGCGCCGTGGTGTCGGCATTGACCTGTCTGCTGAGGTGATCAACGATCTGGTCGATCAGCGCGTTCAGTCCACCGGTGCCGTCTTTCGTCAGCTTGAAACCATACGCAAGGATCTGGCCGACGGGTTTCTGGGCGCTGTCGTCCCAACCCTTGCCCCGAAACTGCGCGGTGAACTGATCAATCCCGATGGCACCCCTGCCGAGCGGGTAGTCGTTGAAGCGCTGCGCCCAACCTTTACCGCTAGTGAAGGCATCGACAACGCGGATTTTCCATGGGCTGTAAAAGCCGCCGTAACGGATGCGCGGGGCCTGTTTTCGCTTGATCTGCCCAATCTGCGCCTGCCGCAAAATGGCCTCAGATTGCGGATCCGCGGGCAGAACACCACTCTGACCGAGGCAGTGCCGCGCATTGATGCAATGGATGGCGAATTGGGCCTCGTGGTGCTGGATCGCACCATCCTCCCTTTGCAGCGCTCGATCCTGGGTGAGCTTGCCGATATTCTGCCGGTGGATCCTGAGGATGCGGAAGAAAACATATCCGACTTCACCGGCACGCAGGCCCCAATCGTTCTGGGCGAAGGTGATTGCGCTTCGGAATACCGAACCGAAGGAGGCACGGTTTCGCGGCGGCGTTATTCGGTTCTTTACCGGTTGATCGACCCGCTTGTCGGGCCGAAAAACATCGTTCGCACCCGCCCTGTTGGCGGCAATCGCTTTGTCACGACAATTCCGGGCGGCACCTTTGCACAGGCCAATCTTTCTGCCGAAACACTGTTGAGCGCATTCAACAATGACGGCGGAGACTGGGATTTCCGCGATCGGATACCGATTGACGAACCCATTGATATCGAGGATTTTTTCGAAGATCTGGAACAGCGCCCGCAGGATGTGCCAAAAGCTTCCAGCCTGGCGCTTGGCTATATCGCCAAGATGCGTTCAACCGCCGTTCACGCCGGAATGTCATTGGGGCGTCTGGTCTATTCCCTGCCGCTTGCCCCGGGCGAAGAGCAACGGATCGTCGTGTCGGAACAGCGCGAAACCCTGACCGTGCGCGAACGCGAAAGCCTGACCTTCGAGGAACAACAGGAATTCGAAGAGGCGCGCGACACCTCTTTCGACAGCACATTCGAAACCGCATTGGACGAAGTGATCCGTGGAACATCCTCTTTCTCGACCAAGGCGTCCACAAAAAGCTTCGGGGGCGCCGGCGGCATTGGTGGCGGTCTGTTTGGCGGTATTGGGGCCATAGTGGGCGGGGTCGGTTTCAGCGGCGCCCGTTCCAGCTCCAACTCGTCAGGCAGTTCGTCCAACACGCAGAACACGTCACGCGATTTTCTGTCAGACACGCACGAGACATTCTCGGCCGCGCTGGAACGGGCCGCTTCGGTCAAGCGAAGTTCGGCCCGAACAAGCGTTCGTACAGCCACGGCAAGTGATCGGCGGACGGCGACGACAAAATTCGTGGCCAACCGCAACCACTGTCATGCAATGACGATGCAATGGTTCGAGGTTCTGCGCGACTTTTCCCTGGAAACGCGGATCGAAGGCGTTCAATTGGTCGTCTTCGTTCCCATGCAGCTCATCCGCTTTCGCCGTTTGGGGCAAGGCGATCAATTGCCGGGCAATGTCAGCCGGTCCGGATTGCTGAGCCGGTACAAGGTGATCCTGCGCCACGCAGACGTGTTCCGCCGCGTATTCCGAAACCGTCGCAGATTCCGCACCGCCCTCAAACTGTTGGAAGAGTTTTACGCGGACAAGGACGCAACACCGCAGAATGCTCCGGGTGTCGCGCAGGACATCGTCAGCTTCGAGGCGCAGGGCACTTTCATGCCCAATGATGACATATCCGCGGTGATCTTCACGCAGGATGGCGACCGCGTTGGGCCAGTGCCCCTGACCGGATCGCCGATCGACATCGACAACCTGCATGACTTGCCTGCCGAGACACGCGAAAACCTGCTGGTTCGGCTGGCTGACGCGCGCCGTGATCCAACCAACCGGCGGACTTATACCGGATCCGTGGCGTTGCCCCGCTCGGTCGAACGTTCCGACATCGCCCGCGTCGAGTTGCGCAGGCGGACGGGCTCTTTTGCCTATTCATTCTATACCGGCCCGGACCCGATCAACATCTTCAACATTTGGGAACATATCTCGAACCTGGAAGATGCGGATGATCTGGATCGCGCCACACGCAACATCAACCGGAGCCTTCACACGACGATTTCAGGCTCGGATTTCGACGATCTGGTCGGCGCGCCGATGATCAGCGAGTTCGAAGCGCGCATGAATGAGGACGCACAGACCATCGTCGACGACAACACATTCCAGGCTTTGCCTGCGACCCTACCCTATTCGGTACAGGAAGTGCCGGATGTGTTGTCACGCCGTGATCTGCGGCGGATCGAGGAAATGTATCAGCATATCGTTGCCGACACCGTTCGCTATTCCCGCGTGATCTGGGCCAGTATGACGGATGAGGAACGGGCCATCCTGCTGGAACGCTTCACCATCGGCGTGCCCGATGGCGGATTGGATGACGCCTCAAGCGAGATATCGCTGCTCAGCACGGTCCAGAACAAGGTGTTGGGCTTCTATGGCAATGCAATGATCATGCCGTTCTCGATCCCGCCCGATCTGGCCGACAGAATGGAGATGCGGACCGGCGACATTCAGGACAGCCTGCTGGCCTTCCATCGCGAAGACTTCCGACCACCGCGCCGCACGATCTCGCTGCCGACCAGGGGCCTGTTGGGCGAGGCTGTTCTGGGCCGCTGCAATTCCTGCGAGATGATCGACCATCGCCGCTTCTGGAACTGGCAGGACAGCCCGACGCCACCCCCGGTCGGCGACACGCCGGTCCTGCCCGCGGACAGCGATGCGATCTTTGGCGCCCGTGCGCCATCAGACCTGCCGGCCAATCAACCTTCGAACACGCTCACCATCGCCGGTGGCGACATTGGTACAGGCCAGGCCGTGCCCACTTCGCAACTGGCCGAGATCCTCAAAGCCGCGCCTGATCTTGCTCGGGCGGGAACCGATCTGACGGGCCTGAAAGAGTTGCAGGCGCAACTGGCCCTTGAAACGCAATCGGTCGCCGCCGGTCGGGACAAAGCCATAGACACGGCGACGGATCTGACCAAAGAGCTTGTCGGCAAGGCCACTGAGCTTGCGGGCAAGGGGCAAGAGATCGCTGCGGCCCGCAAAGAGGAAGAAGCCAAAAAGCAAGCCGCCGAGAAGAAAAAGACAGCTGCCGACAATGCCGCAAAGCTCAAGGGGTTTGAGGATATCGCCAAGAACGCTTCGGGAGTTTCCGCTCTGATTGGCGGGCAACCGGATGGCAACCGGGCCGGTTTCGTTCAAAACCTGTTCAAGGATTTCCCCGGTGGTGCTGCGGCTCTGGCCAATCCTTCCAACACGTTGCTTCTGGCCAAGCTTTTCGGGGCCTTTACCAAAGCCAATACGGATGCGGATGACGGCAGCGCAACCAAGGCCGGCAGCCAATCCGTACTGGATTTCCTCAATGGCCTGAGCGCCCCAGCGGAGGACGACGATGACTGACACCAGCACAAATGCAACCCCCGAACCGGGCATCGATGAAAGCCTTGCCGAGGCCATCATCAATATTCTTGAAACCACCAATTCCCCGGCGATTCAGCGCGCCCGAGAGGTTATAGCCCACAGGCTGGCCATCGCTGGCGACATTGCACCATCCCGCATCCCTGCCCCGCGCAACATCACCGAGATCGGAGGCTATATCAATCTGCTCAGCGAGTATGGAGAGGCCGAACAGCGCGCGCGCATGATCGCGGCGGCGCTGGGCATAGCAGGGCCGCAGATTTCGCTGCCACAGCCCGGTGCCGTTCCACCGTTGTCCTTTGTCACACGTGACGGTGCCCGACCTGCGGGGCCACAACAACCCAGCTTCCCGTTGACCTATACGATCCGTAGCGACTTTGTTCCGGCATTTGACAATGCGGTGCAGGAAATCACGATCCGTGGTGGCGCGGTTCCGATTTTGACACCTGTCAGGATCCTGCCTGCTGCGGGGTCTGCACCCGCAACAGACGGCTCTGCGCAGCTGGCTCTGATCGGTCGTACACTCAGCCTGGCGCCAACAGCGGCTTTGCACGCCGTGGCGACAGACCCTTTGTCGCTCAGCCGTCCGACGGCTGGTGGCGGGTTCGAAGTTATGGTTCGGGTCATCGACGCCGCCGCACCGATCGCCGGAACCATCGCGGCGGCGAACTGGACAAGTTGGGAATGCGATGCCGCTGCCTGTACCGAAGTCGACA
The DNA here is from genome assembly GCF_056541565.1 of Ruegeria sp. AG6. Classification (NCBI taxonomy): domain Bacteria; kingdom Pseudomonadati; phylum Pseudomonadota; class Alphaproteobacteria; order Rhodobacterales; family Roseobacteraceae; genus Ruegeria; species Ruegeria sp. AG6. The sequence goes on along the minus strand of NZ_JBQFYQ010000018.1, from coordinate 24,956 downwards.
GCAATGATGCGCGCTTTGCGCTCACACCACTGCTGAACGCCGCCGGGTGGCACCAGCCCGCTGATCCCGGCAATCCGAACAGTCTGTCAAATCCCGGAACCTGGGCGGAATGGCGCAACATCACCGGGCTTGTGCCGGGCGTCACGCGGTTTGCGGATGAGCTGCAACTGCTATATTCCGCAGAAATGCTCATTACTTCACCGGTCTTCAATCAACTGGACAATGTCTGGACTGGAAGCGAGTTCGCCGCGCCATAGCACGGCTGCCTGAAACGCAGGAAAGTGATTTGGCAATGCGCCCATCATGGGGTTCAATGCCTTCAGGAGGTCAGCCATGCAGAACCCCGAACGTTTCGAGAAATTCTATTTCGCCAAAGTCGGCATGGGCGAAGCCTGTGGCTGCGCCGAGCGGATAATCGACGTGTTCGAATTCAACCGCAAAGGCGGTGCGCAATCCAGGCAACCTGTGAAACAGGACAGGCGCAGACGTGGATCCTTTGGGGCATGGGCGGTCAAATATGGGCTGATGAGCCGCAGGCGCACATAGCCAAGGCCTGACGACGCACAAGGTTCGCTTTCCGTTTCATGGCGTGGCTCAGGCGGTATGATTGCATATCTGAAACCACCATGTCCGGTTGCCACGAGAACAGGTCAGACCGGCACCAGCTTCCCGTCGCGAAGATCCAGTTCATCGGGCGCCAGTTCCAAGCGGAATGTCGGCGAATGACTGACAAGCAAAATCGCCTGTGGCAACGCGCGCAGAATTTCCAGAAGGCGCGCTTCGTTTTTTGTATCCAACGCATTCGTCGGTTCGTCCAGCAACAGCACTTCGGGTTCCATCGCCAGAACCGTCGCCAGGGTCACCAGCCGTTTTTCACCGCCTGACAATTTGTGGGTAATGCGGTTCTTCAGATGCATCAGGTCCAGATCGCCCAGAACTTTGTCGACGATGGCAAGTGCCTCGTCACGGGTCTTGCCCAGATTGAGCGGGCCAAAAGCGACGTCTTCGGCGACGGTCGGGCAGAACAGCTGATCGTCCGCATCCTGAAATACAAGCCCCACCCGGCGGCGGACCTCATGGAAATCAGCCTCTTCCACGCGTTGCTGACCAAAAACGGTGACGGTGCCCGAACACGGGCGCTGCAACCCAAGCAAAATCCGCAGGAGCGTCGATTTCCCCGCTCCGTTCGGGCCTGTCAGGGACAGGCGCTGCCCCGCGCTCAGGCTCAGGCTTGCCCCGTCCAGAACGGGTGGCTGGCCGGGGTAGGAAAAACAGATGTCTTCAAGCGCGATCAGTGTCATGCGAATTCCAGAATGATCAGACCCAGGCAGAGACCGCTGAAACCAGCCGCAAACACAATGTCCGCGCGGGTCAGGGCAAATTCCTGAAGCAACGGCATACGCCCGGAAAACCCGCGGCACTTCATCGCGGCCAGGATGCGTTCCGATCTTTCGATCGCGCGCACAAGCATCATACCCACAAGGTAGCCAAAGCTGCGATATGTGTGCCAGTTTGTTGCTGGCCGAAAACCACGTACCTTCATGGCGGCCCGCAGCCGCAGGTATTCTTCGCGCAAGACCTCGATATAACGGATCGTGAACATCAGCAGGTAAACCAGCTTTTCCGGGCACCGCAGACGATGCAGGGCGTGGCCCAGTGTGACCGGCTCCATCGTCCCGACCAAAACCATCAGGGACAGGATCACGGCATTGGCGGTCAAGGCAATCTCGACCGCTTTCCAAAATCCCTGCCAGCTTGCGGGGAATCCCCAAAGCGTGAACATCGGATCCCCGGGCATGGAAAAGGGCAACAGGACCAGCATGAACAGAATGAACCCATCCATCATGGCCATTCGCTTCAACGTCTTTCGCCGCGGAAGACGTGAAACTATCAGAAGCGAAAGCGACACTGTCAGCGCCGCGCAAAGCGCGCCGAGGGATGACAGCGCCACGGTCACGACTGCAAATACAACTGCCATGACGATCCGCATCCGGGGATCCAGCAGGCTGATCAGACCTTCTGGCCCGCCACCGGCTTCGGACAGTGTTTTTTCCTTGTGCCCCAGAACGTGTGCCATCAGGACGCCAGCTTGCGGCGGGCCGCCATGTAAAAACCCAGACCAAACAGACCAACGATGTACCCGATCCCGCCAAGGATGGTTTGCAGGTCGTTCTGTTCGCGATAGGCCGCAATCTCGCGCCTGAGCGAGCGCAATTCGTCACGTATGGCCTTGGCGATAACCTGCTGTTCTTCGGCGCTGAGAGACGTCGCCGAACCGCTGGCCTGCGTCACAGCAGCCGAAGATAAGTCACCGTTTTCTGCCACAGCAACGCCCATGATCCGCGCGACATCTTCGGCAGGCATCGTGACTTCGGCCACATGCCCGGCGCCAAGGTCGGCAAAGAAGGTGTGCGCCACGGCCAAGGTCGGCGTGTAGACAAAGAAACCGTCCGCATCCGTGACCGATCGACCCAGCTCGGCCCCATCCAGGCCGGTAACAATGACCTCGGTGCCGCTTGCCATGTCGCCGTTGGAAAAGCCGATTTCGCCCTCGATGATGTCTCCCGACTCGAAAACGCCGGCTATGACCTTGTGCGCCAGGGCAGGCACAGGTGCGCAGCACGCGGCCAATATGACAACCAGATGCTTCATGTGGCTGCTTCCCTTATAAACAGCTCGGGCTTGACCTTGCGTGCCAACAACACGGCGAACCCGGTCAAAATCGCCTCAATGGCCATGACAGGAATATGGGCGAAGAAAACAAGCCTGGCGGCAGGCAGAAATTCATCCCCCGACAGCGCCAGGGAAAACGCGACCATGCCGGTTGTCGCCGCTATGGCAAATGCGCCGCCGACGCCCCCCCAAATCGCACCTTGCAAAGGCGTTCCACGCGCGATCAGACGACCGAACAACATTCCGGCCACCACAGCTGGAAAGGCGATGTTGACGGTGTTGATCCCCAACACCGTCAACCCGCCAAAGCCGAAAAAGACCGCCTGTAGCAAAAGCCCGACGAACAAAGCCGGGAATGCGACCCAACCAAGCAGCAGCCCGGCCATGCCGTTGAGGATCAGATGGACCGACGACGGACCAATGGGTACGTGGATCAACGATGCCACGAAGAAACTGGCTGACAGCACGCCCGCAGTGGGGATGCGATCAAGATCCAGAGACCTGAGACCCATGGCGATCCCGCCCGCGGCGGCTATGGCGCCGCCAATTACAACCGGGTTGGAAAGGGCTCCGTCGACGATGTGCATCTTGGGTTACTCCAGATCCCAGGAGCGAATCCAGATGACCGCATCCTGGCTGAGTTCTTTGCCCTCATGTTCGGTTGCCGGACCGGAACCAAGTGCTGCGAAACCCCAGTAACCGGCATTTGGAACGCCGAACGAGAAATACCCGTTGTCGTCAGATATGGCGACCACCGCACCACCCGGCATCGGAGAGACTTTCGGTGTAGAAGCGGCCGAACTTTCCATGTCGGGCTCGGCGGCCATGTACTCGATCTCGATTTCGACCCCCGCAACCGGCTGACCATCAGCCAGCACACGGCCCGTGAAAGTCGAACCCGCGATGATGTTGGTCGGCTTGTTCAGCGGGATAATCTCGGTCGGCAAACCTACGGGATTCATCCAGTCGGTCGGCAATTCGTTGCGGTTCAGGAAGGCTTTGGTGAGCTGTTGGATATAGATGTCTTCGGATTCCTCGTAATAAGGCTGAGGAACCGTCACCAGCACATAGTCGCCCGACCGTTTGACCGGGACACTGCCTTTGAACGCCACGCCCTCGTTTTCCCCGCCGGTGAACCGGATAGGTTCCAACGTGTCCAGCAAATCGGTCTTTTCACCGTTGTGGATCACATAGAATTCCTGCGGCTTTTCAAGATCCATGACGTGGCCGTTCTCGAACGGATGCCAGAAAATCAGCTTGACCGGCACATCGCCCGGTTTCTGGATCATGGTATCGGTAGTGTATTCCAAAAGAAAATGCGCATCTGCGATGGCGGGAAGAGCCACCGCGGCAACGGCTGCGCTGAGCAGCGTTTTCATGAACAGTCGTCCTTGTCCCGTCGCGCCAATCCCGGCGCGAAATTCGTTTTGACTACGGGACATTCAACGCCAAATCACCCTTTCAGGCATCCTGGTACGACGCACATCCCGTCGCCGATTAGGAGTGCCCCTTATGAGGACACATGTCCGGCAGGTATCCTGACTTGCGGGTCAAAGCATTGGACTGGCCTTCCCGGGGCAAACCCCAGTGGCGTTTCAGCCCTGCTCGCCGCTTACAGTTGCGGGTGCAGTTGCGGAATTGGGCCTGAGCCCGCACCGCATTCCCTATTGATTCCAGAGCAAGCCCCGGAACCGGACATGCCGAGCGGCTTGCCAGACAACTCAGCCTTCCGTCAACGAAAATGTGTTACGGCCATCGAAAATTATGAGCTCGGCAGTTTGCGAGAGTGAACCGGTTTGTGAAATATCCAAGGCAACAGGGTGATTTCACATCTAAGCTTCTGAAAGATACCTTTCCGACAATGGCAGGCTTGCCGCGCCCAGTGAGCGTGCATCCGGGCCCACGGTCCCTGCCAGCACCACGGGGTGCTCGAGACCGGTCAGGTTCAGCTCGGACAGTTTGTCTTCGACCATTTCAACCAAACGCGCCTTGATGTCCTGCGGCATCCAGCCGTCAATCTTCACGCATTCGAAATCTATCAGGCTACAGGATGAGACAATCGCATAAGCAATCCCGCTTGCCGTCCGTTTCAACCAGTTTTCCAGTTGAATTTTCGGCACATCCCAACGCTGGGTCGTTTCCCAAATGGAATGCGACGTTACCCCTGCTGTGGTGATTGCACGCTCGAGAACATACAGGCTGGCCACGTCGATAAGCGGTCTGACACCACCCGCACCATCCGGTACAGGCAGGGGGCCGATTGCGCCCGAGTTTCCACGCCCGGAAAAGATCGCACCATTGAGAACCACACCGCCGCCAATAAAAAACCCGATATAGAAGTACAGGAAATCCCTTGGTCCATCGGCCGGACCGAATACCAATTCCGCCCCACAAGCCGCAGTGGCGTCATTTTGCAGAAAAACCGGCATATCGAGGCGACGCGCCAGGTCAGCCTTCAGGTCTGATACGCGCCACGGGTCCATTTCTTCCTGAGGAACCTGAAGGGTCTGGGCCCAGTCCCACAGGTAGAACGGCATGGCAATTCCAAGACCCGCAATCCTGCCTTTGGCCTCGGGCGACATGGATGACATCATTTTCCCCAGACTCTGTATAGAAAACTCCAAAGTGGCTTTTGGCGTTGGATAGTCATAGGTTCGCCGCTCGCGTTGCCGCACATTTCCGACAAAGTCAGTCAATACCAGCTCGGTACTGCGGCGCCCGACCTTGAGCCCAAAGAAAAACGCACCATCCGGGTTGAGGCGCATGGGAACGGAAGGTTGCCCGACTTTCCCGCGGACCGGCTCACCGCGCAAAAGCAAACCGTCCTTCTCAAGCAGCCGCATGATGACGGAAACGGTTTGCGCCGACAGTCCGGTCATGCGCGCAATCTCGGACTTAGCAAGAGCCTGATGACGCCGGACAAGCGACAACACCAGCCGTTCGTTCCGGGCCCGCATCCCGCTTTGATTGGTTCCGCGCACCTCTGACCCGTGCAGGCCAATCGAATTTTTCCGAGATGAATTTTCCGGCACGACCACCCCTTTCCTGCTGAAGAATGAGAAAGCCCGCCCGCCCTGTCAATAATAAATAAGAGTGATTTATTTATTGACTCAAATTTCGAATCTTGTGATTGTTTCTTATGAGATCAGGGTTTTTGCCTGATCGCCCTCGTGCCCTTTACGGCACAGGAAAAACTGGGAGGATAATCGATGAAACTTGCAAGACTTGCGGGTGCTGCTGCGCTCGGGGTTACTGCCATGGCTGGCAGTGCAATGGCGGAAGGCGAAACCGTTTGTCTGATCACCAAGACAGACACCAACCCGTTCTTTGTCAAAATGAAGGAAGGTGCGACAGCGAAGGCGGAAGAGCTGGGAATGACGCTCAAAGCCTTTGCAGGCAAAGTTGACGGTGACCATGAAACGCAGGTGCAAGCCATTGAGACCTGCATTCTGGACGGCGCCAAGGGCATTCTGCTGACGGCCTCGGACACATCATCCATCGTTCCGGCCGTGAAGCAGGCGCGGGATGCAGGTGTTCTGGTTATCGCTCTGGATACGCCGCTGGAACCCATTGACTCGGCTGACGCAACGTTTGCCACGGACAATTTCCTTGCCGGGCTGCTGATTGGACAATGGGCCAAAGCAACGCTGGGCGACGCGGCCAACGACGCCAAGATCGCGACACTGGATCTTGCCGTCAGTCAGCCGACAGTGGATGTGCTGCGCAATCAGGGTTTCCTGCAAGGCTTTGGTGTCGATCTGGCGGACCCGAACGTAATCGGTGATGAAGATGACCCACGACTGGTCGGAAGTGATGTCACTGCCGGCAACGAAGAAGGTGGTCGCCGCGCGATGGAAAACCTTCTGGCCAAGGATCCCACGATCAACGTTGTTCACACCATCAACGAACCTGCCGCGGCAGGTGCCTACGAGGCGCTGAAAGCCATCGGGCGCGAAAATGACGTGCTCATCGTTTCCGTTGACGGAGGCTGCCCGGGTGTCCAAAACGTTGCCGATGGTGTTATCGGTGCGACGTCGCAGCAATACCCGCTGTTGATGGCATCGCTGGGTGTTGAGGCCGTCAAGAAATGGGCGGACGAAGGCGTGAAGCCTGAAAACACGCCTGGCAAGGATTTCTTTGACACCGGCGTGGCGCTTGTAACGGACAAGCCTGCCGAAGGCGTCGAGTCGATCTCGGTCAAAGAAGGCATGGACCTCTGCTGGGGTTAACCTGACCACCCGGAGGGCCGCAGAGGGCGGCCTTCCGCTTTTCAAACCACCCATTCGCCCGAAAACTTGCTAAAGTCGTCAGTAACCTGACGCTTTGGGGGAACCTTTATGTCCGATACTTCACGACGATCAGACGACTTCGAAGCCGCTGCAAAAGGCAGCCCGGAACAGATTGCTGAATTTGACGATCACCACCGCGGGTTTGTCGGAACGGTTCAGCATTTTTTGCATGTGAACCCCTCTCTGGTGCCGCTGATCGTTCTAGTGGCTGCCATCGTCATTTTCGGGGCTTTGCTGGGCTCCAAGTTCTTCTCGCCATTCGCGCTGACCCTGATCCTGCAACAGGTTCAGATCGTCGGGATCGTGGCGGCGGCGCAAAGCCTCGTCATCCTGACCGCCGGTATCGATCTGAGCGTCGGAGCAATCATGGTGATGTCGTCGGTTGTCATGGGACAGTTCACCTTCCGATATGGGCTGCCACCAACGGTCGCAATCGTTTGCGGCCTTTTCGTTGGAACCGCAATCGGCGCGGTGAACGGATATCTGGTCAGCCGCATCAAACTGCCGCCGTTCATCGTGACGCTTGGCATGTGGCAAATCGTTCTTGCGGCGAACTTCCTCTATTCTCAGAACGAAACCATCCGGTCACAGGAGATCGAAGAAAACGCCGCGATTCTGCAACTTTTCGGGGCCAAGTTCAACGTGGGCGGGGCGGTATTCACCGTCGGCGTGATCTTCATGCTGGCGCTGATCCTCGGGCTTTCCTACGCCCTGCGCCATACCGCGTGGGGCAGGCATGTTTACGCGGTCGGAGATGACCCGGAAGCTGCCGAGTTGTCAGGTGTCAATGTGCACCGAACGCTTATGTCCGTTTACATGTTGTCCGGGCTGATCTGTGCCTTTGCGGGCTGGGCTTTGATCGGCCGGATCGGATCGGTGTCTCCGACATCAGGCCAGTTGGCCAATATAGAAAGCATAACGGCGGTTGTGATCGGGGGCATATCCCTGTTCGGTGGCCGCGGGTCTATTCTGGGGTCGCTGTTCGGTGCCCTGATCGTGGGCGTCTTTACGCTTGGGCTTCGGTTGCTGGGCGCTGACGCGCAATGGACGTTTCTGTTGATCGGCATCCTTATAATCGCGGCGGTCGCGGTCGACCAGTGGATCAGAAAGGTGGCAGCCTGATGGAACCTATTCTCAAAGGACGGAACCTTGTGAAGCGCTACGGCAAGGTGACGGCGCTGGATCAGTGCGATTTCGATTTGATGCCGGGCGAGATTCTGGCCGTGATCGGTGACAACGGGGCAGGCAAGTCTACACTGATCAAGGCGGTGTCCGGCGCGGTGATGCCGGATGAAGGCGAAGTCTGGCTGGAAGGTCGGAAAGTAAATTTTCATTCCCCGATCGACGCGCGCGAAGCTGGTATTGAAACCGTCTACCAAACGCTTGCCATGTCCCCTGCCCTGTCAATTACGGACAACATGTTCATGGGTCGCGAAATCCGCCGCAAGGGGCCGCTGGGCTCGTGGTTTCGAATGCTCGACCGCCCGGCGATGGAGAAATTCGCCCGCGACAAACTGAGCGAGTTGGGCCTTATGACGATCCAAAACATCAATCAGGCTGTCGAAACTCTGTCCGGGGGTCAACGTCAGGGGGTTGCCGTGGCGCGGGCAGCTGCGTTCGGTTCGAAGGTCATCATCCTTGACGAACCGACAGCTGCGCTGGGCGTGAAAGAAAGCCGTCGGGTCCTTGAACTGATCCTGGACGTGAAGTCTCGCGGCATTCCGATCATCCTGATCAGCCACAATATGCCACATGTTTTCGAGGTCGCCGATCGAATTCACGTACATCGGCTGGGCAAACGCCTCTGCGTCGTTGATCCCAAGGATTACACGATGTCCGACGCAGTGGCGTTCATGACCGGTGCCAAGGAACCACCCGCCGAGGACCAAGCCGCGTGACGGGTAAACTTGCCACCCCCGAGGCGCTTGCAACCAAAATCGCGGATGCCGTCCAGGCCTTGCCGCCGCTGCAAGACCGGCATCTTGTCGCGATTGCCGGGCCGCCGGGTTCGGGAAAAACGACTGCAGCGGGCCTTGCAACCAAAGAGCTCAATCTGCGCGGCGTCGCAACCGGACTGGTTTTCATGGACGGCTTCCACTATGACAACGTGATCTTGAAGGATCGCGGCCTGCTGAGCCGCAAAGGGTCTCCTGAAACCTTTGATCTTGCCGGCTTTCATGCGTTGCTTGATCGATTGCGCGCGGAAGAAGAAGTCGCAATACCCGAGTTTGACCGGGAACTGGATCTGGCCATTGCCGCGCGGTCCATGATCACGGCGGATCAGCGCGTTGTTCTGGTTGAGGGCAATTACCTTCTCTTGAACGAGCCGGGTTGGTCGGACCTTCACCAACTGTGGGCATTCAAGGTATTTCTGGACACCGATTTGAAAACACTCGAAACCCGCCTGACCAACAGATGGATCGGCCATGGACTGGACGCCAATGCCGCCAAGGACCGTGCGCAGTCGAACGATCTGCCGAATGCACAGCGCGTGATCCGAAATTCGATACCCGGTGATCTGACACTGGCTTGAGTTTTGCCTGCGGCCAACACAATCCGTCTTGATGAAAGGCCAGAGGTCAGTTCCGGTACACCGGCGGAACAAGACCGGCTTGGAACCAAGTCACGAAGGACACGATCGAAAACACCGGCAGCCCGGTCGCCTGCCGAATATCCGGCGCATAGGGGCACATATTCGTGCACTCCAGAACTATTGCCCCAAGTTCGGAATTGTCCGAGGCTAACGCGATTGCGGCCTCAACATTGTCCTCCCGTGCCTTCTCAACATTCAGACGCGATTCATTGCCAAGAATTGCGCGGGTGAACTCCTGCCCACCCTCGGTAGTGCCGATTGGCGTGTCCAAGGGGACATTGGCAGCCTGAAGATGGTCATTGGTCAAGGTGGAGGCCGAAATGGTCAGAATGCCCGCGCGCTTTCCCTTGGGAAGGATACGATTCACCATTTCGACCTGCATCAAGGACGACGTGACGACAGGAACCGGAACGGCCTCGGCCAGTTCCTTCTGGAACAGGGACAGGAACCCGCAATTGGTTGTTATTCCGTCCGCGCCGTCTTTGACCAACTCTTGCGCGGCGTCGATGAAGACCTCGAGCATACCTTCGGCCCGATGCCGAACTACCCGATCAGGCGAGGCATCCCGGACGATGCGGTACAGCACCGGAAACGGCCATGTCTGCGCATTGCCCATGTCACCGGGAATTCTTGGGAATTGCGCGTCCAGCATGAGGATTCCCACGGATGCGCCGTAAATGGACTTGCCGCCCTGCACGATCATCCCTGTTCCTCCTCGATAATGCGGGTCGAGATGTCTTCGGCCCCTTCCATGTAGATGTTGGTAATTCCGTGACGCACTGCGTCCTGAACCTGATCCATTCGTTTTGTGATATGAGCCGCCAGAACCCGGGCCGCCTCGTCCGCGTCCCGATCCAGCAGGGCCTGCATCACGCGTTTATGTTCGTCCTTGGACTTCTGCACCCGGTCCATGCTCATGGAAATCCAGCGGATATAGCGGATACGCTCGTTGATCCGCGTCAGAGTTTGCAACAACTCCATGTTCCCTGACAGCCTTGCGATCCCCAGATGGAACGCTTCGTCCCGGGCCACTGCTTCTTCGATCGTCAGGCCAGTGATGTCGATGCCCGTTTCGTAAAGTTCATCACGCAGCCTTTGCAGGCCTTCATCCGTCGCCTTGGTACAGGCGGATCGGGCCGCCGCGGATTCGATGATCTGGCGCAGCTCGAAAAGGTCGAACACGCTTTGCGCATCCAAGGGACGGCAAAAGAACCCTTGCCCCGGGCGGAAATCGAACAGCCGTTCGGCAACCAGACGGTTCAACGCTTCTCGCAACGGCGTGCGACTGACGCCCAGATCCCTGGACAGAGCGACCTCGTTCAGACGGTCACCGGGGCGCAGGCGGAAGGAGACCGCCATCGCTTTGACCTGATCATAGATATCATCGACGCGTGGACCCGCCATAAACAATGCCCTTCTTCCGTTGATTCACAGGTGCCACACTCAATTCTTGAAATCAATATGCAAGCCTGTATACAGTTATGTGTACAATTATAACTCGAAGGAATCGCGAACCATGACAGGGACGAATTACCTGACCGGAGCCGAGGCGATGGTGCGTATGCTCGAGGCGCATGGCGTGACGCATATGTTCGGCCTGTGCGGCGATACCACCTTGCCGTTCTATGACGCGCTCGCCCGAATGGATCACGGCATTCAGCACATTCTGACCCGCGACGAACGGCACGCCGCCTACATGGCGGATGGCTATGCACGCGTGACAGGCAGGCCCGGCGTTTGCGAAGGCCCTTCCGGCGGTGGCGCGACCTACATTCTGCCGGGTGTGGTCGAGGCCAATGAAAGTTCGGTTCCAATCCTGGCGATCACCTCTGATGTGGCGACGACCAGCCGCGGGAAATACCCTCTGACAGAACTGGATCAGCCGGCGTTGTTCCGCCCGCTGACGAAGTGGAACGCGTCTCTGGATGATGCCGCCCGGCTTCCGGCCATGGTTCGTGCGGCGTTCCGGGCGATGACAACGGGAACACCCGGCGCGACCCATCTGGCACTGCCGTTTGATACGCAGAAGGCACAGGTGGACGAAGCGGAAATCTGGGCCGACGACCGGCATCGCAGCTATCCCGCCGAACGGGCTGCCCCAGATCCGGATGCCATCGAAGCGGCCGCAGCCATTCTTGCCCGGGCCACATCCGCCGTCGCGGTCTGTGGCGGCGGCCCGGTTCTGTCCGGCGCGACCGATGCGTTGCGCCGCGTCGCCGGTCTGTTGGACATGCCCGTCGCCACAACCGTTTCAGGCCAAGGGTCCATCGCCGAAACCGATCCTCTGGCCCTGGGTGTCGTCGGATCGAACGGCGGCATCCCCGCGACACGCGCCGTGGTGGATCAGGCTGATGTCGTCCTGTTCATCGGGTGCCGCGCCGGTTCGGTCACGACCGAACGGTGGAGAAGCCCCGGGCGCAACGCCACGATCATTCACATCGACAGCGACCCCATGGTGATCGGCGCAAACTATCAGACCGAAGTGGCGATCTGCGCTGACGCCCGCCTCGCGCTTGAGGCATTGGCCCGAGCGCTGGAGGACCGGCAAGACCTGAACGGACAAGACGGAGCAACCAAGGCCCGCGCCGCATGGGCGGCCAAGGCGGCGGCATTTGCCCCCTTGGCTGCAAGTCGGGAAACGCCAATACGGCCCGAGGCTGTCATGGCGTCCCTGATGGACATTCTGGACGACGATGCGATTGTGGTCGCTGATCCCGGCACCCCCTGCCCCTATTTCAGCGCGCATTACCGTTGGCGGCAGCCCGGGCGGCATTTCATCACAAATCGCGCACATGGCGCACTGGGCTATTCTCTGGGGGCGGCCATGGGTGCACATGTCGGGCGGCCCTCGGTCAAGACCCTGGCCGTCATGGGCGATGGTTCGTTTGGGTTTACCTGCGGTGAATTTGAAACGATGGTCCGGCACAAAATGCCGATCACCTCGATCGTTTTCTCGAACTCGGTCTTCGGATGGATCAAGGCGGGTCAGGACGCTGGGTTTGATCAACGCTATTACAACGTCGATTTCAACCGGACCGACCACGCCGCCGTCGCAGCCGCCTTCGGAGTGAAATCATGGACGGTCAAAGACCCTGAGGACTTGCCAAAGCTGCTGAAACAGGCCGTCGAACATGACGGCCCCACATTGGTCGACATCCATTCGCAACAGCTTCACAAGGCCGCTGCACCTGTGTCGGAATGGGTTGCGTAAGAAGCAATCGACGGAGTCAGCTGGGCCAGAAATTCCTGCGCAATCGTGGACAGGGGGCGCCCCTTTGCGGTGATGATTGCAAGATCCAGCATGACGGATGGCCTGAACGGGCGGGTCTGGTACCCGCTCTCACCATCGAACGTCACGGTAAAGGGATCGATCATCGCAACCCCCATGCCCTGTTTCACAAAACTCAGCAGGTTCTCAGACAGGTGCGTGTGAATCTGTGTCCGCCACGTGCGCCCGGATGCCTGAAAGATGTCACGGGTTCGACGGTGGGTTTGGTGTTCCGGACCCATCACGATGAAGGGCTCGTTTTCCAGTATTTCCGGTGTCAGAACGTCGTAATCCGCCAAGGGGCTGTTTTCTGGAAAAGTCGCAAGCGTTTCGAACTGAAACACCTGATAATTCAGAGTGTCGTGCAGGATGGGCATCTCGACGATGCCGATTTCAAACAGGCCTGAAATCACCCATTCCTGAATCTTGGATGAATACTGCGACTGGAAACTGACGGACAGGTTGGGGCGGCTTTTGGCAAAACGAGCGATCTCGCGCGGCATGAAACCAAATGACAGAAGATGCGGTGCCGCAACCTGCAATTGACCGGGATGTTTGTTCTGCAAATCCGTCACGGCCTGCGCCACGTGATCCAGCCCGCGCACGACCGTGTCGACTTCGCGGAACAGCAGCTCGGCTTCCGGGGTGGGCAGCAAACGGCCCTTGTTGCGCTCGAACAGAGGCAGTCGCGCTTCGCGTTCCAACTGAGCCAACAGATTGCTGATACCAGGCTGGGATATCCCTAGTACCGACGCCGCACCGGTTACGGTTCCGGTTTCCATGATGGCGTGAAACGCTTGAAGCTGGCGAAAGCGCAGGGACATGGATTACCGCATCATTTTTTCTGATGAACTGTCGAAGATATAGTATTTGAAATGATATGCCCGTCAAGGCAGGCTTTCGCTTAGCCACAGGGGGCGGAATGAACGATCTGTCACAAAACATAATCGGTTACGACCTTTGGCACCTGAAGCTTCCGGTCACGTCCCGCCGGGATCACGGTATAGGATCCGTCGAAGGTGCCTGCGAAGTCGTCATACTGCGACTGACATCCGAGGATGGCACACAGGGATTTGGCGAAGCGTCACCCTGGTCGGTGTTCACCGGAACCCCGGAAGCGACATTCGCGGCACTGGATCGTTATTTACGCCCTCTTGTTCTTGGCGCCAGCGTGGGCGACCGGTCAGCCATCATGGCGCGCGCGGCCTGTGCCGTGGCGCATTGCACCGAGGCCAAGGCCGCGCTGGAAACCGCGCTGCTGGATCTGGCCGGCCGTATCAGTGACATCCCTGTCTGGTCTTTGCTGGGCGGTCGCTGCCGCAGCGCCATTCCGCTCAGCTGTTCCATCGCCAACCCGGACTTCTCTCAGGACATAGACCTGTTGGCGCGGTTGCGAGAGGACGGCGTGCGGATTGTCAAACTCAAGACCGGGTTCAAGGATCACGCCTTTGACATCATGCGGTTGGAGTACCTTGCGCAGAACTGCCCTGAATTCTCGGTCCGCGTGGACTATAATCAGGGGCTGAGCATCGAGGAGGCTCCGACGCGGGTGCGGGACGTGGCCCGGTTCAATCCTGATTTCATCGAACAGCCGGTTCGCGCCCATCACTTCGGCATGATGGCGAAGCTACGGCATATGACCGATGTTCCCCTTCTCGCCGATGAAAGCGTCTTTGGTCCCGAAGATATGGAACGCGCCGCGCGTGAAAGCATTTGCGATGGTGTCTCGGTGAAAATAATGAAGTCTGGCGGACTGACCCGCGGGCAAACGGTCGCCCGCATCGCGGCGGCGCACGGTCTGACTGCGTATGGCGGGGACATGTTCGAGGCCGGTTTGGCCCATCTTGCGGGCACCCATCTGATTGCCGCGACACCCGAGATCACATTGGGCTGCGAGTTTTATCAGGCGTCCTATTTCCTGAAAGAGGACATTCTGGAAGAACCCTTCCGGATCAGAGGCGGACAGGTCTGCGTGCCCGAAAGCCCGGGACTTGGCGGCAAGCCCGAGCTGGCAAAGCTGAACCATTATGCGGTGGCCAAGGCGGTTTCAGAATGAGTGAAAAGAAAACCATAGCCATCATCGGCGCCGGTATAGTCGGCGTTTCGGCCGCGGTCTGGCTGCAACGGGACGGGCACGACGTGATCCTGTTCGACAAGGCCGGACCGGGTGAAGGCACGTCTCATGGCAATGGCGGTGTGCTGGCGTCCTGTTCCATCATACCTGTGACGGTTCCCGGACTGCTTGGCAAAGCACCCAAAATGCTGCTGAGCTCCTCGCAGCCGCTGTTTTTGAAATGGGGATATTTACCGAAGTTGCTCCCATGGCTCCGGCAATATCTGAGCCACTCGAACGTGGCAGACGTTGAACGGATCGCGGCGGCGCTGACACCGATCGTCGGCGACAGCCTGAATGATCACAAGGCCTTGGCGGCAGGCACACGTGCTGAAAAGTGGATCGTGCCCAGCGACTATCTGTTTCTCTACGAGAACCGGGCTCATTTTGAACAAGATGCTTTGGGCTGGGGAATCCGTCGGAAGAACGGCTTTGATTGGCAAGAACTGGAGGGCAAGGCGTTTCACGACTATGACCCCGTGTTCAGCCCGGATATCGGTTTCGCTGCCAAGCTGTCAAACCACGGTCATATCACCGATCCCGGGCGGTACGTGAAAGACCTGGCCGCCCATGTCGAGGCTGGTGGAGGCCGGATCATCCGCGCCAATGTCGAGGACGTCACCCGCGACAACGGCCGCGTTACCGGCGTGCGCGCGGATGGTGAGACAATCGCTTGCGACACCGCCATTGTCACGGCTGGAGTCTGGTCCGGGCCACTGGCCAAGCGACTGGGGGTTTCTGTTCCTCTTGAAAGCGAGCGCGGTTATCATCTTGAATTGGTGGCACCTTCTGCCATGCCCCGCAGCCCGGTCATGGTGGCTTCGGGCAAGTTTGTTGCCACGCCCATGGATGGGCGCATACGCTTGGCGGGTATTGTGGAGTTCGGAGGGCTGGACGCACCGCCCTCGCGCGCGCCGTTTGAATTGATGCGAAGAAATGCCCGGGCCGCGTTTCCGGGCATAACATGGAAGGAGGAAGTGGAATGGATGGGGCACAGGCCGGCCCCGGCTGACTCGATCCCGATCATCGGTGACGTGCCCGGTATCAAAGGGGCCTATATGGGCTTTGGTCATCATCACATCGGCCTGACAGGCGGGCCAAAGACCGGACGGCTTCTGGCGCAGATGATCGCGGGCAGAACACCGAACACCGACATAAGCGTCTACGCGCCGTCGCGCTTTGCAACATAAGAACAGACCGATGAAGAACATCGGTATTTCAAAACTCGATAGGGAGAAAACGATGAAAAAACTGACAAACCTACTGGCGGCAACCGCTTTGACTGCCGCAGCGGCAGCACCGGCCGTGGCCGAGAAATGGGACATGCCGATGGCCTATTCGGCGTCGAACTTCCATTCGGCCACCGGAGCGGAATTCGCCAAATGTGTAACGACCGGAACCGGCGGTGAGATCGAAATCGTTACGCATCCATCCGGCTCGTTGTTCAAAGGTGCCGATATCAAACGCGCAATCCAGACCGGGCAAGCCCCGATTGGCGAACGCCTTCTGTCTGGCCACCAGAATGAGAACGCGTTGTTCGGTTTCGATTCGATACCGTTCCTTGCAACCTCGTTCGATGACAGCGCCAAGCTTTGGGAAGCGGCAAAACCGTCAATTGAAAAGGTACTGGCCGAACAGAACCTGACGCTGCTTTATGCTGTACCGTGGCCGCCGCAGGGACTGTATTTCAAGAATGAGGTGAACTCGGTCGCCGATATGAAGGGCATCAAGTTCCGTTCGTACAACAACGCGACTTCGCGACTGGCCGAGTTGACGGGCATGTTGCCGGTAACGATCGAAGCGGCGGAAATCAGTCAGGCTTTTGCGACGGGTGTCGCCGAGTCGATGGTGTCTTCGGGATCGACCGGGTACGACCGCAAGGTCTGGGAAAGCCTGAACTATTTCTACGAAGTCGATGCCTGGTTGCCGCGCAACTACGTGATGGTGAATTCGGATGTCTGGTCGGGCGTGTCCGACGCCAACAAGAACGTCATCAAGGCCTGCGCAGAGCTGGCGGAATACGCGGGCAACTGGCGCGCCAAGGAATATACCGGCTTTACTCTGCAAGGTCTGCGTGATGGTGGCATGACCGTCGGTCCGGCATCCGAGCAGATGACGAATGAGCTGAAAGAGATTGGTGTGACCATGACCAATGAATGGCTGGAGGCCGCCGGTGACGAAGGCAAAGCCATCGTCGACGCGTTCAACGCCTCTCAGTAACCATTCGAGGCAGGCGGCGTTGCATTGCGTCGCCTGTTTTCCATCCAATCATAACAAAGCGGGGACGCCATGGCGGTATTGCGGGGGCTTCGGTCCGTTCTGGATTTCATCTATCTGGCAGCGGGGGTAATGGCGGCGGTCAGCCTGATTGCCATTCTTTTGCTTATCGTCGTGCAGATGCTGGCCCGCTGGACCGGTGAGGTATTTCCCGGAGCGCCCGACTATGCCGGCTATGCAATGGCGGCGGCATCTTTTCTGGCCTTTGCCAATGCGTTGAATCGGGGCAGCCACATTCGGGTTTCGATCCTTCTGAACGCGGTGCCGGACAGCGTGCGGCGTGTCCTTGAAATCTGGTGTTTCACCATCGGCACGGCCGTCATGTGGTATTTCTGCTGGTATGCCTATCGCTTCGTCTATTGGAGCTGGAAGTTCAACGACATCAGCCAGGGTCAGGACAGAACCGCGCTGTGGATTCCGCAATCCGCGATGCTGATCGGAGCCGTCATCCTGGCCATCGCGCTGACGGATCACCTGATCCACGTCCTGTTCAAAGGTGACCATCGCATTGTCCGCGATCTGGCCGACCAGAGCCACGGAGAATAGACGCATGGAAAACCTGTCTGTCATCATCCTTTTCCTTTTTGTTCTGTTCACGTTGCTCGGTACCGGTGTCTGGGTTGGCCTGGCCCTGATGGGGGTCGCCTGGGTCGGGATGGAGCTGTTCACGACACGCCCCGTGGGCGACGTGATGATCACAACCATCTGGTCGGCGTCGTCGTCGTGGACCCTGACCGCCTTGCCCATGTTCATCTGGATGGGCGAAATCCTGTACCGCACGCGATTATCCGAAGACATGTTCAAAGGGCTGTCCCCTTGGATGGCACCCCTGCCCGGCGGTTTGGTGCATACCAATATCGTGGGTTGTACCGTCTTCGCGGCAGTCTCAGGTTCGTCGGCGGCAACGCTGACCACCGTCGGCAAGATGTCGATCCCCGAACTGCGCAAGCGCAATTACCCCGAACGGATGATCATCGGTACTCTGACCGGCGCGGCCACTCTGGGGCTGATGATCCCGCCGTCCCTAACCCTGATCGTCTATGGGGTGACGATCAATGAATCGATCACCAAGCTGTTCTTTGCCGGCATCCTTCCCGGTTTGGTGCTGGCAGCGATGTTCATGGGTTATGTTGCGATCTATTCCAAGTTGGGCAAAGATTGGACCCCGGATGTCGAGGGCAAGCTGAGCTTCTCCGAGAAAGTCAGAAATTCCCGCTTTTTGTTGCCTGTGATCCTTCTGATCACGGTCGTCATCGGCTCAATGTATCTGGGCTATGCCACTGCGACCGAAGCTGCGGCTTTCGGGGTGATCGGCGGCCTGTTGCTTGCGGCAGGCCAGGGGTCGTTGAACTGGAAGACATTTACTGAAAGCCTGATGGGGGCCACGCGAACCAGCGCGATGATTGCCCTGATCCTTGCTGGCGCTGCTTTCCTGTCACTGTCCATGGGCTTCACCGGCCTGCCGCGCGGGCTGGCCGATCTGATTGCAGGTTGGGAACTGACCCGTTTCGAGCTGCTGATGGTCCTGCTGGTGTTCTACATCATTCTGGGCTGTTTTCTTGACGGGATTTCTTCCGTCGTGCTGACCATGGCCGTGGTGGAACCAATGATCCGCGACGCTGGCATTGACCTGATCTGGTTCGGCATCTTCATCGTGGTCGTTGTTGAAATGGCGCAGATCACACCTCCGATCGGGTTCAACCTGTTCGTGATGCAGGGCATGACCAACCATGAGATGAGCTATATCGCACGCGCAGCGATACCGATGTTCCTGATCATGGTGCTGATGGTCTTCATCCTCATCTGGTTCCCCGACCTCGCCACCTGGCTGCCCGAGAATTTGCGTCAGAGCCCGGGCGGGTAAAACGGCCTTGAACCTGCTCCATCTGGCGGCCCGTCACGGGCCCCGTGTTCTGGTCGCCGGATTGGCGGCGGGTCTTTTATTGCCGGGTTTGGCCGAGCCCATGCGAGGCCTGCTGCCGCCCCTGGTCGTGTTGTTGCTGTTCGTCACCGTCCTGAGAATGGACCCCGAAACCATTCTTGGATCGTTGAGCGATCTGCACAAGGTCGCGTTCACCGTCATCGGGTTTCAATTCGTGATGCCGCTGATCATTCTGGCTATTGGATTTGTCGGGGGATGGACCGGAACGCCGGTGCTTCTGTCCCTGCTCATCATGGCGGCTGCGCCCTCGATTTCCGGCAGTCCCAACATGTGTTTGATGATGGGCTACCCACCTGAACACGCGATGCGAATGATGGTGGTTGGGACCGCCCTGCTGCCATTGACAGCGTTTCCGGTGTTCCTGCTCATGCCAGAACTGGGCGGCATTCACTCTGTTCTGCTGGCCGGGTTGCAACTGCTGTTGACGATACTCTGCACAACCGGCGCCGCCATTGTTGTCCGGCGCGTCTGGTTGCGTTCACCATCACGCTCCACATTGGTGAATCTGGAAGGGTTGGGCACAATCACCTTGGCCGTTTTTGTCATCGGCCTGATGCCTTCCGTCAGCACCACTGCGCTGAAAAGCCCGGCCGTCGCCGCTTTCTGGATCGCGCTCGCCTGTCTGGCCAATTTCGGAGCACAATTCCTTTCGTACCGCATGACCCGTGGACGTCTGCCGGCAGCCAGAGCAACCGCTGTCTCTCTGATCGCGGGAAACAGAAACATCGCGATTTTCTTCGTTGCTTTGCCGCCCGAGGTCACCGCACCCATCATGGTCTTCATCGGGGCGTATCAAATCCCGATGTACCTGACGCCAATGGTCATGCGTCATCTCTACATGAGGCAAGTCTTGCCCGAGTAGCTTTGGAAAGCCGCCTTAGGATATTTTTTTCCTTTTCTCCGATCCTTGTCCGCGTTGGGCCGATACCTCGTGCTTGGTTCAATGCAAAAAAACACCCTCAGGAAAATCGGGCGAATGATTGTCACTATTGACAGCTAATCGCACCTTCCCTATTTACTGTCAATGTTGACAGTAAAGGATATATCATGCCGATTAGAAAACTGGTCGTCGCATCTGTAATGACACTGGCTTCAACCCTCGGGACATCCGCACAAACTCTCACTGCAACGGTGCAGGACGTACGCAATGCAGAGGGTGATTTGATCATTGCCGTGTTCGATGAAGCAAAATCTTTCAAGGCCATGGACGTGGCGAACGCGGCGGCCTTGGCTTCCGTTCCCGCTGTCAAAGGCCAGGTTTCGGTGACCTTTCACGATCTCCCGCTTGGCACCTATGCGATTGCCGCGGTTCACGACGAGAACAGCAACAGCAACCTGGATACCGAAAAGGATATCCCAACCGAAGGGTACGGCTTTGGCGGTATGGGGCAGAGCGGTCTGCCGCCGGAATTCACGGATGCCGCCGTCGCCGTCGGCACCGGCGTAACCGCAAATCTGAAGCTGAAATACTGGAAATAACATGATCGGCGCCCCACAAATCGTGAAGAACGTCATGAGCAGATCATGCAGGCTCTGATCAGATGTGTTGCGAAATCTGGCCTGGATAGTGCATCGCTTTCGCTGCGCTCATGGTCGCGACGGCGCTTGGCTGTCAGACGTTGTGGGGGATTCTTTTCATGTTCTGGACAATCCCGAGTTTTCATTCCGGGCACTCTTTGCTTTTAACCAACGTATCCCGGGATGAGGATCCCATCCTGTTTTGGCTGGTCCAACTTGCCTGGATCGCACTTAGCCTGTCGATGACCGCTATCGACTTTCACCCTCGGACGTTTTGAAAACTCTTTCACAAGAGGCTCAAATGAAACCCATGCTACACCTTTTGCCGGTCGAAGCTTACACGAGCCAGGATTGGTTCGACCGGGAAATGCGCGAAATCTTCTCCAAAACCTGGCGCTACGCCGGTTTTATGGAGGATGTCAGTGAACCCGGCCAGTTCATCGCCGTGCAGGCCGGACTCAACAATATATTCGTGATCATGGGTCGCGATCGTCGCCTGCGCGCCTTCCATAACATCTGCCGCCACCGCGGAACCCAATTGATCCGCGCGGTTGGCAAAACGCAAAAAGCGTTGACCTGTCCTTATCACGATTGGACCTACGATCTTGAAGGCAATCTGATTTCGGTGCCGGATGAGCACGAGGAATTTGGCAAGGTCGACAAGTCCTGTCTTGGCCTGAAACCCGCCAAGGTCGACATCTGGAAATCGATGATTTTCGTCCATCCAGACCCCGACGCGCCTTCCATCGCCGAATGGTTCGGCCCCGTCGAACCCCATATCGGCCCGCACGTCCCGGAAGAGCTGATCGAGTACGAAGACCTGAACACCAGCTATGAGATAAAGGCAAACTGGAAGGTTATCGTCGAAAATTACATCGACGTTTACCACCTGAGCCATCTGCATTCGAATACGCTGCAGATGTACGACCACAAATCCGCCGAATTCCACTGGGAAGGACCTCATTACATGTTTTGGGAGCCGCCTGTGGCGGAGTTTCTGGAAGATCAGGACAGCAAACTGACCGCCCCGCGCGTCATCCCCAAAGACATGAACGGCGCCTGGGTGCCGATGCTGTTCCCGGGGATTGGTCTGGCCGCTTCGGAAGACGGCTGGAATATCTTCATTGTCGAACCCCTTGGCCCGGAACTGACACGAGTTCACAACCGTGGGCGGGTGTCAAACAGCTCGGAATGGGAATTCACCAAAAAGTCGATGAAGTCGTCCTCTTTCTGGGCCGCGTTTGGAATTGCGGGGAAATACGAAGCCAATGACGCGATGGGCGAAGATGACCCGATGGTTTCCGGCGACTTTACCGGCGAAGACATCTACGCGTGCGAGCAGCAGCAGAAGTCCCTGCATTCTCCGTATTTTGAAGCAGGTCCGGCGGCAAAAGGTGAAAGCCCCGTCATCGAGCACCAGAAAGTTGTTCTGCAATGGTTGGGGGAAGAGAAATGAACCCGCGTGATTTTTTCCCATTGCGTGTTTGCGGGACCAGAGTCGAGCTGGATGGCGTGGCAAAGACCGTCATGTTCGAGGTCCCTGACCGCCTGATGGACATATTCGCCTGGAGGCCGGGCCAACACGTGTCCGTTCGTTTCAATATTGATGGCGAAGAGCACCGTCGAAGCTATTCGATCTCCAGTTCGCCTTACTCCGGGGATCCGCTTCGCATCACAGTCAAACGGGTCAAGGGTGGACGTGTCAGCAACTTCATCAACGACACTGTTCAGGAAGGGCAAACCATTGACGTCATGCCGCCATTTGGCAGTTTCTGCCTGGACCCCGACGAAACGGCGCGGCGCACCCATTACTTTTTTGGCGCGGGCTCTGGCATTACTCCGCTCTTTGCAATGCTGAACTCGGCTTTGACAGCCGAGCCCCATTCAGTCGCGCATCTGGTGTATGGCAACACAAACGCGAAGAGCGTCCTGTTGCAGCACGAACTGAGCGTGCTTCAGCAAGCGCATCCCGAACGTTTTACAATCAACCATGTCTTTTCGAAACCCGGCTGGTGGTCCAGCGCCGAGTACTGGCGGCAAGGTACAATCGACAAGGCCGCAATCGAAGCGTTGATCGCCGAGTATCCACCTTACGCCCAGGACGCGCGGTACTTTATCTGTGGTCCGGGCGATATGAACCAGGCCGTCAAATCGGCCTTGATGTCCATTGATGTTTCCCCGAACCGTCTCCACATGGAAAGCTATGGTGCTGCGCCGGATCTGGACACGGGTATTGACGGGGTGGACGCAACCGCTGAACTGACGCTGGAAGGCACCCGACACCTCATTTCGGTTTCCAAGGGACAGACCATTCTTCACGCAACGCAGTCAGCGGGGCTCAAGCCACCCTATTCCTGCCAATCCGGAGTTTGCGGCGCGTGCCGGGCCAAACTGACCAACGGCACAGTTCATTTGCGGGCGCGCATGGCGCTGGAAGACAAAGACATCAAAGCCGGAGAAATCCTGACCTGCCAGTCAATACCCACGGCGGAAAAACTGACGATCAGCTTTGACCAGACCCGTCGCTGAAAAGCCAATGACGCGCCTGAGGCATGACGGTTCACGCCGCCTCAGGTTCATTCACGGATCAGATCATGCGTCCGGCGCGCAATCTCTGATCACGAAGTGCTTGGTCGTTTCTTCCACGACTTCCCAATAGCCGCGAAAGCCATTGGGGATCAAAAAGCTGGCCCCGGTGCGAAAATCCTGACGGGTCCCGTCTTCGTGGATCAGGGCGCAATGGCCTTTGACGATATAGCAATATTCGTCCTTGTCCGTGAACGCGTGCCATTTGCCCGGCGTAGACGTCCAGGTTCCGGCAGACAATTGCCCATCCGGGCTGGTGAAGTGCATTCCAATCTTGTGATGCGGATCACCCTCGACAACGCGATCGGGAAGATCGGCCAAACGCCTTTCGCTGCGCGTTTCCGGCTCATCGAATAGATTGAGTACCTGTGTCGTCATGAGGTCATACCCTCCTGCTGGTCATGTAGTGCGAGATGACGTGACCGGCCAATGGTCGGTCACGTGCTGGACGTGGAATTTCGCCATCCTCTAGTGAAACAGGTAGACGCCCACCAGAACCAGAGCAGCGATGAAGATCGTCTCGGCCACAATCAGGACGATGGCCTGCCCGCCAACATCCAGAATCCGCTTGAGCGACGTTTTCATGCCCACTGCGGCAATCGACACCAGCAGCGCCCAACGGCTGAGATCGGCCATGGCCGACGAGACCACATCCGGGATCAGACCTATTGAATTCAGGACGGCAAAGATCAGAAAGCCAACGACAAACATCGGCAAAATGGGCGGGCGCTTGCCGTCTTCCTCGCTGAACTCCGCGTGGCGCCGGACAAGAAACGAGATAACCAGCACCACCGGGGCCAGCATGGCAACACGGATCAGTTTGACCAAAGTCGCGACCTCACCGGTTTGGTCCGAAACCGAGAACCCGGCCCCGACAACCTGCGCGACATCATGTATCGTTCCGCCCAGGAAGACCCCTGAAACCTCGTCGTTGAACTCGAAAGCCTCGGTGAGGATCGGGTAGGCGATCATCGCGATTGTCGACAGAACAGTTACCGACAGTACCGTGAAAACCAAGTTCCGCTCCGAATGCTCGTTTTTGGGCAGAATGGCCGACAAGGCCATCGCGGCCGATGCGCCGCAGATCGCCACCGATCCCCCCGTCAGCACCCCAAAGCGCCAACCACGGCCCAGAAGACGCGCGCCAAGAAGGCCGAACAGGATCGTGAGGATCACACCGGCAATCACAACGGCAATCAGATCAGCGCCAAGGCTCATCATCAATTCAACGGAAATACGCGCCCCAAGCAGCGCAACGCCAAAACGAAGAACCGTTCGTGCGGTAAATTCGATTCCGGCCTTGCAGTCGCCGGCATCGTCTTCGGCCAGGAAATGGAACGCGATGCCCAGCAACAAGGCCATCAGCATCGCCGGGGCACCATAATGTTCGGACAAGAACTTCGCTGCGACGGCGACAACCACGGAAACAAGGAAACCGTGCCCGTTCAAACGAACGAAAGACCGTGCCCGAAGCCACGGCGAGTTGGATGCACTCAACGCCTGCATCTTACTTCCTTTGCAATATTTGAGCTGCCTTTTGGGCAAAGCCTGCCCCCACCCGAACCGTATTCGGCCCGGGTGGGGGCAGGATCAGATTACAGTTCGGCCTGAGCTTTCATGTCGTCGGCGGAGATTCCGGCGACGGCGACGGGTTTTTTCATCGCGTCGCGGCGGAAAGGCTCGCCGAGCTCCTGGTT
>NZ_JBQFYQ010000017.1:0-50041 GCF_056541565.1 Ruegeria sp. AG6 | reverse complement strand
GGCGACCAGATACGACAGATGCCCGAAGGTCTTCCTCTCCGCCATCGCCCTCGCCGCAACCGTCATTTATTGGTTATGAGTCCTGACCCTAAATGCTTCGCGAAATATCGAGACAGTTCAGTTTGATCTTCCAGGACGACGTCAATTACGTCGATGCCGTCGCTCAGTTTCTCTTCCATTACTTGGCTTTGCGTATCCTGAAACTTTTCATACGCGCGGTCCGCAGGTTGTGTGACCTGGTTATTGCAGGTAGCACAGATCGAGTTTTCAAATTTTAAGAGGCGAGAGTTCAAACCTTGGATCGGTTTTTCTTCTCCTTTGAAGCTTCTCCAGACCGTGGGCTTTCCTGTCGCGTTCTTGGTTAGATCGCTTTTCTTGATTTTGTGTTCGCCAGTAAGGTTTTCCGCTGTTCCACAAATCCAACAAACATTTCTTGCCAACTTGATAAAAATCATAAAACCAACGCTACGGTATTTTTGTCCTCTCAGAAAGTGTGGTTTGAACTTGAGACCGAAGAGGCTGCAGCTCTCAAACGGTAGATAGGACTACACAGAGTCAATTTGCCCGTCATCGAATTTCGCTCACGCGGCGAATGTCGGCTTGGTGGCCCTATTGCTTTTTGCAGTTTGACAAAATGATACAATCGCAAAGGGCGGCGGACCCTCTTTCCCCTTACTTTTCCTTCGTGGGCCAGCGGGATTTGGACAAGCCAAACGCCTCTGGCCGTCAGGGTGAGAGCGCTGCCTTCCCCCTCGGGCAACCCTTTTAGACAGGGCCGTGTCCTCGGCTGTGCCTGCGGGCCGCACCACCCCTGTCGAATAGCGTTGCCTCGCCCCCTCCCGCGTTCGCCACGTGGCAGATTAGCAGGAACAGGCAGCTTCGCTGTCTGACCTACAAATCAGCTCTGATTTCCCAAGAGGGGGTCAGATCAGACCAAATTGTCTGCGGAAGTATGAAATGGGGGGGGCGTGTTAGTTGATGACGCAAAGGTCAAATTCAAGTGATGTCCAAGGTTGGGGTCGTCTTCTGACGTCGAACGTTCACTGCTTTTCTGGTCCAACTATGACGGTTGGGTCAGGTTCTTGTGACGTTCAACAGGAAACCAGTGGCGGACCGAGGAGGATTCGAACCCCCGACCCCTTGATTCGTAGTCAAGTACTCTATCCAGCTGAGCTATCGGTCCGCGTTGGTGAGGCGGTGTTTAGACCTGCTGCCCGAGACGTGCAAGCCGATTCTTCAAAAAAAAATCAAAATGTCATATCCCCGCGCGGAAGGCTGATTTCAAAGACTGTTCCCTCGGGTCCGGTCTCTTTCAAAACCAGGTCCCCGCCATGGCCGCGCACCAGCTCCTGCGAGATTGCCAGCCCCAGACCCGAGCCACCCTTTCGGACCCCACCCTGAAAAGGTGTAAACAGGTTTTCGCGCGCCTTGGGGGGAAGACCCGGCCCCGTGTCGCGGATTTCGATGCACCAAGCATCGTCGTATTCACACCCCGCAATCGTAATCCGGCCAGGTTTTCCCGAGGCAACCAGAGCCTGTCTTGCGTTGCGCACGAGGTTCATGATGACGCGGTACAATTGTTCGGGGTCGGCGCGGGCCACAAGCGCGTCCGGCACTTCGTTCACGATTTCGACGCAGGCATCCGCGACGGCGAGTTGTTCGCTGGCCGCGACATCCGCCGCGATTGCGCGGATCGGAACCATAGTCAGAGTGGGCGCGGGTTCTTCCGCGCGGCCAAAGGCCAATGTGCTTTCACAAAGGGACACGGCCCGGGTGATGGAATTCACCAGTTTCGGCGCCATCCGCCGCACCAGCGGATCATCGCTGGCCTCGATCCGGTCGGTAAACAGCTGCGCCGACGTCAGGATATTGCGCAAGTCATGGCTGACTTTGGCGACGGCCCCCCCAAGCTGCGCCAGCCTTTCCCGCTGCTTGAGCGCCTGGGTCAGGTCCGTTTGCAGCATCTTCAGTGCCTCCTCGGCCTCTCGCAACTCCGTCACCTTCGAGTTCGGCGAGATTATGCCACGCGCGTCCTCTGGCGCACTGGCATAGCGTTGCATGTAGCCGACAACGCTTTTGATGGGCCGCACAAGTACGACGCGCACGGCGAGAAACAGAAAAAACGCTGTGATGATGGAGATCACAAAGGACAGACCGAGAATACGCAACCCGTAGTCAATCATCGCCATTCGCAACGGCATGCTATCCATGGTGACTTCGATCAGAAGGCCCGCCCCCTTGACCGGTTCTCCGATGACCCGGATGACTTCGTTTTCGGGTTTGAGAAAGCGGCTAATCGCATCCCGGATCAGAATCCAGGGGCTTGCATCCCGCAAATCGAACGTGTCGGCGATTGGATCGGGAATCGGCGACGACAGCATCAGTTGCCGAACCTCATCCCGTCGCAACACGACATTGTAGACGCCTGCGTTTTCCAGCAGTTCTGCCTCAAGATCTTCGGCCAGCATGTCGTCCGCCAGCAAAGCCAGCGAGGCGATCTGCGCGCGTTCGAGCCTGTTCAGCAGAAAGTCCTCGCGGAACCGGGCGATCGACGGGACAAAGATCAGAACCTCGGCCAACATGACGAAGACCGTCGTCAGGATCAGAAATCGGCCCGAAAGCGAGTTCAATTTGCGCCCCTCCTCAGGTCAGGGAATCCAGCGCTGGACGAACCGGACCACTCGTTTAACTGTCTGATTCTCAAACAGCCTTGGCGAGAAATAAGCACCCGCCACACGTTTGTTAAGCTCTCCGATCGTCGGATAGGGTGAAACCATGGCGGCGATCTGCCCCATCTTCAGGTTATTGGCCAAAGCCAACGACCACAAGTTGATCAACTCACCCGCCTGATGCCCGACGATTGTGGCGCCGACGGGTCGGCCTTTCACGACCATGACCTTGACGAAGCCTTTGGTTTTGCGCTCGGCAATCGCCCGGTCATTGTGGAGATAGTCAAAGCGGGCGATTTCGAGCTTTTCTCCATGCGCCTCGCGGGCCTGAGCTTCGGTCAGTCCGACCTGGGCCAGCTCTGGATCCGTATAGGTGGCCCAAGGGATATGTGCCGTTTTCGCCCTGGACGGCAGACCGAACAGGGCCGAACGAATGATGACACCTGCATGATACCCTGCAACATGGGTGAATTGCAGGCCACCCGTTACATCTCCGATCGAATAGACGCGGCGATTGGCCGTGCGCAACGCGTCATCCGTTCTGATGCCGGTTTTTGTGCGTTCAATTCCGGCTGCTTCCAGGTTCAGACGCTCGATATTGGCTTTGCGACCGGCAGCGATCAAAAGATGAGAGCCCCGGTGAATTTCACCGTTTTCGGCAACGACCTCCACAGCGCCCTCTGTTCCGCGCACCTGAGCGATCATGGCGTTTTCCCGGATGTCCACGCCTTCACTGCGCAGGGTATCCAGCACCACGGAGGCAGCCTCGGGATCGTCTTTGCCCAAGGCTTTGAACCCTTCGACGACCGTCACCTTGCTGCCGAGGCGTATATGGGCCTGCGCCATCTCCATCCCGATCGGGCCGCCCCCGATGATCAGCAGGTGATCTGGCCGCTCTCTCAAGTCAAAGATGGTTTCGTTCGTATAATAGGGCACCGTGTCCAACCCCGGAATCGGCGGCACCAGCGGTGATGAACCGGTCGCGATGACGATGCGACGTGCACAGATGACATGATCCCCGGCCTGCACCTTTTCAGGGGATATGAACGTGCCATATTCGCGAATGACCGTCACGCCGAAGCCTTCGAACCGCTGCTGGCTGTCCATCGGTTCGATCTGCGCGATCACATCATGAACATGATCCTTTACTGCGGCGTAGTCGACCTGAGGGATTGTATCAGCGATGCCAAAACGAACGGAATGCGCCTGAGCATGGGCCGCTTTGCCGCTTGCGATCAGCGCCTTCGACGGGACACAGCCGAAATTCAGGCAATCCCCACCCATCTTGTGCCCTTCCAGCAGGACAACATCCGCGCCCATCTGGCTGGCACCCGCGGCGACGGACAATCCTCCGGACCCGGCGCCAATGACCAGGAGGTCGGTTTTCAACTCTTTCATGGTTCAGGTGCCTCTTTTCGCGCGCAGTGCTTTGAAAACGATGGGCAAGGCGGCCAATATACACAACCCGATAATCGGCCCGATCACGAACGGTTCCCACAGCAACGAAACATCAGGCGTTTCCCCACGGTCGAATACACCGCCCAGACCGACCCCGATCCAAGTGTACACGATACCTCCGGGAATGATGCCCAGCGCGGTCGTCAAAAGAAAATTGCGGAACTTCACACCGACCAAAGCCGGCACGAGATTGGCAACAAAGAACGGCACCACCGGCACCAGACGCAGCAGAAACAACACCGAGATTTCGTTTTCCCGCAGACCGTCCTTCAGTTTTCTGACCGTGCCTTCTGATGATTCCAGGCGCGACGTCAGGGCTTCGCCCAAGCCCCAGCGCGCCGCCAGAAAGATCGCCGACGCACCGATGGTGGCGGACACGACATTGAAAACAGTTCCCGCAAAAAGACCGAAAAGAAAACCGCCCGTCATCGAAGCCACCGCGGCACCGGGCAGTGAAAAGGCCACTATGACGATGTATATGGCGACAAAAGCGGCTGCCATGATCCAATAGTGACCGTCCCGCCACGCCAGAAGCGCCTCGCGATTGTCCCGCAAGGTCTCGAAAGTCAGGTAATCCCCAAGCGTGAAAAAGCCGACAACGGCTACGCTCAGGATTACAAGCAGCGGAATGTGGCGTGCGAAACCGTTGCGCGGCGCCTGGCTTGTGTCGGACATCAGATTTTCCGGTTCTTTGTGCTTCATCTTGTGCCCAAGATGCGCTGACTGACGGGCCAGCAATAGGGGGATCACGGGGCCTTGATCTTTGTGGCACCGAATGTGAGGAATTTCGGCGATAAACGGGTATTTTGAAACCTTTTGCCGTTGCCGGTTACAGAATTGTTGCAAAAGCTGCGAAAACCTGGCCGTTGGGGTTTGACTTACCCCCCGCTTGGCAGTAGAGGACGGGCTTCGAACACCACGGGCAGGCGAATCCGCGCCGCACCCGACCGCATAGATTGGAGACGGAGCGATGAAACGCACCTATCAGCCTTCGAACCTGGTTCGCAAACGCCGCCACGGTTTCCGCGCGCGCATGGCCACTAAGGCCGGCCGCAAGATCCTGAATGCACGCCGCGCACGCGGCCGCAAATCGCTGAGCGCGTAAACCGCTCACCGATCAGGTTATGAACATGACGCCGCCGGAGGCCCCTGAGGTTGGTAGGAACCACCCCGGGAACAAGCCCCCGGCGGCGTCCGTTTGTGCATCTGCACCCCTGACCGTTCTCAAGAAACGGTCCGACTTTCTGAAAGCGGCGCGTGCCCGCCGACAAGGCACGTCTTCGATGATGGTGCAGGCCCGCAAGCGTGGCCTCGGCGAGGGCATCGGGATTCGCGTGGGGTTCACCTGCTCGAAAAAAGTGGGCAATGCCGTGGCCCGCAACCGCGCCAAGCGCCGTCTGCGCGAAGCCGCGCGGGCCGTGTTGCCCGAAGCCGGCCGCGACGGGTGGGATTACGTTCTGATCGGCCGTGCCGAAGTTACCGCCAACCGCCCCTATGACGCATTGTTGGACGACCTGCGCTATGCGCTCCGCAAGGTGCATGCGGCTGAAAAATGACCTTCCTGTCCCATATCGTCGCCCTGCCTGTTCGGGCGTATCGGCTGATCTTCAGCCCATGGGTCGGTTTCAACTGTCGCTACCAACCCACCTGTTCCGCCTATGCGCTTGAGGCGCTGGAGAAACACGGGGCGGTCAAAGGATCCTACTTGGCCGCTCACCGGATCTGCCGTTGCCACCCTTGGGGCGGCGACGGATATGATCCGGTACCTGACGACAAGCATAACGACCCTTCGTCCTGACCCCTCGTCAGACTTGACCGGCAAGTGCCGCGCCTGAACAGTTGGACCTGCACAACCCGAGGTCCCTATGAAATCCCCAGCGCGCGACACCCTGCCAACCCACGATGTCCTGAACCAACCGCCCACGCGCGGCGGCACCGATCTTTGGCTGTCCGATCCGGTCCTACAAGACGCAGCAAAGACAGCGGGCGCGCGCGCTTTGGAGCTGGCGGCATATGGCAAAACACTCGGAACCGAAGAAACGCGGGAACTGGGTCGGGAAGCCAACCGGCATTTGCCAGAGCTGCGGCTGTTCGATCCCGGCGGCAGGCGCCTGGACGAGGTGCGGTTTCACCCGGCCTATCATCAGATGATGCAGATCAGCCAATCGGCGGGCTATGCCGCACTGGCCTGGGATGGACAACCCGGAGGGCATGCGACCCATGCGGCGATGGTCTATTTGGCCGGACAGGTCGAACCCGGGCATTGCTGCCCGATGACCATGACCTATGCAGCAATCCCTGCACTGGCCGCCAATGAACACATTGCCTCGCTCTGGCAGCCAAAACTCATGGCCCGCCACTATGATCCTTCGAAGGAACCGATCGGTCAAAAGACCAGCGCGACGCTGGGGATGGCGATGACCGAAAAACAGGGCGGTTCGGACATACGCGCCAATACGACCATTGCGGCACGCGACGGGGATCATTGGCGCTTGCGAGGGCACAAGTGGTTCTGTTCCGCGCCAATGTCGGATGGGTTCCTGACACTGGCGCAGGCGCCCGGCGGGTTGACCTGTTTTCTGGTGCCCCGCTGGCTCGAAGGCGAACGCAATGCGATCCACCTGATGCGCCTGAAAGACAAGCTGGGCAACAAATCCAACGCATCCTCGGAAATCGAGTATCATGACGCGCTGGCCTATCAGTTGGGCGAAGAAGGCGCGGGCGTGCGCACCATACTGGAAATGGTGCACCACACGCGGCTTGATACAGCCATGGCACCGGCCGGGCTGATGCGTGCCGCGCTCAGCGCAGCGCATCATTGGGTGGAACACCGCAGCGCATTTCAGCGCCGATTGATTGATCAACCGCTGATGCGTGCGGTCCTGTCCGACCTTGTTCTGGACTGGGAAGGCGCTGTGACCTTGGGAATGCGTGTGGCGCAGGCATTTGACGGCCAGACACCCGAAGACAAGGCCTTTGCCCGGATCGGTGTCGCATTGGCCAAGTTCCTGAACAACAAGCGTTGCCCGGTCGTCGTCGTCGAAGCGATGGAAGTGCTGGGCGGCATGGGGTACGTCGAAGACACGCCCTTGCCCCTGATCTATCGTGAAGCGCCCCTGAACAGCATCTGGGAGGGGTCAGGCAATGTGATCTGCCTCGATATCCTGCGCACCCTGACGCGTGAGCCGCTGGCCGCCGAGGTTCTGGGGGCCGAGTTGGATGCGGTACGAGGCACGGACAGAAGGTATGACGCAGCTTTGACCGCGCATCGCAACCGCTGGCCCGGTCTTCCGCCCGAGGCCGAAGCGCGCTGGTACGCTGAACGTACGGCACTGCTGCTGACGGCCTCGCAATTGCTGCGCCATGCGCCCAGCGCTGTGGCTGACGGCTTTGTTGCCACACGTCTTTCCGATGACAGCGGCCGCATTCCCGGAGCAGTAGCCGGGTTGGATACCGGCGCCCTGCTGGCGCGGCTTGGCTGACCCGCCACTTGCCCGGTTGCGCCATCTGCTGTAGGGGCTGCGCATGTTTGATGATGCAGACGATATCCACCCGCTCTTTGCCGGCGCGCCCTCGACCACCGAGTTCAAGAAACTGCGCAAACGCATCGTGCGCCAGACCCGCGAAGCGATCGAACAATACGGGATGGTTGACCCGTCCGCCCATGACAAGGACGGCACACCGCCGCGTTGGCTTGTCTGCCTGTCGGGCGGCAAGGACAGTTATACGCTGCTGGCCGTCCTCTACGAACTCAAATGGCGCGGATTGCTGCCTGTCGATCTTCTGGCTTGCAATCTGGATCAGGGACAACCCGGATTTCCAGCAACGGTCCTGCCAGAGTTTCTGGACCGCATGGGCGTGCCACACAGGATCGAGTATCAGGACACATACTCTGTTGTGATGGACAAGGTCCCGCAGGGCCGAACATATTGCGCCCTGTGCTCGCGACTGCGCCGCGGCAACCTGTATCGCATTGCCCGGGAAGAAGGCTGTTCCGCCGTCGTGCTGGGCCACCACCGCGACGATATTCTCGAAACGTTTTTCATGAACCTCTTCCACGGAGGCCGACTGGCCACCATGCCACCGAAACTAGTGAATGAAGAGGGGGATCTTTTTGTCTTTCGCCCGCTTGCCCACGTCGCCGAAGCCGACTGCGAGAAATTTGCCAAGGCCATGCAGTATCCGATCATCCCCTGCGATTTGTGCGGCAGTCAGGACGGGCTGCAACGGCAGCAGGTCAAACAGATTCTCGATCAATGGGAAAAGAACAGCCCGGGTCGGCGTCAGGTTATGTTCCGCGCGTTAACAAATGCGCGCCCGTCGCACCTGTTGGATGCGAAACTCTTTGATTTTGTTAATCTTTCGGTAAACTCTGACGAAAAATCGGAAAATTTGGAAGAAATACCGCTGCTGCGTTAACGACTGACTCAGACTGGTTTCCTAGGCTCGGCATACCATTCATGCCCAAGGTCAGGACCCGATGCGGAATCATCCTTTCGTCGACCGTATTATTGAAGCTTTTGGAAACGTGGCATACGGCCCAGCCTTTCTGGCCTTTGTTCCGGCAACAAGCCTGGGGGCGTTCTGGCTTGGCGGTGAACGCGCTTTGGTCGCGGTGGCCCTGGGCTTGCCCCTGATGATTGCCGGTATAGGCGCAATGGCCCCCAACCCGGCAGACAGGAAACGGCAACAGGGTGGCCTGCTACCGAATGACCAGTTCGAAACCGTTCTGGCTGAGGTGCTCTGGGATAGTCGCCGCAAAGGTGAAACGTCGGCCTGTTTCGCTGTGATCCTGGACGACTATATGCAAATGCTCGATCTGCATGGCCAAGCAGCAGCGAACCATGTGGCGCAGCAATTCTGTTTGCGCATCATGTCCATGATCCGCTCCAGTGACACCGCAACCCGGATCGATGGAAACAAGATGATGGTTGTTCTGCACCCGACGCAACAGCTTGATCTGGAAACCTGCATTCAGATGTCGGGACGAATACAATCCGCGGTCGAAGACCCCATCATGCTGAACGGAACCGGAGTTTACATGTCCTGCTCCATCGGTTTCTGCCTCAGCAGCAATGTCCCCGACGGCACCGCGAAAGACTGGTGCAACGCTGCTAACAACGCGCTGCAAGAAGCACAGCAAAACGGGCCGTCAACGATTCGTGCCTTTTCGTCCGAAACACGTCGCCGAGCTCAGGTCAGAACCAATCTGCGCAAGGAATTTGATGCGGCGCTGGAAAGCGGTGAAATTAGACCATGGTTTCAACCGCAGATCTCGACGGATACCGGGCGTGTGTCCGGGTTCGAGGCTCTGGCCCGCTGGGAACACCCGGCAAAGGGAGTGCTGGGCCCCAATATCTTTCTGCCCTTTGCCGAACAGGCAGAGTTGATGGGCAAACTGGGACAGGCGATGCGGCATCACGCCTTTTGCGCAATGCGCGAATGGGATCGCGCCGGTCTGACCGTACCACGCATCGGCATCAACTTCTCGTCGGACGAATTGCGCGACCCGGGGCTGATCGACCGCCTGAAATGGGAATTGGATCAATGCGATCTGACCCCGGACAGATTGGCGGTCGAAGTATTGGAGACCGTGTTTTCCAGAGGACCGGATGACGTAATCACCCGCAATGTCACGGGCTTGGCCGCGATGGGGTGCTGTATCGATCTGGACGATTTCGGCACAGGGCATGCCTCGATCGCTTCAATCAAGCGGTTCAACGTGTCCCGGATCAAAATCGACCGTTCTTTCGTGACAAAGGCGGACCAGGACCCAAGCCAGCAGCAGTTGGCCAGCGCAATTCTGACCATGGCAGAACGGCTGAATCTGGAAACCCTTGCTGAAGGCGTCGAGACGCCCGGAGAACACGCTTTGATGGCGCAATTGGGATGTGACCATGTTCAGGGGTTTGGCATCGGCAAGCCCATGCCTTTCGAAAAAACCGAGGACTGGATCACGTCTCATCGCGACAAGATCGACGGAATGCCCAAAATCGGGCGGCAAACGGGCTGAAGAACCGGAAACTGCGCCACAGAAGACCAATCCGTGACGAAATAACGAGCGATTCCGCTTGACCTTTGGGCCTGCACTCTGTTGAACCCTGCGGGTGTCTTTCACTGCTCAAGGTGGCTGTCCCAGATGGACGATCAGAACAAGAATCTCATCCTCGCAACCGTGCTCAGCTTTCTCGTGATCCTGGTCTGGTTCGTGCTGTTCCCTCCGCCGGAACAGACGCCAACCACGGAACAGGCTGAAATCGCCAGCATCGAAGGGAATGAGGTTCAGACGCCCAGCGCCGCTGATACCGGAACGGTCGGCGAAGCAACTGCAAGCGCCACTGAAGCCGAAGCCGAACCCGAGGCGCCCCGCGTCAGCATCGACACGCCCCGCCTGACGGGCAGCCTGTCGCTTGCCGGTGGCCGAATTGATGAGCTGTCGCTGAAGGATTACAAGGTTTCACTGGCTAAGGATTCTCCGATCGTCGAACTTCTGTCCCCGGTTGGAAGTGACTCTGCCTATTATGCGCTTTATGGCTGGGCCCCCGGCGCGGGCCTGTCGGTCACGGACGTTCCCGGCCCGAACACTCTTTGGACGCTTGAGCAGGGCGAAACTCTGGGTGTTGACACTCCGATCACGCTGGCTTGGGACAATGGTAACGGCCTCACCTTCCGCCGCACCATTGCCGTGGATGAAGACTATATGTTCTCGGTCACCCAGTCGGTCGAGAACACCACCGACGCCGAGGTCGGCATGGCCCCCTACGGCATTCTGGCACGCCACGGCATGGGCGAAGACGGTGACCTGCCGGGCCTGAAGAACTTCTTTATTCTTCACGAAGGCGTCATGGTCATGGCTGACGGCGTTCTGGATGAGATCGACTATGGCGATGTGCGCGATTTCGATATCGACCCCAATGAACGCGCACAGGCCGAGGTCTATCAGGTCAAAGAAGGCGGCTGGATTGGGTTCACGGATCACTACTGGATGACCACCCTGATCCCGGCCGAGGGTGCAGCGTTCAAGGCAGCTGCCAAATACGATTCACGTCGCAACATTTATCAAACGGAAACGGTGCTGCCGACACTGACAGTCGCGCCCGGTACAACGGAAGAGGTCACGACCAGACTGTTCGCCGGTGCCAAGGAGTGGGAAACCATCCGGGAGTATCAGGCGGAAGGTGTTCAGAAGTTCATCGACAGCATCGACTGGGGTTGGTTCTACTTCCTGACCAAGCCGATCTTCTGGCTGCTGCACAACATCAATGCCCTGATTGGAAACATGGGCTGGTCGATCATCGGCCTGACGCTGATCATAAAGGCCATCCTGTTCCCGCTTGCCTTCAAGTCCTACGTCTCGATGGCAAAGATGAAGGAATTGCAGCCGCAAATGGAGGCCCTAAAAGAAGCCGCAGGCGATGATCGCCAGAAAATGCAGCAGGGCATGATGGAGCTGTACAAAAAGGAAAAGGTGAACCCTGCCGCAGGCTGCTTGCCTATTCTGTTGCAGATTCCGATCTTCTTCTCGCTGTACAAGGTAATTTTCGTGACGATCGAACTGCGTCAGGCCCCATGGTTCGGCCCGTTCCGGGACCTGAGCGCACCTGATCCAACCTCGATCTTCAACTTCTTTGGCTGGCTGCCATGGGCCGGGCCGCAACCTGACAGCCTGATGGCGCTGATCTTCATCGGTATTCTGCCGCTGCTGCTGGGTATTTCGATGTGGTTGCAGCAGAAACTGAACCCGGCGCCAACCGATCCGACGCAGGCCATGATCTTTGCCTGGATGCCTTGGGTCTTCATGTTCATGCTGGGTGGTTTCGCCAGTGGTCTGGTCGTGTACTGGATCGCGAACAACACGATCACGTTCACACAGCAATATCTGATCATGCGCAGCCAGGGCTATAAGCCGGATGTATTCGGAAACATAAAGTCCGGTTTCAAGCGGACGCCAAAAACGGACAACAAATGAGCGGAACGGTCTCAAGCCTTTGGCGCCACCCGATCAAAAGCCATGGGCGAGAAGCCCTGAGCCAAGTCACACTCATCCCCGGGCAGACCATGCCCGGGGATCGCGTTTGGGCGGTCGCTCATGAGGCCGCCAAAACCGATGGTTCGGAATGGGCACCCTGTTTCAATTTCAGCCGCGGTTCAAAAGCGCCTCAGTTGATGGCCATTTCGGCCGAATTGCAGGGCGACCGGGTTACATTGCGCCACCCGCAGCGACCGGATCTCAGCGTTGCGCCGGACACCGAACAAGAAGCTTTTCTGGACTGGGTAAAGCCACTTATGCCGGCGGACCGCGCTGCATCTGCCCGGATCGTTCGGGTTCCGGGGCGCGGTATGACGGACAGCGACTTTCCATCGATCAGCCTGTGCAACATGGCATCGCATCGCGCAGTCGAACAGAAGCTGGGCCAGACTCTGTCCATTGTTCGGTGGCGCGGCAATATCTGGTTCGAAGGTCTGCCGTTGTGGGATGAGTTTGACTGGCTGGGCCGGGACCTGCGCATTGGCGAGGCCGTGCTTCGCGTCCGCGAGCGGATCACGCGATGTATGGCCACCACCGCCAATCCCGAAACCGGTGAGAGGGACGCAGACACCCTGCGCGCCCTGAACAGCTGGGACCATCAGGATTTCGGCGTTTACGCCGAGGTCGTTCAGGGCGGCGAAATCCGCGTCAACGATGAGGTGCAGGTGCTATGACCACGCTTCCCTTCCCCCTGGCCGAAGACCCGGATGAATTCGCCCTGGAGCGAGGCCGCAAGCTGTTTGCAGGCCCGTCCGAGTTCGTCAAAGGCGTTGTCGCCATGAATGGCCTGCCCGCACCTGACCGGTTGGAAGTCTGTTTTGCGGGGCGTTCGAACGTGGGCAAATCCAGCCTGATCAATGCCTTGACCGGCACGAAGGGTCTGGCCCGCGCATCCAACACGCCCGGCCGCACGCAAGAGATCAACTTTTTCACCCAAGGCCCTGAACTCTATCTCGTGGACCTGCCGGGCTATGGCTATGCAAACGCCCCGGTGAAAGTGGTCGAGAAGTGGCAGAAGCTGCTGAAACAATATCTCAGCGGGCGCCAGACACTGCGCCGCGCCTTTGTCCTGATCGACTCGCGCCACGGGGTGAAACCGGTCGATGACGAAATTATGAAGTTGCTGGACACCAGCGCCGTGACATTTCAATGCGTTCTGACCAAGGCAGACAAGGTCAAAGCCAAGGATCGTGAAAAGGTTCTGGAACAAACCCGGGCCGCGTTGTCCAAACATCCCGCGGCATTTCCGGAAATCGTGCTTACCTCTTCCGAAAAGGGTGACGGCATCGCGACCCTGCGGTCCATCATTGCGCATCTGGAATAGCTTCACCCTTGGCAGCGTGGGGCAAAGGTCCTAACACGGTTTTCCAGAAGGACTTTAGCAATGAAGACACGAGATATGAACCGGGACTGGATCGCCACCGCAGCCACACTCAACAGCGCCCTGCCCTATCTGCAGCGCTATGACGGAGCCATCGTCGTCATCAAACTTGGCGGACACGCCATGGGCAGCGACGAGGCGATGGAGAGCTTTGCCCGGGACGTGGTTCTGATGCGCCAGGTGGGTGTGAACCCGGTGGTCGTCCACGGCGGTGGTCCGATGATCAATGCAATGCTGGGCAAGTTGGACATTCAATCCGAATTCGTGAACGGCAAGCGAGTGACCGACAAGGCCACGGTTGAAGTGGTCGAAATGGTTCTGTCCGGGCTCGTGAACAAGCGCATCGTACAGGCGATCAATGATCAGGGCGGATCAGCCGTAGGCCTGTCTGGCAAGGACGCAGGCCTGATGGTCTGCGATCAGACGGATGCGTCGCTGGGCTTTGTCGGCACTCCTGCCGAGATGAATCCGAAGATCCTGCATGATCTGTTTTCACATGACGTAATCCCGGTCATCGCCCCGCTTGGTGCAGGCCGCGACGGTGAAACATTCAACGTCAATGGCGACACGGCAGCCGGAGCAATCGCTTCTTCGCTCAAGGCAGACCGTCTGTTGCTGCTGACGGATGTTTCCGGTGTCAAGAACGCGGCGGGCGATGTCGTGACCGAACTCAAAGCCGGTCAGATAAGGGAAATGACCCGCGAAGGCACCATTGCAGGCGGTATGATACCCAAGACAGAAACCGCACTGGACGCCCTGCACAGCGGCGTTCGGGCTGTCGTCATACTTGATGGGCGCGCACCCAATGCCGTGCTGCTGGAGCTGTTCACCGAACATGGGGCCGGGTCGCTGATACGCCCGGACTGACCCCGCAAGAGAGGAGGAGGAGACATGACACATCTTGCACAGCCTTCCTCTGATCCTGACGCGACGCCCTATGAACAGGTTGAAAACGCCGCCCTTGATACTGGTTTGTTGGTCATGGGCGCACTGCATCCTCGCCACGTTGCAGCCAAAGACCTCGAAACCGGCACGCTGATCCTGTTGGGGGTCGGGCCGGAATTCTGGCCCGTACTGAAAGCCTCACCGGAATGGCACCGGGCCGACCCCGTTGACCGATGGTCGAAAAGGGTCGTCGGTCAGATGGCCGAAAGGCTCGGCGCACAGGCGTATTTCCCGTTCGGCGGCCCTCCGTACACGCCATTCATTGACTGGGCACTCAAGTCTGGGCGAACGTTCAGCAGCCCGGTCGGGGCATTGGTGCATGATACCGTTGGGATGATGATTTCCTATCGGGGCGCACTGCATTTTGCCAAAGAGTTCGCCATCCCAACCCCTTCCGGCGTGTCGCCTTGCGAAACCTGCGCCGCGCCTTGCACGACGACCTGTCCGGTCAGTGCGCTGAACGCGCAGGAGTTCTATGACGTCGCTGCATGCCACGACCATCTGGGCACTGCTGAAGGTCAGACCTGTATGGCGGGCGGGTGTCTGGCCCGCCTTGCCTGCCCTCTGAGCGCGGGCGCAGGACGCGACCCGGAACAATCGGCCCATCACATGAAAGCCTTTCATCCGTCATGACCCGAATTCTGATCCTGACACGTCATGCGAAATCCAGCTGGGATAGCCCGGGTCTTGGCGATCATGACCGCCCGCTGAACAAGCGTGGACGAAAGTCAGCCCCGGCCATCGCTGCTTGGTTGCGTCACCACGGCTGGTTGCCGGATGAAGTCCTAAGCTCTACATCAACCCGCACCCGCGAGACATGGGATCGCATGGGTTTGCAGGCCGATAAAGTCAGCTTTCACAGCGCGCTCTACCACGCTGATTCAATGGTCATGCTGCGGGAACTTTCAGGTGCTACGGAACCGGCTGTTTTGATGCTGGGCCACAATCCCGGGATCGCCGATTTTGCCAACCGTCTGGTGCGGCAATCGCCAAATCATACACGCTTTTTCGATTATCCAACCTGTGCAACAACCGTCATGTCGTTCGAAATAAACAGCTGGGCCGAGGTCCGATGGCAAACCGGGACAGTGCTGGGGTTCACCATCCCGCGTGAGTTGATCGAATAGAAAAAGGCGGGGCAATACCCCGCCTTCATTCATTCAGCCTTTGTGCAGGTCAGTGACCCAGAATCTGGCTCAGGAACAGTTTGGTCCGCTCGCTTTGCGGGTTGTTGAAGAACTCTTCGGGTTCATTCTGTTCCACGATCTGACCGGCATCCATGAAGATCACGCGGTTGGCGACCTGACGGGCAAAGCCCATCTCGTGCGTCACGCACAGCATGGTCATACCTTCTTCGGCCAGTTCGATCATGGTGTCGAGCACCTCTTTGATCATCTCGGGGTCCAGCGCCGATGTCGGTTCATCGAACAACATGATCCGTGGCATCATGCACAGTGAGCGGGCAATCGCGACACGCTGCTGCTGACCACCTGAAAGCTGACCGGGATACTTGTCGGCCTGTTCAGGGATTTTGACCTTTTCCAGGAAATGCATCGCCCTCTCTTCAGCCTCTTTCTTGGGCGTCTTGCGCACCCAGATCGGGGCCAGCGTACAGTTTTCCAGAATGGTCAGATGCGGGAACAGGTTGAAGTGCTGGAACACCATTCCAACCTCGGACCGGATCTTGTCGATGTTCTTCAGGTCATTCGACAGCTCGATCCCGTCCACCACGATCTTGCCTTGCTGGTGTTCTTCCAGTGCGTTCAGGCAGCGGATCAGGGTGGATTTGCCCGACCCTGACGGGCCCGCGATCACGATCCGCTCGCCCTGATTGACGGTCAGATTGATGTCGCGCAGCACGTGGAAGGACCCGTACCACTTGTTCATGTTGTTGATTTCGATGGCGACCTCGTCGCTCACCTGCATCTTGGAGCGGTCGATTTCGCGGTCAATTGCAAGTTCAGACATGTGTTGAACTCCTTAACGATGATCTGTGGCAAGGCGACGCTCGAGCCACTGAGAATATTGAGAGATGCCGTAACAGACGACGAAGAACAGAAGCGCGGCAAAGCCCAGAAGCTCCCAGTAGACGCCGTTCCATTCAGTCGACGCCAGGATGGGTCCCCGGATCATACCCACCAGATCGAACATCGAAATGACCGAAACCAGTGTCGTATCCTTGAACAGGCCCACGGCCACGTTCACGATCCCGGGGATCGAGATCTTCAGCGCCTGCGGCAGGATGATAAGCCGCATCGCCTGCGGATAATCCAACCCAAGACTGTCTGCGGCCTCGTACTGCCCGCGCGGAAGCGCTGCCAGACCGCCGCGGATCACCTCGGCGATATAGGCGGACGAGAACATGGTGATCATGATCACAACGCGCAGGAACAGGTCGACCGTGCTGTCAGGCGGGAAGAAATAGGCCAGCATCACCGAAGCCACGAACAGCAGCGTGATCAGAGGCACGCCGCGGATGAACTCGATGAAGATGACGCAGACCCACTTGATCAGCGGCATGTTCGACTGTCGCCCCAAGGCCAGTGCGATCCCAAGTGGTACCGACAGCGACACACAGGTCACGCCCAGCATCATGTTCAGCATGAAACCGCCCAAATCACGGCTGGGAACGGCCGTCAGCCACGCGTTTTCTGATGCGCCTTCCGGGATCAGGGCCCCTCCGACGTTCCAGATGACCAGTGCCGTCACAATCGCTCCGAAGAACCCGGCGGCAAAGTTGTTGTTGCCCAGCTTCTGGAAGACACCACCGGCGGCCATGCAGCCAACAAGCGCAACCAGAGGCACGAGGATCGTGCCACCCCAGATCAGCCAGAAAGCCAGGAAGGGATAGACCGCAGTGAACAACAGCATCTTGCGAGGCAAGTCAAAGAACAGCACCGGCGCAATCGCCACCAGCATCAGCACAAAGGCCAGGTTCGGCCGCCAATAGGCATCGACGGGGTACTTGAACCCATAGATCAGCTGCGGCCAGCGTTCCGTCAGAACCGCGAAACAGGCTCCGGTCTTGTCCCCCAGAATCTCGCGGCATTCCGCGAGCGAGTTGGCATTCCACACTCCGTTCAGAATCCATGGCAAGGTATTCTTGAGAAGAATGTAGATCAGGATCAGCGACAGAACTGTCAGGATCGAGTTGACGACCCCTGAAAACAGATTCTCGCGCAGCCATTTGATGACGCCGGTCTCATTTGCCGGCGGCGGTGAGGGCGGGATGGTGCCTTCGGCCACGAAGGCGATCGGGTTTGTTGCTTGATCGCTCATGGCTCAGCGCTCCTTCAGCTTGACGGAAGCGTTGTAGATGTTCATCCCCGTCGAAATCAGCAGCGAGGCCGTGAGGTAGAACAACATCAGCAGAAGAACGCATTCAATCGCCCGGCCGGTCTGGTTCAGAGTAATACCACCCAGTGTTGCGGTGATATCCGCATAGCCAACGGCAATCGCGAGAGACGAGTTCTTGGTGATATTCAGATACTGCGAGATCAGCGGCGGGATGATGACCCGCAATGCCTGGGGCAGGATGACCAGTTTCATGATCCGTCCCTGACGCAAGCCCAGCGCGGCGGCAGCCTCGGTCTGACCTTTGCTGATCGCCTGAATACCCGCACGCACGTTTTCCGCGATAAAGGCACCGGTATAGATCGACAGGGCAAACCACAGCGCAATCAGGGGGCCGCCGGCATTCATTCCACCGCTGAAGTTAAAGCGCTTCAGTTCGGGGACATCCCAGGTCAGGCCCATGATGACCATCAACAGCACAAAAGGCACCAGCCAGATTGCCAGTTTCGGCAACAGTGTTGCGGGGCGCTCGCCGGTTTCTTCCTGCTTCTTGGTTGCGCGTTTTTCAACTTCGCCACTGACGAACCACGATCCGATCAGGATGGCGATGACCAGCAACCAGTTCAGGGCTGTCGATGCAAACAGGCCATTGGCGAATTCGGGACGCGGAAAATAGATGCCCCGATTGGTAAAGGCAAAGGACCCAAACAGCATTGAAGACGTCGGGTTTTCCCCCCGGAACGCGCTTGGCGCCGGCAGCACGGCCGTCATGATCGTGAAGATGATGATGATCCAGATCAGAACCGGGATGTTCCGGAAGATCTCGACATACACGGCCATCAGCTTCGACACGAGCCAGTTGTTCGACAGTCTCAGAACACCCGCGATCACACCGAAAACAGTTGCGGTGATACAGGCCAGAAAGGCCACAAGCAGTGTGTTCAGCAAACCGACAAGTGCCGCGCGTGCATGCGATGACTGACTGTCATATTCAACAAGACGCTGGTTGATGTCGTACCCGGCTGAATCGCCGAGGAAAGCATAGGAAATATTGAGCCCTGCGGCCCTGAGGTTCTGGATCAGGTTGTTGCCCAGATACCAGATGGAAAGCGCAATGACGATGGCCGCAATCACCTGAAATGTAAGAGAGCGATAGCGGGTATCGTTTATGAGCATAGACAACCGAAAATCAGCTTTCGGTGGGTCAGTCATAGTCGACATATTTTGGGATCCCCGTGGCTTGCGAGCTGTTTCATTTCGGCGAGGTTTTCCCCGCTCTGCATCTGCCCGCAGCAATTTATTGTAGAAAAGGGCGCAGGTTGCCCCGCGCCCTCTTCCATTGATGCCTTAACGGAACGGCGGCGAGTACAGCAGGCCGCCTTCGGTCCACTGTGCGTTCAGGCCCCGCGCCAGACCGATCGGAGTTTCCTCACCGATGTTCTTGGCAAACACTTCACCATAGTTGCCGCCAGCTTTGATCGCTTTGGCCGCCCAGTCAGCGTCCAGACCCAGCATTTCACCCAGAGTGCCTTCTGTACCCAGCAGGCGGTTGATTTCCGGGTTGTCGGTGCCGGCGCTCAGTTCGTCGATATTTGCCGAGGTCACGCCCAGCTCTTCAGCCGAAATCAGTGCGTTCAGCGTCCAGCGGACAACGTCGCCCCACTCGTGATCGCCATGACGGACCAGCGGGCCCAGCGGCTCTTTCGAGATGATCTCGGGCAGCAGGATGTGCTCGTCCGGCGCTTCGAAGGTGGCGCGGGTTGCGGCCAGGCCCGAAGCATCAGTGGTGTAAACGTCACATGCACCGGCCAGGTACTGCTGCTGCGCTTCGGCGTTGGTTTCGATCGGAACCGGCTCGTAGCTGATGTTGTTGGCACGGAAGAAATCGGCCAGGT
This sequence comes from Ruegeria sp. AG6, assembly GCF_056541565.1. NCBI lineage: Bacteria > Pseudomonadati > Pseudomonadota > Alphaproteobacteria > Rhodobacterales > Roseobacteraceae > Ruegeria > Ruegeria sp. AG6. The sequence goes on along the minus strand of NZ_JBQFYQ010000017.1, from coordinate 30,370 downwards.
TCAGCTCGGTGGTGGTACCGGTCTGGATGCAGACACGGGCGCCGTCCAGTTCCTTGGCCGAGCTGACGCCCAGCGCCTTGGGAACCATGAAGCCCTGACCGTCATAGTAGTTCACACCAGTGAATTCGAACTTCAGGTCGACGTCGCGGCTGAAGGTCCAGGTGGTGTTTCTTGCCAGCATGTCGATCTCGCCCGAGGCCAGAGCGGTAAAACGTGTCTTACCAGTGGTCGGAACGAATTCAACGGCGTTGGCGTCGCCCAGAACAGCAGCAGCAACGGCGCGGCACAGCGATACGTCAAAGCCCTGCCATTCGCCATTGGCGTCGGGCGCAGCAAAACCAACCAGACCGGTGGTCACACCACAATTCAGCTTGCCGCGTGCTTTAACGTCGTCAACGGTCCCTGCCATGGCTGCGCCAGCAGCAAGACCGGCAATCGTTGCCGCGCCCAAGATTACGGATTTTTTCATTTTTACCTCTTCCTGATTTTCCGCCCCGTCCGAGACGGCTCTGCCCGGCAAGTGGATGCCGGATAGGTTACCCCAAAGGTGTCTCCCCTTTAGTGGCACTGAGTTTGGGCGTATTCATAAACAAACGTCAAGGGCCGGATCATCGAAAACGATGGATCAGGCCCCAAGCTGTTTACAGATCTGCTCAAAAAACCGGAATTTAGGATCAAACCGATATGTCAAAGAAGCGTTTGGCATGCATAAAGGCCGCTTTCTTGGCCTCGGCGACCTGATGGGCTTCTTCGTCATGGCCCCATTGTTCGATCTGCCAGGTTTCATCCAATCTTGAAATGCGCCATATCTCGTCCGGTTTGCGCCAGTTCATGGCGGCCGCAAAGCCAAGAATCAATGACCCCGACAAACTGACAAGATCGTGGAAAGCGGCCAGTTGGAACGCATCCAGCCCGTGCACCCGAGAACGCAATGTCGCCAGGGCGGATTCCGGCTGCGGTTGATGCAGGACGCCCGCAACCGGAACCAGACGGGCAGACAGCGCGGTCTCGGCCCAATCCAGGGCGGGATCCCATTCGGAGCACTGACGATCCTGCAACTCCTGCGGGTGGGTTGCGCGATAACACAATAAATCGGAATCGCCGTAATCGGCCAGCATGTCGGCCACTTCCCCGTGCTGGATGCGGACTTTGTCAATCGCTGCATTGGCAGAACGGGTGAACGGCATCACGGCAGGATCAACCTCTTTTTCCTGCGCATCCCATTCCCCTGCCACCGCTTCGGCCATGGGGCGGGTTGGCAGGATCAGGTCTGCCTTGGCGGGTGTTTTGACCCTGCGGCCATCCAGTTCGACGGTGAAGCCGCCATCAACCGCGACAACGGTGCTGTCCTTCCAGAAGCGTTTCGGTTTCCAGTCACTCATCTTTCAATCCCACATCTCAGCCAGAGCATTGGGCAACTGGTCAAAGGTTTCGACAATGCAAGAAGCTGCGGTCAAAGCCGATCGGTCATGATAGCCCCAAGTGACGCCGATGCCGCGAACACCGGCAGCCGCGGCCATATCCATGTCAAAGCTCGTGTCGCCGATCATCACTGCACAACCCGGATCGACCCCGGTTTCCGCCAATGCGGTCTGCACCATGGACGGATGCGGCTTTGACGGGTGGTGATCCGCGACCTGCCGGGTCACGAAATACGGTTCCAGCCCATGGGCTTCGATCAATGCGTCCAACCCGCGCTGCGACTTGCCGGTTGCCACGCCAAGAAGCACTTCGGGCACGGCATGCAACGCTTCAATCGCCTCGCGCGCACCGGGGTACAACGGCGAACTTGCCGCGCCCAATTCAAGACGATGGGCGTGATAGGCCTCTTTATACCCGTCGACCAGATCGTTCTGGACCGAGAGGGGCTGTTCCGGCGCCAACCGGGCGATGGCATGCGGCAGCGACAAGCCAACAATGGACAGGATCGCCTTTCGCGTCGGAAGCGGCACGGAGGCGGCCTGAAAGCTGGCGGTCATGGAATGAACGATACTGCCCTGACTGTCGACCAGAGTACCGTCGACGTCGAACAGGACCAGCCGCAAGGGTGCGCTCATTGCAGCGCCTCAAACGGGTCATCAGCCGCCAGATCCTCGCTCCATCCGAACGTGTCCCAGCTGTGCTTCATATGCTCGGGCAAGGGCGCCGTCACGGTCACTGGTTTCCGCGTCACCGGATGCAGGAAGGACAGCCGCCGTGCGTGCAGATGCAGCTTTTTGCTGATGATCCCACCCAGTTGCGCACCCCATCCGTCGCCAAGGTTTTCCTGACCCGAACCGCCGTATTTTCCGTCGCCGATAATCGGATGTCCGATTGCGGCCATATGCGCCCGCAACTGGTGCGTACGTCCGGTGATCGGCTCCATCGCGACCCAAGCAGCGCGGCCGGCAACTCGATAAAGGGTTGCGTAATGCGTATGCGCGCGTTTCGCGCCCGGAGTGCTGTCAATTTCGTTCATATGCACGGGGATCATCTTTTCACCCTCACCGTGCTTGCCATGACCGGGCGCCTTGACAAGGCCGGTCTTGATCTCACCCAGATACGGTGTCGGCACCCCGGCAACCAGCGCCCAGTAGATCTTGCGCGTATCGCGGTGGCGGAAAGCGGCCGTCAAACCCTTGGCGGCTTCGCGGGTGCGGGCCAGCAGCAGAACACCTGACGTGTCCTTGTCCAACCGATGGACCAGCCGAGGGTTCTCGTCATAGTCGAACCGCAGCGCTTCGGACAGGCTGTCAACATGCCTTGTCTGCCCGCTGCCGCCCTGCACCGGTAGACCATGCGGCTTGTTCAGCGCCAGAACGTGATCGTCACGGTAGATCACGCAGGATTGGATCATCTTGGCATCCGCATCCGAGATGTGATGCTTGACCTCAGCCGGTTTGTGATCAGCGTCCGGCAAGGGCGGCACGCGAACAACCTGCCCGGCCTCCAGCCGGGTCGAGGCCTTGGCGCGGCTACCGTCAACACGCAATTCTCCCTTGCGGCACATCTTTTCAATGCGCCCCTGGCTGACATGCGGAAACAGGCGGCGCAGCCAGCGATCCACGCGCTGGTCCCCATCCCCTTCAGCGACTGTAATCATCTGCACGCCACTCATGCCATTACCCCTTGTTCCGCGCGGGTGATCCGCCCGGATTGCGTGTTTATCCGTGTCCCAGAAATCATGGGCGTCTGTCGCGCGCAACGCGGCAAGAGTCAAGGTATCTGGCTCTGGATCTCAGATGTTCGAGAAGTCGCCGTGCCGCCTTGCTCCGTCCCGGAAACGGGTCGCACCAGCGGTTCCTTCGCGGCGAATGACATCCTACCCGTTGGCCCATTCAACCTTAAGCGCGTCACAAACCGGCATTCCACGCGTTTCGATGATCGACCGGCATATCAAGTCCTCCGCTGCAAGCGTTGACCCAGGGGAAGCGTCCAATTTCAATCCAGTCGCCTGTGGCGCCGCGGAACCTTTACGATTGACCCCGCGTAACTAGCTGTTCCGCTGTGTCCGCAGCTTGGCAAAATAATCGAGGCGTTTCTTTAGCTCACGCTCGAAACCGCGCTCGACCGGCTGATACAAAACCGGGCGTTTCATCGTCTCGGGGAAGTAGTTCTGACCGGAAAACCCGTCCTCGGCATCGTGGTCATAGGCATAGCCCGCGCCGTAACCCTGTTCCTTCATCAAAGAGGTCGGCGCGTTCAGGATATGCTTGGGCGGTGGCTCGCTGCCGGATTGCTTGGCCAGCCGCATTGCCGCCTTGTAGCCGACATAGGCGCCGTTGGATTTTGGCGCCAGGGCAAGATAGACCAGCGCCTGAGCAAGCGCCAACTCGCCCTCGGGTGAACCCAGACGTTCGTAGGTTTCCCACGATTGCAAACAAATGGCCTGCGCCTGCGGATCGGCCAGGCCTATGTCCTCGACCGCCATGCGTGTGATCCTGCGCGCAAGATACCGCGGGTCTTCGCCCCCGGTCAGCATGCGCGCGAACCAATACAAGGCCGCATCGGGATCAGATCCGCGCACCGATTTGTGCAGGGCCGAGATCAGGTTGTAATGCTCATCACCAGACTTGTCGTATTTTGCAGCCCGCCGCATCAAACGCGTAGACAGCGCATCGGGGCCCAACGGCGCATCCACCTTCCACGCCGAAACCTGTTCGATCAGGTTCAGCAAAGCCCGACCGTCGCCATCGGCCATCTCTTGCAACGCATCGCGGGCGGCAGGCGTCAATGGCAACGCGTGGCCCAGCTCTTTCTCGGCCCGCTGGGTCAGACGCTCCAGATCGGCAAGGCTCAGCCGTTCCAGCACCAGCACCTGCGACCGGCTGAGCACAGCGGCATTCAGTTCGAATGACGGGTTCTCGGTGGTTGCGCCGACCAACAGGATTGTCCCGTCTTCCATATGGGGCAGAAACCCATCTTGCTGAGCCTTGTTGAAGCGGTGAATCTCGTCCACGAACAACAAGGTGCCCTGCCCGTTCTGGCGGCGTATTTTCGCGGCCTCGAAGACTTTCTTCAGATCCGGCACACCGGTAAAGATCGCACTGATCTGAACGAAATGCAGATCGGTTTCCTGTGCCAACAGCCGTGCAATCGTGGTCTTTCCAACTCCGGGTGGGCCCCAGAAGATCAGGCTGGACAAACTGCCTGCCGCCAGCATGACACCCAGAGGGGCCTCGGGGCCCAGCACCTGCTCCTGCCCGATCACCTCGGCCAGGGATCGAGGCCGCAACCGGTCAGCCAGTGGCCGGTGAGGAGAAGCGGCGGGTTCTGCCGCCCCGGTATCGAACAGATCACTCACAGGTCACAGCCGGAACCGCAAAGAGACGGACCGCCCCCCGCGCACCAGACCTATCTGCACGTAACGGCCCGGATCGGTCAGCGCGGTCTCAACGTCCCGAGGGCGCTGGATCTCATCGGCATTGATGCTTTCAAGAATATCACCGGTTCGCAATCCCGCCCTTCCGCCATACGGGCCGGGATCCACCACGACGACACCGGTCAGCGACAGCGGCAATCCCATCCTGGTGATCACCGCGGGATTGACCCGGGACACCACCAACCCCGGAAGAACGGTTCTGTCGTTCAACGTCGTTTCTTCGGCGGCCGGAACATCGGGGGCTTTGATAAGCGCCACCTCAACCTGGTCACTTTGGTCGCCGCGCAGACGGGTCAGAACCGAGGTTCCGCCCACTCCGGCGACCGACATCCGAAACTTCATCTCGGCGGGTGAATTGACCTCATCCCCGTCCACATGGGTTACCACGTCTCCAACTCTGAACCCTGCGTCGCGCAAAGGGCTGAGCTCATGCAGATCAGAGACCACAACGCCCAACGGGATGGCCAGACCAAGGGATTCCGCGATATCCGCGCTCATATGTTGACCCGACATTCCTGCCCACGGGCTGACGAAGGTTTCGTTTCCCTGCTGCGCCTGCTTGAGGAATTGCGCCACCAGATTGGCGGGGATGGCAAAGCCTATTCCGTTTGACCCACCCGATCGGGTCAGAATCGAGGTATTGATCCCGATAAGCTGGCCATTCACATCGATCAGCGCCCCACCGGAGTTGCCCGGGTTGATTGCCGCATCCGTCTGGATGAAATATCCGCGGCCATTCCCGGTTGCCGTGCCCGTGCGCGCCAGCCCCGAGATGATGCCGGAAGATACCGTCTGCCCCACCCCGAACGGGTTTCCGATGGCCAGCGCCAGCTCTCCGACTTCGACCTGGTCGGAATCGCGAAGGGTCAGGTAGGGCAGATCTTCGGCCTCCTTCAAGCGCAGGATCGCGATATCGCTTTCCTCATGGCCCAGCACAACCTCGGCCGAAAACTCGCGCCGATCCGTGGTGACAACCCGGATCTCGGTCGCAGAGCCAACCACGTGATAGTTGGAAACAACATACCCATCGTCCGACAGGATAACCCCGGAACCCAACGAGTTTTGAACCCGCTGACGTGGTTCGCCAAATCCCCGGCCAAAGAAATCCTGAAAGAACGGGTCCGAGAAAAACGGGCTTGCCCGGCCCTGCCGGACGATCTTGGCATAGATGTTCACAACCGCCGGTGATGCCTGTTTCACGACCGGGGCAAATCCCAACGAAATCTCGGCCTGTGACTGCGGAACTTTCGTTTCGGCCATTCCTTGCGTCGCGCAGGTCAAGGCAACAAGGGTCAGCATTACGCGGATCATGGTGGCTCCGTTTTTTGCGATTGGCCCAGATATGCTGACACAAAATCCGAATTGCAAGTCGGCGGTCGGGTATGCCCCGCAACATGCCGGCATGCCATAACGAAAGAACCTCCGTCCGGTTTCCCGAACGGAGGTTCGACCGTGACCCTGGATCAGATCTTATTCTTCGTCTGCTGCCTCTTCGGCGGCAACGCGGGCTTTGTCGGCCGCGCCCTTAGCGTCGACGTCACGATCAACGAATTCGATGATCGCCATCGGGGCCATGTCGCCATAGCGGAAGCCAGCCTTCAGGATGCGGACATAACCGCCCTGACGCTCGGCGTAGCGGGGCCCCAGAACTTCGAACAGCTTGGCGACGTCTTTGTCTTCCTTCAGCTGTGCTGCGGCCTGACGGCGGGCGTGCAGGTCGCCGCGCTTGCCCAGAGTGATCAGTTTTTCAACGATCGGGCGCAGTTCTTTTGCCTTGGGCAGAGTCGTTTTGATTTGCTCATGCTCGATGAGCGAGCCAGCCATGTTCGCAAACAGCGCCTTGCGGTGCTCATGAGTACGGTTCAGGCGGCGGTAACCACGTGCGTGACGCATTTTCTAGTTCCTTCTTTCGCGTTTTGCTTTGTCTGGCCGGCGATGCGTGTCACCGGCTCTCCTTGGGGCGGAAATGCCCATATTGTCCCCGGATATTCCCACTTCGGGCCGGGCATTGGGGAAGACGCGCTTAGAACGCGTCTTCGAATTTCTTCGCCAGATCTTCGATGTTGTCGGGCGGCCAGTCCTCGACATCCATGCCCAGGTGCAGGCCCATGCCGGAAAGAACTTCCTTGATCTCGTTCAGCGACTTGCGACCGAAGTTCGGAGTGCGCAGCATCTCGGCTTCGGTCTTCTGGATCAGATCGCCGATATAGACGATGTTGTCGTTCTTCAGGCAGTTTGCCGAACGGACCGACAGTTCCAGCTCGTCCACCTTCTTCAGCAGCAGCGGGTTGAACTCCAGACCATCGTCCTCGTCCTGACGGCTTGCCGATTCCGGCTCGTCGAAGTTGACGAAGATCGACAGCTGATCCTGAAGGATACGAGCGGCAAAGGCCAGTGCGTCTTCCGGCGTGATCGAACCATCGGTTTCGATCTTCAGGGTCAGTTTGTCATAGTCCAGAACCTGACCTTCACGGGTCGGCTGAACGTCATAAGCGACCTTTTTGACCGGCGAATAGATCGCATCGATCGGGATCAGGCCGATAGGCGCGTCTTCGGGCTTGTTCTTCTCGGCCGAGACATAGCCCTTGCCGGTGTTGACGGTCAGTTCCATGAACAGGTCAGCGCCATCGTCGAGGTGGCAGATGACGTGGTCGCGGTTCAGAACCTCGATACCGGCGCTTTCGCTGATGTCACCCGCGGTGACGACTGCGGGGCCTTTGGCATTGATCGACAGGCGCTTGGGGCCTTCGACTTCCATGCGCAGGGCAACCTGCTTGAGGTTCAGGATGATGTCGGTGACGTCTTCGCGAACGCCTGCGACGCTCGAGAACTCGTGCAAAACGTTGTCGATCTGGACGCTGGTGATGGCCGCGCCTTGCAGCGAGCTCATCAGGACGCGGCGCAGGGCGTTGCCCAGGGTCAGACCAAAGCCACGCTCCAGCGGTTCGGCAACCAGGGTGGCCTGACGTGCAGGATCATTGCCCGGCTTGGCTTCCAGCTGGGTCGGCTTGATCAATTCTGCCCAATTCTTGTGGATCATGTAATCCCTCCATTCCTGTCCGCGCCCCATGACCAACAAGGTGCAGACGCCCGAGGTTCAAAATGACGTGCTGGGGCCGTGCAGAAACACAGCCCCAGCTCAATTCAAAATCGTTTAGACGCGACGACGCTTCGGCGGACGGCAGCCGTTGTGAGCAATCGGTGTCACGTCGCGGATCGACGTGATGTTGAAGCCCACTGCAGCCAGCGCGCGCAGTGCCGATTCACGGCCCGAACCGGGGCCCTGAACTTCGACTTCCAGCGTCTTAACGCCATGTTCCTGCGCCTTCTTGCCTGCGTCTTCGGCAGCCATCTGAGCGGCGTAGGGGGTCGATTTCCGCGATCCCTTGAAGCCCATGGTACCGGCAGACGACCACGAGATGGCGTTGCCCTGTACGTCCGAGATCAGGATCTTGGTGTTGTTGAAGGTCGAATTCACATGGGCAACGCCCGATGCGATGTTCTTGCGCTCTTTGCGCTTAACGCGAGTCTTGTCACGTGCCATCGGTCAGACCCTCCCTTATTTCTTCTTACCAGCGATGGCCTTTGCGGGGCCTTTGCGGGTACGAGCGTTGGTGTGGGTACGCTGACCGCGAACCGGCAGGTTGCGGCGGTGACGCAGGCCGCGATAGCAGCCCAGGTCCATCAGACGTTTGACGTTCATCTGAACTTCGCGACGCAGGTCACCTTCAACGGTGAAATTTGCATCGATGTGCTCGCGGATGGCCAGAACTTCGGCGTCGGACAGTTCGTTGACGCGACGGTGCGCTTCAATGCCCACGGCTTCGCAGATCGCTTTGGCCGAAGTGTTTCCGATACCGGTGATATATGTGAGGGCGATAGGTACCCGCTTTGCAGTCGGGATGTTTACGCCGGCAATACGTGCCACGTGTCACTTTCCTTTTCGTTGCGGTTCCGTAACTCCAGAACCTTTTTTCACAACGCTTTACCGTGGCAGTGTGGCCAGAGGGTTCAGCATTATTCGAGGTGGTCGGGGCGGTTGGGACGAATCCCGCACGCGGTCTTGATTCCCTTTAGGGATGGGGGTCGATATGGGCTTTTGGCGGTGCCGTCAAGCCCATATTGAAATCAGCCGAGAATGGCCTCGATCGACGCCGTGACTTCCTTGATGTCCGCCAGCCCGTTCACGGGGCGCAGATCGCCCTTGGCGTAGTAATAGCCGATCAGCGGAGAGGTCTTCTTGTAGTACTCCATCAACCGCGTGCGCAGGCTGTCTTCGTTATCGTCGGCGCGACGAACGAAGTCATTTTCCTTGCCGCAGTTGGTGCACTTGCCGTCAGCCGGGATCGGCTTGGTCTTGTCGTTATAGACCTCACCGCATCCGCCACAGGTTGACCGTGCGGTAATCCGTTCCACCAGAGCATCGTCATCCACGCGCATCTCGATCACGGTATGCAGGGACTGGCCCAGCTTGGTCAGCAGAGCCGACAGCGCGTCGGCCTGTGCCAAAGTGCGAGGGAAACCGTCAAAGATGAAACCGGCGCCTTTTTCGGTGGTCAGTTTCTCTTCAATCAGGCCGATCACGATCTCATCGGTGACCAGCTTGCCCGCGTCCATGATCGCAGCAACCTTCTGGCCCATTTCGGTTCCGCTGGTCTTGGCCTCGCGCAGCATATCTCCGGTGCTGAGCTGCACCATCCCGCGTGTTTCCACCAGATGACGCGCCTGCGTTCCTTTCCCGGCCCCCGGGGGGCCCAACAGAATGATATTCATCGACGAGAGGGTCCCTTCCTGCCGCGTTTCTTGCCTTTGCCGCGCAGCTGGGACTTTTCGATAAGCCCTTCGTATTGATGCGCCAGAAGATGGCTCTGAACCTGCTGGATCGTGTCCATGGTCACAGAGACGATAATCAGAACCGAGGTGCCACCGAAATAGAACGGGATGGCAAATTGGCCCCGCAGGATTTCAGGCAGCAGACACACGGCGGCCAGATAGGCCGAACCCAGAACCAGCACGCGATTGACCACGTATTCCAGATACTCGGCGGTTTTCTTGCCGGGGCGGATACCGGGCACGAACCCGTTCTGCTTTTTCAGGTTGTCCGCCACATCGTCCGGCTTGAACGACACGTTGAACGTGTAGAAATAGGCGAAGAACACGATCATCGACGCGAAGAACAGCAGATACAGCGGCTGTCCGGGGCCGAAATTGGCCAGCAGCCACGACATGACCGGCCCGTTGGCAGCACCGGACGAGAAGGTCGAGATCGTGACCGGCAGCAGCAGCAGCGAGCTGGCGAAGATCGCCGGAATGACACCCGCAGGGTTGACCTTGACCGGCAGGTGGCTTGAGCCGCCTTCGTAGATTTTCATACCGGCCTGACGACGCGGATACTGAATGTGGATCTTGCGCAGGGCGCGCTCCATGAACACCACAAAGGTGATGACCGCGATTACCATGACGATCACGCCAACGATCACGGCAGGGCTGATCGCTCCGCTGCGGCCGCTTGCAAAGAACTGCGCCAGAGCAGCCGGAACCTCGGCGATGATGCCGACGAAGATGATCAAAGAGATACCATTGCCGATCCCGCGCGCGGTGATCTGTTCACCCAGCCACATCAGGAACATGGTGCCGCCAACCAGCGTTATCATGGTCGACATGCGGAAATAGAGCCCCGGATCAGTCGCCAGATCGCCCGATTCCAGCGAAACGGCCAGACCGTAGGCCTGAACGGTGGCCAGAGCCACGGTGCCGAACCGGGTGTACTGGTTGATCTTCTTGCGCCCCTGCTCGCCCTCTTTCTTGAGCTGTTCGAGCGCGGGAACCATGGATGTCAGCAGTTGAACGATGATCGAGGCCGAGATGTAAGGCATGATGCCGAGGGCAAAGATACCCATCCGCCCCAGCGCCCCGCCGGTGAACATCGAAATCATGCCGCCGATGCCCTGCCCCGCCTGCTCCATGAATTCGCGCAAAGCTGCTCCGTCAATCCCCGGCACCGGAATAAAGGTGCCCAGACGATAGACGATCAGCAAACCCAGCGTGAACAGGATGCGGTTGCGCAGATCGGTGGCCTTGCCCAAAGCAGCCCAGCTTGTGTTGGCTGCCATTTGTTCTGCTGCTGATACCATAAATCGGTCTCTCTTATGCAAACGCCGCCCGGAACCGTTTTCCGGCTCGGACGGCGTCTTGGAAAACTCTGAGGTCTATGTAAGCGGGTCTTTGCCCGCTCACAAGCGATTACTCTGCCGCAGCAGCTTTTGTGACCTTCAGTGAACCGCCCGCTTTCTCAACTGCCTCGACGGCAGATTTCGAAGCACCGGTTACTTCAAGGTTCACCTTGGCGCTGATTTCGCCTTTGGCCAGAACGCGGATACCGTCCAGCTTGCGGCGCACCAGACCGGACGCAACCAAAGCGTCTTCGGTGATCGCAGCCGAAGCGTCCAGCTTGCCGGCGTCGACGAATTTCTGGATCAGGCCCAGATTGATAACGGCGAATTCCTTGCGGTTCGGCTTGTTGAAGCCGCGCTTGGGCAGTCGCTGGTACAGCGGCATCTGGCCGCCTTCGTAGCCATTGATGGCCACACCCGAACGGGATTTCTGGCCTTTGATACCACGGCCACCCATTTTACCTTTGCCGGAACCGGGACCACGGCCAACGCGGGTGCGTTTCGGTGCGGCGCCAGGATTGTCGCGCAGTTCGTTCAGTTTCATATCGCTTCTCCTAAGCCGGATGTGACCCCGAAGCGTGATGGGCCAAACACGGCATTTCTTGGTTTTGATTCTCGTGGCGGAAAGCCACCGCAGGCGTATAGGCCCGATGACCGCACTTGACAAGCCTGTAGATTGTCCTGCGCCGCGGGATGCCGGCATGAGGTCTTGAGCCCAGTGTTACGCAAAGGGCACCTCTGCCGGCCTTTGACCGAAAAGTGACCGTGAAATGCGGCGACCTTTACAAAAACCGCTTGCTATGTCGGGGGGGTCGTCTATCCGGTGGCCTGCAAACACTTGACTGGCAGGCATATGACTGAACCCTCTCTCTCCCTCCGCGACAAGCCGGAGACCACCGCCGCACGTGACTGGGTAACAACGCTTGCCAAATATCGCGAACCGGACCAAATGCGCAGCTCTTTTGAGCTGGGCGTGAGCATTGTCCCCTTTTTCGGGCTGTGGGCTTTGTCCTGGATGTCACTGTCAGTCAGCTATTGGCTGGCCTTTGTGATTTCCGTCCTCAATGCTGCCTTTCTGTTGCGCTTGTTTGCCATCCAGCATGATTGCGGGCACGGCGCGTTCTTCAAAAACCGCGCCGTCAGCGACTGGATCGGGCGCGGCATCGGGGTTCTGACACTGACACCATATGATGTCTGGCGCCGCACGCATTCCACGCATCACAACAGTTCCGGCAACCTGGACAAGCGCGGGATGGGCGATATCCACACCCTGACCGTGGCGGAATATCGGGCCAAAACACCACTGAACAGGTTCTGGTACCGCGTGTACCGAAACCCGATCACCTTGTTCGTGCTTGGCCCTGGCTATCTGTTCCTGTTTCAAAACCGCCTTCCGCTGGGCCTGACAGACAGCGTCAGGTTCTGGGTCAGCGCGATGGCGACGAATCTTGCGATTCTGGTTGCCCTTGTGGCCATCTACTATTTTGGCGGGCTGATGCCGATGTTGCTGATCTTTCTGCCGTCGACTCTGATTGCCGCAACGGCCGGCGTTTGGCTGTTTTATGTACAACACCAGTTCGAGAACACGCATTGGGACGCCGATGCAGACTGGCAACTGCATGAAGCGGCGCTGCACGGAAGTTCGCACTATATCCTGCCCTCGGTGTTGCAGTGGTTCAGTGCCAATATCGGCATCCACCATGTACACCACCTCTACAGCCGCATTCCGTTCTACCGTCTGACCGAAGTGCTGCGCGATCATGAAGAACTGGCAAACAGCAACCGAATGACCATCCGGGAAAGCCTCGCCAATGCGCGGCTTCACCTGTGGGACGAGAAGAACCGTCGTCTTTTGTCCTTCGCCGAGGCCCGCGCACTTTATGGGTAACAGGCATGCCCGGCGCTTTCATTTCTGAAATCAAAGCGCATGCCTTGCGTCAACGGCAGGCGTGTGGCGCGGGACAATCTCCATCCATCGCGACGACTTTGGTGGGCGTTATGTTGACAGAGAATGCGCGCGTCACAAACCAGTATTCAGCCGAAGCAAACGCAGGCGAGATAAAGACATCTTCATCCGGATCGCGGCTGGTTTGGTCGCCGACGCCTGGACGGGACATCGATCACGATTGACGCAAACCGCATCGCGCCCTGCATTGCTGCGAAAAGGTCGCGTGACCATCTGGTGACATGAACACCACTCTGCACGGCATTTGTGATGACCAAATGCGGCCGTTCAACCCGTTCGTCGACACTGGGCAAGGCGTGGGCACCGTAAAATAATACTCGCCCCCCGCGCATGTGGGCACGGCAGAAATCGGTCATGCCCTTGCACAAATCGAACGAAATCCCTTGTCACACCCCCGCCCCGATGCCATATGCAAAGAGCTTACGTTTTTCTATTCGACCTACTGTCTCCTTCATCGGCAGTCAGTCTATCGATACAGACCGACGACGCCAGGCTGCCGCAACTCCGTGGGCAGCACTCAAACAGGAGACACGGATATGCCAGCAGGCACCGTAAAATGGTTCAACACCACCAAAGGCTTCGGCTTCATCGCACCGGAAGAGGGCGGCAAAGATGTATTCGTACACATCTCGGCTGTCGAACGTTCGGGCCTGACCGGTCTGGCCGACAACCAGAAAGTCACGTACGAGCTGCGCGCCGGTCGTGACGGCCGCGAAAGCGCCGACAGCATCCAGCTGGCCTGAGCTTGATATCGGGTGAGGGGATCCCCCTCGCCCCTTTCCCGCCACAACCTCGGGTGGCAGACAGGACACATCACGTCCACGTGATGACTGCCCTAGAATTGACCAAATATCATATGATGATGAAATTGGTTTCAGTTTCATTGGTCATTCGACGAGGGTTTCGATGTTTACACGCCGTATTTTTCTGGCCGGAACAGCAGCAAGCATGTTGCCGGGCATCGCCCGCGCCAAAAAGGCGGTCGAGTATGATCCGACGCCGCAATTCGTGCGCATCAAGAAACAGTTCGTACCAGGACAGCTGCTGGTCGCGCCCCGGTCGTTCTACCTTTACTTCGTCACGGAACCTCGCAAGGCGATCCGCTATGGATGCGGCGTCGGCAAAGCGGGGTTGGAGTTTACCGGCACGGCCACCATCGATGTGAAAAAGGAATGGCCGACCTGGCGCCCGACGGATGAGATGATCGAACGTGATCCCGTCGCTTACGCCAAATTCAAGGACAATGACTATGTCCAACCCGGCGGCGGAGATAACCCGCTAGGCGCGCGCGCGCTGTACCTGTTCCAGAACGGTGTCGATACCTATTTCCGCATCCACGGCACGACGCAGCCGCAGACCATTGGCCGGGCAGTGTCCAACGGTTGCATACGGATGCTGAACGAGCATGTGATCGATTTGTACAACCGGGTCCCGATCGGAACAGTTGTCACGGTCGTCTAGGTGCCCATGGATGGGCGCCTATTCCGCTTGACCCGCCTGATCAACAAGCTTCAGAACGGACGGCCCCAGTGATTCAACGATCTTTGCCACCCCATCCGCGTTTGGATGTATTCCGTCCGACTGCATGAACTGCGATACCGCACCGGGGTCGCCCTCTGCCGCAAGACCTTCAAAGAAACTGGCGGTGAAGAGGACGTCGAACTCTTTCGCCAGGTCTGGGTACATCCCGTCGAAAGCTTGCTTGTAATCGGCCCCGTAGTTGCCCGGTGCCTGCATACCGATTAGCAGAACCGGTACATTCACGCCCCGCGCCACGTCCAGGATCCTGCGCAGATTAGCCTTTGATACGGCAGGGTCGATCCCCCGCAGCAGGTCGTTGCCGCCAAGGGCAACGATCATGCCATCCACATCCGGTGTCAGGGTCCAGTCCACACGTGCGGCCCCGCCCGCCGTCGTGTCACCCGAAACGCCTGCGTTGATGACGCGGACATCCGCGCCCTGCGTCTGCAACCAGCGTTCAAGCTGCGGAACAAACCCGCTTTCCTCCACCAGCCCATAGCCCTGAGTCAGCGAGTCCCCCAATGCCGCAATCACCACTTGTTCGGCTGTGGCCGCAAAACCGCACCACGTGAAAAGGCCTGCTATCAAAGCCTTGCGCAATGCGGTGATCGCTCCATATCCCAAAAGACCGCTCCTTTTTCGGGTAGACCCATGACGACTGCTGTTCTCGCCCTCCAAGATGCCTCTTTGTCCCTGGATGGCAATGCCGGGCGGGTCGATATTCTGCATGACATTACGTTGACTGTGGACAAAGGCGAGACTCTGGGGCTTATCGGGCCTTCTGGCTCGGGCAAGTCTTCGCTGCTGATGTTGATGGCGGGGTTGGAACAAGTGACGCGCGGTCAAATCATGGCGCTGGGTCAGGAGCTGACAGACATGGATGAGGACGCTCTGGCCCGGTTTCGACGCGATAGTATGGGGGTGGTGTTTCAGAACTTCCACCTGATCCCGACGATGACCGCGCTTGAAAACGTAGCAACCCCACTGGAACTGGCGGGGCACAAGGATGCGTTCGACCGGGCCAAGCAAGAGC
This sequence comes from Ruegeria sp. AG6, assembly GCF_056541565.1. Taxonomy (NCBI): domain Bacteria; kingdom Pseudomonadati; phylum Pseudomonadota; class Alphaproteobacteria; order Rhodobacterales; family Roseobacteraceae; genus Ruegeria; species Ruegeria sp. AG6. Next base: position 14,816 of record NZ_JBQFYQ010000017.1, on the reverse strand, counting down.
TGGACGCCGTTGGCCTGTCGCACCGTCGCGATCATTACCCGGCGCAACTGTCGGGCGGAGAACAACAGCGTGTTGCCTTGGCACGAGCATCTGCGCCGCGCCCCAAAATCCTGTTGGCTGATGAACCGACCGGGAATCTGGACGAAACCAACGGGGCCGCAATTGTTGATTTGCTGTTTGGTCTGCGCCGGAAATACGATGCAACCCTGGTTCTGGTGACACACAGCCATTCATTGGCCGAAAGATGTGACCGGGTCGTTCGGTTGCGTGACGGCAGGATCGCCGAAGAGACCCGGCAGGAGGCCGCGGAATGAGCCTGCGGATGGCCGGGCGGCTCGCCCGCCGCGAGCTTCGCGGAGGCCTGAGTGGTTTTCGGATCTTTCTGGCCTGTTTGGCGTTGGGGGTCGCCGCCATCGCGGCCGTCGGGTCGGTGCGGCAAGCCATACTGGCTGGGCTTGCGCAAGAAGGGGCCTCGCTGCTGGGGGGCGATGCCGAACTTGAATTCACCTATCGATTTGCCGACCCGGCCGAGCGCGCCTGGATGCAACAGACATCCGTCCAGATGTCCGAGGTTGTTGATTTCCGCTCGATGGCCGTTGTGCCCGGCGCGACAGATCCGGAACGAGCACTGACTCAGGTCAAGTCGGTCGACAACGCGTACCCACTTGTCGGCTCGGTACGGCTGGAACCAGAGATCCCGCTGGAAGACGCCCTGAACGGCAGTTCCGGCTTGCCCGGGGCCGTGATGGAACCTGTGCTGATGGACCGGCTTGGGTTGTCCGTCGGTGATCGGTTTTCACTTGGGGCGCAAGAGTTCATCCTGACGGCAGCCCTGCTGGACGAGCCCGACAGCGCGGCGGATGGGTTTGGCCTTGGGCCGCGCACTCTGGTCCGAACCGAGGCATTGCAGGCGTCCGGTCTGCTGGAACCCGGAACACTGTTTTCAACAAAATACAGGATGATCCTGCCCCGGAACGCAGATCTTTCGGATGTATCCGCAAAGGCTGATGCGGCATTCGAAGGCACGGGGATGCGCTGGACGGATGCGCGCAACGGTGCCCCCGGGATATCCGAGTTCGTCAATCGCCTGAGCGCATTTCTTGTCCTTGTTGGGCTGTCCGGGCTTGCCGTTGGCGGCATCGGCGTTTCTGCCGCCGTGCGTGCTTATCTGGCGCAGAAGACGGAAACCGTTGCGACACTGCGCACCTTGGGGGCCGATCGCGCCACCATTTTTCAAACCTACATGATTCAAATTGGCGTTCTGTCCGTCTTCGGGATCGCGATCGGCCTGACGCTGGGTGGATTGGCGCCGCTTGTTCTGGCCCCACTGCTGGAAAGCCAATTGCCGGTTCCAGCAGTGTTTTCCCTTTATCCACAGCCGCTGATCGAGGCGGCAATATACGGTCTGCTCACAGCGTTCCTGTTCACACTCTGGCCTTTGGCCCGCACCGAAGATGTGCGCGCCGCGACGTTGTTTCGCGACGCGTTGAGCTCGGCCCGCCCCTTTCCACGTCTGATTTACGTCGTGGCAACGGGTGTCGGGCTGTTGTTGCTGATCGCCCTGGCATCATGGTTCAGCGGCTCGACGCGGCTTACCGTCTGGACCGGCGGCGGGCTTGTCGGTGCACTGGCGCTGTTGGCCCTCGCCGCTTATGCCATTCGCAAACTGGCCCGGGCTGGGACTTCGTTGGCCCGCGGGCGACCCACAGTCAGATGGGCGTTGTCGGCCATCTCGGACCCACGCGAAGGCGCAGGGTCTGTGGTTCTGTCACTGGGACTGGGCCTGTCGGTGCTGGCTGCGGTCGGGCAGATCGACGGTACCCTGCGCAACGCCATTTCGGGCAACCTGCCGGATGTCGCGCCGTCGTACTTCTTCGTGGACATCCAGAAAGATCAAATGCCCGGCTTCACCGAACGCCTGCAAAGCGACCCCGCGGTCAGCCGCATTGAAAGCGCGCCGATGTTGCGCGGGATCATCACGCAGATCAACGGCCAGCCCGCTCGGGACGTGGCCGGAGATCACTGGGTGTTGGAAGGGGATCGCGGCGTGACCTATTCGGTTCAACCGCCACCGAAGGCACGCCTGACCGCAGGGGAATGGTGGGCCGAAGATTACGCAGGTGCGCCGCAGGTCAGCTTTGCCGCCGAAGAAGCCGAAGAGATGGGCCTGAACCTGGGCGACCAAATGACCGTCAATATCTTGGGGCGTGACATCACGGCAGAGCTGACGTCCCTGCGCGAGGTAGATTTCTCTACCGCGGGAATGGGCTTCGTCATGTCGATGAACCCCACTGCGCTGGCCGGTGCGCCGCACAGCTTTATCGCGACGGTCTATGCCGAAGAACAGGCCGAGGCGGCCATCCTGCGGGATCTTGCAGGCCAGTTCCCCAATATCACGGCCATCCGGGTGCGCGACGCCATTGATCGTGTCTCGGGCCTGCTGGCAGGCATCGCCGCAGCGACCTCGTACGGTGCAGGAGTATCGCTGCTGACCGGATTTCTGGTTCTGATCGGCGCAGCGGCGGCGGGCGAACCTGCCCGCAGATACGAAGCAGCAATCCTCAGGACATTGGGTGCAGATCGTGGCCGTATCCTGCGCAGCTTTGGCCTGCGATCCGTTCTGCTTGGGGCCGCTGCGGGATGCGTCGCGCTGTTCGTTGGCATTCTGGGCGGCTGGGCCGTTGCCACCTACATCTTCGACACAGAGTTCACGGTCATCTGGTCATCGGCCTTCGGCATCGTTCTGGCCGGGATAGGCGTCACGTTATGTGCTGGGCTGGCATTTGCCCTGCGTCCACTTTCGGTGCGTCCGGCGCGCATATTGCGCGCGAGCGATTGAAATCAGCGCACGCAGGCCACGGGCTGCAAGAGCCTCAGCAGCGGATCATTGTCACATACCAGCGCATCCAGGGTAACATCGTCGAGGGACGCATAGAACACCTCTGCCGCGTCCTGAAGCGCAAGCCTCAGCCGGCAGGCATCCGTGAGCGGGCACGTGTTGTCCGCGTCGGCGAAACACTCGGCAATGGGCAAAGCCCCTTCAACATGCCGGAACACCGCACCGATGCGTATCTGATCCGCGGGGCGCGCCAGTGACATGCCACCGTTACGACCGCGCTGTGTGCTCAGATAGTTCAGCTGGCTCAGCTGATTGATCACCTGCGCCAGATGGTTTTCCGAAATGTTGCACACTTCGGCGATTTCGGATTTCGTGACCAGCCTGTCCGGGTGAGCTGCGCAATACATCAACAGGCGCACAGCGATATTCGTCCTTTTGGTAATCCGCATGAGGGCCTCCCTAAATTCAAGATGCAACCTTATTGCATGTCCGGGAAAAAAGCGGTTTGACATACATCAATCGACCCAAAGGACACTTCTCGGATGGCCGACCCCTATTTCTTTGGCTATGGCAGCCTCGTGAACCTCGCGACGCATGATTTCCCCGGTCCGCGCCCCGCGCGACTGAAGGGTTGGCGGCGGGCCTGGCGGCATACCGATCTGCGACCCGTGGCGTTTCTGACTGCCGTGCCCGACCCGAAGTCAGAGATCGAAGGCATGATTGCGCATGTTCCCAATAATGACTGGGCCGCGCTGGATGAACGGGAATGGGCGTATGACCGGATTCCTGCAACGCAGTCGGTTTCACATCCCCTGACGCACGACGTCGAAATAGCTGTCTACGCCGTCCCGCAGGATCGGCACAGCCAGCCCAGCAATCACCACCCGTTGCTGCTCAGCTATATCGATGTTGTCGTGCAGGGTTACTTGCGGGCATTCGGCGAGGACGGCGCGGATCGATTCTTTGAGACGACAACAGGCTGGGACGCCCCGATCCTGAATGATCGCGCCGAACCGCGTTACCCACGCCACCAGCAACTCAAACCTGTCGAACGTGATTTTGTCGATGACCGCCTGACAAGTTTGTCGGTTCGGTTCGTACAGCCGGCGTAACAAAAAGGGCCACGCCGATGACGTGGCCCAGAAAATTGGTGTGCCACCACGTTAGCCGCGCGCGCGGATCACCTGTAGCAACGGCATCAGCGCAGCCATTTCCGGGCCGCGCTCCATGCCGGTCAACGCTTTGCGCAGTGGCATGAACAGGCCTTTGCCCTTGCGACCGGTTGCCTCTTTAACGGCTTTGGTCCAGGTGCCCCACGTGTCACCATCGAACGGGCCTTCGGGCAGAAAAGCCATCGCCTGGGTAATGAATTCCCGATCTTCATCGGCGATCAGGGGATCTGCCCCGTCACGACACAGCTCCCACCAGCCCTTGAGATCGGCCAGGGTGGTGATGTTTTCACGGGCCATTGCCCAGAAAGGTTCTGCCAATTCATCGGGAACACCGGCATCCGCAACGGCACTGGCCACATCGGACAGCGACAGCGATTGCAAATACCTGGCAGTCAGCGGGAACAGGTCCTGCACATCGAACTTGGTCGGCGCGGCGCCAAACCGGTTCACATCGAACCCTTCGATCAGTTCGGCCATTTCCGAGCGCAGCTCAACCGGGTCAGACGAGCCCAGACGTGCCATCAGGCTCAGCAGCGCCATAGGCTGCACACCCTGCTCGCGCAGATCGCGCAACGCCAGCGTGCCCAGACGTTTCGACAGCGCCTCACCCTGCGGGCCGGTCAGCAGCGAATGGTGGGCAAAGCGCGGGCAGGTGCCCCCCAGCGCCTTGATGATCTGTATTTGCGTCGCCGTGTTGGTCACATGGTCCGAGCCGCGCACTACATCCGTGACGCCCATCTCGGTGTCATCCACCACCGACGCGATCGTATAAAGAACCTGACCATCGCCACGGATCAGCACCGGGTCCGAAACGGACGCCGCATCGATCGAGATGTCACCCAAGATGCCATCGGTCCATTCGATCCGTTCATGATCCAGCTTGAAGCGCCAGACGCCGTTGCCGCGCTCAGTGCGCAGGGCCTCTTTCTCGGCATCCGACAGGTTCAGCGCGGCGCGATCATAGACCGGAGGCTTGCCCATGTTCAGTTGCTTCTTGCGCTTCAGGTCCAGCTCGGTGGGCGTCTCGAAAGCTTCATAAAACCGGCCCATCTCGCGCAGCTTGTCGGCGGCCTCGGCATAGCGGTCCAGACGCTCGGACTGACGTTCAATCCGGTCCCAATGCAGGCCCAGCCACTCCATATCCTGCTTGATGGCGTCGACATATTCTTCTTTCGACCGCTCAGGATCAGTGTCGTCGATACGCAAGATGAAAGTGCCGCCTGCCTTGCGGGCGATCAGATAGTTCATCAGGGCGGTGCGCAGGTTGCCCACATGGATGTAACCGGTGGGCGACGGGGCGAAACGGGTGGTTGTCATGGGTGTCTCCTGTTGGCGCGGCTCTTGTCACAAAGGCGCGATTTTGTCCAGCCGCCGCTTGATCCATCAGGTGATTCAGAAAGGTTTCACCGGCCACACCCTGTCGAGGTCGTCCAGTCCGGCGCGAATGAGTTCGCGCAAAACACCCCTGTCGATATCCGCCAGTTTGTTGACGTAAAGACAGGACTTGCCCAGCTTGTGCTTTCCCAATCTGGCCATGAGATCCGCAAAATCTGCGTAACCCGGCATGGTGTAAATCACCAAAGCTGATTTGCGCGGCGAAAAACCGGTTGCCAGAAAGTCCCCTTCACGACCCGTTTTGTAGCGATAATGGTAGCGGCCATACCCGACGATCGACGGGCCCCACATGACCGGTTTAAACCCGGTGGTGGCGCGAAACAACTTGTCAAGCTGGTGCGCGTCTTCAGCACGGCGCGCCGGTTGAACCGTTTTCAGGAAATTCTCGACGCTTTGATCTGTCGGAACTGTCTTATTGTCTGATCGCGCCATGAACAAAAATTAACACGTATTATTCATCCATGCACCCCATCTGAATGGCGTATAAACTGGCAAGAAACTCTCGACGCCCTAACTGCAACATTGATGTCCTGACAGGGAGAACGAAGATGACAATAAAACTTACACGCCGCGCCGCTTTGGGAAGTGCCGCTGCCTTGCCGTTTGCTGCTGCGGCCGCACCGGTTCTGGCCGCCAGCCCGGAAACCAAAGCAAACTCGACCATCGCAAGGTCATTTCATATTGGCGACTTCACGGTCACGACCCTGCTGGATGGCAGCTTTCCACGCGACGGAGCCAAAGAGATTTTTGGGGGCGGAGCGACGGACGATGAATTTGCCAAGGTTTCGGCTGAAAACTTCATTCCGGCAGACGTCGCACAGTTTTTCTTTACCCCCTCACTGGTCAACACAGGATCAGAGCTGGTTCTGTTTGATACCGGTCTGGGGCAAGGTGGCATACAGGCCGCGCTGGCAGATGCGGGTGTGACCCCGGATCAGATCGATGTGGTCGTGATAACGCATATGCACCCTGACCATATCGGTGGCATGACCACCGAAGGCGCGCCCACCTTCGCCAATGCGCGCTACGTGACGGCGTCTCCGGAGTATGATTTCTGGGCTGCGCAGGACGCAGGCAATCGCGTGGGCGATCTGGTCGCTGAAAAAGTCACACCGCTGGCCGAGAAAATGACCTTTGTCGAAGACGGAGGCGAGGTTGCCTCGGGCATTACCGCAGTGGCCGCTTATGGCCACACACCGGGCCACACGGTCTACCATCTGGAAAGTAACGGGCAACGTCTGGTGCTGACGGCGGATTTGGCCAACCACTATGTCTGGTCTTTCGCCCATCCCGAATGGGAAGTCCGGTTTGACATGGACAAGGCCGCAGCCACTGACGCACGCCGTGATGTTCTTGGCATGCTGGCTGCCGACAAGGTACCTATGGTCGGCTATCACATGCCATTCCCCGGCGCCGGGTATGTTGAGACCCGTGGAGAAGGCTTTCGCTTTGTCCCGGTCAGCTACCAGATGATGGGCTGAGCGTTCAGTACCCCGGATCCGGCCGTACTTTTGAACCGTCACTGAACCGCGACAAGCGAAAGGCGGCCGGGTCCACGCAAGGCGTTGTTTCGGCAACCAGATCGGCCATCAGCCGCCCCGCCCCGGGCCCGATTCCGAAACCATGGCCCGAAAACCCCGTGGCAATGTACATTCCCGGCAGATCATCCACGCCCGAGATGACGGGAATGGCATCCGGCGTCACATCGATCATACCTGCCCAGCTTTGTACGATCTCGCCTGTTTGCACAGCGGGGTATCCCTTGCATGCACTGGCCCAGGCGCGTCGCAACGTTTTTTGAGACGGCTCAGGGTCCAGGATCCGGCACTGTTCGAATGGTGTCACATCGGTTGGCAGCCATCTTCGGTTCTGTTGTGCTTCGATCGTCCAGCGTTTGGACAGGCGAAAGCGCAGAGATTTCCACTCCTGCACAAAAGCCGGCAGGAACTGAATCGCCAATCGAAAACTGTCCGGCACGATGTCCACGGTATTCTCATGACCGGACGCAATAGTGTACCCGCCATCTGCCCGTTTTCGGATCGCAAAGTCATCCGACCACAACGCCGCCTCGGGCCCCTCTGCGATAGGGGATGTGCGCAGGACCGTATTCAGAACCTTCAACTGCGGCAGCTCGATCCCAGCATTTCCTGCAAACAGGCGCGACCACGCACCCCCGGCCAGAACGACGCGGCCGCTGGCAACTTTGCCGCGCTCGGTGAAAACACCGGCGATACGTCCAGCCTGAATGTCCAAACTGCGCACGGCGCAATTCGTCATGATCACCGCGCCCCGAGCCCGCGCAGCTTCGGCAATGGCGGGGGCTGTCCATTGAGGTTCGGCACGACCGTCCTGCGGCATGTACAAAGCGGTTTCAAAGCCCGATTGGTTGCCGTGCAAAAGGTCTGCCAACTCACCGCCCGAAACCATCCGCGCGCCGGTCTGCAATCCTTCGACATGGTGCAGCCAACGTTCCATGTTGCCGGCATCCCGCTTGCCGGATGCGCCAAAAAGGATACCGGATCGGGTGTAACCTGTCTTGCGGTCGAGCCGGTCATCGAGCGTCTGCCAGATGCGCGACGATTCCTGCATCAGGGGTATCTCTCTTGGGTCCCGCATCCCAAGACGGACCCAACCCCAATTGCGAGAACTTTGTTCGGCTGCAATCTGCCCTTTTTCGCACAAAAGAACCAAAGCGCCCCGCTCTGCCAGTTCCAATGCGGTTGAAACGCCGATGATTCCGCCGCCGATGACCACGACATCCACGGTTTTGGGCAGGGCAAGATCAGGTTCTACAGGAGTCGGTTTGGGCGCGGTCATCAATAAGCCTTACTCTGTCACTTGGACCGCTATGGAGACCAAAAGACAAAGCATGGGCAATACAAACTGCCACCGCAACATACGATTTTCGGCTTCTGTGACCCAGACGCCTGAGGTTAAAAGCGCGGGGCCAAAGGTTACGCTGCGCCGGACAATTCCGCCCATTTCTGGCGCAAGATCGCGGACAACCGGTTTTCCTTCAGCGCCCCTTGCGCGGATACGTCTTCCTGTGGAAGCAATTGCGGAAACTCTGGCCGCAACATGACCGCTTTCTGATCTTCCGACTGCCGCTGCTCATTCAACAGATCGTCAATTGCTGCATCCAGCTTTTCTTCATCCAAATCTTGCGGCAAAGATTCCATTGTGCGCCATTTCAAAGGCGCATGAAGCGATCTTTCAACATTCTCGTACATTTTAACACCAAACCATTCACTCAGACATCCAACCCCGGATACGCCGCGATCACCACGGCTGGCCCTCGCCATCAACAACAATGCGTCGCATCCGCCCCACATTGGGCAACTTCCAAGCAAAAATGTGTCAGAAAAATGTCACCCAAGCAAGCCAGAGATGGCCTTTTTCGCCCCGTTGCACGGGCTTTGCTCCTCGATCAGGGGACAATGCGCAGCGCGGAAACTTCACTGTTTCCGATCTGACGGGTTTGGCTTCGATTTCAGTGACGATCACGCCAGCGATTTACGATCGGGTACCGCCGGTCCAGCCAGAATGCCCGCTTGCTCAAGCGTGTGCCCGGAGCGGACTGGAACCGTTTGTACTCGCTGATATAGATCAGGTGCTCGACCTTTCGCGCGTCCGCCTCGTCAAATCCGGCGGCGACGCAATCCGCGATGGAGCCATCCTGATCGACCAGAATGTCAAGTATCGCGTCCAGTACGGGATAGTCCGGCAGACTGTCGCTGTCTTTCTGATCTTCGCGCAGTTCGGCGCTGGGGGGTTTGTCGATGACGGACGGGCGAATGACCTCTCCGTCAGGCCCCATCATCCAGTCTCGATGATTGGCGTTGCGCCAGCGGCAGGTTTCGAACACGCGGGTCTTGTACAGATCCTTGATCGGGTTGTAGCCGCCATTCATATCACCATAGATCGTGGCATAGCCCACCGCGACCTCGGACTTGTTGCCGGTGGTCAACAGCATTTCGCCGAATTTGTTCGAGATTGCCATCAGCAAAAGCCCGCGCAGGCGCGACTGAATGTTCTCCTCGGTCAAGCCTTCGTCCAACCCCGCAAATAGCGGAGCGAGCGTGTTGGTGACGGCAGCCCGGCTTTCCGAAATCGGCACATGGTCATAGTGCACACCCAGCGCCTTGGCGACGGCCTCGGCATCGTCCAATGACGCTTGGCTGGTATATTCCGACGGCAACATCACGCAGCGAACATTGTCGGCCCCGATGGCATCCACCGCGATGGTCGCCACCAACGCGGAATCGATCCCTCCGGACAGTCCCAGAACTGCTTTTTTGAAACCGGTCTTGCCCATATAGTCCCGCAGGGACTGCACCATCGCGCGATAATCCTGCTCCCACACATCCGGCTGGGGCACGATTTCTGTCGGCACAATGCGCCAGCCATCGTCGCCACGCTCAAGATCCACCTGCGCAACCACTTCGTCGAATACCGGCATCCGGAAGGCCAGCTCTCCGCCCGGGTTGAGACCGAAGCTGGCGCCGTCAAAGACCTGATCGTCCTGCCCGCCGACCATGTTCAGGTAGATCAGCGGCAGGCCCGTTTCGACCACGCGCGCGACCATATGGTTCAGACGTACATCGTATTTGTTCCGGAAATAGGGCGACCCATTGGGGATCAGCAGAAACTCGGCCCCGGTTTCCTCAAGGGTTTCCGCCACATCCGGGTGCCAGCCATCCTCGCAGATGGGGCTGCCGATCCGGAAGTTGCCAACCGAATAAGGACCACCCAGAGGACCCGCATCATACAGGCGCACTTCGTCGAAAACAGTCTCATTCGGCAAGTGGTGCTTCAGAACCTTGCTGGTGATCCGCCCCCCCTTCAGGATCAGATAGGCATTGTACAACTTGCCATCATCGATCCACGGACCACCCAGGGCAATCGCGGGTCCATCGGCGCATTTTCCGGCCAGAGTCTCGACCGCATCCATGGCCGCGCGATGAAACACCGGCTTCAGCACCAGATCCTGCGTGTTGTATCCGGTGATGAACATCTCGGGGAACGCCACCAGATCGGCGCCCGCCGCTTTGCCCTGTTCCCACGCGGCAACGACCTTGGCCGCATTGCCGTCGATATCCCCTACGGTCGGGTTCAGTTGCGCCAGAGTGATACGGAAACGGTCGGCCATGCTGCCCTCTTGCCTCGTCAGTCCTACTGCCATTTAGCAGATCACCGCGCGAGTAAAAGGCCAATGCGGCAAAACCCGTTGCCCTGCCCTCGACGGTGTCCTAGTTTTGCGCCCAGGGATGCAACCAACGATGATCCGGCAGGCAGGACCAAAATGAACGTGATCCGAAACTCAATTGGGGCTGTGGCCATGAGCCTGGCAGCTGCGACCGCTGTTGCGCAGGACGGCACGATTATCGTCAAGGATGACGAAGTGGGCGGCGTCTACGAGGGCACTTATGAGAATGGCCTGCGCCACGGGACGGGTACGTATCGGCTGCCCAACGGGTTCGAATACACCGGCCAGTGGGTGGAAGGCGAAATTCAGGGCCAGGGCATCACCAAGTACCCGGATGGATCGGTTTATGAAGGCGCGTTCGTCAAAGGTCAGCCGGACGGGCGCGGCAAGATCGTTTACGCCAATGGCAGCAGCTATGACGGTGAATGGTCCAACGGATCCATTAACGGCACGGGCATCGCTGAATTTGCCAATGGCTCGCGCTATGAGGGTGAGTTCAGGAACGCGCAACGGCACGGCAACGGCAAACTGACCTTTCCCGACGGATATGTCTACGATGGCGACTGGGTGGACGGTCAGCGGCAAGGTAAGGCCACGATCACCTATGCCGATGGCAGCGTTTACGAAGGCGATGTCAACGCCGGCTTGCGCGATGGCACAGGCACCCAGACGATGCCTGACGGAATGGTGTACGAAGGCGAATGGACGCAGGACCAGATCACCGGAACTGGTCGCCTGACCTATGCCAATGGTGATGTGTATGAAGGCGAGCTTGTGCAGGGGCGCCGTCAGGGCAAAGGCAAAGTGACTCACGCGTCAGGGGACGTCTATGAGGGCGACTTTGTCGATGATCGCCGCCATGGCAAGGGCACGTTCACCGGAACCGATGGATTTGTGTACACCGGCGACTGGAACCAGGGTCAGATAGAAGGCCTGGGTGAACTGACCTATCCCGACGGTTCGGTTTACGTGGGCGATTTCGTGGCCGATCTGGCGGAAGGAAACGGCCGCATTACCTATCCCGACGGCTCCACTTACGAGGGTGAGTGGATCGCTGGCGTTATCGAAGGTCAGGGTACAGCGACCTATGCCACCGGCATGATCTACAGGGGCCAGTTCAAAAACGCGCAAAGCCACGGCAAGGGTGTGATGACCCGCGCGGACGGTTCGATCTATGACGGAGACTGGGTCAACGGGGTCCGTCAGGGAAAAGGCAAGGCGACCTACTCTGACGGCACGGTCTACACCGGGGACTTCGTGAACGGAAAGCGTCACGGCAAAGGAGAAATCGTGACCCCTGCCGGGTTCAAGTATGTCGGCGACTGGTCCGAAGGCAAAATCAACGGTGAAGGCATAGCGACCTATTCGAACGGCGACGTCTATGAGGGCAACTTTGTCGACAACAAAAGGCAGGGCAGCGGAACCATGCGCTATGCCAACGGGCAAGAAGAAACCGGTATCTGGGAAAACGGTGTTTTGCCAAATCAAACCCCGGACCAGCAGGGCGGCGCAGACGCTCCGGCACAGCAGACAGACCCGGATTCAGAGGTGGCACAACCAGATCCGTCTGGCGAATGATCGCTCACCAGGGAACAGGTTTTCCGGCCCAGTCAAAGAACCCACCGGTATCCGCCGGGCGCAACCCGCCGATCACGGACATCAGGTTGCGCGCGGCTTCACCGGGTTCAACGGCAGGGTGCCGTCCCAGATATTTCCGAGTAAACTCTGTCTTGACCGTGCCGGGATGCAGCGCAACACATATCGCCTGTTTATGGGTCCGGGCCAATTCAATTGCCGAAGTATGGACGATTTGATTGACCGCGGCCTTGGCCGCGCGGTAGCTGATCCAGCCGCCCATCCGATTGTCGCCAATGGACCCGACCCGCGCGGACAATACAGCAAATACCGAACGCCGCTGTCGCGGCAACAACTGATGGGCCCGGCTTAGCACCAACGCCGGACCTACGGCATTCAGAGCAAACTGGTCCATCATTGCCCTTGCCGAAACAGATCGAATGGTCTTTTCGGGCGCATTGCCTGAAATTTCCAGCGCCCCGGAAGCGACAAGAACAAGATCGAACGGGCCCGATAAGCGATCAAGCATCCGGCTCGCTTGATCTGGCTCCATCAGATCGAACCCCTCGACAGAGCGCGAGAGGCACGTCACCGCAACGCCCTGTGCCTCCAATTGCTCGCGTACGGCCGCACCAATCCCGCCGGACGCACCAATGATCAAAGCAGTATCCATCTGTGACCAGCTAGCGGCATGGACGGATCAATCAAGGGACGGGAATTTCCAACCCCCTGCACCGCAACTTGTCGAAAATTGGTTCTTTTCATTCCCGGCGGCGTCTGTATAACCTCAGACCCATGATCAACTGCGCAGATATCCCTTTTGCCAAAGCCGCCCCTCGCGGCGCGGTTCTGCGTGGCCTACTGATCCTAATCCGCCTCTGAGCGTGCCATCCGGCGCGCCCGCTCAGAGGAGGACGCCAGCGCGCCAACAGGCTTTAGGACAGACAAGAAAGAGATTCCCATGACCAACGTGACCGACCAAGACCGCGTCTTGATCTTCGATACCACTTTGCGCGACGGCGAGCAGAGCCCCGGCGCGACCATGACCCATGACGAAAAGCTCGAGATTGCCGAACTGTTGGATGACATGGGCGTCGACATCATCGAAGCCGGTTTTCCGATCGCATCCGAAGGTGACTTCAAAGCGGTAACCGAGATCGCGCAACGATCCAAAAACAGCCGCATCTGCGGTCTGGCCCGCGCCAATTTCGCCGATATCGATCGCTGCTGGGAGGCGGTCAAACACGCGGAACAGAACCGCATTCACACCTTCATCGGCACCTCTCCACTGCACCGCGCCATTCCGAACCTGACACAGGACGAGATGGCTGACAAAATCCACGAAACGGTCAGCCACGCGCGCAACCTGTGCGAAAACGTGCAGTGGTCGCCGATGGATGCAACCCGGACCGAATGGGATTACCTGTGCCGCGTCATCGAAATCGCGATCAAGGCCGGGGCAACCACCATCAATATCCCCGACACCGTGGGATATACTGCGCCTCTGGAATCCGCTGACCTGATCAAACGCCTGATCGAAACGGTTCCGGGCGCAGATGAGGTGATCTTTGCCACCCATTGTCACAACGACCTCGGCATGGCGACAGCGAACTCGCTGGCGGCCGTCATCGGTGGCGCACGCCAGATCGAATGCACCATCAACGGCCTGGGCGAACGCGCCGGCAACACCGCCCTGGAAGAGGTCGTGATGGCAATGCGCACGCGCAATGACATCATGCCCTTCCACACCGGGATCGACACGACCAAGATCATGCATATCTCTCGCCGGGTCGCCACGGTGTCGGGCTTCAACGTGCAGTTCAACAAGGCCATCGTCGGCAAGAACGCGTTTGCCCACGAAAGCGGTATCCATCAGGACGGCATGCTCAAGAACCGCGACAATTTCGAGATCATGCGCCCCGAGGATATCGGCCTGTCGGGCACGTCCCTGCCTCTGGGCAAGCACTCGGGCCGCGCGGCTCTGCGCGACAAACTGGAAACGCTGGGTTTTGAAGTTGGCGACAATCAACTCAAAGACATCTTCGTGCGGTTCAAGGATCTGGCGGATCGCAAGAAAGAAGTGTTCGACGACGATCTCATTGCGCTGATGACGTTGGACGAGGCGGACGACTATCTGCAATTGGTGTCGATGAAAGTCACCTGCGGCACCGGCGGCCAGGCGGAATCGACGGTCGAGCTGGAAGTCGACGGCAAGGACGTCATCGCAACTGAACACGGTGACGGGCCGGTAGACGCAACCTTCAAGGCGATCCGTGCGATTTACCCCAACACGGCCCGTTTGCAGCTGTATCAGGTTCATGCGGTGACCGAAGGCACCGATGCGCAGGCCACGGTTTCGGTCAGGCTGGAAGAAGATGGCATGATCGCCACGGGTCAGTCGGCGAACACGGATACTGTCGTGGCTTCGGCCAAAGCCTATATCCACGCGCTGAACCGCCTGATCGTGCGCCGGGAAAAGACCGGCCCGGGCGCGGATGCCCGCGAAATCAGCTACAAAGACCTGACCTGATCAAAATTGGCGCGGTGAGGGGCTCCCGCACCTGCGGGTGCCCGGCTGCGCCGAGCACCCTTGCAGCTTTGGGCCCGGCAGCGCGCCTGCGGCGCGCTG
>NZ_JBQFYQ010000016.1:0-52496 GCF_056541565.1 Ruegeria sp. AG6 | reverse complement strand
CAGCGACCACCCGTCAGCACCCCGGAACGACTCGTCAGAGGTCCCGCCAGCGCCAGTGAGCGGCACTCTAGTGGCAGTGAACGGGTACTCCTCCGGTCGAGAATGCCCCGTGCTCACCCTTTAAATGCCCCCGAAACCGCCCCAGTTTCTCGGGCTTCGCTGAAAAGCCCATAGGTTTCATCGGTCGGCAAGGATTCCTACCACCCCAGCCATGATTTTCTCTAGAATCACGCACTGAGAATTTGGCCGCCTATTAGCGCGTGTTTTCAGCAGGTTATCATCCGGCTACTCCAGCTGAGACCCGAGTTTATGCGCAACAATGGTCGATTTCGGGCCGCAGTCTCAGTTCGCCATTCCGGCGGTACGAGTTTGGTGACCTTGGGAGAGTCTGTAGACCTGAGTTCAGCAAACTGCTTGTGCTCACCTGACCAGATCGCCGGGAAGCCCGACCTGATCAGGTAATCCGCGGTCAGACCGTCAGGTTGTTCACCCGTTCACGTCGGCTTTGATATGGACTTCAAGGTGTTTGTCGCCACAGGCATCAATCACGTAGCCGCACGTTCTCTCGGCACCCCGGTGAAACGTCACGGGGCGTCCTTGACCTTTCTGTGTAAGATAAATCTCGACTGCCTCTGACAACAGCACAGAAGCAGCAGAAGTCTCGTTTAGAACAACTGGCGCTACGGCGGAGTTGGCTGCGCCAAGACGCAACATGTACTTTCCACGCAGTTGCGCATCCTTCGACTTCAGATGAAACCGATACTCATCCAGTTGATCAGCTGCTCTTCTTGCTATCGTCGCCGCTACGTTTACCGAGTGAGTACGCAAAGAAAATGCGATCCGAGAAGAAGAGTAGTAGCGGCAAAGCTCCTTGGGGATGCGGCGACTGAAGTAAAAAACACCCTCTTTCACGAAGGTGTACTTGGGTGAAATGGTCTCTGCCATGGCCTACGGCTCCAACCTGCTGTTAAAAGCCGGAGTGAAGCCAAGGGCTTACCTGAGGAAGTGGTGCCCGGGGGCGGAATCGAACCACCGACACGAGGATTTTCAATCCACTGCTCTACCCCTGAGCTACCCGGGCACGGGAACGACGTTCGTCATTGGGTGGGGGCCTTCTATGACTTGCTACCAGCGGTGTCCAGAGGCTTTTTCACATTTTTTCAATGCGGTCGCTTTGGCGTGAAGTCCTGCGTGTCATCCTCGGCTTCAAGGTCATCTTCGCGCTGCGACGGAACCGAGTAGGACCCGTTCAGCCACTTGGCCAAATCAATGTCCGCACACCGCCTGGAACAAAACGGACGAAACTTCTGCTCGGTCTCGCCTCCGCAAATCGGGCAGTTCATTTCAGGATCTCCATTACAGGAACGCGACCACGCTTTCGCTGCAACTCAAAGTGGCCCAGCGGGGTCCAGCCTGCAAGAATCGTCTCGTCCGGGTCTGATCTGAACGCGGCACGCAAAGCGGACTCAAACCCGCGGCGATCCTTCTTTGGCATGGGAGCGAGGTCCAGCGTTATCTGACCAGCCAGCCCACGTACGCGCAAAGCACGGGGCAGCATCTTGGCGCAGGCGAAATTGGCCTTGGTGCCCGCCGCCAGCGAGGTGTCCGCTCCGGTGTTCACATCCACGGCGACCAACGCGCGTGTGGGTTCGATGTAAAGATACCCTCCGCCCGGCAAAGGCTCGGACGCTCCACGCACGGTATCCAGCGCATCCAGAACGCCGTGGGTTTCGAACCCGCCCGCCTGTGTCACGACTTCGGCCGGGTCGGTCCAGTCGCGCCAGGCAAGGATATGGGGGCTGTCACCTTCGCTGAGAAGTTCAGGCTCGGTCCCGTCGTCATTCATCACCTGCTCGGCCTGCGTCAACATGGCCGAGAGGTCTTCCGAGATCTCTTCGGCATCCGCACCAGCGCAGCAGGAGCGCAGGATCAATCCATAGGCGCTGTCACCCATCTGCTCGTGGGCGATTTCAAGCAGTTGATCGCGTGTGTCCTCGTCCTTGATACTGCGCGAAATGTTCAGGCCCGGAGCGTCCGGCGTAACAATCGCATAGCGGCTTTTGAAGAGGATGCGATTGCTCACCGGTATGGCTTTGCCGGGCTCTGCAAAGCCGGTAACCTGTACCAACAACAGGGCACCGGGACCCAAGCCTTTGACTTGTCGCAGGAAAGCAGGGCCATCTGGTGTGGTCAGGAACATTCCGCCCTGCCCCTTGACCGGGCGGTCAGCGCGGGCGCGATAGATCGTGCCGGGCGCGGGTGCGTCTGTGGCGATCAAGAAGTCATCCAACTTGCCGTCGACCATCAGCGCAGCCGCTTCGCGGCCTTGGATGTGGTCCAGAACAATGGTGCGACCTTTCATGATGCCTCTCGATACAGTGGATAGCCGATGCCTTGCAGCAAGGCCGCGGTCTCGGACAGGGGCAGGCCAACGATGCCTGTAAACGACCCCGAAATCCATGGAATGAAAGCCCCTGCGGGCCCCTGAATCGCATAGGCGCCTGCCTTGCCGCGCCAGTCTCCGGTCGCCAGATAGGCGTTGATCTCGACATCCGACAGACGTTTGACCTTGACCTGTGAGACGACATCACGCTGCAGCACACGGTCTCCGCGCCGGACCGCAACCGAGGTGATCACGCGGTGACGACGACCAGACAGGGAATGCAGAAACTCCGCTGCCTGCCCCGCATCCTCGGGCTTTCCCAGAATCCGACGCCCCAAGGCCACGGTGGTATCTGCACAGAGGGTAACGTCACCTCTATCTGACTGAACAGCCTGCACTTTTTGGCGCGTGATGCGGTGGCAATACGGAACCGGAAGCTCGCCCTTCAAGGGCGTTTCGTCGATGTCAGGAGGGCAAATGGCATCGGGCCGCACGCCAAGCTGGGCCAGCAGGTCCAGCCGTCTTGGGCTGCCCGATCCGAGAATGAACGCCATTGCGGCAGGCGTTACTTGAAGCGATAGTTGATCCGACCCTTGGTCAGATCATATGGGGTCATCTCGACCTGAACCTTGTCGCCGGCCAGAACACGGATGCGGTTCTTGCGCATCTTGCCTGCCGTATGTGCGATGATCTCATGGCCGTTTTCCAGCTCGACCCGAAACGTCGCATTAGGCAGGAGTTCCTTCACGACACCGGGAAATTCGAGCGTATCTTCCTTGGCCATGTTGTCTCCATCATTACGTTGCACCCGCAGAATCTGCGGGGGTGTGCGCTTAAATGAGCCTATTTCGGCCTTATTTCAAGGGCGGAATCACCTAAAGAGCGGATATTGTGACCGATTCGACTCGGGCGGCCTGTTCCTCCCAATGGGTTCGGTTCAGCACGTGACCGTCCGCGCGGACCTCGGCGATGGCTGACAGGTCGACATCCGCATAGGTCCAGCCCGGCTGATTCAAAGTGCCTTCGGCCAGCACACCGGTGGCCGGGAACCCCTTGTCGGGCGGGCCAAAAACGCCTCCGGTCCCGGTGTTCACATCCACCGCCTCGGACCACTGGTTGTTCCCGACCAGCGAGGCCATGACCGTAACGCATTGATTTTCCAAAGCTCTTGACATTACGCCAATCCGCACGCGCCAGTAACCCGAAAGCGCTTCGGTACAGGATGGCGCAAGGATCAGGTCTGCCTCGCTCAGCGCGCGGCCCAGCAACGGAAACTCGCTGTCATAACAGATCAACACACCGATCTTGCCCAGTGCGGTGTCGAACAGCTTGAGCGGACCCCCCGGGGCGATGTCCCAATCCTCGCGTTCGAACCGGGTCATGATCTGTTTGTCCTGATTATCGAAACTGCCATCCGGCGCGTAGAAGGCGGCACGGTTCACCGGACGCCCGGGGCCATCAACAACCGGCGCCGACGCACCCAGAATGTAGGTTTTGTACGTCTTGGCGAGGCGGGTGTGCAGGTTTTGTACATCCTCCATCCGGTCGGACACGGCCCGGATCGACCGCTCCAAATCGCCGGCAATCTCGGCCCCTTCGAGGGTCGACAGCTCCATCGCGCCATATTCGGGAAAGACCAGCAATTCGGCCCCCTGCCCTGCGGCCTGGGACACCCACCCCTCAAGCTTGTCTTCGAATTGCGCCCAGCTATTCAGCCAGTCGAGGTTGTAGGCGGCAGTTGCGACTTTCATGGCAGCGTCCCCGTTCGGTCAAATTCGCGTGACCTTAGTCGCGGACGCAGACCGGAGTACAGCCCAATTACCCTGCGGTCGTCGGATCGATGATCGTGGTCACTTCGGTGACCGTGTTGGCCGGGAACCCGCTGAGTTCCGCATGCTTGTGGATCGCGTCCTCGCTCTCGGCCAGATAGATGCAAAAGGTCTTGTCACCAGCAACATAGGAATGCTCCCACTGCACGCCGGGTATTTGCGCCAGCGCTTCGTTCGACTTCGCAGACGCGCCGCACAGTTCGTCACCGGACATGGAACCGACACCCGGAAGATCGCGTTCGATAACATAGCGTTTCATGGCAATTCCCCCACAGAAAACCCAACACTACCATGATTCGGGAATTTTTTGCGTTTGGCGTTCAGAGATCCCGGATCCAGAACTGCAACGGCTTCAGCGTCTCACCCTCTTCCCCAATGTCTTTCCACGAAAACTGTGCGATCGCACCGGGCAATGGTTCATACCCCCGCGCGCGCCAGAAGGCATCCAGCGGGCGGTAATTGTCGGGCCGCATCGGATGATCTGCCGGGCGTTGCACGCCGCAGAATGCGCAATTGGTGAAACCCAGCGCGCGGGCGTGGGCTTCGCGTTCGTCAAAGAACCTGTGGCCGACACCCTGCCCACGATAGTCGGGCAACAGCACCGATTCGGCGCAATAGAAGATGTCATGCAGGTCAAGCCCGGAGCCCTCGAAGGCCGCCGCGAAATCGTCAGCGTGGTCAGTCAGCGGTGCGCCGGTCGAGGCGCCGATCAGGCGGTCGCCGTCGAAGGCGCCAATCACGATGGCCTTGTCGCTGTCGCGGTAGGATTGCAGGTATTTGCGTTCGTATTCCAGATCGCCGTCATAGAGGTAGGGCCAGGCGTGAAACACTCTGATCCGCAGGCGGGCGACATCGTCCAGAGCGGCCCCGAGTGCCGCTCCGGTCAGGGGGCGGACGTCGGTGACCTCAGCCATTCGAAACCTGTTTGGTCCAGTCTGCCAGGTTGTAGAAAGTGGTGACGCGGGTGATCTTGCCATCCTTCAGGTCGAAGAACGAACCGGCAGGCAGGCGGTACGTCTGGCCATGCGCATCCGGAAGGCCATCATCGGTTTCCAGGTAGGTGCCGTTGACGATGAATTCGGCTGCGGCGCGGGTGCCGCCTTCGGCTTCGAACACGACGATGTCGGTCAGGTTTTCTTTGTAGCACCGGTTCATATGCGCGCAGAACGCGGCGAACTTGTCCTTGCCAATGCGGATCTGGCCTTCGTTCACGTGATGGGCCACGTCATCGGACAGGCAGGCCAGCATGGCATCCACGTCACCGGCATTGAAGGCTTCGAAATAGGTTTTGACGGTCTGGTTCATGGTCACTCCGTAGGTTCGCCCCAGCGGTCTTTCAGATGTTTGATGATCTGATCGCGGGTCTGTCGGTAGTGATGTAGCTTTTCTTCGCGGGTCTCGCCCAACCCGGTAGGGTCCATTATTGGCCAATAATCGACATCGAGGTGAAAAACCCGGGTCAGTTCCAGCGCCTGCCGCTGACTGGCGGGTGAAAGCGCCACCACCAGATCAAACGAGCTGAGGTCATCACCCCATTCCTGCATCTCGTCAAAGGAGCGCGAGCGGTGGCGGGACAGTTCTACGCCGACCTCGTGGCAGACGGCGATGCTGAAGCCGTCGATTTCCAGATCGTTATGCACACCGGCGGACTGAACATAGGTGCCGGTGCCATAGAATTTCTTCATCAGCCCCTCGGCCATCGGGGACCGAACCGCGTTGTGGTCGCAACAGAACAAGACCGACTGCGGCAGAGGCTTCACGCGTCAGCCCCCAAAATGCAGAACGCAGATCAGCGTGAACAGGCGACGGGCGGTGTCGGTGTCGACATCTGCCTTGCCTTCCAGCCGTTCCTGCAACACGCGGCTGCCTTCGTTGTGGATACCCCGGCGGGCCATGTCGATGGTTTCGATCTGGCTGGGCGGCAGTGATTTCACCGCATCGAAATAGCTTTCGCAGATCTGGAAGTAATCCTTGACCACCTGCCGGAAGGGACCGAGCGACAGGTGAAACTCGGCCGCTTTTTCGTTGGCCTCGGTTTCAATGTCGAAGACAAGCCGTTTGTCGCGGATCGAAAGCTGAAGGCGATAGGGGCCTTCGGGCACAACGCGGTCGTCGCGTTTGGGCAGCGAGAAGCTGTTTTCTTCCAGCAGATCATAGATGGCAACCTTGCGTTCCTGCTCGATCTCGGGCGTGGGCGGCGGCAGATTTCTATCATCCAGTTCGATATGCGAGATGCGGGTCATCTTTACAGTCACATTCCTTGCGTCAGCACAGACCTATAGCAATGATATTCAACGGGCAACGCACAGAAACGCCATATGCGCCAGGTCTTTGCGTCATTTCAGCCATTCAGGCGGTTCAGGCGCGCGGCGACCGAGAGGCCATGCGCCTCGAGGCTTTCCGAGCACGCCAACTGTTCAGCGGCAGGACCAATGGCGCGCAGGGCTTCGGGGGTCATCTGGCTGAGCGTGGTGCGTTTGAGGAAATCCATCACGCTGAGGCCTGACGAAAACCGTGCCGAACGCGCGGTGGGCAACACGTGGTTGGGACCGCCCACATAATCACCGATGGCTTCCGGTGTGTACTGGCCCAGAAAGATGGCCCCGGCGTGGATGGTTTTTTCGCTCAGCGCCACCGGGTCTGCGACGCAAAGCTCCAGATGTTCCGGGGCGATACGGTTCGATAGGATTGCAGCCTGATCCAGATCACGGACGGTGATTATGGCACCGAAGTCGCGCCAGCTGGCCCCGGCGATGGCGCGGCGTTGCAGGGTTTCGAGGCGTTTTTCGACCGCCTTAGCGACGCTTTGGCCAAAAGCGGCATCATCCGTGATCAGGATCGACTGCGCGCTTTCATCGTGTTCGGCCTGGCTGAGCAGGTCCAGCGCGATCCAGTCGGGATCGTTGTCCTTGTCGGCGATGACCAGAATCTCGGAAGGGCCCGCAATCATGTCGATGCCGACCTTGCCAAAGACACGGCGTTTGGCCGCCGCAACAAAGGCGTTGCCCGGGCCCGTGATCTTGTCGACCGGCGCGATGGTGTCGGTGCCATAGGCCAGCGCCGCCACGGCTTGCGCGCCGCCGATGCGATAGACCTCGTCCACACCCGACAGCTGCGCTGCCAGCAGCACCAGCGGGTTCACCTGCCCGTCCGGGGTGGGCACCACGATGGCCAGCCGTTCAACCCCCGCCACCTTGGCCGGGATGGCATTCATCAGCACCGATGACGGGTACGAGGCAAGCCCGCCCGGCACATAGAGACCTGCGGCAGAAACCGCCGACCAGCGCCAGCCCAGCGTGGCCCCGGCCTCATCCGTCCAGCTGTGATCGCTTGGCATCTGCTTTTCGTGATAGGCCCGGATGCGGGCGGCGGCCAGTTCCAGCGCCGCGCGATCCTCGGCCGAGACCTGCGTCACCGCGTCCACGATTTCCTGAGCGCTGAAGGCCAGCGTTTCGGGCGTCAGCTCCAGCCGGTCGAATTTCGTGGTCAGTTCGATGACCGCCGCGTCACCCCGGTTGCGGACATCGTCGATGATCTGCGCCACAACCGCGTCCACATCCGGGCTGTCCTCGCGCTTGGCGGACAGCAGGGCCTGAAAGGCGGTTTCGAAATCGGGTGATGTGGCGTCAAGGAAAACGGGCATGATCTGGCACTCCGGGCGTTGCGCCACGGGACATATCGCCCACGGGGCGCGGCCTCAACCCTCAGCCCTGGGGGTGCAGCGATTTGCGCATGGCAAAGCAGGTCAGGTCCCGACTGTCACTGCATTGACCGGTGACCTTCCAGCCGTGGCGCAAATAGAATTCCCGGGCGGTTTTCGTGCCGTCCAGATGCGCCTCGGTACAGCCGCACGCAGCCAGTTGCCGTTCCAGCCGGTTGAGCAACGCGGCCCCCACCCCGCTGCCGACGTGATCCGGGTCAACATAGAGCAAGGTGATCTTGCCGGTTTCGAACAACCCACCGACCGCGGCCACCCGCCCTTCACGCTCGGCCAGCCAGATCTGTGATCCCGGCTTGAACCAGCCCCGGATGGTCGCCGGGTCTTTGTTCGCGGTC
The DNA here is from genome assembly GCF_056541565.1 of Ruegeria sp. AG6. Lineage (NCBI taxonomy): Bacteria > Pseudomonadati > Pseudomonadota > Alphaproteobacteria > Rhodobacterales > Roseobacteraceae > Ruegeria > Ruegeria sp. AG6. Next base: position 44,228 of record NZ_JBQFYQ010000016.1, on the reverse strand, counting down.
CATTGTTCCAGATGGTCGAGATCGTTGTTGTGATCGGCCACACAAAGCTGCGTGATCGACCGTATCAGCACGCGACTGATGTCGAACACATCGAACACGGTCGCGGGACGCAGGGCAATACCCTCGGGCACATTTGAAAACGCCTGAGAAATGCCGCGCTTGTTCTGCATCTATTCGGGGTGCTGCGGCACCCGGCCGGATGGGGCCCGATATGGGCGCGTGACGTCCTTGAGCGTGGCATCCAACGCCTCGACCGTCAGGCGGATCGCGCCGTCACCCGCCAGGGTCAGCAAGACCTGGCCCGCGCCATCCTCACCGGGTTCGAATTCGACGGACAACAGCGACATGACCATGTCTTTCTCGCTGCGATCAATGCCCTGACTGGCCGCGGACAGAACGGAATCGAAGACCAGCACCGACTGCACCCGTTCAAACGGGCGGTCACGGCGGGCGGCGGCATCTTTGTCTTCCCAGCGAAAACGGTTCAGCAACAGGCCAAAGCGGCGGTGCGACGGTTGCCATTTCATCTCGGTCACGGGAAAAACCGCATCCTGCACCAGGGTCGAGATCACCTTCAGGTCATCTGCATCCTCAGCCCCCAGATTCAGCGGGGCTTCGCGCCCGTCTTCAAAACTTGCGTCCGTCATTCGCCCTTGATCCGTTCGATTTTTGCGCCCACGCCTTCCAGCTTGCGCACCACATGTTCATATCCGCGGTCCAAATGATAGACCCGGCTTACCGTCGTCTCACCTTCTGCCGCTAATCCGGCGAGGATCAGCGACACCGAAGCCCGCAGATCCGTCGCCATCACCGGGGCGCCTTTCAGGGTTTCGACACCCGTGACGGTGGCGGTGCCGCCGTGCACCTCGATATTCGCGCCCATGCGCACAAGTTCCGGGGCATGCATGAAGCGGTTTTCGAAAATGCGTTCTTCGAGAACCGAGGTGCCCTCAGCCGTGCACATCAGCGCCATCATCTGCGCTTGAAGGTCGGTCGGGAAGCCCGGGAAGGGTTCGGTCACCACATCCACAGCCTGCACACGGCCGTTCTTGCGCGCCACTTTCAAGCCGTTTTGGGTTTCGGTGACACTGACCCCCGCCGCGTCGAGCTTGGCCGCAAAGGATTCAACCAGCGCCATGCGCCCGCCCAGCAGTTCGACCTCGCCGCCGCAAATCGCCGGGGCCAGCATATAGGTGCCCAGTTCGATCCGGTCGGTGACAACCTGATGGGTGGCACCGTGCAGCCGGTCGACGCCCTGAATTTCGATGGTCGAACTGCCCTCGCCCGAAATCTGCGCACCCATCTTGCGCAGGCATTCGACCAGATCGACGATCTCGGGCTCGCGCGCGGCGTTCTTGAGCACCGTGGTGCCCTTGGCCAGCGTCGCCGCCATGACGATGTTTTCGGTGGCCCCGACCGAGGCAAAGCGCATCTCGTGCACCGCGCCTTTCAGCCCTCCCGGAGCCCTGGCGTGCAGATACCCGTCTTTCAGCTCGATCTCGGCGCCCAGCGCCTCGAGCCCTTCGACATGCAAGTCCATCGGACGGGCACCAATCGCGCAGCCACCGGGCAGAGAAACAACCGCCTGCCCGAACCGCGCCAGCAAGGGGCCCAGCACCAGATTCGAGGCACGCATCTTGCGCACAATGTCATAATCCGCCGTTTGGCTGGTCAGGCTATGGCTCGACATCGCGATCACCTGACCATCTTGCAGCGACGACACCTCGGCCCCCAGTGATTGCAGCAGAGCGGTCATGGTCTTGATGTCGCTGAGGCGTGGTGCGTTCGTCAGCGTCAGCGGTTCTTCGCTCAGCAAGGTTGCAGGCATCAGCGTCAGACACGCGTTTTTGGCCCCCGCAATCGGTATCTGACCATTCAGCGGGCCGTTGCCCGTCACCAGAATCGAATCCATCTGCTCTTATCCCTTGTCCTTGTCGGCCTTGTCCCCAGAGGTCGCCCGCGCCTTGGCCTGCGCCTTGCGCCGGGCCATATTGGCCTTCAGCGCCGCTTTCAGCCGCTCTTCGCGCGCATCCCCGGATTTGCCTTGTTTTTTGGGTGAATTTTTATTCGTCATGATCTTTCTCTACAGGAGGCGAAAAAAACCGTCCAGACACCCTTGCGCCGCGTTTCGTTTGAGTCTAATCACCCGCCCACAGCGCTGCTGTAGCTCAGAGGTAGAGCACTCCCTTGGTAAGGGAGAGGTCGAGAGTTCAATTCTCTCCAGCAGCACCATGATTTCCGATTTAGTCGATGTTGTAGATATACTCGGACTCTCGGGACACTTCCTGTAAATTCCCTGATGTGGGGCGGCGGAAGTTTTCTTGACGAACGAAGAACACGACATCGCCGAAAGCTGCACGGTCGAAATCAACTGGCAGGACGGGGATATCGCCGTGATCGACAACACACACGGGTAAAGCACGGCCGCCGGGCGATCAAGGACGCAGACCCCCGGCTCTTTAACGGCATGGGGCGGATTTGACGCACAAGGCACGCCAGAACAAGCTGGCAGCATCTGCACAAAGACGGGTGTTGCCGGCTGGATACGTAGATACACAAGCGAAGGAGGATCCCCGGCGTTGCGGCCTCAAACCATTCAACAAAATGGGAAGGGTTTTGGTAGCGGAGGAGGGACTTGAACCCCCGACACGCGGATTATGATTCCGCTGCTCTAACCAACTGAGCTACTCCGCCTTGAGTGAGAGGCGATGTAAGCGAGGGGCCCGGGAGGGTCAAGAGGGAAATCAACCAACCTCAAGATTTCTTTCACGCCTGCTCTGATGGCCTGTCCTGCAAGGATGTTCGAGGGGATGTGGTCGCGTCGGTCATCCTGCGGATGAAGACGGCACATATTTCGGGCTCTGTGATCGGAATCATGTGGCCGAACCCGTCCAGCTCTTCGTAACTCAGCCCGAACTCGGTCATTGTCGGCCCGTGCAGCGGCGGTGACAGTATCGCGTCCTGACGGCCATACAAGATGCCCCCGGGGACAGTCAGTTTCGGATAGCGCGCGACCTGCGCATTGATACTTGCATCGACCCCGGCAACGTCCTGAGAGGCCGTGACAAAGGCGGAAGGCCGCAGGCCAAGCGCGCCGCCTGCCCGGTCCAGAAAGTCGTCCGGCGGGGTTTCCGGATCAAACGCTGCGCTCAGCGTGTGCGGCGCGGTTCTGGACGCAAGGGGAACGGCAAGCGTGTTGCCGATCAGGCTGCGCATCCATTCGGAGCGGATCTCAAGCGGTTTGAAGATCGCCGGGGTTTCGGGCAGTTTGTGCGTCAGCGGCGCCAGCAGCGCCAGACCGGCGACCCGGGCCGGATGGTCCAGTGCCATCGCTAGTGAAACCGCGCCCCCCAGTGAATGGCCGACCAGAACGGCGCGGTCCACGCCTTTTTTGTCCAGAAACTCGGCAATCATGCCTGCCTGGTGGGGCAATTGCGCCAGCTCGGCCGTATCGCGCGTTGAATACCCGCATCCCGGCCGGTCCAGCGCGATAACGTGGTAGTCGTCGGCCAGAAGATCCACCAGCGCATAGGTAAAGTGCTGCAACTGCCCGGCCAGACCGTGAATCATGACGATGGTCTGCGCCTCGGGATTTCCCTTTTCCACATAGTGGATGCTGCCGCCGCGAACGGGTGTGATCTGACCCAGCTGCGGCACGGTTTCACGACCCCGGCGGGTAATCTTCCGGGTCCACAGGTTCAAGACAAACAGAACCGCAACAAGGACGGCGATTGCGATCAGAACGGTTGTCATTCAACTTTCTCCATTGCTAGGGGCGGCGGGTCCGTATTGCTCCAACCCTGATTGTGCCATGCGTTTCTGAAACTCGGCAACGGTGCCGGGCCACAAGGTCGTGTTTCGGCCTTCCGCATCCATGTACCAGGATGTACAGCCGCCGGCCTGCCAGACGCCGTCCGCGTGGCGGCTGTGCATTTCCCGCGTGAACGCCGCCTGTTTTGCGGCGTCTGGAGTGATTGCAGACAACCCTTCGCGCTGCATCTCGCTCAGGACCCGGCCGATATGGCCAACCTGGGCCTCGATCATCAGCACGACCGAGTTGTGCCCCAACCCGGTATGCGGCCCCAGAAGCAGGAAGAAATTGGGAAAACCCGAAACTGCGGTACCCAGATGCGCGCACATGCCATCCGACCAGGCAGAGCGCAGCGTAAGCCCGTCCGCACCGGTAATGTCCAGACGCTCGACCGCGTCGGTTACGTGAAACCCGGTGCCCCAGATCAAGACATCCGCCTTGGTCCGGGTGCCATCCGCCGCGATGACCGTGTCACCTTCGATTCGGGCGACGCCCTTCGGAACAACGCTGACATTGTCGCGGGCCAGGGTCGGGTACCAATCGTTCGAACTCAGGATACGTTTGCAGCCGATCCGATAGTCGGGGGTCAGAGTCCGCCGTTCGACCGGATCGGTGATGGCGCGCTCCAATGCCTTTTGCCACATCTTCAAGGCAAAATTCACCGCGCGTTCCTCACCACGAAACACGCGGTGGCGAAATTCGAAGATCATGAATATCAGCTTGCGCCGAATGCGGGGCAAAATGGGAAGCCAAGCGTAAAGGCTGCGCACCCAGGGCGCAATCGGACCGTCCGGGCGCGGCATCACGTAAGGCGCACTGCGTTGAAAGATCGCGACGTGGCCTGCAATCTTGGCGATCTCGGGTACAAACTGAACGGCGGATGCGCCGGTTCCAACGACCGCCACGCGCTTGCCGGTCAGATCGACTTCGTGATTCCATTCGGCCGAGTGGAAACTGGGCCCCGAAAAACCGTCGGCGCCGGGGATATCCGGGATGCTGGGATAATGAAGTGCGCCAATGGCCGAGACCAGAAACCGCGCCGACCATTGCTGGCCATCCATCGTTTCAACTTGCCATCGCGTTCCATCCCAGCTGGCCGATTTCAGCTCCTGCCGGAAATGGCACAGGTCATACAACCCTTCCTGACGCGCGACATTTTGCAGATAAGCCTGAATTTCCGCGCCACCGGCATAGGCGCGGCTCCAATGCGGGTTGAGATGGGTCGCCATGGAATACAGATGCGACGGCACATCACAGGCGACACCGGGATAGGTATTTTCGCGCCATGTCCCCCCGATATCATCGGCCTTTTCCAAAATCGCGATATCCTTGATACCGCGCTTGCGCGCCTCAAGCGCCATCGTCAGCCCGGCAAACCCGGCGCCGACGATCAGCATCTCTGTTTTGTGGTGCATGAGTGAGTGCCTTCTGAAACAACCCTGCGTTTATCTGTTGCAGATATATGCACTTGCCTGGCTGTGAAGTAGGTCACACAGGTAACAATGACCCGGCGTCTTTTTCGTTACGCAGGGACAAAATTATTTGGAATGACCCGTGTCGCTTATTGCAAGCACATATCGCAATCAGAGAGGTGGTTGCGCCGCGAATCCGTCAGTTTGTTTCAAAATTGGAGGATTGCCCCTTGACCACTCGCACTGTCACGCGTTCCGGCGGACGTTCTGCCCGCCGAGCCCAACGCACCGCTCCAAATTTCGACATGCTGCCGGGCCTGACCCGAGGCATCCCGCTGTGCGAAGTCATGGACGCAACCCAGGTTGAGCGCATCGACAATGCGGCGATGGACATTCTGGAAAATGTCGGCGTTCAGTTCCGCGACCCCATCGCGCTGGAAGACTGGAAAAAAGCCGGGGCCAAGGTTGACGGCGAACTGGTCTATCTGGACCGAAATATGGTGCGCGAGCTGATCTCGACCATTCCGGCGCAGTTCACCTATCACGCGCGCAATCCGCAAAAGAACCTTGCACTGGGTGGCAAGCACGCGATCTTCGTGCCAATGACCGGGGCCCCTTTCCTGCGCGATCTGGATGACGTGCGCCGGAACCCGACGCTGGATGATCTGGCGATGTTCCACAAGCTGTCGCACATGATGCCGGCGCTGCACAGCTCGGCCCATCACATTGTCGAGCCCTACGACCACCCGATCAGCCAGCGGCACCTGCGCATCACCTATTCGTCGATGAAGTACTCGGACAAGACCTTCATGGGCATGACCACCTCGCCCAGGAATGCCGAGGATGTGATGGATATGTGCGATATCCTGTTCGGCGAAGGGTTCATTGACGATCATCCGGTCACCACCGGCAACTGCAACGGCAACAGCCCACTGGTGTGGGACGAAACCATGCTGGGTGCGATGCGGGCCTTCTGCCGCCGCAATCAGCCGGTTCTGTGCTCGCCCTTTGTTCTGGGTGGCGCGAACACCCCGGCATCGGTGCCCGCGACCGTGGCGCAGCTGACCGCCGAGGCGCTTTCGGCGCTGGCCTATACGCAGGTGATCCGCAAGGGCTGCCCGGCGATCTGGGGGCATTACCTGTCGACCGTTTCGATGAAATCCGGCGCGCCGATGGCCGGCACGCCCGAAATCAGCCTGATGAACTTCATGATCGGCCAGATGGCGCGCTTCTACGACGTACCGTGGCGCACTTCGAACACTCTGGGTGGGGCCAAGACCTTTGATGCACAGGCCGGGTACGAATCCGCCACGACGCTCAGTGCGGTCATTCACGCCGGGGCCAATTATATCTGGCATTCGGCAGGCTGGAACGAGGCGGGCATGCACTGTTCGGTCGCCAAGTTTATCGTCGACGCCGAACAATGCGCGATGGCTTACCGGATGGCGGAAGGCCCAAAGTGGCACGATTTCGACCAGGCCCTGGCAGCGGTTCCCGATGTGGGGCCCGGCGGGCATTATCTGGGTCATCCGCACACGCAGGACAACTTTCAGACCGCGTTCTTCATGCCGGAACTGTTCGACAACAACTCGATCGAGCAATGGGTGGCCGAGGGGGAGGTGGAAATCACCGAACGCGCCCTGAAACATGCGCGGAAACTATTGGCCGAATATGAAGAACCAAAGCTGGACGAGGCCAAGAACGAGGCCCTTCTGGACTATATCGCCCGCCGCGAAAGGGAAATCCCGGCGGCGGACGAGTTGAACCAAACATACTGATCCACACTCCCCGTACTTGCCCACCCGTCATCCGGGTGGGCCCTTTTTTCCACTCAAGACACGTAAACCAAGATGAAGATCGCCGAACTGCATATCTACAGCCACGACCTGCCAGTCAAAAACGGGCCCTATACGATGGCCAATGCCGAGGTCTGGGCGCTCGATACCACGCTGGTCAAGGTCGTGTCGGACAACGGTCTGACCGGCTGGGGCGAGACCTGCCCGGTTGGCCCGACCTATGCCGAGGCGCACGCCGCCGGGGCGCGCGCCGCTCTGGTCGAAATGGCCCCGGGCCTGATCGGAACAGAGGTCCTGCCTCTGGCCTTGCATCGCCGGATGGATGGGCTGTTGAACGGTCATGGTTATGCCAAGGCCGCCATCGACATTGCGGCGCACGACCTGCTTGGCAAACACTTGGGTGTTCCGGTTTCCGATTTGCTGGGCGGAGCGGTCTCGGAAAAGGTGCCGTCCTATTATGCCACGGGCGTCGGTGCACCCGACGACATTGCGAAACTGGCTGCCGAGAAAATGGCCGAAGGCTACCCGCGTCTGCAAATCAAGGTCGGAGGCCGCCCGGTCGAGATCGACATCGAAACCATTCGAAAGGTTTGGGACGTGGTCAAGGGATCGGGTATGCGTCTGGCCGTCGACGGCAACCGGGGCTGGACCACACGAGACGCCCTGCGGGTCAGCCGCGAATGCCCCGAAATCCCCTTCATCATGGAACAGCCCTGCAACACAATCGAAGATCTCAGGAAGATCCGGCCTCAGGTCACGCATGGCATCTATATGGATGAAAACAGCACCAACCTGAACACCGTGGTCTCGGCGGCGGGCACCGGTCTGGTCGACGGGTTCGGCATGAAGGTCACCCGCATCGGCGGCTTGCACCCGATGCGCGCCTTCCGTGATATCTGCGAGGCGCGCAACCTGCCCCATACCTGCGATGACAGCTGGGGCGGGGACATCATCGCCGCTGCATGCACCCATATCGGTGCAACCGTTCGGCCCGACCTGCTGGAAGGCGTCTGGCTGGCTGCGCCATATATCGAAGGCAACTACGATCCCGAAAACGGCATCCGGGTCGACGCCGGGCATATCGCGCTGCCAACCGGGCCGGGGCTGGGCGTGGTTCCTGATGAAAGCCTGCTCGGCGCACCTGTCGCATCATTCTAAGAAATGGATGACAATATGAACCTGAAAGGAAAATCGGCTCTGGTCACTGGCGCGGCTGGCGGCATCGGGGCGTCAATCGTTCAACGCCTGCGCAATGCCGGGGCGCGGGTCGCAGTCGCCGACCGGGCTGTCGATGCCATCGAGGCCGAGGCACATCTGCCCGGTGATCTGCTTGTTCCCGAATATGCAGACCAGCTGCCCGGCGCAGCCGCGTCCGCATTGGGCGGGCTTGACATCGTGATCAACAATGCGGGCGTCATCACGCGCGGGTCGGTCACGGATACGTCTGATGCGGATTGGTCTCTGTCATTGGGTGTCAATGTCGAAGCCCCGTTCCGCATTTGTCGTGCGGCAATTCCGATCATGGCGGACGCTGGCGGCGGGGCCATCGTCAACACCGCGTCCTGCTGGGGGCTGCGCCCCGGCCCCAATCATGCGGTCTATTGCATGACCAAGGCGGCCATCGCGTCCCTGACCCAGTGCATGGGCATGGATCACGCCCATCAGGGTATCCGCATCAACGCCGTTTGCCCGAACGAAGTGAATACCCCGATGCTGCGATCAGGCTTTGAAACGCGGGGCTTTGACCCCGATACAGCCGTAGCCGAACTGGGCCGGACCGTGCCGCTGGGCCGGATCGCCGAGCCCGAGGACATCGCCGACGTCATCATGTTCCTGATCTCGGACGCGTCGCGTTATGTTTGCGGCACGCTGGTTGAGGTGAATGGAGGGAAACCGGTATCATGAGGCGGTTCGATGGAAAGGTGGCACTGGTCACCGGCGGGCGCAGCGGCATCGGCAAGGCCATTGCCCGGCGTTTGCACGACGAAGGCGCACTGGTCTTCACCGCCCAACGTGGTCAGGACACCGAATTCCAAGGCATTGCTGCAGATTTCACCCTTCCCGACAGCCCGGCACAGGTGGTCAACAAAGTGATCGCGAAAGCCGGGCGTCTGGACGTGTTGGTCAACAACGCCGGCATGATGCAGGAAGCCTCGGTCGAAGGAATGAGCCTTGAGGACTGGCACCGCAACCTGACGGTGAACCTGACCGCCCCGTTCCTGATGATCAAGGCCGCGCTGCCGCATCTGCGCCAGACCAAGGGCGCCATCGTCAACACCGGATCCATAGAAGGCCTGGGCAGCAATCCCGGTCACGCTGCCTATTGCGCATCAAAGGCAGGGTTGCACGGCCTGACCCGCGCCGTTGCCGTGGATCACGGGGGCGAAGGTATCCGCTGCAACGCCGTCGCGCCCGGTTGGATCGATACCGAGTTGAACGAGGATTTCATCGAATCCATGCCCGACCCGCCCGCATTCCGTCGCGACATCGCCAAGATCCACCCGGTGGCCCGAACAGGGCGGTCTGAAGAAGTTGCCGCGCTCGTCGCGTTTCTGGCGTCCGGGGATGCGGGTTTCATCACCGGGCAGGTCTTTACGATAGATGGTGGGCGTATGGCCAAGCTGAGCTTGCCCTGATGCCCACGCGTCATTCCTTGCCGGACCGCCATTCTTTCCAGATCAGATAGCTGTTCGCCCCAAGCGAGGCGAAAGGCTCGGGCGGCAATCGCGGAAGATCCGGCTGCGCCAGAAAGTGATCCGCGATCTCTGATCCGCCTTGCAGCGCCAGTTCCGCGATGCCCATGCCTTGCAGGGTGCCGCGGGCGATGCCCAGGCCGTTCTGGCAGCAGGCCGAGAACACGCCATCCGCCACTTCGCCGAACGCCGCAGACCCATTGCGGCTGAGGCACAGCATCCCGGCCCAGCGATGCTCCATCCGTACATCGGGCAGATGCGGAAAGCGTTCACGGAACTTCCGGTCATGCACCCAGCCGGCATTGCGCAACCGCATCCGGGTGGTTTCTATCGTCGGGTGAAAACTGGACCCGGTGCGGATCAGGATGCGATCCCCATAGCTGCCCGAAATGCGCCGGACCGAGGTGCCCATCGGATCCGCCGGGGTCACCGACCAGCGCGGTTGCCCGCCCAGTGTCTTGATCTGCGCCTCGGTCAGCGGCGCCGTGATCGAGGCGTAGAGGCAGATATGCATCAATTGCCGTTGGTAGAATCCGAAGCTTTCCAGATGGCCATTGTTGGCCAGAACGATCCGCCCGGTGCTGACTTTGGCCCTGGCGGTGTTGACCACCCAACCTGCGCCCTGCTTTTCAAAGCTGGTGACTGGCGCGTTCTCGAATACGTTGATTTGGCCAGCCAGTTGACCCGACAGCGCCCGCACATAGGCTGCGGGCTGGATCATCACCGTCCCCGGCGCAAACAGCCCCGAAACATAATGCGGGCTGCCCGTGATCTCTTGCATCTGCTTTTGGTCATACAGCGTGTGCGGCTCACCCAGTTTGGTCAGATGCTCGGCGAAGGCGCGGTTATGGGCGTCTCCTGCCCGTGTGGCGGCTGCATTGTATTTTCCGCAAGGGTCGAACATTTCCTGCGGCAGGTCGCAATCGGCGGCGACCTCGGTCGCGAAAGCGATGGCCTTGCGGTTCAGGGCAATGGCGGCGCGATCCGCTTCCAGCCCATCGCCTGCGTAATTGTCCGAGGCCAGATCATGCGGCAGGTCGATCATGAACCCCGAGTTCCGCCCCGCCGAACCATCGGCAAATCGGCCCGCTTCCAGCAGGGCGATCTTCAGCGAAGGGTCCAGTTGGTGCAATCGCCGCGCCGCCGTCAGCCCGGCAAACCCTCCGCCGACAATGGTGATGTCGGCGGTCAGGTCCTGTTCGAGCTCTGGCAGAGGGTCCTGGGGCGGCAGGATGGCATTCCATCCCGCCGGACCGGTCTGCCGCGGCAGTCTTTTGGCCTCGTATCGTGTCAATCCACAGCCTCGTCGGCGTCGTCTGCAAGATCGATCCAGATGGTTTTCAGCTGGGTGTACTGATCATGCGCATGGATCGAGTTGTCGCGCCCGCCAAAGCCCGATTGCTTGTAGCCGCCAAACGGCGTGGTGATGTCGCCTTCGCCAAAGCTGTTGACGGTCACGGTGCCCGCCCGGATCGCCCGCGCACCACGAATGGCCCGTTTGGCGTTGGCGGTAAAGATCGAGGCACACAAGCCATAGTCGGTGTCATTGGCGATCTTGATGGCCTCGTCAAAGCCCGACACTTCGATCACCGACAGGACCGGGCCGAAGATCTCCTCTCGGGCAAGCACGGCGTCATTGCCCGGCACTTCGACGACGGTCGCCTCGACAAAGCCTTTATCGGCCTTGCCGCCGATCACCACGTTTTCAACCTGATCGAGATATCCGCAGACCTTGTTGTAATGCCCTTCGCTGACCAGCGCGCCCATGCGGGTTTCAGGATCCAGCGGGTCGCCGATGTTCCACTGTTTGGCGTGATGCGCGATGCGGTCCAGCAGTTCGGCTTTCACGTCTTTGTGCACGATCAGGCGCGACGAGGCAGAGCAGTTCTCGCCCATGTTCCAGAACGCACCGTTCACCACATGCGCCGCCACCCGGTCTAGGTTTTCGGCGTCATCCATGACGATGGCAGGGTTCTTGCCGCCCATCTCAAGCACCACTTCTTTGGCGTTGCTTTCCGCCGAATAGGTCAGGAACCGTTTGCCCGTCACCGTCGAGCCGGTGAAGGACACCATGTCGATATCCATGTGCCGCCCGATGGGTTCGCCCACGTCGGCACCGCCACCCGGTACGATGTTCAGCACGCCGCGGGGAAGGCCAGCCTCCATCGCCAGTTCGGCCATACGCAGCGCGGTCAGTGTGGTTTCAGCCGCGGGTTTCACAACCACTGAACATCCCGCCGCCAGTGCCGGGCCGATCTTCCACGCCAGCATCAGCAGGGGGAAGTTCCACGGCAGTACCAGCCCCACGACGCCGATCGGCTCACGCACGACCATGGCGATATGGTCGTCGCTGGCAGGTGCGACCTGATCGTAGATCTTGTCGATCGCCTCGCCATGCCATTTCAGACAGTGGATGGTTTCGGGCACGTCCACGGTTTCGCAGTCATAGATGGTCTTGCCACTGTCGAGGCTTTCCATCACCGCCAGTTCGCGGGCATTGCGGGTCATCAGCTTGGCCAGCCGGATCAGCACGTCCTTGCGCTCGGACGGGTGCAGTTTCGACCAGCGGCCATCGTCGAAGGCCTCGCGCGCTTTTTCGACTGCAAAATCCACATCCGCCGCACCGCAGGATGCGATATTGGCAAGCTTGTCGCCGGTGGCCGGGTTTACGGTTGCAAACGTCTCACCCGAGATCGCCGGGCGGAATGCGCCGTCGATGAACGCCCCGGTCGGCAGGTTCAGGCCTGCGGCGATGGATTTGTATTCGTCCTGTGTCAGCAGATCCATGTCTCTTACCCTTCCGCCACGATGTCGGCGATTGTCTTTTTCAGCACGCGCGTGACCTGTTCCAGCGCGCGTTTGTCGTCCTTGTTCAAGCCCTTCAACGGAGGCCGCATAGCGCCCGCATCGATCCCGTTCATGGTGACGCCATGCTTGATGGTCTGGATGAACTTGCCACCCTGTTCCAGCACCCGCATCAGCGGCATCATCGCAGACATGATCCGGCGGCCTTTGTTGAAATTCCCTTCGACCACGCAGGCCTGATACAGAGCCACGTGTTCGGCAGGCAGGAAGTTGGACCCGCCGCACACCCAGAACGGCGCACCCCAGGCAAAGAATTCGAGCGCCTGATCATCCATGCCGCAGCCAAGCTGGATATGCGGATAGTCGCGGGCCAGCAAATGCACCCGGTTGATATCGCCCGAGCTTTCCTTGATGCCGCAGAAGTTGCGACTGCGGCCAACGCGGTCGAGGAATTCCTCACCCATCATCGTGCCGGTGCGGTGCGGGTAGTTGTACAGCATCACCGGCAGATCAGCGGCCTTGTCGATGGCCAGCGCATTCAGCGCGTTTTCCCGATCAGTCGGCACCGAATACGGCGGGCTGGCCAGCAGGATCGCATCGGCGCCGATTTCGCGCGCGCCGGCGGCAAGGGCAATCGAATCCGGCGTCAGCATCGCGCCTGTGCCAACCACCAATGGCAACCGGCCCTTCAACTGCTCATGCGTGAACCGGGCCAGTTCGACACGTTCGTGGACGGTCTGGGCATAGTTCTCACCGGTCGACCCCCCCGAGATCAGGCCATGCACGCCGTTTTCGATCAGGTATTCGATCACGTCGGACAGCATGTCCCAATTCACGCTGCCATCGTCGTGATAGGGCGTGACCACAGGGGTATAGATCCCCTCAAACTTGAAAATCGGGTTCATTCCGTCCTCATGCAGGTTTCGAAAGGGGCGGGACGCCCATCGGGACATCCAGCGCGTCAGGCATCACGAACATCTCGATCTGATCGCGTGACAGGTTCCAGTGATCTTCGGCCAGCTGCGCAGCAGCCGCCTCGTCGCGCGCCTCGATGGCGGCGATGATGGCGTCGTGCTGGCGGCTTGCTTCGGACAGGTTCTCGGACATCTCAGCCGTCTGAGGCCGGTAAAACGTCATGCCGATCCGGGCGTGATCGATCAACAGCCGATTGAACGACGGCAGCAGGTAGACATTTCCGGACATTTCGCCGGTCACGTCATGAAAGCGGTTGTTGGCCAAGGCTCGGTCCTCGCCGGACCCGGACCGAAGGGCCGCCTTGAACGCCTGCTGGGCCTCTTTCAAATCATTGATCTGGGCGTTCGACGCATTCAAAGCCGCCAAACGCAGGATCGCTCCGTATACCATGGGCGCGGCAAGGAAGAAGTCGCGCAGTGTGGTGTAGGACATTTCCGAAACCCGGGCGCTGCGGTTTGTCCGCAGATCCAGATAGCCTTCGCCAGCCAATTGTCGAAACACCTCGCGCAGCGGCGTGCGCGACAAGCCGAATTCCTCGGACAAATGCGCTTCGTCCAGATCGGCGCCTGGGCGCAGGCGCAGCGTGAGGATGGACACTTTCAGGTGCTCTTTCAGCGCGCTTTTACGAGACTTGGCTTCGTCTTTCATGCTTTGGCCTCATCCTTCTGTTCGGCGAACGCGGTCGAATCGCGTGCGGTCACAGTTTTGTATTCCATAAAAATACAACTTGTATACAATAATAATTCGTGCAGCATAAGAGCCTGCGAAATAGACTCATGTTCTGGGCTTTGTCCCAGCTTGCAAACGGTACTGCTCATGCCTCAGACGCGGCACATCACTTTCGTCCTTGTCGAGGAGTTCTCGCACCTTGCGTTTTCATGCGCAGTCGAACCCTTGCGGATCGCCAATCTTGTGAGCGGCGATGAACTGTACCGCTGGTCCTTTCTGTCAGAACATGGCGAGCAGGCCGTGTGCTCGAACGGATCCATCACGCTGGTGCATTCCGGCCTTCAGGGTCTGGCCAAATGTGATCAGCTGTTTGTCTTGTCGGGCATTCACATGCGTGACCACGTCACCCGCCCCCTGCTTGCAACCCTTCGCCGCGAACGCGCGCGCGGCACGAAAATCGGCGCCCTGTGCTCGGGGGCATGGGTGCTGGCCGAGGCTGGCTTTCTCGACGGAATGCAAGCGGCAATCCACTGGGAATATCACGACGCGTTCATGGAGGCCTTTCCCGAGGTCAACCTGGTACGCAGCGTGTTCGTGGCCGATGAAAAGCACATTACCGCATCTGGCGGAACGGCAACGGCGGATCTGATGCTGCACCTGATCGAACGCGATCACGGTGAAGAACTGGCCATCGATGTGGCGGATCAGATGGTCTATAACGCGGTACGCAATGCCACAGCTAAACAACGGGTTTCCCTGCAATCACGCAACGGAATGCGCAATGCGCACCTCGCCAAGGCGATCACCATCATGCAGGACAGTATCGAAACCCCGGTTTCCCCCTCGTTCATTGCAGAAGAGCTTGGCATTTCAACCCGACAGCTTGAGCGGCTGTTTGGAAAATACCTCAACACGTCGCCCAAGAAATACTTCATGGAAATGCGGCTGGAGCGCGCCCAGAAATTGTTGCTTCAGACCGAAGCATCCGTCACCGAGATTGCCGTGGCCTGTGGCTTTGAAAACCCGGGCCATTTTTCGCGCGTCTACCGATCAAGCTTTGGCGTCACCCCGCACGCGCAACGCAACAAGATCGACTGACATTGTGTGGTGGTGGGTTTGCCGCAATCGAAACGGCAGGGGATGCCGCGCTTTGTCGGCCCATGACGGGCCTGAACGGGCATCCCCCTAACCCTGCCGAGATACCCCCTCATTAAAACCGGACTAGTCAACAGATCGGCAGGATGATGTACCAATAGATTTGGATATTGGCATAAGTTTTGCGAGAACTTGTCATACATGCGATTCTTGTGCCCTTATTCGTTAATCTTTGCCTCAATTGGAGACTTTTGATTCAGCGAAGTCCGGCAACCTCAAAGGCCATAACCACTTGCAAAAAATATAAATTACAGGTTTCGTCCTTGCTGCATTCAAAGATCGCACCGGGGAGCAATATGCTTCGATCTGAGGTGTTCGTTTTCTGCCCGGCACCCCACGGATGGACGGGGCAATCTTGGCTCGACAGATTCGGCTGCGTGCCTGAAACCGCCCAACAGGCGCTCAAGCGCCATTTCTAACGGATTTGCGTCATATCCAGCCTGGGCGCGGCGCGCGTGATTTCATGGGCGCTGGTCGCCGCGCCTGATCCGACGCGAACGTTCAGCTTCTCTGTCCCGTTGAACCGCTGGAAATACGCAAATTCCATCGTGGTCAGCGCATCCATATCCTGACATTGAACAACGTAGTCAGCCTGAAATTCCGAATGTTCGCCCGTTGCGAATGACGTGCCCCCCTCGCCCGCGTTGTCCTGCTGCCCCGGAATATCATGCGTCAGGATCACGTTTGCAGATGCGGTAAAACACACGGCGTCGGGCGGGACGACAAACAGATCCAGTGGTTTGGACAGTTCGGAAATCGCGATGGCGACACGCGTACGCTCGTCATCACTTGCCACCGGGGTCTCGAACCCAATGATGTCAATGCTTGGAACCCTGAGCGACAGCGTAAATTCCGTGTCCGTAAACACGATTTCCAATTGACCGGACCCATGTTGATGGGTGGGCGTGATCTGCGTCGCCTGAGCGGCAAGAGCTGCCGGAAAAAGAGACAACGCCAGAACAGAGCACTTCATTAACCAAAAACCGCCTTTAACAGAATCACAACAGTGATTTTACCGCGAATCACCTGCCACGCAACGTTAACCCTCGGATCAGAGCTCGCCAGATTTGGGGAAGAGCGTGGGATTCAACTATCATTGCCTATATCCGACAATAAAACTCAGGTTGACATTACCGACTAAATCACTCAGTTAATTCTTCGCGAAACCCGCGGGGCATCCCCGCGCGATCCGACAGTTCTGACAGGAAAGCATCGAACTCCTATGACCAAGTTATTCACCACTGCCAGCGCCCTGACATTTTGCATGGCAACCGCCGCGATCTCGGGTGATGCCCCCACCAAGGCAGATGTACTGAACACCTATGCCAATATTGCGGAAGCCAAATTTGAGGACAGCCTGATTTCAGCCAGGAAATTGCAGGATGCGGTCAACGCGCTGATCGCCGATCCCTCGGACGCAACGTTGAACGCGGCGCGCGCGGCTTGGGTTGCTGCGCGTGTCCCCTATCAGCAGACGGAAGTCTATCGCTTCGGCAATGCCATCGTTGATGACTGGGAAGGCAAGGTGAACGCCTGGCCCTTGGACGAAGGGCTGATCGACTATGTCGACGCGGCCTATGGCGGCGCGACGGACGAAAACGAATTTGCCGTGCTGAACGTCATCGCCAACCCCAGTTTCCAACTGTCGGGCGAGACCATTGATGCCAGCGAAATCACCCCCGAACTGCTGAGCGACACCCTGCACGAAGCCGATGGTATCGAGGCGAATGTGGCAACCGGCTATCACGCCATCGAGTTCCTTCTGTGGGGTCAGGACATGAACGGCCATGGCGCCGGTGCCGGCAACCGCCCAGCGACCGATTATGCGCAGGGCGAGGACTGTACCGGCGGCCATTGCGACCGTCGCGCGCAATATCTGAGCGCTGCGACCGAACTGCTGGTCAGCGATCTGGCCTGGATGGCGGATCAGTGGAAAGACGGCGGAGCGGCGCGCGCAGCCCTTGTGGAGAACGAAGCAGCAGGCATCAGCGCGATCCTGACCGGCATGGGCTCTCTCTCGTATGGCGAGCAAGCCGGCGAACGGATGCGCCTTGGCCTGATGCTGAACGATCCCGAAGAAGAACATGACTGCTTTTCGGACAACACCCACAACAGCCATTACTATGACGGGTTGGGCATCCAGAACGTCTATCTGGGCAGCTATACCCGCATTGATGGCACCCCGGTTTCGGGCGCATCTCTGGCCGATCTGGTCATCGCCACCGATCCGGCGCTGGATACCGAGATGAAAGCGAAACTGGCCACCACCATGCAGGCCCTGGGCAAGATCAAGACAACGGCCGAGGCGGGATTTGCCTATGACCAGATGCTTGAGCGCGGTAACGAAGGCGGTGAGGCCCTGATCATGGGCGGCGTCAACGGCCTGATCGATCAGACCAAAACGATCGAGCGCATCGTAACCGCGCTGGAGCTGGACGGGGTTGCGTTTGAAGGGTCAGACAGCCTGGATAACCCGGACGCCGTCTTCCATTAATCTTCAAGCGGGCCGGAGAGGGTTTCTTTCCGGCCCCTGCAAACCTTACTGATCGCCTGACAGGGCGGCGAAACGAGCCAAGACCAATGATTGTCTGCCACTGCACCAACATATCCGATCACGACATCCGTGCCGCCATCGATTGGATGCGCACGGCGGATCCGCGGACCATAATCACCCCCGGCAAGATCTACCATGCCCTTGGCAAATCGGCGGATTGTGGCGGGTGCATGCCGCTGTTCCTAGACACAATGCGGGCCAGCGGTAATCTGGAAGTCCCCATGCAACTCCGCACTTTGCGTGCCGGAGCAACACAGGAGAAGGCTGATGAAAGGCGATCCGAAGGTCATCGAATATCTGAACAAGTCTCTGCGGCATGAGCTGACTGCCGTCAGTCAATACTGGCTGCATTACCGCCTGCAAGAAGACTGGGGCCTTGGCCATATGGCCAAGAAAAGCCGCGAGGAAAGCATCGAAGAGATGGGCCACGCGGACAAGCTGATCGAACGGATCATCTTTTTGGAAGGTCACCCCAACCTTCAGAAACTGGACCCGTTGCGGATCGGTCAGACGCCGAAGGAAACGCTGGAATGCGACCTGGCGGCCGAGATCGACGCCAGGGCACTTTACAAGGAAGCGCGCGAGTATTGTCGGGAGGCCGGCGACTTTGTCTCCATGTCGCTGTTCGAACAGTTGATGTCCGATGAAGAGGGACATATCGACTTCCTCGAAACGCAGCTCGACCTGTATGAAAGGATCGGCGAAGCCAATTATGCGCAACTCAACGCATCGAAAATGGACGAAGGCGAATAGTCTTTTTGCCCTGTCAGTGGCCGCCCTGGCGGCCACCCCCTCCCTGGCAGCCGAGCTGCGGGACCTGCATCTGAAATTCACCCCCCGCACCGACGAGGAACGCGCCCGCATTGCCGCCGTGACGGCACCCCCGCAGGATTTTGGCGTGTCGCAGCCGTTCGAAGAACTCTCGGCCGGGGCGGCAACTGTCCGGGTCCGCAACGACGCGGATGCGTTCTCGCAACCCTCGGGCAATCTGAGCTTCGAGCAGGAGCTGGATTTCAAGGTCGGCAACGGGTTGTTCAAGAAAATCTGGGTGTCGTCACCATCATCCACATTGGCCTCTGACGGGTTGGGGTCGCTGTACAACGCGCGATCCTGCCAGCGTTGCCATATAAAGGATGGGCGGGGGCACACACCGAACGGGCCCGATGACAACGCGGTCTCAATGTTCCTTCGGGTCTCGATCCCCGGCGCGCCGGAAGACGGGTATGCCGAGATCGAGGATTACATCGCCACCCGGCCCGATCCCAACTATGGCGGGCAGATGCAGGATTTCGCGCTTGCGGGGCATCCGGCGGAATATCGGCTGGATATCTCTTACGAAGAAGTCCCTGTTGAACTCTCTGACGGCGAGACCGCGTCACTGCGCCGCCCGACTTACAGGGCCGCTGATCTGGGCTATGGCCCTCTGCACCCGGATGCAATGCTGAGCCCGAGGGTCGCACCACAGATGATCGGGCTTGGCCTGCTCGAGGCGATCCCGGTCGAAGACCTTCTGGCCAAGGCTGATCCCGACGACGTGGATGGGGATGGCATCTCGGGCCGTCCGAACATCGTCTGGTCTGTTGAATACGGCGCCCCGATGATGGGCCGGTTCGGGCACAAGGTAGGCATGCCGACGGTGATGGAGCAATCCGCCGCAGCCTTTGCCGGGGATATCGGTATTTCAAGCCCGCTTTACCCGGCACCTCAGGGGGACTGCACGGACTTGCAGGTGAACTGCGTCGAGGCCCCGCATGGCGACACCGATACCCGCGAGTTCGAGATCGATCAGCAGGGCATGGACCTGGTGGTTTTCTACAGCCGCAATCTGGGCGTGCCCGGCCGCCGTGATGTCGACGACCCCGAGGTTTTGCGCGGCAAAGAGGTGTTTCACACGACCGGCTGCGCATCCTGTCATACTCCGGCCCATGTCACCCACCGGTTGGAAGATCGGCCCGAGCACAGTTTTCAGCTGATCTGGCCTTACACGGATCTGCTGCTGCATGACATGGGCGAAGGTCTGGCGGATCACCGCCCCGAGGCCCGCGCGACGGGGCGCGAATGGCGGACGCCGCCTTTGTGGGGTGTTGGTCTGACCGAACGCGTCTCGGGCCACACGCAGTTTCTGCATGACGGGCGGGCACGCAATCTGCTCGAGGCGATCCTGTGGCACGGCGGCGAAGCCCAGGCCGCGCGCGATGCGGTTGTGTCGATGCCGAAAACTGACCGCGACGCCCTGATCCGTTTTCTGGAGAGCCTCTGACCCATGCGTATTCTTACAATTATTGCCGCGTTGATGATGCCGCTTGCCGCACAGGCGCAGGACCGCGCACCGATCCTGATGGACGTTGCCGAGACACATATACTGCCCAGGTTCGACAAGCTGCCGGAAACGACCGGGGCTCTGGTCAGTGCATCGCGGGTGGATTGCGATCCGACCTCACCTGCGTTGCGCGCGGCTTACGATGCGGCCTTCGACAGCTGGATTTCCGCCAGTCACCTGCGTTTCGGTCCGACCGAGGTCGATGATCGTGCATTTGCCATGGCGTTCTGGCCCGACACGAAAGGGTTCACCACCAAAGCCCTGTCCCAGCATATCGCAACCGAGGATGACGCCGTGCAAGACCCCGAAGCCTATGCCGAGACATCCATAGCCGGGCGCGGGTTCTTTGCGCTGGAACAAATGCTGTTAGATCCCGCCTTTGCAGAGCAGGGCAATGCGGATTACCGCTGCGCGCTGATTCAGGCGATCGCGGCGGACATTGATGCCAACGCACGGGCGATGGCCGATGACTGGCAAAGCTATGCCCCCAGCCTGACCCGGCCCGGCAAGAACGGCCGCTACCGAACGCAGGACGAAGCGATGCAGGAACTGTTCAAGGCGTTGTCCACGGGTCTTGAGTTCACGGCCGACACTCGGCTTGGTCGCCCGTTGGGCACGTTCGACCGCCCGCGTCCGAACCGCGCCGAAGCGTGGCGGTCGAAGCGATCCTTGCGCCATGTCGAACTTTCGCTGATGGCCCTTCGTGATCTTGCCTCGCGATTGGCCTTTGATCATCCCGATATCGCCGCGGATCTGGATGCTGCTTTTGCGCGCGCCATTGAGAATGCCCAGCCCATTGACGACCCGGCGCTGGCCGGCGTTGCGGATCCGCAGGCCCGGTTCCGTATCGAGGCCCTGCAACAGTCCATCCACGATATTCGCGCAATTGCTTCGACTGAACTTGGCCCGACGCTGGGCGTCAGCGCAGGCTTCAATTCTCTGGACGGAGACTGATCCGTGACATCGCGCCGCCGTTTCCTTGCAGGGCTTGCTGCAACCTCTCTTCCTCCGATCCATGGATGGGCCTCGGTGGGCACGCCGGAGTTTCTGGCCGCAGCGCTGTTTCCGGATGGTTCGTATCGACTGGCCGGGCTGGATGCACAGGGAACCCTTCTGTTTTCCGTGCCCCTGCCCGCGCGCGGGCATGCGGCGGCGGCACATCCGGTAAAAGCACAGGCCGTCGCCTTTGCG
This sequence comes from Ruegeria sp. AG6, assembly GCF_056541565.1. Lineage (NCBI taxonomy): Bacteria > Pseudomonadati > Pseudomonadota > Alphaproteobacteria > Rhodobacterales > Roseobacteraceae > Ruegeria > Ruegeria sp. AG6. The sequence goes on along the minus strand of NZ_JBQFYQ010000016.1, from coordinate 22,847 downwards.
CGCCGTCCGGGCACCTTTGCCGTGGTGATTGATTGCGTGACGGGATCACCGATCGCGCGGCTGACGGCGCCGGAAGGCCGGCATTTCTATGGTCACGGTACTTTTTCAGCCGACGGCACGATTTTCTTTGCCACCGAAAACGATTACGAGGCCGGAAAAGGTATCATAGGCGTCTGGAACGCTGAAACCTTTGCGCGCTTGGGCGAATTCCCGTCCGGCGGCGTCGGGCCGCATGACATGCGGTTGATGCCGGGCGGGAAAACGCTTGTGATTGCCAATGGCGGTATCGAAACCCATCCCGAAACCGGGCGCACGAAACTGAACCTGCCGACGATGAAGCCCAACCTGACCTACCTTTCCCTGACGGGCCTGGTTCAGGAACAGGTGTCGCTGTCGCCTGCGCTTCACAAGAACTCGATCCGCCATCTGGCGGTCCGTCGCGACGGGCTGGTGGGCTTTGCGATGCAGTGGCAGGGCAGCAAAGCCGAACATCCGCCCTTGCTGGGCCTGCACCGTCAGGGGGAAAACCCGCACCTTCTGTCTGCGCCGGTGCAGGATCAGAGCACGCTGCAAGGTTATGCGGGCAGCATCGCGTTTTCGGCGGATGGTGCAACCGTTGCCATCACCTGTCCACGCGGCAATGCGTTGCAGCGGTTCGACGTGGCCAGTGGCACATTCAGCGATGCGTTCGAGCTTGAGGATGTCTGCGGGCTTGGTTCCGGCCCAAACGATTTGGTTTTCACCACCGGAACCGGTGTGTTCGGTGCGTTGACCACTGCGCACCCCGAGATCTGGACCCGCGCGAAGTGCCAGTGGGACAATCATCTGGTCCCGATCAGCCCACCGGCATGAAATTCGGATTTTTCCGTCACATAGTTTAGACTTGGAAGAATCAAACAGCTGCCGTATTGCCGGGCGCGAAACTGGCACCCCAACGTTAAGGACCGACTTGATTGAAACAGACGCCCGACGCACCGCATTCGATCTACGGAGTTGAGAAATGGGGCAAAGGCCTCATCGAGGTGACGGAGCAGGGCGAGATCGGTCTGCGCAATCCCTTGGCTCCCGATGTTGGCGCGATCAGCCTGCCAGGTATTCTCAGCGATCTGAACGACCGAGGCATCAAGGCCCCGATGGTTCTGCGCGTCTCTTCCTATCTGGAACACGAGATCGCGCATCTGAACGAAAGCTTCCGCGAAGCCATCGCCCGCGTCGGCTACAGAGGCAGCTATCGCGGTGTGTTCCCGATCAAGGTGAACCAGCAGGCCCAGGTCGTCGACCGGATCGTCGAATTCGGCAAGAAGTACAACTATGGGCTCGAGGCCGGGTCCAAACCCGAACTGGTGATCGCGCTGGCACATCGGCTGGCCAGCGAAGCGCTGATCGTCTGCAACGGCGTCAAGGATGCCGAATTCATCCAGCTGGCCATCCTGTCCCGCAAGATCGGGTTCAACACGGTGATCGTTCTTGAAAGCCCGAAAGAGGCTGACACGGTGATCGAAGTATACAAAGAGCTGGGCATTGAACCCCTGATTGGCGTGCGGGTCAAGCTGACCAACCAGATCAGCGGCAAATGGGAAGAAAGCTCGGGCGACCGGTCCGCCTTTGGTATGAACACCGATCAACTGGTGGCCACGGTGGACAAGCTGCGCGACGCGGGCCTTCTGCATTGCCTGAAGTTGCAGCATTCGCATCTGGGCTCTCAGGTGCAGGACGTCAACGACGTGCGCCGCGCGGTGGGCGAGGCCTGCCGCTATTACACCGAACTGACGCGCGAGGGCGTGCCGCTGACCCATCTGGACCTCGGCGGTGGTATGGGGGTGGACTATACCGGTGAAAAGAAGGCGGCTGAAAACTCGATCAACTACACGGTCGAGGAATACTGCGCTAATGTGGTGGAAACCGTGGCCTATGCCATGGACGAGGCCGAGGTGGACCACCCGACGCTGGTTACCGAAAGCGGCCGCGCGGTGGTGGCGACGTCGTCGATGCTGGTGTTCAACGTGCTGGAAAGCACGCTCTATGATGCGCCCAACGGCCCCGAGGTTGAAGCCGACGATCACCACATGGTTTCAGACCTTGCCGCGGTGCACGGCTATCTCAGCAAAGACCGTCTTCAGGAATGCTGGAACGACGCCACCTTCTATCGCAACGAATTGCGCGCCCTGTTCCGCCGTGGATATGTAGACCTGCGCCAGATGGCCCGGGCCGAACGGATCTACCTGTCGCTGATGGCCCGCCTCAAGGCGCTGGCGGCCAGTGACGATCTGGAAACCGACGTGGACGACCAGCTTGAGAAAGTGGCCGATATCTACCACTGCAACTTTTCTCTGTTTCAGTCCTTGCCGGACGTCTGGGCCATTGACCAGCTGCATCCCATCGTGCCCTTGCAGGGCCTGAACCAGACACCCGACCGCCGGGCAGTCCTGTCCGACATCACCTGCGACAGCGACGGTAAGATCGACCGGTTCATCCTGGCAGACGGTGTTTCACCCAGTCTGCCGGTACATACCCTGCCGGAAGATGATGAATATTTCATGGGCGTCTTTTTCGTCGGCGCCTATCAGGAAACGCTGGGGGATCTGCACAACCTGTTCGGCGACACCAACGTCGTCACCATCGACCTGCGCGCTGACGGAGGGTTCGACCTGCTGCACGAACAAGAGGGCGACACGATCAGTCAGGTGCTGTCCTATGTCGAATTCGACCCCACCGACTGCGTCGCCGCCTTCCGCAAAATGGTGGACGAGGCGATCTCGACCGGTACTCTGAAAGCCAAGGACCGCAAAACCCTGATGAGCGCTTATCGCGACTCGATCAACGGCTACACCTATTACGAATAACCCCCTGTGAGAGGAGATTACCCCCATGGGTTCACTTAGTGGCAAAACACTGGTTGTCGGCGCGGGCGGCGTATCCCACGCCGCCGTGCACAAGATGGCGATGAATTCGGACATCTTCACCGAAATCACACTGGCCAGCCGGACCAAGTCGAAATGCGACGCCATCGCCAAATCGGTGAAAGAGCGCGTGGGCGTTGACATCGCCACCGCCGAGCTTGACGCCTACAAGGTCGAGGACACGGTGAAGCTGATCAAGGAAACCGGTGCCGAGATCCTGGTGAACCTGGCCCTGCCCTATCAGGACCTGGTGTTGATGAACGCCTGCCTCGAGGCCGGGTGCCACTATCTCGACACTGCGAACTACGAGCCCGAGGATGAGGCCAAGTTCGAATATCACTGGCAATGGGCCTATCAGGACAAGTTCAAACAGGCTGGCCTGACCGCCATCCTCGGCTCGGGTTTCGATCCGGGCGTGACATCCGTCTTCGCCAAGTGGCTCAAGAAACACAAGCTGGACACGATCCGCCAGATCGACGTGCTCGACGCCAATGGCGGCAGCAACGACCAAGAATTCGCCACCAACTTCAACCCCGAGATCAACCTGCGCGAAGTGCTGGCCGAAGTGCGCCACTGGGAAGGTGGCGAGTGGAAACACTCCCCCGCCATGACCCATAAGGTCGAGTTCGACTTTCCCGCCATCGGCCCCAAGAATATGTATCTGATGTATCACGAGGAACTGGAGTCGCTCAGCACCCACTTCCCCGAGATCGAACGCGCCCGCTTCTGGATGACATTCGGTGACGCTTACATCACTCACGCCAAAGTTCTGGAAAATGTCGGCATGACCCGCATCGACCCGGTGATGCATGACGGCAAGGAAATCATCCCGATCCAGTTCCTGAAAACCCTGCTGCCCGATCCCGGCGATCTGGGCGCCGAAACCAAGGGCAAGGCCTGCATCGGCGACATCGCCACGGGTCAGGCCAAGGACGGCTCGGGCGAGAAAACCTATTACATCTACAACATCTGCGATCACGAGGAATGCTACCGCGAGGTCGGCAGCCAGGCCGTCAGCTACACCACCGGCGTCCCCGCCATGATCGGCGCGGCACAGGTGCTGAAAGGCAACTGGCGCGAACCGGGCGTGTGGAACATGGAACAGCTCGACCCGGATGACTTCATGGACATGCTCAACACCCACGGCCTTCCCTGGCAGGTCCACGAACTCGACGGCCCCGTCGAGTTCTGAAGCTCAATCGTCCTAAAACAAAGGAAGGAGCGTGTAGAAACAATGTCGTCAGATAAGCAAATGGCTGTTCTGATCGGGTCGATGCTCGGAACCTACGCACTCCTTCTTGTTTTTTCCGAGCGTTATAGGACAGATACGGTCGAAATGTTCCGCTTGGAAAAATCCACCATTCGTGTGGCAGTAGAAAATCCTGTCGCTCTCATCGCCCATCTCCTGTCATTCATTGTGCCACTTTGGATGATGGGCCTCCTCTGAAACTGCCTAGAACTTGAGGGGCCGCGGTTAGAATGAAAGGGATTGGATTCTCATGGCAGACATGATGACCACACAAGCCGGCGATGCCGGTGCCTTTCGCAATTTCGATCTCAGCCGCGTGCCAACCCCATGCTTTGTGGTCGATGAAAAAGCGGTTGAGCGAAACCTGCGCATCCTCGCCGACATCGGCACCCGGTCCGGCGCGCATGTCCTGAGCGCGCTCAAGGCGTTTTCCATGTTCTCACTGGCCCCGCTGGTCCGCCAGCACCTCGGCGGCACCTGTGCGTCCGGCATCTACGAGGCACGGCTCGGCCGCGAAGAATATGGCGGCGAGGTTGCCACCTTCTGCGCCGGATACAAGGACGCGGATATCGACGAAATCCTGTCGCTGTCCGATCACATCATCTTCAACTCTCCGGCGCAAAAAGACCGGTTCCTGACCAAAGCCCAGGCCGCGGGCGTTCAGGTCGGCCTGCGGATCAACCCGGAACATTCCGAAGGTGAGGTGCCGAAATACGATCCCTGCGCGCCCTGCTCACGCCTGGGCACGCCGGTCAGCCAGTTGACTGCCGAGGCTCTGACCGGAGTTGACGGCCTGCACATGCATACACTCTGCGAACAAGGGTTCGAGCCGCTGCAACGCACGTGGGCGGCTGTCGAACCAAAACTCAGGCCATTCATGGGCCAGCTCAAATGGCTGAATTTCGGCGGCGGTCACCACATCACCCGCGACGATTACGACCGTGAGGGTCTGGTGGCTTTCATCAAAACCATACGCGAGGCATATGGCGTCGACGTCTACCTCGAACCCGGTGAGGCCGTCGCCCTGGACGCAGGCATTCTGATCGGAGAAATCCTTGACCTACCCACCAATGGCATGAACCTCGCCATCACCGATATCTCGGCCACCTGCCACATGCCCGACGTGATCGAGGCCCCCTATCGCCCCGCCCTGATGGACGAGGCCGAAACCGGCCACACCTATCGCCTGGGCGGCCCCTCGTGCCTGGCGGGCGACGTGATCGGCGACTACACTTGGGCCGAGCCGCTGCGGATCGGGCAGCGCTTTGCCTTCCTCGATCAGGCGCATTACTCGATGGTCAAGACCAACACGTTCAACGGCGTGCCCCTGCCCACCATCGCCCTGTGGAACAGCGAAACCGATGACCTGAAGATCATCAGGGAATTCGGCTATGACGACTTTAAGGACAGACTTTCATGAGCATTTTCCTCGACAGCGAACTGACCGAGGCCGAACGCAGCGAAGACGCCCGGTTCCGTGTGATCCCGGTGCCGCTGGAGCGCACGGTCTCATACGGGTCTGGCACCGCCAAAGGCCCCGAAGCGATCATCGAGGCCAGCAATGAACTCGAACGCATCACGGGTCACGCGGAACCCTGCGTCGAAGGCATCTTTACCGAAGCCCCACTGGATTGCGCCGGCCCGCTGCCGGACGTCATGGAGCGCCTCGCCCAGCGCACCGAGGCCGCCGTCCGTGCCGGCAAGGTGCCGGTCACGCTGGGCGGTGAACACTCGCTCAGCTATGGCGCGGTCATGGGTGTGACCCGCGCCCTGGGCCAGCCCGTCGGTATCGTGCAGATCGACGCCCATGCCGATCTGCGCAACGCCTATCAGGGCGAAAAACACTCGCATGCCTCGGTGATGCATCTGCTGGCCGAGGAAGGTATCCCACTGGCCCAGTTCGGCGTGCGCGCCTTTTCCACCGAGGAAGCCAAAAGCCGCCTGAGGAACCACGTCTTCCACGTGGATGCCGAAGAGCTGGTGACCGGCAACATCCATGCCGTCGACCTGCCCGAAGACTTCCCCGAACTGGTCTATGTCAGCTTTGACGTTGATGGGCTGGACCCGGCGCAGATGCCCGCGACCGGCACGCCTGTTCCGGGCGGGCTGGGATACTATCAGGCGCTTCGCCTGGTGGAACATGCGTTGAAGGGTCGTAAATGCGTCGGCTTCGACGTGGTCGAACTGGCCCCCGACGGCAATGCCGCCTGGGATTTCACCGCGGCGCAGATCGTCTATCGCCTGATGGCGAGCTGCTGATCAGACAGGCGGGCCGGGCTGGCCCGCCTGATCCGGTTCCTAGCCAGTTTTGCCGTCATCGGCGGTTTCGTTCAGCTCCATATGGCCTTCGCCCCTGTTCAGGACGCGGCGCAACATGGGTTCGAAGAACTCCAGCGGCTTGGTCGGATAATTCGGGTCAAACGCCTTCTGATCATATTCATGGCAGAAATAGCGACAATCTTCCCAATAAGGACTGTCGCGATATTTGTCGCGCGCGTTGCGGTCGCCGCCCAGATGGTGGTTGTAGTAGTACCCCTGAAACACACAATGATGCTTGAGAATCCAATACGTCTTTTCGCTGACGTAAGGCTTCATCATCGCCGCTGACAGCTCTCCGTGATTGTAGGGCGACAGGATATCGCCGGTATCATGGATCAACGCCGCCACCACCAGTTCCTCATCCGCACCGTCCTCGTAAGCACGGGTCGCGGCTTGCAGGCTGTGCTGGTAGCGGTTGACCGGATAGGGCGTCCATTCTTCGTCCAACGAGCGGATGGCATCGAGGATACGGTCTGGCAGGGCCGCATTATACGCCTCTTCATACTCCATCACGGCGTCCCAGTCGGCCTTGGTGGCTGTTTCGAAACTGGTCCAGGTGGGTTTGTGGCTTTTGTCCAGCATGGCTGATCCTTTGGCATGTGTCCTGAGCGAAAGCGTAGTTCGAAACCACCCTTCAAAAAAATGAATTGATTTTATCGCAATGATCAAAAAATACTTTCGACATGCAATTCAAAGCTCTGGAAACTTTTCTCTGCGTGGCCGAAGCCGGTGGCTTTCATGCCGCCGCTCGCAAGTTGAATGTGACGCAGACCGCTGTCAGCGCGCGTATTCGCCTGATCGAGGAGGAAACCGGCAGGGCGCTGTTCACGCGCGGTGCCGGAGGAACGGCGCTGACCGAGTTCGGCCGGCAGTTCAAACCCTATGCGGAACAGATGTTGTCCCTTTGGGGCTTCGCATCGCGCGACCTGCCGGGACAGGCACAGAACCGCCCGGCACTGCGGTTGGGCGGCCAGCTCAGCATCTGGGATCCGTTGCTGGTGGACCTGGCGGTTCGGTTTGAACAGCGCTTTGGCAAATTGCTGTTGACGCTGAACTATGACCACGACCTGAACATGGTCGAAGCGGTGGCAACCCATGTGCTGGACGCGGCGATCACACATGAAAAGCCGGCGGACCGGCGTGTCACATGGTACGCGCTTGAACCCGAGCTATTGTCCCTGGTCCGGACGCCACAGGCTGACGGCACGGACGATGACATGATCTTCGTCAACCTTGAACTGGGCGAGGTCTATCAGGACCATGTCAGATCGGCTGCGCGACGGGCGTCGGGTCAGACAGTGTTTCTTGGCAATTGCATGATGGCGCTGCGATATGTTCTGCACCGAGGCGGAAACGGCTATTTCCCCGATTACGTCATTTCCGAACATCTGGCCTCGGGTGCTCTGGAGCGGGTCGAGGACAGTATCAGCTTGCCGCTGCCCATGTATCTGGTCACCCGCGGTGATCGCGAGGAATTTGACGACATTCACAGCTGTTTGGTGGATCTTCGCGGCTAGAACTCAGGCCGGTGTCGGCATGATCTGGGGATCGCGCTGCCGTTTTCGCACAAGCGGCCGACCAGCAACAAGCAGGAAAAGGCCCGAGATTAGCACCCCTATGATTGCGGGAAGGTACAGCAGAAACCAAAGCTCCGGGTCATCGATCACCACCGGGGAAACAAACCCGCGCACACCTTCAAGCAGCACAAGAATGGTGAAGGCGCCCAATATCTGCGGCCACAATCCAAACCGGGAAAAGCTGCCCAGCATCAGGGTTGAATACCCGGCCAGCGCCACGGCGATGCAAATCGCAATCCACGAGAACCGCTGGTGCAGCTCTTCGATCAGTTTGCCTTGGCTGAACCCTTCCGTGGCTGAAACCTCATCCCGGTTGCGGATCAGTTCGGCGGTTGGAATGGCTTCGAGGCTGCGCCGGGCCATCGGATTTGTATTCGTCAGTTCCGAGATGTCGTAGGACGCGTCCTGGAACAGGGTCGATGACAACACCTTGCCTTCCTTGTTCAGGCGCAATGCAACCCCATCAACCATCACAAGGTGAATGCCAGCATCATTGTTGACCAGATAGGCCGTTACGCTTGAATAGCTGACCGCGTTTTCAGGATCGCGGCGATCAGACACGAAGACTTCATGAAGTGTGCCGTCCAGATCAATCCTGCCTATGTAAACCGTGACACCTTCGGCGGGGTGCAGAAATTCGCCTTCGTTCAGCAGTTGAGCCGTCACATCTCCGGCCACTTCAGCCTGCCGGATTTCCAGCTGTTCAACCGAGGCCGGGCGCAGGAACACGCTGATGATCGCCATCATCACCCCGGTAATCACACCGAACAGCAGCACCGCCCGGGCAAGCCGCCAAGGGCTGGATCCGGTGGCCAGCATAACCGTCAGTTCGCTTTCGCGGCTCAGGCGATTTGTGGCATAGACGGCGGCGGCAAACACCGCCATGGGCATGACCGTGCGGATCAGGGTCGGCAAAGTCAGCGCGGTGAATTCCAGAAAGACCATCGCCGACTGCCCACCGCTGATGACCCTGTCAAACAGGCTGACAGACCGGGTGATCCAGAACACACCGACAAGCACCAGGGTGAAAAAGCCAAACAGAATCAGCAATTGCCGCAGGAAATATCCATCAAAACGCGACATGGGGCCTCGTGCGTGTGTTCGTTTGCAGCGGACACTAGGGCATTAAGCCGGCAGAGGAAACAGGCATTGGACGTCAGGATGCCCCGGTATGCAACCTTGGCGCATTCCCGCATTCTCCCAACGACGCCGATTTGGCCCCGAAGAGGTTAAAGGCCAACCCTTTGTGAAAATGGCAGTTCGTGGCACAATTCAGGAATTGTTCAGAAGGGAGTTTCCGACTTGGCACTATTTTTTTCACGCCGCACCTATAACGCCCCGAAGAAAAAGTTCACGTTTAAGCCGGCGGCAAAGACCAGGTATGTTCACATCACCCAGCAAAGCCCTGGTGGAAAAATTCGTAAGGGTAGTATTATCAAAAAAACCAAATGGCTGGATCTCGTGCGACAGGAGGGCGGGGATTCGGCCGTCCTGATCTATGTTCACGGGTTCAACACCAGCCAGAAGGACATGCTGGACCGGCTGGGGAAAATAGAAACCAATCTCAGGGGCAACGGGTATCAGGGCGCGGTCGTTGCCTTTGACTGGCCCAGCGACGGATCGGTGCACACCTACGACTCGGACCGCTCCGATGCCAAGGCGGTGGCGCCGCATCTGGTGGGGGACGGGATCTTGCCGCTGTTGGGGATGTCGCCACGCCCCAAGGTGCATCTGATCGCGCATTCCATGGGGGCGTTGGTGGTACTGCGCGCTTTCTCGGACTTCGGGGATTCGGCCGGGCCAGGCAACAAGATATGGTCGGCGGATCAGGTCATGTTTGCATCAGCGGACATCGATTCAGAATGGCTGGAAAAGGGCGCATGGGGCGATCTGGTCCTGAAAAAACGGTGCAAGCGATTCACCAATTACTATAGCCGGAAAGACAAGGTGCTGGCCCTGGCCGGCGGGATTGTTCACGGCGGTCGGCGTCGCGCTGGTCGTGTCGGGATGCCGAAGCTGACCTCGAAAGGTCATTGGGATATTTTCTGTGACCACCAATATCAACGAGACGTCCCCAAAGGGCAGCGCAAGATGATGAAGTCGCATCGCTGGTGGTTCGACAGCGGCGGGTTTTATGAGGACCTCGCCCTGACGATCGACGGCCATCCGGCAAAAACGATGCCGACCCGGCACAAGACAAATATCGGGGATCTGGCGCTGCTGGCCTGACTGACCGGTCGCCCAACACCTTTCTATGGTGCAAAGCCCGATTTTGCGGGTTCTGCTCAAGTACCGTCTTTGGACGGATTCTCTGCACGTTCTGATATCGTCACTATGGGTTGCTGACCAGAAACGGAAAGGGCGCGCTCGACCACAAGCGCGCCCCAGTCACAAGGGAGAAACTGAAAACCTGCGTTCTGTGCAGAACCTGAACGCCAACTCTTTGACATTCTCAAACAACCAGACTTTCCAACATCCGTCAGTGACGCTGTTCACACTCTGGGCCGGTATTTTTAGATGGCATATAGGGTTTGGCTGCACTGCGGCTCACAAAGCCTGCATGCGTTCTTATTGCCGGTCCGCCCCGGCCATAGCCGAAAGCCGCGCGCGCTGGAAACGCGCCAGGCACGATTGCCGAATGGTGTTTTAATGCGGATGGCAGGGGCAGCAGGGTTCGAACCCGCGACCTACGGTTTTGGAGACCGTCGCTCTACCAACTGAGCTATACCCCTATGGTGAGCCCCAGATATGACAGCCGCGCGGCGGACTCAAGAGGCTTTTTCGAATTCCACGCCACTATCTGAGCCGACAAACAAGTTGCGCAAAATGTGCAGTGCGCTAAGACAAGGTCCGGTCAGCAAAAGGAACCCCGTGTGAACCTCCGCAAGAAGATCGCAGACAGCGAAGCCGTGCTGAACTGGGTGGCCCGCCGGATCGCCACTTACATTCGATTGGTCAACCGCAACACACGCTGGCAGCGCATCGGATACGAAGAACTGGATCAGCTGGCCGAACAAGGTGAACCGGTCATCGTTGTGCTGTGGCACCAACGGCTGGCGCAGTCGCCCTATTTCTTCCCGCTGGACAAGGGGCGCATCTGTTCGATCACCTCGTCTGCCCGGGCGGGCAGCATGGTGGGCCGGGTACAAAAGCTGTTTGGCATGGACACGATCGCCATGGCCAGCAAGACACGCCACGTTGCCTTGTCACGCCAGGTTCTGGGCAAGATGAAGCAGGGTATCTCTATTGGGATCGCGGCAGACGGACCGCGCGGGCCGGAACGGGTTCTGTCGACGGTTCCGTTGGTATGGGCGCGCACCTCGGGCAAGCGCGTATTCGGTATCACCTTTTCCGCGAAACATGGTCGCGAAGCGGGAACCTGGGATCACCTTCTGATGCCCCGCCCCTGGCGAAATGAAGGCGTGTTTCTGTGCCGGGAATGGACTGAAACAGTGCCCCGCAAGGCCAGCGAAGAGGAAATCGAGACCCTGCGCCTGAGCCTGGAGCAGCACATGAACGACATCACGGCAGAAGCTGACCGGATGGTCGGGCGCGAGCCCTGGTCACCTGACGCCTAACCGCCCCTGAGACGTTGCATCAGATAGACTTCACTGCCTTCGGGAATCGGCTCGGTAAGCCCGGTGGCTATGACGCGCCCGTCGATCGCGATGGAGACCCCTGCATCAATGGGGGCCTGCAACTGTGGGTGGGCACGGACCAAAGCCCGTAATAGCTCTCCGGTGGTTTTGGCCTCGACCTCAACCACTTGCTGGCCCCCGGTCAGTGACCGGAGGCCGGACCAAAGGTGGACCTCAACCATTTTCTTTCAGGGCCGCCAGAATGCGCGGCGGAGACATCGGCAGTTGCTTCATCCGAACACCCGCCGCATTGGACACCGCATTGGCAATGGCGGCCAGGGGCGGCACAATGCCCGTCTCGCCCACGCCGCGCACCCCGAACGGGTGGCCCGGGTTGGGCACTTCGACGATCACCGTGTCAATCATCGGCAGGTCACTGGCAACGGGAATCCGGTAGTCAAGAAAGATCGAGTTCTGCAACCGGCCATCTTCGCCATAGATGTATTCCTCGTTCAGTGCCCAGCCGATGCCCTGTGCGGCGCCACCCTGAAACTGCCCTTCCACATAAGTCGGGTGGATCGCCTTGCCGGCGTCCTGAATGACCGTGTACCGGGTGATCGATGTCTTGCCGGTTTCCGGGTCGACCTCGGCATCGACGATATGGGTGCCAAAGGATACGCCCGCGCCTTCGGGGGTTGCTTCGAAATGGCCCGAAATCGGGCCTCCGGTCGATCCCATATCCGCCGTGATGTCGGCCAAAGGCATCGCGTCGAAATCCCCCGCATTGGGCCCCGAGGGCACCGCGCAGCCGTCTTCCCATTTCACCGCATCGACCGGGATGCCCCACTTGGCCGCCGCACGTTCGCACAGTTTCTCGACCGCGTGTCTTGCTGCCTTGATCGTCGCGAGGCCCGACGCGTAGGTCACGCGCGAACCATGGCTCACGTCGTTGTAACCCAGCGTCGCCGTGTCGGCGATGGTCACGCGGATATTTTCATACGGAATGCCCAGAACCTCGGCCGCCATCAAGGCCATGGATGCGCGCGACCCGCCAATGTCGGGTGTGCCGACCATCAACTGCGCCGAACCATCCTCGGACAGTGCCAATGAGACGCTGGTCTCGCCCCCGTGGTTGAACCAGAAACCGCAGGAAACCCCGCGCCCCTGACCCGGCTTCAGCGGTGCCGCGTAATGGGGATGCGCCTTGGCAGCCTCAAGGGTTTCGACCAGACCGATGCGTTCGTAGGTCGGGCCATAGCTGGCCTTCGTGCCCTCATGCGCGGCATTTTTCAAACGCACATCAATAGGATCGAGGCCCAGCTTGTTGCAGAGCTCATCAAGGACGGATTCAACGGCGAAGGCGCCCATCGGAGCGCCCGGCGCGCGGTACGCGGCCTGTTTCGGACGGTTCGACATCACATCGTAACCGATCTGCTTGACGTTGGTCAGGTTGTAGGGCGCAAAGGCACACATGGCCGTCATATCGCCCGGGGCGCCGGGGAAGGCCCCGCCTTGCAGGCGGAAGACACCCTGCGCCGCCGTGACCGTGCCGTCTTTCTTCATGCCGATCTTCACGTCCATCGACGCCGAAGAGGTCGGCCCGGTGGCACGAAAAACTTCGGACCTGGTCATCACGATCTTGACCGGACGGTTGGCCTTGCGGCTGAGCGCCAGCGCGACGGGTTCGATGAACACCGTGGTCTTGCCGCCAAAACCGCCGCCGATTTCAGACGCCGTGACGCGCAGCTGAGAGGTTTCGATTCCCAGCAGCGCCGCACAGGTCTTTTGCGCGATCCAGTGGCCTTGGGTTGTGCACCACAACTCGCCCTTGCCGTCATTGCCCAGCATGCCCAGGCAGGCATGCGGTTCGATATAGCCCTGATGGGTCGCCTCGGTGACAAAGCTGTCTTCGATAACCAGATCGGCCTCGGCAAAGCCCGCCTCGACGTCACCGTGACCGCTTTCGTGATAACGCACGACGTTCGGGTGCATCCCTTCCGGCACCGAATAATCCGCAGCACCTTCCCGGATCACCGGCGCATCCGGGGCCATCGCTTTGTCCACATCGGTGACGTGCGACAGTACCTCGTATTCGACCTCGATCAGTTTCAGCGCATCACGTGCCGCCAAGGCAGATGTGGCCGCCACCGCAGCTACCGCGTGCCCGTCATAGAGCGCCTTTTCCCCCGCCATGACATTTTCCAGCACATTCCAGAATTCGCCTTCAAGCCCGGGCTTGAACGGGACATCGGCGAAATCGGCGCGGGTCACGACGGCTTTGACGTCCTTCAATGCCTCGGCTTTCGAGGTATCAATCCTGACGATCCGGGCATGGGCATGGGGTGAGCGCAGAATTGCGCCGTGCAACATGCCGGGGGCCGAGATATCCGCACCGAACTTGGCCCGGCCCGTCACCTTGTCCAGACCGTCAGGGCGATCGGGGCGGGTGCCAACGAAGGTGAAGTCAGTTTTGCGATCGTCCAGAGCCATTATGACGCCTCCCGCATCTCAGCCGCCGTGTCCATCACGGCGCGAATGATCTTGTCGTAACCGGTGCAGCGGCATAGGTTGCCCGCCAGCCAATAACGCGTTTCTTCCTCGGTCGGATTGGGGTTCTTCTCCAGCAGCGACTTCGCCGCCACCAGAATGCCCGGGGTGCAGATGCCGCATTGCAGCGCGGCGTATTCGATCATCTTCTTCTGCAACGGGTGCAGGATGTCACCATCCGCAATCCCTTCGACGGTTTCGATCTGCTTGCCTTCGGCCTCGACACCCAGCATCAGGCACGAGCACACCAGACGGCCATCGACGGTGACCGAACACGCGCCGCAATCACCGGTGCCGCAGCCCTCTTTGGCGCCGGTCAGGTTCAGTTTGTCGCGCAGACAGTCCAGCAGGGTTTCGCGCGGGTCGCACAGGTATTCGACTGCGTCCCCGTTCACGGTGGTGGATACGTGGAGCTTGCTCATGCGTTTTCTCCCTTCGCGCGGGCATAGGCGATCTTTGCGGCACGTTTGGCCAGAACGCCGGCGACTTCGGTACGGAATGCGATCGTACCTCGTTTGTCGTCGATCGGATTGCAGGCGGCGGACGCGGCCGCGGCCAGTGCGTCAAGGGCGGCATCGTCCAAAGTGCTGCCGATGATCGCGTTGGCACAGTCTTCAACCAACAGAACGGTCGGTGCCACGGCACCCAGCGACACGCGCGCCTCTGTGATGACTTCACCGTCCAGACGGAGGTTCACACCTACGCCCACCACCGCAATGTCCATTTCGGTACGGGGGATGAACCGCAGATAGGCGTCGCCCCCATTCTTGCCTCGGGCAGGGATGTTGACGGCCGAGATCAACTCGCCCTTCGCCAGCGAGGTCTTGCCGGGCCCGGTCGGGATGTCCTCGACCGCAACGTCACGCGTGCCATCGGGGCCGGTTACGGTGACGGTCACGCCTGCGGCCACCATGGCGGGCACGGAATCAGCCGCAGGTGAGCCATTGCACAGATTGCCCGTCAGCGTCGCGCGGCCCTGAACCTGAGTTGAACCGATCAGGTCCATCGCCTCGACCACACCGGGCCAGTCGCGGCCAAGCTCGGGGTGCTCGCTCATCTCGGCGCCGGTGACGGCCACGCCGATCGTCCAACTGCCGTCGGCATTGCGGGTGATGTCACGCACGCCGTCGATCTTCTTGATGTCGATCAGCGTATCGGGCGTCACCAGTTCCGAGCGCAGTTGCACAAGTACATCCGTACCGCCCGCCAGAAAACGTGTGATGCCCGTCGCGTTCGCGGCCAGAGCCGAAGCTTCGGCAAAGCTGGCAGGGCTGTGATAATCCATGAAGCTACCTCGTACCTGTTGGTCAGGAATATCTGGGTTCGCGGCGACGTTAATTCACCCCTCGTCCGGCGTCCATGGGCCGAGCGATCAAAATTCAACTTCCAAATGTCGCTTTTGGACAGGGTTCAGAGATCGATCTCGATCACCCCATCAGGTTCCGCCGCGCGGCTTTGGCACAGGATCATGGCGCCTTCGCGCTGTTTGCGGGACAAAACGAAATCCCGATGCTCGACCTCGCCCGAAATGACACCGCATTTACAGACGCCGCAGATGCCGTCTGCGCATTTCACATCCACATGAATACCGGCTTCGTTCAGAACTTGCGCCGCGTCCTTGTCTGCGGGCACGGGCAGTGTCCGGCCCGAACGCGCAAGCTTGAGCTCAAACGCGTGGTTTTCATATTCAGGCGTTTCAGGAACCGAGAAATATTCCAGGTGACGCGCCTCTTCGGGAAAGCCCTGCTGCTCGGCCGCCTGAACCACGCCGTCCATGTAACGATCCGGCCCGCAGGTATAGACATGCCATCCATCCCGGTAGCCGGACAGAATTACATTCAGGTCGGCGCGGGTGCCTTCATCCGAGAAATGGTAATGAACGCGATCCGCCCAGGGCATGGCGGCCAGATCATCCAGATACCCCGCCCCGCCCCGTGTGCTGGCCGAATAGTGTAATTCGAACTCGCGGCCCAGCGCATGCAGACGATGGGCAAATGCGATCATCGGGGTGATGCCGATGCCGCCACCCATGAGGAATGTTCTGGTGGCCCTTTCATCCAATTCAAAGTGGTTGATCGGATTGGACACGAAAACCTTTCGGCCCTCGGTGAAGATGCGATGCAACAGCGCGGACCCGCCGCGCCCGTCATCCTCGCGCAGCACTCCGATCTGATATTTCGTACGATCCGACGGGTCGCCGGACATGGAATATTGCCGCAGAAATTCAGGCGCGACCAGAACGTCCAGATGTGCGCCCGCTGTCCATCCCGGCAGGGGCGCACCGTCCAGCGATGCAAATTCGTATTTCGTGACATCCGCCGTCATCTTTTCAACCTTGGTCACGGCGACCCGCATCACGGGCGCATCACCGGCGATCTGATAGCGATGGATGATCGACATGTCCCCGCTTGCCTTGCGGGCCTTGTACTCGTCAGCCGTCACCATGGCCTCATAGGCTGCAATCCCGGCTTCTCGGTCCATTGCAAAGGGATAGGGCCATGGGTGCGGAGCCAGATAAGCGGGATAGACGGCCAGGGTCTGATCCTCATATTTCAGGTCCAGATCCTTTTGCAGATCGCGCCGGTTCAACGGGTGCGTCGTAGGGCGATAGGCGCCGTCGGGCTGCAACTCGATATCCCACCACCATTTCTTGGTGTCGTTCAGCCCGCCATTGCCGACCGCATCGTCCAGCCTGGCCAGCGCGGGCGCGGCGGTGGGGATGTTCATCGCAGCCCAGCGGAACGGGCGTTCAGCGAAGAGGCCTTCGAGGTTCCACGGGCAGGTCTTCATGCAGCGCCCGCACATCGCGCCGCCCGGGGTCGTCACACGGTACGTGGCGCATTTCTGGCTGTCGGATTTCCAGATTTCGTAACCGTTGAACATCAGCTTCGGTCCGGCGGTGATCGCGCCCGAGGGACATTCGCGGGCGCATTTGTTGCAGGATTCGCAAAAGGTTTGCAGGCCGAAATCGATGGGTTTGTCATGCGTCATCGGCATGTCGGTCGTCACCACGCCTGATTTCAGGCGCGGGCCCAGATAGGGGTTCAGGATAACTTCTCCGATCCGGCTGACCTCTCCCAACCCCGAAAGCAGCAAAAGCGGCGGTTGCAGCACCTCGCCATCCATCACCGTATGCGCCTTGGCCTTGTAGCCCAGGTTGCGGATCTGTTGGGCAATCACGCCGCCCAGCAGCGAAAAGCGCAGATAGGCGCGCATGGATTGGGCGACGCTGATCCAGTCGTCACCGCTGGCACCTTCCATCGTTTCATAGCCCTGATCGATGATCATGCTGATGGCCTGATCATGCGGCGGCACGATTTCTTCGCCCGTGGCGTCATGAGAATACCACGCCCATTCCGGGCAGCGGCTGAGGCCCACCGCATCGACCCCAAGGAAATAGGTCGCCGCCTTGATGTTCGCCGCATTGCGCTCGGCATCGGTGGGTCCTGCGACCTCGGCGCTTTCACCATCCTGCAACAGAACGAATGCACCCAGCGCGCGGCGCTGGGCAAAGCTGGGCGCGGCCTTGCGCACGTAGTACCCGCCTTTCGCGGCGTCCTGCAATGACTTGCCCATGTCGCCGAACTGGGCGCGGGCGAACATGTCGGCGCGCTTGGGAACGCGGGCCACATTCTCTTCGTCGATATAGGTTGTCGGAGCCTCGACCCGTTTGAGCTTTTCGAAGGGATGGGCCCCGTCCACATAGCGTCGTTTGGCATATGGGTCACGGTTGAGGGCGTTCTTGGCAAATCCCGTGCCCAGCCACCATGCCGGACCTTGGGTCCGAAACCACGGCTGTTGCGGCATGGGCCTCAGCGGCCGGTCATGCGCGATGGGCATCTCGGTCGTCACGGCAGCAAGGCCAAACCGGGTGCCCAGCCAAGGCGCAACCAGCTGGTCGCCCTCGACCGAGGCCAGACCGGCGGCCATGGCCAGCTTGCCCAGATCAACTTCGGACGACATCATGCTGTGCGCGCGGGCGTCAAAACCCAGCAGTCGGATATAGTTGGCGATGACCACCGCATTCTCGGTTGCCAGCAGGCAGGCACGATGATCCTGCGCGTCGATGATCCAGTCCGCACCGGGTTCGGAAGGGTCAGGGTCGCGGTTGTGTTCGTAAAGAAAGACGATGGCGTGACGGTGGTCGTCAATCGGCTTGGGCGCGGCCTCCATACTGTCTTTCAGATCGGCCATGATGAGATCGATCCCAGAGGCCAGCGTTTTGGTCTGGCGCGTGCGCAATGCGTGGGCAAGCCGGTCGATATCGGGGTTGCGGCGTGGTTCCTCCAGCAGTGCATCCGACGGCAACGGCCCACAGCCCATCATCGATGCGTCGTTGAAATACCCAAATGCCTTCAGATGGTTGGCGCGCTCCTGCGGATCTGAGGGGATCTCGGATGCAATCGGGTTCACCAACCCGTCGCGGATCGCGTCCAGCATCGCCTGAAACTCGCCCATGGCGTTGACGATGCTGTAGGGCCGTTCCGGCCGGAGGAAACTCAGTTCGCCCATGGCGGGCACGCGCGACAAATCCGGCATGGTATCTTGTCGGGTCAAACGCTCCAACGGGTATCGCCCCATGTGAACGGGCCGGTTCTTGTCCGAGAAAAAGCGGATTCCCATTATGCGCCTCCTGTTGCCATCCATCCCCTACCCCGTCATGGACAGCGAAACCATTCATGCATAATCATAAGCGGTATGAAGAAAATCGATTTCACTGATCTCGACGGCAAGGTTCTGCGCACCTTTCTGACCATTCTCGAGGAAAGCTCGGTTTCGAAAGCTGCGGATCGGCTGGGCGTCACGCAATCGGCCATCAGCCACACGCTGGCCAAGCTCCGGCTGGTGCTGGGCGACCCGCTGTTTGTTCGGTCCGGTCAGGGCCTGACCCCGACCGAGCGCGCCTTGTCCCTGAAGGAGCCCGCACAAAAGGTGCTGGACGGAATGCGGGCGCTGACCGAAGGGCGGCCGTTCGATCCGCAGTCTGAACAGATCAGGATCCGCATCGCCACCAATGACATGCCGCGCGAGTTGATCTTTCCGCAGCTGTTACGAGAAACACGTGCCGAAGGCGCGGGTCTGCGGCTGGAATTCATTCCTTCAGGCGTGCCCGACCCCGAGCTGCTGCGCAGTGACAGATGCCAGTTGATGCTGACCCCGTTGCCGCCGGACGGGCCGGATATCTTTCAAAAACGCCTGATGACCAGCCCGCTGATGCTGTTCTATGACGCCACACAGCGCACGCCGCCGGACAGTTGGGACGCCTATTGCAACTGCGATCATGTCGAGGTTCGCTTTGCCGATGGCCGCAATGCCCGCGCCGTCATGCGTGGCGTCGATCAAAGCCAGATCAGGCCAGCAGTGGTGACCTTGCCGCATTTCAACGCCATCCCGGCCTTCATACTGGGCAGCGACCTGATCTCGACCGACACGGCGCTGATGAAACAGGGCCCGCTGGCCATGCTGGATTGCGCGCCACTGCCGTTCGAATGCGCCCCGGTGTCGATCTACATGGTCTGGCACCAAAGGTCGGCCAATGATCCGGCACATCGCTGGTTGCGGGCCCGGATCGAGGCGATCGCCGCGTCTCTTCAGACCTGAGACAACAGCCAGTCGCGCATGATCCTGACCAGTTGCGGCTGGCGCGGCTTGCGGGGCGCAACCACGTAAAACCCCAGATCTGCAACCAGGACATCCGCAAGCGGCTGAACAAGACGGCCCGAGGCCACCTCGGGCGCGACAAGAGGCGCATTGGCCAGTGCTATCCCCTGCCCCGAAACTGCGGCATCGATCGCAAGGCTGGTCTGGCTGAAGCTCATCATTCTGGGTTTTCCGCTTACCCCCACCCGTTCAAGGAACAAGGGCCACAATCCGTGGGTGTCGTTCAGCAGCACTTGCGTCAGCAGATCAGAAGAGGTGCTGATTCCGCCCGCAACAGAAGGGCTGCATACCGGGATGAATTCGGTCGAGAACAAAGGCACCGCCTCCAGTTCCGCCGCAAACGGCGCCCGACCCTGCCTGACTGCAAGATCGACGCCATCCGAACTGAAATCCGCCAGACGCTCGCGCGCATCCACCTGAACCGAGACGTCCGGATACAGGTCCGTGAAGCCCGACAAACGCGGCACCAACCATTTCGAGGCAAAGCTGGGCGTGACCGACAATGTGATCCGCCGGTCCGGAGACAAGTCGGCCACAGCCTCTTCGATCAACCTGAAAGCACGTCGCAGGGGCGCGTGAAACCGCCGCCCGGCATCCGTCAGGCGCAACCCGCGCGGCAGGCGGTCGAACAGAACCTCGTTCAATCGCGCCTCAAGCCCGCGCACCTGCTGCGCCACGGCGCCCTGCGTCACGCCCAGCTCTTCGGCGGCCAGTCGAAAGTTCAAGTGACGGGCAGAAGCCTCGAAAGCGCGCAAGGCGTTAAGGGGTGGAAGGGCGGTCATGCTGTTATCCTGTAGATTTTCTACAGAATAGAGGCAGCAGAACTGATTGGTCAAACCACTGTCCGACAGCCATCTTGGGATCAACTGAAAACGGAGATGTCAGATGGAAAAGGTAGCACTTATCACAGCGGGCGGCAGCGGCATGGGGGCGGATTCCGCCCGGAGGCTGGCGGCGGACGGGTTCAAGGTCGGCATTTTGTCCTCCTCGGGCAAAGGGGAAGCTTTGGCAAAAGAGCTGGGCGGTGTCGGTATTACCGGCTCGAACCAGTCCACCGAGGATTTGCAGAAACTTGTCGATGCCGCCATGGCCCATTGGGGGCGTGTTGACGTTCTGGTCAATTCTGCCGGTCACGGTCCCCGTGCCCCGATCCTTGAATTGACGGATGAGGATTGGCACACCGGCATGGATGTCTATTTCCTGAACGCGGTGCGCCCAACCCGGCTTGTGACCCCGATCATGCAGGCGCAGGGAGGAGGCTCGATCATCAACATCTCGACCTTTGCCGCCTTCGAGCCGGATCCGGTTTTCCCGACGTCGGGCGTGTTCCGCGCCGGGTTGGCCGCCTTCACCAAGCTGTACTCGGACAAATATGCCGCCGAGAATATCCGCATGAACAACATTCTTCCGGGCTTCATTGACAGCCTGCCCGAGAAAGAAGAATTCCGCAGCCGCATTCCGATGGGTCGTTATGGGCGCAGCTACGACGAGATCGCCTCGGTCGTCGCTCTGCTCGCCTCGGAGGGCGGCGGTTACATCACCGGACAGAATATCCGGGTGGACGGCGGTATCACCCGGTCTGTCTGAACTTAGAACCGCGCTTTTACAAGATGCGTCAGCGCCGCGCCGGATTCAAAAAATGCGCGGCGCACGCGCGTCCAGTTTTCGCGGTGTTCCGACACGGCGGGAACCGGCAGAAGCGAGGGATCATCGGCCAGAAGGCTTTCGGCCATCATGCGGCCGAACACCGTGCCCGGGCCGATGCCGCGACCGGAATACCCGTGTGCGGCCAAAGCTTTGGGGCCGATCTGCGTGATCTTTGGAATATGATCCGATGTCATTGCGATCCGCCCGTGCCACCCGTGTTCCAACGACTGGTTGGCCAATTGCGGATAGAGCTCGGCCAGCTTGCGCCGGACCCAACCGGAATGTACAACCCGGCCGGCGTGTCCCAGATCCCCCATGCCGCCAATGATCATCCGCCCCGCCTGATCCAGCCGGAATGACGTCATGATCAGCCCGGTATCCCAGCACCCATCTTTCCGTGGCAGGATACTGGCGCGCAAATTGTCCGTCAGCGGGGCCGTGGCGTACTGGAAATAATAGACCGGCACATAGGCAGGCGCGGTATCCGGCAGCGCAAGATGATAGGCATTCGTCGCCTGAATGACCGATCTTGCCCGAACCGTCCCGCCCGGTGTCACCAGAACCCAGTGCCCGCCCTCATATGTCATGGTCTGCACGGGGCTTTGCGTATGTATCCGCGCCCCGGCCTGTGACGCCGCGCGTGCCAAACCCACCGCATAGGCCAAAGGTTGAATGGTTCCTGCCCGTGGATCGAACAAGGCACCGTGAAAGGCCTGGCTGCCGGTGCGTTCACCGGCCTGGTCCGCCGACAACAGCACAACCGGCGCTCCGGCTTCGCTCAACTGCGCATGACGCGTATGCAGGTCCTTCAAACCCGACGCGGAATGAGCGCAATGCAGGGTTCCGCTGCGCACGGGCTCACACGCAATGCCATATTCATCGATCAAGGCAAACACATCCGCCGGCGCCTTGGCCAGCAAGTCGATCAAACGGTTCCCCGGTTCAATACCGATATGCGCCCGGATGTCATCCGGCGGCAGCCACAGCCCCGCATTGACCAGACCGACATTGCGCCCCGAACCGCCAAACCCGATTTCCTGCGCCTCGAGCAGGCAGACCGACGCGCCGGCGCGGGCAGCGGTCAAAGCCGCTGAACAGCCGGTGTAGCCACCTCCGATGACAGCCAGATCAACCGCTGCGTCAGCGGTCAGGGGCGGTGCGGGGACTGTCTCGGTGCAGGTGGTCTGCCAAAGTGATTGTTCGGGATCGTTCACGTCGGGCCTCTGAGTCTTGTCGGCGGATCATCATACCGACACCCCCCCTTTGCAAGCGGCCTTTTGACCCGTGCTGCGACAACGAAACAGCAATCAATCACCACGGCAAAGGTGCCCGGACGGCGCGCAAAGGCGACGGCCTGTGCTTTTACCGG
>NZ_JBQFYQ010000015.1:0-59924 GCF_056541565.1 Ruegeria sp. AG6 | reverse complement strand
CTGCGGTCAGCGTGGTCTTGCCGTGGTCAACGTGGCCAATCGTGCCGATGTTGACGTGCGGTTTTGTACGCTCAAACTTTTCCTTTGCCATGATGGCCTCCTTTTTCGGTAATGAAGGGAGCGTGATACCCACGCTCCCTCAAATCTTCGCTTATGCGTATTTCGCCTGGATCTCGTCCGAGATGTTCTGCGGAACCGGATCGTAGTGGTCGAACTGCATGGTGAACTGGGCACGGCCCGACGACATCGAACGCAGAGTGTTGATGTAGCCGAACATGTTTGCCAGCGGAACGAACGCGTCGATCGCGATTGCGTTGCCGCGCGGTTCCTGACCAGAGACCTGACCACGACGCGACGTCAGGTCGCCGATGATACCGCCGGTGTATTCTTCCGGAGTGATCACTTCGACCTTCATGATCGGTTCCAGCAGCTTCGCGCCAGCTTTGCGCATGCCTTCACGCATACACATACGGGCCGCGATTTCGAACGCCAGAACGCTCGAGTCAACGTCGTGGAACTTACCGTCCAGCAGGGCAACCTTGAAGTCGATCACGGGGAAGCCAGCCAGAGGGCCGCTGTCCATGACCGAGTTGATGCCTTTTTCAACACCGGGGATGTATTCCTTCGGAACGGCACCACCAACGATGCGGCTTTCGAACGAATAACCTTCGCCCGCCTCGGTGGGCTGAATCTCCAGCTTGACTTCGGCGAACTGACCCGAACCACCCGACTGTTTCTTGTGGGTATAGGTGTGCTCGACCGGCATCGAGATGGTTTCACGATAGGCCACCTGCGGTGCACCGATGTTCGCTTCAACCTTGAACTCGCGCTTGAGACGGTCCACCAGGATGTCCAGGTGAAGTTCGCCCATGCCCTTCATGATGGTCTGACCCGATTCCAGATCGGTTTCCACACGGAAGGACGGGTCTTCGGCGGCCAGACGGGCCAGACCCTGAGACATTTTCTCCTGGTCGCCCTTGGTTTTGGGCTCGACCGCGATCTCGATCACCGGATCGGGGAAGGTCATGGTTTCCAGAACCACCGGATCCTTCGCGTCACACAGGGTGTCACCGGTGGTGGTGTCTTTCAGACCCGCCAGCGCGATGATGTCGCCTGCAAACGCTTCTTCGATCTCTTCCCGGTTGTTCGAGTGCATCATCATCATACGACCGATGCGCTCTTTCTTGCCTTTGGTCGAGTTCAGGATCGAGTCACCCTTGTTCAGCACGCCCGAATAAATCCGGGTGAAAGTCAGCGAACCGACGAAGGGATCGTTCATGATTTTGAACGCCAGGCCCGAGAACGCCATGTTGTCGTCGGCACGACGGGCGATGTCACGAACTTCTTCCTCGTCACCGGGTTTGAAGCCCATGTAATCGACAACGTCCAGCGGGCTGGGCAGATAGTCGATCACAGCGTTGAGCAACGGCTGAACGCCTTTGTTCTTGAACGCAGAACCACCCAGTACCGGAACGAACGCGATTTCCAGTGTGCCCTTGCGCAGCAGTTTACGCAGGGTCGGAACGTCGGGCTCATTGCCTTCCAGGTATTCCATCATCGCGTCGTCGTCCATTTCGACGGCCGCTTCGATCATCTTGCCGCGCCATTCTTCAGCCATGTCTTTCAGGCTGTCGCGGATGGGGGCTTTGATCCAGCTTGCGCCCAGGTCTTCACCCTGCCACAGCCATTCTTCCATGGTGACCAGGTCGATCAGACCTTCCAGCTCAGATTCGGCGCCAATCGGGATACCAACCGGAACAGCACGTGCGCCGGTGCGGTCTTCGATCATGCGAACGCAGTTGAAGAAGTCTGCGCCGATCTTGTCCATCTTGTTAACGAAAACCATACGCGGAACCTTGTAGCGGTCAGCCTGACGCCACACGGTTTCGGTCTGGGGCTCAACACCGGCGTTTGCGTCCAGAACGCAGACGGCACCGTCGAGAACCGCCAGCGAGCGTTCGACTTCGATGGTGAAGTCAACGTGGCCAGGGGTGTCGATGATGTTCAGGCGGTGCTTGGGGGTATCGGCGGTTTTACCGTCCTCGGTGCGTTCCCAGAACGTGGTGGTCGCAGCCGAAGTGATGGTGATGCCGCGTTCCTGCTCCTGCTCCATCCAGTCCATGGTGGCTGCACCGTCGTGCACCTCACCGATGTTGTGGGATTTACCAGTGTAATACAGGATACGCTCCGAGCAGGTGGTCTTACCTGCGTCGATGTGCGCCATGATACCGAAGTTACGGTATAGTTCGAGCGGATATTCGCGTGCCATTTGGATAAGCCTCTAGAATTACCAGCGGTAATGGCTGAAGGCTTTGTTCGCCTCGGCCATCTTGTGGGTGTCTTCGCGCTTCTTAACGGCAGTACCGCGGGACTGTACGGCGTCCAGCAGTTCGCCGGCGAGGCGTTCTTCCATGGTGTTTTCGTTGCGGCCGCGCGCAGCGGTGATCAGCCAGCGGATGGCCAGAGCTTCGCGGCGCTCGGGGCGCACTTCGACCGGAACCTGGTAGGTTGCACCACCAACCCGGCGCGAGCGAACCTCGACCGAAGGTTTGATGTTGTCGAGCGCTTCGTGGAACACTTCGACAGGAGCGCGCTTTACCTTGTTCTCAACGCGGTCAAATGCGTTGTAGACGATGCGCTCTGCGACCGACTTCTTGCCGTCGATCATCAGGTTGTTCATGAATTTGGTCAGTACCTTGTCGCCAAATTTGGCGTCAGGCAGGACTTCGCGTTTTTCGGCGGCGTGACGACGTGACATATCAGCCTCTCCTTCTTACTTGGGACGCTTCGCGCCGTATTTCGAACGACGTTGCTTACGGTCTTTGACGCCCTGAGTATCCAGAACACCGCGCAGGATGTGGTAACGCACACCGGGAAGGTCTTTCACACGGCCGCCACGGATCAGAACAACCGAGTGTTCCTGCAGGTTGTGGCTTTCACCAGGGATGTACGAGATGACCTCGAACCCGTTGGTCAGGCGCACCTTGGCAACCTTACGCATCGCCGAGTTCGGCTTTTTAGGCGTTGTGGTATAGACACGTGTGCAGACACCGCGCTTTTGCGGGCACTGCTCCAGGTGCATGGACTTCGAGCGTTTGACTTTGGGCTGCCGCGGCTTGCGGATCAGCTGTTGAATAGTTGGCATTCCGGTTCTTTCCCCGTTTTGCAACACACATGACATGCACGCGCGTTGCGTGCGGCTAAATTCGCTGCACTTATGCGTCCACAAGCGCAAAACCCACGAGCGTTCCCATTCCGAGGTGAACGTCGCGGTTGGTTCTCAGAGGGCGCGAACTGCAAAATTGTCCGGGCCTTGACCAGTTCATTACTGGAATCGGCTACGGGGCGGCCCCCGGTACCGAGATGACGCGCGTATAGGGGGAGTCGGCCCAAGTGTCAACAGCACTATACCGGCGCCCCGGCGCGCGCGTTGAATGCAGCCTGTAGGATTGCCATTCCTGCGCGCCGCTGTCCCGGTTGCGGCTGAACCGCCGCAAGGGCATAGTCGGGTCGAATATCTCCTGATGGATTACAGATGCAAGTGATTGGCCTTTGCCGGTTTTCCTATCCCGCAACCGGCGGTTTTCGGCTGAACCGGGATACGATCGAAGAGCAACGGCAATTTCTGTATGCCCCCGACAGGCTGGAAGAACGCTTTCGTCTTTTCGAGGCGATCACCCTGCCCGGTTTTCGCACCCAGACCGATGAGACGTTCGAGTTGTTTGTTTTGACCGGGACGTGCCTGCCTCAGATCCATGCGGACCGGCTGCGCGACCTGACCGCCGGGATTAAACAGATCCGTATCATTGCAAAAAAACCAGGGGATCATAAGCAGATTGTACGAGAGGTGCTGAACACCGCCCGCGCGGACCCGCATCAGCCGTGCCTACAGTTTCGGCATGATGACGATGACGCCGTTTCCGTTGATTTCATAGAACGCCTCCGCGCTGCTGTTGTCGAAAACACAGGGCTGATGCTGCAGAGCGAGTCCGTCGGTATAGATTTCAATCAAGGGTACATCGCCCGGCGCGAAGCCCACGGAATTCGGGCAGCTCGGGTCTATCGATCGCTGCTGGGCGTTGGCCTGGGCATGCATGTTCAAGCCGGAAGCACGCGGACGATATTTGACCGGTTGCACAACAGGCTCGCCCGGTTCATGCCCGTGGTCAGCTATCCGGACACGCCCATGTGGGTTAGGATGCTGCACGATTTCAACGACTCGGACCACGCGCGCAAAGATACCAGCGAGTTGTCGCCTTTCACGCCTGAACATGCTGAAGACTTGCGGGTACGGTTCTCGATCGACCCTGACGCGTTCGAGGCCAGATATGCGGCGCGCTGAGAAAATGCAGGTCATCGGTCTTTGCCGGTTTTCCTATCCCGCAATTGGCGGCTTTCAGACAACGCACGAGAGCGTCGAAGATAGACGGCAATTCCTGTACCAGCACGACAGGTTGGAAGAACGGTTTCGCCTGTTCGAGACGGTCGCCCTGCCCGGTTTCAAAAAACAGTCCGACGAAGATTTCCAGTTGGTGATCGTGGTCGGCCACTGCCTGCCCAAGCTGGCATTTGACCGCCTCAACGATCTGACCGGTGGGCTGAAACAGGTGCGCATAGTCGCGAAACCTCCGGGGCGTCACAGAAAAGTCATGCAGGATGTCCTGAATTCGGCACGGACCGATCCCGACCAACCCTGCCTTCAGTTTCGCCACGACGATGATGATGCAGTGGCCGTGGATTTTGTCGAGCGGTTCCGGGGCTGTGTCAGGGAATGTGTCGGCTTGTTCGAAAGGCACGCGATGGTCGCCGTTGACTTCAACTGCGGTTATCTGGCCCGCGCCAATTCCGAGGGGATACAGGCCACGCGCGTGCATCGCCCGTTGATCACTGCCGGTCTGGGAATGTACGTGCGGGGCGGGCAGCGGAAGTCGATCATGAATTTTGCCCATAACAGGATCAACCGCGCGATGCCCGTTGTGACCCGACCCGACAGTCCGATGTGGGTAAGAGGATTGAACCGGTTCAATGACTCACCGCGAACCAGAAACATGGATGTCGCGCTCAACCCTCTTACCCGGCAGCAGGAGCTCGAGTTTCAAACCCGTTTCGCCATTGATCCGGACATGGTCAGACGGAGTCACGCCAAGCCCTGACGCGCACGTGCCCGGAACAAGGTGAACAGACCGGCACCCACGATCAGGACAGCACCCAGCATCGTCAGGCTGTCAGGCCATTCGTCAAACACGACCCAACCCAACCCGAGCGCCCAGATCAGACTGGAATATCTGAATGGTGCAACGAATCCGACATCTCCCTGACGCATGACCATGACGCTGAACAAATAGCCAAGCATCACAAACACGGCCGCCGCCGCGACCAGGGAACCCGCCGTTGCCGAAACCACAACCCATCCTTCGAAAACCGAGGCTATTGCCGCGGCCCCCGCTATGGAAACCGAGGTGGCAAGGGTAACCAGCATTGACGGCACGTCGGCTGACATGCGTCGCGTGATGAGGTCCCGAACTGTAATCGAAACCACTGCAACCAGCGCATAGATGGAATACACGCTGAACCCCTCTGGCCCGGGTCTTACGATCAGCAGCATTCCGACGAACCCCACGGCGATTGCCAAAGCGCGTCGCCAACCAACCTGTTCGGAAAAAACCAAAGCAGCACCCAATGTTACCGTAAGCGGCAATGCCTGAAGAATGGCCGTAACATTGGCAAGCGGCATGTTCTTCAGCGCCGTCAGGAAAAAGAATGTCGCCGCCAGCTCTGCAAGGCAGCGCAGTGCAACCAGCCACTTGTCATGGCGCGAAAAATTCAGATGCAACGTGCCCAGTGACCGGGCAAGTACATAGATCAGAAATACAGCCAGGAACCCGCGCATGGCCACCAACTGAAACAATGGCAGATCCTGCAAGGCAACCTTCACCAGCGTATCGTTCAAGGTAAAGGCAGCCATGCTGCCCATCATCAGCAAAGCGCCTTTGGTGTTTGGAGTCATGCTGCTTCGGGCTCCGGGGCTATTGATCGCCCCGCATTGGCCGCCGAGTCGGGTTGGATGTCAATAACGCACCACGGGGTACAGAGATCATCAACCGAATGGGAGGATGGTCCCGAACAGGTTCAGGCTGGAAGGCTCTGTCGTGTCTTTTACAAACTCAACCCAGTCTTCCCCGTATACAAGTTCGAAAAACACAGGATATTTCCACACGAAATTATGAAAGGAAAAGGTCGTCACCAACGCACCAACCGTGAGCGCCCCGGCGAACTCTCGCAGTTTACCTTTCAGAAACAGCATAACCATGATGCAGGCCCCGCCTGCGAGGCCGAGGCTGACGAAATCCTGCGTTCCCACCTTGCCGGGCACCGGAATGCCAACCGACTGATATTGAATCAGGCGGGACAGGAAGACCGCAATAACACCCAGTATAAAAGCCCCCAGAAACGCAGCGGGATAACCCAGACGTTGCCAGATACTCTCGGTTCGAGGCAGAGGCGACTTGCGTGTGCTTTCTTCTGAACGCTTCTTGATCCGTGCCACACGGTCCTCGAAAGAGTTGCCTTTGGTGTCCATTGTTCAGCTCAATATAATCCGAAAACACAGAATATCGCTAAACCACTGATTGAAGAACCACAAGCCTGATGCAATCGCGTCAAAGGCTGTGCTCTGTCACGACGGTTCACAATTGCGCACCTGGAGCGGCAACAAAAAAGGCCCCACGAAATCGCAGGGCCTTTTTTTGGTTTTGAATGACGCGGTTTATTCGCGGCTTTCCGGTGTTTCGACCAGAACGTCCAGCTCATCCCCGACCATATCATCATCCATGATCGGTGCGGCCAGGGCGGCGGCGGCCTCGGCCTCTTCCCGGCGGGCTTCGATCACCACATTGTCACGCGACTGCGCGATGTGGCGGACAGCCTGCGTTGCCCCTCCGGTACCGGCGGGGATCAGACGACCGACGATGACGTTCTCTTTCAGGCCGACCAGCTTGTCCTTCTTGCCCTGAACCGAAGCTTCGGTCAGCACGCGGGTGGTCTCCTGGAACGACGCCGCCGAGATGAACGAGCGCGTCTGCAACGAGGCCTTGGTGATCCCCAACAGGATCGGCTCACCCTGAGCAGGGCGACCACCGCGGGCGATGGTCTTTTCGTTGGCCGCGTCAAACTCCTGCTTGTCGACATGTTCGCCCTTCAACAGGGTGGTGTCACCCGAATCTAGGATCTCCCACTTCTGCAGCATCTGGCGCACGATGACCTCGATGTGCTTGTCGTTGATCTTCACGCCCTGCAGACGATACACGTCCTGCACCTCGTCGATCATGTAATCCGCCAGCGCTTCGACACCCATGATGGACAGGATGTCATGCGGAGCCGGGTTACCGTCCATCAGGTATTCACCCTTCTGGATGAAGTCCCCTTCGGCGACCGGGATGTGCTTGCCCTTGGGCACCATGTACTCGATGGTCTCCATGGACTCGTCAGCCGGCTCGATGCTGATGCGGCGTTTGTTCTTGTAGTCGCGGCCAAAGCGCACGTAACCATCGGCCTCGGCGATGATCGCGTGATCTTTCGGACGGCGGGCTTCGAACAGTTCGGCCACACGCGGCAGACCACCTGTGATGTCCTTGGTCTTGGCACCTTCGCGCGGGATACGCGCGACGACGTCACCGGCTTCGACCTTCTGGCCGTCTTCGACCGACAGGATCGCATCCACCGACATCGGATAGTGAACCGGGTTGCCCGCATCGTTGCGGACCGGCTCGCCATCTTCGCCAACCAGAATGATCTCGGGCTTGAGGTCACTGCCCTTGGGGGCGGCGCGCCAGTCGATCACGATCTTCTGGGTCATGCCAGTTGCTTCGTCGGTCTCGTCGCGGACAGCGAGGCCCGAAACCAGATCGACATATTTTGCAGTACCGGCTTTCTCGGCGATGATCGGCAGGGTGTAGGGATCCCACTCGAACAGCTTGTCGCCACGGGCCACCTTAGTGCCGTCCTTGACGAACAGCTTGGAGCCGTAGCCCAGCTTGTGGCTGGCACGCTCTTCGCCGTGTTCGTCCTTGATCACCAGCTTCATGTTCCGGCCCATGACCAGGCTTTCGCCGGCTGCGTTGACCAGAATCTGCGGGTTCTCGAAGGAAACGATACCTTCCTGGCTGGCTTCCTGGAACGACTGCTGACCACCCTGCGCAACACCACCGATGTGGAAGGTCCGCATGGTCAGCTGTGTACCGGGTTCACCGATCGACTGCGCCGCGATGATGCCGACAGCTTCACCTGTGTTCACCATTGTACCGCGTGCAAGGTCACGACCGTAGCAGGTCGCACAGACGCCTTCCTCGGACTCACATGTCAGAGGCGAGCGGATGCGCATCGACTGAACGCCGGCTTCGTCGATGGTGTCGGCCATACGTTCGTCGATCAGCTGACCGGCTGCGACGATCACCTCATCGGTGCCCGGACGCAGAACATCGTCAGCCGCCACACGGCCTAGCACACGTTCGGCCAGCGAGGCGACAACCTCACCGTCGTTCACGGCTGCTTCGGCGGTGATCGCACGCTCGGTGCCGCAGTCGATCTCACGAACGATACAGTCCTGCGCCACATCCACCAGACGACGGGTCAGGTAACCCGAGTTCGCCGTCTTCAGAGCGGTATCCGAAAGACCCTTACGGGCACCGTGGGTCGAGTTGAAGTACTCGAGAACGGTCAGACCTTCTTTAAAGTTCGAGATGATCGGCGTCTCGATGATGTCACCGTTCGGTTTGGCCATCAGGCCACGCATACCGCCCAGCTGTTTCATCTGAGTAACCGAGCCACGCGCACCCGAGTGGGCCATCATGTAGACCGAGTTCGGCTCCATGTCCGACCCGTCTTCGGCCTTGGCAACGTCCGAGATCGTGCTCATCATTGCCTCGGTCACGCGGTCGTTACACTTCGACCAGGCATCAACAACCTTGTTGTACTTTTCGCCCTGAGTGATCAGGCCGTCCATGTACTGCTGTTCAAAGTCTTTCACCTGACTGCGGGTGTCATCGACGATGCTCCACTTGTCGCCTGGGATGACCATGTCATCCTTGCCGAACGAGATGCCCGCCTTGAACGCTTCTTTGAAGCCCATCGACATGATTTGGTCACAGAAGATAACCGACTCTTTCTGACCGCAGTAACGGTAGACAGTGTCGATCACCTGCTGCACTTCTTTCTTCCGCAGCAAGCGGTTGACCAGCTCGAACGGCGCCTTGTTGTTCATCGGCAGCAACGCACCCAGACGCAGACGGCCCGGAGTGGTTTCATAGCGCTTCTGAACTTCGTTGCCTTCCTCGTCGATCTGCGTGATCCGGGCAGTGATTTTCGAGTGCAGATGCACCTCACCCGCGTCCAGCGCGTGCTGAACTTCGTCGATCGAACCAAAGACCTTGCCTTCACCCGGCATGCCTTCGCGTTCCAGGGTCACATAGTACAGACCCAGGATCATATCCTGCGACGGAACGATGATCGGCGCGCCGTTTGCAGGCGACAGAACGTTGTTCGTCGACATCATCAGAACACGGGCTTCCAGCTGCGCCTCAAGGCTCAGCGGGACGTGAACGGCCATCTGGTCGCCGTCGAAGTCGGCGTTGAAGGCCGAACAGACCAGCGGGTGCAGCTGGATGGCTTTACCTTCGATCAGGACCGGCTCGAACGCCTGAATGCCCAGACGGTGCAGCGTCGGCGCACGGTTCAGCATGACAGGGTGTTCGCGGATCACCTCGTCGAGGATATCCCACACTTCGGGACGCTCTTTCTCGACCAGTTTCTTCGCCTGTTTCACAGTCGAAGACAGACCCTTGGCTTCAAGGCGCGAGTAGATGAACGGCTTGAACAGTTCCAGCGCCATCTTCTTGGGCAGACCACACTGGTGCAGCTTGAGTTCCGGACCGGTCACGATGACCGAACGGCCCGAGAAGTCGACGCGTTTCCCCAAAAGGTTCTGACGGAAGCGACCCTGCTTACCTTTCAGCATGTCCGACAGCGATTTCAGCGGACGCTTGTTGGCGCCGGTGATCACGCGGCCACGACGGCCGTTGTCGAACAGAGCGTCAACGGATTCCTGCAGCATCCGCTTTTCGTTGCGGACGATGATGTCAGGCGCGCGCAGTTCGATCAGACGCTTCAGACGGTTGTTCCGGTTGATGACGCGGCGATACAGATCGTTCAGATCCGAAGTCGCAAAACGGCCACCATCCAGCGGAACCAGCGGACGCAGTTCCGGCGGAATAACCGGGATCACGGTCATCACCATCCACTCGGGCCGGTTGCCCGACTCGAGGAAGGATTCAACAACCTTCAGACGCTTGATGATCTTCTTGGGCTTCAGCTCGCCGGTTGCTTCGGCCAGATCAGCGCGCAGCTGTTCTGCTTCGGCTTCCAGATCGATCTGGGCCAGCATCTCACGGATGGCTTCGGCACCGATATTCGCGGTGAACGCGTCCATGCCATAGGCATCCTGCGCGTCCATGTACTCTTCTTCGGTCAGCATCTGGCCGTAGGTCAGGTCGGTCAGACCGGGCTCGATGACGACGTAGTTTTCAAAGTACAGAACGCGTTCCAGATCGCGCAGCGTCATGTCCAGCATCAGACCAATGCGGGACGGCAGCGATTTCAGGAACCAGATATGCGCAACGGGCGCGGCCAGTTCGATATGACCCATACGCTCGCGGCGGACTTTTTGCAGGGTGACTTCCACACCGCATTTCTCGCAGACAACGCCGCGATACTTCATCCGCTTATATTTGCCGCACAGACATTCATAATCTTTGATCGGGCCAAAGATGCGCGCGCAGAACAGGCCGTCACGTTCAGGCTTGAACGTCCGGTAGTTGATGGTTTCGGGTTTCTTGATCTCGCCATAGGACCAAGACAGAATCCGCTCGGGCGACGCCAGTGAGACCTTGATCTCGTCGAATACTTTCGGCGGCGTCAGCGGGTTGAACGGGTTGTTGGTGATTTCCTGGTTCATTTGTTACCTCAAATCTTGCGGAAGGGGGGACGGGAGAAAGGGCAAGGCCCTTACTCCTCAACCTCCGCATCCAGGAGTTCCATATTCAGGCCGAGGCCACGGACTTCTTTCACCAGAACGTTGAACGATTCCGGCACGCCCGCTTCAAAGTTATCCTCGCCCTTGACGATCGACTCATAGACCTTGGTCCGGCCGGCGACGTCATCCGATTTCACCGTCAGCATCTCCTGCAGGGTGTAGGCGGCGCCGTAAGCTTCCAGAGCCCAGACCTCCATCTCACCAAAGCGCTGACCACCGAACTGCGCCTTACCACCCAGCGGCTGCTGGGTCACCAGGCTGTACGGCCCGGTCGAACGCGCGTGGATCTTGTCGTCCACAAGGTGGTGCAGTTTCAGCAGGTACTTGATGCCCACGGTGACCGGACGCGCGAATTGCTCACCGGTACGACCGTCGAACAGGATCGACTGACCGCTTTCCGAGAAGCCCGCGCGCACCAGAGCGTCGTTGACGTCAGCCTCTTTGGCGCCGTCAAAGACCGGGGTTGCGATCGGAACACCGCGAGTGACGTTGCTGGCCGCTTCGATCAGCTGGTCCTCGTCCATGCCGCTGATGCCCTCTTCATAGACATCCTCGCCATAGGCGTGTTTCATCGCGTCACGTACCGGCGTCAGATCGCCCGAACGGCGGTATTCCTGTAGCGCCTCATCGATGTTCAGACCCAGACCGCGTGCGGCCCAACCCATGTGGGTTTCAAGGATCTGACCAACGTTCATACGCGACGGCACACCCAGCGGGTTCAGACAGAAATCAACCGGCGTACCATCGGCCAGGAACGGCATGTCTTCCATCGGAACGACCTTGGAAATCACACCCTTGTTCCCGTGACGACCAGCCATCTTGTCGCCCGGCTGCAACTTGCGCTTCACGGCAATGAAGACTTTGACCATCTTCATCACACCCGGCGGCAGATCGTCGCCACGACGGACTTTCTCGACCTTGTCCTCGAAACGGGCGTCCAGAGCGCGCTTTTGCACTTCGTACTGCTCGTTCAGAGCTTCGACGATCTGTGCATCCTGCTCGTCTTCCAGCGCCAGCTGCCACCACTGACCACGGGTCAGGGTTTCCAGCAGCTCCTCGGTGATCACCGACCCTGCCTTGACGCCTTTCGGGCCTTTGACAGCGGTTTTACCCAGGATCAGACCTTGCAGACGCGCATAGATGTTGCGGTCAAGGATCGCCAGCTCGTCGTCCCGGTCACGGGCCAGACGTTCGACTTCCTCACGCTCGATCTGCAGCGCACGCTCGTCTTTCTCGACACCGTGACGGTTGAAGACGCGAACCTCAACGACCGTACCGTAGTCGCCCGGCTTCACGCGCAGCGAGGTGTCGCGCACGTCAGATGCTTTTTCACCAAAGATGGCGCGCAGCAGCTTTTCTTCCGGGGTCATTGGGCTTTCGCCCTTCGGAGTGATCTTGCCGACCAGAATATCGCCCGGCTCAACATCCGCACCGATGTAAACGATGCCCGCCTCGTCGAGGTTGCGCAGCGCTTCTTCACCGACATTCGGGATGTCGCGAGTGATTTCTTCCGGACCCAGCTTGGTGTCACGGGCGGCGACTTCAAATTCCTCGATATGAACCGAGGTAAAGACGTCGTCACGCGCGATACGCTCCGAGATCAGGATCGAGTCTTCGTAGTTGTAACCGTTCCACGGCATGAACGCGACGACCACGTTCTTACCCAGGGCCAGTTCACCCATATCGGTCGACGGACCATCGGCAATGACTTCGCCCTTCTGGACGGTGTCACCCACCTTGATCAGCGGACGCTGGTTGATGCAGGTGTTCTGGTTCGAACGCTGGAACTTGCGCAGACGATAGATGTCAACGCCAGCGTCGCCCAGTTCCAGATCTTCAGTGGCGCGGATAACGATACGCTGGGCATCGACCTGGTCGATGATACCGGCGCGTTTCGCCTGGATCGCAGCACCCGAGTCGATCGCAACCTTTTCCTCGATGCCGGTACCGACCAGCGGTGCCTCGGCCCGCAGCAGCGGAACCGCCTGACGTTGCATGTTCGAACCCATCAGAGCGCGGTTGGCGTCGTCGTTTTCGAGGAACGGGATCAGCGATGCAGCAACCGAGACCAGCTGTTTCGGCGACACGTCGATCAGGTCCACATTCTCGCGCGGGGCAAGCGTGTAGTCACCCGCCTGACGGGTCGAAACCAGATCGTTGATGAACTTGCCATCCGTATCCAACGTCGCGTTGGCCTGTGCCACGGTGTGACGCATTTCCTCGGTCGCGGACATGTAGTGGACCTCGTCGGTCACCTGCCCGTCTTGTACGACGCGATAAGGGGTTTCGATGAAGCCGTACTTGTTCACGCGGGCGAAGGTGGCCAGCGAGTTGATCAGACCGATGTTCGGACCTTCGGGCGTTTCGATCGGGCACATCCGGCCATAGTGGGTTGGGTGAACGTCGCGCACCTCAAAGCCCGCACGTTCACGAGTCAGACCACCGGGGCCAAGCGCCGAAAGACGGCGTTTGTGGGTAACCTCGGACAGCGGGTTGGTCTGGTCCATGAACTGCGACAGCTGCGAGCTGCCGAAGAATTCACGAACCGCGGCCGCCGCCGGTTTCGCGTTGATCAGGTCCTGTGGCATGACGGTGTCGATCTCGACTGACGACATACGCTCTTTGATTGCGCGCTCCATGCGCAGCAGGCCGACGCGGTACTGGTTTTCCATCAGTTCGCCGACCGAACGCACACGACGGTTGCCGAGGTGGTCGATATCGTCCACATCGCCTTTGCCGTCGCGCAGCTCCACCAGCGCCTTGATACAGGCCACGATGTCTTCGCGGCGCAGGGTACGCAGGGTGTCAGGCGCATCCAGTGCCAGACGCATATTCATCTTCACGCGGCCAACAGCGGACAGATCATACCGCTCGCTGTCGAAGAACAACGTGTCGAACAGAGCCGACGCAGCCTCGACGGTGGGCGGCTCACCCGGACGCATAACGCGGTAGATGTCCATCAGCGCGCTTTCACGGTTCAGGTTCTTGTCCTGAGCCATGGTGTTGCGCATGTAGGGGCCGACATTGACGTTGTCGATGTCCAGTACCGGGATGTCGGTGATACCCGCGTCGATCAGTTCCTTGACGGTACCGCCGATCAGGTCGCCATCCTTGTCGTATTCCAGGGTCAGCTCATCACCGGCTTCGACATAGATCGCGCCGGTTTCTTCGTTGATGATGTCCTTGGCGACAAACTTGCCGACGATGTGATCAAACGGAACCAGCAGATCAGTGACGGTGCCTTCGTCGATCAGCTTCTTGACCGCGCGTGGGGTAACTTTCTTGCCCGCTTCGGCAATCACTTCACCGGACTTGGCGTCAACCAGATCATAGGTCGGGCGGGTGCCGCGCACGCGCTCGGGGAAGAACGGTGTCACCCAACCCTTATTCTTGTCCAGCTTGTAGGACACGGTGTTGTAATACGCGTCCATGATCGCTTCCTGATCCAGACCCAATGCATAAAGCAGGGTTGTCACAGGCAGTTTGCGGCGACGGTCGATCCGGGCGAACACGATGTCCTTGGCGTCAAACTCGAAGTCCAGCCAGCTGCCGCGATACGGGATGATGCGGCAGGCAAACAGCAGCTTGCCCGAGGAATGAGTCTTGCCTTTGTCGTGGTCAAAGAACACGCCGGGCGAACGGTGCATCTGCGATACGATCACACGCTCGGTCCCGTTCACGACAAAAGTGCCGTTCGGCGTCATCAAAGGCATATCGCCCATGAAGACATCCTGCTCCTTGATGTCCTTTACCGATTTTGCGCCGGTGTCCTCATCGACATCGAACACGATCAGACGCAAGGTAACCTTCAGCGGTGCGCTGTAGGTCATGTCGCGCTGCATGCACTCTTCGACGTCGTATTTGGGTTTTTCCAGATCGTATTTCACGAATTCCAGAACGGAGGTTTCGTTGAAATCCTTGATCGGGAAAACCGACTGGAACACGCCTTTGATGCCTTCGCCGTCAGTGGGCTGCTCTGCATCGCCGGAGCGCAGGAAAAGATCATAAGAAGATTTCTGGACCTCAATGAGGTTCGGCATTTCCAGCACTTCGCGGATTTTGCCGTAATATTTACGAAGACGTTTCTGGCCAAGGAACGTTTGAGCCATGTCAGATGTCACCTTTCGATGTTCTCAGCGGGCAAAGACACCGTCGGGCCCCGGCATCTTGCACAATCGAGACAACACGTCCGGATCAATTCATGGCCACCGTCCCGAAGGCGGCCTCCCGATCCGAAAACCGTGTCTTAGAAAACGCCTCGCGTCTTGAGGCCCTTTCTAAGACAGGTTCGGCTGGACCCGGATTTCTCCGGACCCAGCCAAATTTTTCGGCACATCAGCGATGCACCTGAGACCAAGCTTAGGCCAGCTCGACTTCGGCGCCAGCTGCTTCCAGCTTGGCTTTGACGTCTTCTGCTTCTGCTTTGTCCACGCCTTCTTTGATCTTGCCGCCGGCTTCGACCAGTTCTTTGGCTTCTTTCAGGCCCAGGCCGGTGATGCCGCGAACTTCTTTGATGACGTTGATTTTCGATGCGCCGGCGTTCTTCAGAACGACGTCGAATTCGGTTTTTTCTTCCTCAGCTGCACCGCCGGCGTCGCCAGCTGCACCTGCGACCATTACGGCGCCGCCAGCTGCGGGCTCGATGCCGTATTCGTCTTTGAGGATGGTTTTCAGTTCTTGTGCTTCCAGCAGGGTCAGACCCACGATGCTTTCTGCGAGTGCTTTCAGATCAGCCATTTTATCAGCTCTTTCCGTTTACAGTGTGTGTTCCAACGTCAGGGCAAATGCCCCACGCAGATCATTCAGTGCCAACCGCTTACGCAGCTTCCGCCTTCTCTTCGATGGTGGAAAGGATGCTTGCGATATTGCTTGCAGGTGCGCCAATCGCGCCGGCGATGTTCGAAGCAGGTGCGCCAATGCAGCCCACGATCGAAGCAATAAGCTCCTCGCGAGACGGCATTTTCGAAACAGCTTCGACGCCTTTGCGGTCCAGAGCGTTCTCGCCCATTGCACCGCCAAGGATTTCGAACTTCTTGTTCTCCTTGGCGA
Organism: Ruegeria sp. AG6; assembly: GCF_056541565.1. NCBI lineage: Bacteria > Pseudomonadati > Pseudomonadota > Alphaproteobacteria > Rhodobacterales > Roseobacteraceae > Ruegeria > Ruegeria sp. AG6. Next base: position 43,789 of record NZ_JBQFYQ010000015.1, on the reverse strand, counting down.
AGTCCTCGGCCACTTTGGCTGCTGCCACAGGGTCCTCGGAATAGGTCAGAACGGTCATCCCTGTCAGCAGGTCGGCCATGCTTTCACACGGCTTACCCTCAAGGGCGATTTTGGCGAGCCTGTTTTTGGCAACACGCACGGAACCGCCCGCTTCGCGTGCACGCGCGCGCAGGTCCTGCATCTCGGCAACTGTCAGACCGGCGTAGTGGGCAACCACTACGACGCCAGAGCTTTCGAAGATTTGGCCGAGTTCCTCGACCACTTTCTCTTTCTGGGCTCTATCCACAGTTCTCTCCAAGTTAGGGGCGAAATCTCACCCCGGCTCATATTTGCCGCAGCTTTCGCTCCGGCGTTCAGGTCCTTGTTACGGGATTGGCCAAAATGCGCCCGAGGGTGGGACCCCCAGAATTCTTTGGTCTTACCCGTCTCAGGCAGGGAATTAAGGGGCCGAATGGACCCACCCACCGTCTTGGACGAAACGAAACAAAGCGCACGACGAATCGCACGCTTTGTTCCGCAGGTCTTCTTAGGGCAGATAGAGGAGGTTTCCAAGGGGTAAATTACACCCAATTCAGATCATACAACACCCAAGTTCCAAGGGCATGTGTCAGAACTTCCCGTTGTCGTTTTTCCATTCCTTGCGCGGCGGAACCGCTTCGATGGTGTTCCAATGTTCGACGATCCGATCAGCGTCCCAGCGATACAAATCATAAAAGCTGGAATGCACCCCATTTCTTTCCCCTTCGCACACGCAAAGGACGAAATTTCCCTCTGCCAAAACCCGATGCAAATGCTTGTAGACAAATTTTGTCCCGCTTTCGCTTGTTCCTTCCAACACGTTCTTGAGCGCTACGATTCCGTCGGCCATGTCCGGATTGTGCTGTTTTAGATCCTCTGCAACAAAGTCCGCCAATCTGTCAAACCTGCGCTTTATCAGAACGTCTGTGACAAACATGCTGCTAGCGGCTCGGTTTTCTTCCGTCTTCTCCAGGTCCGTTACTTCGGTGTGACCATCCAGCATTACACGCCCAGAAAGGTTTGGACCGCGTAAGGGCTGAATGTTGTCCCAATGCTCTACGGCTTTGCCATCTTCGAACCGAAACACCTCAAACGCGGCGCGCAGGCTACTGAAATCGTACTCGATATGCGCAAAGGCAAAGTCGCCATCCTCGAAAACCCTTTTGAATGTAACCTTGGGCGAGGTTTTGGACAGCCTTGCGAACAGGTCGGCAATACCTTCGCTGCCTTCGTGAGTTTGAGGGTTGTGCTGGATGTACTTCTCTTCATTCACAACCGCTGCCGCCATGGCGTCACCGGTTTCCAATCCCTTAAGAAATCTTTGGAGGAGTTCGCGCTTAGTTTCCATAGCCATGGTCCGTTCGATTGCCAGAACTGAAATGCATGCGATTTATCTTCGCACCGAACCCGGCAAAATGAAAATCCCGGGCAGTTTGCACCACCCGGGATCAATACTTTACAGCAGATTTGTCTGGCTTACTCGCCCGAGGCCTCTGCTACATCAACGGTCACACCGGGGCCCATGGTCGAGCTCAGCGCGATTTTCTTCATATAGGTGCCTTTGGCGCCCGACGGTTTCGCCTTGGCAACAGCCGAGACAAACGCGCGGACGTTTTCAGCCAGTTTGGCTTCGTCGAACGACGCTTTGCCAACACCGGCATGCACAACGCCGCCTTTTTCCGCCTTGAACTGAACTTCACCGCCCTTGGCTGCTTCCACGGCCGCTTTCACGTCCATGGTCACGGTACCAACCTTGGGGTTTGGCATCAGGTTGCGGGGGCCCAGAACTTTACCCAGACGACCGACGATCGGCATCATGTCCGGGGTTGCGATGCAGCGATCGAATTCGATGGTGCCGCCCTGAATGGTTTCCATCAGGTCTTCTGCGCCAACGATGTCCGCACCTGCTTCTTTCGCCTCATCGGCCTTGGGGCCACGAGCGAAAACAGCAACGCGCATCGCTTTACCGGTGCCGTTCGGCAGGCCGACAACGCCGCGAACCATCTGGTCCGCGTGGCGGGTGTCAACACCCAGGTTCAGTGCGATTTCGATGGTCTCGTCGAATTTCGAGGTTGCATTGGCTTTGACCAGGGCAACTGCTTCTTCAACCGACAGGTTTTCCTTGCCGGCGACAGCTTCGCGCGCAGCGCGGGTACGTTTACCGAGTTTTGCCATCTTACTTCACCTCGATGCCCATAGAGCGGGCCGAGCCCAGGATGATCTGCATTGCGCCTTCGACGTCGTTGGCGTTCAGATCTTTCATTTTGGCTTCGGCGATTTCACGAACCTGCTTCGAGGTCACGGTGGCCACTGTCTCACGACCGGGGTTTTCCGCGCCACGGGGGCGGTTACGCTTGCCGACCGGCTTCAGACCAGCTGCTTTTTTCAGGTAATAAGACGCGGGCGGCGTCTTGATGTCCATGGTGAAGGACTTGTCCTGATAATAGGTGATCACGGTTGGGCAAGGTGCGCCCTGCTCCATGTCTGCGGTCTTGGCGTTGAACGCCTTGCAGAATTCCATGATGTTGATGCCGCGCTGACCCAGCGCCGGACCAACTGGCGGCGACGGGTTCGCCTGACCTGCAGGAACCTGCAGTTTCATTGTACCAGCAAGCTTCTTGGCCATTTGGTTTTCCTTTCAACTTGGGTGAAACGCGTCCCACCCAGATTATGTTGCGTGGTCCGGTCCGGGATCGCGACCCCGGCAACCTCCCACGAGAGAATCTCGCCCGAAGACGATAGAGGCGGCGTTTACATGGGATCAGGAGAGATGACAAGTGGTTGGCGCACCATTCGGGTTGTACCGAATCAAACCCTGAGAGGATTCTTGCTGCCTGCGTGATTACACGCGAATGTCCGCGCGGTTCCAAATTCCTCTAACAATTTGCGAAGACATGTAAAACCGCCAGTTTTTAGCCAATTGAACGCGACATTGGCGCTTGCTTCGCCACAACGCAGATGCCCGTGCTATACTCCTTAAAAATTGTGATTATTGGTGGAGGTTAATTATGATACTTCGTTTAGCTTTAACTCTTGGCATCGCCTTTTCTCTTGCTGCTGCCATCCCTCAAACGGCGCGGGCCGACGCTGGAGAGTTTCTTGGTGGTGCGGTCGTCGGCGGGATCGTTGGTTACGCAATCGGCAAGGACCAACAAAAGAAGAAATCTCAGAGAACAACTACATCGAACCGCACCTATCGGTCAGGCATTCCGTCGACCACGCAAGGCGCGCAAACCCAGACCGCGCTCAATTACTTCGGGTACAATGCAGGAAGGGTCGATGGTCAGGTCGGTCGTGGCACCCGGTCCGCAATCGAACGCTATCAGGCCTCGATGGGTTATCCTATAAATGGCTATGATTTTCAGCCGTATCAGTATGATTTTCTGATGCAAGCCTACTATTGGGCCACAAGCGGTGGACAGGCAACGACTCAACTTGCGGGCCAACCGCTTCTGATGGCGTATCGCCGTCAGGTGCAGACGGGATCTGCTTTGGCTACTGCCCCTCAGGCGCCGGCACAAGCCGCCCCGGCACAACCTGTTCCGGTTGCGACACCGCAAGAACCTGAGCCGGAGACAACCGAAACAACGTCTGCCAGCCTGCCGAGCCTGTTTTCCGGCGGCACCGGAGGCCCGTCGCTGGCCAATCGCTGTAGCGGGGTCATGCTGCAAACATCTACCAATGGCGGCTATACGACCCTGGCGAACATGTCCGATCCCGACTTTGCGCTCAGCGAACAGTTCTGTCTTGCCCGCAGCTACGCGATGGCGCGCGGTGAAGATCTGATTCAGGATATCCAGGGGCTGACGCCGGAGCAGGTGAGTGCTCAATGCGACTCGTATGGTGAAATGGTGGCGCCTCAGGTTGATGCTCTGTCTATCAATTCGAAAACCGAGGCTGAAACCCAGATGCGCAAGCTGGCGCTGGACTCGGGCCTCAGCCCCCAAGATCTTGCCGCGACAAGTAAGGTTTGCCTTGCGATTGGCTATCGTCAGGACAACATGGATGCCGCGCTTGGGTCTGCCCTGATGTTGGTCGCAATGGGTGAGCCCGCCTATGGCGAACTGATTGGCCACCATCTGCGCGAAGGCTTCGGTGTACAGAAACGTCGCGATCTTGCGATGCAGTGGTATGACGCGAGCCTGTCGGCCCTGGACGCCGGATCGCAGGCTGTGTTCCTGCCCTCGCAGACCGACCGCCCGCAACTTTTGCGCGCGGCCATGGTGCAGGCGCAATAGGTCGACACGTTTTCAGCGAATACCCAATCAAAAAACACCGCGTTGCCCTTGGCATCGCGGCGTTTCAATTCTCGAGGAGTGTTTCCTCAGCTCTGCTTGGTGACCTGCGTGAAATCCAGCTCGACCGGAGTTTCCCGGCCGAAGATCGAAACCGAAACCTTCAGCTTCTGGTTTTCGTCGTCCACACCTTCGACCATGCCGTCGAAATCTTCGAACGGGCCATCGTTGACTTTGACCTTCTCACCGACCTCGAAGCTGATCATCAGCTTGGGTGCTTCTTCACCTTCCTGAACACGGTTCAGGATCTGGTTCACTTCGGCGTCGCGCATCGGCATCGGGCGGCCTTGCGGGCCCAGGAAACCGGTGACGCGGTTGATCGAGTTGATCAGGTGGTACCCCTGATCCGACATTTCCATATGCACCAGAACGTAACCAGGCATAAATCGGCGTTCGGTCGTGACCTTCTTGCCCCGGCGCACTTCGATCACCTCTTCGGTGGGCACCAGAACTTCGTCGATATCGTCCTCAAGGCCCTGTTCAGCCACCGACGTGCGGATCTGTTCTGCGATCTTCTTTTCGAAATTCGAAAGAACGCTGACCGAGTACCACCGTTTCGCCATGAACCTGTCGTCCTTGTTTGTCTTCGGGGTATCAAGCGTACCGGACACACCCGTCATTAAAATCTTGCCACGCCATCCGGAATAAAAAGCGGCGCGCAGCCCGAATCGCCACACGCCCATTCCGAATAGTACCGCGTCACCTACTCTGACATTGCCCGCAGCGCAAGGGGGCAGAGACGTTTCAGCGCGCTGATCCCGTCTAGCTGAAAGCACCCAGGATCAGTTGAAGACCACCCCGGATACCCAAATCGACCAAAGCGAAAAATACAGCCGTCAGCGCCGCCATGATGAAGACCATTACCGTGGTCAACAGCACCTCGCGCCGGGTCGGCCAGACGACCTTGGAGACTTCGGCACGGACTTGCTGAATGAACTGGATCGGATTGGTGGTGGCCATTTGGCGTGTTCTCTCTGCTAGCGGATGGGCCGGACATAGCCGGGCATTGCGGCAATTTCAAGGGCAGTTGGTTCAACTCTGCCTCTATGGGGCATTCGTTCAGGGTTTGGGTTTGTCATCCCATTCGTCGCTCAGGATCCGGCGCGCGTCACCTTCGGGGTCTTCGTACTGGTTCGTACGAACGGTATATACGAAGGCGGCCAGACCAACGCCCCCCAGGAACAGGGAAATCGGGATCAGATAAGCAAGCACTTCCATTCAGATTACCTCAACCGCAGGGCGTTCAGGGACACGGTAATGGACGAGGTCGACATCGCCAAGGCCGCGATCAGCGGTGTCGCCAGTCCGATCACGGCCAGAGGAACGGCGATCACATTGTAAACGGTTGCGATCTGGAAGTTTTCGCGAATGCGTCTGGTGGCTTTGACGGCCGTGTCACACGCATCCGCAATGGGCGAAAGATCATTGCCCAACAGCACGATATCTGACGCGACCCGCGCCGCATCCAGCGCAGAGGCCGGAGAGATCGACACATGCGCCGCCGCCAAAGCGGCGGTATCGTTCAGCCCGTCGCCAACCATCAGAACTTTGTGGCCTTCATCGCTGAGATCCTGAATGCGTCTTGCCTTGTCCTGCGGCAAAGCCTCGGCGATCCAATCCGCAATTCCCAGTTTTTCCGCCAAGGCGCGCACCGCCCCCTGCGAATCCCCTGAAATCAGAAGCACACGCTTGCCCGAAGCACGCAGGGCATCCACCGCCTCAGCGGCGCCCGGGCGCAACGCGTCCGAGAATCGGAAGGCCACGGGTGCGTCCTCGCCGATTGCCAGCCAGGCCGAAGTGTCTGTGCCCTGATCCGCGCCGACCCAGGCCGCCCGCCCCAGACGAACACGCTGACCACGGAATTCGCCCTCGGTGCCATAGCCGGGAACCTCGGCTACTCCCCGCACATTTGCTGGTTTGATGCCTGCCGCACGCGCCGCTTTTGCCAATGATACGGACAAGGGATGTGCAGAAGCCTCGGCCAGCGCCAGAGCGACCTCGACCTTGGCCCGTGCATGGTCTGCCAGATTGACCAGTTCCGGTGCGCCGGATGTCAGCGTTCCCGTCTTGTCGAATACAACTGTGTCAGCTTCGGACAGCCGTTCCAGTGCTGTGGCGTGCTTGATCAGCATTCCCTTGCGGAACAACCGGCCCGACGCGGCCGTGGTTACCGCTGGCACGGCCAGACCCAACGCACAGGGGCAGGTAATAATCAGAACAGCCGCCGCGATGTTCAGCGCCGTGCGCAAATCACCGGAATAGATGTACCACCCAACAAAGCTGAGCGCCGACAGAATGTGAACGCCGGGCGCATACAGCTTGGCAGCCTTATCGGCCAACGAGGTGTACCGGGACCGGCCAGACTCGGCGATGGCGACCAGATCAGCCATACGATGGAGCGACGTGTCTTCCCCGACCGCCGTTGCCCGGATTGTCAACGGACCCGTCAGGTTGACTTCACCCGCGCTCACAGCCTGCCCGGCCTCGGCAAAGACTGGCACCGTCTCGCCCGTCAGAAGGGATCGATCCAGTTCGGACTGACCCGACACGATCTGGCCGTCCACGGGCATGCGCCCACCTGGTCGGACAAGGATCAGATCTCCGACGCACAACTCGGCAACGGGAACTTCATCTTCAATCCCATCGGCGACACGAATGGCGCGGGGAACTTCCAACGCGGTCAATTCTTCGGCCGCAGATCGCGCCGCGGCACGGGTGCGGTAATCCAGATACCGTCCGGCCAGCAGAAAGAAGGTCAATGTCAGGGCTGCGTCGAAATAGGCATGCTCGCCGCTCAACGCGGTTTCCCACAGCGACGTGACCAGCGCCAACAGGATCGCCAGTACAATCGGCACATCCATATTCAGCCGTCGCACGCGCAGGGCGCTCCAGGCATTGGCAAAGAACGGCTGGGCCGAGAACGCAATGGCCGGCAGCGCGATGGCCGCTGAAATCCAGTGGAACATGTCCCGCGTTGCATCCGTCGCACCTGACCAGACCGACACCGACAGCAACATCACGTTCATGGATGCAAACCCGGCCACGGCCAGCCGCATCAGAAGATCACGCCCGGCCTTGTCCGTCTGGGTTGCGGACAAAGCCCCCGGATCAAGCTCATGTGCTTCGAATCCTGCCTGTTCAAGCACCGGGATCAGATCGCTTGCACGCGTTTCCGGCGTGGCTTTGATCATCGCGCGTTTGAGCGTCAGGTTCACCCGGGCGTCTTCGACACCGGGATGCGCGTTCAGTTCACGCTCGACCGTCGCGATACAAGCCGAGCAATGAATGCCCGGCAGCGACAAGGCGATCTGCACATCCTCCGGTATGGGCCGGGCCGGTTCTGCCGGGGCCGCAAGGCAGCCTGGGCAGGCTGCTGTGCCGGATGAAAGCTGAGCCGTCATGCTTACCCCTTTACGTAAAGCGGGACGCGCTGCGAGAATTCGGCGCCGTTTCCGTCACGCGCCACCAACCGGATGTTCCAGTTGCCCTTGCCCAGTGTAGCAGGCGTGGCATAGGCTGTACCGTCGAACGTAAAATCCGGCACGAAGTCGTCGCGCACATGGGTTGCCCGACCGACCACGGCCTGCAATTCGCTCACCTCAACCGGCGCACCGCTTTCGTCGGTGATGTGCAGGATCAGAAGGCCGCCTTTGGTTTCCGCCCGAACTGTCCAGCCCAGCGCCTGCTGCTCTTTCAGGCGCTCGTTGAACTCCTGGCTGGCGACGTAGGAGTTCTTGACCTCCAGCCCGGGAAAGGTTTTCACCGCATTGTACGCCAGCACGAGGTTCACCGCGATGATCACGCCAAAAGCGCCGACAAACACGGCAAGGGCGTGCTTTCCGGTGAATTTACGTTCGGCCATGATCAGTTCCCTCGTCCGTTGAACGTGGTGTCCTTGTATGCGCGTTCGCCGCTGCTGAGGTCTTCGACCCAGATCCGTACTGGTGTCGCATCTGCTGCGGCCGGATCGCTATTGCGGGAGGCCACGATATATACACGGGTCAATTGTGCCGTATCCGCCGTGACATTCACAGTATCGATATTGGTTCCCTCGATTTCCAGTCGCATCGCCGGATCGCCCGCCAATGACAGTTTGAAAAGACGGTCCTCACCGTGCTTGTTGCGCAGACGAACGTCATAGGTGTTGCGGATTGTACCGTCCGACAGGGTGACGAAAGTGGGGTTGCGAACCGGTGCAACAGTCAGATCAATGTCAGAACGGATGAAGAGCGCAAACAGCAGCCCGAACCCGACCAGCGCCCACAATGCGGTGTACAAAATCGTACGCGGCCTCAGAATGTGCTTCCAGACATTCTTGGCGGGCTCGCCGGATCGCTCATGGGCTTCATCGCTCAGCGCCATGTAGTCGATCAGCCCTCGTGGCTTGCCGATCTTGGCCATCATGTCATCACACGCGTCGATACAAAGGGCACAGGTGATACATTCCAGCTGCTGGCCATCCCGAATATCGATCCCGACAGGGCAGACATTCACGCAGGCCATACAGTCGATGCAATCCCCCAACTCAGAATCGGCCGTCCGCTTGCCTTTGCCGCGCGGTTCACCCCGCCATTCACGATAGCCGACAACCAGCGTGTCCTCATCCATCATCGCCGCCTGAATGCGCGGCCAAGGGCAGGCATAGATACAGATCTGCTCGCGGGCGAACCCGCCGAAGAAGAAGGTTGTACCCGTCAGGATCAACATCGTCGTATAGGCAACGGGATGCGCGTTGCCCGTCACAAGATCACGGGCCAGCGTGGGTGCATCCGCGAAATAGAACACCCAGGCACCACCTGTCGCCAAACCGATCAGAAACCAGACCGCCCATTTGGTGACCCGCAAGCGAGCCTTTCGGAAATCAAGCTTTTCCTGACGGTGCAGGCGCAGGCGGGCGTTTCTGTCGCCTTCAATCCACCGCTCGACCAGAATGAACAGGTCCGTCCAGACGGTTTGCGGGCATGCGTATCCGCACCAAACGCGACCCAGAGCCGACGTAAACAGGAACAGACCCAAACCTGCCATGATCAGCAGACCAGCGACAAAGTAGAATTCGTGCGGCCAGATCTCGATCCAGAAGAAATAAAAACGTCGATTTGCAAGATCCAGCAGGACAGCCTGATCAGGCAGGCTGGGGCCGCGATCCCATCTGATCCAGGGCGTCACATAGTAAATGCCCAGCGTCACGATGAGGATGATCCATTTCAGGTTTCGAAACGGCCCCGAAACACGTCTTGGAAAAATCGGCTCACGCGCGGCGTAAAGGCTGGGGGCGGGATCGGAATCGCTCACTGGCTGGCTCCACAAATGGGTCTTCTGAAGACGTCTTGTTCCAGATCATGCCTAGGCGAACTTTGACATGGGTCAAAAAGCGCATCGAGCAAACATCTTTTGAAGATCCGCCCTTCTTACCGAGGCTGGAAATCAGGTATTTTACCCGATTTTGAGCCTATTTTGGCGGAAAATCTGCTTGTGGCGCGATACCAGCTGCACGTGGTACATGCAGTTTTCCAAGTACCGACCAATTGTCGCAGCCCCGGGTCAGCCCTGCCCGAACGCGGGTGATAAGCCGTCGTTGCAAAGAACGGAATGGCAAAACAAAAGGAATTCAGTGTAAAAAAGCACCGGCTGTTCAGGAAACGCGCGAACAGATGGAACAGCCGGTGCTACAGCCTTCGGGCGGCCAGCCGCCCGAAGGTGCCCTCTAGGTCTTACTGGCCACCACCCAACTGGTGGACATAGGCGGATACCGCACGGATCTGCGCCTCGGTCAGGCGGGTATCCCAGTTCGGCATGACGCCAAAGCGGCTGTAGGTCACTGTTTCGGTCAGAGCTTCTTCGCTACCGCCATAAAGCCAGATCGCGTCGGTCAGGTTCGGCGCCCCCTGGAAGATGTCACCTTTGCCATCTTCACCATGGCAGGACACGCAGTTGTCTTCGAAGACAACCTTGCCCGCCTGTGCCGCCGCGTCATCGGTCTGAGCATTGCTCAGCGACATGACATACTGAACCACCTGCGTGATTTCGTCATGCTCCAGGATTTCACCGAAGGCAGGCATCTCGGAATAGCGCGCATCGTCACTTTCTTCGTTCCGGATACCATAGCTGACGGTGTAGACGATATCTTCCATCGTACCACCCCACAGCCAGGCGTCATCCAGCAGGTTCGGGAAACCCGGCGCGCCCTGCGCACCGGAACCGTGGCACTGCGCGCACCATGTACGGAACACGGCACCGCCAGAGTTCACGGCATATTGCTGAAGCTCAGCGTCCTGCGCGATGTCTTCCAGCGGTGTTTCCACCAGTTTGGCGTTCCAGGGTGCATTTGCCTCTTCGAATGCGACCATCTCCTGCTGGACCAAAGCCCGTGAAGACCAGCCCATGACGCCGGCGGTGGCCGACTGGACCAGGGGCCATGCTGGATACATGATCGTGTAGATCACGCCCCAGAAGATAGTGGCGTAGAAGGTCCACAGCCACCAGCGCGGCATCGGGTTGTCGAACTCTTCGATCCCGTCCCAGCTGTGCCCGGTTGTGTTCGGATCACCCGGCTGTTTTTCAGGTGTCTTGCTCATTGCCGCGCCTCCTTGGATGTGGCGGGTTTGTCTTGATGCCGGAAGGGGATGTTGGCGGTGTCCTTGTATTCCTTGCTGGCACCGGGGCGGAACACCCAGATGACGATACCAACGAAGAAGGCGAACAACAGCAGCAGCATCCAGCTATCCGCGAACTGCCTGAGAATTGTGTATTCTTCCATCACGATCCTCCTTTAGCGGCTTGCGTCCGGGGTGAAGGTCGAGAAATCGACCAACGTGCCCAGCATCTGAAGATAGGCAACCAACGCATCAGCTTCGGTCAACTCGGGCTGGCCGTCGAAGTTGCGCACGTTGACCTTGTCACCATAGCGCTCCAGCAGCCCGTCATAGTCGCTGTCCGGGTCAGCCTGAGCGAGGAAGTCGGCTTGTGCGTTTTCCAGCATCTCTTCGGAATAAGGCGTCCCGACCAGAGCATTGGCGGCCATCACATCACCGATGTACTTGCCGTCAATTTTGCGATGTTCGAGGAAGCCGTATTTCGGCATCACCGATTCAGGTACAACGGATTGCGGATCCCGCAGGTGGTCGACATGCCATTGATCGGAATAGCGGCCACCGACACGCGCCAGATCCGGTCCGGTCCGTTTGGACCCCCACTGGAACGGGTGATCGTACATCGATTCCGCTGCCAGCGAGTAGTGGCCATAGCGTTCGACCTCATCCCGCATCGGACGGATCATCTGGCTGTGGCAGACATAGCAGCCTTCGCGGATGTAGATCTCGCGACCCGCCATCTCGAGGGGGGTGTAAGGGCGCATGCCCTCCACCTTTTCGATTGTGTTCTCAAGATAGAACAGCGGGGTGATCTGTACGATGCCACCGATGGTCACGACCAAAAAGCTGAAGATCAGCAGGAGGGTCGCGTTGGTCTCGAGGATCTTGTGTTTGTCGAGAATTGCCATTGCTCCGGCCCTCCTTATTCAGCCGGGACCGCGACGGTCAGGCTGGCCTCTTTGGCCGGCGCTTTCCGCACAGTCATCCACAGGTTGTAGCACATGATCAGCGAACCGGCGACGAACATCACGCCACCCAGAGCACGCACCACATACATCGGGAACTTGGCAGCCACGGTGTCGGCGAACGAGTTCACCAGGAAGCCGTTGGCATCCACTTCGCGCCACATCAGGCCTTCCATGATACCGGTGACCCACATCGACGCGGCGTACAGAACGATGCCGATTGTGGCGAGCCAGAAGTGCCAGCTGACCATCTGCAGCGAGTACAGACGCTCACGCTTCCACAGGACGGGCACCAGGAAGTACAGCGCACCAAAGGTGATCATGCCGTTCCAGCCCAGCGCGCCCGAGTGCACGTGACCAATTGTCCAGTCGGTGTAGTGCGACAGCGAGTTCACCGCGCGGATCGACATCATCGGGCCTTCGAAGGTGGACATGCCGTAGAAGCCGACCGAGATCACCATCATCCGGATCACAGGGTCGGTGCGCAGCTTGTCCCACGCGCCCGACAGGGTCATCAGACCGTTGATCATACCACCCCAGGACGGCATCCACAGGATCACCGAGAACACCATGCCCAGCGTCGAGGCCCAGTCAGGTAGCGCAGTATAATGCAGGTGGTGCGGGCCGGCCCAGATGTACAGGAAGATCAGCGCCCAGAAGTGGATGATCGACAGCTTGTACGAGAACACCGGACGCTCGGCCTGCTTCGGAATGAAGTAGTACATCATGCCCAGGAAGCCGGCAGTCAGGAAAAAGCCCACCGCGTTGTGGCCATACCACCACTGGATCATGGCATCCTGCACGCCCGACCAGACGATGACCGATTTCGAACCCCAGATGCTGACAGGAACGGTCATGTTGTTGACCAGATGCAGCATGGCGACGGTGACGATAAAGGCCAGATAGAACCAGTTGGCCACATATATGTGGGGTTCTTTCCGCTTTATGATCGTACCCAAGTAGACAGCCAGATAGGCGACCCAGACAATGGTCAGCCACAGATCGACATACCATTCAGGTTCGGCATATTCCTTGGACTGCGTTCCGCCCAGAACATAACCCGTCGCCGCCAGCACGATGAACAGCTGATAGCCCCAGAAAACGAACCAGGCCAGATTGCCGCCCCAAAGCCGCGCCGCGCTGGTACGCTGAACGACGTAGAACGACGTTGCGATCAATGCGTTTCCGCCAAAGGCAAAAATCACTGCCGACGTATGCAGCGGACGCAAACGACCGAAATTCAGATACCCCTGCGCCCATTCAAAGTTCAGTACCGGAAAAGCCAGCTGAAATGCGATGAAGGTCCCGGCCAGAAACCCGATCACGCCCCAGAAGGCGGTTGCGATCACGCCATAGCGGATCACGTCATCCATGTATTCGCCCGAGCGGTCGACTAGAATATCTGGCTCGTCAGTGTTTCGAAGCGTCCAGATAAACAGGCCACCGGCGATAAGCATCACCAGCAGTGCATGTACCTGATACGCCAAATCGCGTGCATAATTGGTTCCGATCGCTGCAAACAGCGCGATCAGACCAAGCACGATCAGCTTGATGTAATTCGACATATTGCGTCCCTTTGCCATGCCCCGCGCGTTTTTGATTCTTATACGCGCGAAACCCATTTGACTGGCTGCCGTTCTGAAGCACGGCGGCTGTTACTGCTTTGATCTGTATCAAGACAGTTCTGCGTTTTCTGTGACACGCATTGTAAAGGAAACAGGCCAACTGGTCACATGAGACCAAATGCCCGAATCATGAGGTCGCAATGACTTACAAATCTCTACTCACTGTCATGACCGAAACGCAGACAGCGCCCGCCGCTCTGGCGCAGATGGTGGCCCTGGCGGAATCGCAGGATGCACATGCCGAAGCCCTGTGCCTTGGCGTCGATCGCAGTCAGACAGGTTACTACTATGCGGGTGCCAATGCGCTGATCGTTCAGGAAACACTGAGCCGGGCCAACGCCGAGGCCCAGGAGCTGTTAAACTTTGCCAATGACTACCTTGGCAAGTCCGGCGTTCGCTGGTCCGCCGAGCATGGTGTCGCGCAGATTGCCGATATCGGACGCCATGTCGCGCATAGGGCACGGTTTTCCGATCTGGTGGTCCTGCCGCACCCTTATGGAAAAGACCGCGGTGCCGAGGCCGAGCCCATCATCGAAGCCGCCATGTTCGAAGGGCATTGCCCGGTTCTGGTCGTACCGGACGACGTCGAGCCCCTGACGGTGCCGCGCAATATCATGATAGGTTGGAACGAAAGCGTAGAGGCCATGTGCGCCATTCGTCACGCCCTGCCCTTCCTGAAACAGGCCGAGCTGGTCCGAATCGTGGTCATCGATCCGCCTCGCCATGGTCCGGACCGGTCTGATCCGGGCGGAATGCTGTCACAGATGCTGTCCCGTCACGGGGTCAAATGTGAGATTGATGTGCTAAGCAAAAGCATGACGCGCGTGTCGGATATTCTCAACCGTCACGCATCCGATACAGAATCGGATCTGATCGTCATGGGCGCTTACGGTCATTCCCGTTTTCGCGAGGCCATTCTGGGCGGCGCAACACGCAACATGCTGGAGCAGTCTGGCGTACCGGTATTCCTGGCCCATTGATACGCCCATCAAAAGCCGCCCGACTTGGCGGCTTTTGTCATCCTCTCTTTTGTCATCCTCTGCGGATCAGGCCTATCAGGAACAACAGGATCACGGCACCTGCTGTTGCGAATAGGATAGACGACAACAGGCCGCCGCCAACGGCAAATCCAAGCGCCGGAAATATCAACCCCGCCAGAAACGCGCCTACGATTCCGACAACTATGTTTCCGAAAAGGCCAAAACCCCTGCCCTCCATGATCTTTCCGGAAAGCCAACCGGCGATTGCGCCGACCAAAAGCATTGCCAACAAACTGGTAAATTCCATGCCGAGTTCCTGAATTAGATATCCCGCGAAAAAGACTGCGGCGGCTGTCAGTGGTCAAAAGCCTATTACGTCAGACCGGAAAGCCGCCATCCGAATCGTCACCCGCCTCTTCCATCAGGCGGCCCAGATCGGGGATGGTCACGTGCCGCTTTCCTTCAAGCGTGATCACCCCGTCTTTTTTCAAAGCTGATATCTGGCGACTGACCGTTTCCAATGTCAAACCCAGGTAATCCGCCATTGCTTCTCGGGTCAGGGGCAGGTCGAACACAATGGGTCCTGATACAGCTTTTTGACTGATTGAACCGTCCCGGCGGGCGATAATTGACAACAAACTGGCAATCTTCTCACGCGCCGTTTTGCGCCCCAGAACCAGCATCCACTCGCGGGCGGCATCAAGCTCGTCCAAAGTCATCTGCAAAAGACGATGGGCGATATGCGGGGTGTGGTCCATCAACTCTTCGAACGGTTTCTTGCGGAAACAGCACATCACGACATCCGTCGTAGCCTGAACATCATAAGGCGCAGTATCGCGACCCGGGCGGCCAACAAAGTCGCTTGGCAGCAGCAGACCAACCATTTGGGTGCGGCCATCTTCCATCGTCTGGGTCAACGACGCGATTCCGGCCACAACCGAGCCGACAAAACTCATCTGATCCCCAGACCAGATAATCGTCTGACCCGCCTCAAAACTGCGGTAATATTTAATGCTTTCAAGCTCTTCCAGCTCATCGGCATCACAACGGGCACAGACGGCGCGATGACGAATCGGGCAATCTCCGCAATTTGAATGGTCAAATTGTGCTTTTACTGTCATGCGCGTTCCCACTTGATCTCCATCAAAGCACCTGTGTCGCCTGTCGCATAAGGGTATCGCCATGATAGTGAAACCACAATTGGCAAAGCTTGGACTTTTTGACGCGAAAGTACCGCGTTACACAAGCTACCCCACCGCCCCCCACTTCAACAACGACGTGGGAGCAGATATGTTTGGCGACTGGATTTCCGGGATCAAACCCGGCAGTGCAATTTCGCTGTACATTCATGTCCCATTCTGCCGCAGGTTATGCTGGTTCTGCGCCTGCCGGACACAAGGCACACAAACCGACAACCCGGTAATCGCCTATGTCGATGTTCTGAAGGCCGAACTGGACCTTCTGGCGGCACGTCTGCCTGAGGGTGTGGTCCTGTCGCGTCTGCACTGGGGCGGCGGCACACCAACGTTGCTGAACGCCCAATTGATGCGCGAATTGGCACAACACATCCTGGGTATCGTCCCCATGGGGCCGGATGCCGAATTCTCGGTCGAGATCGATCCGAACGAGATTGACGAGGCGCGTCTGGATGCGCTGGCTGACGCGGGCATGAACCGCGCCTCGATTGGGGTGCAGGATTTCGATGACGAAATCCAGAAAACCATAGGCCGTATTCAAAGCTATGACACCACGCGCGACGCTATCGACATGATCCGTGAACGTGGCATCACCAGCCTGAATGCGGATATTCTTTACGGCCTGCCACATCAGACCAAGGCGCGCATGACGGAAAGCGTACAGAAACTCCTGTCGCTCAGCCCGGATCGCGTGGCACTTTATGGTTATGCCCACGTACCCTGGATGGCCAAGCGGCAGCAGCTGATTCCGTCGGACGCACTGCCAACGCCCGAACAACGCCTTGAACTGTTCGACACAGCCCGGCGTTTGTTCCTTTGGGACAATTATGCCGAAATCGGCATCGACCATTTCGCCACTCAGGATGACGGGCTGACCCACGCGTTGCGCGCGGGCCGCCTCAAGCGGAACTTCCAGGGTTACACCGACGATCAGGCCGATGTTCTGATTGGTGTAGGGGCCAGCTCGATCTCGCGCTTCCCGCAAGGTTACGCGCAGAACGCTCCGGCCACCTCTGCCCATACCAAAGCCATTCGCGATGGGCAGTTTTCGACATCCCGAGGGCACCTTTTCAAAGGTCAGGACATTCTGCGTGCCCGCCTGATCGAAGCATTGATGTGCGATTTCAAGATCGAATCGGCAGAAATCCTTCGGGATCACGATATTTCGGCCTCTGGCCTCGACGAGATGTATCACGCAGCCAATGCATCTTTCGACGGGATGCTGCAAATCACTGAAGCCGGGCTTTTCATACCGCCCGAAGCGCGCGCGCTGACCCGGATGATCGCCCGCAGCTTTGACGCCTATGACCTCAGCAAAGCCGGGCACAGCTCGGCCATCTGACCCTTTTTCGGCGGGCAACATTCGGCCCGTGACGCGCAAAAAACATCAGGGGCTTGACGCACGCCTGCGGTTTTTCCCACACTCATGCTGTAGGGCGGCATCTCGCTCTGCGGTCTGAGGCGGGCAAAATACAGACAACCCTTGTCGGCGCCAACGCGTCGGTCGGTCCCTTTCGTGTAGCCAATCTGCAACCTGAAAGAGGGACAACACTCATGCGCGTTTTCACCGTCCTCGGGCCCAGCCAATCGGGCAAATCTACGCTTGTCGAGGCCATCAGCCGCCTCGACGGGCGCCCCACCACATTCGATGTTTCCGGAACCGTGCATTTGCACGGTTTTTCTTACCTAGACGAGCCCTGGTGCGCGATCGACGTCGATGGGGGCGGCGATGCGCTGGCCTATGTTGGCCCCGCAATGGCGATTTCGGACGCCGCCGTGGTCGTGGTGCCCCCAGACCCAAATGCCGCCGTTCTGTGCGCGCCCTACCTGCGGTTGGTCGAAGAGGCCGGCATCCCCTGTTTTCTGTTCATCAACCGGATGGACAACCCCAATGGCCGCGTCCGCGATATCATCGCCGCTCTGCAAACATACTGCACCCACCACATTGCCCTGCGTCAGGTACCGATCCGCGAAGGGGATACGATCATCGGGGCGGTTGATCTGATCTCGGAACGGGCCTGGAAATATCAGGAGGGTCAGCCCTCGGCCCTGATCGAACTGCCTCAATCCGTCGAAGACCGCGAGCAGGAAGCGCGAACCGAGCTGCTCGAAACCCTGTCCGATTTTGATGACAACCTGCTGGAACAACTGATCGAAGACAAACAGCCGCCAAGTGGCGAGGTCTATGATCTGGCGGCACAGGTTTTGCAGAACCATCAGTTGATTCCCGCCTGCCTGGGTGCCGCAAGTCACGGCAACGGGCTGACGCGTCTGATGAAGGCGCTGCGGCACGAAGCCCCCGAATTTGACATCGCCGCCGGGCGCGACGAGGCCGCTGACAGCGCGCGCGCCATTGCCGGTTTCGCGGATGTCAAAAAACACATCGGAAAAATCGTGGTTCTGCGCGGCCTGGGGGACGGCGTGCAAGCCCATGAAGCCTTGGGCGGTGAGACCGTCGGCAATCTGACAGCGCTGGATGCCAAAACCCAGATCGCCGCGCTGGAGGCCGGGCAGATTGGTCTGGCGGTGAAATCCGATCACCTCGAACCCGGCTACATCTACGACAGCAATTCGGCGACGGAACTGCCGGAATGGGCGGCCTCGCATCCGGTGGCGCATCGTCAGATTGTCTCGCCCGCGCATGAGCGGGACGATGTGCGCCTGTCAAACGCCCTGAGCCGTCTGGCCGAAATCGACCCCGGCCTTCACCTGCAACAGGATGAGCTTACCGGCCACGCCGTTCTTGGGTCTCAAGGTCCGCAGCACATGCGACGCGTGACCGCCAAGCTGGCTGAGGATTTCGGGATCGAGATTGAAACCGACCAAGTCGAAACCGCCTATCGCGAAACCATCCGAACACCTGTCGAACACCGCCACAGACACCGCAAACAATCCGGCGGGGCTGGGCAGTTCGCGGATGTCGTGATCTCGGTCGCGCCGCTGCCGCGCGGATCTGGGTTCCAGTTCGAAGAGGTGGTCAAGGGCGGCGCGGTGCCCAAGAATTACATTCCATCCGTGGAACAGGGCGCCAGAGACGCGCTGGAGCAAGGCCCCGAGGGTTTTCCGGTGGTGGATGTGAAGGTCACGCTGCATGACGGCAAGCATCACAACGTAGACAGTTCGGATTATGCCTTCCGTACCGCGGGCAAGAACGCCGTGCGCGAAGCGCTGCCTCAGGCCAAGCCCGTTGTTTTGCAGCCGATCCTGAACGCTGAAATCCACCTGCCTTCTGATTTTGTCGGCGACCTCGTGCCGACGATCAGCTCTCTGCAAGGGCAGGTTCTGGGATTTGAGGGCAACCCGAACGCATCAGGCTGGGAGATTTTCAACGCTCTGATTCCCTCCGTTGCCGAAGATGAGTTGCATCGCACTCTTGCCAGTGCCACGCGCGGAACCGGGTGGGTCAAGCTGAGCTTTGATCACTATGAAGAACTGCGCGGGCCGGTGCCGAAAACGGCGGCCAAAGAAAAAGCCAGCGCCTGATGGCCTGACGATGGCGGGCTGATCTCAGCCCGCCGCAGCAATCAGTTCGCGGGTATAGTCGGTCTGGGCATTTTCGAACAAATCCTCGGCCGTGCCCATTTCAACCACATCTCCGTTTCGCATGACGATCACCTTGTGCGACATCGCCCGCACAACTTTCAGGTCATGGCTGATGAACAGATACGCCAGCCCGTATTTCTTTTGCAGATCGCGCAGCAGATCGACGATCTGAACCTGAACCGTCATGTCCAGCGCGCTGGTCGGTTCGTCCAGAACCAGCAGCTTGGGCCGCAAGACCATCGCGCGCGCAATGGCTATGCGCTGACGCTGACCGCCCGAAAACTCGTGCGGATATCGGTCCATGGCCGCAGGATCCAGGCCCACCTCGGTCATCACCTCAGCGACCAGCTCGCGCGGCGCGCGATGAGGATCAATGTTGTGAATGGCCAGACCTTCCGCGATGATCTGCTGACAGGTCATGCGTGGGCTGAGGCTGCCGAACGGGTCCTGAAACACGATCTGCATATCCTTGCGCAGCCGGCGCAATTCGCGGGTAGACCATCTTCGCACATCCTGATCGCGGAAGGTGATGCCGCCTTCGGACGCGATGAGGCGCATGATCGCAAGCGCCAGCGTGGTCTTGCCCGACCCGCTTTCGCCCACGATCCCCAAGGTCTCACCCGCGCGTACACTCAGCGTGGCGTCATTCACCGCCTTCACATAGCCGACCGTGCGTTTCAGAAACCCGCGCTGGATCGGGAACCAGACTTTCAGATGATCCGTACGCGCGACTTCCTCGGCATCTGTTGCAACGGCGTCTGGCTGACCCGAAGGTTCCGCGGCCAGGAGCTTGCGGGTATAGGGGTGCTGCGGGTTGTCGAAGATCTCGGCGGTCGCGCCGGTCTCGACGATCTCACCATCCTTCATCACGCAAACCCGGTCGGCGATGCGCCGCACAATGCCCAGATCGTGGGTGATGAACAGCATCCCCATGTTTTCGGATTTCTGCAAACTGGCCAGCAACTCGAGGATCTGTGCCTGAATGGTTACATCCAACGCCGTCGTCGGTTCATCGGCGATCAGGATGTCCGGCTTGTTCGCCAGCGCCATGGCGATCATCACGCGCTGCCGCTGTCCGCCCGACAACTGGTGCGGATAGCTGTCCAGCCGGTCTTCGGGGTCGCGGATACCGACCTTGTTCAACAGTTCAAGAATTCGTTCGCGCGCGACATCACCCGTGACCCCCTGATGCAGGGCCAGCGATTCCGCCATCTGCTTCTGGATCGTGTGCAGCGGGTTCAGCGATGTCATCGGCTCCTGGAAAATAAAGCTGATGTCATTGCCGCGCACATCCATCAGGCGTTGCTCCGAGGCGCCGATCATCTCCTGCCCGTCATAGGTGACGGACCCTTCGACGATCGCGCTGTCGCCCAGCAACGATACGGTGCTGAGCGCGGTGACAGATTTGCCCGACCCGGATTCGCCCACCAGCGCCACGGTTTCCCCGCGATCGACATGGAATGACACGCCCCGAACCGCAGCACTGATCCGACCGTCCTGCCGGAACGAGACTTTCAGGTTGTTTACATCCAGCAGGCTCATGAGAAGGTCTTTCTGGGATCGAACGCATCCCGTACGCCTTCAAAGATGAAGACCAGCAGGGACAGCATGATAGCAAAGGTGAAAAAGGCCGTGAAAGCCAGCCATGGGGCCTGAAGGTTCTGTTTTGCCTGCAAGGTGAGCTCCCCCAGCGAGGGGGCCGAAGACGGCAGACCAAAACCCAGATAATCCAGCGAAGCCAGCCCGCCTATGGTGCCCGTGACGATGAAGGGCATGAAGGTCAGCGTGGCCACCATTGCGTTGGGCAGCATGTGGCGGAACATGATCGTCATGTTGCCCACACCCAATGCCCGTGCAGCGCGCACATATTCAAGGTTTCGCGCCCGCAGGAATTCTGCGCGCACCACGCCAACCAGCCCGGTCCAGCTGAACAGGATCATCAACGCGACCAGCAGCCAGAAACTTCGCCCCAACACCGCGAACATGATGATGATGACATAAAGCGACGGGGTTGCGGACCAGATCTCGATGATCCGCTGAAAGATCAGATCCAGCCAACCGCCGAAGAAACCCTGTACGGCACCGGCGAAAATACCGATCAGGCTGGCAGCACCCGTCACCAGCAGCGTGAACAGGATCGACAGGCGGAAGCCGTAAATCACCCGTGCCAGCACATCGCGCTTGGTGTCATCGGTGCCCAGCAGGTTCTGGCCGTTGGGCGGCAAGGGTGCAGCCCCGGGGCGGTCCACAGACGTGTTGTAGGAATAAGGGATCAGCGGCCAAAGCGACCAGCCACGCTCGAACCCCTCCGCCTGGAACGTACCGGCGTCGATCTGTTCGATAATGCCTTCGGGATCGTCAAAACAGTCTTCCAGGCCGCCGCTGTCTATCAGACACTGAACCTCGGGGTCGCGATAGATCGCCTCTGTCTGGAAGTCTCCGCCAAAATCGGTTTCCGCGTAGAAGTTGAAGACCGGCATGTAGAACTCGCCCCGGTATTTCACCAGAATCGGTTTGTCATTGGCGATGAACTCGGCAAACAGCGACAGGCCGAACAACACGGCGAAGATGATCAACGACCAGAAGGCGCGCTTGTTGCGGCAAAAGTTGCTCCAGCGGCGCTGGTTCAGGGGGGACAATGCCATTTACCCCTCCCGCTTTTCAAAATCGATGCGCGGGTCGACCAGCACATACATCAGATCGCTGATGATGCCGACCACCAGCCCCATCAGGCCAAAGATGAACAGCGTGCCGAAAATCACCGGGTAATCCCGCGCCACGGCGGCTTCAAAACCCAGACGTCCTAGACCATCAAGTGAGAAGATCGTTTCGATGATGATCGAACCTCCGAAGAACACGCCGATGAACACGGCCGGAAATCCGGCTATGACGATCAGCATCGCGTTGCGGAACACATGGCCATACAGCACTTTGCGTTCGCTCAGGCCTTTGGCGCGGGCGGTCATGACATATTGCTTTTTGATTTCATCGAGAAACGAGTTCTTGGTCAGCAGCGTCAATGTCGCAAAGGCCGAGATCGTCAGCGCGATGGTCGGCAACGCGATATGCCAGAAATAATCTGCGATTTTGCCAAAAAGACTCAGGCTGTCCCAGTTGTCAGATGTCAGCCCCCGAAGCGGGAAGATCTGCCAATAGGATCCACCGGCGAAAAGCACCAACAGCAGAATGGCAAACAAGAAGCCAGGGATCGCATAAGCCACGATGATCGCTGCGCTGGTCCACGTGTCGAACTGCGAACCGTCCCTGATCGCCTTGCGAATGCCCAGAGGGATCGAAACCAGATAGGCGATAAGCGTTGACCACAGACCCAGCGAGATCGAGACCGGCATTTTCTCGAGCACCAGATCAATCACGCTGATCGAGCGGAAATAGCTCTCGCCGAAGTCCAGCGTCAGATAGTTGCCCATCATGATCAGAAAACGTTCCAGGGGCGGTTTGTCGAAGCCGAATTCCTTTTCAAGTTCAGCAATGAACTCGGGCGGCAGGCCCCGTGCACCGACATATTTGTCGTCGAAAACGCCGCCCGCCGGCTCTGACCCCGCGCCGGCATCGCCCGCACCCGCAAAACCGGCGAAAACATCCCCCTGACCTTCGATCTGGGCAATGATCTGTTCAACCGGCCCGCCAGGCACGAATTGTACCAGCGTGAAGTTGACGATCATGATGCCCAGAAGGGTCGGGATGATCAGCAACAAACGTCTTAGAATATAGGCGCCCATGTTATCGCAGCGCGCCTTTCGCTTTCAGTGCAGTCTCTTTTTCCGGATTGATCCACCACAGATCCAAATAGCCCAGCGAATAAGGCGGCAGGTTTTCCGGGTATTCATACATATCGTAATATGCCACCCAGTGGTCAGCGATGTATCCTACGGGGATCACGAAGAACTCGTACCGCAAAGCGCGATCCAACGCCTTCAACGCCATGTCCTGATCCGCCTGATTGTCAGTATCAAAGGATGCTTCGATGATTGCGTCAACCAATGGGCTTGCCAATCCGGCCGGGTTGAAAAGACTGAATGCGGCCTCTTCCGACCCGTACATCTGGCTCAACCCGCCACCGGTCGACAAAAAAGACCCGTAACGAGTGGAATAGACCATGTCATAGTCCCGCTCGCGGCTGCGCAGCGTGTATTGCGCCGGGTCAACCTTTTCCGCCGACGCATCCACGCCAATGGCTTGCAGGTTCTGGACATAGGTTTCAATCATCGTGGCCGTCGAAGTCGGCAGGTTTGAAGGATAGGGGATATTAACCTTCAGTGTCTGCCCTTCCGCGTTACGCCGCACATTGCCATCGCCGACCGGCCACCCGGCCTCGTCCAGCAGTTTCGCGGCTTTTCGCAGATTTCTGCGATCGTTCAGGCGCGCGGGGTTTGACTCGTGAACCGTCACGGCAGGTTCTGAAAGAAGGTCCTCGGGCACAACCTCACCCAGCGCTTGAAGAAACGCCAGTTCATCGCCCTCGGGCAGGCCTTGCGCTTCCAGCGGGGTGCCTTGTGTAAAGGAATTGCGCGGTGAATTCAGACCAAACAGCAGGGATTCATTTGCCCATTCGAAATTGAAGGCCAAGGCAAGGGCCTTGCGTACGTTCTTGTCGGAAAACTGCGGTTTTCCGAGATTGAAGACGAAGCCGGACGGTGTTGGCGGGCTGCCATCCGGTATCTCGTCCCGTACGATCACACCTTCGTTCAGCTTCGGAAAATCATACGCCGTCGCCCAAAGCTTGGGATCGCTTTCAATCCGCAACGTGTATTCACCGGCCTTGAACCCCTCGAACGCCGCTGTCTGATCGGCGAAATACTCAACGCGAATGGTATCGAAATTGTTGCGACCGACATTGAATGGCAGATCCTTACCCCAATAGTCGTCACGTCGCTTGTAAACGATACGGCGATTGATGTCATAGCTGTCGAGTTTATAGGGACCCGAGCCGACCGCCACTTCCAGACGCGGCTCATCCAGACGCCGGGACTCGTCCGCCTCGAACCATGCTTTCGAAAAGACGGGGGTCGACCCGACGGTCTCGATCAAACTGCGGCGGGTGACTTCCGGATTGAACGTGAATTTGACCGTGTGATCATCCAGCGCTTCGGCCCCCGTCACCATGCGGCCCACGGCTTGGGCGTAGGAAGGCAAGCCCTGTTCGATGAACAGGCGATGGCTGTAGACAACATCTTCGGCCGTCACCGGCGTGCCATCCCAAAAGGTTGCTTCGGGTCGCAAATGGAAAATGACGTAGTTGCGCCCTTCATCATATTCCAGACTTTCCGCCAGCACGCCGTAATACTGCCCGACACCGTCATCAGAGCTTTCGAACAGGCGGTCATATTGCAGCGTCGTCAAGGCGCCTGCGCGCCCCTTGCGGGAATAGGGATTCAAGGAATCGAACGTCCCCGAAGCCGCCAAGGACAACTCACCACCTTTGGGCGCATCTGGATTCACGTAATTCAGATGCGGATAGTCAGCAGGGTAATCCAGATTGCCGAAATACGAATATCCATGACTGCGGGTAACCCCCTCATCCAATGCCAAAGCAGCTTGCGGTGAGAGCAGAACAGCACAAAGCCCGAATATGCCAGCCAATGGCCTGACCTTAAGATCACATGCAGCAGGCATTAGGGATATCATGGGGCTCATCCTCTGGGTTATTGTAATCTTTTATGTCGCATACGCTAGCTAATGTGCCAACGCTGACAGTTTCAAGTTTAGAATGCGTGAGCGCTTTGTGAAGTTCCCTTCAGACGAAAAAAGCCGCTGCGCGGGGCAGCGGCTCTGAACTTCAATGGTCTCTCAGGCAATCAGTTGCCAATTGTCTGCAGATAAGCAATCAAGTCCGCGCGGTCCTGAGGTTTTTTCAAGCCAGCAAAACTCATCGATGTTCCCGAGATATAGGCGCTTGGGCGTTCCAGGAAGGCATCCAACGCTTCGGGCGTCCAGTTGCCGCCATGGGCCTGCATACTGGCTGAGTAACCGGTGAAACCTTTTGCCGAGGCAACCGGGCGATCAACTACGCCATACAGGTAAGGGCCGGTTCCATTCGCCCCGTCTTCCAGCTTGTGGCACGCGGTGCACTTGCGGAATACTTTCGCGCCCTTCTCAACGTCAGCGGCGGCCAGCAGATCTTCAAAGACCACTTCTTCGCCGTCGGCGCTTTCGCCCGAGCTTTCGGTTTCGATAATGTAGGCGGCCTCAGCCGAGCCATGGCCACCGGAAGAATAGAGGATGTCAGCCCCCCATTTGGCCAGAAGCAGCACCAGGAAAGTGCCGAACAGGCCTGCGGCGGCCTTCGTAACTGTCATCGTGTCGAACATTGATCGCGTGTCCATTTCAGCTGTCTGCGCAGGTGTCTAAGGCTTCCACTTGCGAGAGGCAAGGTATAGACACCGCGACGAAACGACCAAATCGCGAACTTGTTGCATGGAATCGACCAAATGACCAATCGCATTGCTTTTCAGGGCGAACCCGGCGCCTACAGTCACGAGGCCTGCCGCAACGCACGACCCGAAATGGAGGCCTTGCCCTGCCGCACATTCGAGGATGTGATCGAATCAGTTCGCTCGGGCGCGGCCGATCTGGCGATGCTGCCGGTCGAAAATACGACCTACGGTCGGGTTGCCGATATTCACCGGCTGTTACCCCATAGCGGGCTTCACATCATCGATGAAGCGTTCGTGCGTGTTCACATCAACCTTCTTGGTGTACCCGGCGCAAAACTGGAAGACATCACCGAAGCGCATTCGCATCTGGTGCTGCTGCCGCAATGTTCAGAATTTCTGAAAGAACACGGTATTCGTGGCCGTGTCAGTCCCGACAATGCCCGCGCAGCGCGCGAAGTGGCCGAAATCGGGGACTTGCATTCCGCCGCTCTGGCAAGCGAGCTTGCGGCTGAAATCTACGACCTGAACGTGCTGGCCCGCCATATCGAGGACAATGACGACAACACGACCCGCTTTCTTGTCATGTCACGCGAAACGGATTTGTCCCGCCGGGGCGATCATGGGATGATCACCAGTTTCGTGTTTCAGGTCCGCAACATCCCGGCCGCGCTGTACAAGGCCATGGGTGGCTTTGCCACCAACGGGATCAACATGACCAAGCTGGAAAGCTATATGGTCGACGGGTCCTTCACGGCAACGCAGTTTTATGCGGATATTGTTGGACATCCCGAAGACCGCAACGTGCAGCTGGCAATGGACGAACTGGAACACTTCACGACCAATGTCGAGGTTCTTGGCGTCTACCCTGCGGCCCATCCTCGCGGCTGACAGGTCACGCGAAAGACTGGCTGAATTCCGATTGGCGCAGGTCACTGCGCCATGCCTGAAGAATTGTCTGCACGTTGGCTTCAATGCCGTCCATGGAATCAATCTCGATATCGTAAACTCTACCAGCATGGATCATGGTTTGGTCCCGCTGGGCGCTTCCCACCGGACGGTCGCCGCGTAATCGTTCGCGCGCGTTCAACTCGGGAACCGGGCAATGGACAGCTACGAACAGAACATCAAACGGGCGCAAGAGGTCGCGCAAATCTTTGTCCCACCCCAGCGTATCCAGAATATGTTCCAAAATCAAATTGTTGCCCGAGGCCGCGTAGGCAGCTAGCGACTGATGAAACCCATCAAAGACAGTCGATCGGTCGTCGGACCAATCGAACTCGCCACGGCGATAGCGATCCAGCGGCAGAACACCAGAATCGCGAAGGTGGTCGATCGAGATATGCCAGAACGGCTTCTCTATCTTCTGCTGCAAAGCCCGCGCGATTGTCGATTTTCCACTGTTTGATGCGCCATGCAGAAAAATAATGTGCGACATCCGAGGTTTCTTTTCCAATCCTTGCCCCGATCAGCCCAGCGGACGCCGTTCACGCCCGTGCAGGTGACGCTGTTCCAGTTCACGCGCAAACTCGCTGAACCGCACCTGGAATTGCTTGCGGAACTTTGACTGTCCAAGCTTCATGGACTGCAACAGCAACCGCGCGGGCAAGGACTTTGCGGCCAAGGACATCTCGATGCTCAGGCGTGTCCGGCGCGGAGACAAGGCCAGAAAATCTACTGTCGTCAGGCCGGTCATCCCTTTGCTGGCCGCCTCGAACCGCATTTGCGACGGCTTGTCGAAATCCGTCATCACCACCGACATCTGGCGCGGCTTTCCACGCAACTTGAATTCGGTTTTCCATTCAGTGCCGGCAACCACCATCGCATCAGTGTCCAGACGCCGCACGTCGATGCCACGACGCATCGCCATACGTTCGAACCTTTCGAAATCCGACACCATGTCGAACACCGAATTGATCGGGGCTTCGATATCTTCGCGCGCTGAAAACTGCATAATGACCTTTGCTGTTTATGGCTTCACCAGTTTTTCTTCAGTCCAGCGTATCCGCAAGCCAGTTCTGAAGCAGAAAATGAGCGATAGCCCCCTTGCGAGCCGGCAACAACCGGGGATGTTCGCCGGCAAATGCCTGCATCATTTCGGATTTGCTGACCCACATCGCCTCTTCGATCTCGACCGGATCGATAACGATGTCACGCGACAGGGCCTCGCCGGCGCATCCGAACATCAGGGATGCCGGGAACGGCCAGGGCTGGCTGGACAGGTACGACACCGCACCAACCGGTACGCCTGCCTCTTCCATCACTTCGCGGCGCACCGCCGCTTCGAGCGTTTCGCCGGGTTCGACAAATCCCGCCAGCAAGGAAAACATTCCCTCGGGCCAACCCGGAGACCGCCCCATAAGCACGCTGTCCCCATGCGTAATCAGCATGATCACAACCGGATCCGTGCGCGGAAAATGTTGCCCGCCGCATGACGGGCAACTGCGCTGCCATCCCGCTTGCGACATATCGCTGGCTGCGCCGCAGCGAGCACAGAAGCGATGTGTTTCGTGCCAACCGACAACCGCCTTGGCCGATGCGGCCAACTCGGCATCACGAGGCGACAATCGCGCCATGATCCAGCGGAGCTCGGCAAAAACATGCCCTTCAGGCAAGTCCGGGTGCTGCTGTTCGGATCTGTCCACGAACTCTCCCAGGCCGGTCAGATCCAATCCCTCTGCCCCCCAAGCCGAGATATCTGCGGCAAACAGGGGTGCGCCCTCTGCGCTCAGGCCCAAAAAAACCGGTGCTTCGATCACGCCGCCGGTGCCATCGCATACCAGCGGGTGGGTCATCTGCGTCAGGGCAAGCTGATCCAGCGCCGCGCCCACGACCAGAAGCTTGCCTCGCCACAACAATATGCATCGCGCAGCAGGGTCGCCCGCCATCTCGGACAGCTTCTCTGAATCCCCACGAAGATGCGCTGCCCGATTCAGGCCCGAGCCGCCGAAAGTCACCTGCTCTGCGTTTTTCATTGGAATTCCTTCTGGTCTTGCGCACAGGGCTGCCATGTCTCAGGCCCTGTTGCAATGGCAATTCAAGGCGCAAAACGCAGGGACACGCCACCGAAAAGCCGCATGGCGGCCCCGGAAAAATCATCTAGACTGCGTTTTGATGATTTTAGCCCATTACCACACTCAAAAGCAGAACAACAAAAGTGAAGCAAACCCCATCGACGCAGGTGCAACCCACAAAAGACCGTGGGCGTATTCGTATTCTTGCCACCTCCGACGTGCATATGCATCTGACTGGTTTTGACTATTACGCGGACACACCGGACCCGACGCTTGGGCTGACACGCACCGCCAGCCTGATCCGCAAGGCCCGACACGAGGCCACAGACGCGCTGGTGCTGATGTTCGACAACGGGGATTCGCTTCAGGGAACGCCGATGGGCGAATGGGCCGTTCGGAACGACAATCCCCACCCGATGATGCAGGCATTCAAGGCGCTGGACTATGATGCGATTGGTCTGGGCAACCATGATTTCGGGTTCGGGCTGCCGACATTGGACAAGACCCTTGCACAAGCCCCGTGCCCGGTTCTGTGCGGCAATCTTCATCGGTCCGGAGAACACCAATCTTGGCAGCGTTTTGCGATCCTTGACCGTGTCGTGTCGGTGGGAGACAAGGATGTGCCCATTCGCGTCGGCGTGTTTTCGGTTCTGCCACCGCAGACAACACGTTGGGAAGAACACAATCTGAACGAAACCGTAGAGGCGGACGACATCGTTGTCGCGGCACAGTCCCTGACGCGTATCTTGCGCGAAAAGGGGTGCGATCTGATCGTGGCGCTCGCCCATTCCGGGCTTGGACACCCGGACGCAGCGACCGACATTGAAAATGCCGTTATTCCCCTGGCCGCGATCGAGGGCATCGACGCTGTCGTCGCCGGGCACACGCACCTGACCCTTCCCGCACGCACCGGCGCGCAAACCCCGAATGTGGATTACGTGAAAGGGCTGGTGCATGGAACGCCGGTTGTCATGCCCGGTTCGGCAGGCGCATATCTTGGAGTAATCGATCTGGCCGTTACCCTAGAGCCCCAGTCGGGGCTGCGTGTTGTCGACAGCCACGCCGAATTGCGCCCGGTTTCGGTGGGCGGCACCGCGATTGGCGAAGATTTGGAATTCGCGCATCTGGTTGAACCCGCACATCAGCAGACCCGTCAGGACATGGCCGCGCCCGTTGCGCGCGTCTCGGACACATTGCACAGCTATTTCAGCTTCTGTGCGCCGGATCGTGGGTTGGCGCTTGTGGCCGCCGCACAGGCAGCCATGTTGCGCCCTTTTTTACACGGCACCACGCTTGCAGAGCTGCCGCTGTTGTCAGCCGCGTCGCCGGCCAAATGCGGCGGACGCTCTGGCCCCAGGCACTATACGGACGTGCCGCCCGGCGAAATCTGTCTGCGTCACGTGGCGGACCTGCATGTCTTTCCAAACGAATTGCGCGCGGTTCAGATCACGGGCGCGCAGCTGCTGGAGTGGTTGGAGATGTCAGCCAGCGCATTCAACCAACAATTCCCCGACGCCGAGGCAGAGCTGTTCGACCGGGATCGGGCGGGATACAATTTCGATGTCATCTTTGGCTTGTCCTATCAGATCGACCCGTCGCAACCGGCGCGTTACGATGTCGGGGGGCAAATGATCCATCCCGGCCACAGGCGGGTGCATCATCTGACTTGCGCAGGCCAAGCCGTGCAACCCGATCAGGCATTTGTCGTCGCGCTCGATAATTATCGCGCAAGCGGGGGCGGACATTTCCCGCATGTGTCGTCGGCCCTGGCCATCGATCTGCCCCCGCTGGATATCCGGGACATTTTGCGGGACTACATGACGCACCGCCTGCCACCCGACCCATTGGCCCGGCAACCTTACCCGTTCTCTCTGATGCCGAAATCGGGGGTGACGACCATTCTTCGGACCGGTCCCGGTGCTTTGAAGTATGTTGACGAATTGAACAGGTTTGCCCCCAAGATTCTGGAACCTGACGAAAACGGTTTTGCTCGCATTCGGCTGACGCTCTGACGGGTTGTCTTTTGCCGAAGCCTTCCCTATATCCAGAGTCGAGAGGTTGGCGCGGGCGAGCGCCTCGCCAACCTGGTCAGGTCCGGAAGGAAGCAGCCACAACGAGCCCCGCTTGGGTCGATGTCCAACCTCTCACTTTACGAACCTTGGCCGCAGGAGGGCTTTATGATTGTAGCAAAGATCCTTCGGGCAGCACGGTTCTGACCTCACGGTATCGACTGACTGCCTGAACACATGACCCGGGGATGAGCGATCGCCATCCGTCGGGAGTGCTGTTTCTGACGACAGGCAAACCAATGTTTCTTGCACTTTCGGACCTGGGATGGTCCTCTCACTTTGCCGCGCAACACGCGGCTTATCCTTCCTGCACGCCTTTTCGCATCACTTCCGTTCATCGGGACCGCCTGATAGGGCTTAACCCTGACGGCGAAGTCCCGTTACTGACCCCCGATCAAACGACCGGCAGCTATGCTGTTGGCGATTGGGTTCTCGCCGATGACGACAAACGCGTGCGCCATTTGCTCGACCGGCGCAGCCTGCTGCACCGACGCGCCGCGGGTACAGGCGCCGCGACGCAACTGATCGCAGCCAATGTCGATGTGCTGTTCATCGTCAGCTCGTGCAATGCCGATTTCAAACTGCCCCGGCTGGAACGATATCTGGCGCTCGCGCATCAGGCCGGGTGTTACCCGGTCGTTGTTCTGACGAAGGCCGACAAATCGGCGGACCCCGACAGTTTCTCGGGGCAGGTGCAATCTCTGGATCCGTTCCTGACGGTTCTGGCGATCAACGCGCTGGACCCGGCAGAGGTTGAAAAGGTTCTGTCCTGGTGCCCCAAAAGCCAGACCGGAGCGCTGGTTGGATCGTCGGGCGTTGGCAAGACGACACTTGCCAATACCATGACCGATCAGGATCTCGCCACCTCGGACATTCGCGAGGATGACGCGCGGGGCCGGCACACGACGACCGCACGCGCATTGCACCGGATGCGCAACGGTGGCTGGTTGATCGATACACCCGGAATGCGCGCGTTGCGCCTGCTGGACGCTCGGGACGGGATCGACGACGTTTTCTCGGACCTTGCCGAGTTGAGCCGGGACTGCCGTTTTTCGGATTGCCAGCACAGCTCCGAGCCCGGATGTGCCGTGCAAAAGGCAATAAGCCACGGCACGCTTGATCCGGCTCGATTGGACCGGTGGCGCAAGCTTCGGCGCGAAGATCAGCGCAATTCTGAAACCGTCGCGCAGTCCCGGGCGCGGGACAAAGCGTTCGGCAAGATGGTCCGTGGCGTCATGAAGGAAAAGAAACTTCGCAACCGGTGATCGTTGGGCGGTGCCCGGCCCGTCCTGCGCCGCGTCTGATCAAGCGATCAGTCGCGGCCAAACCGCTGCATTGCGCCGGGCAAATGCTCCGATATGACCAACCTCGGGCAACCCGAAATCGGCAGGGCTCAGCAGGTGGCGGTTGGCATCGGGGCCGTAAAGATCCGCAAGCCGCCAAACCGCTTCCGGCGGCACCATCTGGTCGTCCTCGAAGGTGAACAAATCCACGGGCGTTCCAGAATCCTTCCACTGCGCCGCAGGTAACTCATGCCCGATTTCAGGCACATAGTTCAAAGGCGCCGTACACCATTTGCGCCACTGCCAATAGACCGATGCCGGCAGATCCGAGCCGAACCCGATCGCCTTTCCGGGAAGGTAGCCAAGGGCTCGGGCCAAAAGCGGGGCATGACCATACCAGAACAATCCTGCCAAACCACGATAGGGCCATGGATGGTCGCTTAGGGTTACCAGCCCCGAACACACACAGATCATGCGATCAATCAGATCGATATCCGGCTGCACAGGCCCCAACATCGCGCCGATCGAATGGCCGATGGTCCAATGCTGCGAATCGGGAAACCGTCTGCGCATTTCTGCCCGTGCCGCGGGCATGTCGATCAAGGCCCAATCCGCCATGGTCGCACGCGAATCTTTCAGGCGGCCGGTCAAGGAATGCCCGTAATCGCGATAGTCATAGGTCAGGCAGGCCATACCCTGCTCGGCAGCAAGCCATCGTGCGAAATGACGGTAATAATCGCGCGGCACACCCGTTGCACTGTTCAGCACGACGACGATTTCGGGCGAAGACAGCGGGCTGTACAACCGGGCAGACAGTGTTTTCTGCCCGGACGGAAAGCGAAATTCTTCGGTCATTACCGTTTGCTCTGTGTCCAACATGATCTCTGGCTTTGCGCTTGGTAAATCCGGTTTCCGAACCTCAACGCCCTCGACACTATGCATGAACCAACACCGTATCCAGCATGACCAAGCGTCCGGTCAAAAGATCGGCTTGACTCGATGCGTGCTCAAACGCTAGCGGTTGTGTGATGGTTTCCGGCCTCCACAAGGGGTCGGGATGAAAAGGGAACACGGTGCGGTAATGTCTGGTCATGCAGGCAACAACCAAATCCGCGACTGCCCCCGCAACTGTAAGCGGTAAGCGATGCCGAAACACCACTGGCCCAAAGGCTGGGAAGGTCGGCAAAGCGATGACCCGCAAGTCAGGAGACCTGCCATCGGAAACGAAACCGAAACTCGGGCGGGGTGTCCGGGCAGGTCCTGACGGCATCACGCTGTCCCACCTGTCCCAAATATCCTGTCCACCAAGCGCGGAGGGCGCAGGATGATCTGGAAGACAAAGACACATGAATTCAGTGCAACAGTATGTCAGCGGACGGGCAAAACCTGTCCCGCTTTGGCGCGGCTGGCGCGCTCGATATCCGAAGCCATGGCCCAGGCGACCTCGGCCACAAGTGACGATTTCGAGATTGAGGGCAGCAGCGCGCTGTCACATTGCAGCGAAGGATGTCATGCAATTTTCCGCGCGCAATCAGACCGCATTCGTGTCTTTTGCGGGACGCAGCCCGAAACCGCGATTGAGCCGCTGAACGGCTATGCCGACCTGATCTTCGGAAACACGTTCAGTGCGATGCCATCCGGCGTCGTGAAAACCCTACCCTGCGCGATGATCGAAGTTTCTACGATCCGGCCTCGAAAACCTGCTTGCGCGCCCGCGCAGATTTCAATCTGAGTCCAGACTGACCTGTGCCTGGGCACGCCGAGAGGCCCAGGCCAGTTGCGCATCCGTTTCGACGGCGCAAGGGCGCACCGCCCGCAATCGTTGCAGCGCCGTGTCCGCGCCTTCGCCGCATTCGACCATCAGCCGCAGGACAATCATACCTGACCTGCCACAGCCCCCGCGGCAGTGTACCAATACGCGACCTCCGCCGGACAGCGCGTGCCGGGCCGCGGCGCTGACGGACGGCCACGCGTCATCAATCGCTTTTGTCGGCGCTCCGAAATCTTCGATCGGCAGGTGAACCCATCGGCTGGCGCGGCTTTGAATATCGCTTCCAAATTCCTGCGCCCCGTCCTGAAGCATTTCGACATCCGTCGTCATCGAAACAACAAGCCCCGGCTGCCACGCTGCGATCATATCCAGATCGCTGGAGTAATCTCCGCCGCGTCCGGGCATCGAGGTCAGCGCCAGCGTTCCGCCACCGACTTGCAGGGCATAGATCACCAACTGCGACATGAATCCTGTCCTCCCCAAAGAACTCTTTACAAAAATGAGCCATTAAATCCGCTGATGCAGTTTAGTGCGAAAGCGACTCGTTTCTAAATCAAAAATCATCGCGCCACGCTGTGGACGCGGGCAACGGTGGCCACTACGCTGTGCCCAAGCACCGAATCCCAACGAGAAGACATGACAGACAGCTCCAGCCCCGCCTATCAGGTTCTCGCCCGCAAGTATCGCCCGGAAACCTTTGCCGATCTGGTGGGTCAGGATGCCATGGTGCGCACCCTGAAAAACGCGTTCGCGGCCGACCGGATCGCGCAGGCCTTCATCATGACCGGCATTCGCGGCACCGGCAAAACCACGACCGCAAGGATCATCGCCAAGGGCATGAACTGCATCGGACCCGACGGAACCGGTGGCCCCACGACCGAACCCTGCGGTCAGTGTGAACATTGTGTCGCCATCATGGAAGGCCGCCATGTCGACGTGATGGAGATGGACGCCGCCAGCCGTACGGGCGTCAACGACATCCGCGAGATCATTGACAGTGTCCGCTATCGCGCCGCCAGCGCGCGTTACAAGATTTACATCATCGACGAGGTTCATATGCTCTCGACCAGCGCGTTCAACGCGCTGCTCAAGACGTTGGAAGAACCGCCCGCGCATGTGAAGTTCATCTTCGCAACCACTGAAATCCGCAAAGTCCCTGTCACTGTGCTGTCCCGCTGCCAGCGTTTCGACCTGCGCCGGATCGAACCCGAAGACATGATTGGCCTGCTGCGCAAGATCGCCGAAGCGGAAAACGCCCAGATCGCCGAAGACGCGCTGGCGCTGATCACCCGAGCAGCGGAAGGATCGGCCCGGGATGCGACCTCGTTGCTGGATCAGGCGATTTCGCATGGGGCTGGCGAGACGACCGCCGATCAGGTCCGTGCAATGCTTGGACTGGCAGACCGTGGCCGGGTTCTGGACCTTATGGATATGATCCTGCGCGGCGATGCCGCCGGAGCACTTACCGAGTTGAGCGGCCAATACGCCGAAGGCGCAGACCCGCTGGCGGTGCTGCGCGATCTGGCCGAGATCACGCATTGGGTGTCCGTCGTGAAGATCACGCCTGACGCGGCGCAGGATCCGACGGTTTCTCCGGATGAACGGACCCGGGGCCAACACATGGCCGAGGCTCTGCCGATGCGGGTTCTGACCCGGATGTGGCAAATGCTGCTGAAGGCGCTCGAGGAAGTCTCGGCTGCGCCCAACGCCATGATGGCCGCTGAAATGGCCGTTATTCGCCTGACCCATGTGGCGGATTTGCCCAGCCCCGAAGAGCTGATCAAACGGTTGCAAGATGCCCCGCCACCACCGCCGGGCGGGCCCAATGGCGGCGTTTCGATATCCCGACCGGGCGCCGGTCCGGCGCCGGCTGGCGCGACCCATCCACCTGCCTACGCGCCGTCCCCTCGCGGTTCCGGTGGCGCACCGGTTGCAGCCCTGGCGCAGGATGCCCAGACGGCCCTTGCCCATTACCCGACCTTCGACCACGTGGTGGAACTGATCCGGACCAATCGCGACGTAAAGTTGCTGGTCGAGGTGGAAAACGGCGTGCGCCTCGTCTCCTATCAACCCGGACGAATCGAATTCACACCCGCCACCCAGGCACCGGCGGATCTGGCGCCACGACTGGGCACTGCCTTGCAACGCTGGACAGGAAATCGGTGGGCTGTCTCGATCGTCTCGGACGGAGAAGCCCCCACGATTGCAGAAGTCAGGGATGAGGCCGAGCTCGCACTGAAATCCGAGGCCGAACAACATCCTTTGGTGCAGGCGGTATTGGCGCAATTCCCAAAGGCGAAAATCACTAGGATCGAAACGCCGGAGCAACGCGCCGCCAAGGTCGAGACCGAAGCGCTTCCCGAGGTGGAAGACGAGTGGGACCCGTTCGAGGAAGACTGACCCCGCGGCCCGTCACCCCCCGTTTCAAACGAAGCTGACCGAGGTTTCGATCGAACACATCCGCCCGCATGTCTCAGATCGTTTGTTGCGACACCGGCCAGCGGAAGGCGGCCCGTGACAATTCTGATCCGGATGCCGCGTAGCCATTCGAACCGCGCCCAGATTTTCTTTGCCCTGTGTGATCAGTCTCGGCAGCAGACCATATGCGCGCCAAGGACGATCTGCGCTTGCCGGGCCTGCTGGCAAATATGGTGTCGCAGATGGTTAGCACGTTCCTGCTGACGCCTGCGCTGATCAACATGCCGACCGGAACGGATGAGCCTCCGACCGGCGGGAGAACCCTTGTGCCATGTCGCTGCTGCCCGTATCTAGAGCGCAAACGGAGACACAGGAGAATACTATGCTGAAAGGACTCGGCGGGCTTGGCGGTCTGGGCGACATGGCCAAGATGATGAAATCCGCGCAGGACCTGCAAACCAAGATGACCGAAATGCAGGAAGAGCTGAACAACATGATGGTTGTCGGCGAATCCGGTGCAGGCCTGGTCAAGGCAACGGCGACGGCCAAGGGTGAACTCAAAGGTCTGGATATCGACCCTTCCATCTTCAACGGCGATGACAAGGAAGTGGTCGAAGACCTGATCCTGGCCGCCATCAAGGATGCGCAGACCAAGGCAACCGAACGTTCGCAGGCTGAAATGGCCAAGCTGACCGAAAGCATGGGCCTGCCCAAAGACATCAAGCTGCCGTTCTGAGCTTTATCTTTTCCCAAATACTCCCGCCGGAGGCTCCCTCCGGCGCAATGCAGGATTGGCCATGAGTTCGAACAGCGACATCGACAACCTGATCGACCTGATGGCCAAACTGCCGGGTCTGGGCCCGCGCTCGGCCCGCCGCGCGGTTCTGCACCTGATCCGAAAACGCGCCCTGCTGCTGACGCCCCTGTCTGATGCCATGCAGCAAGTCGCCGTGACCGCCCGCGAATGCCTGAATTGCGGCAATGTGGGCACCACCGATATCTGTGACATCTGCAATAGCGAGGCCCGAGCGACCGGCGAGCTGTGCGTGGTCGAAGACGTCGCCGACCTCTGGGCGATGGAGCGTGCCGGAGTATTCAAAGGGCGCTATCACGTTCTGGGCGGCACGCTGTCGGCGCTGGACGGAGTCGGCCCCGACGAGCTGCGCATTCCCCGCCTCAAGGACCGGGTTGTGGCCGAAGGAATTTCCGAAGTCATCCTGGCGCTGAACGCCACCGTCGATGGCCAGACCACCGCCCACTACATCGCCGATCAGCTTGAGGGACAGGTCCGCCTGACTTCGCTGGCGCAGGGTGTGCCGATTGGCGGCGAACTGGATTATCTGGACGACGGGACGATCACGGCCGCGCTGCGGGCGCGGAAGGAACTGTAGCTCTAACTTACCGGTTCTTTTTTCGCGAGGCCTTTGCGCTAGGCGGCGCCAGCGCAACGCACGATACACGCTCAAGTATCGCGGTAACTAGCTTGACAGCTGTACAGTTATTGGATGAGTTTCTTTCTGTTAATTCCACGGATTATCAAACACGATGAAACACTTAGCGTTTTTTTTGCAATTGTTGGTGCTTTCGCCTCGCCTATTGCCGCTGAAACTCTCTACTTATTCGAAGACACGCACGATTTACCGCCGCCATACAAACAATGGTGGAGCGCAATTCCAGAAGACAAAAGGTATGATGAACAAACACACAGGCACGTCTATGTTCGCGGTGAAGGTAAGTATGGCGATTTTTTCGGCGTTCTATACGTTGATTGCATTAACCCTGAATACTCCGAATGGTTTGCTGTCGGAGGATCGCTGAATTCAGAAGACGTTCCAAACCAGGCAATTGTTAACCTGAGACTTGAGATCTGTTCCAACGGCGAGGAGACCTGACACGGCCCGCGGGAAATAAATGGATTGTCTAACTTCTACAACAATTTACAATGCCATGAATAGATTGTCTGATTTGTGGATATGCTATGACCCGCCTTCTCGCCCTCGCCTTCGCCGCTTTGACAGCCACCTCCGCCCTAGCCCAAGACCTCATCGACAAGGGCTTTGTCGACGGCTGGAACATCATGATGGACCCCGCGCTTGGCAACGGGTGCCTGATCCAGACGGTGTATCAGGATCTCTCGGTGGTGCGGCTGGGCTATGATGCCTTGGGCAATCGTGGGTATTTCGCCGTGTACAACAAGGCATGGGGCGACATTAAACAGGGTGAGAGTTATCCGATCCGCTTTGATCTGGACGGCAAAAGCTATGATGCGACGGCCATCGGGTTCAACGAACGCGACGTGCCGGGCGCAACCGTGTTTTTCACTGACCGGAGCTTTGTGAACGCCATCGCTCAGAACAAAACGATGACCGTCTACAATCCGGCAGGTGAGGTGGTGATGGCCATCGATCTGAAAGGCACCGCCAAGGCGCTGGACTATGCGCGGGATTGCCAGAACAAAAAGCTTTAACGAATCGGATCGAACAGCGCGTCCTTGGCCGTGCAGTCGCGGATCACGTCGCGGCCACAGGGTACTGAATCAAGATCGCGGGACAGACACAGGCGGACTTCTTCGATATAGCCCTGTTTGCAGGTGATCGTGATCATGTCGCGCTCCAACTCCGGGTTGGCCTTCAGGAATGCCTCCTCGACCACTGAAGCCGGCAGTCTGACGGATGAATCCAGCTTGCGGAACACCGCAGGGCGCTTGACGGCTTCGTAAGCCCGCCGGGACAAGGCAAAGTAGTCGGATGCCGACAATCCCGAGCATGTGCCGTGTTTCTTCCATTGATGCCAAGCAAGGCCGGAACTGCCTTGTATGTCCTCCATTTCCCGCGTCGTGCGTCGCGAAGGTGGGCCTTCCGGGGTACGGCAGTAGGACGGCCAGCCCTGATGGAACTGTGGCCATAGCCCGTGCAGTATCCAGCCGTGATCATGCCGATCGTCACATTGATCCGAGCCGCGCGCGTCACCTTCGCGGGCGCACCAGTTGGGCGACCAACTGAGCGACAGCACGTAGTAATCGAACTCGCCCGCCTTTTCGCCCTCGGCCGGCGCAGCGACCGCGCTCAAGACCCACAAAACCAGCCCCGTAATCCCTTGGCGCATTCGCCTCTTCCCTTCTTGCCTTTGCGCGACTATATACGGGCCAAGTTCCCCGACAACGGAAACCTGCCCCAAAACCAAGGGGCCGCCGAATTCCGGCGACGGGACAGATGTATGTATAGGAGACGGGCTGATGGCAAAACCGCTTATGGCCAAGGCAACCGCCGTATGGCTGGTGGACAACACCACGATCAGCTTCAAGCAGATCGCGGATTTCGTAGGAATGCACGAGTTGGAAGTGCAGGGTATCGCTGATGGCGACGTCGCCGCCGGCGTCAAGGGCTTTGACCCGATCGCCAACAACCAGCTGACCCAGGAAGAAATCGACGCGGCACAGAACAACCCGCTTCACAAGCTGAAGCTCAAGTTCAACCCATCGGCCGCCGGCGAGGAAAAGCGCCGTGGTCCGCGCTACACGCCGCTTTCGAAACGTCAGGACCGTCCGAACTCGATCCTGTGGCTGGTCAAGTTCCACCCGGAACTCAGCGACGGCCAGATTGCCAAGCTGGTGGGCACCACCAAACCCACCATCCAGTCGATCCGCGAACGCACGCACTGGAACATCGCCAACATGCAGCCGATTGATCCGGTTGCTCTGGGTCTGTGCAAACAGTCCGAACTGGACACGGCCGTGCAGAAAGCGGCGGCCAAGAAAGCGGCTGAAGGCGGCGTGATGAGCGATGACGAACGTCGCAAGCTGGTCTCGACCGAGCAGTCGCTGGAAATGGACGCAGCGCCGAAAATCCCGACCGCAATTGAAGGTCTGGAAACCTTCTCGCTGTCCGACGAACCGTCGGAAGAGAAAGACGACGAGCCGATCATCGACGCAGACAGCTTTTTCAACCTGCCCAAGGGTGGGGCGGATGACGAAGACGAAGACGATCTTCGCCCGTAACGCGCAAACAGCCTCGGCCATGACGGCTGGGGCTTTTTTCACGGACTTGCCATGCTGAACGTTCTATCTGCGGTATTTGGCCCGCATCGCGCCGTCACGATTTATGCCTTTCTGAAAACGTGGGGGCTTGGTCTGGCCGGCGGCGTTGTCATGATTGCCATCGTCACGACATTGTTTCTGCTGGGGGATGAAGGCGAACACGAGCATGAGGCGTTTCTGACCGTCCCGGTTCTGTCTGCAACTCCGGTGAACGGAGATCTGAAGAACGGCGTCGTGGCATCTGTCCGCTTGCCGGATGGGTCCGCCACATCGATTACGTCTACAGATGCGCAGATTTCGCAGACAGTGGGCACGACGGCCTGTATCGAAAAACGCGTTTACCTCGAAAGCGGAGAAGCCCGGTACCGGCTCAAACTGCCACGTCTGTGCGACGGTAGTTGATCGACGGCACCGAACGGATAGAAGCCGCCCGATGTGACACCGGGCGGTTTTTGCGTTCATACCAATTGAAAGATGATACCAGCCACGATTGCGCCACCGACCCCCAGGGTCAGATAGGTTGCAAAGACACGTGGTTTGACCAATGACCAGACCGCAGCCATCGCCGGGATGGAACTGACAGCACCGGCAAC
The DNA here is from genome assembly GCF_056541565.1 of Ruegeria sp. AG6. Taxonomy (NCBI): domain Bacteria; kingdom Pseudomonadati; phylum Pseudomonadota; class Alphaproteobacteria; order Rhodobacterales; family Roseobacteraceae; genus Ruegeria; species Ruegeria sp. AG6. Next base: position 3,001 of record NZ_JBQFYQ010000015.1, on the reverse strand, counting down.
CATGAACGACATGGCCGCACCCGCTGTCATACCTTGCTCCATCAACCCTGCCAGCAAAGGCGGCGCCACGTACGAGTTCAGGTATGCCGGCATACCCACCAGCGCAGCAACGACGATCGGCAGCACGCCTTCTCCGCCAACCACGCCGGCGATCAGGTCGGCGGGGATATAATTGACCAAAAGCGCCTCGAGGACATAAGCCAGCGCAAGCCATTTCAACAGGAACAGACCGTTGTGCACGAATTCCGAACGGAACCGGGCGCGACGCTCGGGCTCCTGCCAGAATGTCCAGACCGGCTTGGTATCCGTTTTCGGACCACATCCGCAGCACCCGGAGGGCTTGTATTCGCGCAAAGGCTGGGCAAACGCGCCATTGCGCATAAGCAACCGAACCGCGAACCCGCCGAACAGGCCAAGCGCAACCGCCGCAACAGCCTTGCCGATGGCAAAGGGCCATCCCAGCGCACCGGCGGTAATCAAAAGCGTAGGCGGATCGATCAAGGGTGAGCTGAGCCAGAACGCCATGACCGCGGACAACGGCGCACCAAGGGCCAGAAGACCCGCAATGAAGGGAATAACCTCGCAAGAACAGAAGGGGGCAAGACCACCGAACAAGGCAGCCAGAAAGATCATCCGGGTCTCGCGCCCCTCAAAGGCACGCGCCACCATCACCTCGGCGCCGGTCGCCTTGAGGTAAGACAGCAGAAGCACTGCAAACAGAATATATTGCCCTGTATGCGCCAGAGCCTTGGCTGCAAATGTCACCACCTCGGGCAAGTTTCCGGGATCCAGGATTGCCACCGCCGCCAGAATGACGACGATCAGCGTCCAGGGTGTCTTGATCAGGTCCAGCGCCATTTTGGCAGTCATGCGCGGGTTCTGTGTCAATTCAGCCATCGTTCGCAGCCTTTCCAACTTCGTCAGCGCAGCACTCGCTGAGAATGAATTGCGCCAGATTTCTCAATTCGTCGTAATTGGCGCGGTTGATCGTGGTTCGACCGACCTTTTCCTGTTCGACCACTCCACCGGCCGCGAGAAACCGCAGGTGATGGGCCAGGGTCGACGGGGCAATCCCGGTCCGGTCCTGTATCTCGCCAACGGTCAATCCGGCTTTGCCAGCCCGGACCAGCGTCTTGAGGACTTTCAGCCGAGCTTCAGAGCCCATGGCAGAAAATCCGGCAGCAGCAGCTTCCCACATCCACTATCACCATTAAACTAGTTTTCTAGTTATTTAGTCCGAAGGAACTCTCCGGTCAACCCCGCCGACAAAATTTCGTGACTGCGATGTAAGTCCAGATTGCCCCGGCCTTAAGTCCACCCTATAAGCAGGCATGGGGATTTCGGTCGATACATTCTTTCTTGAGCTCAATGGTCAGGGCACATTGCAGGCCCAGATCCAGCAGATGATTGCCGAAGGCATCTTGTCCGGTCGCTTTCACGTCGGAGAAAAACTCCCTTCGTCACGCAAACTGGCCGCGCATCTGGGGGTCAGCCGAATAACGGTGACATTGGCCTACACCGAACTGTTGGCCAATGACTACCTGACCGCCAAGGGACGGTCCGGGTATTACGTTTCGCAAAACGCACCTGTCCCCCCCAAGTATTCGCCTGTCCAGCGCGGCACAGAATCCGTTGACTGGGACAAGGCACTGGCGCGTCGCTTTCTGGACAGCGACGTGCTGCCAAAACCCAGCGACTGGCGAGAATACCGTTATCCGTTCATCTACGGGCAGGCTGACCGAACCTTGTTTGACCACGCCAACTGGAGGTTATGCGCCGTCCGCGCGTTGGGACATAAGGACTTCGATTCGCTGACCGGCGATTACGTGGATCAGGATGATCCGTTGTTGATCGAGTTTATTGCCCGTCACACTCTACCACGCCGAGGCATCGCGGCCCGCCCCGAAGAGATCCTGATCACTCTTGGCGCGCAGAACGCGCTCTGGCTGGCATCGCGTATCTTGCTGACCCACAATCGCACGGCCGTCATAGAAGACCCATGTTACTATGCGCTGCGAAGCCTTCTGAACCATTGGGACTGTGCGGTCACGCCCTTGAGTGTGGACCGGGACGGTCTGCCGCCCGAGGCGATTCCCGACGAAGCAGACGTCATCTTTACCACCCCCAGCCATCAAAGCCCGACAACCGCGACGATGCCGATCGACCGCCGCAACCAGTTGCTGGACCGAGCACGCGAACTCGACGCGATGGTCGTCGAGGATGACTATGAGTTTGAAATGGCCTTCCGAGGCGCCCCTTCGCCGGCGCTGAAATCCATGGATCGGGATGGGCGCGTGATCTACGTCGGCAGTTTTTCCAAGTCGCTGTTTCCAGGATTGCGACTTGGATACATGGTCGGCTCAGAGCCCTTTATCCGCGAGGCACGCGCACTGCGTTCATTGGTTCTGCGTCACCCACCAGGCCACATTCAGCGCACGGCGGCGTATTTCCTGTCGCTGGGCCACTACGACGCGCAAATTCGGCGTATGTCAAAGGCCTTGCAAGAGCGGCGCGACGCGATGGACAAAGCCATCGCGGAAAGTGGGCTGACCGTGGCTGGACGGGGTGTGATTGGCGGCTCTTCACTGTGGATGTCAGCCCCTGAGCATGTCGACACAACTCAACTGGCATTAAGACTGCAAAACCAGGGTGTTCACATCGAACCCGGCGCACCGTTCTTCTCGGGGCCGGACAGACCACAGAATTTCTATCGCCTGGGCTATTCCTCAATTCCAACTAACCGCATCGCGACCGGCGTGAAACTGATCGCAGACGCAATTCGGGCCGTTTGAGCCTTATCTGGACCTAATCCGGCTTTCGTTTTGGCCCTAACGCAGGTCGCACCCTTGCGCCAAAACCATATCAAACGCCGGGTGCAGTGCCCGGTTTCACTCACTCTTGGTTGGAGAGCACCCTTATGAAAATGACGACGGAAGAGGCCTTTGTTAAGGTTTTGCAGATGCACGGGATTGAGCATGCGTTCGGGATCATTGGATCTGCG
>NZ_JBQFYQ010000014.1:0-62561 GCF_056541565.1 Ruegeria sp. AG6 | reverse complement strand
TACGAGATCATGTTCGGAAGGTTGAAAGATTGGCGACGTGTGGCAACCCGATACGACAGGTGCCCAAAGGTCTTCCTCTCAGCCATCGCACGGGCGGCTACCGTCATCTTTTTGGCTTTGAATTCTGACCCTAATGGCCAGTCTTAATCAACCCAGGTACTTATCCAAACCTTGATTTGTGTCCATAAGATCGCGTGGAAACTCAAGGGCATATCACGGGCGCTACTTGATCGGATTCATCGAAGGCTGCGGAGAGAAATCGCGATGGTTGGAAACACAATCTTCGTGCAGCCATTCAAATCGGTAGGTGGGTATGTTGGCGGGTAGCTGGTAAAAACCGCCAATTTTTCCAATGGATTCAAAGTGTCGGGCGACACATAGTTCTGCCACTCACGCTTCACTAAGCTATTGATTTCGCTTTAGCTACCATTTCAACAGAGCACACGTTTTTCCATTTGCGTCTCAAAGGTCTTCCATCATGTCCGCTGAACTCCACGAGAGTCTCTATTCGCCTAACGTGCGGAATATATCGAGAGAAAACCCAAAGCAAAAATCGCTTTCAGAAAGCGATGCCATTCTTTTTGAACTTTAAGAATGGTCTTTTATCGACTGCCTCCGCCACTACTGCAGTTGTAAAATGTCCGGAACGCAAAGCTGTCTTCTTGCCGGCATTTTGTCCGCACCATCCGATCGTTTCAGCCGCTTCGGACCGTCTTTGACCTTGATCTTCGGCTTTGCTAGTGGACCCTTCAAGGTCACGGGCCAAGGGCTCTTCGAAAGAGGTTCGCCAATCTTGCGGGGCTGCAGATTTAGGTCCAAAACCTTGCCCGCCACATTAACACCGCCAAAGACGACGACTTGGACATGATCTGTCTCCAATGTGGTTTGTTTCGTCGAAATACTTCCATTTGAAATACTAATCGGCGCGCGCAAACATACAATTGGAGCAACCTTCTGTTTCTTTTTGGTAAACACCCAAGGTAGCACCCCCAATCCTGCCAGATCTAAAAGCTGGGTCTCGATCGAGCCATCACGCATTGAAACTGTGGCATTGCCGCTCATGCTATTGGCAAAATGCTTGACTGAATCGGTTCCGCCGGTCACCGAAAAATCTGCATAGATCGTACCGCTTGCGCCCTTTTTGAAGTTCAGGCTGTGAAGAATTTCATCCAGTTGCCAGCCACCTGCCTTGCCGGTCAACGTGAGCAGATGTGCGTCGTTCGATAGATCTATTTGCCCACTGACGTCGAAATGAGCGCCTCCGTATTCAAACTTCAGTGGTCCTGCCTTAAGCGCGTTTTTGTTGAGCGTCACTTCGCTCTGCAGACTGCTGATGCCCTTGGCACCTTCGATGTGCCGAAGGTCAACGTCGACATCCATATCCATGCCGGACAAGAGAATTGAGCGCCCGATAGGTTTAAGCGTTACATCTCTTAACGCGCCTTGGTTGCCCTCGTCTTCTTTCTTAGGTTCTTTCTCTTCCGGATTTGGGCCGCCTAATTTCCGCAACTGTGCGGCAGCCTGAACGATAGTTCGGATCTGATCTATCATTATCAGGTCACTCTCAATGGAACCCTGCAGCACCGGGTCGCTTGTTGCATCATCAAGATCGGCCATAATCTGCAAGATAGAGTCGGCGACCTCAACATTGGCACTCGCGTTCCAATCAGTGCCTTCGCTAACAAGATTGATTTCAAGGCGAGCCTGCCCGGTTTCCACACGTTCAAGCGATAGTGCCTGCAAAAGATCCGCTCCGGATGGAACTGCGACATCAATTGCCAAATCCAGGTCCTCGAATTTGAGTACATTCTCGACAGTGCCATGCACCTCAAGGTTCCAGACGTCTGTATCGCTTGTCTTTCCATCCAAGTTCGTCAGCGAAAGCTGATTGATGTCGCCGTTCAAATGGAAGTCACCGGAAAACCTGCCAAGCTGGTCGTCTGGTCCCAACAATTCTGGCGAGATCAAACTGCTTGCCGGTATATCCACTAGGCCTTCTGCTGAAATGCCTTGCAACTGAAGCGCGTCATCGACCGAACCGTTCAAAATGATAAACGGATCGGCTGGGTTGCCAATTCTAAGGTTGATGTTTCCGACTTTTAAAGCGCCTTCTGGTGTTCTGGAAAGCTCGGAGAACTTAATCGGGGGCGGGCCTTCGCCGGACGTGTCCAACGTGAAACCGTTGGTCTTAATGACCATTTGTCGCTGCGGCACCTGCCCAGGCACGCTGTCGATAACCATGTCGACTGCGATAAGTTTAAGATCATACCGCGAGGCGGCTGGGGCTGGTTCCGCATCTTCTGGGTACAACCTAATTCGGGTTGTCAGGGATACGTCTTCTGGGTTTCCCAACTCTCCGATTTGTCCCGTCAGCGAAAGGCTTTGCCCACCATCCAATTCAGTCAATACAGCCAGGTCATCAATCCGGGCTACGCCGTCGACTGATTTGAATGCTGCACCAATACTCCCTGAACCCTCCAGAACGCGATTGAGTTTCAGGATATCAAGAAGCTGACCAAGTTCGGCAACCTCTATGGTCGTATTCACTTGTAGCCCGTTCTCTTGAGGGACTTCCTCGGCGGCAATCGCAATCTGATCGAAGTTCACCGCGACCTGAAACGAGTCATCCGCAGGAATGCTCGCGTTCAGATTGAACTTCTCTCCGTTTAGTGCACCAGCCCCAACCGCAGTCACAACGTCGGTTTCCGTATCACGCTTTAAATTCAGCTCAGGAAGCTGCAGATCCAGACCAAGCCCGTTTAGATCGTTCTGGTAAAGAACGGTGACATCGGTCAGGTCAATTTTGTGGTCCGTTAGAATTCCAGCCACAGACAGGTTTGCAGGTTTGGCCGGATCCCCGGCTCTAGCGCCCGTTTGGGAAGCGGACTGCCAGTTTCCGACACCGTCTTTGTCCGTGATCAAGTTGAGGTGAACACCCGAGAGAGAAAGCTCACTCAGCGACAATTTTCTGTTCCAAAGGTCGCGGGCAGAAATTTTGAACTCAAGTTTGTCGATTGCTGCCAGATTCGCTTCGGCTCTGATCGCGCCGGGTAGTACCAATCCCGCTGCTGATACATGTAGTTGCCGACCAAGGCCTAGACGCACTTCATCATCGATTAACACGTCCTGACCAAGTTTCTTCGAGATCAGGTTTTCAACAAAAGTGGTCCTGACAGAAGAAAACAACGCAGAGGACAGGAAAAGCCATGCCACAACAACCGCGACGAACGCGACAGCGCAACAAACCATGACACCTTTTGTGATGAACCGCACGCTTTTCTCCTAAGGTTCTGATTCTTTTTTTGGGCAGACTAGACCATTAAAGCATCATGTTAATGGAATATGTGGCTTCTCATTTTGCTGAACCTTAAATGACCTTGACCATTTAACCGACTGCTCTTGCGGAATTGGTCGGGCGGCTAAGAAACGGTTAAAGGACTAAATTTAGGATGTGCTGCTGACCCAGTTTCAAAATAGCTGGCTTGAAACGCGTTTAACGATTCGTAAACGGGCACATTGCATTAGCTTTGATTACTGCGACCCGACGCCCAACCAAACTAGTGGCGGCTAAAATACTTCAATTCCCTCATCCATCTAATTACTGTTATATGTGAATTATTCAAACGATGGGGACACAATGAATTCGCTAACTAGAATCACACGTGGGATTGGCGTTGCTTTCAAGGATGGTAGAGTGAAAGGCCTTCTTGCCTTTACAGTCGGAATGATTTTATGGGCCTCGGTCTTCTACCACTTTGTCGAAGGTTGGAGTTGGCTCGACTCAATCTATTTTTCTGTCGTGACCATTTCGACCGTAGGGTTTGGTGACTTCTCACCCGAAACTGCGGCAGGGAAGATCTTTACGATGGTATACATCATTGTAGGACTCGGTGTCTTCGTGACTGCAGCAACCACAGTGGCGGATACAATCTTGTCCCAAGACGACAAAAAAGCGGACAAGTAGATTATCCCAATTTGGCCAACCCGAACTCATGCCCAGGCATTGATTTGACTGGGCATCTCAAGCCGTGGCCCGGATTAATTTGTGTCTTCAAGCTGATAGATGACCACTAAATTCTAAAAAAATATACATATTAGGTTTTTTGAGTGTAACATTCAAAAAAAGTTCACGGAGGGATGGAATGGAAAAGACTCAGGACGCGAAGATTGTCGATCTAGCGATACGATTGCTATTTCTTGGACTATTCCTCTACAGCGCCCTGGTTATGGTGGCCCCGCTTGCGAGCGTGGTTATCTGGGCAACGATCCTCTGTGTGGCGCTTTACCCGGCATTTGATTGGCTCCAGTCCAAGCTGGGAGGGCGGAAAAAACTTGCCACAACGATCTTGGTTTTGTTGGGCCTTGTTCTGACCCTCGGGCCAGTCGCAACTGCGGTGTCCGGGGCTGCTGAACTAGGGTCCGAGTTTGCGGAACAAGCAGACAAGGGTGAATTGAAAATCCCCCCTGCCCCAGAGGGCATCAAGGAACTACCACTGATCGGAAGCAAGATTGCCGATGTCTGGAGTATGTTTGAACGGAATCTGGACGGTGCGCTTGCAAAATACGGCGCGCAAATCCTTGAAATCACCAAATCGCTCTTCGGAAAGGTGTTGGGCATTGGTATCGGGCTTCTTGGCTTAGCTCTGTCCGTGTTGATTATGGGGGCATTGTTCAGCCCTGGGCCAAATTTGGTCCTGGGTCTTCAGCGCTTTGCCAACCGTGTCTTTGCGCCGCGCGGCGGTGAATTCGTGACACTGGCAGGCGCAACGATCCGAAACGTTACAAAAGGCGTGATTGGCGTAGCAGCCATTCAGGCAGTTTTCGTTTGGATACTGTTGGCATTGTTTGGGATTTCTTCGGCCGCCACGCTGGCATTTATCTGCCTCATACTCTCAATTATCCAAATCGGGCCCGGACTGGTTCTGATACCAGTTATTATCTACGCGTGGAGTTCTATGTCCGGTGGAACTGCTTTGATCTTCACCATGTTGGCCGTTCCCGTCATGATAATGGACAGTTTCCTAAGACCCGTGTTCATCTCAAAAGGCCTTGAGACTCCCATGCTGGTCATCCTCATCGGTGTTCTCGGAGGTATGATGGCGTACGGGTTGATCGGCGTTTTTATGGGGCCGGTACTCTTTGCTGTCTTCTATGAGCTGTTCAAGGTTTGGATTGATACCTCACCTGAAGCCGAGGGCACTGTCGAAGGTGCGACGAAATGAGGAAAACGATATGGACAACCCTGGCTGTCATTCTGATTTTCCTTGTCTGGTATCTGGTCGCTGATCGAAAAACACCTTTTACCGGGAACGCCAGAGTAAAAGCTGTGGCCACCCAAATCGTGCCTCAGGTGACCGGAACGGTAACGGAAGTCTTGGTAGAAAACGGCCAAATCGTTTCGGCAGGTGATGTTCTGGTTCGAATAGATTCCAGACCCTACGAAATCGAGCGTTCAAAGGCGGAAGCTGATCTTGAAGCGGCAACCCAAGAGGTGGGTGCGTCTTCGGCAGAGGTAAGTGCGGCACAAGCCAAACTCGCAAGGGCGCAGAGCGATCTGGATACGATGCGCATTCAGACGGAACGTGTATTTGCGCTCGAAAAGAAAGGGTTGATTGCCGTCTCAAAAGCCGATGATGCACGAGGACAACTGGCAGAATCCGAGGCAAACTTTGAGAACGCAAAAGCTGATCTGGAAAAAGCAAAGCAAAGGCTTGGTGACGATGGGATTGAAAACCCGAAAATCCAGCGCGCACTGGCGGCCTTGGCGGATGCGGAACTGAACCTTGAATGGACCGAACTGCGTGCTCCTGCGACAGGTGTCATTTCTAATCTGCTGATTGCCCCCGGAACGTATGCGCGATCCGGCCAGGATCTTTTGACGTTTCTGGATGCAACCGACGTCTGGATCGAGGCGTATTTTACCGAGAACAATCTGGGAAGAGCTTCAATAGGGTCTCCGGTTGATGTGGTGTTGGATATGCATCCAGGTAAGATTGTTCCGGGCGTCATTGAGAGCTTTAGTGCTGCTGTTTCTTTGAGTGGCAGTGATGAGCCAGGGCAATTGGCGAGCCCGCCAAGCACCAAGGGATTTTTGCGGGAGCCCGAAAGGTTTCCAGTCAGGATTGTTTTACCCGGCTATGAAGCTGGAAGTGCCGAAGACGATCTTCGCTTTCAACTGAACGGGCAGGCCGATGTAATCATGTATCTAAGCGACAACTCGTTGCTGAACCTCGTAGGCCGCGCCTACATCCGCGTGGTTTCAATCTTCTCCTATGCATACTGAGAACCAACGCTCTGTCACCCGGCTTGCGCTGGGTGTTACCGGTGTATTTGCATTGGGCCTGTTTCTCGGGTGGCCACTCGCCATCATTGGAGCGGTTTTCACTGCCCTTTTTCTTCAAGCGCCTGCCGCATTGCCTTTGGCAGCGTTTGGCAAGCTGTTTGTCTTCTCGATTGGATTGATGTTCACTTCATTCCTGCTTTCCTCAATCTTCTCACCATATCCTGTTGTGTTCCTGATCCTAGTGGCGATTGGAATAATCCTGTCTTTCATATGGTCCGTTTCCGGTGCCGGAGTATTGCCCGGTGTCATCGCCCTCATGGGAGCGTTGATGATCCCGAACTTGGTTTTGCAATCACAGGATCTGGCCTTGGTGCTCGTGTATTGGATACCACTGAATCTGCTGTTTGCAGGCTTTGTATCGACGCTGATGTTCGTGTTGATACCCGCTGCACCTCAAACGGCACCTCAAAAGAAAGCTGCAACATCGCCGGACTTCGACTCACATCGCCGAATAGTCAGGATGTCTCTGGTCACAGTGCCCTTTGCTATGGCGTTCTTTATTTCCGGCGCTTCTGCTTTGTTGGTCCTGTTTTTTGTCGCCCTGCTGAGCCAGCAACTTGCGGCAATGCCTGCTGCAGGCAAAACAGTTGCAAAAGCTATGCTGACGGCAAATCTACTTGGGGCCGCAGTATCCATCATTTGTTATGAAATAAACGTAATAGCTCCGGTTATTCTCACCCCCGTTTTGCTGTGTTTTTTCTTTTGCCTAACACTCGGAGCACTTGGAAAGTCAAAAGTCCCGCTCGCCGCCGCCGCCGGTTCCGCTATTACGACAGCTCTGATAGTATATGGCGGTTCGGTTGCACCATTTTCAGACGAGGCTGACGTCAAGAGCATCACTCGCGTATTGCAAGTTGCCAGCGCCGCGTTTTTCGTAATCATCGCATATGTTGTGGTAGATGAGTTTTGGCCGGAGAAAGAGCGCCAGGCGACTCAATGAAGTTAGTTGCGACAAAACTGGGCGCTGAAACCAGCAGAGTTCCCAGTTTGACCAATATTCGCAACCACCGCACGAGTTGCAGCGCCATAACAAACCGCAAACACCGCAGTAGTGGTTTATTGTGAAGCGATCTCTGGTTGAGTGCCCGACCTGTTCTCACGTACCTTCGACAATGGCATTTCAAGCCTTGGCAAATTCCTTAACGATGTACCGCAGCAAGTTATTACCCTCGTCAATGAGATCGTGGCGATCTTCTTTCTTTGTCACCACAGCTGCCCATGCCATTTGATCTTTGACCCAGCCCCTTGATCCGGGCCGTTTGGATGTAGAATCCGTTCCTGTTTTTTTCTCGTGACTAGGTTGCGGTCAAGGCCTGCTGAGCGGAGCCTTTGCGTAGCTCAAGCGAAGCAGACCGGGCGGCACGGTTGAGATTGGCGTAAACGGCCGGTGCCAGTCCGCCAAGCGATGTGTGTGGTCTCTGAGTGTTGTAGTCGATCCTCCAGGTTTCAATGATCTTTCGGGCTTCTGCGAGATTGCCGAAGATATGTTCGTTCAGGCATTCGTCACGCAGTCGACCATTGAAGCTCTCCACGAATGCGTTCTGCATGGGCTTGCCTGGTGCGATGTAGTGCCAGCCAACGCCAGTGTCTTGGCACCATCGAAGAACGGCATGAGATGTCATTTCCGTTCCATTATCGCTGACAATCATGTCCGGCTGGCCACGCCTGCGGATCAGATCATCCAGTTCACGGGTCATCCGCGCGCCTGACAACGAACGATCCACGACAGTTGCCAGTGCCTCTCGGGCGCAGTCATCAATGATGCACAACACACGGAACCGCCGACCATCCTCAAAGGCGTCGGACACAAAGTCAAACGACCACCGCTGATTGGCCCGATCCGGCACAAGAATAGGCCTTCGCGTGCCCAAAGCTCGTTTGCGCGACCGACGACGGCGCACAGCCAATCCTTCCTCACGGTAGAGACGAACAGCTCCTTGTGGTTCACTTCAAAGCCCTCTCTGGCCAATAGGATGCCCAAACGCCGGTAGCCGAACCGACGACGTTCGTTCGCCAGTTCGCGCAAGCGCTTGCGCAAGGCCGCGTCATCCTCGTCCTGTTTCTGATACTGGAAAACAGACCTGTGCAGGTCGGCCAGTTCACACGCCCGACGCTCAGACAAATCGTGTCGATCCATCACGTCTGACACGGCCCGTCTTTTGACATCGGGCGTCAGTAGTTTTTTGTCGCGAGATCCTTCAATGCCGCATTGTCGAGCATCGCATCTGCCAGCATGCGCTTCAGGCGGTTGTTCTCATCCTCAAGTGCACGCAGCTTCTTGGCATCCGACACGTTCATCCCGACGAACTTGGCCTTGTATTTGTAGAACGTTGCATCGCTGATCCCGTACTTGCGGCACAACTCCTGTGCTTTAACTCCAGCCTCGTATTCCTTGATCATTCCAATGATCTGTTCGTCCGAAAATCTGCGTTTCATAGTCCATCCTTTGCTTGGACGGATTACTAACACTTCAGTGGCCTGATTTCAGGTGGTTGGGTCATGAGGCAAGTGTGGTGAACAGCTGTCCAGCAGTGACCGAGGATATTCGTTAGTTTTGGCAAAATTCAAACTAACCAGTTCAGCCAAAGAAAACTCGGCAAATCGTCGTTACGCGCACGCACCTCAAGTGAGCATACCCAAGGTCATGAAAAATGCGACCAGGTCCAACCACCTCTGCCCAATCCGATTCCGGCATCAGCCATCACCGACTGGCACATAGCGAACCAACAAAAAACGAAGCGTCTATCACCAATGGAACGACTATGGCTGCCAAATGGCAAAACTATGTGTCGTCCCACAAGGAATGTCGGGCGACACATAGTTTTGCCATTCATCGACATCTAAGCCTTTGATTTTAAATTTCCCTAGAATAGCACGAGGCACGAGTCTTGCCATTTGCGACTCAAAGGTTTTCCATCAAGCTTAAGCCATCGCATAGCGGCAATTGCCCTTCTGTTAAACAGTTACAGGCAAAAGCCGTATGCACAGGCGGATCGCACACTCCAAATTGATCTAGGTGGCAACGTGCGAAACATCCCTGTCCGGCGAGTATATGTCCAAGATGTTCCAATGTCCGGTCGTTGGTGTTGGGTTGTTGATCATTGGGACATCAAGAACGGTTGGTTTGCCGCTGGCGATTGCCGCTTCCAATGCGGGCAACAATTCATCAGCAGCACTGAGCCTGTGCCCTTCTGCACCATAAGCTTTTGCAATATCTGCATAACCCGGTCCGTTTGCGGGTGCGGCGGCTGATCCGGGGAACGTGGTTCCATAGGTCAAACCGTAATGAGCTTTTTGAAGGCCTGCGATCGTTCCGAAGGCGTTGTTGTTCATGACCAGCCAGATGATGCCCAGATTGAGTTCGACGGCCGTTGCGAGCATCGACGGGTTTTGACCGAAGCCACCATCGCCAACTAAACTTAGTACGACTCGATCAGGTGCTGCCAATTTTGCGCCGATCGCGCCCGGAGGGCCAAAACCCATCGTCGCGAACCCGCCCGGGGTCAGTATTGAGCCAGGGGTCAGGATATCGAATTGCTGTCCGACACCGTTCTTGTTCCACCCAACGTCCGTGGTGATGATGGCATCCTCAGGCAGTGCCTTGCGGGCATCTGCCAGAATGCGCTCGGGCATCATCGGAAAGGCTGATGAGGTCGCCATTTCCACATTGCGCGCTTTGAAGTCCGTCCGAAAGTCAGCGATCTTCTGCTCCAGCACGGGGCGTTGGAGGCCCTCCGGATACATCTCGCGGGCGACCCGGTTGAGGACTAGTAAAGCGGCCTTGGCGTCAGCAACGACTCCGATCTCGGTGGGGTAGTTCCGGCCGATCTCCTGCGGTTCAATGTCGATATGAATGACCTTGGAACCGGGGATGTTGAACGTGTAGCCGGGATACCAGCTGGAGCAATCAGCCTCCTTGAAACGGGTCCCAACGGCAAAAATGTAGTCGGCATTCAGGCAGGTCTGATTAACCAGCTCGGTGCCCCAAAAACCAGTCATGCCCAGCACAAGCGGATGGTCGTCCCGCAACGCACCTTTACCCATCAGGGAATGCGCGACTGGCAGGCCCATATGTTCAACAAATTCGCGCAACTCTTCGCTGGCTTGCGCCAGCAGGATACCTCCGCCGACATAGGCGACCGGGTTTTCGGCCTGTGCCAGAGCCTCAATGATTTCACGCGCGGTTTCATCGTCAATCGACGGCTTCTTGAGCGCGCGCGTGTTATCGCGGATACGGTCGAAGCTGTCCGAGGGGATCACCTCGGAGAAGATGTCCATCGGCACATTGACCAGCACCGGCCCGGGCTGACCGCTTTCAGCCAGATGGAACGCCTTTTCCAAGATTTCGGCCATCAGGTCGGCGCGATCCACCCGCCAAGCACGTTTGACGAAGGGGCGATAAATCTCCCATTGGGCCGCGTCTGCGTGCAGGTTCACTTCCTGATGCGGATGCTTGCCATAGTAATGCGTGGGAATATCGCCCGCGATCACGACCATGGGGATACAGTCCAGCGCCGCGTTGGCGACCCCGGTGGCACAGTTTGTCAAACCTGGGGAGAGGTGTGACAACACCACCGAGGCCTTGCCCGTCACGCGGGCATATGCGTCCGCCGCGTGGCTGGCGATTTGTTCGTGCCGCACCGTGACAAAATCAATCGGACTTTCGGCCAGTGCAGCCAGAACTGCGATGTTTGTATGGCCACAAAGCCCGAACACATGCTTGACATCACGGCGTTCGAGGAAATCAACGATGTGTTCGGCGACGGTTTTACCGTCGAGTTTGCTTGCGTCCATCACGCGACCTCCTGTCCGTAGAATTCACCGAACAGGTCCGGCTCCGAGGGGCGATCCTCAGGGATCGGACGGCTGACCCAGGTGTAGTTCATCATGTGTTTCATGGTGACGTTTTCATTTGTGATGTTGCCGCCCCAGATGCCGCAACCAAGGCTGCTGGTCATAGGCATGCCATTGGTCCACGCACCCGCGTTGGCCTTGGACTGAGGCTGTCGAACCATCATGCGACTGACCGGAGCCAGACGCGCCAACCGGTCGATGTGATCGTCATTGTGGCTGTAGATGCCGCAGGAATGGCCCTTGCCCCCGGTGTTGTAGATCTGGCTGACCGTTTCCAGCGCATCATCGAAAGTTTCGAAGTGATATAGCGCCATTAACGTGGTCAGTTTTTCCTTGGAGAACTTATGCTGCGGGCCGATTTGCCCCTGATTTTCAACCATCAGGAATTTGCGATCTTCGGGGATCGAGAACCCGGCGACCTTGGCCGTTTGCTGAGGCGGACAAGCTATGGTCGGGAACGTGCGGTTGCCCCTATCATCCCACATAGCCGCTTCGAGCATGGCCTTCTCTTCATCCGAACAGAGATATCCACCTTCGGCCTCAAGTGCCTTGATCATATCGTCGTAGACCGAGCGCTGGATGATGATGTTGCCATCTGCCGAGCAGCCAGACCCAAAGTCAGAGGTCTTAGAAATACGAGTGTTCTGAGCGGCAATGTCCAGATCTGCGGTCTCATCGATGACGATGGACGAATTGCCCGCGCCCACGCCATAGGCCGGACGTCCCGAGCTGTAGGCTGCTTTGACCATGGGCTTGCCACCCGTCGCCAGCGTCAGGTCGCAGATCTCCATCAGATGTTGCGTCAATGGGATCGACGGTTTGCGAATGGATTGGAACAAGTCCTCGGGGGCACCGGCAGCACGACAAGCTGCACGCATGACCTCGACCATTTCAAAGGTGGTATGGGCGGTTCGCGGATGCGGGCTGAAGACGACCGCATTCCGGGCGTTCGCGGCGGACACGCCGGTCACTGGTGGAGTCATTGCCGGGTTGGTCATCGGGATCAGGGAGGCGATCACACCGGCAGGTTTGGCATATTTCACCAGACCTTTTTCCTCATCCACCTCGACGATACCCGTCGAGGGTGTGCGCAAGACATCTCGCAGCACCATGTGAATCTTGAAGCGCTTCGCAGGACGCCCTGCGCGATCTCCGATACCGCTTTCGTCCACGCCCTGCTGGGCCAAACGCGTGAAGGTCTTCTCGTTCCCCGCATACCACGCAATGGCCTGAGACAGGCGGTCCAGCCTGTCCTGACCCCAATCCTCGATCTCGGCCATGGCAGCGCGGGCGCGCGCCAGCATATCGGCCGCCATGTTGCGGTCGTTCTCAGTGAGCTCTTTGCCCATGATAATCCTCTTGGTGTTTTGGAATTGCTGCATCGGTCATACGACGCTGAGATCGCGCCGCGCCGAATGTCCGCTTGGCGTGGCTGAGACAGCGACGCGCGTGTTCTTCATATCCCAACTCGGCAACGCGGCTTTGGTTGGGCAGTTCGATGGAATAGTCGACGGGTGGCATCCGTTCGATGATGCCGGTGAAATCGATCCAGCCTTCGCCGGGGTACAGCCTTGCATCACGGGCCAGCTGGATCATGCCTTCGCGCGTATCAGCGATTCCGGGCAGGCAATCTGAGATATGCAGGAAGTGAAAGAGGTCCGAGGGGACGTGCAACAGCTCTCCAAGATCCACTCGGCTGAGGTGCAGATAGAGCGTGTCGACCAGGATACCGCCGTTGGGCTGATCGGAAGCGCGGACAATATCCAGGGCCTCATCCAGAGTGCGCAGGCGGGAAAAACTTGGGAACTCCAGGTCCACCGTTAACCCGTAGGGCGCGGCCAGTTCGCAGGTTTCAGAATAGACGTCGATCAGAAAATCACGATCATCACGGGTATTGGTCCACGCGCTCATGATCATGCGCTTGGCACCCAATTCCCCACCGATCTCAAGAGAAGGCTCAAAACTGCGCGGATCGACATCTTCTGTTATGCGCGCAAGTTCGACATCGAGGACTTTCAAGCCAGTGGTAGAGAGAGCAGTTTTGGTGGCATGCACCTGTGCCTTGTCTATTGGAGATTGAGTGAATTCACCGGGCACATGCATCGGAATGAAGCGGGGGCTGACGGCATCGTAACCGGCCCGCGCGGCGATATAGACCAACTCGGGCGGCGTACAGCCAATCAGCGTCAGATGCGCCAAGGAATAGAGAGAGGGGCTTGCGCCAGCCTCTTCGGGTTTCACCATGAACGACAGCTCCACGTGTCTGCGAATCTTAAATTCATCACACGTAGTAAAAAATATCTGATATTTTTTAAAATATCAACTTTTAATACTGAGCAGGAAATGAAAGCGCCCGGGCAACTGCCCGGGCGTGTTTTACAATCTTGTTGGCAGAGCCTTAGAGAGTGACCCAGTCACCTCCGGACTGGTGAGAGCGCACGGAGGCTTCAATAAACCGGACGCCATCTGCACCTTGTTCGACACTGGGATAAGTAAGCCAATCATCCGGAACTGTGACACCATCCCGGCGCGCGGCCACTGCCATGGCAAATTCAGTATAGAGGTTGGCCCAGGCTTCGATAATCCCTTCGGGAAAGCCGCGCGCGGTACGGACCAGACGTTCCGCGCCGGGGCCAATGCCGTGCCCGTGACCTCGGCTGATGATACGATCCGGCTCACCGAACCGATTGAACTTCAGCTGTTCCGAATTCTCCAAGTCCCACTCAAGACCGCCTTCGCTCCCGAATATCCGCAACCGCAACCCACCCCGATTTCCGGGGGCAAGGCGTGTCGCCATCAGGGTTCCTGGAACCTCGTTTTGATAGCGGGTGAACATGAAAACCGTGTCTTCCAAAGGCTTTGGCGCACCGCAGACATGAAACTCGGCCCGTAGGTCGGTCAAGGGCAGGCCCGAGACAAAACTGGCGAGATGAGCTGCATGGGTACCGATATCGCCGACACAACTCGTTGGTCCTGAAATCTTGGGGTCCAGCCGCCACTTTACATGAGGCGCATCAGCCACATCTTCGGGCGTCATCCAGTCTTGCATGAACTCAACATGGATTTGGTTGATTTTGCCGATGCCTCCTTCGGTGACAATTTGCTTGGCCTGCCGGATCACTGGAAAACACGACATTGCATAACCGACAGCAAATACCTGCCCCGTACGCGCGGTGATCTCCTCAAGCCCCTCGGCTTCGGCGACTTCGTTGGTCAGGGGCTTGTCGCACAGCACGTCAATGCCCGCCTCAAGAAACGCTTTGGCAGCTTCGAAATGAACGTGGTTCGGGGTCGTGATCATGACGGCATCTACGCCATCCGGGCGCGCCGCCTCGGCCTGCGCCATCTCGTCGAACGACGCATAGCACCTGTCTGCCGGCAGGAACCACTCGGCCCCGCGCGCCTTGCTTCGCGCGGCGTCAGAACTGAGCGCGCCTGCGGTGACCTCCCACCGGTCGGTCATCCGCGCGGCCGTTGCCTGCGTGACAGAGATCCGTCCGCCGCCAACAACGCCCAGCCGCAAACGGCGAGACAACCGGGGGAAAGGTCCGTCAAAGTTCAGGTCTTTGGGTAAAAGTCTCTCAGCCATTCTGAACCTCTATTTCCGGGGCCCGTACGCCTTCTGGCAGTATTTCCACCGCCATGAAGATGCTGGGGGTAATCGTCTCGTATTGATGCCAGGGATAGTTGCCTTCAGCGTCATACATCGGTTTGTGCGTCGTGCCGGGGGCCATGAATTCTTCGAGGTAAAGGGTTTCAACATCCCGCTCACGGCATTGCTGCATTTTGCCAAAGCCTACGATTTGTGTATGCACTTCGCGAAACCCCGGTACCGGGCAGAACGGATGATCCTTGTGCAATCCGACATTCAATGGGACCGAACCGGAATGGTACATGGTCAGCCCAACGTTACCTACAAAGACCTTTGGCGACATGTAGTGGCTGACACCGCGCAAACGCTCCTCTTGGCGAACATCAAAAGCAGATGGCCATGTATCTTTCACCCATGCGAACAACTCGTTGTCATCCGCATGGGCGTCGAAATCGTGGACAATGACTGCACGTTCCACGCCGCTAAGCGTGCTGTCTTGCACGATCACAGACGAAAGCGGTGCAATGGTCTGATCCTCGACAGAGAGATTTCGCCCCCCAAGGTTAAGGACGATGGCGCGACCCTCTATAGAAATTCTGCGCTCGTCAGTTATGTGCTGGACGCGAAAGAATGGCTGAGCAAAATCGAGTGTCTCAATCGGCATGGACCAACTCCTTCCTCTCATCGTTCAGGAAATCGACCGGCAAAGGTTCCGGAGCCTCGCAACGGCTTTCTATCGTCTGATAGGCACCAAATTTCGGCGCCCGTTCAATCGCGTCCATGACCTCGAATACATGGTAGGCAAGCGCTCCACTTGCACGGGGTTGGCGTCCTTCTTGCGCCGCCAGGGCCAGATCCAAAAGGCCGAGCCCGCGGCTGTCTTCATTGAACCCGTGTTTGTTTTCGACCACCTGCCAGTCTTCGCGACCGGTTGGACGAGGCTGATGAGACCAGCGCGAGGTCTCCCGCGTTTTCAGCCAGACATCCCCTTGAAAGATATTGGCACCATGAACCGGGTCTGGGTCTGGGATGCTGATGGTGCCGTTTTCACCGTAGATCTCGAACCGTGGAGTTTCGCTGTCCCAGACGTCGAAGCTCATGGTCATCGACCCTATAGCTCCGGAAGAGAACTGCAGCAGGCTTAGGGAGTGCGTGTCGACCTCGACATCTATCCATTCGCCGTTGCGAGGGCCGTTTTCGATCATCCTATTGTCGAACGTGCGCCGAGCCATTCCGGCAACCCGGTCAACGGGACCAAGGCAGCAGATCATGGCGGTCAGGTAGTACGGCCCAAGGTCCAGCAATGGCCCACCACCCGCCTTATAGTAGAAATCCGGGTTGGGATGGTGGCGCTCCGTCCCGTGGGTCCCGACATGGGCAAAAGCCCCTGTCGGTTTGCCAATGGCACCCTCGTCGATCAAGCGCCGAACGGTCTGCCAGCGACCGCCCAGAAATGTGTCGGGTGCGCAACCGACCAGTAACCCCTTTTCAGAGGCCATGTGCAGGATCGCCTTACCATCCGTTCGGTTCATGACCAGTGGCTTTTCGGAATAGACGTGTTTCCCCGCCTCCAACGCGCGCAAACTGATTTCCGCATGCGCCGCCGGGATTGTCAGATTCAGAACACAGTCAATCGTCGGATCGTCAAACACCTCATCTGGCGCACAGGCCTTGGCGACACCGTATTGATCCGCTTTGGCGCGGCTTTCAGAAGGGTCAAGGCTTGCGCAAGCCACGACCTCAACGTTTGAGAATTTGGATAGTGTTTTTAGATAAATATCGCTGATACGACCACAGCCGATAAGGCCGACCCGGAAGGATTTCGATGTCTCACCTGTCATCATTCCTGTCTTCGTAGAGGGGTAAGTAATTTGGGGGCATAGGCCCTTTGTTCCGACCGCCCTGGCTCGTCTGCTCCCAGGCGTGGGCAAGTATTCCGACCGAGCGGGACAGGCAGAACAGCCCCCGCGACAAGGGCGCAGGAAAGCCAAGTTCGCAGAAGATCACAGCTGTCGCGCCGTCGATATTCATGGCAATTGGCCGACCGCCGCGTTGACGACCGA
This sequence comes from Ruegeria sp. AG6, assembly GCF_056541565.1. Classification (NCBI taxonomy): domain Bacteria; kingdom Pseudomonadati; phylum Pseudomonadota; class Alphaproteobacteria; order Rhodobacterales; family Roseobacteraceae; genus Ruegeria; species Ruegeria sp. AG6. Next base: position 45,709 of record NZ_JBQFYQ010000014.1, on the reverse strand, counting down.
GTTCGGCTTGAACCTCTTCTCCGATATCGGCAAACCGGCCAGATACTGTGCCTACTGCCGCCGCATCACGAACAAGTTGCATCAATCGTGGTGCGCGTGGGTCGACAGGCTTGTGAAACCTGTGACCAAAGCCCGATACGATCTTGCCATAGGTCTCGCGCCAGCTGTCCAGACCGTCCTTCACTGCGTCATTCAACGATGCTCCGCAATCCATGCGAGCTGCGATGTCATAGTACAGCTCTGCACACTGCTCTCCTGCCCCGCCGTGCACGTCGCCCAGCATGTTCACCGCAGTCGCCATCGCATTATTGAGACCTACCCCGCAGGTAGCGGCCATACGCGCAGCCGCGATTGAGGGAGCCTGTGGGCCGTGATCCACGCCTGCGACCAAAGCGGCTTCGAACAGGCGCGCTTGCGCGTCGCTGGGTAGATCGCCCCGCACCATAAGCCAGATCATCTGCGGGAAAGATACGTTTCCGATCAGGTCCTCTATGGCGTTTCCACGAAAAGAGATCTGTCCGGGTTTCATGTCGATGATAGAGGTACGCCACCATTGGCGAACGGCGCGCTCATCGTCTTTCATCTGCGCGGTCATTGCGTCTGCACCTCTTTCACCGGCTGGGTTTTGCTTTGCGCAGCAAGGCGAATGGGTGCATTGCGCGCGCCATAACCGGCATAGCCCATACGGCGTTCAACAATTTCGAAGAAGAAGCCGTTAAAGATGGGGCGGCTGTATATCTGAAAATACTCAGCACCCGCCGCCCGATCGTAGAGAATGTTCCCCCTGCGCAATTGGGCGACCAAATCGTCATCCAATCCGAATGTCGCTTGCAGATCAGCGTAGTAGTTTTCCGGGATGGACAGGCTGGGAAAGCCGGACTTGAGCAACTGCGCTGAGGTTTCAAAAATATCGTCCGATTGGAAGGCAATGTGCTGAACACCGGCGCCAAAGCCATCTTCAAGGAATGACGCCGCCAGAGTTCGGCGCCCAACGGCCCCGTTCAGGTTCAGGCGCACTTCGCCTTCTGGACTTTCGATAGCCTGGCTTTGCACGACGCCGGACGGATCGGCGACGTTCACAATAGGAGACTTTGCCATCTCAAAAGTCGAAATGTAGTAGAGTAGCCAACTTTGCATCTCATCATGACGCATCGTCTGGGCCAGATGGTCGATGCGGCGCAGACCGGCAGGTTGGGTGGCTTTGGTTTTCGCAACCGGCTCAAATTCGATATCCCAAACCCGATGGAGATCGGATTTCTCATCGATGAAATGAACGACGTTGCCACCAACACCCCGAATGGCCGGGATATCCAGTTCCCCTGTTCCCACCGGCTGTGAGAAATTCGGCGCGCCCAACGCGGTCGCCCGCTGAACCGTCTGATCCGCATCTTTGACACGCAACCCCATGTCACAAACGGAGGGGCCGTGACCCAGGAACGCCGAATGGGCAAAACCTTCCTTTTCGGTATTCACAACGATGTTTATGGCACCCTGCCGCCACAGCTCGACGGACTTGGTGACGTGTTTTCGCTCCATTCGAAAGCACATTGCTGACAGCATCTCTGCAAGCTGCGCGCCGCTTAATTCATCAGCTGTAAATTCGACGAACTCAAAGCCTGATACATAGACGCGTTCCGGCAGTTCCGGGATACCGAAATCGGTTCCCGGTTCGGTCCGAGATACCTCATCCAGGAGGTTCACCAGCGACCTGTAGCTGTCTCGGGCCAGCGTCCTGCCTCCGGGTTGCGGCGCCGCTTCGTTGACGCGCGCAATGGACCAAGGCCCCTTGTAACCGGCGCGCGACAACACCCGCACGAAGCCCGCAAGGTTCAGCGATCCGAGCCCGGGCAAAAGCCCGAAATGCCGCTTGAGCCTGCGGATATCCATCTCAAGCCGGGGTGCATCGGACAGTTGCACATGGAACAGCCGCTCTCCGGGAATGTCCCGAAGGCGGGCTGGTTTGGACCCATCGGCAAGCGAGAAGAAGGAATTCAGGGCCAGCCCGAAATGGGGGCTGTCGATGGCTTCAACGACGCGTAACGCCTGCTCATCCGAGCGAATAAGATCCGACCATGGCAAGCCCATATAGGCCAGACGCATCCCTATTTCTTTAGCGATTTGGGCCGCCTCGCCAAGATCTGCGATTACCTGTTCTTCGGTTGCAGCGGCATCGACGTCGTAGGCAGACCCGATTAGCAGTAATTCCGTACCCAACTCGGTCATCAGGTCGAGTTTGCGTTTCAGCCGATCAAAGGCGCGCTCCCGTCCACCGCCGGACTGGCCTTCAAGGTTATGGAAGGGTTGCAGCAGGCAAACCTTCAGGCCGAAATCTGACGCAATGTTCCGGATCTGAGATGGCGACCCGTCAAAAGCAGTCAAATCCGGCTCGTGTAATTCGACACCCCCGAATCCCGCGTCAGCGATAGTACTCAGCTTTTCAGCCAGATCACCGGGGATCGACGTTGTCGAAACCGAGAGGCACATTATCCCTGATACCCAAACATACGCGGCAACCACAGGACCAGATCCGGCATCAGCATCATGATCACCAGGGCGAAGATGAGAACCGCGAGGAAGGCCCAGATTTCCGAGATGATTTCACGCAGCGGAATGTCCGTCACGGCGTTGATCACAAAGAGTAGAATGCCATAGGGAGGCGTGATCAGACCGATCATCGAGTTCACGACGACCAGCACCCCGAAATGCACCAGATCAATTCCAAGCGCTTCGCAGGTTGGAATGAACAGGGGCACGATCACCAGGATGATCGTTGTTGCGTCTAACACGCATCCTAGCGCGAGGATCAGCAGGTTTACGAGGATCAGGAACACAATCGGGCTGACATCAGAACCCTCCAGCAGCGCCGAGATAGACTGCGGTATTTGTTCCTGAATAACGATGAAGTTCAGAATGAACGCGCCCCCAATGACCACCCCGACGGCTGCGGAAGAGCGCGCGCTGTCGACGAACACTTGATATAGGCCACGGAAGGTCAGCGCGCGGTAGAACAACGCTGCCAGAAGCAGGGCGTAGAATGCAGCCACTGCTGCAGCCTCGGTCGGAGTGGTGACGCCGCCATATATGCCGTACAGCAGGATTGCAGGCATCAGCAGCGCCGGAAACGCGTTGGCGGCTTTTGCGGGCAACTCGCGCAGCGGAACAGGTTCTTCCAAAGCAAAGTTCCGCTTTCCTGCCAGATAGTAGTTCATCGCCATCAGAACGACGCCCATGATCAGACCCGGCAGAATACCGGCCAGGAACAGCGACCCAATAGAGGCCTTGGAAACGAGCGCGTACAAAACCATCGGGATCGAGGGTGGAATAATAGGGCCGATCGTTGCCGACGCCGCCGTGATTGCAGCTGCGTAGCCTCGGCTGTAGCGGCCATCTTTGGTCATCATTTCAATGATTATCTTGCCGATCCCCGCGGCATCCGCGACAGCCGAGCCGGACATACCGGAAAAGATCAGAGACGCTACCACGTTTACGTGCCCGAGGCCGCCCTTGAAACGACCGACAGCAGCGACGCAGAAGTTCAAAAGCCGGTCCGTGATCGACCCAGCATTCATGATATTCGCGGCGACGATGAACAAAGGCACGGCAAGCAGGATCGTGCTTTTGTAGAAGCCTTGCAGGATTTTCTCGCCCGCGAGGGCGACGTCCAATCCGGCCGTGCCCAGATACACCAATGAGGCCAAAAGGATGGAATAGCCGATAGGTGTCCCGATGCCTGCCAGAAGAAAGAGAGCGAGCAGGCAGGAAAGAAGTTCAAAACTCATTTCTTAACTTCCTCGCCCTCTTCGACGTCGACACGCGGATGGTCGTCAACGACGTTGTACCCAACGACCAGTTCCAACTCTGTCTTTGGTGGGCCATTGCGCATGACGTCGAAGAATAGCCACGCGTACCGCGCTGCGACGACCAGCATGAATACCGCGTAAATCGAGAATACTGTGCGCAGCGGTATCTTCTCGCCGGAGAACGGATTGCGGACAGTCGATGTCTTGCGGATTTTCATCCAGTCGATGTAGTCCCACGTCGGAAGGAAGCTGTAGAGCATACCGACCACGATCGCTGCGGCCGCCAGCATCGCAAAGACCTGCCGCACGCGCATCGGGACGGAAAGGTAGATAATGTCGAACTTCACGTGATCCCGTTCTCGCACTATGAAAGCGCAACTGAAGAAGATCACCCAGACCCACAGAATGCCGATGAGTTCAAGCGTCCATCCGGCGGGGGTAAAGAAGTAGCGCAAGAGTATTTGCAATAGGAAGATCAGGAAGATTGCCGCCAGCATCCCGCCGGCAATCGCTTCGGTCAGTCGGGAGAACCCCTTCATAAAGGCTTTCATTATGGTTCTCCCTCCCTTCTTCAGACGACTTTAGTTGCCCAGAGCGTTGATCTGCTCAAGCACACCGTCCGGCCATGATCCGGCGAATTCACTTTCCAGGTACATAGACTGTACCTGATCGCGGAACGCAGCGAGATCGGGTTCGTAAATCTCCATGCCCTGCTCTTTCAGGAAGCTGACAAGATCCTCTTCTTTCTGAAGCTGTTTCTGGCGGCCTGATTCAGCTGCTGCGTCCGCAGCTTCCTGAACCTTGGCTTGCTGTTCCGGTGTAAGCCCGTCCCAAACCTCTTTGCCGATGGCGATATAGTTCAAGTCGACCAGATGCGATGTCAGGACGATCTGATTGGTCACTTCATAGAACTTGGCGTCGACGACGGTCGGCAACGGATTATCCTGCCCGTCAACGGCACCGGTCGACAGCGCGGTATAGACTTCGGAGAAGGCCATCGGTGTCGGCGCGGCACCCAGCGCTTTGCCAAGGAACTGCCATGCGTCGGTGCCCGGCATCCGCAGATTCACGCCTTCCAAGTCTGCTGGCGTCGTGACTGTCAGCTCATCCTTGGGTTGGCGCAGGTTAACCTGACGACGGCCCAGATACATGACCGACAGCAGTTTGACGCCCAGCTCTTCTTCAGCTTTTTGCTTGAAGGCATCCATCAAGGGATCGTTGAAGACAGCCACCTGATGCGCGGCGTCCTGGTGGACATAGCCTGCGGTAAAGATCGAAAACTCGGGGAAGAACTGGGCCAGTTCCTGCGCCGAGGTGATCGACATTTCCAGGTTACCCCGGCTGATGGCGTCCAACTCGGTGCCTTGGGCGAAGATGGTTCCATTATAGCTGGGCTCGTAGCTTGCGAAATCAGCGACCATGGGCGCGAAAACCTCGGCCATAGCGACCGAGCGCTGATCGGTCTCCGATCCTGATGTTGCGAGGCGAAGTTGCACTTTGTCTTCCGCCAGCACACCACTTGTTGCGCTAAACAGAACACCGGTTGCGACCAGGGCCGACACAGCAGCCCGGCGGGTAAGTTTGGTAATCACTTTGCTCCTCCCTGAGACATCATGATGCTTCTTTTTTGCGATTCAGAGTTTTGACCTATTTTGGACATTTTGCAAGATGTTTTGCAAAATATCTGATATTTTAGACTGCCGTCATACCTGCCATTGGTGTTTTTTGTAAGTTTTTGATCTTGACCGTATCACCTGTTCTGCAGGAATTCTGAATAGCTTCAATGACTTGAAGTGTTCTGAAGCCTTCCCAGCCGGACACAATCGGATCTGCTTCGTGCCGAGCAACGTCAACAAAGTGCCCGAGTTGATTGACCAGTGGGTCAGAGGAACCCTTCTTCAGCGCGGTTGACGAAATTGGAATCCACCAATCCCTTTCCTCACCCTGGTAACTCCACAATCGAAGATCAGGAACGGACAACGAACCATGAGAGCCACCGATCATGTAGCTACTCTCAGCGGTCGACGGATAGATTGGATATTCCTGAGACGTCATCTCCCAGCTCCATGGAGCAACGATGCTGTCGGACACACTTATGGTCCCTATCGCCCCGCTTTCGAACGTCAACAGAGCACCGGCAACATCTTCGTTGTCGTAGCCCCGCTGCGATGCAGCCGACTGAGCCTGTACGGTCACGACTTCTCCGGCCAAATACCGCAGAAGATCGACGTCGTGGACCAGATTGACTGAGATGGGCCCTGCACCGGGTTTCTTTCTCCAAGGCGCAGCATCAAAATACTCGTCTGGCTTATAGAACCAGCAATTCGCATGGACAGCGCGCACATCTCCAATCTTCCCATCGACAATGGCTTCCTTAGCCGACCGGATCAGAGGATTGTACCGACGATGATGTCCGACCATCAGTGGCACATTGGCCTTTTCCGCTTCTTGGACAAGCTCCAGTGCAGCGGAGGCTTCCACGGCGATCGGTTTTTCGACAAGAACGGGACAACCATGTCGCACACATGTGAGGCCTTGTTCAACATGAAGCGTCGTGGGCGTCGCGAGCACAGCTCCGTCCGGCGTCTGATTTGCAAACATTTCCTCGAGTGTCTCGTAACACGCAACGCCATGCTCCGCAGCGTAGGTGCGCCCTTCGTCACTGGGATCAACAACCGCAACAAGATCGACATGACGCAACGCGCGGATCGCGTCTGCGTGGCGGCGTCCAACAAGGCCAATGCCGACAATGGCAATGCGAAAGTTCATTGACACTTTGCTTCCTTCCAGAGGGTTCGGAAACTCCGAAACCAATGTTTATGACTGAGCTGCTTTGCCCAACTTGAACTCGACCGTATTGGGGTTTTTGCGATTCCACAATAATGTATGATATTTTAATTTCTACCATACATCAGATTGGATTGCTGATAACTCTATAAAGTGGTATTTGAAGGAGGAATCTAAAAATATCGGGTGAAACGCATGGCGAAACAGCCGTCTACGATAGGTGCAAGCACCTATCAGCGCATCAAGCGGGATATCATCTTCGGAGAGTTGCAACCCGGCTCCAAACTGAAGCTGGACGCATTGAAAGAGCGCTACTCAGCAAGCCTTTCAACACTTCGTGAAACCCTGAACAGGCTTGCCAGCGACGGTTTTGTCGAAGCTCCCGAACAAAGAGGCTTCCTGGTTACGCCGGTCTCTCGCGAAGACCTGACCGAGATATCAGAGTTGCGTGTCCTGCTGGAATGCCACGCGTTGGAGTTGTCCATTGCGAATGGCGACACGGACTGGGAAGGCAACCTCGTTGCCGCGCACCACAAACTGCACCTGATGGAACAGCAGCTTCTCAAGGGCGACGAGTCCGAGAAAGAAACCTGGAAACGATATGATTGGGAGTTTCACCAAGCGATGATCGCGGCCTGCAACTCCAAAAACCTTCTGTCTCTGCACTCGATCATCTACGACAAGTATTTGCGGTATCAGATGCTCGTGCTGACCTATCGCGGCGAAGAGGCAGTCAAGGAGCATAAGGGCATGTTCGATGCCGCATTGGCCAGAGACGCGGGCACCGCTAAGAAGCTGTTAGAAGATCACATCCGAAACGGTCTTTCACATACGCTGGAGGCTATGTAGCTCGCTGTTGTTGCCGCCTATCTCCATCACCTGAATCAACGGCACGGGACCTGAAAGGCAAGTTTAATTACTGTGCTTACCAGACGAATTCCGTAAGTTTATGATTCGACATCCGAACCCGCTACATCAGGCAGCCGTTTAAACAGAGATGAGAACGCTAAGCTTCCGCAACCAAGGGTTGCTTTGCACCACCACAACAAACCGCGAACATTCTTGAAACGGTTTTATGTGAAGCGATCTCTGGTTGAGTAGTGGCCCTTCAGTGGAACGAGTACATAAGGCATGTTCGCGAGTTGATCCCAACGCTTGATTGGGAGGGCGGTTCCCTCGGTGTACGTCTTCGCTTTGAGCCAAGCGACGTCGAAGAGCTATTTAAGGACTTCATATCTGCAACAAGGGATGCAGAAGAACTCAAAAGCGCCGCAGAAACGAAGCACGTAGATAGCTCCGAGACTACGGACACAAAACAGCCTGCACCGAAGCTTACCCTCTGGCCGAGAACCTTGACCGACTTTCTTCGAAAGCGACTATCAAAATACTTTATTGTCCGCGTCTATCCGCTTGACCCTGCAAAAGCTGCCGACCCTGTACGTGGACAAGCGGCCTTGCAGGAATTGCCGTCAAACTGTCTTCCTTACGAAGGTGAGCCATTGAAAGGGCTAGTACGAATTCACGATATCCCTGCGCAGCGTGGATTCGGTGAAGAAGCGGCAGGCGAGGAAGACGACGACGCTCCCGCAGGATCTCCTGGTAGCAAGCTTTCGGATCAACTCCGCAGCTACTATTCAAAACACCTCGATCCGGCGAAAGGACGTGATGCAAATGATTTAGGCGCGCTTCAAGCCATTGAAGCGGCGCAAGACGCGTTTGATCAAAAGCTAACCGAAAGCTTCGCAGCTGCATTTAGTGAAGTTGAAGAAATGAGTCACCCAGGCGTAACAGACCCGAAACCAAAGGTTTCTACGAGATTAAAGGCAATCGACGGGTTAAATCACTCTTCGGCTGTAACATTTGTCGTTGATGTGGCCCCTACGGAAAGTGAAGATATGGTGCCGCTGCTGCGGCTTCCAGAAAACAACAATGGGCTCGGATACCAAAACCTAATTTCGATGATTTTCAGGTTGATGAGCTTTCGCGACTCTTGGATGCGCGTCGGCAAGGCTGCCAATGCTAACGATGACGTTCAATACGAACCACTACATCTGGTGCTGGTTGAAGAACCGCAACCCTATTAGACAACACCGTGTCCTCGCCTGAGCCTGCGGGCCGCACCACTATTGTCGAATAGCATTGCCTCGCCCCCATCCGCGTTCGCCACGTGGCAGATCAGCAGGAACAGGTGCCTTCGGCGTCTGATCTGCAAATCAGCCCTGATTTCCCAATAGGGAAGTCAGGATCATTGAAATCGGTCTAGGTGCTGGATGAAGGACGTGAGGCGAAAATGGCAAGGTTCTGTCGCTGGTGGCAGAACTATGTGTCGCCTGACAAGGAAATGTAGAACGTCACTGATATTTGACTCAATCGACAGACAAAACCTCAATAAATCGGCCAATCACGTCATTCATTTCTGACCCAATCGTCAAGCATTTCTGACCCAACACAAAAACCGCCCTCTAATCGTGGCCACGGCCCTTGTCTAAGAATAGCCCAACTCTGCCACTTTGAACTTATGTTGCCCACGCACGCGGCATTAGATTTGCTGCCAGATGCGCTTTTGGTGAACATCGTGACCAAATGGTGGGCACCTATGCTTGCCTTAGACCAACCAAATCGGAGTAAGAACGCTCACCGCGAGTGATTTGACGTTTGAGGGTGTTCGTTGCTGCTTTTACTTTACCCTCGTCCAATAGCGATGTGATCGCTTGATGTTCCTTGAAAGATTTCTTCGTTCGATTGGAACGTTTGGACAGGTGTGTCCGCATAGTTTGGACGATATCACTGACTTTTTGATATCCATCCCGCAGGTAACTGTTTCCGCAGGACCTGAAAAACGCGTCGTGAAACTCGGCGTCAAGTTCCAAGTACTGTTCGAATTCATCCGCTTCCTGCGCTTCCGACATCTTCGAAACAATTGTAGACAGCTCATTGATCAGAACCGAAGGGTTCTTTTCAAGCGCCTGCTCCAAAGCTGCAGATTCCAGGATTAGCCGATACTGGCAAAGCTGCACCACGTCCTCTTGAGAAAGAGAGAATACAAAGGCTCCTCGATGAGGAAAGATCTGAACGAGGCCCTGAAGATTCAAAGCTGATAGAGCTTCGCGAATCGGAGTTTTGCTGATGCCCATGGCATTTGACAACTTCACTTCCGGCAACGATTCACCCAATTGAAACGTGCCATTGATTATGCCTTTTCGGATATGCTCTTCAGCAGTTTTACTCAACGAATCCGGGCGCTTAATCGGCAAAATCTCGGTCATTTTCACTTCGTCCTATTTCGTCTCTCTAACACAATAGCACATGTAAGCTTGATTTCTATATTATATCTGATATCTCAGATAATAGATCGAAAAAACTAAATCCGTGGGAGGATACCTTGTTCAAGAAATCAACATTGGCGCTTGGCGTCGTCATGTCAGCCGGGCTTGCTTTTGCAGCATCCGCTGAAACAGTCATTAAGGTTGGGCATGGCGCAGCAGAAGCGTTTCATATGCATCGCGCGCTACTGAAATTTGAAGAACTGGTCGAAGCTGGCTCGAATGGTGAGATCGACGTACAGATATTCCCTTCGTCGCAGATGGGCCCTGATCGCGAAATGATCGAAGGTGTTCAAACCGGCGTTCTGGAAATGGCCATTCCTCCTTCCTCTTTCTTCGCGGGCTGGGATCCGGCTTTTGCAGTAATTGAACTGCCCTACATGTATTCCTCCAAGGACATCGCCTTTGATGTTCTTGATGGTGATGCTGGTGATGGCATGCTTGCACGGGTCGAAAACCAGGGATTGGTAGGTCTTGGCTGGCTTGAATTGGGTGTACGCAATGTGACCAACAATGTCCGCCCGGTTGCAACCCCCGCAGATCTCGAGGGTGTCAAGCTACGTACCATGAAGGTTCCGGCGCATGTGGCGACATTCGAAACGCTCGGGGCCAACCCGACGCCAATGAACTTTGGTGAGGTCTATTCTGCTCTCCAGCAAGGCGTGATCGACGGCCAGGAAAACCCACTGGCGATCATTACCTCACAGCGTTTCTACGAGGTTCAGAAATACCTTTCGACCACGGGCCATGTCTTTGCGGTCTATATGCCCGTCATCTCCAAACCGTTCTTTGACTCGCTGTCCGCAGAGCATCAGCAACTGGTCCGGGACTCGATGGCCGCCGCACGTGAATATCAGGCTGAACTGGTCGCGAGCGAAGACGCGGAACAACTGGAACAGATTCGTGCTGCTGGTGTCGAGGTTCTGGAACTGACTGCAGAGCAGCGACAGGCCTTTGCCAACAAAACTGAAAGCGTCCGCCTGCAGTATCGCGACGAGGTTGGCGCTGAAGCCTATGACGACTGGGTAGCAGCGGTTTCCGCAGCGAGCGGAAGCTGACCCTCGGACTACTCAGCCAATACGGGCACCCGCGCCATGAAAGTTCGGGTGCCCCTTTCGTTCAAGGGGAGGTGAACGGTGTCGGTTATCAAATGGATCGATATGAATGCCGAAAAGGTCTTAGCCAGTGCACTTTTGGCCGCGATTGTCTTGTTGATCTTTGGAAATGTGTTCATGCGCTACATTCTGAATGCCTCTCTTTCATGGGGCGAAGAGCTAACGCTTTGGCTGTTTGTATGGTTTGTCTGGCTAGGCGTCAGCTATGCGTTTCACACAGGCGATCATGTGCGTATCACGGTCCTGCGTGATGTCCTAAGCGAGCGCGCAAGGCTTTACGCGGATGTTGTGATCGCGCTTCTTGTCCTTGGATTTCTGATCATTCTGACAATTGAATGCATCAAGCTTATCCGACAGCCTTTTGTGGCCAGCCAGACGTCGGTCGTTTTGGGACTACCGATACCGATCCTTTATGCTTCGGCGCCGATTGGCGCAGGCCTGTCCGCGATCCGCGTCACTCAACATCTGATCCGAAGCCTGCGCCTGATCGCAGGAACCAAAGCGTGAGGAGTCCGGCATGCTTGCAACAACGCTTTTCTTGACGCTCTTTGCCCTGTTGCTCTTCAGCGTGCCAATTGGCATCTGTTTAGGCCTAGCCACCATGATTGTGATGGTCTTTGTGGATGGCACGCCACCCATGGTTCTTCTGGCACGGTCGGTGGTAACAGGCGCGGACTCGTTTCCTCTAATTGCCGTCCCTCTGTTCATTTTGGCAGGCGACCTGATGCAGCACGGCGGAATGTCTCGTAGACTGGTTGGGTTCGCCAATGCACTGATCGGGCATATCCGGGGTGGGCTTGCTTACGTGAACGTACTCGCCTGCGTGTTCTTTGCCGCCATATCCGGTTCGTCTCCTGCGACCGTAGCCGCCATCGGGTCGAACATGATCCCTGAGATGGAAAAGGTCGGCTATACGCGCAAATTCAGCGGCGCATTGACAGCATCCTCAGGAATGATCGGCGTTATGATACCGCCAAGTATTCCATTCATCATATATGGGGTAACTGCCGAGGTTTCGATCGGCAAACTGTTTCTTGCAGGCGTTGTTCCTGGCATCCTTTTTGCCCTCATGTTCATGTTGGTCGCTCGTGTTCTGCTGCGAAAGGACGAGGTTGTTCACCAATCGACGACTACGTTCTCAGGTCCGGGCGTCTGGCAGAGCTTCCGGTCTTCCATCTGGGCGCTTCTCGTACCCGTGATTATTCTTGGGGGCATCTACAGCGGTATCTTCACCCCAACCGAAGCCGGTGCCGTGGCCGTAGTCTATGCCGCTTTCATCGGCATATTCGTCTATGGCGACATCACCCTCAAGGACCTGCCAGAGGTTTTGGCGGGCAGTGCGAAGACCAGCGGGACCATTCTGATATTGGTGATCATGGCGACCGCCTTTGGCAGGTTGATCACGCTCGCAAGAATCCCGACAGAGCTCGCAACAACAATCACCAGCCTGTCCGACAATCCGATCATCATTCTGTTGCTGATCAATCTGCTATTGCTGGTGATCGGCATGTTCATGGAGACGATTTCTTCGATCATCATCATGACGCCGATCCTGCTGCCGGTTGCAACCGCACTGGGGGTCGATCCGATCGTTTTTGGTGTCATCTTGACGGTCAACCTGGCCATTGGGTTCTGCACACCGCCATTGGGTGTAAACCTGTTCGTGGCCAGCAGCATTTCCAAGGTTTCCATCGAAAGCCTCAGCCGGGCAATCCTGCCATTCTTTGCCGGCATGCTGATCTTGTTGATGTTCATCACTTATGTGCCCGCAATTTCCTTGGCCTTGCCATCCCTTTGGTGACCGGCTGAAGCCCTTCTAACGTTAGACAACAACACCAGAGGACCCGGATGGATCTGGACCTTTCTCACCCGTCGATAGAAGACCTTCGGCGAACCGCACAGAAGCGCATTCCGAAGTTTGCTTTCGAATACCTCGACAGCGCGACCGGCCGGGAGCTGGGACTGAAGGTCAACCGTGACGCACTCGATGCCATAGGATTCATGCCGCGTGTGCTATGTGGCCGAACAAAGGCCGAACTGCAGACTACATTGATGGGTCAAACTTACGATCTGCCATTCGGGATAGCACCGGTAGGTATGTCCGGCCTGATGTGGGCAGGAGCAGAGCGGATGCTTGCAAAGGCAGCAGTTGCTCACAACATTCCGTTTTCGTTATCCAGCGTGGCGGTTGCTTCACCGGAAGATGTGGCACCTTACATTGGCAAAAACGGATGGTTTCAGCATTACCCGGTGAACTCCAGCGATTTGCGCCGCGCGATGCTCCCGAGGATTAAGGCAGCGGGATTTCATACGCTGATCATCACGGTGGACGTTCCAGAAGAGAGTCGGCGCGAACGACAACGCCGCGCCAATCTCACGGTGCCTCCAAAAGCTGACCTGCGCACGCTGACTGAAATGGCATCACGACCCGCCTGGTGCCTTGCACATCTGCGCGAGGGCATCATGCCACGTATGCGGTTCTTTGACGATTACGTCCCCGCGCGTGGGCGAGAAAGCTTTACTCATGCAGGCGCTCTGATCCGTGGGATTCCAGATTGGGACTACCTGCGCGAACTGCGGCGGGAATGGGAGGGTCACCTGATCGTCAAGGGTGTCCTGCGGCCGGAGGACGCGCAAAAAATGGTGGCCGAAGGCGTGGATTGCATCTGGGTCTCAAACCACTCCGGGCGTCAATTCGAAGCCGGGCCCGCCGTGATTGACCAACTCCCGAACATCCGCGAGGCGGTCGGAATAGATGTGCCACTGATCTACGACTCTGGCGTTGCCTGGGGATTGGACATCATGCGTGCCCTGGCGAAGGGTGCAGATTTCGTCATGGTCGGACGCGCCTTTCAATATGCTGTTGCAGCGTTCGGAGCACGAGGGATCGACCATCTCGTTCACATCCTGAAAGCTGACATTGAGGCCAACATGAGCCAGCTTGGTAGCGAAAACCTCGGCAGTCTGGCAGAGCACCTTCTGAGAACTGGCTGATCGGCGCTTGCGGCGCGTGGCGTATCACCCAGGCGCGTTGTCATCCTCGTCAATCAGCCCCTTGACGATCAGATCCGCGGTTGAGCGCGAACATGCCATTGGCAGATCATATACCGTGGCGAGACGGGTCAGAGCCTTAACGTCGACGTCATGTGGCATGGGTGAGAGAGGGTCGACAAAGAAAATCAATGCATCCAGTTTCTCTTCGCAGATCATGGCGCCGATCTGTTGGTCGCCTCCGAGTGGTCCGCTTTTCAGGCAGGTCACATCCAGTTGTGGATAGGCTTGCTTAATGCGACTGCCGGTGGTCCCTGTCGAGAAGATTTGTACTCTGGACAGGCGGGCCAATTGCAGACCCACCCATTCAACGATTTCGTCCTTTCGCGCATCATGGGCCACGAGGGCGAAACGCGGCGCATCACCGGATGAACTGTTCAACGTAATCTTCTCCAAGACCGACTTCCGCGAAGTGTTTTCGGCACAGATCAATCTTGGTAAAGACATCTTCGTAGCCAGTGACCTTGCCCCACGGATCAACATAGCACATCACGCCATTGACCTGGAAATAGGTGACCATCTCTTCGACATCGTCGGGAACGACCAAAGTATGAGTCTCACCCGGCGGCTCAAAGACATATCCCCCTTCTTCCGCGACCCAATCATGTTCCAGATAATGCCAGCGCCCTTTCAGGACGAAGCCATGGACTGGCTGAGGATGGCGGTGCCGCGAAAGAACACCAGCTTTGCGCACTTTGAGAAGGTTCATCCAATAACCTTGCGAGCGGTTCAAGCAGAGCGGTCGGAACCAGACGTTCTCTGCCTGCGGAACCCATAGTCTGTCGTCCGCACTCACGGCATTCGGGATCACGATTTCGTCTTGCGCATCCTTGGGGAATGGCAATTGATATGGCATTCGGGCGGTGTCATCGTCATTCATAGATTTTCCTCACATAGCGAGATAGCCGCCATCGACCGGATAGATCGATCCGGTCACAAAACTGGCGTTTTCACTCAAAAGCCATTGCACAAGCGCGCCGATCTCTTCGGGTTTTCCCCAGCGTTTCATCGGCGTACGCGCCATGATCCCCGCCGTTCGTTCAGGGTCTTCCCGAAGGCCTTTGGTCATCTCTGTCTCGATCCAGCCCGGCGCGATGGCATTGACCCGGATACCGTCTTCGGCCCAGCGACCTGCCAGTGCCTTGGTCAACTGTGCCACGCCGCCCTTGGAAGCGGAATAGGCCGGCACCAAAGGTCCACCAAAAGTGCTGAGCATAGAGGCGGTGTTGACGATGGCCCCACTCGCTTCAGCCAACAATGGATGCGCGGCAAGACAGCAGCGCATGGTGCCTGTCAGATTCACATCGAGCACCTTGGCGAAGACGTCGATGTCATATTCTTCGCCACGCAAAAGAATACCTGCGCAGTTCACCAAGGCATCGAGACCCGTGAGTTCGCCGAATACATCATTGATGGACGTCTGGTCGGTGACATCCAAGAGCTGCACCTTTAACCCGTCCCGAGGCTCGAATGCATCCAGTTCGGATTGGGAGGCGGATGCGGCAATGACGGACCAACCTGCGTCTGCCAGAGACCGTGCAACACCCGCACCGATTCCTCGCGTACCGCCCGTAACAAGGGCCTGTTTCATCCAAGTTCCTCCAATACACTGGTGAAGGCGCGCGCGCGCCTGCCGATATCATCCAATGTATAGCTCGGTTTGAACAGCGCGGATCCCAGCCCATATCCATTTGCACCCGCGGCATGATACGACGCCATCGTATCCGGCGTTATGCCCCCTACCGCAGCGATGATTGCGTCTGCAGGCAATACGGCGCGCATGGCAGCGATGGCAGCTGGTGGCACCATTTCCGCCGGAAAGAATTTGAGGACCGATGCCCCGATATCCAATGCCGTAAAGGCCTCGGAGGGGGTCATGACACCTGGACACCAATACAGATCCCGTGCGACAGCCGCGCGCCCAACGTCCGGGTTCATATTGGGCGACACGATGATACGCCCGCCTGCATCAGCAACCGCCGCGACCTGATCCACAGTCAATACTGTGCCAGCGCCGACGATGGTCTGAGCGCCATGCTTCACGGCGATCTGCCCTATCGATTCCAGCGGGTCCGGTGAGTTGAGTGGCACTTCGATTATCCGAAACCCGGCATCGAAGAGTACATCAGACACCGGGCGCGCATTTTCTGGTGCTAGCCCCCGCAAAATCGCAATCAGCGGGTTCTCAGCAAGAGCTGCGGTGAGGTCAATCATCCAACCAACCCCGCAGCGCGAGCAATCAGAAAATGCCCTTTCGCAACGATATCATCTGGCGCGCGACGGCTGTCGAAACCAGCAGTTCGAAGCGCTATTTCGTATCGGACGGACAAATCGCTACGTCCAACAACAGTGATCGTGCCGACGTCTTTTACTTCGCCGGTCGCGGCAGCAACCTCGGTCCCGATCAACAAGCCCGACAAGTAGTCGGCCGTGGCAACCTTTGGGATTTTGCCCATGAGAGGAAGCGTCCGAACATGAAACAGGCTGTGCAGCAGGTTCGACTCACCACTGAGGCCCGCCTTGACGCCCATCACGAATGCGTCTTCGCTGAAGGTGTCCTCCTTCATCAAGGTGCCAAGAATTGTGTGTTCTTTCAACGCCGAAAAGATTTCACCTGTCATGTAGGTCGAGAAATCCACGATCTTCCCGTCGGCAACCTGAACCCATTTACTGTGCGTTCCCGGCATCACGAACATACCTTCGCTCAAACCTAGCGAAGATGCCCCGATGATCTGGGTCTCCTCGCCGCGCATTACGTCCGGTCCTCCGGCATGTTCTGTCGAGGCACCTGTCACAAAATGAATACGCGCTCCGTTGGCCGCTTCGTGGGGGACCAACGCTCGCGCAAGACCGCCAGCACCCAGCGGCATTTCAGCATATTGCGTTTCTACCCAACCATTGCGGCTGGTGATCATGCCAGATGCCAGGATCGGCAGGTTAGCGTTGGCGACCCAAGGGCCGATTAGACGATCAAGGACCGCCTCAAAGGTTTGTCCCGCAACCTGCATGATACCTTCAGGCGACGAGACCCCATCGATCACGTCGCCCTCCGCACCAATTAGAAATGCACGGAACGATGAAGTGCCCCAATCTACGCCGATCAGCGCTGGCTCAGATGCGACCGAATTCATTCAGCAGATCCTCAACGGTTTTGCCTTGGGCCACCCATTTTCGGGTTTCCTCCTCACGGTCAGCTTGCTCTTGAGCAAGGCGCACGGTTTCTTCGGCAATTTCCTGTGGAATCACAACGACGCCCATAAGATCAGCGACAATGAAATCTCCGGGGTTTACGACGACGCCCCCACAGGCAATGGGCACATTAATCGAAAGTTCTTCTTTACGTTCCGAGAACATCGTGTGCGTTCCGCGCGGCGTGATCGCGCGCGTCCAGATTGGCCAGTTGATGTCTTCCAACTCATCTGTGTCACGCCCAGTGCCATCTACGATCATACCCCGAATGCCACGGTTCTTGGCCAGGCCACCCATTAAACCGCCGCAGACTGACGTTTGACGATCACCACCCGCGTCCACAACGATCACGTCTCCGGGTTGTCCCATTTCAAGCGCTCGCAATGGGTCGACCAGATCACCTTTTGAAAGCTGAACCGTCACGGCCTGGCCTGTCACCTTGGCGCGGAAAGCGGGCTTGATGGCGCTGTCCATCACGCCTGTTCGGTACTGCACATCCGCAAAAATGGCAGCAGCAGAGTACGCCTCCAACACCTTGTCGAATTTTTTGAGAAGTTCCGGGTTTCTTTCAAAATCATTAAAAACCCTAAGGTCCGTGCTGACGTCTGGCATTCTTGTCTCCTGTTATGCGGTAGATACGGCCAACGCGTCGGCATTGACTGTGTAGTCGGGGTTTTGTCCTGTCAGGACCTTGGCCACCTGAGTGGCCGCGGTTACCCGCGCTGCGTGTATGGATTCCTCGGAATAGTAGGCGGCATGTGGCGTTACGAGCACGTTGGGCAGTGTGAACAACGGGTTGTCATCAGGCGTCCAGTTGGCGCGCTTGGCCGGCTCTTCTTCGGGGTCGTCGAGCCCTGCAGCGGCCAAATGGCCTTCGGTCAGCGCCCGGAACAGGGCTTTGTTGTCGACCGTTGGTCCGCGTCCGGTGTTCACGAGTATCGCCCCGGGTTTCATGACCGAGAATTCGGCATCCGACAAAAAGTGATGCGTGTTCGGCGTCATCGGTGCCTGCATCAGGATATAGTCGGACCTTGCCAGCAATTCGGGCTTGCTCACCAGCTCGACCCCAATCTTTGCCGCGACTTCTCTTGGCAAATACGGGTCGTAGGCGATGACCGTAACCCCGAAAGATTGCGCCCGCGCCACGATGGCTTGCCCGATTTTACCCAGCGAGACGACACCCATCGTCCGCCCGCGCAAACGGTAGACCGGCTGCCCGCTTTGCCATTTCCAGATCCCTGCATGAGTGGCCCGATCATAGTCAGGCAACTTGCGCGCCAGGGTCAGCCAAAGGGCAATCGCATGATCGGCGACCTCCTCGGTGCAATAGTTTTGCACATTGGTGACGAGGATACCTTTTTCCGTCGCCGTGCCGACATCCACGATATCCACGCCTACGCCATAACGCGCGATGACCTCGCAGTTCCGCATCCGCGTAATCGTTTCTTTCCCGATCCGTGCATATTGGTTCATCATCGCTGCGCAATGCGGCGCGACATCAAACAGGTCTTCCTGGCGCTTGGCCTGAAGCGCAATCACCTCGGCTCCTGCGGCTTCCAGGATTTCCGTCTCAACGGCAACATCACCAAAGTCGTAATCGGTTATCACGACCTTGGGTTTGTCCGTTCTGGGGGGAAAGGCGGCGCGGTCAGTCATAGGCACCCGCCGAATAGGTCAATTCGTACGAGTGGCTATAGAGCTCGAATATGTTGCCAAACGGGTCTTCCATATAGACCATGCGATAAGGCTTTTCACCTGGGTAATACTTGCGCACTTGGCTCATGCGCTGGCGCCCGCCAAGGTCTTCGATAACCTTGATGCGGCCTTCCAGATCCTCGTCCTGTACGCAGAAATGAAACAAGCCACGCCGCCAATATTCAAACGGTCGTTCTTCTTCGACGGTCTTCGGGAATTCAAACAATTCGATGCCAACACCGTCGCCCATTGACAAGTGAGCGATGCGGAAGCTTCCCCATCCTTCCCCAAATACATCGTCGCACATCTGACCGATGGCGCTTTCGTCATGCATGATTTCAGTTGGTTCCATCAGCACGTACAGGCCGAATGCCTTGGAATAAAACTCCACGGCTTTTTCCAAGTCGGGAACTGTGATGCCAATGTGAGAGAAAGTGAGAGCGGCCATAGCAGGCTCCTCCAGTTAGCAGTTAAAGAATATTGCGAACGATGCCGCCTTCGATCCGATGCGCAGAACCATTGGAGGCTGTGCTTGCTGAGATCGTGACGATCATGCGGGCGACTTCGTCTGGTTGGACAAAGCGTTGTATGAGCGATGTGGGCTCATCTAATTTGAAGTAATTGTCGACGATCGTGTCGAGCGGCTCACCCTTCTGATCGGCGAGGCCGTCAAAATAGGCTTCGACACCTTCTGTCCAGGTTGGACCAGGCAGGATCGAGTTAACCCGGACTTTTGTCCCCTTTGTCAATTCTGCCATGCCACGTGTCAGACCTAACATGGCAGTTTTAGTGACAGAATAATGCACCATCTGAGGTAGTGGTTTCACTGCCGCTTCGCTGGCCATGTTGATGATAGATCCCTTATCCCGGCCAAGCATGTTAGGCAGGAAAATTCGGCTCATCCGAACGGCGGACAGGACGTTGATGTTGAAATAGTGCATCCAGTCGTCATCCGTGAGATCCTCGAACGGTTTAACCGAAAAGATGCCGACATTATTCACCAGAACGTCTACCGCACCGCGCGCTCGCGCAAAATCCGCCAGCGTTTCTGCATCTGAGGTCTTGGTTAGGTCGGCCGCAATGCCCTCAACGTCGCCCAGAGATGACAGGTCGTTGACGCAGTCGGACACTTCCGCCTCGGTCAGGCCATGCACGATGACCCGCGCGCCTTCTTCCAGGTAGACCCGGGCAGTGGCTTTGCCGATGCCAGAACCTGAACCAGTCACCAGGACCAGTTTATTCTTAAGCCCCAGATCCATCTCAGGCCTCCTTCTTAACGTTAGATGACTGCTGCGATGAAGGGCGGCCGAACATTCGACCCATCAAGCCCGAAATTTCCGCGCGCCACATGTCTATGCCGACGGCCAACAGAATGATCAGGCCCAACACGATGTTCTGAACCGAAGATGGCGCAGCGTTCAGGTTCAAACCATTCTGGACGATAACGATTGTCATCGCCCCCATCAGCGTGGCGAGGATGTTGCCACGACCGCCTGCAAGGCTGGCTCCGCCGACAACAGCAGCGGCAATGGCCTGCAGTTCCAGCGTCTGGCCATAGTTGGGCGAACCAGAGTTGAGGCGCGCTGACATCAGGATCGCACCAACAGCCGTCATGAAACCAGCGATGACAAATGTCGTCGTCTGAACTTTTCGTACGTTGATACCCGTCAGAACGGCAGCGGCTGGGTTACCACCCACGGCATAGATCTCACGCCCAAGTTTCGTGAAGTTCATGGTGAACGCAGCAAGGACGTAGAAGAATACGAGGTAGAAGAAAGGCATCGGAACGCCGAACAGCTTGCCGTAGAAGATTGGCTCTAACGCCGGATCCAGCGAGAAGATCGGAGACCCATTGTTGAAGGTCAGGGCAAGGCCCCTGAAGGCAATCAACGCCGCCAATGTCGTGATAAACGACGGGATACGCCCGTAGGCTGTTATCAGCCCAATGAACAGACCAAGCAATCCGCCCATGAAGAGTATGAGGGGCAGCGCCAGAACCAGTGGAATGCCGACAAATTTCAACATTTGCGCAAGGATCATGGTCAGCAAAGCCACCATAGACCCGGAACTCAGATCGATGCCCGCAGCGAAGATCACGATAGTAGACCCGATTGCGATCAAGGCCACGATGCTTACCTGTAGCGAAAGGTTAGAAAGGTTGCCCGGGTTCAGGAAGCGTTCGGTCGTAAGGGCCACGATCAGTGCGACAATCACCATTGCTGCGAATGGCCCGATCAACTGGGTGTCAAAGATCCGCTTCATGCGAAAGCCTCCTTAGGCTTGGATTGGGGGGTGTCGGCGGACGCGCGAACAAGATCGTCATGCGTAAGGTCGGATGCATCGACCGTGCGCACTATCGTTCCGTGCTGCACGACGGCAATCCGATCGCTCATCGCAAGCAACTCATCATGGTCTGAACTGATTAGAATGATCGATTTTCCCGCCCGCGTGAGCCTGTTAATCAACTTATAAACAGCGATCTTGGCGCCGATATCGATCCCTTGCGTCGGTTCATCAAGGATCAGGATGTCAGAGGCTGAGAACAGCCAACGTGCAATCACGATCTTCTGCTGATTACCACCAGACAAGAAGTTGACCGTCTTTTCCTCGGCCTGGGTCGAGATTTCCAGATCGCGGATCAGGTCATGGGTGGCTTGCTCTTCCGCCTTAAGATTCAACACGCCGAACCGGCTTAGCCCGCCAAGGGACGCTGCAGTGACGTTCCCGCTTGCGCGGAAATTGAAGAACAACCCGTCAAACTTACGGTTCTCCGGAACAAGGGCCAATCCAGCACGGATCGCATCGATTTCCCGGCGGAAGCGTACTGGTTTGCCATGCAGTGTTATCTGTCCGCCCGCCAGCTCGTCTGTCCCAAACAGGGCGCGGGCAATCTCTGTGCGGCCACTGCCCAATACACCACCCAAACCCAAAACTTCACCTCGGTGCAACGAAAACGATACATCTCTCACGCCCGAATTGGTGGCCAGACCCGCCGCCTCTAGCACAATATCCTTGGTCGCGTTCTGCTCCTTGGGATAATGCTCACCAATGTCCTCACCGACCATTGCGCTGACAATCTCAGAGACGTTGATCTTGGTCTCGCCACTCGCTCGCACAACACAGCCGTTGCGCAAGATCGTCACTTCATCAACGATCCGTTCAACCTCATCCAGCCTGTGCGACACATAGAGAATAGCGGTTCCGCGTTCACGCATATTGCGCAGTAACTGGTGCAGGCGTTCAATTTCATCTTCACCCAATGCCGCCGTTGGCTCATCCAGGATGATCATGCGGGCGTCCATCGCGACGGCTTTCGCGATCTCGACCAGTTGTTGCTCGCCTACCGATAGCGAGCCGGTGATCGTTTCGGGAGAAACATCGACATCCATTTCCGCCAAAACGCGCGCGGCTTCGTTGTGGACCTTGGCCCAGTCGATCACGCCAAAGCGGGACCGAGGCATATTGCCAAGGAAGATGTTTTCGCCAACCGACAAGGTGGGCACGATCGAGAATTCCTGAAAAACTGTTGCGACACCAAGTTCACGTGCCGCCTGCGGATCGCTGATCGTGACCGGCTTGCCATTGTGCAGGATTTGACCGCTATCGGGTTGCTGCACGCCGGACAGTGTCTTGATCATAGTCGACTTGCCACAGCCATTTTCACCCAGCAGCCCATGAATGGAACCGGGCATAAGCCGGATGCAAACCTCGTCATTCGCCAAAACCCCAGGATAGGCCTTGGTGATATCGACAAACTCCCAAAGTGGCGTTGCGGGTGTCATTGCGATTGCCTCGACAAAAGTGAAACTCGGTTGAGTTGCGACCCGGCAGCACGCGCACGCGCCACCGGGAAGCGGGGAGAAAGCTCAGTACTCTTTGGACGGCTGCGGGAAGAGCTTTTCTGGCTCTTGCAGCACGCTGATCGCACCATCTTTGTCTTCAATTGATGTGGGCGTTTCGATCCAGCCGCCGGGATAGGACCCGTTGAGCGCATCAATGGTTGCGTGCATGGCCGCTTTACCCATTAAGAATGGCGAGGTGTTGACGGTTGCCGTGATGTTGCCAGCCGCGATTTCTTCAAGGCCAGACGTGTCACCATCATTGCCCAAAAGGACGATATCATTGCGGCCAAGTGCTTTTGCAGCAAATGATGCCCCAATGATCATGTAGTCGTTCGCCGCAAAGATCATGTCGAGATCGGGGTTCGACTGCAGGATATCCATACCAGCAGTGTTGCCGCCTTCAACGTTCCATTTACCATCAATGGATACCACAACGTCGAAGTTATCATTGCCCTCGATACCGTCGAGGAAGCCGCCCACACGTTCGGTCGAGTGATAGCCAGGCTGCCCTTCGATAATGCCGACCTTCAGCGGTTGATCACCATAAGTTTCAATGGCCCAATCAGCGATAGCATGCGTGCCGTTACGCTGAGAGTACCCGACAACGCCATGAATTGGTGTCGGGAAGTTCGGGATGTCCGAATTGATCATCAGAACTGCCATGCCCTTGTCTACTGCCTGCTTTAGCAATGGTGCGGCAGCAAATTCATCGTGTGTCCCAAAGATGATTGCATCCACATCCTGCGTCAGCACATCCTGGATCATTCCCATTTGGCCGTTGATGTCCGCACCGGACTGGGGCGCAAGCATGAAGACTTCGACCCCGGCCTCAGCAGCAACCGCTTTGATGCCTTCACCGATGGCGATGTAGTAGTTGAACTCGGTCGCCGGCGGCATATACGCGATCCGGAACGTATCGTTCTTGGGTTCTATTGCATCGATTGGCGCTTGTGCCCCGTCCTCAAGTGGAACAGGTGTTGGATAATTTTCCGCCAGAGCGACCGTTGCCAGCGTGGCGAACCCCGCGGCAAGCGTAGTGGTCATTAGCGTTTTCAACATAGTTTTCTCCTCCAGAATTTCGTTGGTTATCCTTTGAATGGCGCGTCTATCACGCCACGAACGCCGGGTTTCACAGCAAAGAGGCCGCCGGATTCCGGTTCTTTTGTTAAAGCTGCTTCGTCACTCATCAGCCTTGAGCTCGTTATGAACAGCGTGTCGAGATCAGGCCCACCGAAAGCGCAACAGGTGGGCTTCCAGACCGGCACCTCGATCACTCGATCTATCGTGCCGTCAGGTGCGACGCGAACAACGCGATGGCCTTCCCATTCGGCGTTCCAGACGCCCCCTTCGGCATCGACACAGGACCCATCAGGCAAGCCTGGCTCATCATTGAAAGAAGCGTGCTGCCGACGGTTCGAAACGGTTCCACCGCGTGTGTCGTAATCAAATGCAACGATTTCCCGATCCGGGGTATCCGCAAAGAACATCGTCTCACCGTCGGACGTAAAGCAAGTCGAATTGGCGCAAGACACTCCTTCGATAATCGTCCGTACACTCAAATCCTTATCGACGCAGATGACTGACGAATCGGCTTTACCAGAAACTTCGTTCATGCCTCCAACAATCAATCGCCCTTGGCGATCGGTTCGCCCATCGTTAAGCCGTGTCTCCGGATTGTTCGGCTCGAATCGCGTCACGAGGGTTTCCTCGCTATTGGGCGAATCGAACAAGACAACTCGATCCGCATAGGCAACGATCAGACCGCCAGACGCGCGCGGCGCGAAGCAACACACGCGCTCCGGCATCTCATGAGAGGCAGTTTCTGACGTTGCAGGATCAAATGACCAAAGCGCACAGCCTTCAATGTCGGTCCACCAGATTAGGCCATCGGCGGGATTCCAGAAAATCCCTTCCCCGTGCTGGTTCTTACAATCGACGACCAACTCTGCGCGCACTTTTTGATCTCCTAAGTACATTCTGATATCTGATATACCAGCTTGCCTAATCTGGTGTATCAGATATCTTGCATCTGGCAACACCTTTTTTTGGAGATATCCTCAGATGGCGCTTGAGAGACCCAAGTCTTTGCGTGAACTCGCACTGGAACATTTGCGGAATAGTATTATCGATGGCTCCCTGAAAATGGGCCAGGTTTTGTCGGAGCGAAAAATCTCCGAAGAGCTGGGCGTATCGAAATCGCCAGTCCGCGAAGCACTCGCTCAATTACGTGACGAAGGGTTGGTCAGTATCGAGCCTCAAAAAGGCGCACGCGTTTTTTCGCTGTCTGAGCCGGAAGTGACTCAGATCTGCGATTTCAGACAGGCTATCGAAACTGCCGCCTTTGAACTTGCGTTGTTGCGGAACCCGGAAGGTCTTGCCGACGACATGCAGCGTGTCGTGAAGGACATGGAGAAGGAACGCAGGCGAGGCAATGAAAAGGGCTACCTTTCACTGGATACCACGTTTCATCAGTTGATTTTTGAACATGCCGGTAACGATTACCTGACGGCCAGCTATACACGCTACATTGGTAAGATTGCCGCATTGCGGACCCATTTGGCGAAGCTGCCACAGCATACTGAGCTCTCCTTCGATGAGCATTCGAAAATCGCTATTGCCGTTCGCGAAGGTGACATGGCCAAAATCAAATCTCTTCTCACAGCGCATATTGACCGCACCAGACAAGCCTACAAAAGCGCCGCCATCGTCCTCGAAGGCGCGACCGCATCCTAGCAAAAACGTAGCTTCGTTGTGACGGGGGCGGGCCAGAACGGCGCCGCCCCTTTCTTTTGGGCACCTCACGGTCTTTTCTTTTTCAGTTGACATCTGAGATATCAGATGCCAATCAAAAGACGGGAGGAAGCTTGTATGACGCCAGCAATGAAACCTGACTCACCGGGGCTACAGCCACTGATCCAGCTGGATCGGGTTGGCAAAAGCTTCGGCACGAACATTGTTTTGGATGGCGTCGACTTTGAATTGAGACCCGGCGAAGTTCACGCGCTATGCGGGGAAAACGGCGCCGGAAAATCCACTTGTCTCGGCCTGTTTTATGGACTTCACCAACCTTCTGCTGGGCGTATCCTGTGCGACGGCAAGGAACAGCGAGTCGAAAGCCCATCACACGCGCAATCCCTGGGCATCGGCTGTGTTTTTCAAGAACTCAGCCTCGCTGGCGCGCTCTCTGTTGCGGAAAACATCTACGCGGGGCGCGTACCCACCCGGTTTGGCGTAGTTGACTGGCCTGAACTGCGCCGCCGTGCGGAGGCGTTACTGGCGGAATTCGGTCTGGATATCGACGTCTCAACACCCGTGGAAAACTTGCCAATAAGCTCCCGCCAGATTGTTGAAATCGCCAAGGCGCTGTCGTTGAATTCCCGCGTCCTTTTGCTGGATGAACCGACATCAGCATTGGCACCCGACGAAGTAGACGCACTATTCGAAGTCCTAAAGTCCCTGACAAAGAAAGGGATTGGCATCGTCTATGTCAGCCACCATATGGCCGAGATTTTCCAGATCTCGGATCGCATTACCGTTTTGCGAGATGGGCGCCACATCAGCACTTTACCGGTTTCGGAAACTTCTCAGGAACAAGTCGTCGCCGAGATGATCGGCGGCGCTCACCCCGGTGATGTCACGCGGTCAGGTAAGGTTAACGGCGAAGAGGTTTTGCATGTCCGAGAATTAACCCATCCAGATGAATTCGAAGACATTTCTTTCTCCATTAAAGCCGGAGAGATTGTAGGGATGGCAGGGTTGATGGGCGCTCGCCGCAGCGAGATTGTTCGATCGATTGTAGGGTTGATGCATGGCGCGACCGGGGAGATCAGACTGCACGGCAAGCCTGTTAACTTTGCGTCCTTGCGGCAGGCGATGCGTGCTGGGGTCGGGTTTGTTCCCGAGGAACGCAAGACTGAAGGCCTCTTTCTGGAACAATCACTCAGCGACAACCTGATCGCGGCCAGTCTTTCCGATCATGCGTCTGCTGGGTTCATGCGTTCGGGCTCGATCAAAGAAGCAAGCCAAACAGCCATTGACGCATTCAGTGTCAAAACCAGCGGGATTAACGAACTTGTTGGTGATCTCTCAGGGGGCAATCAGCAAAAGATAATGTTGGCCAAGTGGCTCAAACGCGCGCCAGCTCTTCTGATCATTGAGGAGCCCACAAAAGGGGTCGATGTCGGAGCCAAATTCCAAATCCACACGGAACTTTTGCGTCGAGCAGCCGAGGGAATGGCCATCCTCGTCGTGTCATCCGATTTTCCCGAACTGGTCTCTCTCTCGACCCGCATCCTTGTCGTCCACGACGGTCGCCTCATGGGAGACATCGCAGCCGCTGAGGCAACCGAAACCACGCTTCTTCAAATGGCCGCTGGAAATTCCGTTCCAATTGTGGACGCACCCCAAACCAATCAATCAGGAGTCGCGACGTGACCATGACCGCTCAAGCCAACTTGCCCATGAAGCGTCCGCTGCTGCGCCGTGTTCTACAAGCTTTTGTCGATATTCGTGAACTGACGCTGATCGTTCTGATCGCCGCCATCATCATCGTGATGTCCAACGTTAATCCCTATTTCCTCAGCTTCTCGAACTTTCGAGCCGTGGCCGTGGGCATGGCCCCCACCGCGATCATCGTGATCGGTATGGCGATCCTACTTGCATCCGGCGGGTTCGATCTTTCCGTTGGATCGGTTATGGCTTTGTCTTCTACCGTCGTAGCCATGCTGCTTTTGACTGGTATGCCAATTCCGCTCGCTGTGGTATGCGGATTAGTGTTGGGTGGAATTGTCGGGGTAGTCAACGGTTTGCTCGTGACCGGCCTCGGGATCAATCCGCTTATCGCGACCCTCGGCACGATGTCGATCGCGCGAGGCATCGCTCTTGTCCTGACCGAAGGTTTTTCTGTCTCAAGCCTGCCGGCATCATTTGCCTGGATCGGCAAAGCTGACATAGGCGGCTTTCCGGTAATCGTCTTGTTCACCATTCTGCTCGTCGTTCTGTTTGACCTGGCCGTCCGCCATACGCGCTTTTTCCGTCAGGTCTATTTCATCGGCGCCAATGAAAAGGCCGCGATGTTGTCAGGCATCCATGTCACACGCGTACGTATCATTCTGTACGCACTGACCGGTATTCTGGCTGCTTTGGCGGGTGTATTGCTGGCCTCCCGCCTGATGAGCGGCACGCCCACGGCAGGAAACGGTATCGAACTTCAGGTTCTGGCAGCGGCTGTCATCGGTGGCGCATCTCTACGCGGCGGCGAAGGTACTATTCTTGGTGCTTTCCTCGGCGTCGTTTTCGTTGCGTTGATCAACAACACTATGACGATGCTGGCTGTATCGATCTACTGGCAGATGATCGTCATCGGCGGTGTACTCGTTACAGCGGTCGCCTTGGACATGCTGATCCGAAGCAAACGGGGCTAATCCCGAAGCTTTCCAAAACTCAACAACAACCAAAGATCCAAAACAGGGAGACTACGATGACTGAATTGAACGTGAATCGGCGCAGGCTGCTGACAGCGGGCACCACCGCTGGATTGGCCGCAGCGTTCGGACTGCCCATGCTGTCCAAAGAAGCCATGGCGCAAGCGGCCGGCAAGGAGTATGTGTTCCTGTCCATCGTCACGCAGGTGCCGTTCTGGGTGGACTATCGAAATGCAATGGAAGACCTTGAGGAACTGATGGGCATCAAGGCCACATTCACGGGCCCCTTGGATTTTGACACGGCCGCACAAGCACGCCAATTGGATGAACTGATCGCTAGACGTCCCGCAGGCATCCTTATCTTCCCCGGTGATCCGGCCACTCTGGCTCCCGGCGTCGAACGTGCGGTCGAGGCGGGCATTCCGGTCACATGTTGTATTGGCGATATTCCCGACAGCCCCCGGTCCACATTCCTTGGTATCAACGGCGTTCAGGCAGGACGTGTCGGCGGTGAAATGCTCGCGCAAGCGATTGGCGGGAAAGGCAAGGTTATCCTCGGCACTTTCCCTGCCCCCTCCACGTTGGAGCGGGTCGAGGGGTACAAACAAATCTTTGCTGAGAAATACCCAAATATCGAGGTCGTCGACGTCGTCAACGATAAGGCCGACCCGTCCTATGCGCCGACAGCCTACCTTCAGGCAATTCAGGCGAACCCGGATATTGTTGGCATTGGCGGCACGGACGGCGACAGCGGCAAAGGCGCGGCAATTGCCGTCAATGAGGCGGGACGCAAGGACATCAAGATCGTCGCGATGGACCGAAATGATGATATGCTTCCCTATATCGAAGACGGCACAATTCACGGCGCTGTGGCTCAGAAATCCTATCTTGAGATCTTTCTCGCCTTCCACATGATGCATTGGCAGAACACTGACGCGCTGAAGGTCTTGCCCGATTGGAAGGCGGCTGGCATCAATCCTTTGCCAGAGCGTGTTGAAACCGGGGTTATGCCGATTACGGCCGAAAACGTCGTCCAGTTCAAACACACCTAAGCGATTGTCCCGGCGCATTCTGTCGCGCCGGGAACCGATAGGAGGGGGTACATGTCGGACAGATGGAGCGTTCTTCACCTGCAGCAAAACGATCTGCGGCTGACACTCCTGCCCGGCATCGGGGGCCGCTTATGGGACATAAACTTCCAAGGTCGCTCCCTCCTATTTCAGAACGCAGATCTCATCGGGTTGGATGTCGATGACACACGGCTTGCTGATCTGCCCACACGCTCTCCACAATTTGGTTTTCCGCTCTGGGGCGGCGAGAAGACGTGGATCGCCCCGGATGCATCATGGATAAACGGCGCTCCGTTTCCCGTGTTGGACAGCGGCTCTTACCAGATCACTTCAAGAAGCAGCACTCGTATCGACGTGACCAGCGCAGTATGCCCGACCTCGCACTTATCGGTGTCGCGCCGCATCACGCTGACCTCGGCGGAAAGCTGGGAAATAGAACACATCGTGGTCAACCATGGGGCCTCCTCGCGCCTGACCGGCATTTGGTCAGTCATGATGCTTAACACCCCCACCAAGATCGGTGTCGAATTGGAAGACCCTGCATTTTATCCTGTTTTTGGCTCTGCCGAAGGGATGATAGCTACGCACGGCAAAGGCATTGTTGTGGATTGCAACAGACAGCAGGAATTCAAGGTCGGGGTACCGAACCCCAACGGTCGTACATTGATACGGTGCGGCGCTGATACCCCTTTGCTGATGTGCTCAGTACCAAAACCACAACAGGGTGATCAATTTGCACACGACTATCCGTTTGAGGTCTTTAATTCAGCCGATTACGCCTATTGCGAAGCGGAGTGGCACTCCCCGGCACGCAAGCTCGCACCGAATGAAACGCTGAGTTTTCGGCAAAAGTTTCACGTTTTGGCGGACGAGAATGCACCCCAAATGCCATTGGGCCTCACAATCAACAAGGAATTCCTGTCATGCATGTCTTGATCACAGGCGCTGGTGGGCATCTCGGCCGCAAACTTTTCGACGCGCTAGAAAGCGAACCAGACTACGTCGTTTCCGGCATCGACATTCGCCCCGTAGATCATCCCGACATACACACTGCAGACCTGTCCGACGACAGCAGTTGGGTCAGTTTGCTAAAGGGAGTGGACGTTATCGTGCATCTTGCCGGAGACCGAGAGCCCTCCGCCACTTGGGCCTCCGCGATCAAACACAATATGGATGCAACGCTTTCTCTCTATCACCATGCGGCAGCCATGGGCGTCAGCCGCGTGGTTCTTGCCAGCTCCAACTGGGTTCACGGCGACAAAAGGTTCACGCATGAGGTGCTCAACAGCACGACACCACCAGGGCCAGTAAACGCCTACGGCATGTCAAAGCTATTCTGTGAACGGACAGGGGCCCATTTCGCCGAGCATCACGGACTGTCGGTCATCTGCTTGCGCATCGGCTGGACGCAATGGACTCACGGCAACCAACCCGGCACACACATGGCGATGGGCCGGTGGGGTCAGGAAATGTGGTTGAGTGATCGGGACTTTCTAGGCGGAATGCGCGCCGCAATAGATGCCAAGGATATTTCCTTCGCAGCCCTGAACCTAATGTCAGATAACCCAGGTATGCGCTGGGACATCACCGAAACACGACAAGCGATTGGCTATTCTCCAAAGGATGGAAGCCCCGCAAAAATAACAGTGGGCATTTCCTTGAGATCAATGCTGCAGCAGCTGTTTACAGTCCGGCTCCCCAGCTATTTCACAACACGTTTTCCGGATTGGTAGAGTACAAGGCCCGGGTATTGTTTTCGCGTCGCGCAATCAGTTTCCGAAACCTCACATCGAAGTAAGCGCTGAAAAGGTCAGCGTTGTCCTCTTCGCGGTCGACGGACAGCGACATAACGAGCGCCAGATTTGGCAACCATTGATGTTTGATACTTCGATAACAAACCGCAAACGTCGCTGAACGGGTGTTATCTGAAGCGATCTCTGGTTGAGTGCGAGCCTTATCTGCGGACCGAACGAACCATCATTTCAACCCCTCAGATAACCGTCATTGATCCAATGTGCATAGAACGCCTGCGATGAGCCCACACCGGTAAATTCACTTTTTGTGCTGCGAGTGCGCACAGAGTAGATTCTGCCGCGCCAGCAAAAAAATCTGGTGCCGCGTTGCAGCTGCAGAACCCGCCACTCACGTTCCGCGCATTGCAATTTGCCGGCCTAGGTTTAGCACCCATTGATTTCTGCAGGGTTGATTGATTCTCGGTTCGAAAAACGAGCGGTGAACATGTCTGATCTGTTTTGACGGACCGGCGCCCAGATGGCGCGTCTTGAGCCTTTCTTCCCAAAGTCTTACGGCAAACCCCGTGTCGATGACCGGCGTGTATTGAGCGGGAAAGTCTTCTTTAATCGCAATGGTTTGCGCTGGCGCGATACGCGGGTGCATCCCAAGCCGGAAGCAGCGGATAATACCAGTGAAGAACGACAAGCTTCGCTACAAACGTCGCAATCGGATCTAGATCATGTTTGGAAGGCTGAAAGATCGGCGGCGAGTGGCAACCCGATAAAACAGGTGCCCAAAGGTGTTCCTCTCAGCCATAGCACTGGTAGCTAACATCATCTACTGGCTATGATTCCTGACCTAAAGAAGGCTAGACCGGTTGACCTAAAATCGACCTTACTGGCTATCGTTTCGAAGCATAGAAAGAGCATCCGTTTGAGTCGCGACCCCGCAACACCAGTTTATAATCGTCAACACGAGCATTTAAGTTCACCTTACCAACCAAAAGCCCAAAGTTGGTCACAGCAGATACGGAACGCCCCTTGAGAGTCGCGCTTACGCGTCCACGCAATCCCTGTGAATTTGACAGAGTCCCGGTATAGTTTCGGCCCCCGGCGTGTTGCATAGCGAAGATTCCGGTAATCTTAAGTCTGCCCAGTCGGCTTCTTGAACCGCAATTCGTAGTATAGCGCCAGTTCCCGGACATATTCTGCGGACCAATTGCTAGAACCGGCGGCGGTTCGTATAGCTTTGCATTGTCTTCCGAGCGTAACCATTCTTCTAAATCGCCTTGAGATTGCGTCTTTAGAGTTGAGAGCTGGACCTTGTTCAAATAACCCGTCGGTTCTGCGCTGACCGTGGTCTGCCATGCTTGGATAGCCGAACGCGTTCCTTTTCCCAACACACCATCTACGCCATTGGGGTCGTGTCCGATCACCATCAGCCGAGCCTGGATATCCCGAATAGCTTGTTTGTCCAGGCCCAGGCCCTTTTCGGTACTTTCTGAGCCGACAGGTAGCGTAACAGCAGCTTCAACCCCGATGGCCCCCGCATCACTGTCATTCTCTGCCGGCGACGGCGTCACCTCTAAAAGAGACAGGCGACCGGCGTCGGACAGTTTCAATTGATAGGGTGAGCCGCTATTTTGATAAGGCGCACATTTTTCAAGAGCAGCAACTATTCCCAGATACTGCAAACGATCCTCAGAATTTGGTTTCTTTGGCTCTATGATCTCAGGGAGATCGGCTAGGTTGCCGCCCGCGTCTGTAGAAAACCCAATTAGCATGCGGACACCAGATCGATCTGCAATTGCGGACGTCAGGCAGGCTTCTTTGTCATTTGACCCGAGCTGTGCCTGGGCTTGATCAAGATCGTCGAGGGTTTCAAGGGCTGCTGTCAGTCTCTGTTCGAAAGCGCCAAACACGATCCCCTTATAATTTTCTCCAAGCAAGACACTGACGGCGGCATCTGAGGCTGGAAAGTCATCTACAATACGCTGAACTTTGGCGACTGCAGCACGTAGTTCATCTACGGAAGCGTTCTCGTTCGCTTGTACGGCTTTCAAATCCGTCAGTACTGCGTCCAAGTCGTGTTGGGCGAGGGCGAAGCCACACAAAGCAAGCCAGATGACACCGGACCACACGAGATTAACTCTTGATCTAAACACATCGGTCACCGTTTCAGTTCACAATCAAAGATCGCTGACCGACCGTTCAACGACTGCATAGTGGCAGAAAAACGGGCGGTGCTTTTTCCGTCGAGTTGTTCAAGGGCGCTGGCGTCAAGCCGACACGTTACGTTGATACTAGGTCCTGAATAGTCCCGCCCCACACTGGCAGTTGTGTCGAACCACTGCTCCCAAGTGCCCATTTCGGCGCGAGCGGCGTCTCGGACAGGTTTCAGGACATCGGTCGGATCATGTTCATGCGAGATGATTACCGTTCCATCCTGAAAGTTCATATTCGCGGTGGCGAGTTGTAGTGTGACCCCCTGTGACAGAAGGGATATCGCGCGGGCTTTGTTGTACTGAAGCAGGTCGCCGACGTTTTGGATCACGTATTGTCCCGTGAACACATCGTCCATGTGCGCCGCCCAGTTCTGCTCGATCTCTTGCCGGATCGCGGCAATCCTGGCTTGCTGCCTCGCTTTCTCCGCTTGGGCCGCTTGCTCTGCGCGCAACCGTTCCGCTTGGCGGATGGCTTGGGCCCTTGACTGGTTGGTTGCAATCACCTGTTGGCGGATTTCATTGGTAATTGGATTTTCCTTAAAACACTCAGAAATGCCCGAAAGCCACGGGCGGAATCCGCAACCCGGCAAGATGCGATAAAGATCCCCGCCCGGGATAGGCCGATCGGTATCAACAAACGGCTTTATTCGGGGATGGTTAGAACGTGCGAAATTGATTGAATAAACCTTAAAACGCGAAACTTCCTTGCGAATGCTGACGCGCTGACGCTCTTTCTCGCAATCCGCAAGAGCGATCCGCTGAGCCTCTTCCATGACCACTTTATGCACCTCGGGGTTTGCCAGCGGAATGCTCGCATCCACAATCAAAAGAAGCGGAGAGACATCGTGTACTGCATCCGAGACGGCGATACATTCTTTGCCGTAGCCGACAGTGCCATCTGACAGGTTGGTCGCATATCGGACCGTGACGTCACTCGGTCTGAGTTCAAATGCGGGCACTCCGGCAACGGCGGGATATCGTGCGTTAAAAATCGTCCGCCACCCTTCGTCTTCGCCGGAATACCAAGTCAGGACCCCTTGTCCTTCAATCAGCCCATTCTCGCACGCGCCGCTCCACCGGGTGCTTGGGTCCGCCGTTTTTTGCATGTACCTGAGCCAACCTTCTGGACGCTCAACACAGGCTTTGCATCCGTTGGAGGTGGTTACCCATTCGGCCGCGCAGTTAGGAATTGCTGCGGGTGTCGAAGATATCTCTGCTCCTGCGGGTTGAATTGGACGAGACTCGCTGTCTCGGCTGCCACATGTTTCTGGCATTAGTCCTTCCAAGCCGGTGCAATTTCCGACCCACCATGCCTCTGTAGCTTGTATGACAATATCACTCGGTCTCCAGTCACCTTCTTGCTCGGTGAGGAAACCGGAAACAACATGGGCGTTCCCAACACCAAAATCGACTGCGCCACGACCAGCCGCAGGCGTTGAGCGGATGTCGATGGGCACGCCGTTTGGTCTTTGCGCCGAGAACTCGACATAGGCTTTGCCGTTTAGCACGCGCATAGTGTTCACAACGAATTCAACAGGCGGTCCGAAGTGTTCTTCGGCGATCGGTCTTACAGCCTCAAGGATGTTTTTTCGAAGTTCCGATCCGCGTTCCGGTTCAAAGTGAGCGGTTTCAGTCTCTTTGTACCCAACCTGGCATTCCACCTGCCACTCTCTCTTGTACTGATGTACCTGGTTCTGAACAGAAAAAACACAGGGTGCTTGGCTGCCTTGGCGTGCGAACAGGAACACTTCGGTGTCATCCAGGGTCAAAACCATCGCATGACTTGCTGTGTCGAAAGACGCGGTTACCTGAGTATTCGGGACAAGTCCCGACGAGCCGTCTCCATTGTCTGACCATACATTACATTGCAACTTGGGCAGCAGCGCATCCCAAGTTGTTATGCCGTATTCAGAAGGCGCACCTGCACCTTGGGGCACCCAATGCGTGCAGTTCACGGACAGGTCATCCGAGATTTCCACATTGAAGCCTGTGGACCGCAGCTCGCCATCGTTCGACAATGCGGCGACCTGGTCGAGTTCCTCTTTTTGGAACACAAATGTGATCCCACTTGAGGTTCCATCTTCAGTTGGCGCGGAAGCGGCTTTCGCCCCGCCGACTTCTGTTTTCAGGTCTTCACAGCGCTTGTAAAGCGCGGGTTCAAGATTGCCGAAGGTATTCTCCTGACTCAGAAAGACGAACTCGGAGTTGGAACGCAGGTCTAAACGCCAACTTGCTTCCCTTGTCGCATCGACCCAACTACAAGACCCGCGAAACAGGGTTACGCCGTTTCGAATGTCGGTACGCCTGGTTTCGCATGGATTTTCGTGACCCAGTGTTATGCCGGTTCCATTTATGAAGATCTGTTCCCAAAGCAGATCCCAGTTCTCGTGTTGCTCGCATTGTGCCAGGTCGCGAACATACTTGCCCGCAAGTAGTGGCGTGTTTGCAGCCACACCATTTGGAACTTGCTTTCCTGAACAGGGCATTTCAAATCCGTCGGCAGCAACAATTGCTGCGGCTGTCGCGCTATCTGGTTGCCCGGTTGCCGGCAGGCATCGCTCTGCTTGAAAAGCCATTAAGGCGTTTCGTGTTTGGGGGCCGGGATATCCGTCCATTTCACCCGCATTGTAGCCAAGGACATTGAGTATCGTTTGAAGGCTGTCCGGGCGCTCCCGCAACACCTGATGTGAAAGATCCACATTATCGCTCGGGTCTCTTATTGAGAGGCCAATGGGTGTGCGCTTTAAGGTCCCGCCTGTTGCCGGCCCGATTTCAAGGAACGTTACAGCGTTGCCGAGGATCGGGCACGCCCTGCAACCGTCGATGATGGTTTCAACTAAGACAAAACGCTGCGTCCCATCTTCCAACAATCGATTAGACCGAATTTGCGCCGATCTACTGATTGCCTGCGGGAACTGCCCCAACATCTTTCGGCTCGTTGGATCAGTGAATACTGCCGCAAGGTCGTTGGTCGTCTCTAGAGTGATTTCCCCAACAGAACCGTTCAGCAAGATCGGCCAGCGATGTGGCGAAGCTCCATTGAACTCGACATGGGCCACATCAATCTCGCCTGCCTCGAGAAAGTCCTTGGCGAAGACTTCGCCAACCAAATCTCCGGCCACGGCAAAAGAGAAATCGATTGCGTCTTTACCAAGTCCTTTTTCTTCCAAACAGCGCCTAATGTCAGTGCGATCACCGCAAGGGCGATAACCTAATTCAACGGTGTCTGCCGGAACAATTGACGGCCCCCATCTTTGCCCATCTGCCACGATGATCTCTTCTGTCGCGTCGCCGCCATCTGGCAGTGGTAAATCTATGAGATAGGCGCTTAGCCACCCAAGGTCGTGTGCTTGACGTACATTTTCCATAGCCCGGTAAAGAACGTCGATGTCATGGAAGTAGGTTTTTGTCGCGTTGTTAAGCGGATTCAAGGTGAGTATGTTTGATGCTTCAAAGATGTTTTCAACTTCAATGTCATTTGCCGGCGCAACGCCGCTGAGCTGATCCTGCGGATGCCGGAATCGCTGCAATGGTGCCTGCGGGTTTGCGATCAAATTGGCAACTCCCAGAACACTCAGCTCTGGCAGGCCAACAGGCGCGGAGTTGAAAACATATGCGGGAACATCAATGACGCGGCGACTCGCTTGAGCCAGGCGCCCTCCCAAAGAATGGCCTGTCAGTACTAGGTTCGGGTGATTCTCTCTGAATGCGACCGCCAGAGAAATTGCATCAATGACTTGCTCACCTGCAAGCGGGACCGGAATAACAGTGCTGCCGTTTGTGATCCAATCCCCAGTTGTTGTCGAACCTCTGAATGCCAGAACAGCAAGGTTCCCTTTGGTGAACAGAGACGCTTTCGCGCCGCCCACGATGAATGAATCTGCTGCCGGTATGTCACTTTC
Source organism: Ruegeria sp. AG6 (assembly GCF_056541565.1). Taxonomy (NCBI): domain Bacteria; kingdom Pseudomonadati; phylum Pseudomonadota; class Alphaproteobacteria; order Rhodobacterales; family Roseobacteraceae; genus Ruegeria; species Ruegeria sp. AG6. The sequence goes on along the minus strand of NZ_JBQFYQ010000014.1, from coordinate 8,554 downwards.
AGTCCATCCCAATTGGCGGGCACGTTCCTTCGCTGTTTGGCCATCCTCATGGTCGTAGGTCGCGGCTGACAAAAGTGCATAGACCGCGGCGTTACCAACAGAGCGCATGACATCAATATCGTTATCGTAAGCCGCAAGAAGGTCGCGTGCGATGCCACGTTTTCCTTCGTTCCAACCGACCGGGATGAGTTCGTCAAAATTTACATTTGGGATTGTGCGGCGCTTGATCAGTCCAGCGAGACGGTGATCAGGGTAATTTGCCGAAACCTGACTGAAGAGTTGAAGTACTTGAAGCAAGCTTTCTGCTCGCTTCTCGCCGTCTTGCTCCATAGCAAGACGATGGGTTTTGAGCGCTTCAACAAATAGCTCGTTAACGTCCTCTGAGGTATTTTGAGCAAAAACCCCAGAGCAAAACACAATTGAAAAAATCAGGCACCCCAAATACGGAAGAGGCTTCATCTGAACTAACCTCGGAAAAAATTTCGTCTCTTCAAGCATCCTATGTAGGGAACGATCGTTATCCGCAAAAATCAACTGTTATCAGACAATATTGAAATATAGCACCTGACCGCCGACAGACTGCGCAGACGCAAGCGCGCAGTGAAGCTAGTGCACTGATGGCGATTCAGCTGGAGCCGACCAAATGCATCTCTGACGCGCTGGAGGACGGTCATATGTTTCGAGGGGTGAATGTTTGATGACTTCAGCCGGGGGTTCTGCGATGGCATCTGATAGACAATACACAACACCCTCCGGGCATGCTGAACGCGGACCTCCTGTCCGCACACGTGAATTTAGCGAGCTTTGTAATGCCGATTTTACAGTCGGTTGTCGTCTTGGCTGAGCGATGCAAAAAAAACTCTTTGCACTAACCTACAAGGATCGTTGCAGCCCGTGGTATCCGCAACGAAAATAGAAGACACCGCGCGAGATCAATTGGACCAACACTATGAAACAGAGAGGCGTGGCGGTGGAGCTTTCCGAGTTAAGAGTCAAGATATGACAACACTGTGCTATAGCTTGGTGGCGAACTTGAGGACGCCCTAAGCATTGCTGAGAAGATCGACATTTGAACGATATTGGCAGACGGCGTCTGCCGTTCGCCAGTTCAGACCGGACCTACGGTCGTACCGCCGCAATAGTTCGGTTCGAGGCCAAGGACAAAACCGCTTCCAAGGTATTGATGGATGTCGCTGATGTTTCGCCTTGCTGTGAGCGGCGAAATAGCGGTTTGGATTTGAACCCCCGGGATGGCCGACAATGACCGTTCTGGCGACTTGGGCTGCAACGCAGATTTGTTGGTGCTGCACGAGCGAAGCGATGCTGCGTTAGCAATAACCGCTGCTGCAAAAGGCTGCTCTGTCCGCTGCCCTGCCATCTGTGAAGCGCCTGGGAACGTCCGGAATACGCGGATTACGACGTGCTGCGCATGCAAAAGGCGAAAGCTTGGTCGACGGCAGCAATGGGCTCTACGCACCAGCTCGGGCCCGTCGCAGAGAAAGTCGGCAGCGAGCCCACTTTGACCGATACTGCAATCAGCAACAACTGGAAGAAAGGGCGGGAAGCAGAAGTTCGCTGCGAGTGCAAAGATTATCTCATCGGGAGCCAAGAGCAGACCTTTGTCTGTCCATCACACACCCATTCGGTATCGATGAACTTTGTTTTGATCTCGTCTGGAGGTTCGTCCACTTCACAACCAACGCACCTCCTCCTTGGAAGCGCATGCCTCTGAACGAATTATTACAAACCCTATAGAAAATCGTCAGGGCTTGGCGGGTCCTGACCAACCTGCAGCTATCATTGCACTGATCAGCTCTTGAACTGGCTGTGGGTCTACAAACACCCGAGCCTTTAGTTTTTCGAGGGGGAAGCTTGGCCAAGTGTCCGAAAATACTCTTGCAAGCCGCTGTGCCTCAGCTTGTTCTCCGTTCCTCCAGTGGGCTGCCATAAGGTAAGCTGCGGAAATTGGTCCGAACGGCCCACCGCGAGATATTGTTTTATCAAACGTTCGGATTGCGGCAGCATAGTCTCCCGTGTGGAACTGAGCCGCACCCAATGCGTTGTCAAAAACTAGCCCTCCACCGTTTTGGGCCAGTGCTCTATATCTCACTGATTGCGACAGAACCCGATCAAAATCGGACGTGTAAAGGGAGATCAGGGCGTCGAATTCAGCAACATGTGAATCATCGGGTGCCAAGTCTACGGCCCTTTGGGATAATCCAACCGCGCTTTCATAATTGCCCACCCCAAATTCAAACCAGGCTCGCGCTGAAAGCGGCCAAGGTGCATTCGGAGCCATTTCCAAAGCGTAAGCACTATTCTTGTCCGCTGCGTGCAAAAACTCGTCTGAACCGGGCTTGCCCGATTGCATAATGGCGAGCATTGTTTCGACCTGAGAAGCACCAGCATATCCCCCGTAATATAACGGGTCTCGTTCAATCGCTGTTTTAAAAATCAACAACGCGGGCTGAAGCCGGGCCAGATCCGTAACAGGGAAAATCAGATCCCGGCCTGCGTCGCTTAGGTTCATTGCCTCGACACGGGCAGGTGACACGTCGTAGATTGCAGTTTTGCCGGTTTTGGGTGCTACAGATTGCGAATTGCGGCCAATCAGGACACCAAAAAGAATGCTGACTATTAATAGTGAAAGCGAGATAACGACTGCGGTAGCCCGTCGCCTTCCGCGTAAGCTTCGTCTGCTTCGACTGGAGCCCGGCAAAAATTCGGGTGCGTAACCCCCGACGGGCAGTGAGATAACCAATTCGTCAGCAATCCCTTTACCGTCATAATAAGATTGCAGCTTTCGCCGAACACGCCCGGCATCCACACGCACGACGCCCTCGCGTTTCAATAACTCATCCGCGTCGTATCCATAAACATCCATCGCAATGGTCTTGGCACGTATTTCGTCGGAACGACCCTCCAGCGTTTCCGTCACCACGTAAGATAGGAATGATCGCATGCGGGCGGATCCTTTGAATTCATCCGACCTCAGAACCTTGTCCAACGCGGCACGCAACTGCTCGCCCGAGAACGATTGAGTACCAGTCTGGCCCTGATTGCCCACGCTGACGTTCAAAAACTATCCTTTCACAATAAGGGTTTGACGTCACGTTGCTACCGTAGCATGCGGCTTGAAACGTGCAATACATATTCTTTTGGATGCATGCTTAGAGGGAGAATGCCTAAAAAGCGCTGCCAATGACGGATGATGAATTCTTTGAATCTCAATTTCCCAAAGCGGGTCGTCTGCTACGGAACCTGCGGGAAAAAGACCAAGAGTTCGATCAAATTTGTCGCGACTACAAAGAGGTCTTCGCAGAAATGGCGATGCCGCCAAAGTCGCATTCAGTTCTACAGATGCGCTATCTCGCGGATCTGGCAGAAAGCCTCTCGGACCTGCGCAGCAGTATTGACGGACACCTGCGGGCTCAGGGCGCGCGTGCGGAATCGGTACGGAACAAAGATTTGGAGGTTTGACATGAAACTTAGATATATCTTGCCTACGTTGTTGATTGGTGCTGGCTCCGTGCTTGCTCAGGAAACCCCAATTGTTCATGACGGCGAGTTTGAATTCCTCCGCGCGCAGTTTGGTGAGGCATGGGATGCACAAGACGTTGAAGTCGACGCCAAGCTGGCCGAAATTCGTGCGGCCAATGGCGATAAGCCCCCTAACCTCCTCTACATCCTGATTGATGACGTCAGCTTTGGTCAGATGGGTGACCGCAAGATGAATTACGTCATGGGGATCGAGACACCCAGCATCAATCAATTGGCCACCGAAGGTTTGTCGCTGATGCGCATGTATACCGAACCTTCCTGCACTCCCACACGCACTGCCATGCTGACCGGGCGCCACCCAATTCGCGCCGGTGTGGAAGAGGTCAAAGTGGCTTTGGTCGGAGAGGGCCTTCCGGCCAGCGAAGTGACATTGCCGGAGATACTGAAACAGGTCGGCTACAATACGGCGCATGTCGGAAAATGGCACCAAGGCGACATTGAACAATCGTACCCACATAACCAAGGGTTCGACTGGGCCGCATTTCCACTACACCAGCAAGTACAGCTGAGCCTCATGACCCCCGAGGCAATGCGGTCCAACACTATGCTCGGCTATGTGCCCGAGGGGCAGAACAATCAGTTCCTGCTGGATGAACGGTTCAAGCCATACGGCCTTGTCACCGGTGTCGAGGCCGAAGCCGGTGGACCCGCCCAGGAAGTAGAAATGTCAGCCGGTGAAGTGTGGACGCAGACCAAATATGAAGAGATGAACGAACGATATCAACGGCAGGCGTTGGAGCAACTTGAACGCGTCGCTTCCGAGGATGCGCCATTCTTCTTACAATACTGGCCGCTTTACCCGTTGAACTTCGTCTACCCGGATCAGGCAATTTCACGAAATGGCGGTTTTCATGCCGACAAGCTGCAACTGCTTGATGGTTGGATCGGAGATCTTTTGGCCAAGCTTGAAGAATCTGGCAAAGCGGACAACACAATTGTTGTTTTGATGGCGGATAATGGCCTGATGTATCACTACGAAGGCTCATCCGGTCTGAACCAGCTGATCTATCGCGGTGGCAAAACCCAGCATCTTGAAGGCGGCGTAAGAACCGATGCGTTCATTCGCTGGCCCGGTGTGATCGAAGCCAACAGCGCAGCCGGTGACATCTTTCACGTCTCAGATATCTTCACCACGATGGCGCGAATTGCCGGAGCCACAGACTTTATCCCAAGGGACCGCGTAATAGACGGCATCGACCAGACGGCCTTGCTGTTGAACGGCGAGGGAAATGGGCGGCGCGACTATGTCTATATCTACGAAGGACCTGTCTTGCGCTCGGTCGTCAAGCAGGAGTTCAAGATGCATCTTCCTGCCCCCGGTCAACCCGGCGCGGCTGCTCCGACTTATAATATTTATAGGGACCCCCGAGAGGAACACCCTTTGGTGGGCTACTCGCTTTGGGCCGGGGCATCTTTTCAAGATATGATCAAGCGTCACCAGAAGATGATCGCCAAGTATCCGCATTCAGAGATTGGCAAAGGTACACCTTATGAAGGCATTGAAAACCTGCGCCCGGAATCCGAACTGACCCGCGACGTATTCACGAGTTGGCAGTGAGATCACAAATTTAGTAATTATTCGAATATATCGATGTTACTGATGGTAATCACATCGAAGTCAAAAACCGAAGCTCGGCTTCGAACCCTGGGGGAGATGGAATGAAACTACAATGGCTTATGGTTTTGTGTGCAGGCATTGCCGCCCCACCTTTGCAGGCTCAGGACGACCCTATTCAACACGATGCTGAGTTTTATATTCTGCAAGCCCAACGCGCGGAACAATGGGTGCAGGATGACGCTGCCGTTGATCAGGCTTTGGCCGCTTTTCGTGACGGCAACAATGGGCAACCCCCAAATATCGTCAGCGTTCTGATTGACGATATGGGCTTTGGCGATATGGGTATACCCGAGCTCAACGCTGTCCGTGGGTACGACACTCCGAACATCAACGACTTTTCGGACGAAGCGTTGCGTATGGTTCGGATGTATACTGAACCGTCCTGCACCCCGACTCGCGTGGCACAAATGACCGGCCGCTTGCCCGTGCGTATGGGAATGGGTGATACGACCGTCGATATCGCTGGCTTTGGATTGCCCGATAATGAAGTGACGCTGGCCGAAGTCTTGAAACAGGCAGGATATGCAACCAGCCACGTCGGCAAGTGGCATATGGGCGATATTGCCGAAAGCTGGGCGATGAATCAGGGTTTTGACTATGCCCAGCACGCCATCCACCAGCAGGGCCAGCTGACAATCTTTAATGATGATGCGATCAAAGAACAGGTCTCGGTCGCGATCCGGGACTATGAGGATAAATACACACTGGACGGCTGGTTCCGACCGGATGCCTCGGCGATGATGACCGTCATCGAGGGCGAGACCGGCGGCGCCATTCGCGAAATCCGCATGGAAGCCGGAGAACGCTGGAACGCCGAAAAATACGACGAAATGAACCAGGCGTTTCAGGATAAAACACTTCAGGAACTGGAACGCCTTGCAACTGGGGACGCGCCCTTCTTCCTGCAATATTGGCCGATGATCCCGCTGGACAATACCCGCGCCGGCCGTGACGGGCCGGAAAGCGCGAATGGCGGCTTGTATGTCGACAAGATGCAGCTACTGGATCAGTGGCTGGGTGATCTGTTCGCGCGCATGGATGATCTAGGGCTCAGCGAAAACACCATCGTTGTGGTTATGGGCGACAATGGGCATTTTACCAAATACGCGCCGCAATCCGGGTTTACCCCACTGATTTACGCGGGCGGTAAAGGCGACACGACTGAAGGTGGCGTGCGCGTGGACGCCTTCATCCGCTGGCCGGGCATGATTGAAGCTGACGGGTTGTTAAACAGCATCATTCATGTTTCGGACCTCTATACCACGATCTCGCGCTTTGCCGGGGCGGATGGATTCATCCCAAGGGATCGTCTGGTCGATGGTGTCGATCAGTCGGCGGCGCTACTGTTCGCGGATGAATCGAAAGCGCGACGCGATCACGTGATCATCTATTCGGTCGCGAAACCCGAGGCGATCGTTAAGGATCAGCTTAAGCTCAAACTGCCGGGACCCGGCGAGAGCGCAATTTTAGCAAAATTCTTCGATCTTTACCGCGACACCCGCGAAGAATACTCGGTCTCAACCGAAGTCGGGTCTTGGGGTGGGCAGGAATTCGTACGTATACTGGGCCGCCACAAGGCGCGGAAAGAGAAATACCCCGATACTCCGCCCGCCTACGGCATGCCTTATGAGGGGATTGAGAACATTCGTCCCGAGACACAGCAAGCCGTTGAAGCTTTCATGATCAAGCGCGCGTCGCCCCAGAAGTAGGCCTGTTCTTTCGTAATGAACCGCGAAGGACTGTAATCACCAAAATCGAGGATCTCAGCATGGTTGGTAGCATAATTTTCGCACTGGGATTGATCGTGTCACTCGGAATCGGGTTTGTCTATTTCCGCGACCTTGGCGATGTCTCGCAAATGCTGCTGAAAGTAAAGCGCGAGAATATGGTGCGCTTTATCCGGCATGAATACCGCCTGATTGGCATTGGCCTGGGCGGATTTGTAGTGGCAACCCTTGCACATTTCCTTTTGGGGGGCGGCCCTTTCTGGCTTTGGCTTGTAACGGCTGCGCTGACCTTGCTTCTTTATGGGTTTCCCTATGTGTGGGTGCATTTGGGCCTGAGAAACCAGCTCAACGACGCCCAGTATTTTTCTATCGAGGAAGCGCGAAAATATGTCGGTCCAACAGCGCCAGTCATCGTCATCGAACACAATGGTCACGCGCGCGCGCACCCGGATGCGCAGATCATGCGCCCTCATTTGGCGGGCGATGTAGATGGGCTGGGGGGCGAGGATGTGGTAATGACTTACTGCGCGATGGCCAATCTGGGTCAGGGGTACACACCGCGAATAGAAGGACGGCGCCTGAACCTTGAGGTTCTGGCCCAGCATGGCAACAACTTGATACTGCGTGACAACGACACGGGCGATCCGATCCAGCATATCTACGGTTTTCGCGAGGCGGATCGCGACCCCAACTCCGAGGGTCCTGCTTGCCCTCTCCGGCCCGAAGCGCAAATGAGGCCTTGGCCCACCTTTCGAATGACATTCCGCGGGTTTCAGAAAGCCTATCCAGAAGGTGAGGTGTTTCTGAACAAACCATCCACGAACCCTTTGCTGCGTCTGCTGGACATGATGACCGAGATCACCTTTGGCTGGGGCATCGGACGCCAACATCAGGAAGACGCTCCTGTGATGGACAACATGGATCGTTCAGACCACCGGTTGCCGAACAAAACCTACGTCTGGGGAATTACGATTGGTCAAGATGTCGCTTGCTGGACCGACGATTTCATCATCGAGAACAACTGGATCGTGACCGCCAAAGTCGGAGGACGGGATGTCGTGGTCAGCCTGGATCCGAAATATGAAAGCCTGGGCGTTTGGTATAACGACTCGGGTCAACCGGTGGCCAAATGCGATTTCTGGGGTCACTCGGATCAGGGTCAGCTAAAACGTGTAGAAACCCTGCGCGCAGGCGTATTCTGGCACGTTTGGTCCGAGTTTTTCCCGAACACAGATATCAATCGCGTCGGCAACAGTTCGATGGCGACGGAAGAAGCTGCGGAATGAAAATCAGGACCACACAATTTCAAACCAACGACAATTTATTGAAACTTGTATGTTTGTCGGGAGGAACAGAATGTTTTCGTCACTATGGGTGAAAAGTTGCTTATGCGCGGCAACGCTATCGGCATCGGCAGCCACAACGGCTGCGGCACAACAATCCGATTGGTCCTACGAGGCCACGATTTATCTGTTCATGCCGGAAACAGAAACATCCTTAAGCACCCCCATGGGGACACTGGACGGTACACTCAGTTTTTCTGATGCATTGGAAAACCTAGGGTCAGGACCCATTGATTTTCAGCGAGCGGCATGATTCACGGCTGAAAACCGAGCGGTGAACATGTCTGATCTTTTCTGGTTGACCG
>NZ_JBQFYQ010000013.1:0-75619 GCF_056541565.1 Ruegeria sp. AG6 | reverse complement strand
GTGGGCGGCAGTTGCTCTGAAAGAGCAATGAGAGCCCACACCGTCGAACTAAAGAAGGCCGCTCCACACCGGGGCGGCCTTTTTTTGTTTTCCGGTCTGAGATGAGGTTACTTTAGATCCACAAATCTGAACGAACTCGTGCACGCGTCAACTAAATTGTAGTTAGATATAAGTATCGGATGAGTTGCATGATGAAAATTCAAATGTCAAAAACATTGGTACGAATGAGCAGACAAAAGTTACACGATGGAAGCAATATTCGCTCTCCTATTCCTTGCTCTCATTCTCTGGCTAATCTGGCAATTGTTTGCGTTGGTTGGTGATATGGCAGAGAGGCGGGGGCAAGATCGACTGCTTTGGCAAGTGGCAGCTCTTTTTATCAACCCGTTTGGAGCAATTATATTACTTTGGCTTTTTTGTTTCTGTCCGAGAGAATCCTTAGGTATGCCGTGACACCACTCGTGGATCGATTTTGGATTTGTGCCGAGCCGGTAGTCTTTCGGTATTGGCAATAGTTACAGCCCATAGAATACGGCGTTGTGAAGCAGCTTTTGTCGCCGTTAGTGCCTCGGAAAAACAAGAGGGCGACTCCTACTTGAATTCATATAGAGAGTTTGAGGAGAGGTTGGGTAGGTTAGGCTTCAACGATATACCGCACATTTTGGGCATGGCGTACTTTGACATAAGCTATTTTGACCACGCGCTAATTGTTGGTGCAGATATGCTTGAAAGGGAGCGACAGTTTCACAATGCACTGTTCGCAAATATCGATTTCAAGTCGTCGGAGTACATTGAAAGGGTGTCTCCATGTTCTGATGATATGTTGAACAAGTATCGTAAGAAATGGCGCAATGCTTGGTGTGATAGACAAATGATCTGGGCGCATGAACACCACAAGCGAGATGTATTCGTTACAAGTGACAAGAACTTCGACAAAAAGCTCTCAGGAAAGCTCGGATTTGAGCACTTGAAGATATGCTCACCAGATGAGGCCGCTGCTATGCTCTGATAAGCAGGTGAGCGTTCCATTTCCCCCTTGCCAAACCCCCTCAACCCCACTACTACGCGCGAGTTCTCCATAAGAACATCAAGGCGGGGTGATTCCCGCCTTTTGGGTTCGATGAGGGTTGGCGATGCGCGTCTGTCCTCCTCTCAACTCCAACGCCTGAATAAAAGGCTGTTAATATGCAAAGCCAAAACATCCGTATTCGGCTGAAGGCATTTGACTATCGCGTTCTGGATGCCAGCACGCAAGAGATCGTCAACACTGCCAAGCGGACCGGCGCGAACGTGCGCGGCCCGATCCCGCTGCCGAACAAGATTGAGAAGTTCACGGTTCTCCGTGGCCCTCACGTTGACAAGAAATCCCGCGACCAGTTCGAGATCCGTACGCACAAGCGTCTGCTCGACATCGTTGATCCGACCCCCCAGACCGTTGACGCGCTGATGAAGCTCGACCTCGCTGCTGGTGTGGACGTCGAGATCAAGTTGCAGTCGTAATCGGAGGGTATGAGAATGCGCTCTGGTATTATCGCAAAAAAAGTTGGCATGACCCGCCTGTTCATGGAAGACGGCAAGCAGATCCCTGTGACCGTTCTTCACCTGGACAACCTGCAGGTCGTTGCACAGCGGACCGCTGACAAAGACGGCTACACCGCCGTTCAGCTGGGCGCCGGTGCTGCCAAGGCAAAACGCACGTCGAAAGCCATGCGCGGTCACTATGCCGCTGCCAAGGTCGAGCCCAAGCGTAAGCTGGCTGAGTTCCGCGTCTCCGAAGATGGCCTGATCGAAGTGGGCGCCGAAATCTCGGCAGAACACTTCCTGGCTGGTCAGAAGGTTGACGTTTCGGGTACCTCGATCGGTAAAGGCTTTGCCGGTGCAATGAAGCGCCACAACTTCGGTGGTCTGCGCGCCTCGCACGGTGTTTCGATCAGCCACCGTTCGCACGGTTCGACCGGTCAGTGTCAGGACCCGGGCAAGGTGTTCAAAGGCAAGAAGATGGCCGGTCACATGGGTGCTGCCCGTGTTACCACCCAGAACCTCGAGGTTGTCAAAACCGACGCCGACCGTGGTCTGGTCTTCATCAAAGGCGCCGTTCCCGGACCGAAATCGGGCTGGGTCACCGTCAAGGACGCCGTGAAGAAGAAAGCACCGGAAGGCCTGCCTTTCCCGGCTGCTGTGAAATCGGCTGCAACCGAAGCACCTGCGGAAGAAGTATCCGCGGAAGGTGGTGAAGCATGAAACTTGATGTAATCAAACTGGACGGCGGCAAGGCCGGCGACATCGAGCTGGATGCAGACCTGTTCGGCCTCGAGCCGCGCGCGGACATCCTGCACCGTGTGGTCCGTTGGCAGCGCAACAACGCGCAAGCCGGCACCCACAAGGTCAAGACCCGCTCGGAAACCAGCTACTCGACCAAGAAGATCTATCGCCAGAAGGGCACCGGTGGCGCACGCCATGGTGACCGTAACGCGCCGATCTTCCGCAAGGGTGGTATCTACAAGGGCCCGACCCCGCGTTCGCACGGCCACGACCTGCCGAAGAAGTTCCGCAAGCTTGGCCTGCGCCACGCTCTGTCGGCCAAAGCCAAAGCAGGTGAACTGGTTGTGATCGAGAACGCCGAAGCCGAAGGCAAGACCGCCGCTCTGGCCAAACAGGTTGCAAACCTGGGCTGGAAACGCGCTCTGGTCATCGACGGCGCGACCGTGAACGAAGGTTTCCTGAAGGCGTCGCGCAACATCGAAGGTCTGGATATCCTGCCGTCGATGGGTGCAAACGTTTATGACATCCTCAAGCGTGACACCCTGGTGCTCACCAAAGCGGCTGTCGAAGCACTGGAGGCTCGTCTGAAATGAGCGCGAAGGCAGAACACTACGACGTGATCCGCAAGCCGATCATCACCGAAAAGTCGACCATGGCGTCCGAAAACGGCGCGGTTGTCTTTGAAGTGGCGATCGACAGCAACAAGCCGCAGATCAAAGAGGCCGTTGAGGCGCTGTTTGGTGTGAAGGTCAAAGCTGTGAACACCACCGTGACCAAGGGCAAGGTCAAGCGGTTCCGCGGCCAGCTGGGCCGTCGGAAAGACGTCAAGAAGGCCTATGTGACCCTGGAAGAGGGTAACACCATCGACGTGACCACCGGTCTCTGATCGGATACGTCTTTGGAGAGAGATAAAGGCCCCCGCGAAAGCGGGGGTTTTTTGTTGGGCTATCCGCATTCGCAGTGTTATGCGAGCGGGTCTGTTCCGTGCGTACATACGCACCAGTCAGCGAACTCTTTGCATAGGGGAAATTGCAAACGACTCTTAATACCCCTAATCCAATGCTGATATTCATCCCTAGGCAGGCAGCGAGCACCGAAAATAAAGCTTGGTTGCGCCCATGATTGAATTTCGTGGACTCGTGTTTTTCGTGAACGAAAGAAGTTCAGGTCGTTTGACCGCCAGCGGATCAAATGGAGTTGTCTGACATCTAGTGTGCCAGACAAAGCGTCCAGTCGACGTATTTGTGCGTTGTCAAACGAAACTAGCTGGCGAACACCAAGTTCAAGAAACCAAACGCGCGCGCACTCTAGCGGTTGCATTCTCGGCGAAAGTAGCAGCTCAGTAATCTCTGCACCCATATCGTCAAAGCCAGCGATATCCGATTTGATGAATTCCTCGATAAGAAGGCAAACGTCTTTAGCAAACGGGACCAACTTTGAAAGGTTCTCTCTTATGTATTGTGCAACGTCGGTGTTTTTGACGAGACGCATCGCATGTAACACGATGCGTATCTGTCCCATATCCCAATACGGTTCATCAAGTAGCTCTTCCAGCTCTTGCCTGAGGTCTTTGAGCATAAGCGCATCTAGAGCTTCTTGATCTAGCTCGTCCTGTCCATAGGCCGCCCAAAACAGTTTTTCTGTGGCGAACTCTTCCTTTGCTTCGTCATCCCCTGCATCCGGAGCGCCACTAGAGGCAATAAACTCATCCCAGCTAAGAATCTTTGTCTTCTGATTGTTGAGGGCTAGTCCTTCGTTTTCATTTAGGTGCTTAGCCAAGTACCCAAGTGCTGCGTAAGGATCTTGGCCTTCCTTAATGAAAATGAGCATGTCATCGACATAACGGGTGAAATCGTATCCTTCAGAAATCAAACCCATATCGGTATCGTTTAGGGCAGCTTCAGCCAACAGTCTTGAAGCGTTACTTCCGACCGGTAGGCCGAACGATTGGTTACTTCTCCAATCAGCGATGAAGTGTTCAATTTTCTTAACGATTTTGGTCTCGCCTGACAGGCTATCCAATATGTTTTCTAGGCGGTGCCGGTAAATCCTTGAATAGTAGTCGGAAATATCAGTTCTAATAACGTGGCTATGGCCATGCCGAAACACTTGAACCCGAATATGGCCTAACCAATGCCTGTAGCTCCTGTCTGATCGGAAAAAAACTGGATCTAAACCAGGCGTCTTTCGATAAGAAAATGCTCGGTTGTTATCGAATGGATCACGTCCTGCTTCGACCGAGTCAAACACCTTAAGGACTAAAGCGGTGTAAATCACAGTATCAATTGGGAAGGGCTGATGCGCAACGCGAAAGCCAAACTTGGACTTGGGGACCAAAGCTTCGACTAAGCTCATGGGGTGGTAGCCACTCAGTTCCAGTTTTGACAGTTCCTCAACGACTTTACCTTTGTTTTGCTCAAGAAATTTTAGTTCGAACGGAAAAGGAAAGATGTCGGTGTCACCAAACTGGATGATGTGATCTATCGAACACTCAAAAATACTTGCATCTAACTTCATGAACACAACTCCAAGCTGGCTTGCATGTAGTCTCAAGCAAAATTGCTGCGCAACTTATCAGTCTCAAATTGAGAGAATTTGACGCATTTGCAAACTGAGATTTAAACAATGCCGATTTTGACGCAGTTAGACTTTGCATGAAGAGAAAATCGCGTTTTTTGGGCGTTGCTCGAAATTTCAATGCCCCTATAGACACCCCCAACCCTGCTAACCGCACCCAATCTTGCGGCCTCGGATTCGTTCCGGGGCCTTAGATATTTTGAACCGGGGACCTTCGGGGCCCTATACCCTTGGCACCTACGGGGGCCTCTCACATAGCAGGGAAACTCCCTGCACTTGCTAAACGGAAGACAGAAAGCATGGCACTCAAGTCGTATAAGCGCGTTATTTTTGATCGCTGCAAGGACGGCTGGACGTCAGATGCAGTGCTGAAAAAGAGCAATGAAATCGTTCTGAGCACCGGTTTTTTGACCCAACATGAGCGGCTGATCACGGCCCCGGCGGCTTCACCCGTCGGCGCCGATTTCATTTCAGCCCCGAAATTCTGCGCCGTCTGGCGTTGGAAACAAATGCGCGGTGTCAGCGCCGAGCCCGTTTTCAGGTTGCCGATAAAAAGATGGGGCCGTTGTCCGTTTCCGATGGCCTTAAATAGGACCGTGCCGATGTGGATACGGTTTCTTTGACGATGGGTCGCCATGCGGTCTGAAAGACCGATTCGTCCGGGTCGCCCAGACGTCTGGCACGTTGTTGGAACACGCAACGGCAGATCTGCGCCTGCGTATCTCCAGGTTTCATGCACCGGCCACGTCCCCTTTTGAGCTGCCTGTTACATCGAGAATCGTCCGCAAGGGCATTGCCTGCTCAGCTTAACGCACGTGGCCCGTCGGTTCGTGGATCACTGCGACCAGGACTGCGCGTTGCAGAAGATAAAGGTGCAGATGACAAACCACCCGATCAACCTGTTCAAGTGTGGAATGCCAATCCGGACACCGTGTGTTTCAAGACGTTTCGGCCCGCGTCATGCGCCAGCAGCTGCCGCAGGCGACCATAGGGTCTGGTGGCCTCCGGCGCGTCAGCAGAGCGCACACGCATATTGCGGCCTTGCCATGTTCGGTCGAGTCACGAGCTTTGAGATGGTGCCATAGTCCCCGACATCCAGCAGGGGGCATGGACCCGATATTAGCGTCACACAGTAGGGGTAGCGTACTTCGGCGGAATGAGGGGGCGTTCAGGTGCTCTGTGGCCGTTCTGCGGGCTTCTCCCGGAAACAGAAAAGGCGCCGTGCGGCGCCTTTGTGTCTTGCACTGGGATATCCGCGATCACGAGCAGTAAACATGCTTGTGCGCAATATCTGCAATGTCGCAGCGGCGGATGCCGATGTCATCCAGTTCGCGGTTGGTCAGGCGCTGCAACTCGGTATAGGTGCGCTGATACTCAGCAGCACGTGCACGGGCTGTTTTGATCCGTGTGACCATGTCAGCGATCCGGGTGCCGAAGTTGAAGCCGGTATGGGTCAGTGTTGCAGTTGTCATCTCTGTATTCCTTTCTCGTATCAGGGCGTATTCCCTGACGTTTCCTTTTGAGTTCCTTCATTGGACAAGGCAGAGATAGGAGCGTTTGCTATCGCTAACAACGCAGATTTTGGTCTAGCCGATATGCATCTGTTGAATGGCTATACATGTCGTGGGCCACGTCAATCACACGCCGCTTTCATTTCTTTCGCGCGTTTTATTGCGGGCGGCCATCGCCCGACCATCACGTATGCTCAGCCCCATCAGTGTCAGATTGGTCGCCCCGGCAATCAGTTCGATGATCTGTACAATATAGAAGCTGGTATCAAACGAGCCCGCGTTTGCCTTTGCGCTCAGGTAGACGGCGGCTGGAACAAGGACGATGAGACCGTTCATAGCAATGATCGGCATCCGTTTCTTTTTGGTGAGCGTAGGGGCATCTTTTCGACGACGCCCAAGTGTCGCCCCGGATGCACCGACAATCACCATTGCAGGCACCAGAACAAAGAGCCCGCTGACGATCATGGACTTTACTGCCGCGATGGTCGCATGGTTTGCAAATAACTCACTGTACAAAGTGGATGTCCAGAATACGAGGATCGTAAGAAAGCCTACTACTCCGGCGATGGGGTGGATGGTTCTTAACATGTTGCTACTCCCAAATGAGGGTCAGGCGACGCAGTGGTTTTCGACTGCGAGCTTGCGAAGAAGATGTGGCCTGGCCACTGCGTTTGCTGGATAGTCCGCGATCCGACGCTGGAACTCGGGATGAGTGAATGCGTCGCGAAAGCTTTGCACGTTCCGCCAGATCGCGTAGTTCACAAAGGTCGAACTGCCCGCGATACCCTGATGGAGCTGGGTCGAGATATATCCCGGTTGCGATTTCATGAAATCCACATCATGCGCCCATGCCCGAAGCAGCGCCTTTTCGTCTTCGGCGTCCACCGTAAACAGGTTGATCAGCACCACCGGTCCTTCCTCGGTCTGCATCTGATCTGCCAGCGTGACGATCGTGTCCAACTCTTTGATACGAGCCAATTCGATTCCCTTCGATTCTGAAGTATAGCAAGCTATATAAAATTGCATAGCATGCTATTCAAGTGTAAATCTAGGACATGGACTTCGAAAAAGAAAACTCGGCCGGGTATCTGGTTAATCACATGGCACGATTGTTCGCAAAGGAGTTGCAGCAACGCATTGCGCCCTTTGGCATCGTCGTCGGACAATTCCCAATCTTGCTGGAACTCTGGCTCAAAGACGGTGTGACGCAAAAGGATCTGCTGACCAAAATTGACGTCGAACAGGCGACATTGGCCAACACGCTCAACCGTATGGAACGTGATGGCTTGATCAAAAGAACGAAAAACCCTGCTGACGCTAGGGCTCAATTGATTTGGTTGACCGAGAAGGCCGCAGCACTTCGCAGCAGCGCCTACGAGGCAGCTCAGAACGTGAATGCCGATGCATTACAGGTCTTGAATGACCCTGAGCGCACACAATTCATGAACTACATGCGTCGAGTCATAGGCGGCATGCGCTCAAGGTGAATTGAAAGAGGATCAGTTTACGGCACCGGCAGGCAAGCCATTAAACAAAAACACCCCCGACCGAGGTCGGAGGCGTTTCTAAGTCTTCAAAGCTGCGGGATTAGCCGCGCTCTTCGACGATCTCTACCAGATGCGGGATCTTGCGGATCATGCCGCGGACCGAAGGGGTATCTTCCAGCTCACGGGTTTTGTGCATCTTGTTCAGGCCCAGGCCGATCAGGGTTGCGCGCTGTTCGGCGGGGCGGCGGATCGGAGAACCGATCTGCTTGACGACGATGGTTTTTGCCATGGGTCGCTCTCCTTACGCTTCGGCTTCAGCAGCCGGTGCTTCGTCCCGCTTGGGCAGGATGTCGGCAACTTTTTTACCACGACGTGCGGCAACCGAACGCGGGCTCTGCTCTTTCTGCAGGCCGTTGATGGTGGCGCGGATCATGTTGTACGGGTTCTGCGAGCCCAGCGATTTGGACACAACGTCCTTGACACCCAGCATTTCGAACACAGCACGCATCGGACCACCGGCGATGATACCAGTACCTTCAGGCGCGGTGCGCATTACCACTTTACCAGCGCCGTGACGGCCCTCGATGTCGTGGTGCAGGGTCCGACCTTCGCGCAGTTGCACGCGGATCATCTGACGCTTGGCTTGCTCGGTCGCCTTACGGATGGCTTCAGGTACTTCTTTCGCTTTACCTTTGCCAAAGCCGACGCGGCCTTTCTGATCGCCGACAACCACCAGAGCGGCGAAGCCAAAGCGCTTACCACCTTTTACGGTTTTCGACACGCGGTTGATCGCAACCAGACGATCTGCAAATTCCGGTGCTTCTTCACGGTCGCGGCCACGGCCCCGACGGTTTTCACGTTCTGCCATTTGGCATCCCTTTTCTCATGTGGCGCATACGGCGCCGTTTCTTCAATCCAAGTGAGCCCCGACTGTTGCCGAGGCCCCCGGATCATCGGGGCAGCCGCAAAGCTGCCCGCAAGTCTTAGATCTTCAGGCCGCCTTCACGCGCAGCGTCGGCCAGAGCCTTCACTTTGCCGTGGAACAGGAAGCCGCCACGATCGAAATAGGCCTCTTCGACGCCTGCCTTCTTGGCACGCTCGGCGATGGCCGCGCCCACTTTGGTGGCCGCTTCGACGTTGTTCTTGCCAACTACACCCAGATCTTTTTCCAGGGTCGAGGCCGAGGCCAGGGTCACGCCACGCACGTCGTCGATCAGCTGAACAGAGATGTTCTTGTTCGAACGGTGTACGGACAAACGCGGACGACCCGCGTTGACCTTGCGAAGTTTGTTCCGAACGCGCAGGCGGCGCTTCAGAAACAGGGTTCTTTTGCTGTTTGCCATTGTGTTCGTCCTTACTTCTTCTTGCCTTCCTTGCGGAAGATGAACTCGCCCTTGTAGCGGATGCCTTTGCCTTTGTAAGGCTCGGGGCGGCGCCACTCGCGGATTTTGGCCGCGGTTTCGCCCACCAACTGCTGGTCGATACCTTCCACAACGATCTCGGTCTGCTTCGGGGCGGTGATGGTGACACCTTCCGGAGCAGTAAAATCAACATCATGGCTGTAGCCCAGGTTCAGCTTCAGGGTGTTGCCCTGCATCTGAGCCCGGTAACCAACACCCTGGATCTCCAGCTCTTTTTTGAAGCCGGTCGTCACACCGGTTACCAGGTTGGCAACCATGGTGCGGCTCATGCCCCACTGCTGGCGGGCACGTTTGGACATGCCGCGGGGGTCGATCTTGACCACGTTGTCTTCAACCGACAACGTTACGTCGTCGGTGGCGGTAAAGCTGCGGGTGCCTTTCGGACCTTTCACTTCGATGGTCTGACCCGACACAGTGGCAGTAACGCCGCTGGGCAGCTCGACCGGCTTTTTACCAATACGAGACATTGCAGACCTCCTTAGAAGACGGTGCAGAGCACTTCGCCGCCAACATTGTTGGAGCGAGCGTTTGCGTCCGACATCACACCTTTCGGAGTGCTGACAATCGACACACCCAGTCCCTGACGGACCTGCGGGATGTCATTGACGCCCATGTATACGCGACGGCCGGGCTTCGAGACCCGCTTCAGTTCGCGAATAACAGGGGTGCCTTCGTAGTACTTCAGGCTGATTTCGATGGCCGGATGACCGTTTTCACCGGTCGTCTTTTCATAGCCACGGATGTAGCCTTCGTCCGCCAGCACGTCCAGAACCCAACCGCGCAGCTTGGAAGCCGGGGTGGAAACGGTGGACTTGCCGCGCATTTGCGCGTTGCGGATACGGGTGAGCATATCGCCGATAGGATCATTCATATCTATGTCTCCCTTACCAGCTCGATTTCACCATGCCGGGGATCTGACCAGCAGAACCCAGCTCGCGCAGCGCGATACGGCTGACCTTCAGCTTACGGTAGTAAGCGTGGGGACGACCTGTCAGCTGACAGCGGTTGTGCAGACGAGTGGCCGAGCTGTTGCGCGGCAGTTTCGCCAGTTTCAGACGCGCCTTGAAGCGCTCTTCCATCGGCTTGCTCTCGTCATTCGCGATTTCTTTCAGCTCGGCACGCTTTGCGGCATATTTGGCCACCAGGCGTTCGCGCTTCTTTTCGCGTTCGATCATTGCTTTTTTAGCCATGTCTCAATCCTCCCGGCGCTTATGCGTTGAACGGCATGTTGAACGCTTTCAACAGTGCCTTTGCTTCAGCGTCGGTTTTCGCTGTGGTGGCAATTACGATATCCAAGCCCCAGACCTCGTCGACCTTGTCGAAATCGATTTCCGGGAACACGATGTGCTCTTTCATGCCCATGGCAAAGTTGCCCTGACCATCGAAAGAAGGCTTTACACCGCGGAAGTCACGAACGCGCGGCAGCGCGATGGTGATCAGACGATCCAGGAATTCGTACATCCGGTCACCGCGCAGGGTCACTTTCGCACCCAGCGGCATGTCTTCACGGACGCGGAAACCGGCGATCGACTTCTTCGCCTTGGTTGCAACGGCCTTTTGACCGGCAATCGCAGTCAGATCCTCGACCGCAGCTTTTGCTTTCTTCGAGTCTTTGACGGCCTCGGCACCACAACCGATGTTCAGAACGATCTTATCCAGCTTGGGCAGCTGCATGTCGTTCTTGTAACCGAACTCTTCTTTCAGAGCGGCACGGATGGTTTCGACGTACTGAGCTTTCAGACGCGGGGTGTAGGTTGCGGAATCAAGCATCGATCACGTCCCCTGTGGTCTTGGCGAAGCGCACCTTCTTGTCACCTTCCATGCGGAAGCCAACGCGGGTTGCTTTGCCGTTCTTGTCCAGCAGTGCCAGGTTCGACAGGTCGATCGGGTTTGCCTGAGGCAGGCGACCACCTTGCGAGTTCTGCGACTGACGGGTGTGGCGGATGGCGATGTTGATGCCATCGACAACAGCTTTACCGGCCTTGGGGTCAACCGAGGAAATGGTTCCCTCTTTGCCCTTGTCCTTGCCGGCCAGCACGACGACCTTGTCGCCTTTGCGGAGTTTAGCAGCCATGATTACAGCACCTCCGGAGCCAGCGAGATGATTTTCATGAAGTTCTTGCCGCGCAGTTCGCGAACAACGGGGCCAAAGATACGGGTACCGACTGGCTCGTTGTTGTTGTTCAGGATGACGGCGGCGTTGCGATCAAAACGGATCGCGGTGCCGTCTTCGCGACGGACTTCTTTGGCGGTGCGCACGACGACGGCCTTGCGGACGTCACCTTTCTTTACGCGGCCGCGTGGGATGGCTTCCTTCACCGAGACGACAATGATGTCGCCGACGGAGGCGTATTTACGCTTGGAACCACCCAGGACCTTGATGCACTGAACTCGGCGTGCGCCGGAGTTGTCAGCGACATCCAGATTGGTCTGCATCTGGATCATGTGGTTTCTCCCGACCTGTGGGGGCTGGTCTTGTTAATTCCCCCAGGGTTTCGACAAATGGAAAGGTCTGGGGGCTTACGCCTCCAGAACTTCCCAACGTTTCGTCTTCGATTTCGGCGCGCATTCGATGATGCGTACAGTGTCGCCGACCTTGAAGGCGTTCTTTTCGTCATGAGCCCGGTATTTCTTGGACTTACGAACGGTTTTTTGCAGCAGCGGGTGCTTGAAACGGCGTTCAACCGAAACAGTCACGGTCTGCTCGTTGGCGTCGCTGGTTACTACTCCGGACAGGATACGCTTGGGCATAGGATTACTCCTCCGATGCCGCGGCAGCGGCCTTTTCGTTCAGAATGGTTTTGACGCGGGCAGCATTGCGGCGGGCCGCTTTGATACCAGCTGTATTTTCCAGCTGACCGGTTGCCTGTTGAAAGCGCAGGTTAAAGCTTTCTTTCTTCAGGTTGGCCAGTTCCTCGCGGAGCTGGTCCGGGGTCTTGTCACGCAGTTCTTGGGCGTTCATCGCCTTTTTCCTTTGCTCAAAACACCAGAAGGCCCCCTTGCAGGGTCACCTTGGACCTGGTGGATGAATGATAGACATACGAACCCCCCGACTCGGCCGGGGGACTTGCAGGATGCCGTCGTATAAGGGTTTAGGGGGTGGGTGGCAAGGGTAAGTTTGACGTCTTCTTTACGCCAAGGGAATAAGTTGCTCCCGGTCGCTGAGCGGGTGGCCAACCACAAAGGTTCCGCGAAGTATTCCTCCTCCAAACTCAGGCCAAGGTCTGTATTGCCAACAGGCCGCGTTCGGCGCCCAATAGAGAAGGCCCAAAAGCCTGAAGTTCACAGAGGAGGTAAGAAAATGACCAGTCCTTATTCAGGAGGATGTGAACACGTCAAGATAGTCGCAGCGGCAGAACCGATAGACAACCATGAATGCCATTGTGATGTCTGTAAGTCCGTGACCGGACAGCACACAACCCATGTTGCGTTTTTTAACTACTCAGACCTGTCAGCAGACCCCGAAGATAAGATGAACCGTCAACCATTCAACGCCAACAATCCCGATGGCCCTTTAGAGCTTTGCACATGTTCAGAGTGCGGGGCCGCGCTGATGCTTGATGATAAGCAAAAGCGCATACGCGTGGCTGTACCCAACGTGATGGGGTATGATGACAGCCAGTTTCCGGCAGCGACTTACCACGCGTTTTATGATGACAGCAAAGGGTACCCCAAGCCTGATGACGGACGACCGGTATATGAAGCGCTTCGTCCAGAATTTGCTTGGCCTTCACCTGCCAGCTGACAGGGCGTAAGCTCATTCTGAGCGAAGTACCAACGGTGTTCGCTGACATTCAAGATGCCGGTATTCGGTGGGAGCGTTCAGTCCCACCGATAGTTGAAACTGACCGATATCCGCTCTTCCTCGGCCATGTTCATCGGCACCTCGTGGCGTAGCCAGCTTTCCCACAGCAGCACGTCGCCGACCTGAGGCTTCATATAGATAAAGGGCTGCAAATCGCGCCGCCCACCTTTGATCCGCGTTGGGGCCGCCATCATACGGCCCGAGCGGGGGTCTTCCAGCTTCAGCGCACTTGCCCCCTCGGGCATCGACACGTACGTCGTGCCCGAGATCACGCTGTGCGGGTGCAGGTGGCTGGAGTGCATGCCGCCCTCGGGCAGGATATTGATCCAGAGGTCCTCGAGCTTCAACTCTCCCTCGCCCAGATCGAATTCCAGATCCTTGGCGAAGGCCGCCACATGCTGATCCAGCACTTTGACCAAATCGGCAAAGATCGGGAACCGCCATGGCAGATCAGTCAGCGAGGCATAACTGGTATAACCGGGATAGCCGTTTTCCTCACACCAATCCTGCCCGGCCTCATCGTCCGCGGCAATGACAAGGCACGAGTTTTCCAGTTCTTCCGGGTCGATCCTGGGATCAAACTCAGACAATGCAGCGCGGTAGAGACGGGTTACGAAGAGTGATTCAATCTGTGCCATAGCGCCCTCTTAACCCAGCTTCACCGCGATTGCGATGGCTCTTTTGCGAGGCTCTGCCTCGCGCTCCGGGATATTTTTTGCCAGATGAAATCCGGATCCCCTGCTTCATCTGGCCATAAATATCCCGGGGGAGTCGCGGCTTGCCGCGGCGGGGGCAGCGCCCCCAAATGATAACCCCCGCCGGTTTCCCGACGGGGGTCAAATATATCACGAACGGGGAAACCCCCGGATCGCTTACCAGTCTTCGCGAACCACGACGCGGGTCTTGATCGGCAGCTTCATCGCGGCCAGGCGCAGGGCCTCGCGGGCGATGTCGTCATTGACGCCGTCGATTTCGAACATCACGCGACCGGGCTTGACCTTGCAAACCCAGCGGTCCACCGAACCCTTACCTTTACCCATACGAACTTCGATCGGCTTTGCAGTGACCGGAGTGTCGGGGAAGATACGGATCCAGACACGACCCTGACGTTTCATGTGACGGGTCATGGCACGACGTGCAGCTTCGATCTGGCGTGCGGTGACGCGCTCGGGCTGCAGGGCTTTCAGACCGTAGGTGCCAAAGTTCAGATCAGAGCCGCCCTTGGCTTCGCCCTTGATCCGGCCTTTGTGCATCTTGCGGAATTTAGTACGCTTTGGTTGAAGCATATCTTTCCCTCCTTAGCGACGACCGCCACCAGCACCACGAGGTGCAGGGCCGTCCTGGAGTTCCTGTGCTTTACGGTCACGTGCCTGCGGATCGTGCTCCATGATCTCACCTTTGAAGATCCAGACCTTGATCCCGATGATCCCGTAGGGGGTCATCGCTTCGGCATGTGCGTAATCGATGTCGGCACGCAGGGTGTGCAGAGGCACGCGGCCTTCGCGGTACCATTCGGTCCGTGCGATTTCGGCGCCGCCCAGACGGCCAGCGACGTTCACCCGGATACCCAGGGCACCCATGCGCATGGCGTTCTGAACCGAGCGCTTCATTGCGCGACGGAACGAAACACGACGTTCCAGCTGCTGAGCGATCGACTCGGCAACCAGCTGCGCGTCAAGCTCGGGCTTGCGCACTTCGACGATGTTCAGGTGCAGTTCGCTGTCGGTCATCTGGGCCAGCTTCTTGCGCAGAACTTCGATGTCTGCACCTTTCTTGCCGATGATGACACCCGGACGTGCGGTGTGGATCGTGACGCGGCACTTCTTGTGCGGACGTTCGATGATCACACGTGCAACACCGGCCTGCTTGCACTCTTTCTGGATGAACTCACGGATCTTGATGTCTTCCAGCAGAAGATCACCGTAATCCTTGGTGTCAGCGTACCAGCGGCTGTCCCAGGTGCGGTTGACCTGCAGGCGCATGCCGATCGGATTGACTTTATGTCCCATTAGGCTTGCTCCTCAACTTGACGCACCTTGATGGTGATCTCCGAGAACGGCTTCATGATCTTGCCGAAACGGCCACGGGCACGCGGGCGACCGCGCTTCATGACCAGGTTCTTGCCAACCCATGCTTCGGCGACGATCAGCTCGTCAACGTCCAGGTTGTGGTTGTTTTCGGCATTCGCGATTGCGGACTGCAGGCACTTTTTGACGTCCTGCGCGACACGCTTGTTCGAGAAAGTCAGGTCGGTCAGAGCCTTCTCGACTTTCTTGCCGCGGATCATTTGCGCAACCAGGTTCAGTTTCTGCGGGCTGGTGCGAAGCATGCGGGTTTTCGCCATTGCTTCGTTTTCAGCCACGCGGCGGGGGTTCTTTTCCTTGCCCATGACTTACTTCCGCTTCGCTTTTTTGTCTGCGGCGTGACCATAATAGGTCCGGGTCGGCGAGTACTCACCGAACTTCTGACCAATCATGTCTTCCGTGACGTTTACCGGGATATGCTTCTGGCCATTGTACACACCAAAGGTCAGACCCACGAACTGGGGCAGAATGGTGGAACGACGCGACCAGATCTTGATGACTTCGTTGCGGCCCGACTCGCGCGCTGCTTCGGCTTTTTTAAGCACATAAGCATCGACGAAAGGACCCTTCCAAACAGAGCGAGACATAGATTAACGTCCCTTCTTCTTGGCGTGCCGCGAGCGGATGATCAGCTTCTGGGACGCTTTGTTCTTGTTGCGGGTACGCTTACCCTTGGTGTCCTTACCCCACGGTGTAACCGGTGTACGGCCACCCGAGGTACGACCTTCACCACCACCGTGCGGGTGATCGATCGGGTTCATTGCAACACCACGAACCGACGGACGTACGCCTTTGTGGCGCATACGACCGGCTTTACCGAGGTTCTGGTTCGAGTTGTCGGGGTTGGACACGGCACCAACGGTGGCCATGCATTCCTGACGGACCATGCGCAGCTCGCCCGAGCTCAGACGGATCTGAGCGTAGCCGCCATCGCGACCAACGAACTGAGCGTATGTACCTGCCGCACGTGCGATCTGACCGCCTTTGCCAGGCTTCATCTCGATGTTGTGGACAATGGTACCGATCGGCATGCCCGAGAACGGCATTGCGTTGCCCGGCTTGATGTCAGCTTTTGCCGACGCGATGACCTTGTCACCAACAGCCAGACGCTGCGGAGCCAGGATATAGGCCTGCTCGCCGTCTTCGTATTTTACCAATGCGATGAATGCGGTCCGGTTCGGGTCGTATTCGATCCGCTCGACGGTTGCCGCGACATCAAATTTGTTCCGTTTGAAGTCAACGATCCGGTAGAGACGCTTTGCGCCACCGCCGCGGCGGCGTGAAGTGATCCGTCCGGTGTTGTTCCGGCCGCCCGATTTGGTCAAACCCTCAGTGAGAGACTTGACCGGACGTCCTTTCCAAAGCTCCGAACGGTCGATCAGCACCAGCCCGCGCTGGCCCGGCGTCGTCGGCTTGTACGACTTGAGTGCCATGCTTTCTGTCTTCCGTTTAGCAAGTGCGAGGGGGTTCCCCGCTATGTGAGAGGCCCCCGTAGGTGCCAAGGGTATAGGGCCCCGAAGGTCCCCGGTTCAAAATATCTAAGGCCCCGGAACGAATCCGAGGCCGCAAGATTGGGTGCGTTTAGCAGTGTTGGGGCCGGGTGACAAGAGAGAGTGTCAAACTTCTTCTGTGGCCGTGAAAACCGCACCCTGGCCAAACGCGTCGTGGTTTACGGCCGGGATGTTAAACCCAGAAAAGCACGAACTGTTGCTGGAACTCACAGAGCGGGAACAGGACCTGACAGAAAAGGTTGAAATCGTTTCCTGTGGATTTTGGTGCAGTGAGCCTCGATCGGAAGGCTCGGTGACCGGGCTAATTATTGTCGGGCCGGAAGGTTTCGCGGAAACCGATCTGGCAAAGTGCTGCCCCTGCAATTAGTCCAATGTATTTTATGTTGAGCCGCTGCTGCTTGGCGGCCGCATTCATGAGCGGGCTTGGGGAAGCATCCGACCGAGTGACCGTAATCGTCGATTCATCAAGATACGCTTTCTATATTGGCTTCGCTAGATCACCAACTTCGGCCTTCAATGGCATCCAATCCTCTTTTGGGTTTTCTTCAACCTCCTCCACGCTGGCACCAAGTACTGCAATGCCCCCTGTCCTGCGCGTTATCACTTTGCGGCCCGGCGAGTTTTCACGTTGATCGCTGGAGATTGTGGATATCCTTTCTTGCAAATGCGTAACACGAGCTTTCCCCACTACGGTTTCCAGAACTCCAAGATCTTCGCCCGTTTTAGGGTCTATGACATTCTCTCCAACACGAAAAACTAGGAAGCGATCACCGTTGGAAACTCCAGCTGCTTCGCCAGAGTTAATCACAAGTGTATACTCATCTATGACTTGCACGACTCTTGGTAGAGCTTCGTATTTGTTGTCGTTCATCGGTATAGCCCTGGTTTTACTAGGATATCGTCCTTTGAAGCCTTCAAAACCGCAAGATATTCGGAATGATCACCGTCAATTGCAGCGGTTTTCAATTGAACGAGTTCATTGGATTGTATGTTTATGACTTCAGCCCCGCATATTAGCTTTTCGAAGTCATCTTCCATCAAGTAGATCGCTGTTCCGACGCCAATACCAAGCCACGGACTTTTCTCAACGATTAGTATCCCATCGTCTCTTACAATGCGTACTTTAGGAGAAGCGAGGTAATCCTCGGGCTGCCAGCTAATTATGAGCCAACCAACCAAAAGTAATAAGAACAAATATGCCCCATGAGTCAGCAGCAGCCCGCTGTTGCTATCTACCCATGTTTGTCCCTTGCTGATCTGCACAACCACAAAAACGACAGCAAGAAATCCGCCTATGCTGCCAATCGCTTTTGTGTAACTCAGAAAGTCTTTCTTGAAAATTTCGGACACAATACGTTTGCAATTTTGACTAACGCATCGCGCCTAAAGCGCGATGCTCTTGTAGCAAGAATACAATCGGAAGTTTTTTGTTCAAGAACTTTCTCTACCGTGCAAACTTCTTATGCTTCAACCGTTTGGGTTCCAGCGCATCCGGTCCCAACCGCCGCTTTTTATCCTCTTCGTAATCCTCGAAGTTGCCCTCGAACCATTCCACATGGGCATCACCTTCAAAGGCCAGGATGTGCGTACAGATCCGGTCGAGGAAGAAACGGTCGTGCGAGATCACCACGGCGCAGCCGGCGAAATCGACAAGCGCATCTTCCAGCGCGCGCAGGGTTTCGACGTCAAGATCGTTGGTCGGTTCGTCGAGCAGCAGGACGTTGCCGCCCTCTTTCAGCAGACGGGCCATGTGGACGCGGTTGCGCTCACCACCTGATAGCAGCGAGACCTTCTTCTGCTGGTCGCCGCCCTTGAAGTTGAAGGACGAGCAATAGGCGCGGGAATTGACCTGCGCGTCACCCAGCTGGATGATCTCGGCGCCGCCGGTGATCGCCTCCCATACGGTGTCGTTGTCTTTCAGGTCGTCGCGGGACTGGTCGACATAGGACAGTTCGACCGTGTCGCCCAGCGTGATGGTGCCGCTGTCGGGCTGTTCCTGACCGGTCAGCATCTTGAACAGCGTCGATTTACCCGCGCCGTTGGGGCCGATGACGCCGACGATGCCGCCGGGGGGCAGGGCAAAGTCCAGCCCTTCGATCAGTTGCTTGTCGCCCATATGTTTCGACAGACCCTCGACCTCGATCACCTTGCCGCCAAGGCGCTGGCCGTTGGGGATGACGATCTGGGCGCGGGTCAGCTTTTCGCGCTCGGACTGTTCCGCCAACTCGTTATAGGCGTTGATCCGGGCCTTGGATTTAGCCTGACGGGCCTTCTGGCCCTGACGCATCCATTCCAACTCGCGCTGCAGGGTCTTTTGCTTGGACTTGTCTTCGCGCGCTTCCTGCTCCAGCCGTTTGGCTTTTTGTTCCAGCCACGCGGAGTAGTTGCCCTCGTACGGAATACCACGGCCGCGGTCGAGTTCGAGGATCCAGCCGGTGATATCATCCAGGAAATAGCGGTCGTGGGTGACGATCAGGATGGTGCCCTTGTAATCGATCAGGTGCTGTTGCAGCCAGGCGATGGTTTCCGCGTCCAGGTGGTTGGTCGGTTCGTCCAGAAGCAGCATGTCGGGCGCTTCCAGCAGCAGCTTGCACAGCGCCACGCGGCGTTTCTCACCACCCGAGAGGTTGGCGATGTTGGCATCGTCCGGCGGGCAGCGCAGCGCCTCCATCGAGACATCGATCTGGCTGTCCAGATCCCACAGGTTTTCCGCGTCGATCGCGTCCTGCAGGGTGGTCATTTCCTCCATCAGCTCGTCCGAGTAGTTCTCGGCGATCTCCATCGCGATCTCGTTGAAGCGGTCGACCTTGGCCTTTTTCCCGGCCACGCCGAGCATGACGTTTTCGCGAACGGTCAGGGATTCGTCCAGTTGCGGTTCCTGCGGCAGATAGCCGACCTTGGCCCCCTCGGCGGCCCATGCCTCGCCGGTGAAGTCGGTGTCCAGGCCGGCCATGATCTTCATCAGCGTCGATTTACCGGCGCCGTTGACGCCGACGACACCGATTTTCACGCCGGGCAGAAAGCTGAGGTGGATGTTTTCAAAACACTTCTTGCCACCGGGATAGGTCTTGGAGACACCCTGCATGTGGTAGACATATTGATAGGCAGCCATGTCGCGTCCTCTGGGTCGGGGAATTTGGTTGAAACGCTGGATATCCGAGCGGGACGGGCGGGGCAAGCTGGTGGTTTTGTGAATTTCGTCTTTGGGTCGGGCGGCATAGTGTGGGTGCGTTGTAAATGGGGGTGTTATGTCGGAACTGGCCGAGTTGATTGCGGGTTGGGCGCAGCCCGGTTGCGTGACTTGGATCGGAGCGCGACCAGAGCGCCGGGCCGAGATGGTGTCACTGGAGGAATCCGTGATTACTGAGGCCGGTCTGATCAGTGACCGCGCCCGCGTTGGCAAGAGAGCAGTGACTTTGATCCAGCAGGAGCATCTGGCGGCGATTGGGTCGTATCTGGGGCAGGGGCCGGTTGCGCCTGAAATCCTGCGGCGCAACCTGGTGGTTTCGGGGATCAATCTGACGGCGCTCAAAGGGCGCGAGGTGCAGGTGGGCGAGGCAATTTTGCGCCTCACCGTGATTTGTGCGCCGTGCAGCCGGATGGAAGAAGCGCTGGGCAAAGGTGGCTATTCCTCCGTGCGTGGGCACGGAGGATGGTGCGCCGAAGTCGTGCGACCCGGGCGGGTTCGGCTGGGTGATGTGGTGCAACCTGTTGATTGACAACGCCTCGCAGTTCTGAACATCAGCAGGGTATGGAGCGGTACGGCATACCCTATGCGCGACCTGGGCAGGTCGTCGGTCTGTTCGGCGGGTCGTTTGATCCACCGCATCAGGGCCATGTGCATGTCACGCTTCAAGCGATAAAGGCGTTCGGGCTGGATCGGGTTTGGTGGCTGGTATCGCCGGGCAATCCGTTGAAGGAACGCGGGCCCGCGCCCATGGACAAGCGAATGGCGGCAGCGCGGAATGTGATGCAGCATCCGCGTGTCGAAGTGACGGACATCGAGGCGCTCACAGGTACACGCGCGACTGCGGATACTCTGACAGTGTTGCAGCGATTGTATCCACAGGTCCGATTTGTGTGGCTGATGGGGGCGGACAATCTGGCGCAGTTTCACCGCTGGAAAGACTGGCGAGGGATCATGGACAGTGTCCCTGTCGGTGTGGTCGCGCGGCCCGGCGACCGGATATCTGCCCGGATGTCCAGGGCGGCACGGGTCTATGCCAAGTACAGGATCGACGGGCAGGCGCGGCATCTTTTGGGGCGGGCGCAGGCTCCGGCCTGGTGTTTCGTGAATGTGCCGATGGTTGATGTCAGTTCCACTGAGATTCGGACGCGCGGCGAATGGCGCGCGGAAGTGTTGCCGGAATAGCCTTGCCCGGCGCATAATCGCAGCGAGTGGTTGCGCGCATTTGATCTGTGGGATTTTATTCCAACTATGGCTGGTCGTTTTTCACGTCGTGAGTTTCTGGGAGGATTGGGGGCGTCTCTGATCCCGGCAACTGGTTTGGCGCAGGCGCCGCTGGTCTCGCTCAGACCGCGCGCGCGTGCGGCGCTGTTGAGTGGTGCCGAGCGTTTGGTTGCAGCCGCAGGGTTGACGGGCGAAGTTGTTTTCGCCGTCGCGGATGTGGCGACCGGAAAGCCGCTGGAGGTTTTTGGTGAAGGTGCGGGCTTGCCCCCGGCCAGTGTCGGCAAGGCGATGACCGCGCTTTACGCGCTGGACGTTCTGGGGCCTGACCACCGGTTCGAAACCCGTTTGATCGCAGATGGGCCAATTGAAAACGGGATTCTGCATGGCGATCTGATACTGGCAGGCGGGGGTGACCCGCTGTTGGATACGGATGCGCTGGCCACGATGGCGGCCAACCTGCGCGAGGCCGGAATCACCGAGGTTCGAGGAGCTTTCAAGGTCTATGACGGGGCGCTGCCCTTCGTGTTCAGCATTGATCCCGGACAGCCGGATCATGTGGGGTACAGCCCGGCGGTAAGCGGGATATCGTTGAATTTCAATCGGGTCCATTTCGAGTGGAAGCGTGCCGGCAAGGGGTACGATGTGACCATGGATGCACGCAGCGCACGATATGTGCCGGCAGTGGATGTGGCAGCCATGCGGGTCGAGAACCGCAGCTTGCCTATCTATACCTATCAGCCAAGTGCGCGGCAGGACCGCTGGACCGTGGCCAAGGGCGCGCTGGGCAATGGCGGGGCGCGCTGGCTGCCTGTGCGCAAGCCCGCATTGTACGCGGGTGATGTGTTTCATACTTTAGCCCGATCCAATGGAATCGTTTTGAATCGGGTGCAAGTGACACGAGAGACGCCAAAAGGCGTCGACCTTGTGGTGCATCGCAGCGATCCATTGAACAGTATTTTGCGCGGGATGCTGAAATACTCGACGAACCTGACGGCCGAGATGGTTGGGCTGGCCGCAACCAAAGCGCGGGGCGTTGACCCGCGCAACCTGGCGGAGTCGGCGGCCGAGATGAACCGTTGGGCGTTTCAGAGCTTTGGCGTGAACGGGATCGCGATGGTCGATCATTCCGGTCTTGGCGATGCCTCGCGTATGGTGCCGGCGGATCTGGTTGCGTCCCTGGTCGCGGCCCGGAAAATGGGCGCATTGCGCCCATTGATGAAGCCTTTTGCCTTGACGGATCGCAATGGGCGGCCGGTCAAGAACCACCCGATCAAGGTCGATGCCAAGACAGGCACATTGAACTTCGTATCCGGGTTGGGCGGTTTCCTGACAACGGCGGACGGGGTCGATCTTGCCTTTGCCATTTTTACGGCGGACGTGGCCCACCGCGCCAAGATTCCTCGCGCACAACGCGAACGGCCTGAAGGCGCGCGCAGCTGGAACCGCAGGTCGCGGAAACTGCAACGGGCCTTGCTGGAACGTTGGGGTTCGCTCTACGGAAGCTGAAACCCTTAGATTGCCCAGATCAGACCGTGTGGCGCGCGCGTGCCCCGCGTTCGATTGCGGCGGCATGCAGCCGGTCGATATTCAGTTCGTACCGGATTTCTTCCAGCAGGCGCAGTTCCGTTTCAGCGAGCGAACCGTCGGCGGCTGCAACATCGCAAGCCAGCGCATAGGCCGTTTCGTTCAGACGCTCGGGCAGGTTTTCACGGATCAGGCCAAACAGCGCATCCAAACCGTCTTCTTGTTCGAACAGGTCAAAAACAATCTGTGATACACGACGGGTCCGATCGATGTCATACCCGGCAAAGACCGGCAGCATGTTCACGGCGACTTCGATCTTGACCAGCTCGGCGGTTCGGATGTTTTCGTCAGACGCCGAGACTGCAACCATGATAGCCACAAGGCAATCCTGCGGGGACATCGGGTGGGGCACTTGCTCGGTCATGGGATGGTCCTGATTGGGGTCGTTCGAGGACGCACGATATGAGCGCAGCGGGTCAGGTTCAACACCTTGTTTCATCCACCCCCGCGCGATCAGATATTCATGACCATCATTCCCGAAATCAAAAGCGCGGCCCCCAGCCAGTAGCGCAGCCCAAGTGTTTCGCCGAAGAAGACGTGCGAGGCCAGTGGCACAAGAACGAAACTGAGGGCCATGAAAGGGTAGGCCTGGGACAGGGTCAGATACCGCAGGACATACACCCACAGCACCGTAGCCGAGCCATAGATGGCAAAGGCTGTCAGAAGGAAAGGATCGAACAGCGTCTGGATGAGGCCCGCAATTCCGGTGGCTTCGCGCCCGTCAATCCGGTTTCCTGCCAGTTTGAACAGGATTTGCCCGGCCGAGATCATAACTGGTGTGCACAGCAAACCAACCCAGACCAGTGTCGTTGGGGCGGGCGGAGTCATCCTTGATGCTCCGGTTCCGGTTTTTCCCCGGGGCGGTCTTCGCAATAGTAGATGTCGCGCCCCAGATCTTCGCAGACATGGATGTCCGGGCTGGGATGCACCGCGCGCAGAAAGCTGTGGGTGTAGGGGAAAAAGTTGAAATGCGGATTGAAGGTGTACCTGCTTTCGCGTTCACGCGGGACGACGATAATGACGCGTTTTCGCGCGACACGACGCAGTTCAGCGATTGCTTGCCGGTAATCCAGAAGATGCTCGATCACGTGGGTGCAGATTACGGTGTCAAAGCTGTTGTCTTCGAACGGCAGTTCTTCGATCCGAGCTGCGACATAGTCGATATTGTCGATGGCTGCCGCATCATCGACGACGAAATCCACTCCTGTCAGTTGCGTGATGTCGGGTCGGGCGGCCTTTATGCGTTGCAAAAGAACTCCGGTGCCGCAGCCGACATCGCAGATGCTTTGCCCGACGATATCCTTGGCAATCCGCTTGATGCAGGCTTCGGAATTGTCGGTGCCCTGATGTACGCGCGGATGATCGCGGTAGAGTCTTTCGTATTCGTCATCCGTCAGATAGGTTGCACGTTCACGGAATTCGGCAAGGCGCGTGATATGGTCGCCCCAAACCCGGCATGCCAGCCAATGAAAGGCGGCGCTGTCACGCAGGATAGGCGGCACGATATCTTCGAGTACAAAGCGTATACGGTTGGTGGTTTCGCGTCGCATCCCGTTTCCTCTGGTCCGGGGAACCCCCCGTGTCGCCTTTGTCTAACACTGCCCGGTGAGCGTGCGAAACAACCGGGTCAAGTTTGCGCCCGCGCCCGTGTCTTTTTTGTTTCGGGTGAACAATCGGCCCACCATTGTGGCCTGAGCAAGGCTGGCCGGTGAAAATGCAGCGCAGATATCCCGGGCAGAGTGTTTGCGGGCCATGGAACGTTTCCCTACCTGCCCGAGGGCGACTGTTTTTTGGCGCAGTGTGTCGCGAATTGCGCCACTGCTTTATTGACTCATGCTGCACTGGCACAATAGGAGGGGCCGGTCCGGTTGCATGGGGTGACCGCGGCACTTTCCCCGATGGAGCACATTGAAATGTCTGAACTGCGTGAAACCGCGATGTCGTCCAAGGCCTGGCCTTTTGAAGAGGCGCGCCGGTTGCTCAAACGCTATCAGAAGGGTGCTCCGGAAAAGGGGTATGTGCTGTTCGAAACTGGTTACGGCCCGTCTGGCTTGCCGCATATCGGAACGTTCGGCGAGGTCGCGCGGACCACGATGGTCAAGCGCGCGTTCGAGGCGCTTTCGGACATGCCGACCAAGTTGATCTGTTTTTCAGACGATCTGGACGGGATGCGCAAGGTGCCCAGCAACGTGCCCAACCCGGAGGCGCTTGAGGAACATTTGCAGCGCCCGTTGACTTCGGTTCCCGATCCGTTTGGCGAATACCCCAGCTTCGGCGAGCACAACAACGCGATGCTGCGCCGGTTCCTCGATACCTTCGGATTCGAATATGAGTTCTATTCGGCGCGTGATTTCTATCGCTCGGGCCAATTCGACGAGATTCTGAAGCGTGCAGTTGAACGCTATGACGACGTGATGGCCATCATGTTGAAAAGCCTGCGGGAAGAACGCCAGCAGACCTATTCGATCTTCCTGCCGATCCACCCGGAAACCGGTCGGGTTCTGTATGTGCCGATGAAGAAAGTGTGTGCAGAGACCTATACCGTCACATTCGATGATGAAGACGGCAAGGAATGGACCGTTCCCGTCACCGGTGGCAACGTGAAGCTGCAATGGAAGCCGGATTTCGGGGCGCGCTGGGCAGCGCTGGGTGTCGATTTTGAGATGTACGGCAAAGAACATGCTACCAACGAAAAGATCTATGACGCGATCTGCCGTGCATTGGGTGGCCGCGCGCCCGAGCATTTCAGCTATGAGCTGTTTCTGGATGAGAATGGCCAGAAGATCTCGAAATCGTCGGGCAATGGTGTCTCGATTGACGAATGGCTGACCTATGCGCCGACTGAAAGCCTAGCGTATTTCATGTACCAAAAGCCCAAGACGGCCAAGCGGATGCATTTCGACGTGATCCCGAAAGCCTATGATGAGTATCATCAGCAGCTGCGCGCCTATCCGGGGCAGGACCTGAAAGCTCAGTTGAACAATCCGGTCTGGCACATTCACGGTGGCGACGTTCCAGAATCGACCCTGATCGTACCGTTTGCGATGTTGCTGAACCTGGCGTCGGTCTCGGGCGCGGAAGACAAGGAGACGCTGTGGGGCTTTATTCGCCGCTATGCGCCGGAAGCAACGGCTGAAAGCCATCCCGATCTGGATCAGGCCGCGGGCTTTGCGGTTCGCTACTTCAACGATTTCGTCAAACCAACGCGCAAACATCGCGCACCTACGGATCAGGAGCGCGAGGCGCTGGAAGCGCTGAAAGTCGCGCTTGAGGCTTATGATGGCCCGACCGAGGACGAGGCGCTCCAATCAGTGGTCTATTCCATCGGGCGTGAGCGGTTCGACCCCATGCGCGGTTGGTTCACGGCGTTGTACGAAGTGCTTCTGGGTGCATCGCAGGGCCCGCGTTTTGGCGGCTTTATCGCGCTGTACGGTGTGCCAGAGACAATTGGCCTGATCGACAAGGCGCTGGCCGGAGAGCTGGTCTGATTTGACCTGATCCCCTATGGGGCTACTCTTTTTTGCAGGAGGTGGCCCCATGCGTCGATTTTTGCTTGCTGTATCCCTGAGTGTTGGGCTGGGGTCGGGCGCGTTTGCGCAAAACGCAGAGATCGAAGCAAACATTTCGGCGCAGATACAGGCCTTCAAGGCGGATGATTTTGCCACGGCCTTCACCTTTGCCAGCCCCAGCATCCAGCGCCTTTTTCAGAACCCCGACAATTTCGGACAGATGGTGCGCAATGGATATCCGATGGTCTGGCGTCCTGCCGACATACGTTTTCTGGAGTTGCGTGAAATTGCAGGAGCCTTGTGGCAGAAGGTGATGATCACGGATGCAAACGGGCGTGTGCACATATTGGACTATCAGATGATCCCTCTGGAAGGCGGTTGGAAAATCAATGGCGTCCAATTGTTGGGCAACGCTGACCCTGCGGCCTGAGGCAACACCACCGTCACGGTGATATGAGCCGTGGTTAATTCTCTTTCGGTATTCAGACTGACGCGTTCGGGGCGGACCTGGACACGGGGTTTGGACGCGTCGCCAGATTGGCGTGGCGCGATTTAGAAAGGGTTTTCAATGAACAAGGCAATCACTGACGGCATCGTCTTCATGCCGCCTCAATTCGCGAATGGCCTGAACGTTTGGTCTGCGGGGGACGGAACGCCCGGCTCGCCCACATATGGTGGATCCGGCACGGGGGTTTTCGTGCCTGCGGATGCCGATTTTGGTGGCTGTCTGGAGATCCTGAAAGTCCAAACCACCCAACAGCTTCGATACATGGGCCAGACGCCGATTTTGCCTGGTTGCTATTTGCAGATCAAAGCGCGGGTCAAGGCGATCAGCGGCCCTTTGCCGTCGGTGCGCATAGCGGCCTGGGCCGGGGGCGCGGGGGACACGCATGTGTCAGGTGTTGTGGAGCAGGGGCCTGCAACACAGCTGTCAGGCTATGGAGGAGTGCATGAAATAACGGCGATTGTCGGAACCGGCAAACGCCCCGGCGTGGACATGCCTTGGGGGCTGGCCGCCCTGTATGGCCATTTTGGTCTGGATATTGAGGGCGCGAATGGGGCGCTGGTGCGTGTGGACGACCTGGAGATCACGGATGTCACCGGTGTCTTCCTGCGTGAGATGATCAGTGTTGTGGATGTGCGCGACTATGGGGCCATCGGCGACGGTGTGACGGATGATTCAGCTGCGTTTGAAGCGGCCGATCAGGCGGCGGGTGGCCGTCGGATTTACGTTCCGCAAGGGACTTATCATCTGGCCGAAAACACCAGTATGACGTCCGAAATGGACTTTGAAGGCACAGTCACCATGCCGGATGACAAGATGCTGTTGCTGACAAAGGATTTCCATCTGCCGGCTTACATCTCGGCTTTCGGAGACGAAGAACTGGCGTTCAAAAAAGCGTTTCAGGCCCTTCTGAACAATTCGGATCATGACTCGCTGGATTTGGGTGGTCGCAAGATTTCCGTCACCGCGCCGATCGACATGGCCGCAGCGGTTCCCAACAAGCAGAGTGGTTTTTCAACCCGTCGCGTGATCCGGAATGGTCAGTTTGATGTCAAAAGCAGTTCGGCGTGGGATACCGAAACGTTCACCTCGACTGCAACCTATGATCCGTCGGATAAAACGCGTCTGACCAATGTCGCGAATGTCGCCAACATTCCTGTTGGGTCCTACGTTGCCGGCAGCGGAGTCGGGCGCGAAATCTATGTACGGTCAAAGAATGTCGGTGCGGGTGAGATCACACTGAGTGCGCCTCTTGTGGGGGCTTCGGGGACCCAGTCTTTCACATTCTATTCACTCAAGTACCTGCTGGATTTCAGCGGCTTCAGCACGCTTCGGAAATTCGGCATGGAACAGATCGAATTTCAGTGCAACAGCCGATGCAGCGGAATTCGTTTGGCGGCCTCCGGCAGTACGTTTTCGTTGAGCGACTGTTTTATCAGCCGCCCGAAAAACCGGGGGATCACGTCGACCGGAACGGGGTGCAAGGGTATGCTGATCGATAATTGCCAGTTCCTGTCAGCAGAAGAATCCCTTGTCGTAACGGACCGGTATTCCATTGCGTTGAATACCAATTCAAACGATGTGAAGTTGCGCCACAACCGAGCGGTGCGTTTCAGACATTTCGCCGTTCTGGGTGGTGACAACAACATGATCCTGGGCAACCATGTCTTTCAGGGCGATAGCATCCCGCAAGGTGTGCGTACGGCCGGTTTGATCATGATCGGCACCTACAACAGTTCCACTATCGCCGAGAATTATGTCGACAACTGTTTCGTCGAATGGACGAATGAACGCGACCCGTCGCCGACCTACACGAGTGGCTTTTCGTTCAGTGCAATGAGCATCACGGACAACATCTTTTATTCCAGTCAGGCCCCGTCCTGGTTCAGTTTCATCGTCATTCGTCCCTATGGGCCCGGGCATTTTCTCAATGGCCTGGTCGTGACCGGCAACAAGTTCCGTGCCACGAGCGGTGAAATCTTTCGAGCGGATCGGGTGGATACAAGCTTTGCCGACTTGAACAAAGACAGGCACTCGAACGTGACCTTCCAGAACAATACGTATCATGGCGTAACAAGGAAATCCGCAAACCCGTTGAGGGTTCGTTATACGCAGAACTCGGTGTCCAATCTTTGGCCTGTTTCGGCAAACGGGCAGTTGCCTTTCGACGGCAAAGCAAGAAGCTGCGATGGGGTTGCGACGATCGGTGTGCTCTCGGGGGTGTTCAACAACCACGTCTTCAGTGCGCCTCATGTTGAGGTCGAACAGGGGGCGACAGGCGACAGTTTTCTGTTGCGTTGGCCAGAGCATGTGAAGGGTACGGCCTCGGTTCTGATGCGCATGGAACGTTAAAAGGCTGTCTGGCCACCCCGAAACGGGTGGCCATTTCACTCTGATCTGACCGTAAAATAACAGACCCGGTTTGCAAGGACGGCAGGAAATAGGCGACGTTTCATTTTGATGTGTTAGGCTTGGGACAGAAAGTGGAGAATCCCGATGCTGAAAATCGCCAAAAACGCCAGTGTTCAGACAGTTATCACGACCTTTGAAATGACGCCTGGCACCTGCCAGGACCTTCTGGAAGCTCTGACGGATGCCTATGCCGAATTCATTTCGAAGCAGCCAGGTTTCGTTTCCGCCGGGCTGCACGTCAATGACGCGCAAACCCGAATAGCAAACTATTCGCAATGGGAACGCCGCGAAGATTTCCTTGCCATGCTGCGCACGCCTGAAATGCGCGATCGCAACCGCAAGATCAACGAACTCTGCAAAAGCTTTGAACCGGTCATGTATGACGTCGCTGAGACATTCGGCAGTTCCTGACCTGAATCAAAGCCTGCAATTCGTATCTGTTTCAAAGTTAGCCTGCAAAAACGGAGGCTCACATCATGTATCACAACATTCTGGTCCCCATCTCGTTCGATGTTGAAAGAGATACATCCGGGCCTTTGAAGCTGGCCCAGATTCTGGCCACGCCAGACGCGCAGGTGACCTTGTTGCATGTGGTCGAGCATATTCCTAACTATGCAATCTCGTACATGCCGTCAGAATATCTGACAGAGGCGCGTAAGGCGATTCAGACAGAACTGGATGAACTGGCATCGCAGCTGCCGAATGCAAAGGGTTTGGTGATCGAGGGACATTCCGGCCGGACCATTCTGGATTGGGCCGAGGCGAACAAACCCGATCTGATCATAATTGCGTCCCACCGGCCGGGGATGCAGGACCTGCTACTGGGCTCTACCGCGTCTCATGTCGTTCGTCATGCGGCATGTGCCGTGCATGTGGTCCGCTGATGGCTAGAAATCCTGTGCGGTAAGGCGGCAGGCCCTGCCAAATCCGGCGTTCAAAAGGCCGTCTTGGATGGCGAACCGGACCAGTCCGAAATCGGCGAAATCGATATAGAGTTTCGCTTTGGGCCGTCGCGCCAAGTACCGGTCGCGCAAGTCACCATAGCCTGCCATGTCCCGGTGAACTGGCTGAGCGATCACGTGCAATGTCAGGCGCGGATGGGTCAGCGGGTCGCCCTTGTCTGCGGGCTCTCCGATCAGAAGGGCGCAGTTGGGACAAGCGCTCAGCGCGCGCGTGTGTTCCGCAAGGGTTGAAATCAGCGAAACAGGGCAACCTGCTTCATCCGTGGCCAGCGCGATCCGCGAGACAGACGGCAACCCGGTGTCAGGGCGCAGAAAGGCCAGTGCGGCAAATTTGGCCTGAAAGAGAAGGTCCTGTGCTTGCAAGCGCGCCGCTGCGTCGGGCGTCTGATAAGGATCGGATTGGGTCACGATATCGGTTCGGCAGCAAAAAATCGGGCAGATGACGGTCCCTGTCATTTTAAGTGCCTGAAATGGATTGCGCCATTTGTTTTACCTCAGCGATATGGGATTGCCTCGGCTTTGCCACAAATCGACGCTACAGATCAGACAATGCTGTTCAAGAAACCCTCGCAGGATACGCCTGATCCGAAGCCGCGGCCGTCCAGACGACACCGGCGCGCAGAGGCGACGCGCAGGCATGCGCTGTCTCCGATACGCATTCTGGTCATGGTTCTGTTGTTGCCGCTGACCACCGTGCTGATCGCCACGGGTGTTTTTCTGCGCCTGTCCGGATTTGAGCGGGAAGAGGCGGTGATCCACCTGATCGCATTGGCAGGGTGTGATGCAACGCAGTCGCTGGGGGTGGGGCCGTTTTACGAGGGGCAGGCGGGTTATCACAAGCGTAATGACCCGGATGGCGACGGGGTCGCCTGTGGCGCTGCCAGCCCGCCCCGGGCAACTGCGCCGCCAGTTCACAACAATCCCGAACCGCAACAGCGGTCTCTTGGAACGGCCAAGTTCGTGCGCCCCTGACGGTTGTAATCGCGAAGTCCAGAAAATCTGCTCGGGCCGGGGCCGGTTGCCTGTGTCATCCAGTTAGCCTCAAGCGAACGGGCGTCATGTCACAGTGGGATGGCAATGCAGCGGATCAACCCCATCTCATATGGATGGCAAAACAGGAGATCGTATGATGCAATGCCCGATTGACGGAACTCAACTGGTCATCACGGACAGAAACGGGGTTGAAATCGACTATTGTCCGCAATGCCGAGGTGTCTGGCTGGATCGGGGCGAACTGGACAAGATCATCGAGCGTTCGACAGCGTATTCTTCGCCACAACCCGGCTACGATGACCGGGCGGATCACGGCCATCGCAAGAAAAAGAAAAGAGGCGGCTTTCTGGAAGATCTGTTCGATTTCTGACCCGGTTAGGACAGCTGGGCCCCGGCACATTCGCGGAAAATGCGAACCTGGGGCGCTGCACCGTCCAAGGGAAATTCACTCACCCTGTCCTGCGTAAACGCATAGGCGGTCAGGTTGTATTCCAGCCCGTCCAGCACGTTTCCAAATCCGGTATCGGTAACCGTCAGCATCGATGCACCGTCAGATAGGACATGATGCGGAGTGGCGATTTCGATAGGGTTTGGCCCCTGGAACCGCATCGCGAACCATGGGGTATTGGTCCAACCTTCGGTCTTGCGGGTAACGGACAGGGTATAGAGCGGCTTTGCGGGGTCATAGGTCAGGAATAACTCTGCCGTGTCCGTCACGTGTGACAGGGTGCAGATCTGGCCCGCCGTTGCTTCCCACGCGGCGGCGGGTGTGCCGAGGATCAATGATAACAGGACAACGCGCATGGGGCGAAGTCTAGCGGCCGAAAAGTCCGGGGCAAGGGCTGCGTCAGCCTTTCATCGCATTCAGCAGGTCCAGCAACCCCTTGCGGTCGTCATCATCGGCATAATCGCCTGCGGCCAACCGTTCGGCGATGCGCAGGCGCAGACGCTCGTGCTGGGTGCGCACCTCTTCGCCGGCGGTTTCGGCCAGGGTTTTCATGATCACCGCCACCGCCTGCTGGCGCTTGGTGGTGGGGTTGGCGATGTAGTCGACCAGGCTCTGCTGCCCGGAATCGAGGATGTTTTCGGCCAGCGCCCGCAACTGATCGCCATTGGGCAGCAGCGGGGCGGGGGCATCCTCGGGTGGCAGAATTTCCGGCAGGCTGCGCGGGGTTTCGGCCAATGCGTTTGCGCCGTCGACGAAGGCTTCGGTGATCATGCGGGTGATCTTGATCGCGCGCGGGTCCTTGAACAGGGCCGAGGCGATGGCCACGCCGTAATCCGTATAGACCCAAGGGTTGACCCGCCGCCCGCCGCGACCCTTGGGCTTTGAAATCACATTCTGTGATTGCAGATCGGCCACCTCGGCATCGGTCAGCTGAAAGCGGTAGCCCTCGAACAGATCCTTGTTGCGCGAGACGGCCTGATTGAAAGCGCTGACGGATTTTCCGTAGAACTGCGCCAGATCCTCGGCCAGCACGACACGGGTGCCGCGCACCTTGTGAATGGCGTTTTGGACCTCATGCGTGGAGGGCAGGGTGTTCGGGTTCGTCATGGCAGCCGTTTGGAATCACAATTTGTGATTTCAAACGTGGAGGAGGGAGGGGTGGGGTGCAAGGGTGGAGTGTGGGGGTGAGATTGTCGCAACTGAGGATGAGGACTTAGCCAATTATCATGTCCCGACCTTCAAACTCGACAGTGTAGACATAAGGCGGTTTGTTCTCTGAGGTGGAGTTTAGATCTCTCGCCGCTATGGAAACGTCTTTTCCAAATACCTTCCGCAAGTTACTACAAAACAACCAAAGAACTATCATTTCAGAGCTGAACATCGTGGCACAGCGAAGCTGTCGAAGCAAAGAGGCCAAGTCCATTTCAACTGGAGTGTCATCACCTTTCTCAACTACTACTGAGGGTGCGGCAACGGACCCGTTCGGCAACAAGCGATAGTTCTGTAGTGCAAGTAATTGCCCGGGTTTAGGGTGTTCTTTTGCGTTCCTAAACCACCTAACGAAGCCCAAATCGTGCTCGATGTCGGAAAGTACGTCACTTTGATCAGCGGACGAAAATGCAGAAAAGTCCAATCTTCCTGCCAAGTCGCGAAACCAGTTCTCCTTCTTGCTGATGTCAGGAAAAAAGTGAAAACTCAATTCGCGAAGAATAGATCGAATATCTGAAAGAGCGTCATGGGCGTTAGACCATTCTCGTTCTAAATCTGCATAAACAGGTACCAAAAGCGACCTCATCGAAGGTGGCTGAAGGGTATCTTCTGTTTCACTTGAATGCTTCTCGAGTCGAAAAATTGTCTCATCAAGCTTGGCAAAGGCAACGGAAAGCGCCAAGGCTTTAGACAAGCAATAATCCCTATCGACTTCTATTTCTGAAAGGTTTGCTTCAAGAAAGTAGTGTACCTGAAGGAGAGTCTTTTTCACAACTTCAGAATGCGCCCCAATTGACAGGACTTGTTGTTGTGTATTCGGCAAGCCGACGTTTGAGCGGCCAGGATCGATAGCATCGGCGAGCTGAATTTTCCAAATGGAATTTTCTTTGACAACGTACATTGCTTCAGAGATTCCAATCATTATCAGACAGCGCTTTCCGTCATCACCGACCCTCATGCTGACGGCGCCGTCTCTAATTTTGTCGATTTCTTTTTGTGACATTGACTATCGCTTCCTCCGCTTCACATTCCCACCCCGCTGCCCTGGCCTGCCAGCCGTTGACCGTCCACGCGATTTCACCGCGTCTTCCGAGGCTTTCTCGACCGCCCATTGACGCGCCATGGGGTCGTCGGCGATGGCCAGATCGACCGCTTCCAAACGTTTGATCTCATCCCTGATATTGGCGGCTTCTTCGAATTCCAGGTTCTCGGCCGCCTTGCGCATCTGGTCGCGCAGACCGTCCAGATGGGCCTCGAGATTGGCGCCGTGCATCGGCTTGTCGATGGTGGCGGTGACGCGGTTCATGTCCACGTCGCCCTGATAGAGCCCGGCCAGAACGTCCTCGACATTCTTCTTTACCGTCTCGGGCGTGATGCCGTGTTCCTCGTTATAGGTGATCTGCTTGGCGCGGCGGCGGTTGGTTTCCTCCAGCGCGCGCTCCATGCTGCCGGTGATGCGGTCGGCATACATGATCACGCGGCCTTCGGCGTTGCGGGCGGCGCGACCGATGGTCTGGATCAGCGAGGTTTCGGAGCGCAGGAAGCCTTCCTTGTCCGCGTCCAGAATGGCGACCAGGCCGCATTCGGGGATGTCGAGCCCCTCGCGCAGCAGGTTGATGCCCACCAGCACGTCGAAAGCCCCCAGCCGCAGGTCGCGCAGGATCTCGATGCGTTCCAGCGTGTCGATGTCGGAATGCATGTAGCGGACTTTTATGCCCTGTTCGTGCAGGTATTCGGTCAGGTCCTCGGCCATGCGTTTGGTCAGCGTGGTGACCAGCGTGCGGAAGCCATTGGCGGCGACCTTGCGCACCTCGTCCAGCAGGTCGTCTACCTGCATCTCGACGGGGCGGATTTCGACCTCGGGGTCCAAAAGGCCCGTTGGGCGGATCACCTGTTCGGTGAAGACACCGCCGGTCTGTTCGATCTCCCACTTCGCCGGGGTGGCAGAGACAAAGACGGATTGCGGGCGCATGGCGTCCCATTCCTCGAATTTGAGGGGACGGTTGTCCATGCAGGAGGGCAGGCGGAACCCGTGTTCGGCCAGCGTAAATTTCCGCCGGTAGTCGCCGCGATACATGCCGCCGATCTGCGGCACGCTGACGTGGGATTCGTCGGCAAAAACGATGGCATTGTCGGGGATGAATTCGAACAGGGTCGGGGGCGGCTCGCCCGGCGCGCGGCCGGTCAGATAGCGCGAGTAGTTCTCGATCCCGTTGCAGACGCCGGTGGCCTCGAGCATCTCGAGGTCGAAATTGGTGCGCTGTTCCAGCCGCTGCGCCTCGAGCAGTTTGCCCTCGCCCACCAGTTGATCCAGCCGCTGACGCAGTTCCTTTTTAATGCCGATGATGGCCTGCTGCATCGTCGGTTTCGGCGTGACATAGTGCGAGTTCGCATAGACGCGCACCTGTTCCATCGTCGCGGCGCGCTCGCCGGTCAGCGGATCGAATTCGGTGATGCTTTCCAGTTCCTCACCGAAGAACGAGAATTTCCAGGCGCGATCCTCAAGGTGGGCAGGCCAGATTTCAAGGCTGTCGCCCCGCACCCGGAAGCTGCCGCGCTGGAAGGCCTGATCGTTGCGGCGGTATTGCTGGGCCACCAGATCGGCCATCACCTGCCGCTGGTCGTATTCGTGTCCGACCTTCAGATCCTGTGTCATCGCCCCGTAGGTCTCGACCGAGCCGATGCCATAGATGCACGAGACCGAGGCCACGATGATCACGTCGTCGCGTTCCAGCAGCGCCCGCGTGGCCGAGTGGCGCATCCGGTCGATCTGTTCGTTGATCTGCGATTCCTTCTCGATATACGTGTCCGATCGCGCGACATAGGCCTCGGGCTG
Organism: Ruegeria sp. AG6; assembly: GCF_056541565.1. Classification (NCBI taxonomy): domain Bacteria; kingdom Pseudomonadati; phylum Pseudomonadota; class Alphaproteobacteria; order Rhodobacterales; family Roseobacteraceae; genus Ruegeria; species Ruegeria sp. AG6. The sequence goes on along the minus strand of NZ_JBQFYQ010000013.1, from coordinate 40,092 downwards.
GTAATAGTCGTAGTAGGAGACGAAATATTCGACCGCGTTTTCCGGGAAAAACCCCTTGAACTCTCCGTAAAGCTGCGCCGCCAATGTCTTGTTGGGGGCGAGGATGATGGCCGGGCGTTGGGTTTCTTCAATCACCTTGGCCATGGTGAAGGTTTTGCCCGTACCGGTCGCCCCCAACAGAACCTGATCGCGCTCTCCATCCAGAATGCCGCCTGCAAGTTCCTTGATCGCGGTTGGCTGGTCTCCTGCGGGGGCGAACTCCGTATGCATGACAAACCGTTTGCCGCCTTCCAGTTTCAGGCGGGCCCGAACATCTTCGGTTGTCATTTGAGTCTTGTCGGAATGGGCGTATGGCATGGGCAGGCTCCGGATCAGGCCCCTACATTTGTTCTTATTTTGTCCAACTGCAAGGGCTGATCCGGTACAAATTCCCCAGTTTTGAAACTGGGCAGATACGCATCCGGATTGTGATCCGAGCCAACCTTGCCGGCCAACGCGGCAAGGTCGCCGATGAGAGCCTTCGTCATCATCGGTTTGCCGGCGATCACGGCATGGGCTTCGGTCGAGGGCATCGCCCGGTTGTTCCCGGGGTTTGCGTTGACGTCCAGAATGCATTCACGATGGATCATCTGCTTATCCTTCGGCTGACTTGTCGAAGATCATAGTTGGCCCTGATGACAGTTTCTGTCATTGGCTTGCTTCGACAATCCGCGACAATTGTTGTCTTGTCCCGGGCTGCGCTCTGACGCATAAACAGGTCCAGCCAAGTGAGTACGGAGAGGCGACATGCGCGCACGGATTTACCAGCCTGCAAGGAATGCGATGACTTCAGGAATGGCCAAGACCCGCAAGTGGGTTCTGGAATATGCCCCCGCTTCGGCACGTGAGGTTGATCCGCTGATGGGCTGGACATCATCCAATGACACGCAAACCCAGATACGCCTGAAATTCGACACCAAGAAAGAGGCGATGGATTATGCCAGGGACAATGGCATCGATGCGCAGGTCAGCGAGCCGCACAAGCGCAAACCCAACCTGCGCGCACGCGGATACGGAGAAAACTTCGCCACCGACCGCCGTGGGCCCTGGACACACTGAATGATCGAAATTCGCGAGGCAGACCCGACCTCGGACGTGTTGCGCCCGATTGTGGAAGCTCATTTCGCTCACAGCGAATCGGCCGGCCCTGCGGAAAGCAACCATACGATGAGCGCAGAATCACTGGCCGGATCGGGCATTCGATTCTGTGCGATTTACGACGATCAGCAGGCTTTGGGCTGCGGCGCCTTGAAGCTGTTGCCCGATGGCACGGCCGAGGTGAAATCGGTGCATATCCTCGCACAGGCACGGGGGCGCGGACTGGCGCGTGTCATGATGGCTCATCTGGCCGATCTGGCGCGCGCAGAAGGCGTCAAGGCTTTGGTTTTGGAAACCGGGGCAGAGCATCTTCCAGAGTATGATGCCGCCCGCAAGCTTTACGAAGCGTTGGGTTATTCCTATTGCGGACCGATCTTTGGGTACAGTGACGATCCGAACAGCGCATTCATGCGCTTGGCTCTTGAACCCCGCTCGTAAAAACCGCAAGAAGGGTGCAGCGGTCCCTTAGCTCAACTGGATAGAGCAGCTGACTTCTAATCAGCAGGTTGAGGGTTCGAGTCCTTCAGGGATCGCCATTCTCGAATTTCGATTTCGATGAACACGTCAGGCCGCAATGCGGGCTGTTTCTTCGCGGTTGTCGGGTAAGGTATGAAGGGCTGGACGAGGGGGTCATGCCAGCCCTTCTAAGGGGTCACAGAGTGGTAGTGTGTGTTCCTTAACCAAACATTAACCTGATTCACCATGTTCCGAAATTGGGGGATTCCCGTAGGACGGCCAATGCGCGGATTTCAGCGTGTGGGTTGCAGCCGGCGGATCAGGATCCGGGATCATAACGCGAATTTTTCAGGGTGATTTGGGGCCTGGGCCGTAAAAGCGCCAAGGTAGCGAAAAAAATATTGCAACCGGTTGCAAATAGAATCATTGTTGCGCGCAACAACAAGATTCGGGAGATCTGTATGTTGAACGTCGGATTGTTGGGTGCCGGGCGCATCGGGCGTGTTCATGCGCAGGCGATTGCATCGCATCCGGGCAGCAAACTCATTGCTGTTTCCGATGCCTTGACCGAGGCCGCGGCCAGCCTTGCCAGTGATCATAGGGCCGAGGCGCGCAGTTCCGAAGAGATCATTGCGGATCCGGAAATCGGCGCGGTTCTGATTGCAACTCCAACAGATACGCATTCTGACCTGATTGAAGCAGCGACAGGCGCAGGAAAAGCCGTCCTGTGTGAAAAGCCCGTTGATTTGGACCTGAAGCGCGCCTCGGATTGTCTGAATACCGTCGCGGAACGCGGCAAGCCGGTCATGATAGGGTTCAATCGGCGATTTGATCCCAATTTTGCGACCTTGAAGGCGGGGTTGGATGCGGGTGAGATCGGCAAGGCAGAGCTCCTGTCGATCACATCTTTTGACCCGGCGCCACCACCAGTCAGCTACGTAAAGGTGTCTGGCGGTTTGTTTCGGGACATGATGATCCATGATTTTGACATGGCTAACTTCCTGATGGGGGATGTTCCCGAAACGATCTCGGCGGTTGGGTCCTCGCTTGTGGATGCTGAAATCGGCGCCGCGGGGGATGTGGATACAGCGGCAGTTACAATGACTTACGCGGATGGCCGCATCGCGGTCATCAAGAATTCGCGGCGCGCGGCCTATGGCTATGACCAGCGGGTCGAACTGCTGGGGTCCGAGGGGTTGCTACAGGCTCAGAACATGCTGGAGAACACTGTCGTAAAGTCAACGGCGGACGGTGTGGTGGGGGCCAAGCCGACCTATTTCTTCCTGGAACGCTACATGCCTGCTTACCGTGTGGAATGGGCCGCATTTGTCGACGCTGTTGAAAGTGGATCCGAAGTTCCGGTCACGCTGAAGGACGGTGTTGCAGCGCTGGCGATGGCCGAGGCCGCGACCCTGTCAGCGCAGACGGGAAAGCCCGTTCGGATGGAAGAGATTTTGAAACCGGTTGCAAAATGATCGAAATTCTTCAAACTAATACCAGCTCGGCCCAGCGCCGCAGCCACTGAGATTCGGCACAGCCGGATGATTGGGGCCGGTACCCCGACAGAAGATCAGACTGAACCATTGGGAGGAAACTGAAATGAAGAAATTCGTTAAAGGCGCGCTTGCTGCGGGGGCACTGGCCTTGGCCACACCTGCATTTGCGCAGGAAATCGTGGTCGTGTCGCATGGCCAGGCCAATGACGCATTCTGGAACGTCGTGAAGAACGGCGTAGAGCAGGCCGGAAAAGATGTCGGTGTGAATGTGGAATATCGTGCACCTGAGACCTTTGACATGGTTGCCATGTCGCAGCTGATCGACGCCGCCGTGAACCAGGAGCCTGACGGACTGATCGTCTCGATCCCGGATGCCGATGCGCTTGGCCCCTCAATCGAACGTGCGGTTGCCGCCGGTATCCCGGTGATCTCGATCAACTCGGGTGCGGAAGTGGCCAAGGAACTGGGCGCTCTGCTGCATGTGGGTCAGGACGAATATGATGCGGGCAAGGCGGCTGGTGAAAAGCTGGCCTCGATGGGTGGAACCAATGCGATCTGTGTCAACCACGAGGTCGGCAACGTATCACTTGACCTGCGCTGTGAAGGCTTCACCGAAGGGTTTGGCGGTAAAGTAACCGTTCTGCCGACCTCGAACGATCCGTCCGAGATCGAGTCCAAAGTTGCCGCCGCGCTGGCCGCTGACGAAAGCGTCGATACCGTTATGGCGCTGGGCGCGAGCTCGGCCGGCGAGCCTTCGGTCGCCGCGGCCAAAGCCTCGGGGCGGGATTTGAATGTTGCCTCGTTCGACCTGTCGGCCAACTTCCTCCAGTCAATCGTGGATGGTGACGCGGCCTTTGCCATTGACCAGCAGCAGTACCTTCAGGGCTACCTGTCGGTGAACTTCATGGGTCTGCACGCCAAATACGGCCTGATGCCGGGCGGCGACGTGCCTTCGGGTCCGAACCTGATCACTCAGGACAAGGCCGCACAGGTCATCGAACTGTCCGCGCAGGGTATCCGCTGATTTCGGCGCGATCCGACAAACAACAGGATCGGCGCCAACGCGCCGGTCTCACCGAATTGGGAGGAAACCATGAGTGAATCAGCGCCCGTCCTGTCGGACGAAAGGGTCAAGAAAGAACCGTTCCTGACCAAACTGATGAAAAGACCCGAGCTGGGCGCCATTGCAGGGGCGGTTCTGGTATTCGTGTTCTTTGCGATCACCGCAGATGAATCGATGTTCACTCTTGCCGGTGTCATGAACTTCATGACCCCTGCGGCACAGTTGGGTATCCTGGCGATCGGTGCGGCACTGCTGATGATCGGTGGAGAGTTCGACCTGTCGATCGGATCGATGGTCGCGTTCTCGGGGCTGTTTTTCGGCGTCTGCGTCGTGACCTGGCAATTGCCGCTGATCTTTGCCATCCCAATGACATTCGTATTTGCGGCCTGTGTCGGTGCGGTCAACGGCAATATCGTGATCCGTTCGGGCCTGCCTTCGTTCATTGTAACGCTGGCGTTTCTGTTCATCCTTCGTGGCCTGTCACTGGTGGGGCTGAAAATGGCGACAGGCGGTTCGACCCAACTGCGCGGCGTGCGCGACGCGGTCGAAAACGACTGGCTGGCCCCCTTCTTTTCGGGCGAAGCATTCGGCAGCCTGTTCGCATGGCTGGCCGCCAACGGCATGATCGATACATTCAAAAGCGGCGCGCCCAAGGTCCCGGGTATTCCGGTCGAAATCCTGTGGTTCATCGTCATTACACTGGCGGCGACCTACGTGCTGCTGCGTACCCCGGTAGGGAACTGGATTTTCGCCTCGGGTGGTGACAGCACGGCTGCATCCAATTCGGGTGTACCGGTGAACCGCGTCAAGGTTTCACTGTTCATGCTGACGGCGTGCTGTGCCGCCCTTGTGGCGATCATTACCGTCATGGACGCAGGCTCGACCGATGCGCGGCGGGGGTTCCAGAAAGAATTCGAGGCGATTATCGCCGCGGTGATCGGCGGCTGCCTGCTGACCGGCGGATACGGCTCGGCCATCGGGGCTTTCTTCGGCTCGATCATCTTTGGAATGGTCGTCATCGGACTGACCTATACCGACTTTGATCAGGATTGGTTCCAGGTCTTTCTGGGTGCCATGCTGTTGATTGCCGTTCTGTTCAACAACGCGATCCGCAAGCGCGTAACCGGGGAGCGCTGATATGACCGAAGACACCAAGTTCCACCATGGCGATGCCGTCGATGATCAGGCGCCCATCGTTCAGATGAAAGACATCGAAAAGCACTTTGGCAATATCATCGCACTTGCTGGCGTCAGCTTTGACGTCAAGCCCGGGGAATGCCATTGCCTGCTGGGCGACAACGGCGCGGGCAAGTCCACCTTCATCAAGACCATGTCCGGGGTGCACAAACCTACCAAGGGCGAGATTTTGTTCGAAGGCCAGCCGTTGCATTTCGACACGCCGCGTGACGCGATGGAAGCGGGCATCGCGACCGTGTTTCAGGATCTTGCGATGATCCCGCTGATGAGCGTGACGCGCAATTTCTTCATGGGGCGCGAACCCACAAAGGGCAAAGGGTTGCTCAAGCGGTTCGATGTGGATCATGCAAACGAAGTCTGCATGGAAGAGATGCGCAAGATGGGCATCAATCTGCGCGCGCCGGATCAGGCGGTTGGGACATTGTCCGGCGGCGAACGTCAGACGGTGGCCATCGCGCGGGCGGTGTATTTCGGCGCCAAGATCTTGATCCTCGACGAACCGACCTCGGCGCTTGGTGTGCGTCAGACGTCCAATGTTCTTGCCACGATCGACCGGGTTCGCAGCCAGGGTGTCGGCGTGGTTTTCATCAGCCACAACGTGCGCCATGCGCTGGCGGTGGGCGATCGTTTTACCGTACTGAACCGCGGCAAAACACTGGGCACTGCCAAACGCGGTGAAATCACACCCGAAGAGTTGCAGGACCTGATGGCCGGTGGTCAGGAAATGGCCGAGCTTGAGGGATCGCTGGGCGGTACTGTCTAAAGCAAGACACTCGGATGCCCTCACGGGGGGCATCCATCGGGCGGTGGCACCTGACGCCACTCTGATTTCAGGCTCTGGCAAAAGGCCTGACACCTTCGCAAATGAGAAAACCCGCGGACCGCCGATGGCGGCTCCGAGTTGAAAGGGATCATGATGAGCAAAACAGTCCGATTGACCGCGGCGCAGGCTCTGGTGCGCTATCTGGGCGCGCAGATGAACGAGGCCGGAGAGCCGTTCATCGCAGGTGTGTGGGCGATCTTCGGCCATGGCAACGTGGCCGGTCTGGGCGAGGCGCTGCATGGGGTGAAAGACAGTCTTCCCACCTATCGCGGTCACAACGAACAGACCATGGCACACAGCGCTATTGCTTATGCCAAGCAGTTGGGTCGGCAACGCGCCATGGCGGTGACATCGTCGATCGGACCGGGGGCCACCAACATGGTCACGGCCGCTGCTCTGGCCCACGTGAACCGTCTGCCTGTTTTGTTGCTGCCCGGCGATGTATTTGCGACGCGTGGCCCCGATCCGGTTTTGCAGCAACCCGAAGTGTTCTCGGATGGAACCATCAGTGCGAATGATTGTTTCAGACCGGTCAGCCGGTATTTCGACCGCATCACCCGCCCGGAACATCTGCTGACGGCTCTGCCGCGCGCTTTCCGCACGATGACGGACCCGGCGGATTGCGGCCCGGCGACGCTGGCCTTTTGTCAGGATGTGCAGGCCGAAGCATATGACTATCCTGAAAGCTTCTTTGAGCCGCGCGTCTGGTATCAGCGCCGCATTCGCCCGGATGAGGGGGAACTGGCGCGCGCCGTTGCCGCGATCAAGGCCGCCAAGCGCCCCGTTATCGTTGCCGGCGGAGGTGTGCATTATTCGGACGCAACCGCCACGTTGCAGCGTTTTGCCGAGGCACACAATATCCCCGTGGCCGAGACACAGGCCGGCAAGTCCGCATTGGCCTGGGATCATCCGCTCAACCTTGGTCCTGTTGGTGTGACCGGGGGCGAACCTGCCAACGACATCTGCGCAAGGGCGGATCTTGTGCTGGGCGTCGGCACCCGGTTTCAGGACTTCACCACCGGGTCATGGGGGTTGTTTGCGAACCCCGAGCGGGAATTGATCAGCCTGAACACCGCCGCCTATGACGCCGAGAAGCACGGAGCGATGCCGTTGCAGGCCGACGCTCGGGTTGGTCTGGATGAACTCAGTGAAGCGCTGGGCGGCCATCGCGCGCCGGATCTGCCCGCGGCATTGAAATCTGATTGGTTCGGCAAAGTTGATGCGCTGACGGATGCCCCTGCGGACAGCAATGCACTTCCCACGGATATGCAGGTGATCGGCGCCGTGCAGCGGGCCGCCAAGGAAAACACTGTTGCGATGTGCGCTGCCGGAACGATGCCGGGTGAGCTGCACAAGCTTTGGAAGGCACCACGCCCCGGAGCCTATCACATGGAATATGGTTTCAGCTGCATGGGGTATGAGATCGCCGGTGCCATGGGCATCAAGATGGCCCAGCCCGACCGCGACGTGATCTGCTTTACCGGTGACGGCACTTATATGATGGCCAACTCGGAAATGGCGACGGCGGCGATGATGGGGATTTCGTTCACTGTTGTCGTCACGGACAACCGCGGGTTTGGGTGCATCAACCGTCTGCAAATGGGGACAGGCGGGGCCGAGTTCAACAACCTTCTCGACCACACTGTGCACGAGACAAAATCAGCCATCGATTTTGCCGCCCATGCGGCAGCGATGGGGGCGACTTCGGTCAAGGTCAGTTCAATTGCCGAGCTCGAAGACGCGCTGGCCAAACGCGATGAGGTCAAAGGCCCCTATGTCGTGGTGATCGACACCGATCCCTACCCATCGACCGAATATGGCGGAACCTGGTGGGAAGTGGCGGTGCCCGAGGTCAGCACCCGCCCCGAAGTGAATGAAAAACGCGCGGCCTATGAAGTCGCCATCAAGGAAAGAAACACGAAATGAGCGTGAAGATCGGTATCTCTCCGATTGCCTGGCAGAATGACGACCTGCCGGACCTGACCGCAGCTTACACGATGGAGCAGGCGCTGAAAGAAGCGCGCGAGATCGGCTATACAGGTGTCGAACGCGGCCAGAGGATGCCCGCCGACACCGAAGGGTTGCGGGCCTATCTGGACGCAAATGACATCGCGCTGTGTGGGGGGTGGTGCTCGGGCAGCACGCTGGTTAACGACCTGCACTCCGAGATCGCCGTCGTGCGCGAACAGGTCGAACAATTCGTTGCGCTGAACAGCCCGTGCATCGTTTATGCCGAATGCTCCAATACCGTCCAGGGACAGATTGGAACACCTGTCAATGATCGCCCCAAACTGTCGCGGGACGAGGTTCTGGCCTATGCGGGGAAGCTGACCGAGCTTGCCAAATGGATGGCAGATCAGGGCATGCCGATGGCCTATCACCATCACATGGGCACGATCATCGAAAGCGAAGATGAGGTGAACTGGCTGATGGAGGGGTCAGGCCCCGAATTGAGCCTGTGTTTCGATACCGGCCATCTGCTGTTTGGCGGCGGCGATGTGATGGCCACGCTGAACCGTTGGGGCGACCGGGTGCATCACGTGCATTTCAAGGATATCCGCCCTGAAATCGTACAGGTCACGCGTGAGAACAATCGCAGTTTTTTGGATGCGGTGATCGCGGGCGCGTTCACCGTGCCGGGCGATGGTTGCATCGACTTTCAGGCCGTGGCCAATGCACTGAAAGCAATGGATTACAGCGGCTGGATCGTGGTCGAGGCAGAGCAGGACCCGGCCAAGGCGCCGCCCTACGAGTACTCGAAAATGGGCTATGACCACATCGTCGAGGTCTGCGGCAAGGCCGGGCTGAAGATCACCCCATAGATCACCACCCCAAACGGGGCAACACCGAAGCCATCAGAGAGGAGCGCGTCATGGTACAACAGGACCTTGGATATGTCGGCTATTTCGACCGGGAATCCTGTGATCTGGACGAATTCAAAGTGTTGACCTCGCAAAACCTGACAACCGGTGCGGTGCCTCATGCCGCATCGGTGCAAAAGAACGTTCCGATCTATGATATGCATGCGCTGCGCCCGGCGTTGGAGAAGGCTGATCAAAGAAAAGCGCTGCTGGCGGAATGGGCGTATGTGCTGGACAAATCTGCGGGTGTGATCGTTCTAAAAGGCGCATTTGCGGATACGTCCGTGATCGACCGGGCGACCGCTGTGTTCCATCAGATGATCGAGGAAGAACGTCAGGGCGGGGCCGGAGAAGGTGACCACTTCGCGGCCTCGGGCGCGAATGACCGGGTGTGGAACGCGCTGCAAAAGCAATGCCTGCGCGACCCCGAGGGCTTTGCGCTTTATTTCGGGAATGTGGCCATTGCAGCGGCTTGCGAGGCATGGCTTGGCCCGAACTATCAGGTGACCGCTCAGATCAATCAGGTGCGCCCCGGTGGCAAGGCGCAACAGGCGCATCGGGATTATCACCTTGGGTTTCAAAGCGCCGAAAGCGCGGCCAGTTATCCGGCACAGGCTCATCTGGTGACGGCCTCGCTGACCCTGCAAGGGGCGGTTGCGCATTGTGACATGCCGGTGGAAAGCGGGCCGACCAAGTTGTTACCGTTCTCGCAGCTCTACCCGCCGGGCTATCTGGCGTTCCACGATGAAGCACACCGGGCGCATTTCGAAGACAGCTGTATCCAGTTGCCATTGGAAAAGGGTGACGCGGTGTTCTTCAATCCGGCGTTGTTCCATTCGGCGGGCGCGAACAGCAGCGCCAACATCAATCGCATGGCAAACCTGCTGCAAATCTCATCTGCCTTCGGGCGCGCGATGGAGTCGGTGGATCGGCGGGCGATGTCCGTGGCGGTGTTCCCGTCACTGATCGCCTTAAAACAGCGCGGGGCGCTGGACACAGCGCAGGTGGAGGCTGCAATTGCGGCCACGGCTGAGGGCTATCCCTTCCCGACCAATCTGGACACGGACCCCCCGGTCGGGGGCAATGCGCCGGAAAGCCAAGCGGATATTCTGCGTCGCGCGGTTGCGGAAAGATGGACTCAGGCGCAGCTGGCCCAGTCCCTATCGGCCCGGAACCAAAGGCAAGCTGCCTGAATACAACACAGGCGGGCACTCGGGGGCCGCCCAAGAAGGAGATCAAGAATGGCAGACCTGCTGAAGAAACCGATCGGAACCCGCGGCAAGGTACATGACATCACTCCGTCAAGCGCTGGATGGAAATACGTGGGCTTTGGGCTTTATCAGCTAAAGGCCGGGGATCGCGCAAACGAAGGGACTGCGGATCGCGAAGTCATCCTTGTGATGGTCGAAGGCAAGGCGCGGATCACCGGGGCAGGTCAGGACTGGGGCGTGTTGGGCGAGCGGATGAACGTCTTTGAAAAGACCCCGCCTCATTGCCTTTATCTGCCGAACGGAACCGAATGGGAGGCCGTGGCCGAAACCGATTGTGTGATCGCCGTGTGTTCAGCCCCGGGCAAGGGCGGCCACGAGGCCCGGCGGATCGGTCCGGACGGGATAACCCTGACTGAACGTGGAAAGGGTGCAAACACACGCTATATTAACAACATCGCGATGGAGGCCGAGGATTACGCCGACAGCCTGCTGGTGACCGAGGTGTTCACGCCGAACGGCCACTGGTCGTCCTATCCCAGCCACCGCCACGACGAAGATGACTATCCCCACATCACCTATCTGGAAGAGACCTACTACCACCGCCTGAACCCGTCGAACGGATTTGGGATCCAGCGGGTTTACACCGATGACGGCCAGTTGGATGAGACGATGGCGGTATCCGATGGCGACGTTGTGACTGTCCCGCGTGGCCATCACCCTTGCGGTGCGCCCTATGGGTTCGAGATGTATTATCTGAACGTCATGGCCGGACCGCTGCGGAAATGGCGGTTCGTGCCGGCCCCCGAGGTCGAATGGATCATGGAGCGTGACGGATGAGCCAAACTTTTGCCAATTACCCAAGCCTCGCAGGGAAGACTGTTTTCATCACCGGCGGCGCCGGCGGAATTGGCGCGGAAACCGTTCGGGCCTTTGCCGAACAGGGGGCAAAGGTTGGGTTTTTGGACCTCAACGCCGATGCCGGGCTTGCTTTGCTTTCCGAACTGGACGGAGAGCATGCATTCGCCCAATGCGATCTTCGCGACATTGACGAGATGAACGCCGCAATAGGGCAATTGGTTGAAGAGCTGGGCGAGGCGGGTGTTCTGGTGAACAACGCGGCCCGGGATGACCGGCACGACTGGCGCGACGTCACGCCTGACTACTGGGATGAGCGCATGGCGACAAATATCCGCCACATGTTCTTTGCCATTCAGTCGGTGGCACCCGGAATGATCGCCAGGGGTGCAGGTTCGATCATCAATATCGGCTCGAATTCGTGGTGGGAGGCCGGGGCGGGTTTCCCTGCCTATGCCACCGCCAAATCCGCTGTGCATGGACTGACCCGCACCATGGCGCGCGAGCTGGGCGATCACCGTATCCGCGTCAACACGGTCGTGCCCGGCTGGATCATGACCCAGCGCCAGAAAGATCTGTGGGTCACCCCCGAGGCTCTGGCCAAGCAGATCGACCGTCAGTGCCTGCCCGACCCGATCGACCCGGTCTATGTGGCGCGGATGGTGCTGTTTCTGGCGTCGAACGATGCGGCCATGTGCAGTGCCGGGAACTTCATGGTCGAAGGCGGGTCGATCTAAGTCTTTCCATACCGAAAGAGAAATCAATGCCTCAACCGTTTCTACTTGCGGCCTGTGCCGAGATGCTGTGGCTGGACAGGCCGATGGATTGGCGCGCCGCCCGGCTGGCCGAGATGGGGTTCGGTGTTGGGCTGTGGAACTGGCCGGAGCTCGATATTCCCAGACTGGTCGCAACCGGCGCCAGCTTCACCATCATGAACGGCTATCTTCAGGGGCGGCTGGCCGACGATGACGGGGCCGAGATGCTGCTGGCCTCGGCGGCCGAAACAATTCAGGTCGGCAAGCGTCTGGGCGTTGCGCGTCTGAATCTGCACGGCACCGGGTTGGGTGATGGTGGCATACCGATCTGGCAACATGACGAGGTCACAGGGCCGATGTGGCTCAAGGCCAGGGACACCCTGAACCGGATCTGTGATCTGGCCCAGGCCGAAGATGTGGTGTTCACGCTTGAAAACCTGAACCTGCTGGACCATCCAGGCTGTCCGTTCGGGTCAACGGCGGACGTGCTTTCCTTGGTTTCGTCGGTTGATCGTCCGCAGTTGCGGATCAATCTCGACCTCTACCATACCCAGATCGGCGAGGGGGATCTGATCCGATGGTGTGAAAAATGCCTGCCCTGGATCGGAGAGGTGCAGGTGGCCGACAATCCCGGTCGGTGCGAGCCCGGAACCGGTGAGATCAACTATGCCGCCGTGGCGCGTGCGTTGAACGAATTGGGCTATCGCGGCCCGGTCGGGATGGAAGCCTTCGCCGCAGGCGACCCGGAAGACGCGCTAAACGCCTTCCGGTCGGCATTCACGCTCTGAGCGTTACCGCTGCGGTGGCGCACCAAAGGCGCGGATCACCGTGCGGGCAGCAGCCTCAACCGAGTCGTGCGTTTCCTTCAGGATCGTTACCCGGTCGAACCGGTCGGGGTCGCGGTTTACGGCCTCGCGCAGGGCGGTGCCGAAGGCCATGCGCAGCTCGGTCCCGATGTTGAATTTGCAGATCGCGGTTTCACGCGCCAGCCGCGCGCGCTGTTCGACCGGCACACCCGATCCGCCATGGATGACCAGTGGAACGTCGGTCATGGAGTCGATCTGGCGTATGCGGTTTTCGTCCAGACCACCTTCCTTTTTTTGCTGAAGGTGGACGTTTCCGACCGAGATTGCCATCGCGTCCACGCCGCTGTCGCGGGCAAACTTTGCGGCTTCCTCGGGATCCGTGCCGTTGGAACCTTCACCGCCGGAATAGCCGACGAAGCCGATCTCGCCCTCGCACGAGATCCCGGCGGCATGGGCCATTTCGGCAATCGCGGCGGTTTCATCGATGTTCTGCTGCAAGGGCTTGCGCGACCCGTCGAACATCAGCGAGGTGAACCCGCTGTCCAGCGCGATCTTGCAGTCCTCGAAGGTATAGCCGTGGTCCAGATGCGCCACCACGGGCACCGAGGCGTTTTCGGCCAGATACCGGAACATCTTGCCCAGGATCGGCAGCGGGGTGTGCTCGCGGCAGCTGGGTCCGGCTTGCAGGATCACCGGGGCGTTCTCGGCCTCGGCGGCGGCGACATAGGCGCGCATGTCCTCCCAGCCCAGCGTCACCAGGCCGCCGATGGCATAGCCCTGTTCGTAGGCGGGTTGCAGGACGTCTTTGAGCGTAGCGAGGGTCATTTGAATTTGGCGATCATGTCTTTGATGCCCGGGATCGTTTCGATCTGATAGGCATGGGTGGGTTGGAAATACTGTACCAGCGACCGCTGGGTCAGCCCGCCGAGGATGGTGAAGTAATACATCTCGTATCCCGGCAGCACGCAGCACGGGTGATAGCCCTTGTCGATGCAGATCGTGGAGCCATCGACGATGTGATAGGCATCGCCCGGCTCGTTGTCCTCGCGTTGCAGCATCTGTAGGCCCGAGCCCCAGTTGGGTTTGAAGCGGAAATTGTAGGTTTCGTCATGCCGGGTCTCGTCCGGCAGGCGGTTGGTGTCGTGCTTGTGGCTGGGAAAGCCCGACCAGCCGCCCTGACCGACGGTGAACAGCTCGCTCACCAATAGGCGACCGACCTTGTCATGCTGTTTCTGGCCGAGGATGTGCTTGATTTTGCGGTGGGTCTTGGTGTCGTCGCTGCCGTATTGCACCAGGTCGTGCTCGCGCACGTCGAACGGATCCAGCACCTTGTCATACTTTGCGCCTGCCACGAACACCTCGGCAGCCTCTGACACGCAGACCATCTGCGCCCGTGCTCCCGACGGGACATAGGCTCCCTCGGGTTCGCCATCCCAGACATCCTCGCCCCGATTACCCAGATGGGCAAAGCGCACGCCTTCGACGTCCACGTCGACGCTGCCGGTGGCGGGCACGATGCAGGTCTCGTAGCCCGGCACCTGGTATTCGAACGCTTCACCTATGTTCAGTTTGACGATGTTGAAATAGTTCAGCGGAACGGTCGGATCATCGGCGTCTACGATGGGTTTGTTCCGATTGTCATAGGGCGCGATATGCATGGTACTCTCCTATGTGGTCGGGCCGGGATGCGAAGCGAGGAACGCGTCCAGTTCTGGTGTCGTTGGCATGGCGGGTGCGCAACCGGGATGCGACACCACGATCGACGCGCAGGCCGAACCGCGCATGACGGCGTCTTTCAGATCGTGCCCCGCCGCGATCGAGGCCAGAAGCCCGGCCATGAAACTGTCGCCAGCCCCGTTGGGTTTGACAGCCGTAACCGGGTAAATACCGGTTCGCAGCTCTTGCCCGTCCACGAAGGTGACAGCACCTTTTTCGCCCATCTTGTAGATGACGATCCGACCCGGTTTTTGGGCAAGTTCCTGCGCTTTGGCAAAACCCTTTTCGATGCCGCCGGCCATGAATCCGAACTCTTCGTCATTGCCGACGATCAGGTTGCTGGCTTCGCCAGCCCGCGACAGAACTTCGGCAGCCACCTCGGCCGAGGGCCAGCTGTATGGGCGGTAATCGATGTCGAAGATGATCGGCAGGCCTGCGCTTCGGGCGTTCTCGAAGGCCCGGAATGTGGCGCTGCGCGACGGTTCGGACGCAAAGACCGTTCCAGCCGAGATGATTGCCGAGAAAGATGAATAATCGACCCTGTCCATATCCTCTTTCGTGACTTGGAAATCAACGGCCCCGTTGCGATAGATCACATTCTGAAAGTCCTCGATCCGGCTTTCGTACACGGCCAAAGACATGCGGTATTCGCCGCCCAGAATGCGGATATAGGATGTGTCCACCCCGTAATGCCGCAACCGGTTGAGGCAGAACCGCCCAATCGCATCGTTCGAGACGGACGTGATCAGCGACGCCTCGCTGCCCAACTTGACCAGCCCGGCACAAATGTTGGCAGAAGAACCACCAAGGTCGGCATGAAACGTGCTGGCATCCTCGCTTTTGACACCAATTGGGTCTGCGTAAAGGTCCATACCCGCACGCCCCAGAACGGCGAAACGGTTTCCTTTGATACCATCCATCAAAACGCTCAAGTTTTGTCCTCCGGCAGAATGGGTCGGCAAAGTTTGGACCTTGCGTTGAATCGATTCACACGATACTGATTTTGCAACCGGTTGCAAATGATATGTTCGGAGCCGTTGCAGATGCCTGAAATCGGAATTGGAATCGTCGGTGGCGGCTATATGGGCAAGGCCCATTCCGTGGCCATGTCAGCGGTCGGCGCGGTGTTCAACACGGCATTGAGACCCCGGCTCGAGGTCATCTGTGCCTCCAGCCCCGAAAGCGCCCAACGTTATAGGACGGCCTACGGTTTTGACCGAGCGACCGATGATTGGCGGGTATTGGTTGAGGATCCCAAGGTTCAGGCAATCGTCATCGCCTCGCCTCAATCGACACATCGTCAGATTGCCGAAGCAGCTTTTGCACTGGGTAAACCGGTCTTGTGTGAAAAACCATTGGGCGCATCGCTTGAGGACAGTCTGGCCATGGTTGCTGCTGCCGAAGCGTCGGGCGCGGTCAACATGGTGGGGTTCAACTATGTTCGTACGCCTGCGACGCAATACGCACGCCAGCTTATTGCAAATGGTGAAATCGGGGATATCACCTGGTTCCGGGGCGAGCATACCGAGGATTTCTATGCCGACCCGCACGCTTCTGCCTCCTGGCGTACGACGGGCATGGCCAATGGCACCATCGGAGATCTGGCACCGCATATGGTCAACGGTGCATTGGCGCTGGTTGGACCGATCGCGCGTGTGATGGCGGATGTTGAAACGGTTCACAAAACCCGACCGGGTGGTGAAGTGACAAATGATGATCATGCCCAGATGATGTGCCGTTTTGAAAACGGGGTTATGGGCAACCTGTATTTCAGCCGCGTCGCGACGGGGCGGAAAATGGGCTATGCTTATGAAATATCGGGAACAAAGGGCGCCATCCGGTTCGATCAGGAAGACCAGAACGCGCTGTGGCTCTACAAGCGGGAAGGACCCGAAGCGTCCCGTGGGTTCACAAAAATCCTGACCGGACCGGCGCATCCGGATTACGAGCCCTTCTGCCAGGGTCCGGGCCACGGAACAGGCTATCAGGACCAGATCATTATCGAGGCCAAAGACTTTCTTCAGGCCGTCCACACCGGAAAGGCCACTTGGCCCACCTTTCGCGACGGGCATGAGGTCAACCGGGTGCTTGCCGCCGCCTTGGCATCGTCCGAGCAGCGGCAGTGGAAAGACATCCGCGATTTCTGATCGCTCAAACAAAAAAGTTCTAATGAGAGACGATGACCATGGCTAAGTTGAGATGGGGCATGATCGGTGGTGGTGAAGGCAGCCAGATTGGCCCCGCGCACCGCTTGGGGGCACAGGCTGACGGGCTGTTTGAATTTGCCGCAGGCGCGCTGGATCACCGGCCCGAAGCGGGCCGGGAATACGCGCAGCGATTGGGTGTTGCCGCTGATCGCGCCTATGGCGACTGGCAAGAGATGCTGGCCGGTGAGAAGGACCGTGAAGACCGGATCGATCTGGTGACAATCGCCACTCCGAATTCGACGCATTTCGAGATCGCCAAGGCCTATCTTGAGGCGGGCTTCAATGTCTTGTGTGAAAAACCGATGACCATGACTGTAGAAGAGGGTGAGGAAATAGTCCGCGTCGCCGAAGCATCGGGAAAGATCTGCGCGGTGAACTACTGCTATTCCGCCTATCCGATGGTGCGGCAGGCCCGCGCTATGGTGCGCTCAGGCGAAATCGGACAGGTGCGTCTTGTGGTGACCAATTTCAGCCACGGCCATCATGGGGATGCCACCGATGCGGACAATCCGCGCGTGCGCTGGCGCTATGACCCTGTGATGGCAGGGGTTTCCGGGCAGTTCGCCGATTGCGGTATCCACGCCCTGCATATGGCCAGTTTTATCTGCGATGATGAGGTGAAGACGCTTTCGGCTGATATGGCCTCAACGATCGCAAGCCGGGAACTGGAAGACGATGCAATGATCAACTTCCGGATGGAAAGCGGCACAGTCGGGCGTCTTTGGACATCTTCTGTGGCGATCGGGCGCCAGCATGGCTTTGACATTCAGGTCTTTGGCGAAACCGGCGGGTTGCGCTGGGCGTCAGAGCAACCCAACCAGTTGATCTACACCCCGGTAGGAGGGCGCACCCAGATCATCGAAAAGGGCGAGGGGGGTCTTCATGATGAAGTGCAGCGCCTGTCTCGGGTCGCCATCGCGCACCCCGAAGGCTTCCCGCTGGCTGTAGCCAATATCTATTGCGATCTGGCGGATGCGATCCGCGGTGAAAGCCGGGATGGCCTGCCCACCGCAGCGGATGGCGTGCGATCGATCGCAGCGGTGCACGCGGCTGTTGCGTCGGGCAAAGCAGATGGTGCCTGGCAGGACGCCCGCCCGCCGATGTTCCGCTGATCAGAGGCGGGGCCGCAACGTGCCCCGCTCGACCACCCGGCAGGGGAAAATCCGTGCCTCGGGGTAGCGATCGGGCGCCTTCAGCATCTCTTCCACCAGATCGACCGACGAGGTGATGATCTGCTTGATCGGCTGATGGATAGTCGTCAGGTTGATATATTCCCAGCGCGACATCTCCATGTCGTTCAGGCCGATGATCCCGATATCGGTGCCCGGTTTCAGCCCGTGATCGGCCAGCGCCGACAGCGCCCCGATCGACAGGATGTCGTCGCCGCAGAAATAGGCCTGCGCAGGATCACCCGCCAGCAGGCGCAGCATCTCGGCCCGGCCGGCCTCGAAGGAATAAGCTCCGGCGAAGGAGTGGTTGACGGGAATCTGCGGATGGTTGGCCATTTCCTCGAAAAAGCCCCGCTGCCGGTCCAGGGACGAGGTCGCATCCTGCGGCCCGCCCAGATAGCCCACGCTGGCATAACCCCGCGCGACCAGCTCGCGCGCGGCCATGCGGCCGCATTCCACATTGTCGATCCCGACCACATGCACCTCGGGCGAGGTGGCAGACCGGCCGAACGTGTGCACCACCGGCACGCCCGCATCGTGGAACGCTTTGGCAAAGCTGGGCGGCAAGGTCGACGAGGCGACGATCACCGCATCCACCGAATATTGCCGCAGCATGCGTACGGAATTGGCGGGCTCGGTCTCGTCCGTCAGGTTCACGATCAGCGGGCGCAGGCCGCGTTCCTGTAAGGCGCGTGTAAACTGGTCGAAGACTTCCAGAAAGATCGGGTTGTGAAAGTTGTTCGAAATCAACCCGATCAGTTTGGTGCGCCCGGTCGTCAGCGACGAAGCCAGAGCATTGGGGCTGTAGCCCAGCTCTCGCGCGGCCTTTTCAACCTTGCTGCGCGTTTTTGCGGAAACCGAGGCACCTTCGGTAAAGGTGCGCGACACCGCAGATCGCGATACACCGGCCAAGGCGGCCACGTCTTTCAGGGTCACGCTCACGCTGCGGGACTCCGATTACAGCGAGGCAGGAAAACAGATAAGTCTGGCATTGCCCGAGCATTATGCATCATCGACCTGAACTTGCAACCGGTTGCAACTCTGCCGCGACGATTCAACCGTGTTTGCATGTCGAAACTTTGGAGGCAAAAAGGTGGGTGATGAGACACTCGAACTCCTGACATCTTCGGCATAACCGAAGCGCATTTTCCAATCCGCAGATGCACCAAGACGCCGTCTTGCATTACCGCCAAGCGCACGATTTCTCAGAAATGCCTGGCGTTGTCAGCGATTTGAAGTTGCATAAACTGCGGAACGGTTCAAGGGCATATCCTTTCTTGCCGTATTCAAAGTCACGTCCGACCGAGCCACAACAGGCATGCGTGACGGCACATGCGTTGCCAAAAGGGCGGTGGGGCAATAGCTTTTTCAACCCTTGGCATTGGCTCCATGACCGTGGCAAAAACTCTTGCCATCCCTTGGTGAACACACATGAGAGAAGCAGTGGAACGCCAACCCGCCCATTCGCAGCGCAGGTGCTATCCAAGGCGGAATTCGGTTGGCGTCACACCGGTCTGTCTTCGAAAAAACCGAGTGAAGTGGGACTTGTCGGAATAGCCAAGCATGAGACCGATCTCGGCAACTGTCATTTTGCTTTCTCTGAGGTGCTCCTTGGCGACATCGACCCGCAACCGCCTTACCTCTCGGGGAAGTGTTGTCTGTTGCTTCTGAAGTGCTTTCAGAAACCGCTCGGGCTGGATGCCCAGCAATCCGGCCACAACCTCCGGCCCCAGTTCTGACTCATCCAGTTTTCCACGCAAGACAGACCGCAAAGCGGCCACCACGGTGACGTCTTCATTGTGCCGAATCGTGGTTGTTGGCGCTTCGGTCTCCTCTGCCGCATGGTGTAAAAACAACCAGTCCACAGGAAAACTGATCTGCATTCCGGGGTTGGGTCCAAGGCCAACTTCGATACCCTTGTAACCGCGAGGCAAGCCAAGGATGTATCTGCCTTCCCATCGCACTCGGGATGGATCCCACGCGTTTCCGACCACGCTTTGCAGCAGGCGCACATAGATGGCAGCCCCAAACCCGGTAACCTGAACAGGCGGAACAGTTGGTTCCTGTTGCCGCTCGATCCGATAGATCGCTTTGTCCGCTTCCACGACAAGGCTGTGCCGGACGGCGTTTGACTCTTGTGGCACAAGCCTGACGAACCGGGCAAAAAACTCGAACAGAGTGTTCGAGGATTGCAGCGAGCGGGCGAATGGCGGCCATCCTTGCAGGTCAAACGTCTCTCCTACATTCAGGCCAAGGTATCGATCCCCTGACAACTCTGAGAAGGCATTCAACAGGCCATAGACCAATTCTGAATGGACATAGACGGATGGGTCGGACAGCAGGGCGGCTTTCAAGCCGACCTGATCCAGGGCCGGTTGCGGATTGATCTTGCGGTCGGTGAGATATTGCAGAAACGGGGCGGCCAGCGCGAGGCGGATAAAGCCTTCGCTATGCGCTTCAGAAGTGGAGTTGAGTGGCACGCCGGTCACCCTTGTTTGAACCAATGGTTTCGTTCAGTGGCCCTTTTTGTGGTCACATTCGCACATGTTAGTCCAAAAGTGGCAACCCGCCCAAGAGTTTTTGGGCTACACTTGGCAAAACGTGAATATGAAGGGAGACCCTATGACCAATATGCGAATGTCCCTTTGCCCGGCGGTCATTGTCGCGGCAAGTGTTGGTTTTTCGGCGGCTGCGCTGGCTCAGGATCAAGAAGAACCCCAAACGCTGTTTACCAATGTGCACGTCTTTGATGGCGTTAACGAAGCCCGCATCGAGAACGCAAGCGTGCTCGTCGAAGGCAACCTCATCAAAACGGTTTCAACCGAGGCGATCGATGCGCCGAACGCAACGATGATCGACGGCGGTGGACGTACACTTACGCCGGGCTTCATCGAGAACCACGCGCACCTGATGCTGATGGGTCCGAGCCTCGGCGCCATGGAAGCCAATACGACATGGGAAGATTTCGCCATTCACGGTGCCTTGATGGCGGAAATGTATCTCATGCAGGGCTTCACCACGGTCAGGGATGCAGGTGGGGCCAATGGCGGTTTGCGCCGCGCAATCGACGCTGGCCAGATCGTCGGACCGCGCCACTATGCTTCGGGGGCGTTCATCGGTACGCGGGGCGGTCACGCCGATTTCGGAAACTTTACAGCCCCGCCGGGGAGCGATACGAACTTCAGCCGTCTGAACATGGCGCAGGAAGTCAGCGGCGTAGACGACATTTACCTGTATGGCCGCAACAACTTCCGGATGGGTGCCACGCAACTAAAGTTTATGCAGTCGGGCGGTGTGGTGTCGGCCTTTGACCCCTGGCAACTGCTCGCGGGGTCAAAAGATGAGATCGAAGCCGCCGTGCAGGTCGCCAACGAATATGGCTCTTATGTCATGGCGCATTCCTATCGTAAGGAAGCCATCATGAACGCACTCAACGCAGGAGTGATGTCGATCGAGCATGGCTTTTCGTTCGATTGTGAGATCGCTGAAAAAATGAATGAAATGGGGGCGTACATCACCACGAACCTCACCGCTTTCGATCCCGGTTTGCTCGACATTCCTTCTGTCAAGAACCAACCCACGAGCCTTGCAAAGGCAATCTCCGCTTCGGCGACTTTCGCGAACTACATCCCGAACATGAAGGAGTGCCCGGTCAAGCGCGGTTTCCAGACGGACTGCGTCGGCTCGGTAGAGGCCTGCAACATCCAGATCGCCTATGAAAAGCATCTCAACAACGAGTTCTTCGGCCCCTACCAGTCGATGGTCACATTGACCTCGATCGGTGGCGAGATCGCAGCACTTTCCGGCGATTTCATGAACCCGTATACGGCCGGGAAACTGGGTGTGATCGAGGAAGGGGC
This sequence comes from Ruegeria sp. AG6, assembly GCF_056541565.1. Taxonomy (NCBI): domain Bacteria; kingdom Pseudomonadati; phylum Pseudomonadota; class Alphaproteobacteria; order Rhodobacterales; family Roseobacteraceae; genus Ruegeria; species Ruegeria sp. AG6. Next base: position 18,480 of record NZ_JBQFYQ010000013.1, on the reverse strand, counting down.
CTATGCTGACATCCTGCTGATCGACGGAAACCCACTTGAAGACTTTTCCGTCGTTGGAACCGGGGATCAATGGTTTGGCGCCGACCCGAGGCCGGAAAGCCCGGAAACGATCCGACTGATTATGAAAGACGGTGTGATATACAAGAACACACTGGACTGACCCCAAAACCGGTTGGAGAGATTTGATGTCCCCTTGGTTTCGCGCCGCAGTTTTCGCTGGCTTTGTCCTGAGCGGTCATTCCGCAATGGCAACGCCCCATGCGACGCTTGACTGGTCTGACCTACCGGACCCGTCGGTGCAGGTGTTCGACGACCCTTATCGCGATCTGAGCCCTGAACAGTTTGACGATGTCCTCTTCGTCGTGCGCTTGCGCGGCAGGTTGCAGCAGGATGTCGGCAGCGTTGAGGAAAGACAGAAATGGCAAGAGCTTCTGACCGAGACTGAAGACGCCTTGGCCGAGGGTGGCGTTGATGTCGACTGGCTGCTCGATCAGCGAGAGGCTGTGAAAGAGCGGCGGAGAAAGGCAGGAACAAGGGGAAATCCGCGTTTCGATGGCCAGAGTGTTACGCTGACAGGCTTTGCCATTCCCGCGCCGAACGATCCGGACGGGCGAGCAGTTGCGTATTTGGTGCCAGAACGCGGGATGTGCAGCCACATGCCCCCGCCTCCGCCCAATCAGATGATCCGGGTGCGGTTGAACGGCGACTGGGCCCCCAGTTACTTCCATGAACCCGTTCGGCTCAAAGGTAGGCTGACGATTGAACCCTCGGTTCAGAACATGATGGTCGTGGATGGGCTTGTGCCGATGAATGCAACCTTCAAACTGGAGACGGACAGCGTTGAAACGCTGGAAACAAAGGCCGACGGTCTGGAATGGAGACAGCGTGCAGCCGATCGCCTCCGAGCTGCTGGCAATCGTAAAACTGGCGGCGCAAAGGCGTCGGAATGATAGGGCGCCTTGTTGCCGCATTGAGCATTGCCTGCGCGGGTACGGCGTCTGCGCAGGGGTTGTCCGGGCCTTCTTCGGTCGAGGCCGAGCTGAAACCTGGCGATGGCCTGACCGATCCGCAATACCGTTCCGAATTTCCGCGCAACATCGCGCCGGGTTGGTTTCGGTGGAAAGACCGGCTGGCCGAGGGCGGGTTTCGGTTCAACGTGGATTACCTGGCGTTGGGCCAATCCACGAACGCTGATTTGGGAACTGGTGAGGCCGCAAGTGGAATCGCGCGTGTCTACGGCAGTTGGCAGGCAACCGAGCGGGGTTCTTTGACATTCAAAATCGAAGATCGGCACGGATACACCGATGTTGCCCCGCAATTCCTTGGGCTGGACGGAGGTGCATTGTCGATCACCGGGACAGCCTTCAACGACAATGGTTTGTTGCTGACCAACCTGTTCTGGACCCAAAGGGCCGAGAACGGCGCGTGGACGCTGCAAGTCGGCCAGATTGATGTAACGGACTTTGTGGATATCTATGGATTGGTCAGCCCCTACAGCGGGTTCCAAAACCTGTCGTTCAACACCAACCCGACAATCAACACACCCAACCAGGGAATTGGCATTGCCGGTGGGATAAAGCTGAGCAAAAACTTCTACGCCGTTGCCAGCGTTGCAGACGCAAACGCCGATCCGTCGGATCCAAGTCTTGACGTGTTCAGGGACGGCAATCTCTTCAAATCGTTTGAGATTGGCTACACTTCGGGCTTTGATCGCATCTATTTCGACAATGTCCATTTGACCCTCTGGCATGCAGATGCGGCCGACGATGGCAGCCGTGCAGAAGATTATGGCGCCGTGTTTTCCGCGGCTTGGTTTGTCGACAACAAATGGATGCCGTTCGTTCGGGCAGGGGCGTCGAAAGGCACGGCAGCGCTGTATGATCGTTCGGTTTCTGCCGGGCTGGGCTATTACGGTCGAAACACCGATCTGGCCGGTTTGGGTTTGAACTGGGCCGAAGCAAGAAACATCGACGGCGATCAGTTCACGCTGGAAGCATTCTATCGCTTTTCAATCTCACCCGGTCTGCAAATCACGCCGTCACTACAGTTCATCTCCAATCCGCTGCTGAACGCCAATCAGGATAGCATCACGTTGTTCAGCCTGCGCACCCGGATCGTTTTTTGATGCGGCTCGAAAGCAGCAACTCACACGAAACCAATTTGGGAGGCTCAGTCATGAAAACTTGGTTGGCCGCAAGCGCCATTGCAATCGTATCCGGTGCCGCGCTGCACGCGAGCGAGGAAAGCAAGACATGGGATGCGTCGGATGAAGCAAAGCAATTTGTGAAGGACACAATCGTGCTTGGTATGTTGGCCAGCCCCTACGGCACCGGCTGGACTGAAGAGGAACAGCTGCACACTTACTTCGCGCGGGCTCGGGACAACGGAATAACAGGTCATGAGATGACGCTGGCCGCAGCGGATATGTCTTTTGAGACCTTTCTTGATCAGCACTACCACTTCCGGTCGGCGATGGCGCAACAGCCAGAGAATTACCTGATCGTGAATGAAACCCGCGATATCGAAGCCGCCCATATTCAAGGCAAGACGGCGGTCATCTGGAACAGCCAGACGGCGACGATTCTGGATGGCGACCTGAGGAAGATGGCGTTGCTTAAGGATATGGGGATCAAGAGTATGATCCTGGCCTACAACGATATCTTCCGCACCGGGTCGGGGCAGTTGGCGGCCTATAACGGGCGCGATATCGGTCTGACCCCTTGGGGCAAGTCGGTGATCGATGAAATGGTGCGTTTCGGCATCCTTCTGGACCTGAGCCACACGGGTTCCAAAACGGCCAACGACGCCATGGACTACATGGACGAAAACTATCCCGGCGTGCCTTATGTTTACACGCATTCGGTTCCTGCCGGCCTTTACGCAAACGAACCCGGTGCGACGCCACGCGGGTGTTATCGGGCCATTCCCGATGACGAGGCCCTGCGTGCGGCCAAATCGGGCGGCTTTGTTTCTCCGACATTCACTGAATGGATGATGGACGGCGTTTGGCCTGAAGATATCTCACCCAAGCAAGCCGCCGACATGATCGACTACTATGTTCAACTTGTTGGGGTCGACCACGTTGGGATCGCAACGGATGACATGTTCTCGACTGAATTGGTTGTGCAGTTCGCGACTGCAAACGCCAGCATGTATGATGATGGCGGCTATATGATCGACGCGTTCAACAAAGGGGCGACCGGCAACGGTGAGTTGGCCAAAATCCTTGCGGCAATTACCGATGATCTCTGGGCAAGAGGTTATTCCGATGAAGACCTCGAAAAGATCTATGGCGGCAACAAGATGCGGGTTTACGCGCAAGTCTGGGAGGGCACCCCCCCCGAACAATTTCTGAAAGAATACCCCGAGCGTCTGCGTCTCAGGCAGGAATTGCGAGAAGGGTTTTATTCGCGATAGACTTTCGGGACCGGCATCAATGATGATTGGCCCCGGATGCGGAACAGCGCAGAAATTTTGGGGGAAAGGATGGTGGGTGATGAGAGACTCGAACTCCCGACATCTTCGGTGTAAACGAAGCGCTCTACCAACTGAGCTAATCACCCGTGATGCTGCATTTAGCCAAGCCTGCGGGCAGGTGCAAGAGGGTCTGGAAGATTTTCTTGCGTTCCTTCGCTGGCGGCCGTCCAACGGGGCATATTGTCAGCAGTAGGCCGAACAGGCGGGCGTTCGGGGCGCCTCTCGGACTGGAAGGTGGGCAGCACATTTTAAGACGGATCGATGGAAAACGCCTTGCTCAACCTGCGACCCATCATGTGTAAATGGCCAAAGGCGCTTGCGCGCCACCGGTGACGTCCGATATCCCCAGAGAGACTGAAGCAAACCGGTCGGGAGTGTACATGACCCTATCCTTCGCCCGCCGATTTTGGATGGTGGCATTGGTCCTTGGCATGACGGCGCTGGCCCCGATTCAGGCCGGTGCAGAAGGCATTCTGGTCTTTGCAGCGGCCAGCCTCAAGACCGCATTGGATGAAATCGTTGCAGGGTACGAAAAGCAGACCGGTCAGAGCGTTTCCGTTTCCTATGCGGCGTCGTCGGTCCTCGCCCGGCAGATTCAGCAAGGCGCGCCTGCGGATGTGTTTGTCTCCGCCAATACGGATTGGATGGATGTGTTGGAGCAGGACGGTTTGATCCGGGCAGACTCTCGGGTTGATCTGCTGGGCAACGGCCTTGTTCTGATCGGGGCTGAAGATCATGCGCAAGTGGGTGAGATCCAGCCCGGATATGACCTCAAGGCGGACTTGAAAGACGGCTATCTGGCCATGGCACTGGTCGACGCGGTGCCTGCCGGTATCTATGGCAAAGCTGCTTTGCAAAGTCTGAACCAGTGGGAGGCTGTGCGGACACAGGTGGCGCAGGCCGACAATGTGCGCGCTGCGCTGGCTCTGGTGGCGGCAGGGGCCGCGCCGCTTGGGATCGTGTACCAATCAGATGCCAGGGTGGAAGAAAGGGTCCGGGTCGTTGCGACATTCCCTGCCGATCTGCATCCACCGATAATTTACCCTGCGGCACTGACCCTCAATGCAAAAGAAGGAGCACACGCCTTTCTTGAACACCTGAAAACGGATGCAGCCACGGCTGTATTTCTGGAGCAGGGATTTACCCTGCCGGTCAGGTGATTGCCTTGGATTGGTTGGGGCCTGCCGAAGCAGAAGCTTTGAAGCTTTCATTGCGCGTGTCCTTTTGGGCGACGCTGGCGACTTTGCCGTTTGGGATATTTGTCGCTTATGCTCTGGCACGTTGGCGGTTTCCCGGACGGCAGGTTTTGAACGGTCTGGTGCATTTGCCTTTGATCCTGCCGCCGGTTGTCACCGGATACCTGCTGTTGCTGACTTTTGGCATTCAAGGGCCGCTGGGCCGGCTTCTGGCCGAGTTCGGGATCGTAGTGGCCTTTCGCTGGACAGGCGCGGCCCTTGCCGCCGGGATCATGGCCTTCCCTTTGATGGTCCGGGCGATACGTTTGTCGATCGAAGCGGTGGACCCGAAGCTGGAACAGGCCGGGGCAACTCTGGGCGCGTCGCGTCCGATGGTGTTTTGTACGGTGACCTTGCCGATGATTTTACCGGGTGTCATAGCCGGGGCTATTCTGGCCTTCGCCAAGGCCATGGGTGAATTTGGTGCGACGATTACCTTCGTGTCCAACATCCCGGGTCAGACGCAGACGTTGCCTTCGGCTGTCTACGCCTTTTTGCAGGTCCCAGGCGGCGAGGCAGCCGCGACGCGGCTGGTTCTGATATCGATCGTCATCGCAATGAGCGCGTTGTTGCTGTCGGAGTATGTGGGGCGGCGTGCTGCAGCTCGGGTGGCCGGATCATGAGCCTGTCTGTTCGGTTGCACCACCATCTGTCGGGGATCGATCTGGATGTCAGTTTTGATGCGCCACCGGGCGTGACGGTGCTGTTCGGGCGCTCGGGATCGGGCAAGACCACCATCGTCAATGCCGTGGCAGGGTTGTTGCGGCCCCAGGCGGGCCGGGTGTCGGTAGATGGCTGGGTTCTGTTCGACACGGAACAGGGCCTGTGGCTGCCGCCGCATCGGCGCCGATTGGGGTATATTTTTCAGGAAGGGCGGTTGTTCCCCCATCTGACCGTGCGCCAGAACCTTGCCTATGGGCGTTGGTTTGCGCCGAAAAACACACGCCGCGAAGACCCCGACAGGGTCATCGACATGCTGGGCATCGGTCATCTGCTGGACCGCAGACCTGCCGGGTTGTCAGGCGGTGAGAAACAGCGCGTCGCCATCGGGCGGGCCTTGTTGGCAAGCCCGCGGTTGATCCTTGCAGATGAACCGTTGGCAGCACTGGATGATGAGCGAAAAGCGGAAATCCTGCCCTATTTCGAGCGTCTCAGGGACGAGGTGTCGGTTCCGATCCTCTATGTGACCCACTCTGCCGCCGAAGTGGCCCGGTTGGCAACGTCCGTTGTTGCGTTGCAGGATGGCAAGGCCGTTCGCCACGGGCCCGCATCCGAAATGCTTGCCGACCCGTCAGTGGCCCCTGCGGGAATTCGTGCCGTCGGGGCCGTGTTGCAGGTTCAGGTTGTAAAGCATCATTCCGACGGGCTGACAGAGTTGAACGCCAATGGCGCGCGGCTGTTTCTGCCTCGTGTCGCGCATGAGGTCGGGGCAAACTTGCGGATTCGGATACCCGCTCAGGAAGTGATCCTGTCGAACAACAAACCCGAGGGGCTTTCGGCGCTGAACGTGCTTGGCGGGACCGTGGACTCGATCCGGTCAGGCGAGGGGCCGGGTGCCATCGTGTCGGTAAAGACCCCGGCGGGCAATGTGCTTGCGCGGGTTACGCGTCGATCTGTTGCGGCCCTGAACCTGAAACCGGGCAGCACATGTTATGCCGTGATCAAGACGGTTGCATTGGCCCCGCAGGATGTCGGCGGGCGCATTGTGGCCAGCAGCTAGGCTCAGGCGAGGGCGCGGGCTTCGTGTTCGCGCAGTATCAGCCGAGCCGCGCGTCCGAACCCGGTGTGACCCGAGGTCGGTCTGTCGGGGAATATCGAAGCCAGTTCCCGCAATGCCTCAGAGGACAGCCCATAAAGGGCCTCTTCCCCCAGAAACAGGCTTTCGGCCTGCGCGCCTTCGGCGTTCAGGATCTCATGCCGGTCCAGCAGGACGTGGAGATATTCGACCGTTTGAACCGATGTATCGATGCAGATGCCGGGCCATCCGCACAGGTGTTTGGCGGCAACCAGGGCTTCGAATGCGCCGAAAAGCAGCTCGACTTTCGGGCCTTTGACCAGGATCCTGTGCTGCTGCGACACCAGAAGGTCTCGTGAGGGTTCGTTCGGCCCCAGACTGCCCGCCGAGATACGAACGGGGCGCAAAGCAGGTTCGTCGCATAATCGTTCGGGTGGAATCCTGCTGCTTTCGATCCAGCGGATAGGTTGCAGACCGTGATCGGCAGTGGCCACCTTATGACCCGCGTCCAGCGTTTCGATCGCAAGCGGGCCGCTTTCAGTTTCGATCAGGGTTCCGGCCGCAAAACAGACGCCCTCGATCCGGATGATCACTTCCACCGGGTCCGGTGTGCCGGTGAATGGAAGGGTGAATGGGCCGGCTTGCGTTGTACCCGAGACGGTGATGAAGAAAGAATCGAAGACGACTTCGCCTTTGTCGAGGCCATCGAAAAATGTCGGGTCGACGGTATAGGTCCACTCTCCTGTATTCGGGTCGATCGAGGCGGTGCCGTTGGCGGGTTGTGCCGCAATCGTCCAGGTTTGCGTGACCGGATTGAAGTTTCCATTGTCCAGAGTGGGTTGTCCCGTCTCAACGTTGGGTGGAAAACCAGTCACATCCCCGGTCAGTTCACCTGTGATCGGAACTGAAACCAATTAACCCTCGCCTTGCTGCAACACGCGTTCAAATTCCTTCTTGCGATACAGGCGCATGTGAACCTCGCCCGCTTCATCCCGCGTCCATTCGACGATGCGATTGCGTGTCATGTCACTGTCCATCCGGTTGGTGCGCACACGCGGGTGCGGGATTTCCTGCTTGAGGATATCAACAATTTGGCTGGTCTGTCCAAACGGAGCCACAAGATCAATGATCCAGAAGGATGATCCGCTGGTGAAGTCCGTGTCGGAAAGGGGTTTTTCTTTCACCGCATAACGGAACTCGGCTTCGGGGTTGAGCCCGGCGAAGGTGACAAAACCACGAGGGAATCCGTGCTGCCGGAAGATATGGTACTGGCCCAGGCGAAACGGAGTTTCGAACGCGTACAAAACCTGTGCCAGACTGCGTTTCTGATGTGTTTTCGTCAAACCCGCCAGATAGAACATAGCGCCCAGATCCGCATATTTTTCCGGCGTGAAGTCGAACCAGTCTTTTGGAAACGTCTTGCTCAAAGAGATGCCCAACAGTGTAACGGGAACCAAAAGTCTACAGCGAGTGTACTGCTTTCCTGCAATATGGGTAGAATAAATTCTTTGATGTGGTCAGTGTTGCCGGCTCGTTGGCCTGTCCTGCTTTACTCGCAGGTCGTCCCGACTATGCTATTGGTATCGGACCCTTGTTTCGGGATACTTGGATTATGCGTTCATTCAAGACTCTGGCTACTGCCGCGCTTTTATCGATACCTGCGATGGCCGAGGCTGTAGGTTTCGGCCTGTCCGTTCGGCCGCAATTCCGTACGGAAATCACGCCGATGACGGACGGTGTCTACGAGGTCAAGGCCATCGGATCCTCAGCGCCCGTGAATTATTGGTGTGGAATTGGGGATTACGCGATCCGCAGTCTGGGCGTGCCAAACAACCAACGGATCTATATCTGGCGCGCCTATGAACCCGGCGTCCGGACCGTGCAATTCTCGCTGACCCCGCCGCCGGGGGCGGATACCAAGCCGGGATATTCCATCACCGTCAGGAAAGTCGGGGCCAACATGTCGGCGTCGTCGGCGCAGAACTACTGCTATGACAACTTCATCATGGACACGTTCTGAGCGTCAGACCCATTTCGCCATCGGTGGCAGGCTCATCAGAACCGCGTCTGGATCATGTCCGGTTTCCAGTCCGAACTTGGTGCCGCGGTCATAGACCAGATTGTATTCCGCATAAAGACCGCGATGCACCAGCTGGGTGTCTTTGTCGGCGTCCAAGAAACCCTGTGCGCGCCGTTTTTCAACCAATGGCACGAAAGCGGGCAGGAAAGCCCGACCGATATCCTGAGTCAGGGCGAAATCGGCCTGCCAGTCTCCGGTGCAATAATCATCCATGAAAATACCGCCCACGCCGCGTGCGCGTTTGCGGTGGGGGATATAGAAATATTCGTCCGCCCACTCTTTCAGGCGTGGATAATGTCCGGGTCCATGCGGGTCCAGATGAGCCTTTTGGGTATCATGGAAATGCGCCGTATCGTCATCATATTCGATGCAGGGGTTCAGATCCGATCCGCCGCCGAACCACCAGGCGTGCGGGGTCCAGAACATCCGAGTGTTCATATGCACCGCCGGGACATGGGGATTCTGCATATGCGCCACGAGACTGATCCCCGAGGCCCAGAAACGCGGGTCTTCGGTCATCCCGGGAATGCCTTTGCGTGCTGCCATCGCCTGTTGTGCACGTTCGCCCAGGGTCCCGTAAACTGTCGAGACATTGACCCCGACCTTTTCAAACACGCGCCCGCCGCGCATCACGGACATCAGACCGCCCCCTGCGTCAGAGCCGTCCTCGGACTGGCGTTTGGTTTCCTTGACTTCAAAGCGGCCGGGCTTTGCGTCTGAAAACGGGCCGGTGTCGTGGCTGTCCTCCAATGCTTCGAATGCGGCAACGATGTCGTCGCGCAATTGGCGGAACCAGGCAGAGGCGGTGTTTTTTTCAGTTTCGAACATGGGTCTCAATGCGCAGGTGCGGCAACAGGGTCAAGCAATGTGCGGCCGCCGTCGATTGTCAGGATCTGGCCGGTGATGAATCCGGCTGCATCCGATGCCAGATACTGCGCGGTTTCCGTCAATTCAGTGGCCGACGCGATACGGGCAAGCGGTGTGTGCTTTTCGATATCGTCGCGGAATTCCCGGTTCTCTCTCAGTGTCGATTGCAGTGATGCACTCATGACCGAGCCGAGCGCAATCGAATTGACCCGGATGCGGTTCGGCGCCAACGCCACGGCCAGTGAACGTGTCATCTGGTCCAGCGCGGCTGTCGACACGGAATAGGCCATCAGGTCGGGATGCGTGCGGCGGGCCGCGATGGATGACAGGTTGATGATCGATCCGGCAGGGCTCTCATCGTCATCCCCGGCCTGTTTGATCATACGCTTTGCGACCAACTGGCTGAGCCGCAGCGCAGGCATCAGGTTCTGGTTCAGCAAGGTGCGCATCGAGTCGTCATCGGGATCAAGCGGATCAGACTGGATCACCTGGCGCGCGCCGTTGATCAGAATATCCACCTGATCAAACGCATCCAGTGTTGCCGACAGCAAATTGGCAATGGTCAGCTTTTCACGCAGGTCGCCTGCGAAATACCGAATATTGCCGTCTTCTGCCTGTTCCCCCAGCTCATCGACCAGACGTTTTTCATCTATATCGGCGAACATGACATTTGCGCCCGCATCCGCGAAATGCCGACCTATGGCCAGCCCGATGCCATTGGCCCCGCCTGTAACGATTGCGGTCTTGCCTGCGATGGAAAAGGACATCCGAATCCTCCTGAATTAGGGGCAGGTTAGCTGGCCTTATCGCCGAGGGCGAGAGGCCTCAAACACCTTGAACCGGTTGTCGCCGGCGGCTTCATCGACCCGAGCGAAGTGTTCGTTCAGAGTGGTTTCGTAGGGAAGGTGGCGATTGGCGACCATCCATAGGGTTCCGTTGCGCGTCAGATTGCGTGCCGCTGCTGCGATGAAACCCTGCCCCAGCGTGGGGTCGGCACTGCGTGAGGTGTGAAACGGGGGGTTCATTACAACCGTGTCCAATGGCTCTGGCGCCGTCCAAGTAACGGCGTCAGCCCAATAAAACCGGACCCTGGGGTCAGAGGCGTTGATGCGCGCGCAGGCAAGGGCCGTGTGGTCTGCTTCGACAAGATGCACGGATTTAAGGTTGTCGCGCTTCAAAAGCTCTGCGGTCAGATACCCCCACCCGGCACCCAGATCGGCCACGCGCGGCCCCAGCTTGGCAGGCAAGGCGTTCAGCAACATGGCCGAGGCGGGATCGATCCCGTCCGCTGAAAACACACCTGGTGCCGTGTGGTACCCATCGACGATCTGCGTCTTTGGCGCAGCCCAATCTGCAAAGCTGTGCGGGTCAGCCTGAAACCAGAAGATTTTTCCGTGTGCCTTGGACAGAGGCCCTTCGACCGAGACCCTTTTGCGAACATCTTTCAGAATGCTGTCCACGCCATCGGTCTTTGCGCCATCGATCACGACAACGCCGCGGGCTCGTGAGCTGGCCAGATGGATCATCGCCCGTGCAAGCGCCTTGGCCCGCGGCAAAAACACAATTGCATCCTCGCAAGGGTTTTCTGCCTCGGGCACCGTGTCAAAGCCCTGCGCGGCAAAATGGTCATAAAAAGGTTTGAACGGCTGCACCACCTGCGCCGCATGGGAAAGCGCCGACAGATCATGGGTTGGAACAGGGCAGATCACGCTGAGGGGCGACGACAGCGACAGGCCGTTCTGCAATGCAAGTTCCAGGCGAGGGGACATGGGCAATTCCGGCAAATATGTGTGAGGGTCAGGCGAAAAGCCTTATTCTTCGCGTTCCATGGTGCATTGCAGCGGGTGCTGGTGCCGGCGGGCGAAATCCATAACCTGGCCAACTTTGGTCTCGGCAATTTCATGGCTGAAGACCCCGACGACGGCCACACCTTTTTTATGCACGGTCAGCATGATCTCGAATGCTTCTGCATGGGTCATGCCGAAGAAACGTTCCAGAACATGAACCACGAATTCCATCGGCGTGTAATCGTCGTTCAGCAACAGCACCTTGTACAAAGGCGGACGCTTGGTTTTTGGGCGCGTCTGTACCAGAACGGACGCGTCGCTGTCGTTGTCCGGTTCGTCAGACATCATCCAGGTCTTTTCCAGCATCGTAGGCAACTGTCCGATTCAGTTTTGGGGTTTATCTTCGCGCTTATATAACGTGGGGATGGCCGGTGAAAAGAGCAAGCGGACGTAAACGAGATGACTGACAAGCTGACGACAATCGGTTTCGATGCGGATGATACCCTGTGGCACAATGAGCGTTTTTTTCAGCTGACGCAGGCGCATTTTGCCGAGCTGCTGGCCGATCATGCCGACCAGGATCATCTGATGGAGCGGCTTCTGGCGGCCGAAAAGCGCAACATTCGACACTATGGCTATGGCATCAAGGGCTTTGTTCTGTCGATGATCGAAACCGCTCTCGAGGTCACGGATGACCGTGTGCCGGCCTCGGTCATTCGCCAATTGATCGAAGCCGGGCAAGAGATGCTGGCCTATCCGATCGAGCTGTTGCCCCATGCCCGCGACGCGGTGGAAGGCATGACAGGCTTGTGCCGGGTTGTCTTGATTACCAAAGGGGACCTGATCGACCAGGAACGCAAACTGGCCCAGTCGGGTCTGGGCGATCTGTTTGACGCAGTGGAAATCGTGTCTGAAAAGACCCCTGAAACTTACCGGTCGATATTTGAGCGGCATGGTGATGGCCCGGCGCGCGCGATGATGGTTGGCAATTCCATGCGATCTGATGTTGTGGCTCCGATCCAGGCAGGAAGCTGGGGGGTTCATGTCCCGCACGGCCTTGTCTGGGAGGTGGAGCATGCCGAAGCCCCGGTCGACAGTCCCCGATTCCGGGAGTTGAGGGATTTGGGCGGTTTGGCCGATCTGGTGCATAGCCTGAAGTGATGTTGCCTATTGGCCGCAGTTCCACGAAAACCCTGCCGGGTGTTGACCAAGTTCTGCCTCAATCGCGCATCTGGTGGGCTTTGGGCAGTATTTGTCTAGATATAGCCCAGTTCAGGCAACCTAACGAAACCGCGAAATGCTCAGCTTTCGGTTTATTTCACCAAGTCTCTGTGATAGTGTTTACGATAATAAAATAATTTTTGCTGACCGGGAATACCCGGCGGCGCGAGGCAGACAGAGGCAAAAATCGTGCAGATTCGGCGGACAGTTCCGGCCCGAATGGGCTTTTTTCTCATAGTGGTGTTGTGCGTGCTGGCGTTTGCGCCGCTCAGGTCCATGGCGGCACCTTACGCAGCGATGGTGATTGATGCCCGAACCGGAGAGGTTCTGCATTCGCGCAATGCTGATACAAGGCTTCACCCGGCATCGCTGACCAAGATGATGACGCTTTATATCGCGTTCGAAGCGGTGCGGAACGGTGAGATCACTCTGGATACCCCGGTTCGGATCACCAAAAAGGCGGCAGCCGAGCCACCGTCGAAGCTGGGCCTGCGCGCTGGTCAGACAATTGCTTTTCGCTATCTCATCCGCGCGGCTGCTGTGAAATCGGCCAATGATGCTGCCACGGCCATCGGTATTGCCATCAGCGGGTCCGAGGCAGCTTTTGCGCGTCGTATGACGCGAACCGCCAAGGCGATGGGGATGAGCCGCACGACCTTCAAGAACGCCCATGGTTTGACCGAGGCGGGGCATCTTTCGACCGCACGTGACATGACCACGCTGGGTCGGCATCTGCTGTATGACTATCCGCAATACTATAACCTTTTCTCGCGTCAATCGACGCATGCAGGGATCAAAACCGTTCCCAACACCAACCGTCGCCTGCTGGCGGCCTACAAAGGCGCCGACGGCATCAAAACCGGTTACACCCGTGCGGCGGGGTTCAATCTTGTGGCATCGGCAAAACGCAAGGATGAACGCATCATCGCCACCGTTTTCGGCGGAAAGTCCGGCGCCTCTCGGAATGCCAAGGTTGCCGAGCTTCTGGATTTGGGTTTCCGCCGCGCCCCGTCCCGTGCGCCCATTCGCAAACCTGCCCGACCTGCCTATGCTGGAAATACCGGATTGGGTGTCGGGACGCAGGTCGCCAGCGTGAGCGGCGCGCCAAAATCCAGTTTGCGCCCGGTTCGGCGCCCCTCCGCGTCGACGCAAGTCGCAAGCGCGGTTGCTGTGACAGCTGATGAGAATCGTGGACGCATTAACAGCGCGATCGCGGCGGCCATTGCCAAAGCGGATATCGCACCAACGGCACCGCCGGTGGAAACATCCGATACCCGTCCGGCATTGCGCCCCGACAATCTGGTTCTGGCTTCGACGGATTCCACCAAGCAGCCAGAGCCTGAGCAGGAGGTTGTCACTCGGCTGTCTTCGTCAGGTGGGCACCTGTGGGGGGTCAATGTGGGGCGCTATACCACGCGGTATGAGGCCGAGAAGGTTTTGCTGAAAACCGCATTGTCGGAAATGACCACACTGGAAGGCACGCTGCGCAAAGTGAACCAAAGCGCGCGCGGGTTTGACGCAACCTTTCAGGGCATGACCCGCGAACAGGCGGATCTGGCCTGTCGCCGTTTGCAGGCCCGCAACGTCACCTGTTTCATGATCGGGCCATCATAAGGTTCGGCATATTCTCTCCTGAATGGGTCTGGGCTGCGGTATTCCGCAGCCCTTTTTTCAATCGAAAACGTGACCGTGCTGGTATTGTTCGTCCTGTCCGGCGGCGGCTGTCAGGGCGGCGACATTGTCCTTGGTGAAGAACCCATCATATTTGTGGCACCGCTCGATATACTCGGTAATCAGCAGGGTATGCTTGGAGTGTTTCGAGAAGATCTGTTTCAGGTTCGGGTCGTCTTTGCACTCGCCCACCACATGGGCCAGGAACGGCACACCCTTGTCCTTCAGGGTGTTCACAACGAAATCGACGTTCTTTTCCCCGGCGCCGTGATTGCCATCCTGAATCTCGACGGCCATGTGGTGCAGACGACGGCCAAAATTGCGCACGAAATCCTCGGTCGGCATCGGCAGTTTGGCGAAGGAGTTGACGAAGGATGGCGTGTTGTTTGCGGTGAATACCTTGGCCGGAGATTTTTTGTCATCGTCCACATTGCCGTTGCGGTTCACGTTGGTCGATGAGTTCATGTCGAATATGTTGTAAGCGCCCCAGAAATAATAGGGCACCATGGTCAGAAACTCGAGGATCGCATCCTCGCGCTCGCCCGCCAGGACCCGCGTCGCAAGATGGTCGATTCCCAGCATCAGCGGGGCGATTTTGCTTTCGGTTCCAAAGGCGGCGGCCTGTTCCAGACGGGCCTGTTCCGTGTCGCTCAGCAACACGCGATCCCCAAGGCCCAGACTGTCGGTGTCGTTAAAGTCGTGGGTCGAATACCCGACGCGGTTGCAGGTGAAATCGGACGGGGTGGTGAATCGGAACCCGTCCGATGTGTAGAACGGGTTCTCGGTATCTCCGGGATATTCGAAACGTATGTTCTGATCCTCAAGTGCATGGGTCAGCGCGTCCAGATCACAGGCAGCAAATACCTCGCCGACATAGCGCGTCTGCGGTGTGTTGCGCGCCAGTGGATACATGCGATTGATGCGGGGGATAAAGTCTTCGAATCCGGGGCTGAGCGGCGCCATCAGGATCAGCGCAGGATAGTCGGGATGTGAATGCAGAACCGAGACTCTGTGGGTTCGTCCCAGATAGCTGGCGGTGTGCCGATAGGGTGTCATCACGTAAAGTTCGACCATCGTGTCGAATACCGCGTCGGGTTCGACCTGAATGATGATGGCCCGCATCGCGCCGACCTGATCCGCAATGCCCGAGCTTGTCCGGCGTTCGTAAATCTTCGGAAGGTATTCGTTGAAGAAGTCCGAGTTCTTCTTGTCGCCCCGGGGCTGATAAGACATCAGATCAAATGACATTCCACGACCTCCTTGCTCTTGCCCGCCATGGGTCAAGGCATTGTTTGAAATTGTAGTATTCAGAATATGCGTTTGCCCGCCATGCTAGGCGCTGAGGCCTGTACGGGCAACAGTCGTGAATTTGGGTTGCCGACGTTAACCCATGATGTTCAGCGGGTGAATGTCGTCACCTCGACACCGCCCCCGATCAGGCTTTCACGAACAGAACGGGCGATCTGCACCGCGGTTGGTCCGTCACCATGCAGGCAGATTGTGTCGATCGATGTTTCCAGCCGCTTGCCGCTTTCGGTGATGATCGCGCCTTCGCGGACCATGTTCAGGATGCGAGGTCCTGCGACATCCGCGTCGTGGATCACCGCGCCGGGCAGGCTGCGGTCAACCAATGTTCCGTCGTCATTGTAGGCGCGGTCGGCAAAAATCTCGCCCACCCATTTGCAGCCCAGCTCGCGCACGGCGTCTTCTTGTTTCGTCACGGCAAGAACCATCACGATGATGTCGGGATCGACGTCCAGCGCGCCCTGATAGCAGGCCCGCGCCATATCGACATCGAGCGAACACATATTGGCCAGTGCGCCGTGCAGCTTTAGATGGCGAACTCTGGTGCCAACCGCATTGGCCATGCCCATGGCTGCGCCCAACTGATACCGCACCAGATTGCGGAGGGTGTCCTGAGACAGCTTCATGTTCCGGCGGCCAAAGCCTTGCAGGTCGGGAAACCCGGGATGCGCCCCGATGCCGACACCATTCTCGGCTGCCAGCTTCATTGTCGATGCCATTACATCCGGATCACCCGCATGAAAGCCACAGGCAATATTGGCCGAGGTGATGATCTTCAGAAGGCTTTCGTCGTCGCCCATTTTCCATGGGCCAAAGCTTTCCCCCATATCGGCATTCAGATCGACGCTTGGCATCGGCACATCTCCTTAGTCGGTGGCAGAAATCACTCCGCTGATCAATTGGTAGGACAGCAAGTCCGGGATGTCATGCGGGTTACGCACCAACGCTTCGACTTTCGAGGGCAGGCGGGCAAGATCCGCCATGAATGCCGCGTGCAATTCGGTGGCTTGCTCGATGCTGACAAATTCGAACGTGATCGCTCCGCCCGCGGGTGTCTGCGCTGCGCGGGGCATGTCGCAGGGCAGAACGGTCGCGATGCGGGGATACCCTCCTGTGGTCTGGCATTCGGGCAGCAGGATGAACGGGTCTCCGGTTCCGGTCATCTGGATGTCGCCCGGGGAAATAACCTCGGACAAGATGTTCAGTTGGCCAGTGGCCGCAAACCCGTCGCCGTCACTGTTGACTTGCATCCCCATCCGGTTGGCGCGTGCGCCACGATGGAATGAGGTGCGCGCAAACCGATCAAGCGTTGCGTCATCAAACAAGGACGTCTGGAAGCTGGCGACGACACGCAGAACGCCACCCGAGAAGCGTTCGGAAGGGGGCAGTTTCAAACCAGCGTCGCCTGCCTCCGCGCCACAGGTCAGCCGGTCGCCCGGCTTCACCGCTCGCCCGATCCGTGCCGTCAGATGCGCGGATCGAGATCCAAGAAAAACCTCTGAATCGATACCGCCCCCCAAATGAAGATAGCCGTAATTGCCTTGCAGAAGCGCACCGATGACCAGCCGTTGTCCGGGCTTCAGGTGATGCGAGGCATTCCAGGCCACGGGGCTGCCATCAATGCTGGCCTGCATCTGCGCACCGGTCAATGCGATGCGCATGTTCTGTGCCGCCTCGAACGTGCCGCCCATTCCGGCCATTTCCAGCGCAGCAAGTTCCGGGCTTTGGCCGAGCAATGCGGCGCCTTCATGAAGGGCCAGTGTATCGACGGCCCCGGACCGGGACAGGCCCTGGTCCAGATAACCTGAGCGCCCCTGATCCTGGATGGTGCAAGCCGGGCCGATCTGGTGGACGATCAGGCTCATGGCGCAATCTCCTCGCAGGTTGCTCCGCCCGTGCCATCTTCGTTTTTGGCTCTGATTTGTTCCAGGTCTTCGCGGGAAATGGGTTCGAATATCAGTTCATCCCCAGGCTTGAGGGCGAATGCCTCGGTCGTCTCGGGCCGGAAACACCGAAAAGCCGTCTGCCCGACATGCCGCCACCCGGTTGGCGTCGGCCCGGAAAACAGGACAAACTGAGATATTGCAAGAACCAGAGCGCCTTCGGGCACCATGGGGGTCAGGTTTTGCAGCCGCGGAATATTGAACTCGGGGGGTAATGGCCCAAGGTAGGGTTGCCCGGGGGCGAACCCTATCGTCAAAACCCGCACGCGGGACTGGCCAAGCCGCCGTATTGCTTCTTCCGGCGCGAGACCGGCAGCAGCAGCGGCATCGTCCAGCTGGGGCGCAAGGTCGGTGCCATAGACCGTCGGAATTCGCCACAGCCTGCGGCCTGTTGGAAGTGGTGTGCTGTACCAGTCCTTCTGATCGACGAGGTCCTGAAGCTTGTGCAGCATCTGTTGGTGGGTGGTGATTTGCGTATCGAACCGGACATATGCCGAGGCCAGCGAGGCAGAAGATTCCGTGACCTCTGCCCATTGAAGCCGATCCAGTTCAGATCGAAAGGCCAGCGCCGCTCGGTTCGCTGTCTCAGACATCGTGTCCGCAAATGTGACAAGCGCTCCGTCAAATCCGACGGTTCTGACCAGTGGGAACGTAAGGTGACGCGTCATGCCTGTCTCGCTGAAGAAGTCGAAAACGAATGTCCCAGACCAGAACTCATCTCGGTGGGATGTTCAAGATTGGTGTTCAGAATGTTGGCACGCTCAAGGTGTGGTCGGAATCATGTAGGCCCCCTCGGCATGATGCAGTTCGAAATCTGGCCTTTAAGGTTTTCAATGCAGATTCTGGCAGAGTCCCGAGTCGATTCACGGACTTGAGTCGCGCAGCCTTGTGTTCAGTGTCGGTCGATTCCCTATATATAGTAGTGCCATCTTGTGTCTTCCGGGTTGTGTCGTGGCCATCCGATGGAGAGAGTCCCGACCGACACAGGAAAGGTGAGCTTTCGACGCTTGTAATATGCTGTTTTTAAATGGTTATCTAAGAATTTTCAAAAAAATGCTCTGCGGCGTCATTTTCCGCTTGCGGGATTTGTTTGTTATACTTAGAACCCCCTTCACCGGCGCTGCTGAGGCGCTGGGACGCGGCGGAAGCGGCGGTTACG
>NZ_JBQFYQ010000012.1:0-87269 GCF_056541565.1 Ruegeria sp. AG6 | reverse complement strand
TCAAAAGATAATGAGCGTAATAATGGTAGCACCCCTAATCTGGCGGGCCTTCTGAGGATCTGTTGCAACTTTTAGCCATTGACGTTCTCGGAGTTAGCAAGTGAGTAATTGTCGGTCGTATCAATTCGAAAGCAAGTTCATGATTTCTTCCAGATCACGGCACGACACCAAATAACGCAGGTAAAGGAAAACGGCGTGCAATATTATTTCCTTTGGAAAATGCGCGCCCTTGAATGACATCGTCACAGTTTGACTTTTCCGAAATCCGCCGCGCCACTTTCACGAGGACCAACCTCGAACAGAGGGTCTCAAAGCTTGCGACAGAGCCTTTATGGTCGTTGAGGGTCGATCCTGTCTGCCCCCTCCGGCAGGATACGCCCGATTAGAAACTCGTTGTTCGAAAATACTGTGGTGACGCAATCCGCTGCGGCCATACCTGACCGAAGCCGGATTACGGCGTAATCCGCGCGCAGCGCAGTGTTCTTGGTACATTCCCCGTCAAAGAATGCGCGACGTGCCTGCAATAGCTGATACCAGCGCACTACATCAGGTTTGCTGGTTGGAATGTATTTGAAATTTACGACAAACCCTCGCCCACTCAATCGTTCCATCCCGCCGGGAAACGGATCGCCCTCCAGAATTGATCCTCCTGCAATTGCCTCCTGCACCACGATTGCCGCATTCGGTGCCGTGTTGGTGCGGATCCATGATAGAATATCGCGTTCGGAGGCGCTGAGAGCGGCTTCGAGCCTGATATGTGGGGGATACCGCGTGACGATTTGCGCCAGACTGCCCAAGGCCTGGGGCAGTAAGAGCAACAAAACTGCGGTGCAGGTTGCCAGAGCGAGCCGCGGTCGCTGGTCCTGCTCGACCAGTTCCGACAGCATATGCGCCAAAGCCAGAAGCGACATCAGACAGATTAGCCCGGCAGGACGCAGCAGATAGAAGGGTGCCAGCAAGTAGCGGCCATCGTCCAGCATGTAGATAACAAGCGCCAGAAGGACATATACATTCAGCCCGATCAACCAGATCAGCAAAGCCCGGTCCCTGAACCGGTCGCGTAGCATTACGAGCGCAATCAAAAGCGCCAAATGCACGCATGCACCGGGCAGCCAGGCTTTGAGGAAATGGCGGATGCCATCGAGAAGGGGAGCAACATGGAAGTGCGCTGAAAGTTCTGTGTAGATCGCGTTTAGCGAGCGATCGAGGCCCGAGGTATCGACCTCCACCCCGATCCGCTCCCGAATCAAGACAAAGAATAACGGTAGGATCAGCAGGAAGAATCCGATCGCGAGACGTGCGGATTGCCACATGCGACCTGTTTTCAGAAGGTGCAGCAGAACCAGTGTCACAGCCCAGAAACCACCGACCAGAAAATGCATGTAGGTTGCCACTGCCAACGCGATCATAGCCATTATCCAGCGGCCGTTCAGCGCTGAGGTGATCGCGAGGAATACCGCAGCGTAGGCAAAGACCTTCGCCTCTATTGTGTCGAACATCCATTCATTGCCAAGAATACCTTGAGCGCTTTGACAAAATATCAGGAGTGAGAGAGCCAGTTCGGCCACCCGCAATCCGAAATCGCGTGCGATGGCGGCAACCCCCAAGGCAGAGAGCAACCAGAGTGTCAGTGCGAAGATCGTCTTAGCGGCTTCAAAGCCTGCCAGTGTGATAACGTTGCCGATCAGCAAAAAGCTGACGATGCGTCCCTTTGAATCGTCGAAAACCGCATGGCTGTCTGTGAATGCGTCGGGTTGCGCAAATCTATAGGAGAGATCGAAATAGTTGATCTCGTTACCCGAC
Source organism: Ruegeria sp. AG6 (assembly GCF_056541565.1). Classification (NCBI taxonomy): domain Bacteria; kingdom Pseudomonadati; phylum Pseudomonadota; class Alphaproteobacteria; order Rhodobacterales; family Roseobacteraceae; genus Ruegeria; species Ruegeria sp. AG6. The sequence goes on along the minus strand of NZ_JBQFYQ010000012.1, from coordinate 85,466 downwards.
CATTGCACTGGCCACATAAATGGACCGATGACTGCGATTGCGGTTAGAGCAAGTAACCAATAGCTACGGCTCGTTGCAATGTCGCCGACCTGCCCCAGCGCTCCTTTCATCAGCCCCCCCATAGCACAGGTTGCCATTGCAGTTGCAATTGATATCCGCATTCATCTTCCTATGCGCATGCGGTCGCGGTTTGGTGAGATATAACATGGTGCTGTAAATTTTTTGAAATATTTATATAGCTTTGAACGCTGGAGGTGATTTTGGGAGGCGTGGTTTGGTGTTTCGCACCCTGAAAACTGGACCGTTTGAAGCTGGAGTTTTCCGCTAAGCTTCCCAAACTGGGATAGGAGCGGAATCGCATGAAGGCATCAAAGTCCACGGGGATGCAATAGGCGTTCATCCTGAAGCAGGGCGAGTAAGATCGCTGTTTCATCAAGAGGCTCACCTGGTCGATGTTGGATGTCAAAGCCTTCGTATCATCCGCAGTAAAATCAACGAGCCTGGAACGGGGGCGCAGCGACCTCCAGATGCTCCAACACATCTACTTGCAAGCGAAAGGAAAAGGTGGTGCTCCGCCGGTGCGGCTCATTGACGGATTTTATAACATTCCACGGTAGATCGAATTTGTAACACAACCACCTTATCCTGTCATACTCTTCAATAGGAAGTCGGGGGTGATTTTAGAAATCCGTATTTTCTATAATTGTCCTCGGAACAGTTTTGCTCTTGGAGGCAAACTCCACGCCGGGATAAGGGTCCCGCGTCTTTCTTAACCAGCAGGCGTGTGTCCGTCGTCAGGGATTTTGGGACAGATGGCGACGTGAGCTATGAGAAGATCGTGTCGCAGTATTTCTATGTCTTCTATGCGCCTGACAAACTGTCGGCGGAGCAATTTGAAAACATTGGAAACTTCTCACTCAATTCGATTAAAATGCTGGAATCCCGGGTTCAGGAAATCCTGCTTAGTGTGATTATGGTGAACGAGTATATGGACAAAGATTTCAGTGCAGCAATGGAACGCTTTAGCACAGAACTTCTGCCGCAACCTTCCTAGGATGCCGAAGGCAGACGCCTCGCGGGCCTTGATGCGCCATGTGGGTTCCCTCTCTGTCGACGATACCTTTGACGTATTACGCACCTGCCATATGATGGCTGTGTTTCAACATGGCTCAGCCTCGTACCATATCAGATCAACGGTGCTGAATCTGCAATCGATTTGGTAAAACCTTTCCGGGTGGCGGGTTTGTGTGACGTCCGCATGTGCCCCGGACAAGGGGGTAAGGGGTTTCGTCTATGGCCTATGTTTCAGGGCAACCAGAGCAGGAGGTGGATATTGCAACCGGACGTTCCACCCGGCCACTACGCGTTCTGCAATTGGGACCTGCGTTCGAACGAGGTGGAATTCAGCGCCATATTCTGGACCTGACGAGTTATCTGCGGGATCGAGGGCATCATGTCGAACTGGGTGGACCGCCCGGTCCATGGGGCCGGGAAGGGCGCGATGTCGGGTTTCATGCGTTGGACCTGAAACGTGTATCGGAAGACGAGGGTCTCAGTATGATGAGACGGCTAGGAGCCGCCGTGGGCTGTGCGCAAAAACTGCGAAAGATTGTCGCCCGCGGCCGTTTCGACCTTGTTCATTCTCACGAAACCGCCCCCGCACTTGTCGCCCGGCTGGCGCTTGCCGGCCAGCCGACCCGCCGCCTTTTCACCTTTCATGGTTCAACGCCCGAACGGTATGGCGGGGTGGCGCGCAGTGCTCAGTTCGCAGCTCATGTCACTGCTTGCCCCAGCCATAAAACCCTTGATGCATTGATCGATCGTGGCCTGCCGCGGGCGCGCACAGCCCAGCTTGGGCTTGGTGTGCCACCGCCACCGGATCAGGATCCCGCTGCAGTTCTGGCGCTGAGACAGGAACTTTTGCGCGACGAGAAAGGTGTGTTGATTTTCAGCCCGGCCCGGCTGGATCCGCAAAAGGGTATCGACCTGATGATCGATGTGCTGGCCCGGCTGGTGAAGGTGCGCCGCGATATCGTGCTCGCGCTGGCAGGTCATGGTCCTTTGGAAGATGTGATTTCGGGTTGGATTGCCTCGGCGGGGGTGAGTGAAAATATCCGGGTTCTGGGGCCGATCGATACCGTCCCCCTGCATATGGCCGCCGCGGATTTCATGCTGCTCACGTCCCGTTGGGAGGCGCTGCCGATTTCAATCGTCGAGGCCTTTCACGCCGGTTTGCCCGTGATAGCGACCGATTGCGGCGGTGTGAGTGAACTTGTGTCTGAACAGGTTGGGCGGCTTTGCCCGGTTGGCGATGCCGAAGGGCTGACTGCTGCTGTGCTGGAGCTTGCGGGGAACGAGGAACTGCGCCGGGAACTGGGGTCCAACGCTCGTGCACTGGCACGTGAGGACCGTTTCGACCCAACCCATGTGCATGAACGGATCGAACAGATTTATCGGCAGATGCTGGATGGGGTGGCCTGACAGAGTGCAGGAAGTAGAAACAATAAGGGAATATTTTGTATATTATCGAGTATTTGGGCTGCTTTGAGGTGAAACCGCCTGCATCCGAGCCTTGTGTCAGTATGCGCCCCGGATACGGTGGGGTGCGAAAGAAGGACCGGCACCTGCATGCGCCGCGTCCAGGCCGACGATTTTGCCGGGTGCCTGACCTGAACCGAGTGGACTGGAGAAGCCCATGAAACAGCCTTCCCCCGCGCTTGACCGCAACGATCTGGCAATACTCCTGTTCATTCTTCTTCTTGCCGCAGTCCTCAGAAGCGCCGGGCTGAACGCGCCCCTGTGGTATGACGAAATCCGGACCGTCGATACGCATGTCAGCCTTCCGTGGAATGAGATGATGCGCGAATATTCGATGAACCATCATTACTTTTTCAGCATGAAGGCAAAGCTGGTTTCCCAGATCTTCGGAGATCAGGCCTGGGCATACCGGTTTCCGGCCGTCCTGTTCGGCGTCGGTCTTGTCGGGGTAATCTGGTGGCTGGCAAAAGAGGTTGCAGACAGCACGATTGCGCATGTTTCTGCCTTGCTGGTGGCCCTGTCCTATCATCAGGTCTGGTTCTCTCAGAACGCGCGCGGATATACCGAGCTTGCATTCTGGAGCACGCTTGGCTTCATTTTCTTTCTGCGGGGGATGCGCCAGCCAGCGACCGGCACCTGGGTTGCATTCGGCTTTACCGCCGCGGCCGCTGTTTTCACGCATCTGACCGGTGCATTTTTCTTTGTTGCACTGGGTCTCATCTGGCTGCTTTCCCTTGTGACCGGGTTCGGCCGGGGCACTTTGACCCGCGAATGGGTGCTGCATCCGCTGGTGGGTGTTGCGGTTGCGCTGGTTCTGGTCCTGCTTGCATATCTGCCGATCTTGCCAAGCATAGCGGGCACGGTGAGCGAGGTTTCGGCGACATCCGCCGTGGACCCCATGCAGGAATACCAGAACCCGCTCTGGACAATTGTCGAAGGTTTGCGGACCGCGGTTGGGGATACCGGCCCGCTGATGTTGTTCATCGCGATCGGTGGGCTGGCCGTCATCGTCTTCGGTGCCGTGGGGGCGCATGCGGTGCAGCCGTTGTTTTTCCCGTCCATCGCCATGCATATCGCCGTGACGCTACTGCTTCTGCTGTCGCTTGAGATGCGGATCTGGCCGAGGTTCTTTTTCGTCGATATCGGGCTGATCATTATTCTGGCCGTTGTGGGGTGTCGATACGGTGCTGATGCGGTGGCACGGTGGGCTCAACAGCCCCGGTTTGGATCGCCGCTCTTTGCGTTGGGCGTTCTGGCGATGATCGTGGTGTCCGTGTTCTTGGTGCAGCGGAACTATTCTGCTCCGAAACAGGATCTGGCGGGGGCTTTTGCGCTTGTTGAAGAAACCCGCAGCCCGTCAGAACGGGTATATGCGATCAACCCGGGCGGCCCCCTTTTCGAAGACCACTTCGACGCCGACTGGGGAACCATCGGGGATGCGCAGGACTATTCCGAGGCCATGGCCCAACCTGGCCCTGTGGCGCTGGTTGTTCTGTTCCCAGACCGGATGTTCCGTGCCATTCCTGATCTGCAACGTGATGCGGAAGGGCGGCTGGAACGCGTGCACGCGTTTGCCGGGACGCTGGGGGACGGGCAGGTTCTTGTCTACCGGCGCAGATGAGGCCGAGGGATCAGGATGAATGACCGTCCAGGGGCTCAAACCCCAGGCTGCTTTCGACAATGTAAAGCGGGCGTTTCTGAGCCTCTGCATAAAGCCGCCCCAGATATTCCCCGATGACGCCCAGCACGACAAGTTGCAGGCCACCGATCAACAGCACTGCAACCATCAATGAGGCATAGCCGGGTACATCCACCCCGTAGACAAGGGTGCGTGAGATCAGGAAAACACCATAGATGATCGCGGCCAACGCAGTCAGCATGCCGACATAGCCCGCAATCCTGAGAGGTACGGTGCTGAACCCGGTAATACCGTCCAGCGCAAAGTTCCAAAGGCGCCAGTAGTTGAATTTGGTCTGCCCCGCCGCACGCTCGGGGCGGTCATACGCCACCTCGGTGTGCCGAAACCCGACCCAGGCAAAAAGGCCCTTCATAAAGCGGTTGTGCTCGCGCAGCTGCCCTACAGCCTGAACCACGCGCCGGTCCATAAGGCGGAAATCGCCGGTATTGGCGGGTATCGGTACGCCTGAGAGCCGGTTGATGACCTGATAGAACTTCCGCGCTGTCCAGCGTTTCATCGCGGTATCGCTGTCGCGGTGGCGCCGGACGGCATAGACGACATCGAATCCTTCGCGCCATTTCTCCAGAAATGTCTCGATCAGTTCGGGCGGATCCTGCAAATCCGCGTCTATCGGAACAACGGCTTCACCCGCAGCTGCATCAAGCCCCGCCGTCAATGCGATTTCCTTGCCGAAGTTACGCGAAAAGTTCAGTACCTTGATACGATCATCGCGCTCATGCGCGGCAGCCAGAAGCTTGGCAGTTGCGTCTGTGCTGCCATCGTTCACGCAGATGATCTCGTAGCTTTCCCCAAGCTGATCGAGGAATTGCCCCAAACGTTCGAACAGGGCCGGCAGAACCTCTTCTTCATTGAACATGGGCACGATGATGCTGAGCGTCGGAGCGCTTTGGTCCAAGGCTTTTTCCCGGGACGGAATTGTGGGGGTACTCATGTTTAAATTTACCATAACGCGTAGCCTTTCCCGTGCGTCCGGGGATAAGTGACCATGGTTTTGCCTTGGGCTCAAAAAGTTCTGTGTGCGTGCGTATTTTTTCGAATTTCAGTGTCTTTTCACAGTCACTAAGCACCTCACGCCGTGCATTGGTGATGACAAAGTTTTTAGTTTGGCGTCATTTGGCCAGTCAGGCGCACGCCTTATTCTAGGTTGCCGGATGGATTCTCTATCGCGCCAAGTGTCAGCTTTTCGGACCAGGTGACTGCACCATCCCCGTTCACCATTGATACTTCGATCTCATTTGGTACCTCTCCGTTCCAACCTGCGGTATAGAAACACCCGCCATGTATGGTGTGGCCATGGTCTTGGATTGCGCTGCGAACGGTTGGCATCGCGGTGCTTGTAACGTCAATTCTGTCCCCTCGAAGGGGGGACGCACAGATCTCCGAGAGCCGCAGAACTGCTTTTGGCGTGACGCAGATACGACCGATTTCGGGCTTGTCGCTGTCAGCGCACATGAGGTTGCCGGAAAAGCCGGAGCTTTGCGACAGGCAGACATAGGCGGCACCATGATGCAGATAGACGGAATTTTCGGCTGGGAAGGCCTCGCAGGCCAGCGGTCCTTCATACAGCCCGCCCTCGGCGTACCAGTCCAGGTCATACATGTCCTTGAAGATGCCCGGGCGGGAGTTGCCAGCGTGAAATACGGTCCAGCCAATCATGTCCCCCCAAGCCAGATCGGGGTAATCTGTATGGCCGACGATGCGGAATGGCGCGCCGTCATACCCTTCCAGCTCCGCGAGCCGTGTCATGATTTGTTCGGCAAGCGTCTCATCACGGTCCCCCATTTCGGACTGATCGCTCCAGACGAAAGGCGCCATGAAGGCGTATGTGAGTGCAACGATCAGGGGCAGGCCCAGAATGACCGGTGCCGTGAACCCTCTTGCCCGTATTTCGGCATCAACGGCCAGGTAGAACACCGCAGCCAGTAAGCCGACATAGGCTACGGCCCGCGACGGTATCCACTGCCCATCGTAGGAGAACCAAATCAGCAAAGGCAGCAAGAGAATACCGGTCATGCCAATCAGGATGCGCAGGGCATGCACCCAATTGTGCGGGTTCCGTACAAGGACAGAAATGCTCAGCCCAACGCCCAGCAAGAACCCAATTCCGATATAGGCGCTGTTCAGGGTCTTGATTTCCCAGGGTATTCTTTGTAGCGACCCCCGCCAGATTTGGCCAAGCAATTGAAGGGCTGTTTCAAGCTTGCCCTGCAACTCGTGGAGAGAGGGCATCGCGATACGGTTGGTCGTGGGGACATGATCATGCAACTGGGCAGCCAGATGGGCCTGCGCAAAATAGACCAGAAGGCCAAGACATGATCCAATTGCCGACAGCAGGATGAATGTGCCCACATCTGTGGTCTTGTATCGGTCGGTTCGGATCATCGAGACAAACAGGATCACGGCGCCAAACGGGACGAAAGGCTGATAGAGTGCTGCACAAAGCGCGATGCATTGCGCACCGATCAAAAGCCAGATCACCCGCGCGCCAAACGCATGAAGGATGCCGCGTTCAAAACATTTGAAACCGGCAACGGAAAGCAGCAACGCCAGTGGGAACGCAAACACGTGGCTCGAAAAAGTAAGGGCGTTGATCATGTAGATGTGATGAACGCCAAGCGTGAAAATCAAAAAGGTCGCGAAGGGCCGGGTGTCACGATCGCCGGACTGCCGCGCCAGAATCCACGACAGCAGAAGGAAAACGCCTGCCGCTAGTCCAGTCTGCAAAACGGGCAGAAAACGTTCCTGGAGAACATGGACATACAGCACCTCCATCGCCCAGCGACCTTCCTCGGTCGTCCAGTTAAGAGGCATCCCGCCCTCGGGTGCACCATGGACCTGACGCCAGTCATCGGGGTTTCTGCCATCCCTGATCAGGCCCGGTGCGGTTGTGAGTGCATAAATGAGCAGGCTGGCGGAAATCGCATGCGGCCAGCGGAACCTAGTCGAGAGGATATGTGCGGGTCGTGCAATGCTCATGCTATACATTTCCCACAAGAAACGTGCACACAGCTGTCTCTGACCCGGTCAAAAATACTCTTTCAACCTGCGGGCGCGCTTCATGTTGGATGGCAGCGACACGATGTTTCGTACCAGCCTGGCTGCGGCACGCATCCCCGGAATGGCCTTGAGCGCCGAGAGCCCTTTGGATGTTTTCAGAAGAGCTTCGTAGGTCTGATTGTCCGCATGCCTGAAGTCTTTGGCATGCAGGTCCTTGCCAGCGTTTTCTGTGGGCGCCGATGCGACCGAGGTCGCCTTGCGGTTCACGTCAAAGACGACAAAAGACTCAAAGAAGCTAATCCCCCAGGCACGCTTTTCCGAGGTGTCAGGCGTCAGCCGCGAGAACCGATGGTTGATACGGTCCACCATGTTCATGGCATATTTGATGAAGGAACGGTGCCTGAGGCCGAACCCTTCCATGTAAGAGGTATGCGTGTCTTCGACCACAAGCATCCCGCCATCCTTGATGTGTGGCAACAGGCATTCCGTCGTAATGATCTGTTGTTCATAGGTGTGGCCGCCATCATCCAGAACGATGTCGATATCACCGACTTCCCTTACGATTTTTTCAAGGAAATCCGGATCGCTCTGGCTGCCGATGAAAATCTCGAACCCTTCCTGTTCCCAGCGCTTTGCATCGGGGTTCAGTTCAACGCCGATGATGCGGGCCTGAGGGCCAAAGAATTCCCGCCACATGAAAAGAGATCCACCACCCAGAACGCCGATCTCAACAAACGTGATATCCTTTCCGATGTAAGGAGAAAAAAGTTTGTCATACACATCGAAGTAAGTGGAATGCTTACTGCTTTTGTATGGGCTGTTCATATAGGCCTGATAACTTTTCGACTCTAACATCTCTACGTCCTCGGATCTCAACTTGTCATGCGCTCCACCTGTCGAAGCGGGTATTCATAAACTGGGGCGTCAATTCCATTACTTCGTCTGTTTGGCTGTTTTGTGGCTCCGCTCTTTCCACAGCCTCCGGTCTTGCTGGTTTCCTGTCAAACGCCGTGGGCCCGGTCTGGGGCACTTACTTGCGCGTTATGATGATGGCATAGGAAGAATAAACCGCCCATTGGTGCCGGGCGCACAGGCGCGCCAGCCCGTTATCCAGCTGCCGCAGGCCGAAAATCTTATCATAGTAATGGTGCCCGTAATATTCATGTACTTCGATGCTCGAAAACCCGACATCCGCCAACGCCTTTCGCATGTACGGGGTCGAGCCGCGACACAGTGAGTAATAGGCGGGGAATTTGCCGGTATTCTGGCCATCAAAGCGCCGGGGCTGCAACAGTTGAACCGCCTTGCGTGTCAGTTGTTCGGGAAACAACCAGTTGATCAGGAACGGCGAGGCGAAAATGGTCGGCACCAAGTGAACAGCAACGCCACCATCCGCCAGAAGGTGATGCATGTTTTTGTGGAACTGCTTGCCGTCGGGCATATGCTCGCCACAAAACTTGGACATGATCAGATCGAACCTCTGATCCACATGGCTGACATCGCCGCAGGCGTTGATCTGAAGGGTGTCGAACTCATCGGAAACATGGGAAAGTTCTTCGGCACTTATGTCACTGATCGTGAAGGATGTGACATGATCGGGCAGTGTCTTGTCGCCGGTCGATCGGCTGGTCGTGCCACCGATTTCCATGATCCGGGCCGGTTTTTCATCTGTTATGATGTTCCAGACCGTATCCAGATAATCCTGTCTGCAATCCGTGTGCCAGCGTATTTCTGACTGTACCATTTACTCTCCCAAAAAAACCGTAACCTTGCGCGGCGTTCGAAACGGGGCCAATCGCGATAAAAAGACTTTTTGCAATACGCCTTTTAAGGCAGTGACATGGCTGTTTGACCAATCTTTAGATGAATGCTGGCAGCATTCAAAGAACGTATGCACCCAAGTTTACATGACTGGCAATGCCAGGGGGCGGAATAGATATGGGCGGGTCCGAATTTTCGGTACCCGCCCATGCAGCGGTAATCAATAGGCTGTATTTTCAGCGATCTTTGCCGTTACGCGAACAAATCGGAATACGGCTCGACAAACGGGGTCTCGTCACCGATCGCAAAGGTGTCGACGCTATCACCAACGTACCAATCCCTTTCCCGACCGCCGGCGAAATCGAAATCCGTATTGGTTTCGTCCAGGACAACGGCACCATCGACCAGAACCTGAAGGCGATCGGTGTCCTGATCGACCATCAGAGTGACCTGATGTGTTTCACCGTCGCTCAGATCGACATCCGTGATCTTGAAGCCGTCGCGGAACCCACCATCATTGTTGTCGACTTTTGCGACCAGATGCCCTTTCTTGTTCAGCTTCAGGCCGAAATTCGAGTGGTTCCACACAAGCCGCTCGGCTGTTGTGTCGCCTTCTTCCCGCGTCACGTCGATTGAGAAGCTGACCTGCTCAGCGTCAGAAATCCCGTCCAAGTGCCCGATGTTCCCCCGACTGTCCTGATTGGTGATGTCGATCACCGACATTTCGTCTTGTGAGCTGTCAGCAAGGACAAGTTCGGAGTCGGTGTCAGGCTGCTCTGAACCCGTGTCGGGTTGTTCCGAGCCTGTATCAGGTTGCACGGCGCTTGTATCGCCTTCGGCCTGCGTCGCGTCGACCGGGGAGGAGACTTTGCTGATGTCAGAAATTCCGTCCTGGTACTCAACGCTCTCCGGGCTGTCCTGATGGGTTATGTCGATCATCAGTTCGCCCTGCGGTTCGCCACTAATAGGCTCGGACCCGGTGTCGGGCTGTTCAGACCCGGTATCAGGTTGCTCGGACCCAGTGTCGGGCTGTTGGACTCCGCTGTCCGGAGACGTGGTGCCACTGTCGGGGGACGTGGAGCCGCTGTCCGGGGACGTGGTGCCGCCCTGCTGCGGAGTGGTGGAGCCCGAGGCGCCATACGAATGGGCCGAACCGGCGTTCAGTGTGTCAGCCAGGCTGCCTGGGATGACGACATACTGGTTGTAACCATTCCCCTGCGCCGTTGCCTGATAGGTGAAGTTCTGGTCGTACTCACCGGGCTGGATCAGGGCGTTGTTGCTGACGTTCCAGTCGGATTGCCCGTTATACCCTACGATCTGAGATGTAATGTTCTGATCGATGGTGACGTTTGTGGAACCAGAGGAAACGTTGATCACCGGAATCTCGATCCCGCCGGTCAGCGTCTTTTCGTCCACGTGCAGAACCGAATTCTGGGTGATCGTAAGCCCATCCACACCATAAAGGGAAATGCCGTGGAAGTGGCCATTATAGATCGTGTTCCCTTCGATCAGCACGTTGTGGTGGATCACATTGGGATCGTTGATATCCTTGCCGTCACCACCAGCCCAGATGGTTTGGGTAAAGTCCCCGTTCCCCATGTCGAACACGTTGTTGCGGATGGTGATGTTGTCACTGCCGCTGCCGTTGGCGCGCTGAATCTGGATCATGTCGCGGTGATCGCCGGACCCGGCTGCGCCGCCGAAATCGTGAATATAGTTATTCTCGACCAGAATGTTGTCGACATTGTCGAAGACCAGACCGTCGGACCGTATCGTGTGGATATCACTGCCGGTAACGCTGACCCCATTGGAGTTCACGGCAATGACTGCTTTCCACCACTTCAAGAACTCGGTGTTGTCGATAGTGACATTGGTCGAACCGCTGATTGTCAGGCCTGTTCCATAACCGGTGCCGTCCGCGGATGTGCCTGTGCCGCTGGCAACGTCGCCATCGAAGATCGAGTTTTTGAACGCGATGTTCTGGCTGTCATAGACACTGAACGGACTTTGGAAATGGTAGTCGCCACTATTGTAAGTGTAGTCGAACTTGATGCCGTCGAATGTGACGTTCGATGATTGCTTGACGTGAATACCGGAAAAGCTGGCTTGCGCATTCGGATCCGCGGATTGGATCGTCACATTCGATGCGAAATTCGTGTAGTGGAGGTTGAGCTGACCGTAATCGCCCGCCGCAAGCAGTATGGTTTCCCCACCTGTCGCCTGAGACAAGGCCTGGTTCAGCTCTGCCGCAGAGGTTACCGTGATTGTCGTCGACATATTTCACCTTCTGTTTCATAGGCGCTGTGAGTGGCAGCGCACGAGTTCCCGCACACCCAGGACGGATGGAACAGCCGCCCGAGGGCGGCAGAGTGGCCGAAATATGGCTATGTTTGGAAATTGTTGCCTGTATCGGGACAATTCTGCCCCTGTGCGTTTATTTCCGAGTGAACTCGATACTCGATACCGGGAATTGTTCCACTTCCCTTAGCGGTTGCCTATGGTTTGGCGAATTGATTCCCGTAGGGCAACAATGGCCACAAAATAGCCATCATTCAGGCATGTCCTTGCGTATGGGCGATAGGCATCGGCAATGAATTGCCCGGTGCCGTAAGGGAAACCTGGGCGTTGCAAGGGCTATTCGGACGTGCCATGGCGCCAGACGGGCAAGCAGGCGCGATAGACAGTGGAACCCGCCTTGCCTACACTTTCCTGCAAGTGTGGTTATCAGAAAGGTGCGTTATGGCCGGGTCCCGGATTCTCGTCTTGGCAGGGGCGCTACTGCTCATGTTGGGTTTTGATGTGGCGGCCCAGCCCCCCTGTCAGGGGCGAGACGTGCGAACGCACCTTCCCGCAACTCAGACCAAGGGGCAGCCGGTCGCGAATGCCGCCGATCTTGGCGCAGCCCTGCAAAATGCCCGGGGCGGGGAAATCTTTCTTCTGGCGCCGGGGAATTATGGAACCCTTAGGATGAACACGGCATACCGGTCACCCGTGGTGATCCGGTCCGCCGATCCTGCCGCACCGGCCTGCTTTACCCGTCTGGTTCTGGAAGGAGCCAGGAATGTGCATCTGGATGGTGTCTATTTCGATTACACCTACAATGGGGGCGATCGGCATTTCATTGCCTATTTCGTCATCCTGAACAGTACGGACATTGTGATATCGAATTCCGTGTTCGACGGTGGGACTGCAAGGGGAACAGGGTCCGAGGCGGACGGGTACAGTATCGGGATCGGCCTGAAAATCGAGCGGGGCGGGAACCTGACCCTTTCAGGCAACGAATTTCGCAGATGGTGGACAGCAGTTCTGTCCGTGCAGTCGCGGCAGTTTGTCTTTACGGGCAACAACATTCACACGATCCGGTCCGATGGGGTTGACGTCGATGCTGCGGATGGCCTGAGAATCGAGCGGAACCGGTTTCACGATTTTGGCGGTGCGGCTGGATCTCAGGATCACCGCGACATGATCCAGATTATGCGGGTATCGCCCCGGGGATCTTCGGACATCGTCATCCGTGACAATATATTCGACATGGCCGGTGGCGATTTCACACAGACCATCTGGGCTGGCGGAGACGGCAAGGACCTCGGCAACCCAGTCATGCGACACCGCAATGTGCTGGTTGAAAACAACATGATCTACAATGGTCATATTCACGGCATTTCGATCCATGGCTCGGACAATATCTCGATCAGAAAGAACTCGGTGATCCATGTGCCCGGCGGTCATTCGGTTCCGGTCATCAACATTTCTCCGGATTCGACCTCGGTGGTCATTGAGCAGAATGCGGTGGCCAATGTCATCGGGCACGAGAACCAGCGCGATTGGGTTGTGCTCAACAATGCGTTGATTCAAGATCAGACCCCCTCTCAGGGTGGGCATTATGACAGCCAGTTCATCTATTACGCGCAAGGCAGGAAAGACGGATACAACGAATACGGCGTGCGCCCCGGCAGCCAGCTTGATCGCCTGAATGCGGGGTCCAGCTTGTCGCAATCCTACCCCTCGCGATGAGGACATTGCGGGCAATGTTGTGGAAAAGTGATTGGCTTCGGGCGCGCGGCCAGAATACTGACAATATGTTGGTGCAATCTGTAATATGTTATCCGTTTAAAGGCAGGAATTTTAGATGACAGCCGTTTTGTCAGCGAAAGCCAGCGCCCCGGCGACAAAGCCGGTCGTTCTCGCCTTGCTCATTGTCTCCTTCGCGATGCCGTTCTATTTCCACTTGGGGGGGCTCAAGCTCAGCGGGTATCGGGTGATCCTGCTGCTGTTCATGTTTCCTGCGATCATCGGATGGCTGAGCGGCAAGGCCGGAAAGATCAGGGCCGTTGATATTCTGGCGATCATGTTCAGCTTTTGGTCGGCCCTGTCCATTTCTGTCAATAATGGTTTGGCGCAAATGTGGCAGTTCATCGGGATGTTCATGATCGAAACCCTGGTGCCCTATTTTATTGCCCGAACCTATATCCGGAACCTGGAATCGTTTCGGTACTTCGTGAAATGCCTGTTTCTGCTTATCCTCATTTTGCTGCCCTTTGCCTTGTTCGAATCCTTTACGGGCAAGACCCCGCTGTTGAACCTGTTCGGCAAGGTTCTAAGCGTTTATCAGAAATGGATTTTCGAACCTCGGCTTGGGTTGCTGCGGGCGCAGACAACGATGCCGCATCCCATCCTGTTCGGCGTGTTCTGCGCGCCGGCCTTCGCGCTGACCTGGTATGTGCTGGGATGGCATAAATCGTTCTTCAAGAAGGTTGGCCTGACCTCGGTAGTAGGGGGGGCGGTGTTCTTTTCCCTTTCATCGGGTGCGTTTCTGAATGTCGTCATTCAGTTGGCGTTGATGGGATGGAACTGGATTTTTAGTTTCCTCAAGAAGAAATGGAAAGTTCTGCTGAGCATATTCTGCGTTCTGTATTTCATTGCCGAGATTGGCTCGAACCGGAGTATGTTCCAGATTTTTGCAACCCATTTCACGCTGACCCCCGGTACGGCATGGGCCCGCATCCATACGTTCAATTTCGCATCCGACGATATTCTGCGAAACCCGATCTTCGGTATCGGCCTGAATGACTGGACGCGCCCCCACTGGATGGTACTGCTGAGCAGCGTCGACAATTTCTGGCTGGTGGTCACATTGCGACATGGTTTTCCGGCCCTGTTCCTTCTTGTAGGCGCGATGATTGTCACGTTCTTTAAGCTTGGCAGCAGAAATCTGACCGGGGCAATGGCGGATGCGCGCCTTGGATATCTGATTTCGCTTCTGGGCCTTTGTGTATCTGCGGTGACCGTCCATCTTTGGGATGCCACGTTCTGTTTTTTGATGTTCCTGCTGGGTGCGGGGGTCTGGTTTTTGGATGCGGATGACGGGTCCGGTCAGGATGGGGACCAGGCCCAGGCCGAGGAAGGAGGGCGGAAGATGCGGTATACCCGGTTTCCCAAGGCCCTGCCCGGAGAACTGTCTACCGGGCGTGTCGCACGCGCCCGCTAACCTGTGGTCGTCCAGCGCCGACGGGTCATGCCCAATGCGCGCCGAAAGCGGCGCGCGAGCGGCATGTGACCCGACAAGATCGCCTTCAAATCCTGATCGCTCATATCCTCGCGCAGCGATGTGCGGGGGCGTATAAATGCGTTTTTGCGCCAGATGCCTCCGTCGCTTGACCAAGCCGTAGTGTAGCCCGCATCGCGCAGCGCACGTAACACCCGTGTATCGTAGCGGCCAAAGGGAATGCCCGCTTCGACCACCGGGCAGCCGCATATCATTTCCAACTGCGCGCGGGATTCGCTGAGTTCTCGGATCAGAGCAGCGTCATCCAGTGTCGGCCAGGCAAGATGGTCAATTCCATGGCTGCCGATTGTCATATCCGCATTCTGCAAGCGACGCAGATGGTCTGCATCCAGTGATCCGGCCTGTCCGATCCGTCCGGTCAGAACAAAAAACCGGGCCCGCAGGCCTCGGGTAACAAGTGCTGGCAGGGCGATGTCATGATCAGAAAGATTGCTGTCATCGAAGGTGATGGTGAACCGGCTCGGATTGGGGGCCGCAGCGATCCGGTCCAGAACCCGCTCAAACTTGCCAACGGACAGCCAGTAGGGGGCCTCGCCCGGTTCCAGAGAGCGTTTTGGTGTTCCGATGCCGTGAAAGTTGATACCGATGGGCTTTGTCATGAGCGCAGCTTCTTCAGGCGGGCGTGAATGGTTTCGGCGATGCTGATCAGGGCAGAGCTTGCGCCGGCAGGGCGGAACTCGTACGGGCCCGCTGCGCGCAGCTCTGTGCCGCCCGTGCGCAGCTTGTAACGTGTGACGGAAGGGTTGGCTTCAGGATCTATCCCGCCCAGGTCGAAATACTTCAGGCCCAGGTCGCGACAGCGCAGCATGGAATGCCACATCAGATAATGCCCGGCATTCAGGCGCCGCCCGGTGTCCAGAGTGGCCCCGAACAGATAGACGGCATTGGACCCAGCCCGTCCCAGCGTCATCGCGGCAATGTCGGCCCCGTCCTTGCGGGCAAACAGAACCTCATGGGCAAAATCAGCCCCCTCAAGGCCATAATAGAATTCTGGCGGGATATCCGGCCGAAAGCCTTTGGCTGCCTGAACCTCGGTATACATCGGATGAAACCGGTCGGCTGCCTGTGCAATCGGCACGATATCCAGATCAAGGCCGGCTTTCAGCGCATTGCGCAGGGGGTTGCGCCATTTTCCGTGCAGGGCACGCATCAGTGTATCTTCGTCCTGGGTACAATCCACGACCACGGTTCGATAGGTCGGGGATCGATCGGTGGGCAAAAACGCTTCGCTACGGGCCAGCTGATCCAACAATGCAACATCATGCCAGGGTGTGGCCGGAAACCGCAGGCGCAGGATATGCCCGCTCTCCTGAGCATACGTACGCAGTGCGGACAGCACGGCACGCAGTGTTGCAGCGTCGGGATCAGGCCGATCGACATGCAGCACCAGCGGTCCGGCGGCAAGCCATGCAATGCCACGCCGCAGGCCAGGAACATGTTTGATGCGCAGACATGCGGCGGCAACAGGCTGCCCGTCCGGGGTGGTGAGCATCAGGAACTGTACGTCTGCCCCGATCCGGCGGGCCGCCGCGCGGGCATAGGTCAGGCTGTGTTCAAGGGTCAGGTCGCGGAACGACGCGCTGAGGGCGGGCCACTTTTCTTCAGGCAGAACCCGTGCAGAGAACTGATATGCGATCATATCCGCCTCATATTCTTGTTTTGATCCAGCTGGACCACAGCGATTTGTTTTTCAGCGGGATCACGGCCCTCAGCCGGGGTGCAGCCCTCCCGAACCAGAGCCTGTAATAGACCAGGTGCAACACACGCGCCCAACCAAGGCAGAGCTTCAGCAAGACAGGGGATATTCCTGATCGCCGTGAGACGATCAGGCGATGAGTGGGCACCGATTCACCGCCATAGACCAGCTTGTAACCATATGCGCCAATCCCGGCTTCGATCCGCGTCACGCCTGCGGCGATCAGCTGTTCGATCATCTGAACCAGGCCGATTTTGCCAAGGCTGAGGCGTTCCAGTTCCGGATCGGTCGATCTGGCGGGCAATCGCCAATGGCAGGTCTGTCCCGCGACCAGACAGAATTGAGTGGCAAGGGGGCCGTTTCGACCATGTTGTTCGACGAACCAGGTTTCCTGCCCCTGCTGGGTGGCGTCTGCCAGATCGCAGTAGAAGGCGGCGCTGCCGGGCCAATCCGCGAAATGGCCTCCTTTTCCAACCTCCTGCCATTGCCGGTTGTGGAAGGCGACGAAATCCCCGAACTGATGCGCATCAGGATGGACCATCCGCGTTGTCAGGCCGTGGTCATTCTGTAGATGTTTCAGATCCCGTCGATACTGACTCCGCCGTTTCTTGGACAGGTTGGCAAGATAGCCCTCAAACGTATCGGGCAGTTCAAAAACCGTATGGGTGCCAGCCGGCGTGTCGGTCAGCGCCAGCCCCGGTGCCACCCCATTGCGGATGGCTGCCAGCATGGTGCCGCGTTCCGAGGCGGGGGTGAAACTGACCAGATGCGCCCGGCCATCGCCGAGAAGGCCGTTCAGGGCCTCGGCGCAGCTGTTCTTTAGCGCGGTTTCCGTGGCGGCCAGTTGGAAAATCACCGTGTTGGGATCGGTTGCGGCCAATTTGGCGATACGGACCCTCACAGGCCCCAGCCAAACTGGATAGATCATGAACGGCAGCAAGGCGACCAGCTGCCCCTGAGCGTCATATGCCACAAGGGTCCGGAGCGTTTTACCGCGCCCGAAATGAGCCCACCAGGTCAGGACCCAGACCGGAGCGGCATAGATATCCGCGCCGGTCTGTCGGGCCAGAGCGGCCCACGCATCGGTCATGCGTTCAAGGCCGGTGACCCCATCAACCCATTTGAATGTCAGCCGGACGTCTGTGTCGGTCACTCTGTCGGCTCCTGGCTGGTCAGGTGATAGCGCAGCGAGGCCCGGGCCAGACGCCGCCGCGCGGCAGCTTCTTCCCGCTGATTTGCGACCGACATGACAAAGCGCAATACGGATGACCCCACAAACACCATCCGGCCGCGGAACAGGCCCCAAAGGCCATAATGTTTGCGCAGATAGATCATCTTGCTTTTCTGCATCTGTACGTACATCCGCGAGCGGATCTGGGCGGTGCTTTTGCCGCCTCCCTCAAGGTGCAGGATGCGCGCTTCGGGGGTGAACACGCATTTCCAGCCTGCATCGCGGATGCGACGGCACCAGTCGGCCTCTTCCGAGTAGACGAAGAATGCCTCGTCCAGAAGACCCACGGCCTCGAAGACGCGACGGGGCACCAGCATGAACATGCCCGAGACGACGTCGACCTCGCGTTGCGAACGCCGATCCCAGTCTCCGTACTCGGCGCGGGCCAGAAGCGGATTGCGCCGAGACAGGCGGTGCAGCCCAAACTCGATCAGCGCCAGGTTTCCCGGACCCGGGTCGGCAAAACAGGTGCGCTGAATGGTGGTTTCATCTTCCAGGACCTGACATCCAGCGCAGCCGACATCCGGGTGCTGATCCAGCCAGTCCAGCATGGTATCGATCGCACCATCCAGAATGATGGTATCGGGATTGAGCAACAGCAGATTGTCACCCCGTGCGATTTCCAGACCCTGATTGTTAGCCGCGGCAAATCCCCGGTTCGCGTCATTGGCGATCAAGCGAACATCAGGGAATTCGTCACGGACAAGATCGACGGATCCGTCGCTTGATGCATTGTCGACGACGATGACCTCATGCGGCTTCCGGGTCTGCCGGGAAATGGATATCAGGCAGTCCCGAAGAATGTCCCGGGTATTCCAGTTCACGATGACAATGGAAACAGCGCATTCGCTCTGCGTGCCGTGTGACGGTGAAGTCATGAAACCCTGTTCTCGTTACTCACTTACATTTTCAAATTGTTTAGCCATTGTTCTGATCTATGAATACACTCAACGTCATTAAGCGACGGCTGTTGTTAAATAGTAGCTGTGAAATTCAGAGCGAATAAACCGGTATATTGAGGTATTAGTTTGGCTGTGCAGGAACTTGAAGGGCAAGATAGTGTTGCGATTGAATGCACTGAAACCCTGACCGCAGACCGGAATGCCGAATGGATGACGTTTCTGAATGCGGCCCGGCATCAGCATCCGCGGCAATCTCCGTTGTTTACGAATTCGGAACAAAGATTGAAACGCAAGGTGATTTATGCCTCGGCGCGCCGGGATGGGGCGCTTGTGGGTGTCGCTCTGATCTCACTTGAACCGCACCCGTATCTGCCCGGCGCCTGGGCCCGGGCCCGCTGCCTGAGTGGCCCGGTTTGCGACGATGCCGCCGACATGGTGACGTTTCTGGATGGCCTGTGCCGACAGCCGGGGTTTTCAAGGGTCGGCAGCCTGACTGTCACCCCGTTCTGGACCGAAGAAGAGGCCGACACACTGGATGCCGCGCTGTCTTGTGCAGGTTGGCGCGTGGCTGAAGAAGATCAGTTTCGTGAAACCGGATGGGTCGACATATCGGTCACGAGCGAAGAGATCATGGCGGCGTTTTCCAAAAGCGCCCGTCGCGAGGTCAGGCGCGCCGAACGGCAGGGCGTGACGTTCCGAAGCGCGCGAACCCCGGAAGAGTTCCGCATTTTTCTCGAGAGCATGAACCGGTTGCGCGTCTCGCGCAGGCTGCCCGAGCTGAGCCTTCCCGCCTATGAGGCGATGTTTGAAGATGTATTGCGGCCCGATGAGATTGGCACCGTGATCATGGCCTGGCAGCAGGAGGCCTTTCTTGCCGGGCTTTTGGTGTATCGCAGCAGGGACATTGTGCACGGCCGGCATTTCACCACCGAGCCGGATCATCTGCGGGCGGCGGGCAATCTGCGTATCGCCCCGGCCTTGTGGTTGGAGGCCATGAGATGGGCCAAGGGCAAGGGCTGTAGCACCTTGGATGTCGAGGGCTATCACGTACCGGTTTCGGGCGAGAAGAAGTTCAACATTCACAAGTACAAGTCAGAGTTCAATCCGCGTGTCGTGCAGCGGATTTCAGCACGTGAAAAGGTGTTGAACCGGTCTGTGTACCTGACGGGAAATGCGCGTGATCTGATCCGGGGGCAGTTGAAAAAGCTCAAGAGGGCAGCGGCGGGTTAGGTCCCTGAACGATTGGTAAGGCGAAGTATGAATCTGGCCAAGAAAGGCAAATTGCAACTGATCCGGGGGGCCGCGCGACGTGGGCCGGTTGTTCTTGTCCGGCAGCTTTGGCTGGCCCTGATGGACAGCTTTGTGCGCAAACGCCATCTGGTATTCCGGCTGGGCGCGACCAGTTGTGCTGCCCACTCACAAGCCGGGCAGGACGCGCAACAGGTGCGGGAAATCCGATCACGCGAAGACCTTACCAGGGACGAACTGGCCAGCCTGACGGACCCTGAGGCGGCGCATGACTGGGGAATGCTGGAATGGCTGGACGCCGGGTGGCAGCTTTGGGTGCTGACGGAAGAGGGGCGCATCCAGGCGGTGGCCTGGGTTAGGGATGCCGCGCACAGCCGCGATTTCTTTGTGCCCCTCACTGATACGGAAGAGCTGTTCTGGCATGTTTATGTCCTGCCGCAATACCGCGGCAGAAATTTGCAGGGCCGGCTTTGGGACGCGATTGTTGCCAGCAAAATATCCGCAGGAATCGACGGGTTTTATACCAATTGCCGGGATTACAATTTACCTTCCAGGCTCAATATCCTGAAAACGGGGTTTTCACCGGTTGGGCACTGTAATGAATACCGCCTGACACATCATCGGACTTGGCGGCAGTATTGAAATGCGGGGTTGGCATGAGCAGCAACACACATGAGACCACGCTTTATTGCGGCGACCCGCCCATGCAGTTTGCCAATCTGTTTCGCCGGGACCCGGCAGGCGGATATACGGCCCTGTTTCGGAAACGCCCGGTTTTCTGGAGTTTCAATACCCGCGTGGCGATCCGGGCGGCATGTGATCTTTTGGCCTTGCAGCCCGGGGACGAGGTTTTGGTGCCAGCCTATAATTGCGGCTCAGAGGTTGACCCGCTGATTGACGCGGGTCTTTCGGTCCGGCTGTATCCTGTCTCGGACAATTTACTGGCTGATCCGGATCGCATTGCACCGCTTATCACGAAGCGCACGCGGGCGATTTACGTGACGCATTACTTCGGCGTGATCCAACCCTCACTGACCGGGCTGCGGGCGCTGTGTGACCGGCACGGGTTGCGGTTGATCGAAGATTGCGCGCTGAGCCTGCTGAGTGGTCAGACCCCCGCCGAAGGCCGGGTGGGTGACGTTTCGGTCTTCTGTTTTTACAAGTTTGTTCCGGTTTTGGGCGGCGGCGCCTTGGTGATCAACGCGCCGGATCTGCATGCTGAGCATCCGTTTACACGCCCGCCCCCCCGCAAGATGGTCACCAAGATGCTGCTGCGGGCCGGGCTGGGCAATGTGCTTGGTACAGCGCGCCTGAAAGGGCTGGTGCAAGCGTTGCGGGGCGGCGAACAAATACCCGTGGACATGTGCCCTGAGAGAGAACTGGAAGATATTCCAAGCCATTACTACTTTGATCCGGCTCTGCGCAGTACCCGCATGAGCGCGTTTGCGGCCCGCCCCTTGCGGGCGTTTTCCGTATCCGAGGCCATCGCAACGCGCCGGGCAAACTGGGAAAGGTACCGTGAACTTCTGACTGATGTCGCGGGTGTGCGCATGCTTGTGCCCGAGCTGACGGTCGACACCTGCCCGCTGAACATGCCGGTGTTGGTGGAGGAGCGCGACCGTGTCGTGCAGGCTTTGCAACACGGCGGGATCGGGGCAACACCTTGGTGGGCGGGATTCAACCGTAATCTCGACTGGACCGGACAGGCCGAAGCGATGGCGCTTAAGAATGACGCCGTGTCACTGCCGCTGCACCAGTATCTTTCCGAGGCGCATGTTGATTACATCGTCTCGGAACTGAAGCGGGCATTGCAGGGGTGAGTGTGTCTCAGGACACCCTGGCGACAATCCTGTTGCGCAGTTTCGATGCGAGTTCGAGCGTCAGGCTTTCAAATCCCTTTGGGCGCCCCGACAGCTGCCAAAGCAACAGATGGGTCGCGATATAGGTGAACACGCCGACGATGACCTTGACGGCAAAGCGGATGCGCAGCAGGGGCAGGTCTTCGGCTGAATCGTAAGCCCAGCCGATTGCGTCGCCACTGCCATAGGCGCTGCTGACGATGAGAACCGCGGTGACCATTGCGATGGCCGCGGCGAAGGTGCGCCAGGCCATGAGAATGGGTGTAAGAAGCCCCCCGGTTCCAAAATCCTTGGCCATGACCAGCGCCAGGCCAATCGCGAACAGGCTGGCTGCGCCGGATCCGAGGATCGCGCCCACAAATCCATAGTTGGATCCCAGCAGCACCAGTATGGTTGTTACGACCAGCAGGATACTGTTGCGCAGGCACAGCCGTTTCGTGTCACCCTGCACATAGCTTGCCGAACGGACATTGGCTTGTAGCGTTTCAATGGCCTTGAGCGGGGCGAGCACCCAGATGACCTGAGAGGCTGCCAGCCATTCATATCCGGCCACCACGACGATCAGGTGATTTGCGACCAGCGCCATTCCGACACTGACGGGAATGATGATGCCCAGCAGAATGGCATTGGCCTGTTCAAAGGCTTCGCGGTCGTTGCCCTGAGTTCTGGAGATGCTGGCGAGCCCGGGATAGATCACCCGCTCAAGTGGCCCGATGACCTGGCTGGTGAACAGTGACACAAGGCGAAAGCCGATTCTGAAAATACCCGCATCCGCCAGCCCCAACGTGGCTCCGATAATGATTTGCGGCATGTTGGTCGTCAGGAATTGCGTGATCTGTGCGCCCAGTGACCATGATGATACGTCGATACAGTCATGCCAGCATCTGAGCGTCAGCCGGGGCCGCATCGGTGCGACGGAAAAGGACCAGATGACGCGTGCGACCTGAGTCAGGAAATTGGCTGCCACAATGGCCCAGAAATCGCGCCAGAACCAGGCAAGGCATACTGCGAACAACGTATATGTGATGCGGCTGATGGCTTCTTCACCAGCCACGAATCCAAACCTGAGATCCCTTTCCAGCAAGGGAAACCGTGTGCTTTTGAGCGAACTGACGATGGCGATCAGGCATAGGGCGGGTATCAGCTCGGTCAGGGCAGGCAAGCCCAGAAACCCCATCAGGGGTGCACTGATCCAGATCAGGCCAGCGGCGGAAGTGCCCAGCAACAGCTGCATCGTGAAAACTGTATTGAGGTGCGCTTCGGTTACCTCGGGTTGCCGGATCAGGGTCATGGAAATCGCCCGCTGCGCGATTTCAAGCAAGGCCACTGCGATGACGAAATAGGCGATTACACCGAAATCCGTCGGGGTCAGCAGGCGGGCAGTGACGATAAGCGTCAGCAGACCAAGAAACTGGCTGAAAACACCCGACGCAAACAGTGCTGCGGCCCCGACGACAAGGGGTGAGCCGCGCGGGACTGCGGCACCGGTCGGTTCGGATTTAGGCGAAGGCTTCAACAGCTTTGTCTTTCCACATTCAAAACAAACAACAGAATACCGGGTTAGTGTTTCCTTTTTATCTCCTCTCTCAGGTATTCCAACCAGATAGAGAAGTGCCGTTCTGGCAATTGGGCGGGGTCGCTGTTACTCAAGGAAGACCGCGCTTTTTTATGTCGAAATCACATGATTTTCTTTCAATGTCAGAAGGTTGTTTCATACTCGGTGATACCTGCGGGTCTAGTGTCCGAAAGTTATCTGCTGTTTCAAGGAGAATTTCTGGCCCAGTGTCTCAGATCAGGCTCCTCATGGGCAAGCGCGTCAAGTATGTGATGCCTGATATGTGTCCGGTGGCGGCCAGTGCCCGGAAGCCGGGGTTCAAAACGGTGTAATGGTATGAAGATTGCGATTTTTGGTCTGGGATATGTGGGGTTCACGGCAGCGTGCTGTCTGACCCGTGAGGGGCATGAGGTGATCGGCGTCGATGTGAATGCCGACAAGGTCTCGGAAATCAATGCCGGGCAGCCTCCGATCAAGGAACCCAAGGTGGCCGAACTGCTGACCGAGGCGCTTGCAAAGAACCTGATCCGCGCCACGGTTGAAATCCCCGACCTGTCGGATGTGGATCTGGCCATCGTTTGCGTCGGCACGCCCAGTTCCACTGACGGGTCGCACAACATGAATTTCGTGGCCGAGGTGACGCGGCAGATTGCCAAGGCCGTTTCGCCCGACCGCGCGCGACCGCTGACCGTGGCGTACCGATCCACCTTCCGGCCGGGCACGGTGCGGCAGCTGATCGAGCCGATCTTCCAAAGCTATCTGGGCGATCGGACGGGTCAGGCGATCGAGATTGTCTATAACCCCGAATTCCTGCGCGAGGCTTCGGCGGTGGATGATTTCTTCAACCCGCCCAAGATCGTTGTCGGCACGGCAGACGGAAATCGCTCGGCGGTGATGGACGAGATGCACGAAGGCCTGAATGCGCCGGTGTTCTATACCGCGTTCGAAGAGGCCGAGATCACCAAATTCGTCGACAACACCTGGCACGCCACCAAGGTGGCCTTTGCCAATGAGGTGGGCCGCATCTGTCACAGCATGGGCGTGTCGGCAAAAACCATGCACGAGATTTTCGTCTCGGACACCAAGCTGAACATCTCGGCCTATTACACCCGTCCGGGGGGCGCGTTCGGGGGGTCCTGCCTGCCCAAGGATGTGCGTGCGCTGCAACATATCGCCGGTGAGGTGGGGGCGCATACGCATCTGATCGACAGCCTGTTGCAGACCAATCAGGCGCATAAAACCTATCAGGCGCAGGATATCATGGCGCGGCTGCCCGAAGGGGGCCGGGTGCTGATGGCCGGGCTGGCCTTCAAGGCCGGAACCGATGATCTGCGCGAAAGCCCCAATGTCGATATCGCCCGGCGCCTGTTGCAGGCGGGCTATCAGCTGTCGATCTATGATCCGGCCATCAAACCGGCCGATCTGCGGGGGCAGAACCTTGGTTATGCCTTTACCCACCTGCCCAACGTGGGCAGCCTGCTGGTAGACCGCGCCACGGCCGAGGCCGGGCCCTGGGATCTGGTGGTCGGTTCAAACCGGATCGTGAATGATCTGAACCTGGGTGATGCAGAGGTGGTAAGAACCTATGAATATGACTAGCCCTGTGCCCGCCGTTCAGCCGATCTCGTTCGAAGAGCTGCGCCAGAGCCAGCCCCTGAAGGGCCTCAAGGTTCTGATCGTGGTGGAAAACCTGCCCGTCCCCTTTGACCGCCGCGTCTGGATGGAGGCGCGCACGCTGGCCGCCGCAGGCGCGCTGGTCTCGGTCATCTGCCCAACCGGCAAGGGCCATGAGGAACGCGTGTGGGAAGACGAGGGCATCAAGGTCTATCGCCACCCGCTGCCGCTGGATGCCAGCGGGGCGCTGGGGTATCTGCTGGAATATGGCGCGGCGCTGTTCTGGGAAAGCTGGCTGTCGCTGAAGATCAAATTCACCCGCGGCTTTCACGTCATCCATGGCTGCAACCCGCCCGATCTGATCTTTCTGGTGGCACTGCCCTTCAAGCTGTTTGGCGTGCGCTATCTGTTCGATCACCACGACATCAACCCTGAGCTTTACGAGGCCAAGTTCAACAAGCGCGGTTTCTTCTGGAAACTGATGAAAACGTTCGAGCGGCTGACCTTTGCCTCGGCCCGTGTGTCGATTGCCACCAATGAAAGCTATCGCAAGATCGCCATCGAACGCGGCGGCATGGCGCCCGAGGATGTGTTTGTCGTCCGATCGGGCCCCGACCTCAGCCGGTTGCAGCATCTGCCGCCGAACCCGGCCTGGCGCAACGGGCGGAAATACATGGTGGGTTATGTCGGCGTCATGGGTGATCAGGAAGGGATCGACCTGCTGCTGGAATCCGTGGCGCATCTGGTCAAGGTTCAGGGCCGCGACGATATCCAGTTCTGCCTTGTGGGCGGGGGCCCCAGCCTGGACAAGCTGCGCGAACAATCTGCTGAAATGGGCCTGTCAGAGTATGTCACTTTCACTGGCCGCGCCCCCGATCATGATCTGTTCGAGATCCTGTCAACCGCCGATGTCTGCGTGAACCCGGACCGGGTGAACGAGATGAACGACAAATCCACCATGAACAAGATCCTCGAATACATGGCCTTCGAGAAACCCATCGTTCAGTTCGACGTGACCGAAGGGCGGTTCTCGGCGCAGGAAGCCTCGCTTTACGCCAAGGCCAACGATCCGGTGGATATGGCCGACAAGATCACCGAATTGCTGGCCGATGACGAACGTCGTGCCGCCATGGGCCGCTATGGCCGCGCCCGGGTCGAGTCCGAAATGGCCTGGCCGCATCAGGTGCCCGCGCTGATCGCGGCGTATCAGCGGATCTGGAAGGGGTAAGGTCTGCTATTCAGCAGCCTGTTTGGCCTTCAGGGGCTTTTGAGCCTTCCGGTGCCGCAATTGCATGGCAGGGGCCTCAACACAATGCCATGACAGCATCGCGCAGATCATCGTTAGTGGAAATGACATGGCCATGTTGACGATGGGGGTGGTGACCCCGGCCTGCGCCACCAACTGCTGGATGGGAAAGGCATAAATATAGACCCCGTAGGAATAGTCGCCCAGCTTGTTGTAGTGCAGCAGCAGAGGCGTTTTCGCGTAACCCAAGAAAAACACCACATATGACAGGCAGACGGCAAAGACCGGCAGAAACAGCGGTGTGAACCAGGCCACTATGGACAGCGCCGTTGCCGTGATGAAGAGGGTCGGGGACAGCGGGATGCGCTGGCGCCAGATATAAAAGACCATCCCCGTGAGAAAAGGGAGGCCAAGCCGGGTGAGCTGCTCGATGCGCGGGTTCAGATCGGTCACCATTGCCACCGCATAGACGACCAGGAACAGCAGGGTAACAACCGCAAAGATTTTTTTCCGACCCAGAATGCCGAGGATGCCGCAGATCAATACACCGATATAGCAGGTGACCTCGTAAGACAGCGACCAGAGTGAGCCGTTGATTGCAGGGCCGTACGGGTTGGATTCGAACACGCCGGGCAACACGTATTGAATCTTGAACAGCAGCATGTTGCGCACAAAAAATTCCCCGGCCTGCGCCCAGAAAACGGATGCAGGGGCCTGTGTCAGTATGAAC
Organism: Ruegeria sp. AG6; assembly: GCF_056541565.1. Lineage (NCBI taxonomy): Bacteria > Pseudomonadati > Pseudomonadota > Alphaproteobacteria > Rhodobacterales > Roseobacteraceae > Ruegeria > Ruegeria sp. AG6. The sequence goes on along the minus strand of NZ_JBQFYQ010000012.1, from coordinate 58,824 downwards.
CCGGCAACCAAGAGCGTAATCCCTGTCACGACCGCAAGTGCCGGAAACAGACGCAGCGCGCGGGCGATCAGAAATGAACTGGCAGAGCGTTTTCTATCGAAGCTGCGTGTGATGAAGAATCCTGAAATGGCGAAGAAGATCCATACGCACACCATGCCCAGGGACAGCCCGTGAAGAGCAGTTTCAAACGGTTGACCAACCGCACCACCCCAACTGAGCGGATAGGCGTGCGATACAAGCACGCCGCTGGCGGCAAGAATCCGGATCAGGTTGAAATTGTTGTCCCGCCCGTCTGCCCGGTCCGCGATATAGCAGCGCGTAGGATTGCCCGAGGCTGCATGCGCATCCTGGTCTTTCATCCGCGAGTCCTCTGGGTTGGTGGCGTAAACATATGGGTCCGTAATTATTTGGAAGTTATCCTTTGATACAATATCCACGGTTCAGTTGCTGCAAGTATCTCGAAACCCGGAACCTGTGGCGGAAACGATTCCGTGGAACATGTCACGATTGTATCGGCTTTGGCGTTCGATAATGCATTCAAGGCCGATGGCAGCGTGTGATTGGCCTCCAGCGCAATTTTCTGAACTGCGCCTTGCACACTGGCTAACGGCCCAACTATCCGCAGCGGTTGCTGTGTGGGGTTGGCAAAGGTCGGAACTGCTGTACCGTTGAAGATCATGAGAAAGGACAAGGGTCTGCAACTGGGCTTGAAAACCCACGAGTCCTTTGCGTCTTCCACATAAGCCCCGGCGCCCAGACTGCGCGTGTCGTGGAGGTTCAACGCCTCAAGATAAGAGGCGTAAATTTTGCCATCCTGATACCACCCGACGGTCAACATCAGATTGCGCAACAGAAACAGCCCGGCGATCGCCGCAACAGCTATTTGTTGTGATCGCAGCCTGGCGCTGGGATTCAGAGACAGGCTGGCGGCCAGAAGGGCCAGCATCAGAAGCGGGATCCGCTCACTCAGATGTCCGACGCCGAACAGGTTCGGAGGGGTTATCAGGATCAGCAAACCGCACAGCGCCACGGCAAGCTTCATACGCCGGTCGATCCGCCATATCCCGGTGATGAGGCCACCGATCAGCACGCCCCATAACAGGACGCCAAAACCCCAGTCGAACGTGCGCCATGTGGATTCAGCCACGCGCAGGAACCCGTCGACGCGCAGATAGGCCTCGGTGCTCAGGCGTGCCCACAATGTTCCTTGCTCGGCATGAGCCAGTAGGTTCGAGACAGGCGTGGCGACGCCTCCGCTTGCGGTTTTCGTTTGCAGGAAGATCACGGCCGGTGCGATGGCGATCGATGCAAGTCTTGCGGCTTTACGCAACAAAACCGGTAGCCCGGGATAGCCTGATCGGAACGCAAGCGACAGTTCGACCATACCCAGCAGCAGCCCCCACAGCGCAAAGGCCAGCCCGTGAATGAAAAACAGGATCAGCCCCAGGCAAGCCGTGACAGCCAGTTGCCGGACGGGGCGGTCCTGTGTCGCAATCCAGTATCCGATTGCGCCCAGCAGAACCCCCAACCCAAGCAGGAAATTCGAAAAACCCCAGATCAGGATATGGTTATACGCCACCAAACCGGCCAGAAATACGGTCAGTGCCGAGAGGCGGCCGTGCAGAACACGTGACAGGTACAAAATTCCCGCGAACGGGGCCGCAATGATCAGGCCAGCGATCAGCTTGGCACCCAAAAGCGGGGGCAGCACTTTCATGATACCCGTGCCCAGAACATCCAGCCCGAGATTGGGCAGCAGTTGCCAAGCCGCCTCATAGTTCTGTTGCAGTGTGGTCGAGTCCGGAAGATTGGCCAGAATGTAGTAACGGGCGATATGAGCGTAGAAATCCGTCAGTGGCAGAACGGGTGTCACGCACAAGGGGATAAGGCTGGCAAGCAGAGTCAGTGCCAGAACTGGTCGCAGAGAACGGCTTTGAGGTGTCGTAATCATTTCTGCCGCAGGCACTTTTCTAACCATATACTAGAAACTAAAAACTGATCCATCAGGTACCGATAGCACATCATTGTGCAATCTATTTTTCTTATCGCGACCACTCAAAATCCAACTGCGATGACTTGGCGTCAAAGGCTTAGAAGCCTGAGCGCCGAATTTCCTCCTCAAAACGGTACAAAGCGGGGCAGGCGGTTCAGGCTTGGCTCCATGAAATGTTGCAACCTTGCATCCGCATCCGCTTCGGTTTCACCGGGCAGGATGGGGGTCACAAACCGGACCAGAGCGCCATCGGTGCGCCCCATGGTGAAGCCGTCCTGAATAACGCTCATCTTGGCGCGGAAATCATTGACCATACGCTTGCCGCGCTGTTCGAACCAGTAATAGACCAGCTGTTTTGACAGCTCTTTCTGGATCACGGCGCGGTTGACCGTAAAGCGGCCATAAGGCGTGTTGCCGGGGTTGATCTCATACGGTTCAAGGCTGAAGATTTCCCAACCGCCCACCGGCAGGCACACTTCGGGCGAATGGATGCCGTCGCCGTCGGTCTGCTTGTCGTAAAAGGCCACGAACATGTTCACGAAATCGCCCGATCCGGTGTTGATATAGGTGGCATTGAGGTAATCGCTGGCACCCAGAACCTGTTCTACCTGTGGATCCAACGTGGTGGGCGACCCGGACCAGGGCCCAAGCTGCCGTGGATACAGTACAAACGGGTCACGTTCCACAGGCCGCACTTCGGAAGCGGGCCGCAGGGTCCAGGCGGTTGAAACCGTAAGCGTCAGAAGGGCCGCAACCGCCAGCGCCACCGATGCGCGAATGCCAAAGATACGCAAGGCAACAGAACCCAGCCCCTGGGTATCCAGATCAATGGTCTCGGCAAAGGGTTGCGGATTCGGCGCCAGGCGCTGCAAGCCGATGGCCATCAGGAACAGAATGGCGACGCAGAGCAGGAAGATGATCCAGCCTTCAAAGAAATGCATGAAGCCTTCAGCCTGCTCGATGCCGTGCTGATTAACCAGCACGCCGATCACGCCAATGCGGATCGAGTTCATCAGCACGGTCAGAGGGGCCGCCGAAACCAGCAAAACCACCTTGTGCCAGATCGGGCCACGATAAAGCAGGGCAAAGAGATACGAGAAGCTCAGGATCGGGAACAGATAGCGCAGCCCGGAACAGGCCTCGGCCACCTGCAGTTTGTAGACCCCCAGATCGATGATGTTGCCTTCGATGAAAACCGAAACACCGGCCATCTGCACGAACCAGACGCCCAGTTCGGACGAAATCCATTGCAGGAAGATCGTGAGCTTCCAATAGACGAACTGCGGCAGCGGCAGCATGAACACCAGATGCAGCACGGGCAGCTGGTGGTATTTGCCCCGCTGCCAGCCGAACACGGTCAGCATGACGCCGCCCACCCAGATGATCATGGCATAGGTGACGATATCGGGAATACGGGCCAGGTTGCCCAGAATGGCGATGATCAGGGCCACGGCAATCACAAGCACGCCCGGCCAGCGATCATGCACAACCGGGTTGGGGGGCGGCATATCCCGCAATTCACGCAGGAACAGATACAGCGAGATGATCGGGATCAGCGGGCCATGGCTGTATTCGGGGGTGCTCCAGGCGGCGCCCAGAGACACGATCCCGATCCAGAAGACGGGTACCGATCCAAGCAGCAGCAGGACAAACCAGAACAGCCCGACGGTGTTCAGGACCGGCAAGCCTCTTCTGGCCGCTTCAAGGATATTACTGCGGCTGTTTTTCGAATCGAGGTGATGCATCACGGTCCATCATGCACAATAAGGTGTGGCCTGAAATTATGACGGCTCAAGTTCCCGCTATTTTGATCCGTTTTCGGGACATTGGGCGCGGGATGTCCTGATTGTCGATATCATGAACCGCGTGAATGAACGTCAGGGTTTGAGAGAAAAGCGTCGGCCCAAAGTCAGAAAGACCGAGTTTGAAGTTGCCTTAAAGCCGTTCTGATCGTCCATTTCATATTGGTACCCCACGTTTACAGCCCAGTCTTTCGTGACCGCCCGTGTATAGGACGCACTGAACGTACCGCGCTGGCGCGGGTTGGGTTGACCGGTTCCCTCGTCTTCCTGGTCGATGTAATCGACGCTGAAAGACAGACCCGATACCGGGTTGATGAAATAGTCATATGTCAGAAACACCAGTGTTTCACGTGTTTCTATGCTCTGCGTACTGGTGCCGACCCGGCGTTGCACCGTTGCTCCGATCCGGGAACTGGCCAGCTGATAGCTGTAGTCGAGCTGCCCGATCGGTGTGACTTCGTCGAATGGTCCTCTGGTCAGGCCCAGGTTGAAGCTGAATAGTCCGTTGGCGCGCTGAAAACTGCGGCCGGCCGTTGCGTTTATCCGTGACCCATTGACCCCGAATGTCTGGTCAATCTGAAAATCCGCCGAACCATCTGGCAGGGTTTTATTCCATGCGAAATCCCAGACGAAATCCTCGGTCACGGTGTTGGTATTGGTTGTGCGCTGCGTGTCATCCACCTGACTGTAACCGATATTCGCACTGACGGTGGTGACAGGGGATATGTCATAGGTCCCCCCTACTGTCACAACCGTTGTTTGCTCATCGGTTCGCACGTTGTCTTCTGCCGAGAAATCAGTGTAGCCGAGACGCAAGTTGGCTTGGAAAACCGGTGACACCCGCAATGTCGTGATCGCCGTGTAATCGCTTGATTTGTTGTCGAACAGGTTCGGATCGATCGTGTTTGTATAAGTGCGTTCGCTATAGCTGTAGATGAATTGGAACCCGATTGGATCATTCAGGCCGGTTTGCCAATTCAGGTTGCCCAAGGAGTTGACCTGATCCCCGATGGTTCCGGTCACATCGGCGGCATCGATTCTGCCATCCAGATTGGTGTCGGTCAGTGAACGATTAAAAGCCAGATCCTGTTCGCGGTAATCCAATAGCAGGTCAAGCTGGCTGTTCTGGCGCGACCGCTGATACGACAGGCGGGCAGACGGGTCCGCAAAGCTGGAATCCGTCCCGATAATCGGCTCATTGGCGATCCGGTACAGTCCGGAAAGGTCAAGAGCCAATCTCGAATCCGAGGTCTGCTTCAGAATACCCAATGCCAGCGTATTCTCCCACCAGGTCGTGGACCCAAGCGAAGGATCGGTCAGGCGAAGATTGCTGTCATGTCTGAGCGACGAGAGATAATCCAGGGTCACACTCAGGCCGGTCCCGGTCCCAATCTGCTGACCGGTCGGCAGGCCGACCCTTCGGGCCGGGTTTCGCTGTGCCCGTTGTGCGATCAATTGCTGGCTGGGTGTCTGCTGCACAACTGTCGGTGCGACGGTTGTCTGCTGCACGGATGTTTGCTGTGTCGAGGTTTGTGTTTGCTGCGCAGTCGTTTGCTGTGTCGAGGCCTGCTGCCCGACAGCTGGTGTAAACGAACTTATGACAGCGATCCCGCCCCCCAGAATGGTGGACAGCCTGCTCCTGGATTTCCCCACCTGTATCAGCCCCTATTCGAACAAGCGGCGTGCTGGTACGACAACCACGTCTCCGGGTCTAAGCACTGTATTGCCTTGGATGCCACCGCCCGAGCCTTTGTAGTTATAGGTGTATTTTCTCATCACGCCTGTTTTACTGTCAGCCCGGCGCAATTCGATGCGCTTGCGAGCCGCGAAATTGGTCAGACCACCGGCCTGAGCCAAAACCTGAAGAATTGTCGTGCCTTCGGTTGCCAGATGCTTGCCGGGCACATTGACCTCACCCATGATGAAAACATCGATGGTTGGTCCGGATGCGGCCTGTCCGCCCAGAAGCGGCGGCGGAGCCAGCGACGCCACTGAAATAAAGACTGTCGGCGGCGTATTGAAATTCGAGGCCAACGCCGATGAGAGCGACGCGCTTAATCCGCTGGTCGACTGACCGGCCGCACGGATCGAGCCGGCAAGCGGAAAGTTGATGGACCCGTCCGGCAGAACCAGAATGGTCCGATTCAGGGTGGGGTCTTCGAGAACTTCAACCTGCAGCGCATCACCCGGTTGGATTTGATAGGATTGCGCCCATGATGCGGTGGCCGCGATCATGGTAAGGGCAAGAGCGATTAATGACCCGATGACTGTACGCATATTCAAATCTCTCACTTTTTCCTACTTATGCCTTCCCACAAGCTGCAAAACAATCAGCAGGGAGTCTGATACATACAAGATGCGGCAGAAATGCAGCGGCGGCGCGCGTGCACTCTGTGCGCTTACTGACCTGCGTTGCTCATCGTGACCAGCCGTTCGATCTCGGCCTCTATGGATGAGGCAATCTCAGCCGAGGCTGCCCCGGTCGCTTCAGCTGCACGAAAACTGCGCAAAGCTTCTTCGTGCCGGTCCAGAGCGGCGTATGTTTTGCCCAGATGGTACAAGACCAGAGGATGCCCAGCGAAAACCTGTGCCGCAGATTCCAGGTACTGGACGGCCTCTTCATAATTGCCGACCTGATACGCCACCCAGCCATAGGTATCTTGAAAGGCGGGCTCTTGCGTGCCCCGCAGACGCTGCGCCAAAACATGCGCTCGTTGCAGGCTTTCGGCATCGTTGCGCTGGGTTGTCAGCAGGCTGGCAAGGTTGTTGGCAACCAAAATCGACTGACCACTGAGGGGGTAGAGCTTTTCGTAAACGGCAATGGCCTGCTCCATATCGCCGGCCTGTTCGTGAAGCGCTGCCTGCACAAATAGCAGATCGGGATTTTCGGGCAGGGCAATCAGTGCCTCGGCCAGGACATCCTGGGCTTTTTCGATATTGCCACGCTCGGCTTCCAGCATGTGAAGCGCGACCCATGCCCGTGTTATGTCAGGGCGCTCATCGATGATCGCGCGATAAATCTGTTCGGCCTTGTCAAGTTCCCCTTCTTCTGCCAGCGCACGTGCCTTTACAAAGCGCAATGGCAGGGAATCCGGGGTTTCCGTAAGTTTCCGATCGATCCGGGCAAAGGCTTCTTCGTGTTTGTCCTGAGCCAGCATCAGTCGGATAACCGCGATATCAGCGGGCAAGCCGAATTGGGGATCTGCGGCCAATTCGTTGAGAAATTCCATCAGGTCGTCAGAGCGGTTCTGGGAGGCCAGCATGTATGCCCTGAGCTCGTTCGAAAGGCGTTGCGCGTTGGGATCTGTCAGCGCTTCGAGCGACTTCAGAACAGCTTCAAGGCGGTCCCAGTCCTGCTGACGCATATAGGTTTGGGCAAGCAGAGACAGCAGGTCCGGATTTTGCGGGCTTTTACGCAAGGCATCCAGCAACACGCTCTGGGCGATTTCCAAGTCATTTTTTGACAGCAGATATTGACCGTAGCGCGCAGCCTCGGTTCCTGCGTTCTGGGACATCTCCGCAGCCAGGGCAAGCATTTCGCCCATCAGTTCGTGATCGCCGTTGCGCTCGTGAGCATTGGCCATAAGGGTCATCAATTGCGGATCGCGGGGGGTCTGGCTCAGGGCTTCGCGCAGCAGGATAATCGCATCACCGGTCTGATTATCCTCAATCAACCAGGCAGCCTTGAACTTGAGCGCCCCCACCTGTTTCGGATCTTCTTCAAGAATCTTTTCGACCAAAGCACGAGCTTCTTCAGATTCCCCCTCGCTGAACAGCATCCGGGCAAATTCTACTTCGTTTTCCCGTGTTTGTGCGGTTCGCTCTGCATCTGCCAGAAGATTGCGCATTTCAGAAAGCGCGGTTTGCGTGTCCCCGCTGTGAAATTTCAAAGTGGCCCGCCATGCGCGGAGCTTTGCGGCGTTTGTACTATCCTGCGCGATGATTGCATCAATTTCGTTGATAGCGGCTTGGGGACCGCGATGGTCGTTCAGGAATGCAATAAGGCGTTGAGTTGGCATGTGATCTTCGGCCTGAGGGTCGATCTTCCCGCGCAGAATATCCTCAGCCGCATCCAGCTCGTTCCAGTCGATGTAATGCTGAACCAGCATCGCCTCGACGCCCTCATCCTCGGGGTAAAGCTGAAGCATGCCTTTGAGCTGTAAAGCTATCTCTTCGTGTTTGTTCTGAGCCTGTAGGGCACGCAGTCGGATCGCGTACAAATTGTCCTGCTTCGGCACTACGGCCAGTGCGGCATCAATCTCGTCGATAGCATCATCCCAGAGCTCGTTGCGGACAAGCCAGTCGATCACGATTTTCCGCGCGCTCATCAGATCGGGTTTTTGGTCGATCATTTCGCGTGCGGTCCGAATGATGGAATCCGTTCTGGCCACATCCCCGTTACGGATCGAGTCGGTATAGGCCAGGCTGTTATTGATGGACTCGACCTCTATATTGTCGGGTTCCAGTTCGGCGGCTATCGCACCATGGCGTCTGACAGCGTCCCAGTTGCCCAAGTCAAACGCCATCTCGGCCAGTGCGAAGTGGCTTTCGAAATTGTCCGGGTATTGTTCGACCAACAACAGGTACTGGCCGAATGCGACAGGGATGTTCTCTCGATCACGCTCAAGCCGGGCATAGGTCAGGCGCGCCTCTTTGTGCTGGCCGTTCAGTTTGAAGACGTTGCGGAATTCGACCAGAGCGCGCTCGACGTCGCCCTCTTCCAGCAAGGCCAGCCCGGCCTGGTAATGTTTCTCGGCCCGCTCTTCAGCGGTGTCACAGGCACTCAGGAACAGGAACGCAGCACACAGAAGCGATGCAAGACGTGGGAGACGGGAAAAGACGGACTGGTTCATGGGTAGGTTTCCACACGATCTGGGCGCAACAAGGATACAGCCATCCCAAAAGGCTGCAAAATGACCGTTTCAGCAACCGGTCCCACGCAGAACCGCAAAAATTGTCCGAAACAGGATATGCATGTCCGTCTTGAGCGACATATCCTTCCAGTATTCCACATCATGCTGCGCGCGCTCGGCGAATGTCGAGTTGTTTCGGTTGGAGACCTGCCATGAGCCGGTAATGCCGGGGCGCATTCTGTAGTACATGTTGTTTGGATAAAGCTCTTTCTGGCAAACCATCATGGGGCGGGGCCCAACCACGGACATTTCGCCAACGAAAACATTCCAGAATTGCGGCAACTCATCCATCGAGGATTTGCGCAGGAATGTCCCGAACTTGATGATGCGCGGATCATTCCGCAGTTTCTGGTCGCGATTCCATTCCTCACGGGCTTCAGGGTTTTCTTTCAGATGTTCTTGCAGCACATTTTCGGCGTCATGCACCATTGTGCGTAGCTTGATCATCTTGAACGCCTTGCCGTTCTTGCCCAGCCGTTCCTGCCGATAAAACGGAGTCACGCCCTGGAATGCCAAAAATGCGGCTAGCATAAGAACAAAAGGCACAACGAAAGGTGCTGCGAGCAAAGCGAACGCAATGTCAAAAAGACGCTTGCCCGCACTTCTGTACACCCCTCGACACGGCAACGGAGTGGATACAACAGAAATACCGGAGTAGCCCGCGCCAGCGTTGGCCACTTCTTTCGAATGACTTGTCACTATTTAAACCCCCAACACACACAATTACTCACGAACCACTCACCAAACTTACGAACCGAACACGCTCGACCTCAACCACACATATTTAAAATCTTATATTTTTATACCACTTCGACCCTGCACTTACTCACTTGCGAGGCCGCTTTCCCGTATCCAACTGTTAACAAATTCCACCTGCCTTGCAAAACATTAATGCTGGCGAACGTGTTCTCTGGTCGCTGAATACAGTTGCTTTTTTATAGTATCGTGAAGATGCGATCAGCTGATTGGCCGCAAATTCATGAACTTTCGTTTCCCCGTGGGACACAATGAGCGAAAATTTCACCCTTTGGGTTTGATTTCCGCCCTTAGAATCTTTTTTAATGTGTGATCACATCAGGTTCTGGTCGCCTCTTTTTTGGTCAACCTAATAAGGACACAACGGAAACAATCGCACCGATCACTCCAGATTGAGAAAGCGGAAAGGTCAATTCACCGCGTGTGCAGTTTAGTGGTGCCTGCTATCTTGATTTTGTGACAAACTAGTACCCAAGTACTTTTTGTTTATGTGATGTGTTCTTTGTGTAAGGGATTTCTGGTGGTTCAGAGCATGAGTTTGGATAATCTCCGGGGGGCCAGTACGAGGTTTGACAAGGCAGAAGGCAACCGAGGTGCAATGGCGTCCAGCGACGGGTTTTATCTAGATTATTTCGGGCTTGACCGACGGCCCTTCACGCTGCTTCCGGATCCCGGATTCATGTACTGGTCGCCGCTGCACAAGCGCGGTTACTCGGTCCTGCAATTCGGCATCATGAGTTGTGCGCCCATCACCGTGCTGACCGGGGAAATCGGGGCCGGGAAAACAACCCTGATACAGCATCTCCTCAGCGAGATGGAGCAGTCGATCACCGTAGGGTTGATCTCGAATGCGCAGGGCGGTCGCGGAGAGCTGCTGCAATGGGTCCTGCACGCGCTGGGTCTGCCGATCGAGGCGGATGCAAGCTATGTACAGATATTCCGGGCGCTGCAGGATTTCCTGGTCGCGGAATATGCCGAGGGCCGGCGGGTGGTTCTGATCTTTGACGAAGCGCAGAACCTGACCGTCGAAGGGTTGGAAGAAATCCGGATGCTGACCAATATCAACTCGAATACGGATGAGCTGATCCAGCTTGTTCTGGTTGGTCAGCCTGAATTGCGCGACATGGTTCTTGATCCCAAGATGCGCCAGCTGACACAGCGCGTTGCCGCAAGTTTTCATCTTGAACGGATGGATGAGTCTTCGGTCAAAGCCTATATCAGCCATAGGATGAAAACGGCTGGCGGTTCAGGCGATGAATTCACCGAAGAGGCCTGCAAGCAGATTTTCAAACAAACGCGCGGTGTTCCGCGACTTGTAAATCAGTTCTGCGACTTTGCCCTGCTTTACGCCTGGACGAATGAGGCCGAGAAGGTGGATGAAGAGGTTGTGGAGCAAGTGGTCAAAGATGGCGTGTTCTTTGGCGGAAACTCACTCGAGAAGGAGCTGACAGTCTGATATGGGCCCGGTTCGCTATTACTTTTCCATTTTCCTGAGACGGTTTCCGTATTTTCTGATCGTCGCGCTCATTGTCTCTGTGGCATCGATCATCATAGCACGGGCGCTGCCCCCGACCTACCTGTCTCAGATGCGCCTGATCGTGGAATCGCCCCAGATTCCAGGCAGCCTGGCCGCGAGTACTGTGACCACACCTGCAGCAGAGCAACTGCAGATCATCGAACAGCGCCTGCTGACCCGACCAGTCCTTCTTGATATCGCCCATGAATTTGAGGTTCTGCCTGATCAGGACGAGGCAACCCCCGATCAGATCGTCAACGCCATGCGCAAGAGCACCTCGATCTGGATCACCGGGGGTCTCAATCAGGCCAATCTGATGACAATCACCTTCGAGGCACGCAGTGGCCAGATTGCGGCAGGTGTGTTGAACAGATACCTGACGGAAATCCAGAAGCTGGATGTCACCTATCGCAAGGAACGCGCGACCGATACGCTGGCCTTCTTCCAGTTGGAAGTCGACCGCCTCAGCGACGAACTGAGCAAACGTAGCGCCCGTATTCTTGAGTTCAAGAATGACAATTCCGATGCGCTCCCCGACAGTCTGCAGTTCAGGCTGGCGCAACAAGGGGCGTTGCAAACCAATCTTGAACAGACGGACCAGCAGATATTTTCCCTCAAGGCGCAGCGAGAAAACCTTATAAGCATCTTCAGCTCGACAGGTCAGGTTGTCGGTGTTTCACCACAAAATCAGACCCAGGCACAGCAGCAACTCAGTCAGTTGCGATCTCAACTCGACAACCAACTCGTGGTCTATTCCGAAAACAGTCCGCAGATCAAACTGCTCCGCGCCAGGATCGAAAAGCTTGAGCAGGTGGTAGCTGCCGAACAAGCAAACGCCCCGGCACCATCTAACCAGACAGGCAATTCGTCCCTTGATCTGCAGCTGGCGCAAATCGACTCGCAGATTGCGGCGCTCGAAGATCAGCGCCGCGTGCTTCAGGACCGGCTCGACGCACTCACCCTGACGATTGATCAGACCCCGGCCAATGCCATCACACTATCTGAACTGCAGCGCGAACATGACAACATCCAAACCCAGTACAATGCCGCAGTCAGTCGTCTGGCCGCAGCCTCGACCGGGGAACGGATTGAGGTCACGTCCCAAGGGCAACGTATTTCCGTCATTGAGCATCCCTCTACGCCAAGCGAGCCTTCGAAACCCAACCGCCTGATGATTGCCGGAGGGGGATCGGCCTTTGGTATCCTGCTGGGGCTGGGGCTGGTGGTTTTGCTGGAGGTCCTGAATCGGTCCGTGCGTCGGCCCGAAGACCTGATCAACAAGCTTGAGGTCTGGCCAATCGCCACTATTCCCTATGCTCCATCACGCGGTGAAGTGTTGATGCAGCGCGCGGTATGGGGTGGGATCATACTGGCCATTCTAATCGGAGTGCCAGCCGGGGTCTGGGCGGTGCATACCTATTACCTGCCCCTCGATCTTATTACCGAGAGAGTGATGGATAAACTGGAGACATACTGGTGAGTATTGTTTCGATTGATTTGGTGAATGTGTGATGGACCGTCTTCAGAAAGCGATTCAAAAGGCGCGCGAGGAACGGCAGAGCCGCGAAAGCCCGCCGCCGGTCATGGAACAACCGCCCCGTCACGCCCCGTCAGAAGACACTCGTGACGCCCGGTGGCAAAGCGTGCCCGAGATACAGATCGACCCAAAGCTCGCAGTGCGCAACCGGCTTGCATCTCTGGCTGGCGGCGCGGACGCCACCCCCTACGACATGTTGCGGACCAAGATGCTGCAGCAGATCTTGTCCAACAAATGGCGCAGGGTGGCATTGACCTCCCCGTACAGCGGGTGCGGCAAAAGCACGACGACGGCCAACCTGGCGTTCAGCCTGGGGCGGCAGGAAGATCTGCGGACGATCGTGATCGATTTCGACATGCGGCGCAGGGGGCTGGCCGAGATTCTGAAGCAAACCGGCAACCACAGTATGGCCGACGTCATTCAGGGGGCGGTGCCGTTTCATGAACATGCGCTGCGGTATGGCAAGAACGTGATCTTCGGGCTGAATTACACGCCCACGCGCAACCCGGCGGAGATCTTGCAAAGCCGACGGGCAATCGAATTCCTCGAACAGCTTGAGGCGGATTACAAACCCGACGTCATTCTGTTCGACACGCCCCCCCTGATGATGAGCGATGACAGCCACGGGTTTCTCAGGAATGTCGATTGTGCCCTGCTTCTGGCGGCCGCCGAAGAAACCAGCATTGACCATATTGACGTTGCCGAACAGCAACTGGCGGAACTGACCAGCGTCATGGGGATCGTGCTGAACAAATGCCGATACATCAGCGGGACGTTTGGCAATGAGTACGGATCCTACTGATACGGCCCCGGCCGATGCAGTGATCATTCCCCATTACAACGATTTGCCCCGGCTGGAACGATGTCTTCTTGCCCTGAGAGAGAATGATCTGACGGCAACTGAAATCGTTGTCGTTGACAACAACTCTCCGGTGTCGCTGGATACGATGCGCCGGGCCTTTCCCGAGGTGCGTTTTGTGGTGGAAACCCAAAAGGGCGCGGCCCATGCCCGCAATCGCGGAGTTGCAGAAACCAGAGCGCCCCGACTGTTTTTCATTGACGCCGATTGCGTACCCGCGCCGGACTGGTTGAGCGTCGGGCGTCAGGTCGCGGATCAGGCCGATCTGATTGGTGGCCGGGTAGATGTTTTTGACGAAACCCCACCCCCGCGCAGCGGCGCAGAAGCGTTCGAGGCTGTTTTTGCATTCAACTTCCGCAGGTATATTGAGGTTCAGGGGTTCTCCGGCGCCGGCAACCTGCTGACCCGACGCGATGTGTTCGATGCGATCGGCGGATTCATCAACGGTGTCTCGGAAGATCGGGAATGGACCATGCGCGCGGTCGCGCGCGGGTATAGCCTGATCTACCGGGATGACTTGCGTGTCAGCCATCCATCCCGGCAGAACTGGCCCGCGCTCAAGGCCAAGTGGCGGCGCACGACACAAGAGGCATATCTGCTGCACGGCACCAACGCGGCCGCGCGCATGCGGTGGGCGATCCGTGGATTGGCCATGCCGGCCAGTGCAATTGTGCACACCCCGAAAATCCTCAGCAGCGACAAGCTGTCCTCGGCGGGCGAAACCAGTCGGGCGGTCATCACGTTGTTCCGGCTCAGATGTCAGCGGATGATCTGGATGTTGCGCCAGGCGGCAGGTGGCAACATCTGATCAAAAGAAAAGGGACCGCGAAACGGCCCCTTGTCCTGTTTGTCAGGTTTGTGTGTCGCTCAGGCGGCTTTGCGGCGACGCGTCAGAGCCAGACCACCAAGCGCGGTCAGAAGCAGCAGACCACCGGCGGGCAGCGGAACTGGTGCGACGTCGAAATCAAACGTAACCGGCACCGGATTGCCATTGGCATCGGTCGCCCCTTGAGAGTTGGCCCAGCTAAACACCAAATTCTGGCTCAAGGTGTTCGGGCTGACGCTGCTGAACAGCGTGCTGAGTGTCGTCTGAACACCACCCAGAACCGACGTCGATGCCAGCACGTTGGCCGGGTTCAAGGCGTCGACCCAGCTCACCGTCAGACCTGTGAACGTGTTCAGCAGATTGATGGTGATCGAAGCGTTCGCAACACCAAAAAGAGGATCAATGGGCGACTGGAAGTTGATCATGTAAACCCCGGGTCCACCCATCGTGGAAACCGTACCGGAGAAGAGCGTGTCGGAGGTGATGTCATATCCACCCCCTGGCAGAGGACCACCACCCGCTGACACCGAGGTCAGAGCGCTGGCCGATCCGGCCATCATCACAGCAGTAGCAAGCCCCGCCGCCATCATCTTAAAAGTTCTAAACATACAAAGTCCCACCTTTGATTTTTATACACACAACCCGCTCGAAATCTCGGCAGGGCACCTACTGCATTTATTAATAATTCATTTCTATTTGATTGCGAAGGATTTTTCTCGGAATTGTGGCTTTTTTTGGGCGCAAAGGCCGATTGCTCGGAACAATGGGTGCTCGAATTATAGTTTGTTTCCCCATCGTGAACCAGAATCACCCGAATAAGGCGAATCTGCGTCTGGAGAACATGCCAACTTTCCGGCGATTCCGAGCGTTTCCACACTGCACCAAACATAATCCAAACCGGTTCAGGCAATGCAGAACCAACCCCGATCACTCTGTCATGAAATGCAACCGGCACGCCTTTTCACATGACGGGCGCCCCGTTCTGCGCAAGGCGAGAAACAATACAAACCATTTCAGCGCACTGTCTACTTTCGGACCGCCGCAAGGACCCTGCGGATCACAACAGAAGGGAAAAAGGCCACAAACCCGGGTTCCACCATATTTATTCTTCGACGGTCCGAAAGTTTCGTGTAGCTTTGGATTGTTATTGTACCAAGTTCAGGCACGCATTTTCAATCGGAAGCCCTTGTTTAGCCGTTTGTCCATTGTGCCTGCCTATTTAGCGAGGAGACATTGCGCATGGGCGTTGGCCAGAACATAGCCGCTGAGAATGCGAACTGGACCTTTGGGGGCAGTGTTCCCGATACGTTTGTAGACCACATCAAATTGTCTGTTCCTCTTTATGAAATGGGTCACGGCCTGATCTGTCAGGTTTCCGATTTCTTCGTCCGCAATGACAGTCTCTGCTATGAAATCGGCACATCGACCGGAGAGTTGATCCGCAAGCTGGCAGAACATAATGCGGGAAAGCCTGACGCACGCTGGATCGGCATCGATGTCGAACCTGAAATGGTGAAAGTCGCCGAAGCTCATTGCGCGGATGTCCCGAACATTTCCATTCTTCATGACGATGCCCGTCATATGGAGATGGAAAAGGCGGACATGATCGTCAGCTATTATACAATGCAGTTCATCCCGCCCCGGTACCGGCAGGAACTGTTCACCAAGATCTACAACACCCTGAACTGGGGCGGTGCGTTTGTCATGTTCGAAAAGGTCCGGGGGCCGGATGCGCGGTTTCAGGATCTTGTGACCCAGCTCTACAACGAATTCAAAATCGGCAACGGATTCTCAAGCGAGGAAATCGTCGAAAAGGCGCGCAGCCTGAAAAGCGTGCTGGAGCCGTTTTCCACTCAGGGCAATCTGGATCTGCTGGGCCGGGCCGGTTTCAAGGATGTGATGAGTATTCAGAAGTATATTTGTTTTGAAGGTTTTCTTGCTATCAAATGATTGCTTAACGCCATGCCGGCAGAGACCGGAGTGGGATAACACCGCTTATGGCCCGATTGATGGAGGCTGCCGAGGACGCTGATGAACGCGCCTGATTTTGATCCTTGTGAAATGGCACTGGAAGACGGGCTGAATGCAATAGTTGCTTGCTTTCAGCACACCGTACTTGTGGCGAAGCTGGTCGCAGAACGGATATGACCGTGTCGGCTCTTTCGGATAAGCCATCTTGGACGGTCGGGGCTTTCCTCCTGGTGATCGCGGCGCTGCTGGTTTGCCTGTCCGTTCTCATGATCAATGGCGGGCCGCTTTATTACTTCGATACCGGCAGTTACATCCGGCAGGGAAATGTGGCCTTGAGCAGTTTCCTTCCGCCGACAGCTGACAGCGTTGCGGCAGGTGTAACCCACACCGCCGATGAGGATAACACCGCAACCGGATCACGGTCACTGATCTATGGCCTCATCATGGCTGCGCTTGTTCGGATCGATGCCCTGTCCGTCCTTCCGGTATTGCATCTGGTTGCTACGCTGCTGGCCGTCTGGATGCTGGCGCGAACCGCTGGCCGGTCGCCGGGCGGGGCACCGAACACAACCATTATGACCGCAGTGCCTTTGTTGGTCGCAGCCAGTACTTCATTGCCGTTTTATGTCGCCTATATGATGCCGGATATTTTTGCACCGGTGCTGCTGATCGTGATTGCCTCACTGACGGCCTTTGGGCGGATGATGCAAACCTGGGAACTGTTTTTGGTATCCAGTCTGGCCCTGTTCAGCGCCCTTCTGCACCCGTCTCATCTGGCGGTTGCGGCGTTAATGATACCTTTTGTCGCTTTGGCCGCGCTCTGGGGGAAAAGACCACGGCGCTGGCGCGCGACAATCTTGATGATGATGGTTCTGGCGCTGGCACTGGCCGAGCGCAAGGCCTTTCAGGTCACCGTGGAAATCGCCACCAACAAAGAGGTCGTCTATACGCCGCATATCACCGCGCGGCTCATCGTTGACGGGCCGGGCATGGATTATCTGGACGAGGTCTGCCCGAATGCCGAAGTGCCCACCTGCGCACTACACGAAGCGCTGTCGTGGTCAGATGATCCCTACAGGCTGACACCCTCCCATATCATTTTCGAACGCTCCCCCAACCTGGGTTCATTCCGGCTCATGTCACCCGAAGATCAGAAACGGGTTGCCCTGTCCCAACGGGAATTCGCCAAGGCGGTTTTCCTGTCCCGGCCTCTTTCCACCTCGTTGGCACTGGCCCGGAACGGCTATCAGCAGGTATTGCGCTATAGCATTGCCATGACGATCCCAACGGATGTGGAGCTGGAAAACGCCCGCTGGTTGGCCAGAATGGAAGATATCCGGCCCGATATGTTCCAAGGCGGTTCATTGTCTCAGGACAGGGGCTGGATAGAAACGGCCGATATCGTGCACGGCGTGATCTATGCCGTCTCTTTTGCCTTTATCGTGTTTATTCTGCTGCGGCCGGGTAGTGTGTCGCGTGACATGAAGCTGTTTGCGCTGTTCATCCTGTTCGGAATAGCGGTCAACGCTCTGGTCTGCGGAGGAGTATCACAACCCGCGGATCGTTACGGCGCGCGCGTGATGTGGTTGTTGCCCTTTACAGCGGCCTTTCTTTTCCTTGTTCAGCGCTCAGGCGCTTCGCGTATCATTGCCGGAGATCCTTCGTGAGTTCAGATCACCCCCTTTCCATCAGCGTGGTCATGCCGGCCTACAATGCCGAACATCTGCTGCCGCGCGTTTTGCCGCCATTGATTGAAATGTTGAATACCGGACAGGTGCAGCAGGTTCTGGTGGTGGATGACCAGTCCCCCGACGGTACCGCGGCGCTGGCACGGGAAATGGGCGCAACTGTTCTGACCACACCCGTCAATGGCGGGCCAGGGGCTGCCCGCAACCTGGCCGCCCAACAAGCCACGGGCGATATCCTGTGGTTCGTGGATTCCGATGTCATCGCCTGGCCGGACGGGCCTGACCATATTCGCCGGGCGATGTCCGAAGACAATGTGGGCGCCGTGTTCGGATCCTATGATGATGCCCCGGACGGGCAGGCCTGGTTTTCACGCTACAAGAACCTTCTGCACCGCTATCACCATCAACGCGCCCGCCGCGAGGCGCGCACCTTCTGGGCCGGGTGTGGCGCCATCCGGCGCGACGTGTTTCTTGAAGTCGGTGGGTTCGATGTCAAAACCTATGAGGTGCCTTCGATCGAAGATATCGAACTGGGCTACCGGATAGCGGCCACCGGTCGCCGTATCCTGGTCGAGCCGCTTTTGCAGGGCAAACACCTGAAGGTCTGGACCATCCGCAACAGCCTGAGCACGGATATCTTCTGCCGTGCCCTGCCCTGGGCCCGGCTGATGATCTCGCGTGAGGGGTTGACCGATGATTTGAACACCTCGATGGCTGAACGTGCACGGGCCGCAATTGCCGGGCTGTTGCTGCTGTCGCTTCTGGCCCTGCCGTTCTGGCCGGGAAGCTGGCCTTTGCCTTTTGTGTTACTGGCTGCGGCCTTTGTCGCCAATCTGGATCTGGTGCGCGCCATGTCCGGGCATGGCGGGCCGTGGTTTGCGTTCAAATGTCTGCTCTACCATCAGGTCTATTATGTCTATTCGGCCACCATCTATGTCTGGTGCCTGTTCGAATATCACATGCTGGGCAGACGGCATAACTTGTCGGTCAGGCGAAGTTAGCCTGTCCGGTTTCACCCGTCGGAAACCGGGCAAACCGATCAGTTTGCCCTGCGCAAGTTTCCTTTGAGGGACCGCGTTCTGGGCTTTCTGGCAGCTTCAATCTGGCCCGGCAGCGTTACCGAAACGCGCGCACCACCCAGAGAGGATGTTCCGATACTGACGGATCCGCCGTAAAGTTCAGCGATATCCTGCACGATCAAAAGCCCCAGCCCATGCCCCTCGGTCTCATCTGTATTGTCTTTCCGAGCCGACCCCTCTGATCTGCCCGCCCCCATTCCGGGGCCATCATCCTCGATACTCAACGTGATCATGCCCGGCTCGGGTGCCGTCACGGATATGCGCACATGGCTCTTGGCCCAGAGACAGGCGTTTTCAAGCAGATTGCCCAGGATCTCCTGAATGTCGGCCTCCTCGCCCCAAAAGGTGGTTCCGGCGTCTATGGCGTTTTCGATATGCGGCATCCTGTTTCGGAGTGTGATGCCAAGTGCAAACGATACATCTTCGGCGCAGGCATGCACCGGAGAGGATTTTCCATAGGGGCGTTCGGTACGCGCGCGGCTGAGGTTGCGTTTGATGACACCGGTCATACGCCCCACAAAATCCGTTATCTGATCTCTTTTATCTCCCTCAAGCTCTTCGGCAACGCGCGCCAATGCCGCCAGCGGCGTTTTCAGGCCATGCGCCAGCTCTGCGTTTTTTCGACGGTGTTTTTCGATGATCGTGCCGTTGCGCCAGTGCAGCTCGCGCAGTTCCTCGACCACGGGAACCAGATCGGGGGGCCATTTCTGATCGTCTATGATGGTGTCGTTTTTACGCATGACCTTCACGGAATTGCTGAGCCGCTTGAGCGGCATCAGCCCCCTGTTCACAGTGATGTAGACCGAAACCGAAACCACTATGGCAAGACCAATGAAAATCAATGCAATCAGCTTTGCAGCCCGGTTGGTTTCTTCCGTGACATGCATCAGTGGGGCCGCAATCCGGAAGGTCAATGTCTCATCCGGTTCCATCCCGGGAAACGCAGCCCGCCTTCCACGCAGAACATCTCCGCCCGGGATTACGAAATTCCCCCCGGCTTCCGGGACGTCCAGAACCCAGCTTTCTGCGGTGACAGGGCCAAGTGACGGGGATTGCAGCAGGATTTCGTCAGACCCGTCACGCGTCAATTGCCAGAACCATTGCTCATTGGTCAGGTCATAATAGCTCGGGCCAACGCTCTCGAGCAGTTCAGCCTGTGCCCCGTCATAGGCGACCCGCCGGGCTTCGATCAACAAATCCTGCCCAAGCAGCAAATCCATTTCGCCGATTTCATGAGCCCGGTAGACCTGAATGCAGATCATGGCCCCGATACCCAGTATGGCGCAGCAGATCGCTATCGTGGCAATCGAAACGCGACGGGGGATCGTAGCCCAATTATGCGTCATCTACCGGAATCCGATACCCATGCCCCCGCACGGTTTCCACCATTCCCGCCGAAGTCTTCCGACGCAAACGTGAGACAAGAACATCGATGACGTTCGATTGCAGATCCATATCCTCGGCATAGATATGTTCGATCAGATCTGCCCGGCTGACGACAGATCCCGCATGTCGGGCGAGATGCTCCAGCGCCCGGAACTCGAAAGCGGTCAGCGATACGCTGCGCCCTTTGAAAAAGGCAGCTTTTTCATCCGGCATAACCGAAAGATCTCCGACATCGATCGAGGGCGTGCCACGCCCGCTTGCACGGCGCACCAAGGCCTCGAGCCGCGCCAGAAGTTCTTCTGAATGAAAAGGCTTTGACAGATAATCATCAGCCCCGCTGCGCAGCCCGGAAACGATATCGTTCCAGCTGTCACGCGCCGACAGGATCAGAACCGGTGCTGCAACCTTGCGGCTGCGCCATTCCCGCAGGATCGACAACCCGTCCAGCCCCGGCAGCCCCAGGTCCAGCACGATCGCGTCCCAATCCTCGGTCTCTCCCAGAAACAGCGCATCATTGCCGTTTCCTGACAGTCTTACGATATCACCCCGGGCGCGCAGCAAACATTCAAGATCACCGCGCAGTGTATCGTCATCTTCCGCAACCAGTACCTTCATAACCCCTCATACGGGACAAACGGTCCAAACGTGAACACAGCATGACAAGACCCGACATGCACCGTTCACCCCCCCTTTTATATATTTCACCAGATCGGTTGTCGAAAGCGATCCGTTTCAGAACCCGAAATTAAGTTTTAACGATTTGAGGTGCCGGATGTGCGGTCTGTTTGGAATTTTCCCAGAGGATACAACCTCATCCCCTGATGTCACACGGCTTCGTCAAAGCGGTTTCGCCATTCGGCACCGCGGCCCCGATGCCGGCAATATTCTGAGCGAGCCCGGTCTTGGCCTGGCCCATCAACGCCTGTCTCTGGTTGATACCGACACCCGGTCGGATCAGCCCTTTACGGACCCAAGCGGCCGCTACATCCTTGTCTACAATGGCGAAGTCTACAACTTCAGAACCCTGCGCGCTGAACTTGAGGCATTGGGCATCCCGTTCCGCACCACCTCGGATACCGAAGTGGTGCTGCACAGCCTGATCCAATGGGGCGAAGATGCGCTTGCCCGGTTCGATGGCATGTTCGGACTTGCCTTTATCGACCGGCAGACACACCGGGTTCTGCTGGCCCGGGACCGGTTTGGCATGAAACCTCTTTACTGGATGCAAGGCATGACCGAACAAGGCCCCGCCTTTCTGTTCGGTTCAGAGATCAAGGCCTTCGAACCCTGGATAACCCTGCAACCCGATGTCAACTCGATCGCGGCTTACCTGATGAAATTCGGAGGCCCGACCAGCGGCCCGACCTTCTATCAGGGGATCCGCAGCCTGACACCCGGCACTTACCTATGGCATGACGGATCGGGCAATATCGACACCGCCTCTTTCTTCCACCTGACCGACTTTCTCGATCTTGATGAGATGACCCGTCTCGATGGCCTGTCGGCTGTCGATATCGTCGATGAATATGCGGATCTCATGCATAAATCCGTGGCCTCACATTTATTCGCGGATGCACCGGTTGGCGCGTTTTGCTCTGGCGGGGTGGATTCATCCCTGATCGTTGCTATCGCAGCGGCCCAACACCAGAATATCGCCCTGTTCCACGCCAATGTGAAAGGCGCCTGGAGCGAGGTGGACGCCGCCTCGGAACTGGCCAAAAGCCTGAAACTTGATCTGCATGTCATCGAGGCTGAAGAGCAGGATTTCGTCGACATGATCCCGCGCGTAATGCGTCACTACGAATACCCGTTTTCCTATCATCCCAATTGCGCGCCATTGATGATGATCGCCCAGCTCGCGGCGGATTCAGGGATCAAGGGGCTGTTGTCAGGCGAAGGATCGGATGAGCTGTTTCTGGGCTACCCCTGGCTTGGCCGCAAACGCCTGACAGACGGGTATGAAAGGATGATCAGCGGGTTGGGTTCGGCCATACGCGCAATACCGGGGGTTGGCCCGATCCTGGCACCTGACCGGATGGGAAACATGGAAAACGTCCGCGACATCCTGAATGGTCGCGAGATGGCGCAGGACAAGCGGGCCGTAGCCGACAGCCTGGCACAGCTGCCTCGCAAGTTTCAGGAAAGAGGCCGGCAATGGAGCCTGGATTACATGCACCACCATCTGCGAACGCTTTTGCATCGCAACGATACAATGGGCATGGCTGCCGGGATCGAGGCGCGGTTCCCGTTTCTGGACACACAGGTTGCCCGGTTCGGGGTCAATCTGCCGGCACGCTACAAGCTCAGAGCCTCTCCGTTCGTTTTCGAGAAGGCACACCCCTTCATCCGCGACAAATGGGTGGTCCGCGAGGTTGCCAACCGCTACATCCCCAACACCCTGAGCCAGCGCATCAAGATCGGGTTCTGGACGACGGTGTTTCAGCGGCTTGAGATCCGGCCGGAATACTTCAGGAACGCCCATTTGGGGGATCTTTTCAGCCTGACCCGGACACAGATGACAAACACCATCGAAGAGGCCGGTCCGGATCTGCGGCTGCGGTTGCTGCTGACCGAGGTGTGGCTGCGATGCCGGCTGGATCATCAGGACGAAGATTGCGAAATCAACAGATTACGCGATCACGTCAGCATCCGGCCGGACAGATTTCGCCCCCGACCCTCCTCTGCCAACAAACCTGTGGGCGCTGCGGTCCACAGTTGAAGGGCTGCCCCTTCCTCAGAGGGCCCTGCTTTTGCGGACGGCGGATTGCGGGGCCGCCTTTTTCTTGGGTTTGGCTTCAAACTCTTCGTGATAGGACCGCTCAACATTGACATCCCAGACGTCATGATTTTCACCCAGGATATTGCGCGCGGCGTACATCGCCGACAGCATGGAATGATCCTGGTTGTTGTAGCGGTGCAGACCATTGCGACCCACGGTCTGGAAGTTTTCCAGCGTCTTCAGCCAGCCGCTGACCGTGTCCAGGGCGTCCTTGTATTCACTGTCATAGACCGGATAGGCCTTGGGCTGCCGGATAACCGCGTGATCGATGACATCGCTGGCCTTGGCCAGACCCAGCTTTTCAAGCTCTTCACTGGCGAGATGCCTGAGGTCCTCGTCACTTGACGACCACAACCCGTCACCTTTCTGGCAGAAATATTCCATCCCGATCGACGCGGTGTTCTGATCGGGCAGCATTTCCGCGGACCAGGCCCGGAAATTCTGGATGCGCCCCACCTTCACCTGCGGGCTGTGGATGTAGATCCAGTTGTCCGGGAACGGGTCCGCGTGATCCAGGATCAGAGTCACGATCAGGAAATCACGATACCGCAGACGGTCTGCCGCCTCGACGACCTCGGGCGGTGGCGGCGGATCAAAAGCATGGATCAGATCACGAACGGCCATCGAATTGACGAACTCCGTGCCTTCCACCCGTTCTGTGTGTTTTTCGCCATCTTCAGTCCAGTGGCGCACATCGATCGAAGTGACGCGATTGCCATCACGGTTCACTTGGATCACTTCGGAATGGGTTTCGACCGAGCCCCCCTTTTCCCGGATCAGATCGCGGGTTTTTTCCCACATCATGCCGGGGCCCAGGCGTGGATACTGGAACTCCTCGATCAGGCTGGCGGTGTCGTTGGCCCCCGAAATCGCGTTCCAGACAGCCTTGGGCAGGGACAGGTTCTTGATCCGCTGCGCGGCCCAGTCGGCGCGGATTTCGGACGGCGGAATACCCCAGACCTTCTTGGTGTAGCTGTGGAAGAAATGCATATAAAGCCGCCCACCAAAGCGGTTGACGACCCAGTCTTCGAACGTGTCTTCCTGCGGCTTCGGCCGCAGCTTCCATTTGATGAAGCTGCCGATGATCTTGTAGGTCTCGTAGGGGCCGATATTGCCAAGGGCGTTGAAGATACGCAGCGGGTAATCGTAGAATTTGTTGCGATAGAAGATGCGGCTCAGGCGTTGCACGGTGATGAAATCATCCCCCATCACCTCGTGCCACATATCCTCGACTTCGCGCACCTTGGTGAAAAACCGATGCCCGCCAATGTCGAAGCGATACCCTTTGTGCGTTTCGGTTCGCGAGATGCCACCAACCATGTCCGAGGCTTCGAACACCCTGGGAACATGTGTGTCGCTCAGTTTCTGAAGTTCATAGGCTGCTGTCAGCCCTGCTGGACCACCACCAATGACGACAACGGGAACAATATCTTTTTTCAAATGACTAACACCCATACCAAAACACTGACCTAAAGCTACAAGAGGTTATCCGAGATTCACAACAAAATCCTGTCAGTTCCCGAAACGGGGCTCCTGCGCTTTGAGTTCCACCCCTTCCGTGCAGAAAAATCAACCATTCCGTTTGACGAACCGCACTCGCGTCCTTCTCTGCAAATCGATGGCAAAACCCAAACCGGGTCGCCTGTACCGAAAGCCGGTTTGGGTTTTGCGAAACCGACGGTCTTTCACACCGCCCGAAACAGCACGCGTTTTCCACAATGCCCTGAAACATAACGATGATTGCTGACTGGCACAGCCAGCCGAAACTCCCCGCCCGGAAGCGAAACATAGATTGGATCCATACACCTCTTGCACGGCGCCTGACCTGAACCATGACCGTTTTTTTCAGGCTGCGTCTGTGATGTCCTTCACTGTATCGACGGACCGAAAGGGCGCATCAACAATGCTGTGACTTTCCTCGCATTGTGTATAGTTGAGCGCCAGAGCAGCAGGAAATTCAGCACCTCACGACTCGTCGCTTGGTGAATCTTGACAGGGTGGCACCGCTGCCGTCCTAATACGTGAGAATGTTTGCAAAACCCAGGTGTCTCAAACCTGGGGACGATGAGTGAATTGGTAGCCAGTCTCGTTGTTAACGAGGGAGCGATTTTATGAAGTGTGTTATTCTGGCCGGCGGCTTGGGAACCCGGCTCAGCGAAGAAACCGTCAAGATTCCAAAACCCATGGTCGAGATCGGCGGCAAACCGATCATCTGGCATATCATGAAAATCTACGCGGCACACGGCATCACGGATTTCATCGTCTGCCTCGGCTACAAGGGTTACGTGATCAAGGAATACTTCGCGAATTTCTTTCTGCACAGTTCAGACGTCACGATCGATCTGGCCAATGGCGGGCTTGAGATTGCAAACAGTAAATCGGAACCGTGGCGCGTGACGCTGGTCGATACCGGAGAGGACAGCCAGACCGGGGGGCGGCTGCGCCGTGTCATGCATCTGCTCAAGGATGAAGAGGCCTTTTGCATGACCTATGGCGACGGGGTCGGGAATGTCGATATCAGTTCGCTGGTCGCGTTCCACAAAAGCCACGGCAAACGCGCCACGCTCACCGCAGTCGTGCCACCGGGGCGTTTCGGCGCGTTGGAGCTGGCTAGCGATCAGATCGAACGTTTTGCCGAAAAACCTGGCGGTGACGGTGGTTTTATCAATGGCGGGTTCTTCGTGCTGCATCCTTCGGTTGGTGATCTGCTGGACGGGGACGGCGCAATCTGGGAACGCGCTCCGCTTGAAACGCTGGCCGCAGACGGCGAT
Organism: Ruegeria sp. AG6; assembly: GCF_056541565.1. Classification (NCBI taxonomy): domain Bacteria; kingdom Pseudomonadati; phylum Pseudomonadota; class Alphaproteobacteria; order Rhodobacterales; family Roseobacteraceae; genus Ruegeria; species Ruegeria sp. AG6. The sequence continues at coordinate 32,948 of NZ_JBQFYQ010000012.1, read as the reverse complement.
CTGATGGCGTTTCGCCACAAGGGATTCTGGCAACCGATGGATACGCTGCGCGACCGCCGTCAGCTCGAAGCCCGCTGGCAGGAAGGCAATGCTCCATGGAAGGTCTGGGAATGACGCTGGGTTCCACTCCGAAAATCATCCTGCTTGGCAATCTGGGCTATATTGGTCCGGTCGTGGCGGCGGCCTTGCGGAAATCCTATCCCAACGCCAATCTGATCGGCCTTGATCCCGGGTTTTTCTCGGACCGGCTGACCACGCATGATGCGTGGCCCGAGCGGGTTCTGAACCAGCAGATCATCGCGGATATTCGCGATATCGATGCGTCACTGTTCCAGGGGGCGGATGCGGTTGTTGCACTGGCGGCCATCTCGAACGACCCGATGGGTGCCCGGTTCGAAACAGTCACCACGGAAATCAATCAGGATGCCATCGTGCAGGCCGCTCATCTGGCCGCCGAAGCCGGGGTGTCGCGCTTTGTCTTCGCCTCCAGCTGTTCGGTCTATGGTTTCGCCGAAGGCGATGCCAGATCCGAGGACGCGCCCCTGAACCCGCTGACCGCCTATGCCCGCAGCAAGATCGGGACCGAGCGCGCGCTGGCGGCCATGGACACGCCGGGGATGCTGCGTACAGCGCTGCGTTTCGCCACCGCCTGCGGGCCGTCGCCCCGGCTGCGGCTGGATCTGGTGCTGAATGATTTTGCCGCCTGTGCGGTCACCGCTGGCAAGATCACGGTGCTGAGCGACGGCAGCCCGTGGCGGCCGCTGATCGACGTGCGCGACATGGCCCGAGCCATCGACTGGGCCATCACCCGGACCCAAGATGCCGGGGGGCAGTGGCTTGCGGTCAACGCTGGATCGGATGTGTGGAACTATCAGATCCGCGATCTGGCGCAGGCCGTGGCCGAAGCGGTCCCCAGGGCCAGCTACTCGATCAATCCCGATGCCTCGCCCGACAACCGGTCCTACAAGGTCGACTTTTCGCTCTACAAACAACTGGCACCCGAACATCAGCCGGTGCAGACGCTTGAAGGCACCATCCGGGATTTGTTGCAATTGCTGAACGATATCAACTTTGGCGATGCCGATTTCAGGTCATCTCCGTTGATGCGGCTGAAAGCGCTTGAAGAGCATATCCGCACAGGCACACTGAGCGAGGATCTGCGCTGGAGGATGCCGCAATGACACACCCCGCTTGCCGGAGCTGTGGCGCAGCCCTGACCCAGACGCTGGTCGATCTGGGGCTTTCGCCGCTGGCCAATTCCTATGTCCCGCCCGAGCGCGCGGGCACGGCCTGTCCGCGCTATCCGCTGCATGCCTGGGTCTGCAACGACTGCTATCTGGTACAGGTCGAAGACGCCGTACCGGCGGATGAGATCTTCAATGCCGATTACGCCTATTTCTCGAGCTATTCGGACAGCTGGCTGGCCCATGCCAAAGCTTATGTCGAACAGATGGTCGACCGGCTTGATCTGGGACCCGATGATCTGGTGATCGAGATCGCCTCGAATGACGGGTATCTGTTGCAGTATTTCGTCGAGAAAGGCATCCCGGTTCTGGGGATCGAACCTTCGGGCAGCGTGGCGGCGGCAGCCGAAGAAAAAGGCGTGCGCACGCTGGTCGATTATTTCGGCGAGGCGCTGGGCCGCAAGGTGGCCGCGACCGAGAAACCTCCGGCGCTGATCGCATCGGCCAATGTGCTGGCGCATGTGCCTGACATCAACGATTTCGTCGCCGGGATCGCCACGCTTCTGACCGGCGATGCGGTCTATACGGTCGAATTTCCACATCTTCTGAACCTGATCAGAGAAGTGCAATTCGACACGATCTATCACGAACATTACTCCTATCTGTCGCTGCTGGCGGTGGAAAAGATTTTTGCCAAGGCGGGCCTGCGTGTCTTCGACGTCGAGGAACTGCCCACCCATGGCGGTTCGCTGCGGGTGTTCGCCTGCCTTGAGGGTGCCAGCCATCCCGAAGGGCCCGGTCTGGCCAAGGTCCGCGCGGATGAGGCTGCGGCGCAGTTCGACCGACCTGAGGGCTATATGAATTTCACCATTCAGGTCGAAGCGCTGCGCGACGGGCTGCTTGGCTTCCTGCGCGAAGCAAATGCTAGGGGTGACACCATTGCGGCCTATGGCGCCGCCGCCAAGGGCAACACGCTGCTGAACTATGCCGGGATCGGCCCCGACCTGATCTCTTACTGCGTTGATCGCAACCCGGCCAAGCAGAACACGCTGCTGCCCGGCAGCCATATCCCCGTGCATGGGGTCGAAGCCCTGCGCGAGACGCCGCCGGATTACGTGCTGATCCTGCCCTGGAACATCCGGGACGAAGTCACGGATCAACTGTCCGACCTGAAGGCACATGGCACCCGCTTCGTAACGGCCGTGCCAGAGATCAGGATCAGCTGATGGCACGGGTTCTGCTGACGGGCGCAACCGGATTGATCGGGCGCGCGACAGCCACGGCTCTGACAGAGGCGGGCCACGAGGTGGTGACGCTGGGCCGCAACCCGGCAAGCGACATCACCTGCGATCTGCTGGACCCCGATGCCATCACGACAGCCCTTGAAACAGCCCGCGCCAACTATCTGGTGCATCTGGCCTGGCATGACGGCGCGCGCGACCGCTGGACTTCTGGGGCCAATCTGGACTGGATGGCCGCCACCCTGCATCTGGTGCGGGAGTTTGCACGCACAGGAGGCCAGCGCGCGGTCTGCGCCGGAAGCTGTGCTGAATATGACTGGTCGGTACCGGAGCTGATCGAAACCAGCCCCCTGCGCCCCCGCACCCTTTATGGGGCGGCCAAGGCCGGAACCGGTCTGGCACTGTGCGCGGGCCAGCAGACGCTTGGCCTGTCCCTGGCATGGGCCCGCATCTTTTTTGTCTACGGGCCGGATGAACCGCCGGGGCGACTGTTTGGCGATCTGATGTCAAACCTCGGGGCGGGACGGCCGGTTGATTGCACCGATGGGCGGCAGGAGCGGGATTTCCTGCATGTCGATGATCTTGCCCGCGCCTTGTTGCGCGTGCTGGAAAGCGATCTGACCGGCCCGGTCAATGTCGCCAGCGGTACGGCGACCCCGGTTCGAGACCTGATTGCAGAGGTGGCAAACCAGATGCACCGGCCCGATCTGATCCGCTTGGGCACCATCGCCCGCGCAGCGGACGATCCGCCCCGGCTGGCGGCGGACGTGACCCGGTTGCGGGACGAGACCGGTTTTATGCCACAATATGACATTGCTTCCGGAGTCGCCCGGTGTCTTCGGTCAAGGGAGGAGGCCGTATGAAATCTTCATCCTTTCTACGCAAGCAATCCTTCATGCTTTTTGCCCTGGTCGGCATCGTGAATACGGCCTTCGGGTATGCGGTTTTCTCGGTTCTGAGCCTGTCGGGGTTGCCCGCACAGGCGGCTCTTGCGATCTCGTTCGTCATCGGCGTGTTGTGGAATTTCATGACCCACGCCCGGATCGTATTCGACACCAAAGGGTTCAGGAAATTGCCCTTCTACCTGCTGGCATATGTCATGGTTTACGTTTTCAACGCCTTTTCGCTCGAAGCTCTTCTGAGCACGGGACTGCATCCGATCCTTGCACAGGGCCTGCTGGTTCTGCCCGCGGCCGTTCTGGCATTCATCCTTGTTTCCCGGGCGCTGACCGATCGCTTCCCGTGGCAGCAGGAGGTCTGATATAATGCCTCAAAACTACAGACATAAACACTTTCGATCCGTAACCGGTCCATCTGATATATAGTAGGATATGGACTGTTAAATGTATTTGGTACCAGTGCTGGAAGGATAATCGTCAATGCGTCTTTATCTTGCTGATCTTGGACATAACCTCGTTACTGCCACGTCGGACACCTACCCGTTGGGTGTTGGAAATCTTGCAACCTATGCCCAGGCTCATGCAAAAAGCCCGACACCGATTGAGGTCGCGATCTTTCGTGATCCGCAGGAATTCAAAGCGGCCGTCGACACAGCTCCGCCCGATGTGGTCGGCTTTTCCAGCTATTCCTGGAACCACCATCTGGCCCTGTCCTTTGCCGACTACGTCAAGGCGGTCAATCCCAACAGCCTGACCCTGATGGGTGGTCCCAACTTTCCGCTGACCGAAGAAGAGCAGGACAGCTGGATCCGGACCATGCCGCAGATCGACATGCATGTGCGCGGCCCCACCTATGAGGGCGAGCGCGCGTTCCTCAGCACGCTGCAACGCTTCATCGATGTCGGCGCCCGACGCGAAGGCATGTGGGAAGAGGCCGTCGATGGCGCGCTTTACGTGCACCCAAAAACCGGAGAGATCCTGCGCGGGGCCGAGCCGCCCCGCATCCGCGATCTGGATGAAATCCCCTCTCCCTATCTGGCCGGGTTGATGGACAAGTTCTTTGACACCGGCCTGTTTGCACTGATGCAACTGGCACGGGGCTGCCCGTTCACCTGCGCGTTCTGCAATTCGGCGGTCAAATCGAACTCGAAGGTGTTCCGCCATTCGTTTGAACGCACCAAGGCCGATCTGGATTACGTCGTCGCCCGCATCAACCATGCCAGCCCGCTGTGCTTTGCGGATGACAATTTCGGCATGTATGTGCAGGACGAAGAGGTGGCCGATTACCTGGGCCATCTGATGGATCGGTACGACTGGCCCAAATACATCCGGACAACCACGGGCAAGAACCGCGGCGACCGGATCATCAAGGTGATGCGCAAGGCCAAGGGCCGGTTGCCGATGACCTCGTCGGTTCAGTCTCTGAATCCGGAAGTTCTGAAGAACATCAAACGCGACAATATCAGCCTGGACACCTATGCCGAGGTACAGCAGGAGCTGCATTCAAAGGGCATGCAATCCTATGGCGAGCTGATCCTGTGCATGCCCGGTGAAACCCGGGAATCCTTCATGGATGCCGTCGATCAGCTGATCGAAACCGGCGTCAGCCGGGTCGCGGCGCACCAGTTGATGCTGCTGCACGGCGCACCGCTGGCCAACCCCGACAGCCGCGAGAAATTCGGCTTCAAAACCCTCCATCGCGTGGTTGCCCGATGCCTGGGCAAATATACCGGCCCAACCGTGGTCGAGACCGAGGAAATGGTGGTCCAGTCCGAGAATTTCTCGTTCCAGGATTATCTGGACACCCGTGTTTTCCATCTGCTGCTGACGATCTTCTATTACGAAGACAATTTCGAAGAAGCCTTCCGGCTGGCGCGGTCCCGTGGCATCCGGCCCTTCCTGATCGTCAAGCATATGCAGGACATTCTCGATCAGGCCCCCAAACCCTTCCGGGATGCGGTGGCCGGTTATCTGGAGGAAAACCAGCAGGAGCTGTTTGAAACCCGCGCCGACTGCGTCGCCTGGGCGCAGGAAAATTATGACGACCTGATCAGCGGCGAATTGGGGGGCAATCTGCTCAGCAAATATTCGATGATTGGCCGGTTCATCGTGCTGGACGAAGCACTTGATTTCCTGAAACGGGCCATCAGCGACCTTCTGGACAAGGACGACCACGAAGCGCACGAGATGCTCGACACGATCATCAATTACTACAGCGCCGTGATGCTGCATGTGCCCTTCTCGGAAACCCTGGAACACGAACCCGTCTGGAGCTCGTCTTTCGATGTCGAGGCCTGGAGGAATTCGGGATATCAGGGCGTGCTGCAGGATTACCAGTTCGATGCCCCCCGCGAGTTCCAGACCCAGGTCGATCAAAGGGTGAAAACCACCTTGCTGTCGCGGATCGAAACCTTTGGCGAACATGCCTCGGGGCTGGGCCGGTTTACCCGAACGATGTTCGCCAATGATTTCCGGCGCAACTTCGTGTCAGGCGAAAGCCAACACGCAGCCGAATAGGTCTGGCTTTGGGCTGGGCCTATTCGCCATCCCCCAGATAGACAACGTCGCGGCCCGGGAAGGCCGCGATGATGCCTGCGTTCTGCTCGGGGCCCATATCGCGCAGGAAAATCGGTTTGCCCTCGGGCAGGAACGGATCGTTGAGATAGAGTGCAGACCCGATATCGCCCTGTGTCGAAACAAAGACCAGAGAGTTTCCAAGCCCGGCAGCCTGCCGCCGTATGTCACCGGTATAGCCACCATACCCATTGTATTTCGACACCCCCCGCCATGGGGTGAAGCTGACAACAGACACCGCACACAGCAATAGGATGACGCAGTGCAGGCGGCCACGATGCCGTTCGGGCAGCCGGTCCCGGACGGTCTCGATCCCGGCCGCCGCCAAAGCCAGCGCCGGCAACAAAGCCGTATGCCAGTAGCGCGGCCCAAGATAGAACGTGCCCGTAAACCAGTAAAAAAACAGGGCCCCCACAAGGATCGCGAACACCACCAGCATAGCCCGGTCGAACCCGGTCAGCTTTCTGCCCCATATGAACGCAATCCAGACCGGAACCAGGGACCCGAATGTCCAGCCCAGAAGTTCGTAATTGAGCGCGGCAAAACCATTGATCAGATTCAGCAGACCCTCGGCCGGACTGTGCCCGACCCAGATGTCGAGCGCGCCCCAGCTCTCGGCCGGTGGCCCTACATTGGGACCAAACCCATAGGCATTCTGCGTGTCGGGCCATAACCGGCTCAGGTAATCCGCTTGCGGGGTCAGCAGCGCGTCTCCGGTGATCATCAGGTTGAGCAGTAAAAAGACGCCACCCGACAGAACACCGCCCAAGGCGCAGGCGATCACCTGTCCGATCCCCCCCGGCAGGCGCCGCAGCAACCACAGGCCGGTTAAAACGCTTATGATCAACCCATCAAGCTGTCGGGTGACAAAGGCCCAGCCCAAAGCCAGACCCGCAACAAGCGCAAGCAAGACATCCCTGCGCGTTGACCCCTCCCCAGCCCTGAGCAGACACCACCATCCCAGCAGCACCATCACCAATGTCGTGGAATGTGCCATCAGCGTGCCACCGACGGCGAGCACCCAGGGCGACGTGGCCATCAGCAACGCCACCAGATCGGCCCGTTCGCGACTGACGGCACGGCACACGATGCCATGCGCCAGCCAGACAGAGATCCCGGTCAGCACGGGGTTGACCAGCCAGGGCGCCCCGGCCAGCACGCCCAGGCTCAGCACGATGGCCCAACCCTGTGCCGGCACGCCGATCCACTGATCGCCGCGAATGTCGAACAGGTAATATTCCAATGCGGGCTGCGCCGCTGCGGGGGGGGCCGGGCTTCCGAGGACGCCCGCAGCAAAGGTACGCGCCTGAAACAGATATGCCACCTCATCCTCGACATGAGGCACGCGGTCGAACGCCGCCCAGGCCAGAGCCGCGCTGGCCAGCATTGCAAAGACCGCGAGGGCAGCCACCGGAATGCGGGGTGCCCGGTCAGGCCCGGCAACTGTGAAAACGGCGACCAGCGTCGCCATCTGCACAAGGTTCAGCGCACCGCCGATCCCGATCTGCAAACCGAAGGCCAGATAGTACCCGTAAGCCACGTACGGCGTCGCAGAAACGCAAAAGGCCGCAGCCAGCCCCAGCAAAAGGATCAGCCGCCACCGTCCTGCTTCTGCCATCAGGCCCGTTATGGCCGCCCTTCCCTGCGGCCGCACAAGCACAAAGCCCGTCAACACCGTCTGCCCCGCCAGTATCGCCAGCATGATCAGGTTTTCAGGAGGGTTCGCGGAAATCTCGAGCCGTGGAAACCAAAGGGGTTGGGTCAACCACAACCGGGCCGCACTACCCAGAAGCAGCGCCGCGCCAAGCAAGCCAAAAAGAAACTGGCCACACTGCCGGAAAACACCCCCCACAAGCAACGCAGCAATCACCACGGCCGCATACCAAAGGCGCAGTTCCGCCAATGTGGCATTGCTGCCCGGCAGGTCCGCAGCCCAGGCCGAGCTGCCGCACAAGGCCATCGCCCCGGCAAAGAGCCACATCACCCGACCTGAACGCATATTCATGCCATATGCTCGTCTTTGACAATCGCCGGGTCCCGTGCAGGACCTTCGATATTGATGCGTTCCTGTTCAGTGACGATCGGACCGCCCCGCACCTGATTGTGGATCGAGGTTATGTATTCCCCCAACATGCCGATAAACAGCATCTGGATACCTGACAGGAAGAACAGCGCGACGATGATTGTCGTGGTTCCCCGTGGAGCCAAATCCGGATTGAAGAAATAGAACACCACTGAAATGAGGGAAAACAGAATACAGCTGATGGCAATCACCAGACCACTCAGCGTGCAGAACCGCATTGGGGCACGTGTGAAAGAGAAGATCGCATTCAGCGCCTGATCGGTCAGCGCCATCAGATTGTGCTTGGAAACACCTCTTTTGCGGGCCCGCCACACATACGGAACGATGATGCGGCGAAACCCGCAACTGGCGATGATGCCGCGGATATAGGGGTAGTGGTCGTTATGCGACAGCACCGCATTGAGCACTTTGCGGTCAATAAGCTGGAACTCACCCACTGATGGCTCTAGCCAGACATCGGACAGCCGGTTGACGATCGTATAGAAGATGCCGCGCGCCGCGCGCATCACGATCCCCTCTTCGCGGGTGGTGCGGGCACCGGCCACCACATCGTAACCGCTTTCCCATAACTGCACGAATTCCGGGATCATGTCCGGCGGGTCCTGAAGATCCACCGGCAGGATGACGACCACGGCATCCCCTTCGGCATAACGCAACCCGTTGAAGGCGGATCGGAACACTCCAAAGTTGCGGGCGTTTACGACAACTTTCACATTCTGATCTTTTTCAGCGATCTCTCGCAGGATCTCGACAGTCCGGTCGGAGGATGCATTGTCGACAAAGATATGCTCGCACCTGTAGCCTAGCAGCTTTTCCTCAAAAATCGCTTTTACGGTTTCATAGCAATTCGCCACATTGTCTTCTTCGTTGTAGCAAGGCGAAACAATGGAAATTGTTTTGCGATTTTGTTCTAAATCTGAAGACACCAATTACCCAACCTCCAAGTTGGAAACGATTGTATCACCCGGTGCTGTATCGGATTCGCACATCGCCCAAAGTACAGGAATATTTTGCAATAACGTGCGCACACCGCCACATCTTTTGCCGATTTCACGCATTCACAACAGTCAGTTTTCTCCGACCCCTTGTTTCTTGAACATCAGTTTCATTTAGTGTGCCGGTAAATTTATCAGCTGTCAGCGTTTCAGATGACCCGAACCTTTCGCAACTGGCTATTTTCCCTGCACACCCGCCTGGGATTGCACCTGTCGATCTTCTTCGCCTTTATGTTCCTGACGGGGGCAGTGCTTGTCATCGGCATCGAGGTTGAATCCATTGCCCGGCCGGAAATCTGGACCACCATTGCCAAAGAAGACCGGACGGCCAGTTTTGCGGAAATCCATGACGGCATTAAAACCGCCCATCCCGAAAGCGCTGTATTTGTCATCGAAAAATACCCCGCCCCGTGGTTCGCAGATCGAACCTTCGGACGAACCGGCTGGGGCGAAAACATCAGCTTCTGGACTGACCCGGTGACCGGAGCAGTCGTTTACGAAACGAGGGATGGCGGGTTTCGCGACATTCTGCGCGATCTGCATGATACGTTCCTGACCACCAAACGCCCCATCTTCATCCTGATCTCGGCAACATCCGTTCTGCTGCTGTATCAGATCGTCAGCGGGCTGATTACCTACCGACGTTTCTGGAAAGGGTTTTTCCGCTGGCCCAAACGCTCCGGGGGGTTCAGATCCTGGGTCGGCGCCACGCACCGGCTAACGGCCCTTTGGGCAGCGCCGCTTCTGATCCTGATTGCAATCACCAGCTTTTATTTCATGCTCGGCGGTCTGGGAATCGAAGGCACAACCCCAAAACCTCAGCCCACTTCCCCCCGTGACACCGCCCTGCCTATCGGCTTCAGTTCCGACACCCTTGAACAGGCCGAGGCAAACGCTGTTGCCGCCTTGCCGGGCCTGGAGCCGCTTGTCATGGTGCTGCCGGGAGATCCGGCTGGCACTTTTGCCTTTGAAGGCCCCGTGGTCGGTTTTGCGAAGACGAGTGGATGGGGCAGCGTATCGGTTGATCCAGTGACCCTTGAGGTGCTCGGCGCGTTCACCCCGGATGATACCCGCGGCTTCGCACGCTGGAAGGCATTGATGAACACATTGCATTTCGGCACCTGGGGTGGTGCGTTCTCATTGGGTCTCTGGGTTCTGTCAGGCTTCGTGGCCACCGGCGTTGCCCTGACGGGCGCCTTGATCTTTGCGGCCCGGCTGGCTCCTGAGGCCGCACAATACGGCCCGATCCGGCGCATCTGGCGCGGATTGGGGCTGTCCCGCTGGATCTATCTGTTGATCGTTCTGGGTATCCTGCTGACCGCGTATCAGCGCTTTGGGCCGGGCAGCTACCCGAGAGCTGGGGTCTTCCCGACCGACGCACCTGCTGCGGTGGCCTATCTGATCCTGCCCGCACCTGTGCGCCGCGATACCCCGCTTGATGTCGAAATGCTGGTTGGGGAACCCGGCATCACTGCGGCGTCCATAGCAACAGATGGGGGGGCAGAGCAGCCCGTCGAACTGGTACGGAACGGTGAAAAGGCGCAGGCATCTTTTCGCATCACCCCCAATGACACGGCCAACCGGATCACAGCCCGCCTGACAAAACCCGATGGCACTAAAAAAACCGTCACGTTCCGACTGGGGCAACCGATATGGTAAACGAAACAACACTTCCTCTGACGAATGAGAAGGCGTTTCAGGAACGGCTCAGCATCCTGCAAATGTGCTCGTTTTTCACATTCGGAGGCGGCATTCAGCGCCACATTACCGATCTGGGCGGGTCCCTGATGGCGCATGGGCACAAGGTGATCAAGGCTGGTGCCCCCGGCGAGCTTGGCGAGACCGCGGATGGCAGTGTCTTTGTACCTTTGCAACTTGACCGGGTCAGCGACCACAGTGCGAATGGCAAACTCAACCCGGCCCTCAGAATGTACTGGCTGGTACGTTCGGCCCTGACCCTGCGCCGGGCGCTCAAGGACCATAAGGTCGATATCATCCATGCGCATGAAACCGCCCCGCTTCTGACGGCTCGTCTGGCCAGTCTGGGAATGGGAATTCCCATTGTGATGACCTATCACGGCTCGTCGCCCGACCGTCTCAACGCGGTGGCCCGCGCCTGCCGACAGCAAGCCGATCTGGCGATCTGCCCCAGCGAAACCGTCATGCAATCCCTGCTGGAACGCCAGGTCGATCCCGACAAGGCGCGGGTGATGCTTTTGGGGGTACGTCCCAACCCGCCCGCCGATCCGGCAGCTGCGGATGCCCTGCGGCGCGAACTGTTGGGCGCAGATGGCACACATCTGGTTCTGTCCTTGTCCCGTCTGGACCGCCAAAAGGGCCTCGACGCGATGATCGAAGTGGCCCGGCGTGTGCGGCAGGATCTGCCCGGTCTGCGGATCGTCGTCGGGGGCGAAGGCGTGCTGCGCGGCCAGGTCGAAGCCTGGGCCGAACAGGCCGGGGTTTCCGACATCATCCGTTTCCCCGGGGTGATCTCGGATGTCGCCACCTATCTCGCGGCCTCGGATCTTTATATGCTGACCTCCCGGTGGGAGGCCCTGCCGATTTCAATTGTCGAGGCGTTCCGCGCCGGGCTGCCGGTGATCGCCACCGATTGCGGCGGTGTGCGTGAATTGGTGGATGGCGATGTCGGGCGCCTGTGTGCGGTCGATGATCTTGATGCCCTGTCTCAGGCGCTGCGCGATCTTTGCATCGACCGTGCCGAATATGACCGGCTAAGCGCCAATGCCACGGCGCGCGGTGCAGAAGACAGGTTCTCGCCAGCCCATGTGCATAGCGGGTTTGAAAAGCTGTATCGGCAACTGGCCGGGCGGGGATAACCCCCGGTCAGCCCGATGCGCCGTTCTCGAAAGCACCAGCTTCCAAGGCATGGGCCAGATCGGCCCGCCCTGCACGATGCGCGGCCTGCGCGAAAGCCGCGCCGAACCGGCCCAATACCTGATCTTCACGCCAGAGCGTCTCAAACCCCTGCCGCGCCGCTGCTGCCATCTGATCCCGCGCGGCACCTCCGTTCTGAAAACGGCGCATGGCTGCGATCAGATCATCCTCGGTTTCGAACAGTTCCCCGCCCCCTGCCCGCTCCACGATCTCGGGGAACGGACCCAGCCGCCGGGCGATCACCGGCGTGCCCAGCCGGAAGCTTTCGATCAGGATGATGCCGAAGGTTTCATAACAGACCGAGGGCACGATCAGCCCCAGTGCGCCACGATAGTAAGCGTTCAACTCGTCCGGCGTCTTGCGGCCCAGGAATTTGATCCGGTCATTGCCTGCGGCCTGTGCCTTCAACTCATCCGCATAGTCACCATCACCCAGGATCAGCAGATCCGCGTCGGGATAGCGGTCAAAGGCCGGGAACACATCCTGCAACCCCTTGATCTTTTCCAACCGCCCGACAAACAGGAAATAGGGGCGTTCCTGCGCCGCCGGTTCCGGCAAGGCGCTCTGATCCAGGTCGGGCAGGAAATAGGGCAGCACCTGCATGTCCTGCCGCAGGCCGAATTCACGATGTTTGGCGCGGCTGAATTCGCTTTTGGCAATGATCAGATCCATGTGATCCAGCGCCCGGTCCAGCGCACCGGTATACCGCCAGAGCTGCGGCGGACGTTTGTGCTGCAACACGCAGCGCAGGCACTGGCGCTCATCGCACAGCTCGCGCCCATGCCGCCACAGAACATGGGTGGGGCAGACCAACCAGTGTTCATGCGCTTCATAGATTTTCAACCCCTCGCCCATCGGCAACAGGCCGGGGCCGCCGATCAGGGATGTGTTGTTGTGCCAGATGATATCCGGCTTCCGCTCGGCCAGTAACTCGCGGATGCGGGCAGCATGGACAACCGGACGGCCCAGTTGCTGGGTCAGCAGGTTCGACATCATGCCGTTGCGGCTGCGCAGCCCGATCCGCCGCACCCCGTCAGGGGTGCCTTCGGGCTGCGGTTTGCCGCCCAGAATCAGATAGCTGTCTTCGTCATGCACCACCGTCACGTCGTGCCCGCGCGCCACTAGCGCCCGCGCCATGCGCTGAATGCCGATGGCGTCACCGCCAAAGGAATAGGGGGGATAAAATGTGGTGAACATCAAAATGCGTAACGATTTCATCTATCTCTCAATTCCTTGAGTGTCAGCCGCAGGCAGGTGCCCGCCTTGCGGCCCAAGCATCGAAACCAGCAGGCGCAGCCTGTCCCGCTGGAACAGAAAAGCCAGCAAACCATAGGCCAGAACACCCGTCACCGTACCGGCAAGTAAAAGCAAAGCCGGGGACAGGCCGTCCAGTTGCCACATGACCCCCTGCACGGCCGCCACCATCCCCCCTGACAGCAGAAGCGGCGCAAGATGCTGCCGCATCAAAGCCGGCCCGGACAGCCCGGCAATATGCCCCAGATTGGCAAATTTGAGCGGCCAGACCAGCAGAAAGACAGCCACAAAACCGGCTGTGACGACCGGCAACCCATACGGGGCCAGCACCACAATCACCCCCGCCGCCAGCGCCACCTCGACCCAGGACAGAACCGCCAGACGACCGGGCTGACCGGCCGCCAGACAAAAGGTCTGCTGCACCTTTTCGGCGCACAGATACATGCCAAACACCGACATCAGGCTCAGGACCGGAGCCGCCGGAGCCCATTTCTGACCGAACAGCAGCACCAGCGCCGGTTCCGACAGAACCGCCAGCCCGGCAAAGGCCGGAAAGGCCAGAAACCCGGTCAGGCGCATGACGTCGATCAGCAAATCCGTCGCCGGACCACCATCGCGCGCCGCCGCACCAAAGGCAGGCTGCGCCACGGTGCGCAGCGGTGTGATAATCAGGAACGAGGCGGTCTCGATCACGCGCCAGGCGATTGCATAATACCCCGCCGGAACCGGCCCCAGCATCGCGCCGATGATCACCGCAGGCGATTGCACCGCAGCCAGTTCGGCCGCGCGCAGGCCCAGAATCCGGTGACTGAAATGCAAGACCCTGCGCATGTGATCCCGCGACGCATGGAATGCCGGGCGCCAGGAGACCGCCCCCCAGGCCATCACGATATTGGTGGCCGTCATCGCCAGCCGCTGACCGACCAGGCTCCAGACCCCGTATCCCGCCAGCGCCATGCCAATGCCCACGACCCCTCCGACCGCCGCGCCGAGCGCTGCACGGATGGCCAGAACACGGAACCGCATTTCCCGGCGCAGGATCGCAACCGGCACCGCCGTCAGTGAAATCATCAGCACCGTTGGGGACAATCCGATCAACAATTCACGCGCAACCGGCTCATTGTAGAAATATGAGACCGGCCCCGCCCCCAGATACAGCACAACCGTCAACACGCCCCCCAGCAGCGCCAACAGCCAGAAAACCGAGTTCAACCGCTCTGGTGACAGCGCCTCATGGGTCAGCAGAATGTCGGAAATCGTTTCGCGCACCAGGAATTCGGAAAACAACACAAAGGCTGCAACCATCGCCAGAAGACCAAAGGCCTCGACCCCTAAAATACGGGCAAGAATGGCAAAAATGATGAAATTGAACGCCTGCTCGACCCAGATACCGGCCGACATCCAGGCAACTCCGCTGCTGAAACTCTGCCGCCCTGACACCCGTTTCCTTCCTGTTGCCCGAACCCCGCCAAGTGCCGATGGACACATGGCTCAAACACTCACACCTGTTGCGCACAGTATGCGCAATTGCAAACTTGACGCCTTAACGGTCGAATTTGGTCAAATTTATTGTCTATGTTCAGTCTGTACGTGTTCGAATACTATACGCAATACAGGGAATTATGCCCGTCGCGTTCCATGCGCCACGCAATTCTTGCAGCGGGGGCTGGGGCAGGGATTATTGAGTGAATAAAAGGTTTTCATTTTCATGAACAAAGTCGCAGAGCCGATGGAGACGAACAGCACCACACCCGAAGAGCTGATCGCATCGGAAACCGCCGGCATGAGCCTGAGCGTGGTCATCCCCGCCTATAACGAGGAAAACGCCGTCCGCCACACGGTCGAAGACGTGCGCACCCATCTCGAACCGCTGGGCATTCCCTACGAGATCATCGTGGTGGACGATGCCAGCCAGGACAACACCCGCGCCGAGGCCGAGGCCAGCGGTGCCACCGTCACCTTCAATGATGTCAATTCCGGCTATGGCGCCAGCCTCAAGCGCGGGGTGCGGATGGCGCAGCATGAATATGTGGCCATTCTGGATGCCGACAGCACCTATCCCGCGCGCTACCTGCCCGGAATGCTGGCCATGTGCCGCGATCAGGACATGGTCGTGGGCGACCGGGGCGCGGCGATGAAGAACGTGCCGCTGCTGCGCCGGCCCGCCAAGAAATTCCTGTTCGCCTTTGCCTCGTTCCTGGCCGAGCGCAAGATCAACGATCTGAATTCCGGCCTGCGGGTGTTTCGCAAATCCGAACTGATCCCGTTCCTGCCGCTCTTGCCACAGAATTTCTCGTTCACCACCACGATCACGCTGTGCATGACCTCAAACGGCAAGCGGATGATCTATACGCCGATTGAATACGGCAAGCGGGTGGGCAAATCGAAAATCCGGCCGATCGACTTTCTGAACTTCATCATCCTGATCCTGCGCATCAGCACGCTGTTCAATCCGCTGCGGGTGTTCATTCCGCTGGGGCTGGCGTTTTTCACGCTGGGCACGGTGAAGTTCATTATCGATATGTTCTACTGGAACCTCAGCGAAACGGCGGTGTTCTCGTTCCTGGCGGCGATCATGATCTGGTCGCTGGGGCTGATCGCCGACATGATCTCGCGGCTGCATCTCAGACCGTGACATGAGCGGCGGTATACTTTCCGACCCAAATCAACGGCGCTGGCTGATCCGGGTGACCGGGTCGGCTCTGGTGCTGGCAATCCTGTTCTGGATTCTGCCGGCCGACGCAATCGTAACAGCGCTGAGGGCGATCCCGATCTGGGTCTTCCTGTCCGTGTTCGTTCTGTTCCTGTTGGCCCATGTTGGCGCGGCCCTGAAATGGTGGCTGCTGCTGAACCGGGGGCTTTCGCCCCTGCTGGCCATCCGGGCGCATTTTGCCGGTCTCGCCGCCAACCTGTGCCTGCCCGGTGCAATTGGCGGCGATACGGTGCGGGCCGGTCTGGCGCAGGCGGCGATGAAGGACGGCGCGCAGGTTGTTGCGGGCGCAACCGTTGACCGGCTGATCGACATGGTGGCGCTGCTGACCCTGTCCTGTCTGGGCCTGGTCCTGACATGGGAAAGCGCGGCGGGCGGGCATATGATCTGGCCAGTGGCGCTGATCCTGCTGGCCGCGCTGGCGGGTATGGTCGCCTTGCCGCGCCTGCTGCCCCTGCCCTGGCGCTATGCCCCATCCCTGCCCGGCAAGGGGTTTGCCCATCGTCTGGCCGATGCACTGGCCGGGATGGGCCGCAAACCCGGCACGCTGGCAGTCGCTTTCATCACATCTGTGCTGATCCAGTTGCTGCTGGTCCTGCTGGCCTGGTGGCTGGCCCTGGCGGCGGGTGTTGATGTGGCCGCCGGGCCATGGATCTTCGCCTGGCCGCTGGCCAAGATCATCGCCGTGCTGCCCGTGTCTTTGAACGGGCTGGGCCTGCGCGAAGCCACATTAGCCGGTTTCCTGGCCCCCTTCGGCGCCAGCGTCCCAGCTGTCGTGGCCGCCGGGCTGGTCTGGCAGGTTGTGTTGTTTACAGCGGGCGGGTTTGGCGCGCTGGTTCTGACCATGTCCGGAATGCGGTTCAGCACCCCGGCAAATCCCCAAAAGGAAGAGTGCAAGTGACGGATGTTTCCCGACCCAATGGCGGCGACACGCCTGAAATCATCATTCTGGGCGCCGGGCCGGCCGGTCTGGCCGCAGCCCATGCCCTGACCGGGCAGGCGAAAGTGACCGTGATCGAACGCGCGCCCAGTGCCGGGGGCAATTCGGCCTCATTCCCGATTGAGGGCGTGATCTGTGATTACGGCTCGCACAGGTTTCATCCGGCGGCAGAGCCCGAGGTTCTGGCCGATGTGAAATCCCTGCTGGGTGACGAGCTGCTGCTGCGCCCCCGCCACGGGCGCATCCGGCTGGGCGGCAAATGGATTCACTTTCCGCTGAAACTGACCGATGCGCTGATGCGCCTGCCCAAACCCTTTGCCGCGTCGCTGATCGGCGACATGGTGCTGAAACCCTTCCGCAAGAAAAGCGAAGGCCCCGAGACATTCTCGACCGTGCTGTATGACGGGCTGGGGCCGACGATTTCGGACAATTTCTATTTCCCATACGTGCGCAAGCTTTGGGGGCTGGATCCGGACAAGCTGGCGGTGAAACTGGCCGAACGTCGGGTGGGCAGCGGATCGGTCGGCAAGATCCTGATGAAGATGCTGCGCCTGTTGCCGGGGCTGCGCAGTGAAACGGCGGGGCGGTTCTTTTATCCGCGCAAGGGGTTCGGGCAAATCTCGGACGCGATGCGCAACAGTGCCGAGGCCAATGGCGCCACCTTCCTGTTCAATACCGAAATCACCGCCATCGAACGGGACGGCAATCGCATCACCGGGTTGACGATCCGCGACGAAGAGGGCGAGCGGCACCTGACCGGCGATCTGATCCTGTCGACCATCCCGCTGACCGGGTTGACGCGCCTGATCAGCGACCCTCCGGCAGAGGTGGTCGAGGCCGCCCGCGCCATCCGCTTCCGCGGCATGATCCTGCTGTATCTGGTGCTGGAGACAGACCAGTTCACCGAGTTCGATGCGCATTATTTCCCGGAACTGTCGATCCCGATCAGCCGCATGTCCGAGCCCAAGAACTATAACGCCAGTGGCGCGCCGAAGGGCGTCACCGTTCTGTGCGCCGAGTTGCCCTGCGACCCGGATGAAAAATGGTGGTCCATGTCCAACGAGGAGTTGGGGCAAGAATTCACCAAATGGCTGGGGCAACTGGGCCTGCCCGTCACCGTGCCGGTGCGCCGCTGCGAAACCCGGCGGCTGAGCCATGCCTATCCGGTCTACGATGTGGGCTATGAAGACCGGTTCGATACGGTTGATCAGTGGCTCTCAGATCTGGACGGATTGCTCGTATTTGGACGGCAGGGCCTGTTCGCCCATGATAATACGCACCACGCATTTGCCATGGCCTATGGCGCGGCGGATTGCATCGACGACAAGGGCAATATCGACCGCGCGAAATGGAACAGCTATCGTGAGGTCTTTGCCACCCATGTGGTGGAAGACTGACCATGCCCGCCTGGCAGGCCGATATCCTGATGTATCATTCGATCTCGGACGCGCCGGGGCCAACCTCGATCGCACCCGACATCTTTGCGGCACAGATGCAGGCGCTGGCGGCGTCCGGCCTGCCGGTGGTGACGCCGGACGCGCTGGCCAACCCGCCTGCCCCCCGTGTGGTCATCATCAGCTTCGATGACGGGTTCCAGGATTTCGCCGATACCGCCTGGCCGATCCTGCGCGAACATGGCTTCTGCCCGATCGTCTATCTGCCCTCGGGCCTGATGGGTGGCGCCGACAGCTGGGCCGGGGGCAACATCCCGCCCCGCCCGCTGATGGAATGGGACCGGATCGAAACACTGGCCGGTGAGGGGGTTTGCTTCGGGGCGCATAGTGTCAGCCATCCCGATCTGTCGACGCTGGATGCAGAGACCTTGGAGGATGAAGTCAGCGGATCCGGTCAGGATATTGCCGCCCGGCTTGGTCAACCCGTCCGGCATTTCGCCCCGCCCTATGGCGCGTCGAACCCGAATGTACGCGCACAGATCGCCCGGCACTACGACACCTCGGTCGGCACAAGGCTGGGCGTGGCAAAAGCGGGCGATGATATACACGACCTGCCGCGGCTCGAGATGTTCTATTTCACCGACATCGCCCGCTGGCAGGCTCATCTTGCCGGGCGCGGCGGGGCCTATTTGGCGGCCCGCAAACTGATGCGCGGCGTGCGAAGCGGGCTGAGCAGGGTGCTGCCCATCAACTGAGTGTCAGGCTTCGGGTGCAAGCGTTCCGATCCGGTGGGCATTCGCCATCACACTGAATGTAATTGTCGTCGCGGGGATAGTCGGCAGGACAGAGGCATCAACGACGTGAATGCGCGTCGCGCCATGCGGGCGCCCCAGCACATCGCTTTCACCCGGGCCCGGGTCATCCGACATCGGCAGATCACCTCCGACATGAAAACTGGCCCCCGGTGCCCCGAACCGCGCTGCAAAAGACAGGCTGGTCAGACCAAGCCCCCGCAAGGCCCGGCCATAGCGCGCAAGCGCGGCGCGCATTGTCTCGGCGGTTGCGGGGTTTTCGTTCAGTTCCGGGCGTAACCGCCCATCCTCTGCCAGACGCAAGGCTATTTCATGCGAATGATCGGAATGCAGGAAAACCTGCGCCACGATCAGACGTCGGGCCAGCGCCTCAAGCAGCGGCCCGCTGCCGGGTATCCGGCGGCCATAGTTCTGTTTCAGATCGCGGGCATAGTATTCATTCCAGGTATAGATCTGCGCGTGAACCAGTTGCCGCGACACGGTCGGGTCATCCAGTTCGGCAAAAAGCTGCGGCAGCGTCTGATAGGGCAAAACATCGGGCCGCCTGGGTGCCCGCCAGCGGTGCAGCATCGGCAGAAAGGCCTGCTGGCTGTCTTTCAACACCAGCTCCTTGCCCCGCAAGCCGGGTGACGCCAACAGGATACGCGCGCTTTCCAGCACCCCGGCGGCCAGAAACACCCGGTTTCCGCGGACATCGCTGCCATCTGCCAGAGTGACGACAACATCGTCGCCTTCCTCGCGGACCTGCCGCACCACGTGATCCGCGCGGTAAGTAAAGCCCGGCTCTGCCTGCAGTGTTGTACGCGCCTGCCGAGCCGACCAGATCAACGACCACGGGCACCCGTGCAGACACAATCCACAGGTCTGACATCCCGGTCCAACCGCCTGACGCGCAAGACCGACATGCATTCCCACCCCCTGCAATGCCTTCGCCTTCTGCCTGGACCGGGCCAGCAGCATCTCGGCCTGCGCGGTTGGCGGAATGGGAGTTCGACCTGTCATATCGCAGGCGGGAAAGAGGTCTTGCAGCCCATCTTTTTGCCCGGACACAGGCATTATGTCCGCCACCGCGCTGTAATGTGGGGCAAGATCATCGGTCGTTATGGGCCAGTCGTCGATATCCGCCTGCCGATACGGCAAAACCGCAGCGCCCCAGACATTGGACAGCCCGCCCGCCGCCCGCGACGCGCGCAAAGCAAACCAATCCGCCCCTTCCGCCAGTGTACGCGCAGGTGAGGCCAGCGCATAACCGGATCCATAGCGCCACACCTCGCCCTCCAGGGCCTGAAACTGAGGCTCCATCCAGGCTGTACGCGCCTCGGCACTCCAGTCTTCGGCGCGTGTTCGAGACATCTGCTGCACCCGGTCCGTGACCCCGGGCCCTGGTTCCACCCCGGCATCCAGCATCGTGACGTTTCGCCCTCGCGCCAGCAAGGCCCGGGCGACGGAAACCCCGGCAGGCCCGGACCCTATGACAAGATCGCTCACTGCGCCTTTACTGCCCGGACCAGAACCAGCATTTCATAGTTAGGATCATGGGTGGACAGTTCTTCGGGCGCAATTTCACTGGCCCCAAGGCCATGCAGGTTGCAGATGCAGGTAAAGACGTTGCCAACGGTCGACACCTCGACATTCTCTGCCGGGAAGACCGCCCGGAACAGGCGGCGCTTGGACTGGCTGGTGAAATGCCAGTATTCGCCCCAGTCATCCACGCCTTCGCGCCGCGCCACACGGGTCATCCCATGCGAGGTGCACAGCACCACGCCACCGGGTTTCAGAATGCGTTCCAGCGTTGCAATCGCCTTGTCGACCTCAAAGATCATCTGAAGGGTCTGGGTGATGATGATGCAGTCGAAACTGTTGTCGGGAATATGCGGCGCATCGGTGATATCCGCCACGATGGTCGCTTGTGGATTGCCCTCGACATAGCTCAGTACATCCGCCTGCGTGACCCGGTCACCGCCGAATTTCTTCGTATAGGCCGGATCGCCGAATTCCAGAACCCGGCCACGGATATCGTCGCTGTGGTTTTGCAGGAATTCTTCCATGTAATGGCGTTCGATGGTCAGCAGGTCGCGATCCTGCCCGAACACGGCACTGATCGGCGACAATCGCCGTAAGCCGCCGAAATCGACCGACCCAACCGGCACCGACTGAAGATTGTGCAACCGTTGTTGTTTACGGATCCATTTGCGCAGCCGGTCCGGCAGCAGCACGGTCGCGGTGTCGCGCACCAGCTTTTCAACTCTTTGTCCCGGTGTCATCGTGTTTGGCTCTTCATGCGTAGGCTTTGGCGCGTTTCTCGGCCATGATATCGGCGATGATATCATCCAGCGTGCGCGCCGGGCTGAACCCGGTGAACCGCCGCAGCTTGGACACATCGGGCAGACGGCGGGCCATGTCTTCGAACCCTTCGGGATAGACCTCTTCGTAAGGCACCAGCCGGATTTCCGAGGTTGAGCCCGTCATCGCGATGACCTTTTCGGCCAGCCCCCGGATCGTCACTTCCTGTTCACCACCGATATTGAAGACCTGCCCCCGGGCTTCGGGGACATCGAGCAGACGCACAAGCGCCTCGATCACATCGGCCACATGGCTGAAACAGCGCGATTGCTCGCCGGTGCCATGAACCTGAATGGGCTGATCCGTCAGCGCCGCTTCGATGAAGTTCGGAACAACCATGCCATAACGCCCGGTCTGGCGCGGACCGGTCGTGTTGAAAAAGCGCAGGACGATCACCGGTAGATCAACCTCGCGCGCATAGGCCAGTGCCATGAACTCATCCAGCGTTTTGGCGCAGGCATAAGACCAGCGCAGAATGCTTGTGGCGCCAATCGTTAGGTCGTCATCCTCGTTGAACGGGAACTTCGATGCCTTGCCGTAGACCTCGGAACTGGAGGCGATGAAGACCAGGGGCTTGTGGCGCAGGGCCGCGCGCAACACGTTCTGCGTGCCGTCCACATTGGTCGCAATCGACTGGCTGGGCTGATCCATGATCAGCTTGACCCCGACCGCGGCGGCCATGTGAAACACCGCGTCAGCAGCCCCGACCAGTTCCTCGACCAATGTGGCATCCAGAACGCTGCCTTCGACAAAACGAAAGGCGGAATGATCCTGAACGGAAGACAGGTTTTGCAGCGATCCGGTGGACAGGTCATCCAGCACCGTCACCTCATGCCCATTGCCAATCAGGCGCTCGGCCAGATGTGATCCGATAAAACCGGCCCCGCCCGTGATCAAAATTTGCATGAAAAACCCTCGTACCAACAGAATCCACTCTAATGCCACAGGCTTAGCATAGGGATCGGTGGCCACCAAATGGTAGATACCGCTATGGTGCGCTGACAGGCCGGGCCTGCACAGTTTTGGAAAAAGGGCTGAATTGTTGCACAACGCATTAAGAATGTTGAACCTGCGGACATGACCGAAAAACACGTGGACCCCCGCCCCGGCGACGGGCTTGCAGGCCAGCGCGTGGTCGTGACCGGCGCCACCGGCTTTATCGGCCGGCGCCTGATCGATGCGCTGCTGAAACTGGGATGTGACGTGACCGCCTTGCTGCGCACACGCCACGGGGCTGCCACGTTGGAACAGGCCGGAGCAAAGGCACTGGTTTGCCCGCTGCACCCTGGCCCGG
Organism: Ruegeria sp. AG6; assembly: GCF_056541565.1. Taxonomy (NCBI): domain Bacteria; kingdom Pseudomonadati; phylum Pseudomonadota; class Alphaproteobacteria; order Rhodobacterales; family Roseobacteraceae; genus Ruegeria; species Ruegeria sp. AG6. Next base: position 10,330 of record NZ_JBQFYQ010000012.1, on the reverse strand, counting down.
CTCTGACGCAGGCGCTGGACGGTGCGGCGGCTCTGTTTCATCTGGCTTATGATTTCCGGGCCTCCGGCGCGGACAACCTTGCAGCCTTCGACGCGCTTGCCAAAGCCGCCGAAGACGGGTCTTGCAACCGTATCGTGCATCTGAGTTCCGCCGTGGTCTATGACAGCTGGCCCAACGGGCCGATCACCGAACGCAACCCGATCACGCCGGAAGATGTACAAAGCTATCGCGGTGCCAAAATTGCGATGGAACAGAGACTGTTGCAGGGGAAATGCGACGCCGCCATCTTGCAGCCGACCATCGTCTATGGGCCCGGCAGTGCACTTTGGACCAACGGGCCATTGGCGATGATGCGCAGGGGCGGCATCATCCTGCCCGACCCGCCCGGACAATGCCCGGCCGTGCATGTCGATGACGTGGTACAGGCCGCCCTGCGCGCGGCCTCATCACCCCGGACCGGGGTCGAGCGATACCTGATCAGCGGACCGGACACGCTGGGGTGGAAGACGTTTTTCGAAGGCTATGCCCGCCTTGCCAGATGCGGAGAGGTGCGGATTGATCCGGCTGCGAACCCGGCCCCGCCCCCGTCGCCCAATGGCAATGCGCCCGCAGGCCCCTCTCTGGCGGGGCAGCTCAGCGCGCATCTGCGCCGCCTTGTCGGGCGCCGCCGGGTCGAGGCCGCCGCAGACTGGGCACGGTCCGTTCAGGCCCGGCTAGCAAAACCCCGGCCCGTGATGCCTGACATGGCGGGACGCAGACTTTTTGCCGGTCAGCCAGAGGTTTCAACCCGATATGCACAGGATCAGATCGGGTATGTGCCTCGTGTTTCCTTCGACGAATGGATCGAGCATATGCGAAAACAATCGGCACGCTGATTCAAGACTGCCTTGTTTTTGGAAACACCCATTCCGGGTCTTTGCCGGGAACGACAAATTAGTTGGCTTCGTTCCCGATCTGTCCTATCCGATGAAGAGAGAAGGTTTCCAATCTGCTAAGCTAATTTTAATTCAGTGTGACTTTGTACGATCAGGATAGATTATGAACTACGAAACCTCGCACCATCAATCCCTCAAGCAGCTTATCGCGGCGCGCGATGCGCGGGTTGCCGTGGTCGGGCTGGGCTATGTTGGCCTGCCGCTGGCGCTGACGGCTTATGATGAAGGGTTTGATACCACCGGCGTTGATCTCAACCCCGACCGGGTGGCGCGGATCAATCAGGGGGGTCAGGTCATCTCGTATCTGGCACCGGATCGGATCGCACACGCGGTAGAGAGTGGGCGCTTTCGCGCAACGCAGGACGCCGCAGCACTGGCCGAGGCCGATATCATCCTGATCTGTGTGCCGACCCCGCTGACCGACGCACAAGATCCCGACATGCGTTTTGTCGCCGCCGCCGCGCAGACCATCGCACAGCATCTGCGCCCCGGTCAGATGGTGGTGCTGGAAAGCAGCGTCTGGCCCGGCGCCACGACCACGCTGGTTCAGCCGATCCTCGAAGCGGGCGGTTTGCGGGCAGGTTCCGATTTCTTTTTGGCCTTCTCGCCCGAGCGCGAAGACCCCGGCAATGACAAGTTCGACACGCACAGTATCCCCAAGGTGGTCGGCGCCGACGATCCGCTGTCGCGGCAACTGGTCGAGGATTTCTATCGCGCCATCGTCACCAGCGCCGTACCGGTCAGTTCGGCCGCCACGGCCGAAGCGGTGAAGCTGGTCGAAAACAGCTTTCGCACCGTCAATATCGCGCTGGTCAATGAATTGAAGACCGCGCTTGAAGCAATGGACGTGGATGTCTGGGAAGTGATCGAGGCTGCGGCGACCAAGCCGTTCGGCTTTATGCCCTTCTATCCCGGTCCTGGAATTGGTGGGGCCTGCATCCCGGTGTCTCCGGCCTATCTGGCCTGGCGCGCCGCGGATGCAGGATCTGATACGCCGCTGATCAATCTGGCCCGCTCCAGCAATGACGCCGTTCCGTCGATGCTGGCGGCACGGATGGCGGCGGAACTGGCCGCGCGCAACGGGTCTGCATTGGCGGAAACCGGGCAACCCCTGACCGGACAGCGCATTCTGCTGATGGGCATCGCCTATAAGCGCGATGTCGAGGATACCCGCCGCAGCCCGGCGCTGGTGCTGCTGGACGAGCTGGAAAAGCTGGGGGCCGAGATTGACTATCACGATCCGTATTTCCCCCGCCTGCCCGAAGGTGGCGAATACCCGCAGCTTGCGGGCCGGACATCCCAGCCACTGACGGCGGACAACCTGAAACGCTATGCGGCGGTGGCCGTAATCACCGATCACAGCGCCCCGGATTATGGTCTGGTCGCGCGCGAGGCCGCGCTGGTCTTTGACACGCGCAACGTCTTTGAAAAGCAGGGGATCAGGGTGGCAGACGGGCGCTTGGTCAAGATGTGACCGTCTTGTGGTCGGCGGGGGTGTCTATACCTTCGGAACACTCGGTGGGATTGCGCATTCCGACGGCAAATCACTCTAGGTAATTCAATTGATAAACCGCAAAGCGCGAAGAAACATAGGCTGTCCCGCTCTCGGGATCGATGACGATATCGCGCAGCCAGGGCCCAAGCCTGTAACGCCGCAGAGATTTTCGAGTCTTCAGATCAACCACGTCAACCTGGTTCGTCAATATACTTCCGACCAAAAGCAGGTCACGCTCTGCATCCAATGCCAACCCGCGCGCGCCAAATACAGTGGGAAAGCTGTTCTTTGATGCCAAAGTGGTCGTATCAAAGACCTGAATACGCGCGTGCACCGGCGAGGTCACCAGCAATTCTTCTCGTGAAACGTCAACCGTAGATCGGTCACTGCGGTCGTCCGAAGGACTGCTGGCGAGCAGCTCTCCATTCCTCAGGTTGAAAGCATGTACGCCTTCATCACGGAAGAAAAAATTCACATACATAATTGGTTTAAGAGGATGGGTGATCAGATTTCCGGGATCCACGTCCAGTGTCAACTTGCGCGCCAGGCTATTGGCATCGAATATTTGCACCGAGTCTATATCTTCCGCCCGTTCTGCGGCTTCGGACGCTGCAATAAGAACGTTTTCCGAAGAATTGTAACCCATAATAATTTCCCCAGGGGGCAACGTTCCCAACGCACGGTCGGACACGATCTTGCGGCTTTCAACATCCACTAAAACCAACTTCTCAGCAGCCCGATTGGCGAAAGATATTTGCCTGCGGCCAGGGTCAAAAACACAGAATTGAGTTTTGTCGGTTATGATCCCCGTATCGTTTACCTCTTGAGTTTCGGGGAGCAGCACCAGCAACGTATTTGTCCCGTTTCCGCATAAAAAAAGCTGACCTGAAACAGGATCAAACACCATCGAAGTTATATCGTACTTTGTGTAAATTCCGAAACGCGGGCCGAAAATGACTTTGGCCTGAGGGGACATAAACAGGTTTTGTCCAATTTCTGCCAACCTCGGAAAAGGAAAAAAAACAACGATGAGAGCAGAGGCGACAACAACACCAGGAATGTAGCGTCCAAAACCGGGCTCTTTGCGTGGTGCATCTGAACCAAGCTTGCATCTTATCCAAAGATAGTAGGGGCGCGGAAACAATATTTCGGCCAGACCAACCGCGCAGATCATCACTGCATCAATTAATCTGGCGGACACCGGCTTACGAAGATATTGCGCCCAGAACACCCCGGAATTCGCAATCAAAACCCCACCGCTGACAACGCCAAGCACAACTGCGTCACGTCCCGTCCATGGATACAACGCCCAGCTGACGCCTGCCACGACAAGGACAAACAACGCAAGTGACCTGATGCGTTTTGGTAAGAAACGGGAAAGCAGGAAGATCACAGCACCCAAAGCCAGGACAATCAATACAAACAGCAGAGCTCTTTCCCAAACGGTTGAAATGCCCCCGATTAAACGCAGCATGAAACCCAAACTACCAGTCGTAGTCTCCAGAAAATCCACGAGAGCGTCTCGGAATATGAGAACCCCTAAAAAAATCAGCAGAGGTAAAGCCAAGCGAATGAAGACATACGAGTTCTTCATGGCTTTGTTTGCTTTAAGTCTTTCATTTTGATTCCTCCTTCGAGCGTATTACCGACCCTTAACGCCAAATGACCCCTGACACATGTGGTTCACAAATGCGCGCAATAGGGGGGCGTAGCAGACTAAAAAGCGGCTATCCCTGAGCGTCGAATCCAAGCTGCCTTCAACGATCCAAATCGGACGTCTGCGCCCTTCCTGGTAAAGCTAATCCGGATACTCCCCTATTTCCCAAAAAAAAACAACGAATTACAGTTTGGCTTTAACGGCATTATCCCCGCAAGCGCAGCAAATCGTGGCATCTCAATACCAAAAACAATCTCACCAAGTGCCATGAGCACACCAATGCAACCGGTTCTGGCGCGGACTTTTGATCGTTGATGTTCCTGGCTATATCGGGTGGTGGCTCCAGGATCAGGGCCCATCTCTTTCTGGGTCACGACGTAATGCCCGCAAAAAATCGAGCGTGCAGCGTGCTACAAGAGAACCAGGCCTCTCAGCCTCTGTTTCGCGCGCGAAACATCATGTGCCGCGCGCGTGCAGCCAGGCTTTCAGCTCCGCAAGAAATGTCTCGGACATTCCCTCGCCGGACAGGGTGACCTGTGCACCGTTTCGACTCTGTTTCAACTGAATGCCGCCGAATGTCTCTTTCAGGGGGGGCTTGGCAGCAGGTGGGTTTTCCCCATTCGACCCCAGGCCGTTCACTGCACGGGTCAGAGCTGAAATCTCGGCTTCCACGCTCTGAGGCGCGGCCTTCCGCAGAGCGGTGGTGATCAAGGAAGCTGCTTTTGCCTCCTCTTTCAGAACTTTCGCAATCGACAACCCCAACCGTTCAGGAATAGCTGACGCAAAGCGCAGATGGTCATCCAGCGCGTGATAGATCGCGATGAAAGACCCGATCTTGGATCGCTTCGCCCGGCTGGCCGAGGCGAATAACCCGCGCAGGGCCGCAGTCTCATCCGGGTAAACGCCCTGCTCTGCCGCGCGCGCCACGATCCGGGCGCGCTCATAATAGCTCAGCCCGACGCGGATTTCATTTTCCTCGACCATGGCCACATAGGCATCAGATGCGCTCTGCGGCTGCCTCAGGAACGCACGCACGGTCTCAAAGCGGGCCTCGCCCGTTTGCTGCGCCAAAGCTCGCAGCGCTGTCAGACGCCGCCAGCCCGAGATCAACCCGTACCGCCCGCCCTCCAGTTCCACGACCTCGATCGGGGTTTGCTGGCCACGGGCCTTCAGGCTTTCCTTCAGCGCCTCCATATCCGCGTCATCGGCCGCCATACGGTCACGGACCAGATAGGCTTCCTCGATGGCGTCCAATGGCAGATCCTGCACCAAGCGCCCTTCGGCCCGCGCGGCACGCAATTCTCCGGACAGCTCTTCCAGCGCCGCCTGAGCCGCCGTGGCCCCGGCCACCTGCGCAACCGGCGGCGTGGTCCGGGGGGCGTCTGTGGGGAACATGGGATTCAGCCCGGGGGCAGGGCGGTTGTCTTCCAGATAATCCGGTCGGGCAGGGGTCAGTCGTTTACGTTTTGCCATTGGTTTCTCCTTTTCCTGCGCGGATCAGACTCTGTTTCGGGACGTGGCAGGCGTGTTTCGCGCGCGAAACATCGCGCTCAGAGCGACAATTCCGGTGTTCCCGCCTCTTCGGCCTGCCGGGCCCGTTCTTCGCCCCGCCAGACGCCGATCAGCAGCTTCTTGAACGAGGCATAGGTGGCATCAAAGGTTTCCCGCCCGCGCACATAGGTCTCGCGGTTGAAATCGCGGTAATCGGCCTCGTAGATACCGTTGACCTGTTCCCCCGCCTGACCGATCAGCGCCGTGTAGCCCTGCCAGTGCGGCGACAGGGTCCGGCCCAGATAGGCCTGCATCAGCCCGGCCAGTTCCGCCTGCTGGCTGCCGTCATAGCGGGTGATGATCGTGCGCACCGCATCCCACTGAAACGCCATCTCGGGCCGCCCCAGGGCGCGGGCGGCCATGTTCTCGCCATCCTCGATGGACTGGAAGGTGGAATGCAGCATGTCAAAGAAGCGCCCTGTGGAGTCGAACTCCAGGAACGAGGCCCCCATGGGCACCAGAAGGATATCCGAGGCGGCCAGCCCGTTGATCGTCAGATAGCCAAGGGCGGGAGGGGTATCGATGAAAATGATATCGTAATCGTCCAGCACCCCATCTTCGTCCAGCGTATCCGTCAGCGCATCCCACAGCTTCCAGCTGCGGCCCTGCATTCGCCAGACGGGGATCTGGAATTCCGCCCAATAGAGGTTCAGCTGCGCTCCGATCAGATCGATATTCGGCCAGTGGGTGGTTTGGATCAGATCGCTGCTGCGGGTCTTCAGCGCCTCGGACAGGGTATCGTCGATCGGATGCGGGGCCTCACCCCGGTCAAGACGTCCCTGATTGTCCCGGCGCAGATGGGTGGCGTAGTGGCGGGCAAGCAAGGGGAACACCGTCTGCCATTCATCGCTGACCTTGCCGCCAAAGATCGACGTCATCGAACCCTGGCTGTCCAGGTCGATGACCAGCACCTTGTAACCGTCCAGAGCCGCCGACATGGCCAGATGCGCGCAGGTCGAGGTTTTGCCAACACCGCCCTTGAAATTGGCCACGGACACGATCTTGGCGGGCAGACCCTCGGGGCGGTAGGGGCGGTATTCTTTCGCTTTGGATCCTTCCGAGGCGAAATGCGCCCGCAGCCGCAGAACCTCATCCAGCGTAAACCACTTGGCACCGCCTTCGGTTTCGGACTGTCCCTGGGGCAAATCCGGATTGCCTTTCAGGACCCGGCGAAAATGAGCGGGCGCGACAGGGATCAGATATTTGGTGATTTCCCAGGTCGAAAACAGGCGCAGCTTTTTCTGACCGTTTTCTTCCAGCCCCCGGTTCGCCAAGTCGCTACGCCCCCGCGCACAGGCATCCGCGATTTGCGAGAACTCATGTGTTCCGGTTGGGTCGCCCAGTTCAGCATAGGCCAGATCCGGGTCGATATTGAAATACGGGGGAAGCCCCTCGGACGTTGCTGCTCGCATTGAAATACTGCCCATGTGCTATGTTTTCGACAATATACCACAAAAGGAAGCACGTGAAAGCATTATGAGCACAAAACCGGATTTTCTAAGCAAAATTAAGGGGTAGAAAGCCTTCGAGACGCTGCTTTTGGGCCTATAGCAAAAAAATGTTCAGTTAGAATCCTGTTATCTTATTAGTTACGGCTGAATTTGAATTCTATTAAGTGTAAGAAAAAAAAGCGGTTTTTGTATTTCTTGTAGATCATACTGAATCTGATCCCACGATAGGGTGACTCTGATCCCACGTTGCAGTGACTCTGAACCCACGTTCCGGCGGCTTTACGCATCCTGTGGATAACTCTACGGTGAGCGTCAATAAAACCACGAACAAAGATTCGGGCAGGACATATGGGCAGGGCAGTATGAGCGGGTCAGGGGCGTTGTTGCCTGACCGGCACCCAACGGGCGATTTTTTTGTATGCGATATCTTCGATGCGCTGCCCAAGACAGATATGGGTTCGATGGAGCATCCTATGTTTTCGCTCTCGACCCGGCCGGACCGGCGCATCCTCAATTACGAACATAACGGGGTCGAGATCACGGTGACGCCTTCGGTGCGCGGTCTGGCGACGATCCACGACAAGGACATCCTGATCTTTTGCATCAGCCAGCTGATGGCGGCGATCAATGCGGGCCGGACTGTCAGCCGGGTGTTGCATCTGAAGGCGCATGATCTGCTGGTGGCCACCAACCGCGAAACCAGCGGTGACGGTTACAAGCGTCTGCGCGAAGCGTTCGAGCGGCTGGCCGGCACAAGGATCACCACGAACATTGTGACCGGTGAAACGGAAACCACCACGGGGTTCGGCCTGATCGAAAGCTGGGAAATCGTGCGTCACACAAGGGCGGGGCGGATGGCCAGCGTCAGCGTGAAACTGTCGGACTGGCTGTTCCGCGCGGTGCTGGCGAAATCGGTGCTGACCCTCAGCCGCGATTACTTCCGCCTGCGCAAACCGCTGGAACGGCGGATTTATGAGCTGGCACGCAAACATTGCGGGCGTCAGCCCGAGTGGCGGATCTCGGTCGAGGTGCTGTTGAAAAAGTCCGGCTCGGCCTCGCCCCGGCGGGTGTTCCGCAAGATGATCCGTGACATGATCGCAGCCGATCACCTGCCCGATTATGAGATGACCGAAGAGCCGGGCGACCTGATCCGGTTCTCGCGCCGGGGTCAGTTGGTCGAGGGACCGGACAAGCCGATCCTGCCGCCGCAGGCGCTGGAGGAGGCCAGGGCGATGGCGCCTGGCCACGATGTCTATGCGCTGGAAGCGGATTGGCTGGCTTATTGGGCCGCGTCAGGCCGCCCACAGATCAGAAATCCGCAGCGGGCGTTTCTGGGCTATGTGGCCAAAAGGGTCGCCGGACGGGACTAGGCGCTTAGCTGGAATAGGCGGGGTTTTGTTTCTGCACGCGTGTCTTCACGATTTTGACAGCGCCGATAACAATGAGGGCTGCAATGATGAACAGCCAGCCAAAGAGGATGTAGCTGCCCAGAGCCATCAGGATGGACGCACCGGAAATCAAAGCAAACCCGCCGGCGCACAGGCCAACTAGAATGGCTATCCCGATAATTCCAATCATCTTCTCCAAGTCCTCCGGCTATGGTCTTGGTCTGGTCAAACCCAGGTGGGCGCCGTCATGCCATTGAGCAGATGCCCAAAATGATTCCGCGATGAAATCATGGCAAAACTTTGAACCACCAGAGGTTAAAATTTGGTTATTTTTACCGGAAGGAGCATTGCTCCACTACTCGTGCGACACTGCGTGTTTTTTTGTTGAGACATGAACATGTCTTGCTTTTCTGATGTGTAACTTATGAGGGGCAGCCATTTATGGCAATGGAGGTTCGTCAAGACGTGCAAAGGTCCGCCTATCTTGATTTCAGAATGCAGCCGGTTTCGCCCATGGCCATTTTGACCGGTGCCGCCAATTCTTCCGTGCTTTTCCGATGGCCTTATTCAAAGGCAAGCAAACGCCCGGGACTCAATCAGAGTGCCAAACGGAGAGAGGCGCGAACAGAGCTTCGCCCCATGCCGCCAGAAGGGCGCTTGGATCTACCCCAACAGATCCGTCGCCGGGTTTTCGGCGATATCCACGTCGTCATAGTATTTCTGCGCCTGCGCCACAGATCGGTGCAGCGACAGGCGCATGGCGGCCTGGATCGGCGCACCGTCCAGCGCGGCCTGGGTCAGAAAGCCAGACCGCAATCCATGCGGCGAGGCGAAATCCTCGGGCAATCCGGCCAGCCTGAGACGATGTTTGACAATCTGATAGATTGCATCCGGGGTCAGGCGGCGTTTCAGCACCCGGTCCGCCTTGGAGATGGGGCGGAATAGCGGGCCACCTGTAATCTCACCAACCTCGATCCAATGCACCAGCGCCTGCGCGGCGCGGCCTTTCAGGATCAGGCGTGGCGTCTCTCCCTTGGCCGTGGTCTTGGTTTCCAGCAGCGACAGCCAGGCGACGCCGGATGTGTCGAACTCCTTCAGCGACACGTCCTCGCGCATCAATCCGGTGATCTCGGACCGGCGGCGCCCGCCGCTGGCCCAGCCCAGCATCAGGATCGCCCGGTCGCGGCAATCGCGCCGCGAGCCGCGGCAGGTGGCCAGCAACTGTTCCAGCACGCCACGGGTGATGGGATGGGCGGATTTCGGGGCAGGGGGCCGGGCGGCCGCCCGGCGCGCCTTGGCCCGGGCCTGTTTCACCTGCGGCGCATCAAACGGGCTGGTCAGGTTCTTCATCCGGTGAAAGGCCAGCCAGGAGGCAATGCGCCGGTCCAGCGTCGACGGCGCCGGGCAGGCCAGCGATTTGCGCAGCCCCCGCGCAATCAGCACCTCCGCGGTTTGACGCGCAATATCTTCATCGGGCGCATCACCCAGATCGCGCGCATGATCAAGGATGAAGGCCAGCGCCGTGGCCTCACTTTCGGGCCAGTCCAGCGCCACCCCGAAGCGCGCCATTTTCCACGCCGTCACATAGATCAGATCGCGTTCATAAGCCCGCAGCGTATTGGCGGGGGTGCCGCGGATATAAAGATCACTCAGCGCGTCCTGATCTGCCTGCGACAGGGCAGGGGCGGCGGCGGGGAGATATGGGGCAGGGGGCTTCATGGCGGCCACTCTGCGCGCAAATCGGCGGGAAATCAATCACATCTGATAAGGGGTACTTATTGGGTATGAAAGAAAGATATTTGGCTCGAACAACAAGTAAACAAAATCAAAAGATAATGAGCGTAATAATGGTA
>NZ_JBQFYQ010000011.1:0-118585 GCF_056541565.1 Ruegeria sp. AG6 | reverse complement strand
AGATCGACGCGGAAAACAACCCGCTGAAAAACGCCCCCCACACGGTGCGCGATCTGGTCGGCGACTGGGACCGCCCCTACACCCGCGAACAAGCCTGCTTCCCGCCGGGTTCCATGGGCGTCGACAAATATTGGTCCCCCGTCAACCGCGTCGACAACGCTTACGGTGACAGAAACCTCGTCTGCACATGCCCCCCAATGGACGCATACGCAGACGCCGCGGAATAACAGCAACAACCCCGCCGAGTTTCGGCGGGGTTTTTCGCCAATCGGAAACTCATGTTCTGATTTGTGCCCTCTTTGGATGTCGTTTTTACCCAGCGAAGCGTCTTTTTCGCTTGCTGCGGGTGCGAAGGGCCCATAGCTCTGTGCGTGGGACACCCCTCCCCAACGAGGGGCGTGTATCTGGAAGGGTAATACAGATGAGCACTCAAAAACCGGCGACGCGGCCGGCCAATCCGCGTTTTTCCTCGGGCCCTTGCGCCAAACCCCCCACATTTGATCTGACCAAACTGGCCGATGCGGCCTTGGGACGCTCGCACCGTGCCGCCGTTGGCAAGGACAAGCTGAAAGCGGCCATCGAAGGCACGCGTGAGGTGCTTGGCATTCCCGCAAATTACAGGATCGGCATTGTTCCCGCCTCGGACACGGGCGCGGTTGAGATGGCTCTTTGGTCGCTATTGGGCGAACGCAAGGTCGAGATGCTGGCGTGGGAAAGCTTTGGGTCCGGTTGGGTGACCGATGTGGTCAAGCAGCTTAAGATCGACGCCGAGGTGAAGACCGCCGATTACGGACAGATCGTGGATCTGGCATCGGTCGATTTCGCCAATGACGTGGTCTTTACGTGGAATGGCACCACCTCGGGCGTGCGCGTGCCGAATGGCGACTGGATCGCCGATGATCGTCAGGGTCTGACGATCTGCGACGCAACCTCGGCTGCCTTTGCGATGGACCTGCCCTGGGACAAGCTGGATGTGACCACCTTCAGCTGGCAGAAGGTTCTGGGCGGTGAGGCCGCGCATGGGATGCTGATCCTGTCGCCGCGCGCCGTTGAACGTCTGGAGAGCTACACCCCTGCATGGCCGCTGCCCAAGATTTTCCGCCTGACCAAGGGTGGCAAGCTGATCGAAGGCATCTTTACCGGGGCGACGATCAACACGCCGTCGATGCTGGCGGTTGAGGATTATCTGTTTGCACTGGATTGGGCGCGCTCGGTGGGCGGTCTGAAGGGCCTTACAGCCCGCGCGAACGCCAATGCCGATGCAGTGCATGCGTTCTGCGACCGGAACGACTGGATCGAAAACCTGGCCGCAGACGCTGCGACGCGGTCGAACACATCCGTCTGTCTGAAATTCACCGACGCCCGAATTCAGGACGGCGCAAGCTTTGCCAAGGCTGTGGCCAAGCGGCTGGAGTCCGAGAATATCGCGCTGGACATCGGTGCCTATCGCGACGCGCCTGCGGGCTTGCGGATCTGGTGCGGCGGTACGGTCGAGACCTCGGACATCGAAGCGATGCTGCCTTGGCTAGCATGGGCCTTTGAGGCCGAAATCGCGGCGCAGACAGAAGCCGCCTGATCGCATCCCATCTCCACCGGGCCGCATCGGCCCGGACCTCTCAATACATTCAAGGACCACAAACATGGCTCCCAAAGTACTCGTTTCCGACAAACTCAGCGAAACCGCCGTTCAGATTTTCCGTGATCGCGGCATCGACGTGGATTTCATGCCCGATCTGGGCAAGGACAAGGACAAGTTGGCCGAGGTGATCGGCCAGTATGATGGTCTTGCCATCCGCTCGGCCACCAAGGTCACGCCGACCATTCTCGAAAAAGCCGACAAGCTGAAGGTGATCGGCCGCGCTGGAATTGGCACTGACAATATCGACAAGGAAGCGGCGTCGAAAAAAGGTGTGATCGTGATGAACACGCCATTCGGCAACATGATCACCACTGCCGAACACGCCATTGCGATGATGTTTGCCGTGGCGCGGCAGATCCCCGAGGCCTCGACTTCGACCCATGCGGGCAAGTGGGAAAAGTCCAAGTTCATGGGGATCGAGCTGACCAACAAGACGCTCGGCGTCATTGGTGCGGGGAACATCGGTGGCATCGTGTGCGAGCGCGCGCTTGGCCTGAAGATGAAAGTCATCGCCTATGATCCCTATCTGGGCGAAGAGAAAGCCGCCAAGATGGGCGTGGAAAAGGTAGAGCTGGACGAGTTGCTGTCCCGCGCCGACTTCATCACCCTGCACGTGCCGCTGACGGATCAGACCCGCAATATTCTGAGCCGTGAGAACCTTGCCAAGACCAAGAAAGGCGTGCGCATCATCAACTGTGCTCGGGGTGGTCTGGTCGATGAGGAGGCCTTGGCCGAGGCGCTGCAATCCGGTCACGTTGCGGGCGCCGCGTTTGACGTGTTCGGTGAGGAACCCGCCAAGGACAACCCCCTGTTCAATCTGCCCAACGTGGTCTGCACGCCGCATCTTGGTGCAGCAACGACCGAAGCGCAGGAGAATGTGGCGCTGCAAGTGGCCGAGCAGATCTCGAACTATCTGCTGACAGGTGCGGTCGAGAACGCTTTGAACATGCCCAGTGTAACGGCGGAAGAAGCCAAGGTGATGGGGCCGTGGATCAAGCTGGCCGGCCATCTGGGCAGCTTTATCGGCCAGATGACGGATGAGCCGGTCAAGGCGATCAATATCCTGTATGATGGTGTGGCCGCTGAAATGAATCTGGCGGCGTTGAACTGCTCGGTGGTCGCCGGGATCATGAAAAAGTTCAACCCCGAGGTGAACATGGTGTCGGCCCCGGTTGTCGCCAAGGAACGTGGGATCAAGATCTCGACCACCAATCAGGACAAATCGGGTGCCTTCGAAGGCTATATCAAAGTCACCGTTGTGACCGACAAGCGCGAGCGTTCTATCGGCGGCACTGTGTTCAGCGACGGCAAACCGCGGTTCATCCAGATCAAGGGCATCAATATCGACGCCGAGGTCGGTGCCCATATGCTCTACACCACCAACGAAGACGTGCCGGGCATCATCGGTGCTTTGGGGCAGACCATGGGCGAGAACAACGTCAACATCGCGAACTTTACCCTTGGTCGATCCGAGGCCGGAGGAGAAGCGATTGCGTTGCTTTATGTCGACGAACCCGTTCCGGCCGAGGCACGCGCCAAGTTGGCGGAAACGGGTCTGTTCACGCAGATCAAGCCGCTGGAATTTGATGTCACCTGACGAGGCCTGTTGAGTTTGAGAAACAGTTCGGGACCCGGTTGACCGAAGGCCCGGGTCCTTTGTTTTCTCGGGCTGCAATCTGCGGCACAAGCAAGCTGAACCTTACCGTCGGAGGATCTATGACACAGCCTGTCTACGTTGTTGGTGATCTGCACGGGCAGGTGGCCGAGCTGGAACGCGCGCTGTCTCTGATCCGGGGTGATGGCGGCCCGGACGCCCAGATCGTGTTTCTAGGTGATTACGTGGATCGCGGCCCTGACAGCCGCGGGCTGATCGAGCGTCTGATTGCCGGGCGCGATGCGGGCCTGAACTGGATCACTCTGCTGGGCAACCATGATCGCATGTTCGCCTGGTTCATGGAGGATACGCCGCGTCACGATCCGCATTTGCTTGTCGGGTATCATTGGCTGCATGAAAGGCTGGGTGGGGTCGAGACCCTGCGCAGTTATGGCGTGGAATTCGAAGGCCAGATTCGTCTGGAAGATCTGCATCAGATGGCGCAGGCGGCGGTGCCGAAATCGCACCTGACTTTTCTGCGAGATATGGTTCTGATGCATCAGACGCCAGAGCTTGCCTTTGTTCACGCAGGTATTCGCCCGGGCGTGCCGCTCAACGCGCAGGGGGACAACGACCTAGTCTGGATCAGGCAGGATTTTCATGCTCATCTGGGTCCGCATCCCAAACTGATCGTGCATGGTCATACTCCGGTAGACCGGGCAACGCATTATGGAAATCGCGTCAATCTGGACACAGGTGCCGGATATGGGCGCCCGGTGGGTGTCGCGGTGTTCGAAGGGCAGACCTGCTGGGAATTGACCGATCAGGGCCGTTTGCCGTTGACCCCCTAGATCACCTCGCCCGGCCAAGAAAATTTGGAGATTGAAGATGTATGTCGCCACTTTGCTGACCAATCCGGCAGCGCCTTCGCTGGACAGCGCATTACCCGAGTCACTGCGCAATGCGTGGGGTGGCGGGGACATCTTCTGGCTCAACCCGGATGAGGCGGCAGAATTCGAGTTGAACGCCATCCCCGACAATCGCTGGGACGTTTGGGCAGACTTGCAGGGTATGGGCGTGGACCTGATTTTGCAGCCTGCGCAGGGGCGGCGCAAACAGATGCTGCTGGCCGATATGGACAGCACCATGATCCAGCAGGAATGTATCGATGAACTGGCGGATGAGGCTGGCGTCGGCGACCGGGTCAAGGACATCACCGCCCGCGCCATGAACGGAGAGCTGGATTTCGAAGGTGCCCTGATCGAGCGGGTTGGTTTGCTGAAGGATCTGGATGAAAGCGTCATCGGCAAAGTCCTGCGCGAACGGATCACCCTGATGCCCGGAGGCAGGGAATTGCTGGCGACGATGCGGGCCAACGGGGCCTATACAGCATTGGTATCCGGTGGCTTTACGGCCTTTACCGCGCGGGTGGCAGAGCTTTTGGAGTTCGATGAAAACCGTGCCAACACTTTGCTGGCGGAAGATGGCAAGCTGACCGGAGACGTCGCGCGTCCTATTCTGGGGCGTCAGGCCAAGGTCGAAGCGCTGGCGCAGATTTCAACGCGTCGGGGCCTGTCGGAAAGTGATGTGATTGCCGTGGGTGACGGGGCCAATGACCTTGGAATGCTTGGCCGGGCCGGGACCGGGGTTGCCCTTCATGCCAAACCGTCGGTGGCCGCACAATGTGATGTGCGGGTGAATCACGGCGACCTGACGGCACTGCTTTATCTACAAGGGTACAGTCGCGCGGATTTCGCCGAATCCTGACAGGGCTTTTCATTATTTAACATTTGTGTTAAATAGAAGTCATGAGCACGCTTCTGACCACCTTTTCCGCTTTGTCTGATGCCACCCGGTTCTCGATTGTCGAGCAACTGATGGAGCAGGGCGAACTGCCCGCTGGTGAACTGATCGAAGGGCGCGGCATGTCCGGCGCCGCGATTTCGCGCCACCTCAAGGTGCTGCGCGAGGCCGGGTTGGTGCAGCAGCGTGTGCGGGGCACCCAACGGATGTACTCCATCCGGTCCGACGGGCTGCGTATGATTGCCGACTGGACGATCTCCAAACGGCAATTCTGGGAAAGCAGCCTTGATCGCCTCAGTGATATCATCGAAAGGGAGAATTCATGGCCGACCTGAAACTGGAACGGGATTTCCCCGTCAGCCCAGAGGAACTGTTTGCATGGATCAGTGACGGCAGCCGGTTGTTGCAATGGTGGGGCCCCGAAGGGATGCACGCGCCTGAACACAATCTGGATTTCTCGCGCACCGGCCCGTGGTATTCGGTCATGGAAAACGGCGAGGGCCAGCAATACAAGGTCTCGGGCCACGTCACGCATGTCGACCCTCCAAACTCGGTTGGGTTTACCTGGGGCTGGCATGACGATCAGGATCAGCGCGGGGCCGAAAGCCACGTCACCTTCACAGTCAAAGCGACAGGCACGGGGTCGCGCCTGGTTTTGGACCACCGCGAACTGGCCGATGCCGAAGCAGCCGCGAACCACAATCAGGGCTGGACGTCTTCGCTGCGCAAACTCGAAGCGAAGTGCAAATAAGTTTTCATCAGGGAGGAGCGATATGCCCCAATATTTGTTTGTTTATCACGGGGGGCACACCCCGACCGACCCCGCCGAGATCGAGGCGACCATGGCCGCCTGGGGCGCCTGGTTTCAGGATATGGGAGACGCCCTCGATATCCCCGGAAACCCGGTGGGGCAGTCTTACACCGTCAGCAACAACGGAGTGGTCGATAACGGCGGCGCAAACCCGGCCTCGGGCTTCACGGTGATCAAAGCTGACAGTATCGATGCTGCGACCGAGATGGCCAAGGGCTGTCCGATGGTCGTCAACGGCACAGGCTCGGTTGAAGTGGCCGAGGTGCACGAGATCGAGATGTAGTGGCCTTAGCCGGGGAAACCCGGCGCAGGTTTGATCACGCCGCATTCCAGCCCCCGGCGGCTGTATTGCGTGGCGTTCATGAATTTGCGGGTGGCCGGGTGATCGGCCTCCAGCACACCAAGGCTCACCAGAATAGCGGCGATGGCGCATTCGCTGGCCCGTGTGGTGCCATCGGCGATCTTCAGCGCAACGCCCATGCGTTTTTCCGGGATGATGGCCACAAACACCGCCTCGGCCCCGGTCTTGATGGCGACGCGCCCGTTCATGGCGCGCATCAGTTCGGTGCAGGCCCGGGTCTCACCGGCAACCAGTTCCGGGTGTTTCACCATCGCGGCCACCAGCTGCATCGCTGCATCGCTGGAGCGGTCGGACCGGTCTGCGGCTGAAGCAAACCAAGCCATCGAACGTGCTAAACCGAAAAGCGATGTGGCGAAATTCGGGGCGGAACAGCCATCGATGCCGTATGCCGGGCTGGTCTCGGCCGTTGTTTCTTCGACGGCAGATAGGCAGGCTTGTTGCACCGGATGATCAATTTCAAGGTATTCCGGCCCGGCGCCCATATGCTGTGCCAGAGTCAGAAAGCCGCAATGCTTGCCGGAACAATTGTTGTGGATCTGGCAAGGCGTGTCGTCCGCCAAAATCAGCCGGTCGCGCGCGGCGGTGTCGGCGGGCTCCTGTGGGCCGCACCGCAGATCGTGCTCGTTCAACCCCAGATGGTCCAGCCACGCCGTCACGCGATCCGTGTGGATCGCCGCCCCGTTATGCGAGGCGCAGGCTAACGCGAGGTGTTCGCTGGTCAGACCGTATTTCGCCGCCGCCCCTGATGTGACCAACGGAAGCGCTTGAATCATCTTGGCGGATGACCGCGGGTATATGACGGATTGCGGGTCGCCCCAACTGCGCACGATCTGGCCCGTGTCATCGCAAATAACCGCATGACCCAGATGCAGACTTTCCAGCAGAGGGCCGCGCCAAAGTTCTGTCATGGGTACGGGCTGCGTCATCTGGACCTCCGAAATTTATGCGCAAAATTCTGCCAATCGCCCTTTCGCCTGTGGCGAAACCTGCGTTAGTGTGTGTATGTCGGCAATCATCGGAAGACGCAAACGAATAGACGAACCGGCAGGGTTCGCAGACGTGTCCGATGGGTATGAGGTAAGGGTCGAGCTAGGAGGCTGGACAAATGGGATCAATGCTCGTTCGCACGATAGCGGGCCTGTGTATGGCAGGCATCGCAGCAACATCTGCAATCGCCCAACAGGCGACAAGCACCAACCGCGTTGCTGCAAAAACGGATTGGAGCGTTTTTGTCGAAGACGATCCCACCGAATGCTGGAGCGTCTCGGCACCCAAAGAAACTGTAAACACCCGCGGTGGACGTGTGGTTTCCGTACGGCGCAGCGATATCTTGCTGTTTGTGTTCTATCGCCCGAATGCCGAGGTCAAAGGCCAATTGACCTTTACTGGCGGCTACCCGTTTGCCGCGGGTTCGACGGTGAACCTGAATGTGGACGGGACCGAGTTCGAACTGTTCACAGAAGGCGAATGGGCCTGGGCCGCGTCGGATGCGGATGATGCCAAGATCATCACCGCCCTGAAGCGCGGAACCGAGGCTGTTCTGACCGCCCGGTCCGAGCGTGGGACGCAGACGAAAGACACCTTCTCGCTGCTGGGCTTTACCGCAGCGATTGAAGACGCTGAGAAGCGCTGCACCAACTGATCTTATCGCGCCGATTGTTGAAAAGGCCCCGCCTGGTCGCGGGGCTTTTGACGTATGGTCATCTGCCAGTTTTGATCCGCATCAAAGTTTCGCGTTCGGCAATGTGAACTAAGTGGTTTAGCCACCTAGAGAGGACATCGTGATGAAACAGAAAACTTGGATCACTCTGGTTCTGGTCGCATCCGCCGCTGTGCTGAGCGCTTGCGAGAAGAATGCTGAAACCTACCCGATATCGGGCGAGCAATGTGGCCCGGAAGATCCGGTTCAGACCCTGGACGCCAGTGATTGCTACACACCGCCGCCGGTAAACTGATCAAAAAGGCCCGGTATGTTCATCGTGCCGGGCCTGTTGGCTTAGGAAACCTTTTGATCTTTGCACAGGTTCCTATATAGAGGCGCATCCCAAGCCCGATTCCTTTGAGATACGCCAATGTCGCCTAAAGCGCCGATCACCCAAGACGTCATGACCATCCCGCGCAAACTGCCCGACGGGAAGATCAACCTCGTCGGCCTTACGCGCGACCGTTTGCGCGAAACCTTGATTGAACACGGCACGCCCGAGAAACAGGCCAAGATGCGCACCGGTCAGATCTGGCAATGGATCTACCAATGGGGCGTGCGCGACTTTGCCCAGATGACCAATCTGGCAAAGGCTTATCGCGCTCAACTGGCCGAGCACTTCGTGATCGAAATCCCCGAGGTGGTCACACGTCAGGTGTCCGAGGACGGCACCCGCAAATACCTGTGCCGTATCGCCGGCGGGCATGAGGTCGAGGTGGTCTACATCCCCGAGGAAGATCGCGGCACGCTGTGTATCTCGTCTCAGGTGGGCTGTACGCTGACCTGTTCGTTTTGTCATACCGGCACTCAAAAACTTGTACGAAACCTGACATCCGCCGAAATCGTTGGCCAGATCATGATGGCGCGCGACGATCTTGAAGAATGGCCAACCCCCGGCGCACCTAAGGACGAAACCCGCCTGCTGTCGAACATCGTTCTGATGGGAATGGGCGAGCCGCTTTACAATTTCGAAAACGTGCGCGACGCGATGAAGATCGCCATGGACCCCGAGGGCATTTCTCTGTCGCGCCGGCGGATTACTCTGTCGACCTCGGGCGTGGTGCCCGAGATCGCGCGCACCGCCGAGGAAATCGGGTGCCTGCTGGCGATCTCGTTCCACGCCACTACGGACGAAACTCGCGACGTTCTTGTGCCCATCAACAAACGTTGGAATATCGAGGAACTGCTGACCGCTTTGGCCAGCTATCCGAATGCTTCGAACTCTGAACGGATCACGTTTGAATATGTGATGCTGGATGGTGTGAATGACAGTGACGAAGATGCGCATCGTTTGATCGATCACATCAAGCGACACAACATTCCGGCCAAGATCAACCTGATCCCGTTCAACGAATGGCCCGGCGCACCGTACAAGCGCAGCTCGAACAACCGCATCCGCGCCTTCGCAAACATCATCTATCAGGCCGGCTATGCCTCGCCCATCCGCAAGACACGCGGTGAGGACATCATGGCGGCTTGCGGTCAGTTGAAGTCGGCGACCGAACGGGCGCGCAAATCACGCAAACAAATCGAGGCCGAAACGGGTCTGAGCCGATAGGGTTTGGTCCATCTGGGCCAGGCTTGATTGGATCGCGCCTTAAGTGTTTTCTGGCTTTGTCTGCACGTCACAATTGTTTTGTTCAAACTTAATGTTTCAGATGCTGAAACTACATGCATGATTTGCTATATTTCTCGTGCCCGTCGCTGAATTTGCCTCTTCAATTCGATGCACAAGCCGGTGAGGTGTCCGGGTCAGAGATGGCAAGTTTTTGCGATTCCGCTAGACTGTTCCAAGTGGTGCAGAAAGCGCTCAGGTGAACTGAATTTCAGGTGGGCCACGATTATGAATGCAAGTTCTTTTTCGATCATCCGTTTTGGTGCCGCTGCGCTCGCTATCGTCTCGGGTTCAAGCTTGGCCTTTGCTGACGGCCAGGACGCTCATATTGCAATCGAAAACCCTGCCGAGTTGAGCAAAAAAGAGGCTTTGGAACACTACCGATCCCTCAATCGCCGCATGGCGCGTGGCTACGCCGTGGCGCAACTGGACCTGATCCTCAACTACCAAAGCTGGCCGATTTTCAACGATGCGCCCTATATTTCGGCAACCCACGGGCAAAGGTATGTGAACAGCTACGCCAATCGCATGGCGCATAACTACGCGACGTTGCAGGAAGGTGAAGAACTTCCCATGGGGTCGGTTCTTGCCAAGGACAGCATGACCGTGACGGATGAAGGTCACGTGCATCCCGGTGCCATGTTCGTAATGGAGAAACTGGCAGAAGATGCCAGCCCGGACACGGCGGATTGGCGTTACATCATGGTCTTGCCGGACGGCTCGGTCTTTGGGGACACTATGGGCGACCGCGCCGGTGCCGTGGCCTATTGCCATGTCTGCCACGAACAGGTGGCAGATCGGGACTATACGTTTTACGTGCCGGAAGAGTATCGAACACGCGACTGAGCCGGCTCAGGCTTGTTGTGCGCCCGGCAGCTTCAGTTCCGTCGCCTCACGGCGGCTGAGTTGTTCGCCCTGCTTGCGCTTTGACAAAACTTCACGGGCCAGCGCGTATTTGTCGTCCTGCCAGAAAATCAAGCAGCCGTTGCAACCTTTGCCACAGCAACCCTCGGTGCCGATGCGGTTGGTTTTGAAACGGCGTTCGTTGCCGTCTTCGCCGATCTTTTCAACCAAGGCGTCGCGACGGCGGGCATAGGCGCCAGGGTTGTCACGGCCCGAGGTTTCCAAACCCTGCACCAGCTTGTCAAAGCGGATGCGGCTCCAGTGTTCGTCAGTCAGGGCGCGTTCCTTGCGCAGAACGGAATAGGCGGGGAACCGGGCGCGCAGATCGTCGATATCCTCGTGGTCGAACAGGGTGAAGGGCAGGCGGATCACTGTTTTGGTGCTGCCATGCACTACGTCCATCCGCGCACCATCGGATGCGCGTTCGAAATCATAGACCCTCAGCAGAACCGTCTCGCGCGAGATGGGCGAGACGAAATCCAGCACATCGCCGGGTTCCAGCTTGTTCTTTACCTCGACCAGAAAGGCATCTTGGGTCACTTCGGTGACGATCCCGGCATATTCCCATTGCGCGATGGACGCCGTGTGCTCGTAATCATGGGCGTAGTTGGTCAGACGCCCCTCGTGGAAGGCCAGCGTATAGCCGCGGTTTCCCACGGTCTCCAACTCGCGCATATAGGGTTTCGGGTCCCAGTTCTGGGGGTCGGCATAGTAATCGTCGATGGCCATGCGATAGGCGCGCGCGACGATGGCGGCGTAGTATTCCGACTTGCCGCGCCCCTCGACCTTGAGGCTGTCGACCCCGATCTTCAGGTATTCGTCCAGCTTGGGCATGATGCACAGATCGCGCGAATTGAGGATGTAGGAACCGCGGTCGTCTTCCTCGATCGGCATCAGATCGCCGGGGCGGCAGCCTTCTTCCAGCAGGAATTCGAACAGGTCGGCGTTTTCTTCGGTGATGCGCAATTCCTGATGTGTGCCATCCTTCAGGCGCAGTTTCAGCGCATAGTTCCAGCGGCAGGAGTTGGCGCAGTTGCCCTGGTTGGCGCCACGTTCCGCCATGAAATTCGACAGCAGGCAACGGCCCGAATAGGTCATGCACATGGCCCCGTGGACGAAGGCCTCGAGCTTGATGTCGGGGCATTTTTCGCGGATTTCCACCAGTTCGGGGTAGGAAACCTCGCGCGCCAGAACCACCAATTCCGCGCCCTGATCCTGCCAGAACTTCACCGACAGCCAGGAACAGATATTGGCCTGAGTCGAGATGTGCAGCGGCAGTTCCGGCGCGCGGTCGCGCACGTACTGGAACACGCCGGGGTCGGCGATGATCAACCCGTCCGGCTGCACTTTGCGGACAGTGTCGATATATTCGTCCAGCTTCGGGATGTCCTTGTTGTGCGAGAACAGGTTCAGCGTCAGATAGGCGCGCCGGCCATGGCTGTGGCAGAACTCGACGCCCTCGATCACCTCTTCCAGCGAAAACTCGGATTTCGTGCGCAGCGACATATCGGGCGTGCCCAGATACACCGCATCCGCCCCGTAAAGGACAGCGAGTTTCAGCTTGCGCAGATTGCCCGCAGGCATCAGCAATTCAGATCTGGACTGGGTCATGGCGCCACCTGTCAAAGGATCAAGCCGGCCTTCTAATCCAAATGTTTCGAGTCCAAAACCCCGTTATCTGCGACGGAATCGCGCTGTACCGATGACCTTGACCAGTTGCTGCCGCACAGGTTCGGGTTGCGCCTCGATCGCGTTCAGAACTTCGCGCAGTTCGGCCCGCAGCCCATGCAGCTGGTCGATCAGTGAGATCATCATCGACAGCGCATCCGCCTCCATGTCGTACTGTTCGTGCAACTCACAGGCCAGTTCCAGACGGGCGACGTCGATATTTTGATAAACCAGCCCTTGATCCGACTGTTCCGGAATCACGATTTCCGCCGCCAGGTATTCGGTCAGGCGGTCCGAGGTCAGGCGGGTGACCGTTTCGATCAGTTCCTTTTCGGTCAGGATCATAGCTGCATTCCTTTCCGCGGATCATAGCGGTGCTTTTGACGCCAGGTTTCCATGAACTGCTTCAGTTCATCATCGATCTTGTCCGGTGTCGCAATGGTCAGCTCAATCAGCTGATCACCACGGGCGGACGAGCCGCGCTTTTTCACGCCTTTTCCGCGCAACCGAAGCGTTTTGCCGCTGCTGGTGCCTGCCGGGACGTTGACATTCACACCGCCGTCTATGGTAGGGGCCGGGACTTTTCCGCCCAGAATGGCCTCGTCGATTGTGATCGGCAGCGTGATATGGATGTCGTCGCCCTGACGTTCAAAAACCGGGTGCTTGGCGACCGAAACCGTCACCAGTGCGTCACCTGGAGGGCCTTCGCCATATCCCGGCGCGCCTTTGCCGCGCAAACGGATGGTCTGGCCGTCGGTGATCCCGGCCGGGATTTTGACCTCGATCCGGTCTCCATCCGGCAAGGTCAATTTCTGACTGGCGCCGAACACGGCATCCAGAAAGCTGATTTGCAGTGAATAGTTCAGATTGTGACCCGGTGCGTGAAACTGGTAGCCGCGCTGGCCCCCAAAACCGCCGCGACCACGCATGAACTCGGCAAAGATGTCTGACATGTCGTCGGGATCCGCCTGACGCCCGCGATAGGGGTTTCCAGCAGCCTCGGCATAGTCCCGGTAATACTGCTGTTGCGGGCGTTCCTGACCCGAGGCGTCTATTTCCCCGTTGTCGAAACGCGCACGTGTTTCAGGATCTTTCAACAGATCATAAGCAGCGGCGGCGGCCTTGAATTTGGCCTCGGCCGTGGCATCGCCGGGTTTCAGATCCGGATGGCAATCCTTGGCGATACGCCGGTAGGCTTTTTTGATCTCGGCTGCACTGGCGTCCTTCGAGACACCAAGAACGGTGTAGGGGTCGTCGCTCATCTCACTCTCACAGGTCAGGGGCGGGTCTGATCACGATGAAGGTGTTCTACCATTTGATTTCAATGGTTGAAACGGAAGAGGCGATTGAATTGTCTCGTAAAATCCCGAAGACCTGATAGTATATGCATATTTATACTTGTCGAATGACGGAGACCGCCGCATGTCACGCAGAATAAAATCCGCCCTGGCCCTGATGGCCGGGAATGCCATTGGGTTGTTGCTTGCCGCGCTGATATTGTCGGGATTTGCGATCAAGCCGATCTCGTTCATCGTGGTGGTGATTGTCTTCACCGTCGTACAGGTCGTGGCTGAACCCCTGATCCTGAAACTGGGCGAAAAGAAAGCGCCCGCCCTGAAAGGTGGGATCGCCCTGATCGTAACCTTCGTGGGCCTTTTCGTGACCGACCTGATTGCAGCCGGGCTGACCGTTGGCGGGGTTTCGAACCTGCTGGCGGCAACATTGCTGGTCTGGCTGGGGGCGTTGATCGCCAGCGTTGTGCTGCCGATCTACGTGTTCAAAGAACTGCGTGAGCCCAAAAAGTAATCACACGACGTTCAGGCTGGCTTCGATAGCTTGCCACAATTCTTCCACGGGTTCGCATCCGACGGACAGGCGGATGAAGGCCGGATCAACGTCGTCGCCCCAGCGCGCGCGCCGCTCGGCCGAGCTGTGGACGCCTCCGAATGACGTGGCTGGGCGCAGAAGCGAGCAATTGTTGATGAAGGCTTCGGCCCGGTCTTCGCTGTTCAGCGTCAGGGACAGCAGAAATCCGAAACGTGTGGTCTGTTCTTGCGCCAGTTTATGCGACGGGTCGTTGGCCAGCCCGGGATAGCGCACCTGTTTCACTGCGGGATGTGCCGTCAGGCGTTCGGCCAATACTTCGGCCGAGCTGCACATCCGGTCGAACCGAACGTCCAGCGTTTCAAGTCCGCGATGAAGAAGCCATGCTTCATGTGGCCCCGGAATCGAGCCGGAGACTTTCCGCCATTCCTCGACCCGTTCCATGATGTCGCCGTTGCGGCTGGCCACATGGCCCATCAGCATGTCGGAATGCCCGCCCATCGCCTTGGTATCGGACGAGACGACCACATCGATGCCCAGATCGAGAGGACGCTGACCCAGCGGAGTCATCGTCGTATTGTCGGCAATGGTTATGCCCCCGGCAGCGCGCACCCGATCCGCCACCTCGGTCAGATCGATCATGTCCAACCCCGGATTCGAGGGGCTTTCGGCAAAGACCACATCGAACCCGTCAAAACCGCCGTCGGCAAAGGCGGTGGTGGGGCGTTCCTCAACGATCACGCCCAGCCGCGACAGGAAACGATCGGCCAATAGGCGCGTCACGTAATAGCCGTCGGAGGGGATCAGCAGGCGTGATCCGGCCTTTACTGTGGCAAACAGTGCTGCGGAAATCGCTGCCATGCCCGAGGGAAAGCTGAGGCAGGGCGCGTCTTCCAGATGCGACAGAACATGCTCCAGATGCACCCAGGTCGGGTTGTCCACCCGGCCGTAACTCGCCTGCCCGTCCGGGGTGCCCGGCAGGTGGTACATGCTGCTTTGGGTCAGTGGCAGCGCTACGGGTTCGCCCTTGCTCAGGGCATTTCCGCGCAGATGCAGCATCTCTCCGGTCTTGGGCGCCATGGTTCAGCGCCCCGGAATTTCGTCGCGGGGCGGGGCGGGCTCCCAGTTTTCAATGATCTCGACCGCTTCCTGCGCCGTGTCCACAAAGCGAAACAGGTCAAGATCCTCGTCCGAGATGGTTCCGGCATC
Source organism: Ruegeria sp. AG6 (assembly GCF_056541565.1). Taxonomy (NCBI): domain Bacteria; kingdom Pseudomonadati; phylum Pseudomonadota; class Alphaproteobacteria; order Rhodobacterales; family Roseobacteraceae; genus Ruegeria; species Ruegeria sp. AG6. The sequence continues at coordinate 103,456 of NZ_JBQFYQ010000011.1, read as the reverse complement.
GGCCAGCGCTTTCCAGTTGATGACCTTTTCCCAGAATTCGCGACCAAACAGCAGGAAGGGCACGCGGTCCATCCGGCCGGTCTGAATCAGGGTCAGGGATTCGAACAGCTCGTCCAATGTGCCGAAACCACCGGGGAAAATCGTGATGGCGCGGGCGCGCATCAGGAAATGCATCTTGCGGATGGCGAAATAGTGGAAGTTGAAGCTGAGATCCGGCGTCACATAAAGGTTCGGGGCCTGCTCGTGCGGCAGAACGATATTCAACCCGATCGAGCATCCGCCCGCGTCCTGTGCCCCACGGTTGCCTGCCTCCATCACACCGGGGCCGCCGCCCGTGACGATCACGTTTTCACGGCAGCCGGTCTCGTTCGATTTCACGGTCATCAGCCGCGCGAACTCGCGCGCCTCGTCGTAATAGGTCGACAGACCAGCCAGCGTTTCCGTTCGTGCGGTGTGTTTCTGCGATGGTTCAGGGATGCGCGCGCCGCCGAACATCACGATGGTCGAGGTGATCTCGCGCTCACTCATGATCATCTCGGGTTTCAGCAGTTCCAGTTGCAGACGTACCGGGCGCAGCTCGTCGCGGCACAGGAATTCGTCATCGGCAAAGGCAAGGCGATAGGCGGACGATCGCGTTTGCGGCGTGTCCGGCACTTCGCTCGCGGTCGAACGATCTGTCTGCGCATCGCGAAACGGATTGTGGCGGTCTTCTCTCATGGGTGATCGATCCCTGCTTGCGTGTTTTCCAAACAGCTATAGGGTTCGCGGGCAGAGTGCCAGTCACGGAAAGACAAGAATGAATTGGAAGAGCGAAATATCAGCGGCGCGGGATCGTATCGCCGGGCATACGCAGGTGACGCCGGTGATCGAGAGCCGAGTTCCGGGCCATCCCATTGAGCTGAAGCTGGAGCACATGCAGCACACGGGCAGTTTCAAGGCGCGCGGTGCGTTCAATACGTTGCTGAGCCTCGACGTGCCCGATGCAGGTGTCGTGGCTGCATCCGGTGGCAATCATGGTGCAGCGGCGGCCTTTGCGGCGCAGGCGCTTGGTTATCCGGCCAAGATTTTCGTGCCCGAACTGGCGGGGCCATCCAAGATTGCATTGATCCGGCAAACCGGCGCGGATCTGAGCGTTGTGCCCGGCGAATACGCCAATGCGCTGACACAGGCGCAGGCGCATGAAGCGGAGACCGGCGCGATGCAGATTCACGCCTATGATGCGCCGGCTACCGTGGCGGGGCAGGGGACCTGCTTTGCGGAATGGGATGCGCAGGGCCTACAGGCAGATACGGTGTTGGTCGCCGTGGGCGGGGGTGGGCTGATCGCCGGGGCGTTGGCCTGGTTTGACGGAGCGCGCAAGGTCGTGGCGGTCGAACCCCAGACCTCTTGTGCATTGAATGCGGCGTTGCAGGCCGGTGAGCCGGTGGATGTTTCCGTATCCGGCATCGCGGCAAATGCGCTTGGCGCGCGCCGGATTGGGCAGATCTGTTTCGACCTGGCACAGGGGATGACGTCGGTCCTGGTGTCGGATGATGCCATCGCGGCGGCTCAGAAGACGTTGTGGCAGGCGCATCGTATTCTGGTGGAGCCGGCGGGCGCCACGGCGTTGGCAGCCTTGACCTCGGGCGTGTATCGGCCCGAACCGGGCGAGCGCGTGGCCGTTCTGGTGTGTGGTGCGAATGTCGCGCCGGACCCGCTTGCGGGGTGAATTATCTGGTTGAGGATAGCTGTCGTAGATTTTATCTATAATTTATGACCGCTACGATCTCGGACACGATTTACCAGAACCTCAGCCAGCAAATCATAACCGGAGAGCTGAGCGCCGGGGAAAAGCTGCGGCAGGATCATATTGCCCGCACCTTCGACACCAGCCATGTTCCGGTGCGGGAAGCCCTGTTGCGGCTTGAGGCGCATGGACTGGCCCGGCACGAGCCGCGCCGGGGCATGCGGGTCACGGCGCTGGACCCGGCAGAGGTGCGAGAGGTCATCGAAATGCGCGTGGCGCTGGAAACACTGGCGTTGCAGCAATCGGTGCAGAACATGTCTCCGGTCGCGTTGGACAAGATCGACCGCGCACGCATCGCCTGTGACGAGGCGCAGACGATGCCCCAATGGGAGGCGTTGAACAGAGCATTCCATCGCGCCATCCTGACACCTTGCGGGCTGCCCCGTCTGTTGCACACCATCGACGATCTGCATATCGCAAGCGCACGCCACTTGTTTGCGCACTGGCGGTCGAAATGGGTGCAGCAAACTGACAAGGATCACGCCGCACTTGTTCAGGCACTCAGGCGGAAGGACCTGAGCACGGCAAAAGGTATTCTGACCCGACATATACGCCGCGCCAGCTGATTGCGGGCCTTTCAGACGCAAAACGGCCCGTGTTCGTCGCATTGCGCCATGGGCCCGGCTTGCGTATAGGCCAAACCAACATGAACAGATTCTGTAGGGAGACGCCCCATGTCCAACGCGCAACTGGAAGCCGCCATCGAAGCCGCCTGGGAGGCGCGCGACACGATCACACCTGCCACGGCAGGTGAACAACGCGAAGCGATCGAAGACACGCTGAACGCGCTGGACAGCGGGTCGCTGCGTGTTGCCGAAAAGCTGGAAAACGGCGACTGGCACGTGAACCAGTGGGCCAAAAAGGCGGTTCTGCTGGGCTTTCGCATCAAGGACATGGAAATTCAGACAGGCGGTCCGCAGGACGGCGGCTGGTGGGACAAGGTGGACAGCAAGTTCGCTGGTTGGGGTGAAGATCAATGGCGCTCGGCCGGGTTCCGCGCGGTTCCCAACTGCGTTGTCCGCAAATCGGCCTATATCGCGCCGGGCGTGGTGCTGATGCCATCCTTTGTCAACCTTGGCGCCTATGTGGATGAAGGCACCATGGTCGACACCTGGGCGACCGTCGGCTCATGCGCGCAGATCGGCAAAAATGTCCACCTGTCGGGCGGCGTAGGTATCGGTGGCGTGCTGGAGCCGATGCAGGCCGGCCCGACCATCATCGAGGACAACTGCTTTATCGGCGCGCGCTCCGAGGTGGTCGAGGGCTGCATCGTCCGCGAAGGCTCGGTTCTGGGGATGGGCGTGTTCATCGGCAAATCAACCAAGATCGTGGATCGGGAAACCGGCGAAGTGACATATGGCGAAGTCCCGCCCTATTCCGTGGTCGTCGCGGGTTCGATGCCGTCAAAGAACAACATCAGCCTGTATTGCGCGGTGATCGTGAAGCGGGTGGATGAAAAGACCCGGTCGAAAACCGGCATCAACGAATTGCTGCGGGACTGATCGCCCCGGTTGTACAGAAAGGCCGGAGCTGACCCGCTCCGGCCTTTCCGTTTTTTGGGGTGTTTGACTTATGCGACCGCACCTTGGTCAGAGCCTGTCCTGAGATTGTGCCCTGGCTCAGACGAACGCTCTGTGTGGGTCAGCGATTTTCACCCTGCATAGCGTCAACTTCTGAGTTTCCTGCGTTGGTTTCCGTGCCTTCGCTTTCGTTATCGCCGCCGCTTTCGTTATCGTCGCCGCCTTCGTTGTCGCCGCCGCTTTCGTTATCGTCGCCGCCTTCGTTGTCGCCGCCGCTTTCGTTATCGTCGCCGCCTTCGTTATCGTCGCCACCTTCGTTGTCGCCGCCGCCTTCGTTGTCGCCGCCGCTTTCGTTATCGCCGCCGCCTTCGTTATCGTCGCCGCCTTCGTTGTCGCCGCCGCTTTCGTTATCGTCGCCGCCTTCGTTGTCGCCGCCGCTTTCGTTATCGCCGCCGCTTTCGTTATCGCCGCCGCTTTCGTTATCGCCGCCGCCTTCGTTGTCGCCACCGCTCTCGCTATCGCCCCCGTCTTCGCTATCGCCACCGCCGTCTTGGGCGTAAGCTGCACTTGGCGTCACAAAAGACAGCACGGCGACAGCAGGTACTCCGGAAAGCACAATCACACTTGCAGTTGTCATCATTAACTTGGACAGAACACTCATTTTAATTCTCCTGTAAAAAAATGACTTACGCAGTGGCACCATCCTAGGGTTGGCTTCTCTTCACCGTTGTGAAAGGCAGGAAACGCGTCGAACTCAGCAGGAAATGGCTAAAATTGAGGTCAAAATGTGGCAAAAATGTGCCCGATTCAACTTAAGGAATGGAGTTGAAGCGCGGCTCAATTTTTGGGCGAAAATGGGGAAGGGGCTTTGCTGAGTCGCATTCCTTCAAATCCTCTAGGCTTGTGGGCCGGGCAGGGGGCTGCGGAAGATTCCACGCTCAAAGCCTGGATCGATGGAAGCAGTTGACCCTCCAAAACACCGCGCGTAATGCAGGGCCCATGGAAAAGCAAAAGAAGCCCTCTCGTCAGCAAGTCTATACCCTTCTGGTCCAGATCGGCCGCAAGGACGGCGACGGGCTGCCGGACGGTGCGACGGGGGCGGCACTGATCTGCTACGCCAGCGGCGTGGACGAAGCCGAGGCCGTGCGCGAGACGGTGGCTATTCTGAAGCAGGCCGACACCGCGCCTTTGGATGTCACCGGCTACGGGACCCTGGCCGAGCGTGAGGCACAGGGACATGACATCGAACCTGACGAACGTGCCCTGATGCAGCGTGCCCTGGATGAAAACGCCGTGATCGTCGCGCAGATGACACCGTTCTTCGGGGACGAGGCGCCGGCCTAGTTCCGCATACCGAACCACTTGCGATAGATTTCGTCATAAGTACCGTCTTCACGCAACGAAAGCAGGGCCTGGTTGACATCCTCGACCAGAGGCGACCCGGTCGGGAAAGCGATGCCATAGTTCTCGCGCAGGAAGACGCCGCCTGTCATCGACGCCGTTCGCCGGCCTTCATGGGCCGCATAATAAGACAGGATCGGCGCGTCGAATACGACAGCATCCAGTTGTTTGGACTGGAACGCATCCAGCATCTGCTCCAGCCCGGGATAGCCGGTGAATTCAATATCACGCCGGTTCAGAAAACTTGCCGCGGTCGAGTCCGAGATTGTCCCGACATTTTTGCCATACAGGTCATTCACCGAATTCACGCTGCCCGTGATCGCATCCACCGTCATGACCGAGGTGATGCGGGCCGTGAAAACGGACACGATGAACAGTGACGAAACAACCAGAATGACACCCAGAAGCCGGCCGAAAGGCGTGCGCGGCATCCTCTCTTCGAACCCGCCGTTCACGACGAGGTTCAGCGCCCACCAGAACGAGGGAAACCATGCCTCGTTCAGCTTGCGATCGAAATAGGGTTGAGCACTGCGCTCAAAGCTCCACATCAACATGCCGCCGCCCAACAGAATGGCGAAGGCCAGGCCGATGGCGATAAACAACTCTTTTGAGAGCAGCGCATGCAGCAGCGAAGGCTGGCGCGCGGCTTCCGATGGCACCATGATCTGTAGGCCCGCCTCAAAGATCGGCTGGCTGAAGTCCATTTGCGTTTCCCGCAGCGCAGTGATCGAGATATTGGCGACTGCAAGATCGGCGGACCCATTCTGAACCGCCTCCAGCATATCCGAGAATGAATCCACCCGATTGATGGAATAGTCCCAGTTCAGCGCTTCTGCCAGCGCGGCGAGCAGATCCATCGAAAAGCCGGTTTCCGCACCGTCTTCGACATAGGAAAACGGGGGGCGGGTCACCGTCGTGACCGTGAGGGACTGTGCCATGCTCTGCTGCGCTAGGACGGCGAAAGTCAGGCAGATCAGTGCGTAGAATGCGCGCTTCATTTTCATTCACCTGTTTCGCGGCCCTGTAACGCGATTGCGCGGCTGGCGGCAAGATGGTCGCCGGGTAAACCGCCATGATTTGTCAGGGTATCGCTTTGATATCTGCTCAGTCGGGTGAAATGATATTTTGGCGAATTGGGGTTGGAAAACCGGCCAATTCGTTGAATCTGTGCGCGAACCCGCGAAAGACACCGTTCCAGAGGCCATTGCATGACCGACCCCGTCCAATTGACAGCCGATCTGATCCGTTGCCCATCGGTCACACCAGCCGAGGGCGGCGCGCTCGTTCTGCTGGGATCGAAGCTGGCGGATGCGGGGTTTGAATGCACGCGTGTCGACCGTGGTGGCGTCAGCAACCTGTTCGCACGATGGGGCCAGAAAGGCCATCCGCGCAGTTTCGGGTTCAACGGCCATACTGATGTTGTGCCGGTCGGCGACGAAGCCGCATGGACGATGCCGCCTTTCGGGGCCGAAATACGCGATGGTGTGATGTATGGGCGTGGGGCAACGGATATGAAATCCGGCGTTGCGGCGTTTGCGGCGGCGGCAATCGATTTCGTGCGCGACACCCCGCCTGACGGAGCCATCATCCTGACGATTACCGGCGACGAGGAAGGCGACGCGCTGGATGGCACGACCGCCTTGCTGGATTACATGGACGGCGCCGATGAACATATGTCTGTCTGTGTGGTGGGTGAGCCCACTTGCCCGAACAAGATGGGTGAAATGATGAAGATCGGCCGTCGGGGCTCGATGACCGCATGGTTTACGATCACCGGTGTTCAGGGGCATTCGGCCTATCCGCATCGTGCCAAAAACCCGTTGCCAGCCATGGCGCGGCTGATGGATCGGCTGGCGGGGCACGAACTGGATCAGGGCACGGACCACTTCGATGCTTCGACATTGGCAGTGGTGACAATCGACACCGGGAATGCGGCCACTAACGTAATCCCGGCGCAGTGCAAGGGAACGGTGAATATTCGATTCAATGATCTGCATTCCGGGGCCAGCCTGAGCGACTGGCTGAAGTCGGAAGCAGATCAGGTGGCCGCTCGGTTCGGCGTTGAAATAGATGTCGCAATCAAGATTTCAGGCGAAAGCTTTCTGACCCCGCCGGGGCCCTTGTCGGATCTGGTGGCCAAGGCGGTAGAGGCGGAAACAGGCGCAACGCCCGAGCTTTCGACGACCGGTGGTACGTCGGATGCGCGTTTCATCAAGAACCATTGCCCGGTTGTAGAGTTCGGTCTGGTCGGTCGCACGATGCATCAGGTTGACGAGTGCGTCGAGGTGGCCCAGATCCAGCAACTCAAATCGATTTATAGCCGCATCCTGACCGATTATTTCGCCTGATCCATGCAGCGCACATTGGTGATCATGGTGAAGGAACCTCAACCGGGCCGCGTCAAAACGCGGCTTGGACGAGAAATCGGCATGGTCGCGGCGGCGTGGTGGTTTCGGCACCAGACCCGGTCCCTGATCCGGCGGCTGCGTGATCCCCGTTGGCGAATCGTTTTGGCCGTCTCACCCGATCAGCAGGGTCTGAACAGCCGGGTATGGCCCGCTGACCTGCCGCGCGCCGCGCAGGGGCGTGGGGACCTGGGGGATCGTATGGGGCGGATGCTGCGCGGGATGCCCAAGGGCCCGGTTTGCCTGATCGGTGCGGACATTCCGGGCATTTCGCGCCGCCATATTGCCCGTGCTTTCAACGCATTGGGGTGTTCTCAAATGGTGTTTGGGCCAGCCCCGGATGGTGGCTATTGGCTGGTCGGCGCGCAACGATATGCAGCCTTGCCGGCAAGTCTGTTCCAAAACGTGCGCTGGTCGACAGAACACGCATTGGCTGACACGCTGGCCTCGATTTCTGGCGGTCGGGTGTCATTGCTTGATCAACTGCGCGATGTGGATACGGTTGCCGATCTTGACCCCTGAGGCTTTTTGGTCATGACGCGGTCGCAAACGCGTGCTAGGCCGGACGTATGACTCGCATCCCTACCAAGCAGGAGGTCCTGGACTGGATCTCGGCGAACCCCACCCTGACCTCAAAACGCGATATCGCCAAAGCCTTTGGCATCAAGGGCGCGGATCGGATTGATCTGAAACGTATCCTCAAAGAGCTTGAGGCCGAAGGCCATCTTGAGAAGCGCAAGCGCAGTTACCGCGACCCGGATCGCCTGCCGCCGGTCAGCGTGTTGCAGGTAAAGGCGCCGAATGCCGATGGCGACCTGTTCGCGCGGCCGCTGGAATGGCATGGCGAGGGGGTCGAGCCCATCGTTCTGATCATTGCTCGCGCCAGCGACCCGGCGCTGGGCGAAGGTGATCGCATTCTGGCTCGTCTGACCGTGGTGCATGAGGAAGATCACAATTACGAAGCCCGCCTGATCCGCCGTATCGGAACGAACCCTCGGAAAATCGTGGGTATCTTCCGCAAAGGGGCCGAAGGCGGGCGGATCGTGCCGATCGACAAGGCCGGATCGACCGAATGGCTGGTGGCCGAAGGCGCTGCGCTGGGCGCCAGGGATGGCGAACTGGTCGAGGCCGAGCAAGCCGGGCCGAAAAACCGCATGGGGCTGCCACGCGCGCGCATCGTGGAACGGCTGGGCGACCCTACTGCGCCCAAGGCCGTTTCGTTGATCGCGATCCATCAGCACGGCATCCCGGATGATTTCCCCGACAAGGTGATTGCCGAGGCCGACAAGGCCAAACCTGTCGGCCTGAAAGGCCGCGAGGATCTGCGGGATATGCCTTTGCTGACGATCGATCCCTCGGACGCGCGCGATCATGACGACGCCTGTTATGCCCATGCTGATGACGACCCGAAAAACCCGGGCGGTCATGTGATCTGGGTCGCCATTGCTGATGTCGCCGCCTATGTGCGGCCCGGCACCGCGCTGGACCGCGAGGCGCGCAAGCGCGGCAATTCCAGCTATTTCCCCGACCGCGTCGTGCCGATGCTGCCCGACCGTCTGTCGGGTGATCTGTGTTCGCTGCACGAAGGCGTGCCGCGCGCCTGTATCGCGGTGCGGATGCAGATCGACGCGGATGGCAACAAGATCGGTCACCGGTTCGTGCGCGGTCTGATGCGCTCGGCAGCCTCGTTGAACTATGCCGAGGTGCAAGAGGCCATCGACGGTCATCCGAACGACCGCACTGGGCCGTTGCTGGAGAGCGTTCTGAAACCGCTTTATGCTGCATATGCCGCGCTGAAAAAGGCCCGTGCTGATCGCCAGCCGCTGGAGCTGGACCTGCCGGAGCGCAAGATCGTTCTGAACGACAAGGGCGAGGTCGAAAGCGTGGCCTTCCGTGACCGGCTGGACGCGCACCGGCTGATCGAGGAATTCATGATCCTGGCCAACGTGGCCGCCGCCGAGACGCTGATCGCCAAGCGCAGCCCGCTGCTGTTCCGGGTGCACGAAGAACCCGCGCCCGAAAAACTGGAAAGCCTGCGCGAGACGGCGCAGGCCGCCGGGCTGAATCTGGCCAAGGGGCAGGTGCTCCAGACCCGTCACCTGAACGCGCTGCTGAATGCCGCCGCCGGCACCGAGGATGCCGAGCTGATCAATCTCAGCACCTTGCGGTCGATGGCGCAGGCCTATTACAGCCCGGAAAACTTCGGCCATTTCGGGCTGGCGCTGCGTAATTACGCGCATTTCACCTCGCCCATCCGGCGCTATGCAGACCTGATCGTGCACCGGGCGCTGATCTCGGCCCATGGCTGGGGCAAGGACGGGCTGACCGAGGACGAAATTGCCCGGCTCGAAGAAACGGCCACGCATATTTCGGATACCGAACGCCGCTCGATGATGGCCGAGCGCGATACGACCGACCGCTATCTGGCGGCCTATCTCAGCGAACGTGTGGGCAACGAATTCACCGGGCGGATCAGTGGCATTGCCCGGTTCGGGGCCTTCGTGAAAATGGACGAAACGGGCGCGGATGGCCTGGTGCCGGTGCGGTCTTTGGGGCGCGAATTCTTCCATTTTGATCGAGAGGCCGGAACGCTGATGGGCTCGGATTCCGGGCTGATCATCGCCATCGGCCAGCGGGTCACAGTGAGGCTGACCGAGGCGACACCTGTGACCGGCGGGTTGGAGCTGGAACTGCTGTCCATCGACGATCAGGCCCTGCCTCGCGGGCGCGGGCCCGCCAAGCGGTCGACGCGACGCAAGGCAGCCAGCACCAAGCGCAAGAAGGACAAGATCAAGCGCAAGGTCGAACGCAAGCGCCGTCAAAGGTGATAGGTCAGCGCCCGGGCAATCAGCCAGCCATGGCGGGTTTCATCGATCTGGCTCGGGTCATCGAACAGAATGGCCCGGTTCCCGTCAATTCGGTCCTCGCCCGGAAAGGCCGTGGTGAAATCACCGATCAATCGGCTTTGGCAGTGCACGAACAGTGCGAAATCCGCGGATTTGTGAGCCCCCAGCCGGATCGTTGACCCTTTGGGGGCAAGATAGGCGGGCTGGCCCCAGCGCAGCTCTTCTCGCAATGGAGTGGCGGCGGGCAGAGACTCTGCTGTATTCAGTATCAGATCACGAAGCGCCAGGGCTCCCGCGCGTGCTTGCGGGGGCAGGGCTTCAAAGGCCGAGGCGACTGTGGGGTCATCAAAAGGTTTCATGCAATCGGTATCGCCTGTTCCATCCGGTCTACGTAACTGTTCAACAGATTATCTTGTTTGATCCTTCGGGTCAGTGGGGTATCGGCAGGCGTTGCGCGCATGGCGGCGAGCATTGGGCCGACGCTCATATCTGCTGATGTCGGTTGATCCGCCAGCAGGAACCGGGATTGCCACAGATGGGCCGAGATCGCCTCGAGATCGCGTTCGACCCGGTCCAGGCGCTCGGGCAACGAGAACCGGCCGATCCCTTGTGACCTGGTTCCTTTCAGAACGGATTTTCGGATCGCATTGGACGCCGGCTTTCGGATCAGAGCCGGAATTCCGGTGAAAAAGGTTTCGCGAAGGATTGGCCAGACCTCGTCATTGCCCCAGCGGTCCAGAACGATGTGGAAATACAGATGCTCTTCGGCCATTCGTACCAGCGCGCGGGATTGCGCTTTTTCCACATCCGAAAGCCCCTGATCGAACTCCGCCCCCTTCCGTTCCAGCCAATCGCGGATCAGATCGCTGTCCGGAATCAACCGCTCTGGCGTGCGCAGCACTGGCAGTTTTTGATGCGGCATCCTGCGCGGGTCAAGCATGTCCGAACGCTGCCAGACCTGACCGGAGTGCTGAAGCATCAAGGCTGTCTTGACGCAGAACGGACTGGCGCTGAACAGTCCGAAGGCGGAAGGATAGGTGAGAAGGGTCAGCATCGCGTGGCTCCGTATATTTGACGTGCCGGATGAGTAAACCGAGCTGATGACAGTTTTTGTCATTAGGGATAGGCTAGGGTTCATCATGTCCCGCACCGCCCGATTGTTCCAACTGATGCAAGCCCTGCGTTCTGGCCCATCGCCCAGAACGTCTGAACAACTGGCGCAGGATCTGGGTGTTTCTGCCAGAACGATACACAGGGATATTGACGCGCTGCGTGGTCTGGGGGCCGTTATCGACGGTGAGGCAGGGTTTGGATTCACCCTGATCGAAGATGCCACTTTGCCGCCATTGGGTTTCACCGATGACGAGCTTGAGGCCCTGGTTCTTGGCTTGCGCGAAGTTCAGGTGATTGGTGACCCGGCCTTGTCAGATGCAGCCAGCGCCGCCCTGCGGAAATTGCAGGGGCGATTGCCACAGCGTCAGTCCCATCGGCTGAGCCACGCGGTTCTGGCGGCAACGCGGTTCAATCGCCCGCCCGCGCCAACAATCGACGTGGCCATTTTGCGGCAGGCGACGTGGGACGAACGCGCGATCGAGTTCTCGTATACGGACGCAAAGGGCGGTGCCACACAAAGACGGGTCAACCCGCTGAGCATCGTCTATATGGATCGATCAAATGTGTTGCTCGGCTGGTGCCACCTGAGACAGGATTTTCGCGTCTTCCGGTTGGATCGCATGCAGGACATGTCCGTGACAGATCAAAGCTTTAGACCTTACCGGGTGCCCATGCTGCGCGAAGTTTTGGCGCAAATCCGCGCAGCGCGCGACGCGCAAGAACGCGATGAGGACGCCTGAGACTTTGTGATTCGCCGATTTTGCGCTACCCTGAGGTCGAGCAGTAATCAGGAAAAATCGGAATGCAAAAATGCGTAGGCGGCGTCATGACCGTCGCATTGTGGGCATCCATGGTGCAGGCGGACATATCAGAAAATACGACTTGGCCAGACAGTGCAGTGTCCGGCAAAACGATACAGCTGGCCTCGGCGGATGTGGCGGTTTCGATCCGTCCGGTCCCGCGCCCGACGGTTGAGGCTTTGCGGGTGTCCGCGGCCGTGACCGCACGGTTTCAGGCCTGGCTCGGCGCGTTTCACGAGCGCGCGAAGCTGCAGGGTATATCGGAAAGAACATTGAACAGTGTGTTCCCGGACATGATCTTTGACGAGGACATCCTGAAACGAGACCGCAATCAGGCCGAATTTTCGAAACCGATCTGGGCGTATCTGGATTCCGCCGTCTCGGACACACGCGTTTCCAATGGTCGTGCCGCGATGCAACGACATCGGCAGGTGTTGCAGCAAATCGAGGCGGTATATGGCGTAGAAAAGGAAGTGGTCACGGCGATCTGGGGGTTGGAAACATCATTCGGCTCTTATCGTGGCAGCAACCGGACGCTGAGTTCCTTGGCGACGCTGGCCTTTGATGCACGGCGGGCGCAGTTCTTTGAAACGCAGTTGATCGCCGCGCTGAGGATCGTGCAGGCAGGCGATGTCAGCGCCAAAAACATGCTGGGCAGCTGGGCAGGTGCGATGGGGCACACGCAATTCATGCCAACTTCGTATCTGGATCACGCAGTTGATTTCGATGGCGATGGTCGGCGAGACATCTGGTCGGATGATCCGACGGATGCGCTGGCCTCGGCCGCGTCCTATCTGGCGCGACACGGTTGGAAAAAGGGGCAGCCCTGGGGCGTCGAGGTGCGCTTGCCCGAAGGGTTCGACTATGCCACCGCCAAACGGGACTTCACCCTGCTGCCGTCAGATTGGGCGGCGCGTGGCGTGGTGGGGCGTGACGGCAAACCGGTCCTGGATCACGGGCAAGCCGCAATCCTTTTGCCCGCCGGGAGGCATGGCGTGGCGCTGATGATTTTCGACAATTTCAGCGTGATCGAGGCCTATAACGGGGCCGACGCTTACGTGATCGGTATCGGACACCTGTCCGACCGGCTTGCGGGTGGCGCACCGTTTCAGTCCGACTGGCCCCGAGGGGAGCGGGCGCTAAGCTTCACCGAGAAGAAAGAACTGCAAACCCGCCTGACCAATGCGGGGTTCGATACAAAGGGTATCGATGGGCGTACAGGGCCGAATACCATCAATGCGGTTCGCGCCTACCAACTGGCGCAGGGCTTGGTGCCGGACGGCTATCCAACTGCGACACTTTTGGAGCGGTTGCGGTGAACGATAAGAGGCGACCCAGACGGGCCGCCCCTTAATAGAACCTTTTTCTGATCTCAGGATGCGGCTTTCATCAGCCCCTGAGCGGTGATTTCCGCCTGTGCTTCGTCCAGAGATTTGTAAATCCGCACGAACATCTCGTCGATATCTGCCGGGGTCAAGATCAGCGGCGGCGAGATGATCATGCGGTCGCCCACATGACGCATGATCAGATTGTTGGCAAAGCAACGGTCACGGCAGATATAGCCGACCGTTCCGGGCTCGGACGCGAATTTGGCGCGGCTGGCTTTGTCGGGTGTCAGAGCGATGGAGGCCATCATTCCGACGATCTTTGCCTCACCCACAAGCGGGTGATCGACCAGGGCCTCCCATTTCTGTTTCAGATAGGGGGCTGCAACGTCGCGCACATGCTCGACGATCTTCTCTTCTTCCAAAATGCGTAGGTTTTCAAGCGCCACGGCGGCGGCGACGGGGTGGCCGGAATAGGTGTACCCGTGGTTAAATTCCGTCCCGCCGATCACTTCGGCGATCTCATCATTCACGATGGACCCGCCGATCGGCGCATAGCCCGAGCTGAGCCCCTTGGCGATGGTCATGATATGCGGTTTGATGCCCACGGTTTGCGATCCGAACCAGTTGCCGGTTCGGCCGAACCCACAGATCACCTCGTCTGCAATCAACAGGATATCGTATTTGTCGCAGATGCGCTGAATTTCCGGCCAGTAGGTATCGGGCGCCACGATCACGCCGCCTGCACCCTGAACCGGCTCGGCGATAAAGGCCGCGACACGGTCCTCGCCCAGCTCCTGTATGGCCTCTTCCAGCTCGCGCGCGCGGGCCAGGCCGAATTCCTCGGGCGACATGTCGCCGCCTTCGGCCCACCAGTTCGGTTGGTTGATGTGGTGAATGTTCGGGATCGGAATGCCGCCCTGCGCATGCATACCTGCCATGCCGCCCAGCGAAGCCGACCCGACAGAAGACCCGTGATACGCGTTTTTCCTGCTGATGATGATATTTTTGTCCGGCTGCCCCTTCTCGGCCCAGTATGTGCGCACGAGGCGGATGTTGGTGTCGTTTGCCTCGGACCCGCCAGCTGCGAAAAAGACATGGTTCAGATCACCTGGTGCCAGTTCGGCGATTTTGGCCGCCAGTGCGATTGCGGGCACATGGGTCGTCTTGAAGAAGGTGTTGTAGTAGGGCAGTTCGCGCATCTGACGCGCCGCGACATCGGCCAGCTCATCGCGGCCATAACCGATATTGACGCACCAAAGACCTGCCATTGCGTCCAGAATTTCCTCACCTTCGCTGTCGGTCAGGTAAACCCCGCTGGCGCGTGTAATCACGCGGGCCCCTTCCTGCCCCAGCGCACCATTGGCCGAGAAAGGATGGATGTGATGCGCCGCATCCAGCGCCTGCAATTCGGCGGTCGGCATATGGTTGGTTATGGTGGACATCGGAGAATCTCCTACAAGAACGCAGTTGCGGATCACAATATGATCAAATTCATCGCTGTCAATCGAATCAGGCTAAGTTAAGCGGAAGTCAGGGCGTCCGACATCAATTCCATGCCTTGTTCGATGTCCTGAGCCGTTGCCTTTGCCGCTTTTTCGGCGTCGCCTTCGCGCAAGGCGGAAATGATATCCTTGTGTCGATCCGGCAGGCTTTGAGTCCCGAATCGACCACACACGACACGCAGCGAAGGGCCGAACCGCAACCAAAGCCTTTCGGCGAGATCACTGAGAATCGGTGCGTTTGCATGAGAGTACAGCGTTTCGTGGAACGCCTGGTTCAGACGCAGATATCCGCCCACATCCCCGTCGGCGATCATACGGTCCAAATGCGTGTCGAGGCGCTCAAGATGATCGATATCCTCGGCCTGCAAATTCGACGTCGCGCGCCTTGAAAGCTCTGATTCTATTGAGGTTCTTGCAAAGATCATTTCCTGGATATCGCCCGGGGACAGCAGCGGCACACTTACACGCCGATTGCCCTGGAACACCAATGCCCCGTCCGAGATCAACCGGCGGATGGCTTCGCGCACCGGTGTCATGCCAACACCCAGCGAATCAGTTAGGCCCTGGATCGTGACAGGCTGGCCCGGAACCAATTCGCCGAACAGGATCTGTGATCTGAGCGTTTGATAAACCTGCTCATGCGCGGGCTGTTTCCCTTTGTCGACTATCGACGCAGATGCCTTATTTTTGATCAAATCCAATCGGTTCTTCCCATTTCGACTAACCCTGACTTGTCAGGTGACAGACCTCGTGAAACCATACGCTGGATCGAGGGAAAACGCAAAACTTGATCAAATCCAAAAAAACGGGAAAATAGCCGTACACTTGCAGGGAGAAGAATATGACAATCAAAACGCTGACCATGACAGCGGTCATCGCATTGGGGACTTCGGCGGCATTCGCCGAAGAGGTGCGTGTTTATAACTGGTCCGACTATATCGACGAAGAATTGCTAAGCAAATTCGAGGAAGAAACCGGTCTGACCCTGATTTACGATGTGTTCGACAGCAATGAGGTTTTGGAAACCAAGATGCTGGCCGGTGGTTCGGGATACGATGTGGTGGTGCCGTCGGGCACATTCCTGCAACGCCAGATTCAGGCGGGCGCGTTTCAGGAACTGGACATGGCCAAGTTGCCGAATGCGGAAAATTTGTGGGACGTGATTCAGAAGCGTACCGCAGGATATGATCCGAACAATGCCTACTCGATCAACTACATGTGGGGAACGACGGGCATCGGCGTGAACGTCGACAAGGTCAGGGAAGTCTTGGGTGACGACGTGGCCCTGAACAGCATGGATTTGGTTCTGAAGCCAGAAAATATGGAAAAGTTGGCCTCGTGTGGCGTTCACTTACTTGATGCGCCAGCCGAAATGATACCGATGACCTTGCAGTACATCGGTGAAGACCCCGACAGCCATGACCCGGAAGTGATCAAGAAGGTCGAAGACGTTCTGACAAGCGTTCGCCCCTACATCCAGAAGTTTCACAGTTCGGAATACATCAACGCGCTGGCCAATGGCGATATTTGCGTAGCCGTGGGTTGGTCCGGTGATATTTTGCAGGCGCGGGACCGCGCGGCCGAAGCCGACAACGGTGTGAACATCGAATACCACCCGTTCGCAGAAGGGTCGTTGATGTGGTTCGACCAGATGGCAATTCCTGCCGACGCGCCGAATCCGGAAGGTGCGCACAAGTTCCTGAATTTCATTCTGGATGCCAACAACATGGCTGCTGCGTCCAACTACGTATACTACGCCAACGGCAACAAGGCGTCTCAGGAGTTTCTTGAGGAAGACGTGATCGGCGATCCGGCAATTTATCCGGATGAAGCCACGATGCAGAACCTGTACATCACGACTCCGTACCCCGCGAAAACACAGCGGGTCGTGACCCGTCTTTGGACCAAGATCAAGTCAGGCACCTGATCCGGTCAAAAGCGCGGGGCGGTCTGGCGATCGCCCCGCCGCACTATTGTCCAAACTGACCATGCGGGGGCTGCTTTGAGTTCTGACGTTTTTGCGCCGTGGAATGACCCACAGGCGAAACCCTTGATCCAGTTCCAGAACGTGACCAAGCGCTTTGGCGAGTTCACGGCGATCGACAACCTGTCTCTGGATATTTTCGAACGTGAGTTTTTTGCCCTGCTAGGCCCTTCTGGGTGCGGCAAAACAACGATGATGCGGATGCTGGCCGGGTTCGAGACCCCGACCGAAGGCCATATCCTGCTGGGCGGGCAGGATATTGACCCCATCCCGCCGAACAAACGGGCCGTGAACATGATGTTCCAGTCCTATGCCCTGTTCCCGCATCTGAGTGTCTGGGAAAACATCGCTTTCGGTCTGCGCCGAGACAACATGCCCAAGCACGATCTGAAAGATCGGGTCGAAGAGATGCTGCGCCTGACCCGGCTGGAACAGTTCGCCCGTCGCAAACCGCATCAGATCTCGGGCGGTCAGAGGCAGCGCGTCGCGCTGGCGCGCTCGTTGGCCAAAGCGCCCAAGCTTCTGCTGCTGGATGAACCGCTGGGCGCGTTGGACAAGAAGCTGCGTCAGGATACCCAGTTCGAATTGATGGATATCCAGGAAAAGACCGGCACCACCTTTGTCATCGTCACTCATGATCAGGAAGAGGCGATGACAGTCGCCACCCGCGTCGCGGTGATGGATCAAGGCCAGTTAAAGCAAGTGGCCACCCCGGATCGCATCTATGAAAACCCTGAATCTGTTTATGTCGCTGACTTCATCGGAGATGTGAACATAATTGAAGGCCGCGCGACTCCATCCGGAGAGGACGCCTATCAGATCGATTGGGCCGAAGGTCAGGCCCCGTTCACGGCATCTTCGCCTGCCGGTTTCTCAGACGGCCAGCCCTGCCATCTGGCGATCCGCCCCGAGAAAGTGACAATCTCTGCCGAACGGCCCGTCGATGCGGTCAACGCCGTGCAGGGCAAGGTTCACGACATTGCCTATCTGGGCAATCTGTCCACCTATCACGTTGAATTGGCAAACGGCACAATCATCAAGGCGCAGACGGCCAACACCCGCCGCATCTCGCGCCGTTCTTTCACCTGGGAAGACCCGGTCTGGCTGTCCTGGACAGCCACGGCTGCGGTTCTGTTGGCCAACTGATGCGCCGCGCCGTTCTGATCGCCATTCCTTACGTCTGGCTGTTGGCACTGTTTCTGGTGCCGTTCTTCATCGTTCTGAAGATTTCGCTGTCGGATACCGCGCTTGCCATACCCCCTTATGCTCCGACTTTGGACCTGTCTGCCGGTTGGGCGGGGATAAAGGAGTTTTTCAGCCAGCTTGATCTGGAGAATTATGTCTGGCTGACCGAGGACGACCTGTATTGGAAAGCCTACCTGTCCAGCGTCAAGATCGCTTTGATTTCGACCTTCCTGACACTGCTGGTGGGCTATCCCATTGCCTACGGCATGGCCCGCGCGCCTCAGGAATGGCGACCGACACTGATGATGCTGGTCATCCTGCCCTTCTGGACTTCGTTCCTGATCCGGGTTTACGCTTGGATGGGCATTCTGTCGAACGAAGGGTACCTCAACCAGATCTTGCTGTGGACCGGTATCATCTCGACGCCGCTGACGATCCTGAACACGTCAACTGCCGTCTATATCGGCATTGTCTACACCTACCTGCCTTTCATGATCCTGCCGATCTATTCTGCGTTGGAACGGTTGGACGGATCATTGATCGAAGCGGCCGAGGATCTGGGGTGTTCCCGTTTGCAGGCCTTCTGGTTGGTGACCATCCCGCTATCCAAACCCGGTATCATTGCAGGGTGTTTCCTGGTGATGATCCCTGTGATCGGTGAATTCGTGATCCCATCCCTTCTGGGTGGTTCCGGTACGCTGATGATCGGCAAGGTTCTGTGGGAAGAGTTCTTTTCGAACCGTGACTGGCCGGTGGCAAGTGCGGTGGCCATCGTGCTGCTGCTGATCCTTGTCATTCCCATCGTGCTGTTCCAGCGCAACCAGCAGAAACAGGCGGAGGCCGAGGGATGAACAGATTGAGCTGGTTCAACACGGTTTCGCTGACGCTGGGTTTTGCGTTTCTGTACATCCCGATGATCATCCTGATCGTCTTCAGCTTCAACGAAAGCAAGCTGGTCACGGTCTGGGCCGGGTTTTCGACGAAATGGTACGGAGAGCTGCTGCGGAACGAAGCGTTCCTTGATGCCGCCTGGGTCACGATCCGGGTCGCGGTCTTTTCGTCGACGCTGGCGACAATTCTTGGAACGGCCGCCGCTTATGTACTGGTCCGCAGCGGGCGTTTCTTTGGCCGGACACTGTTTTCCGGCATGATCTATGCACCGCTGGTCATGCCCGAAGTGATCACCGGCCTGTCGCTGCTTTTGCTGTTTATTGGCATCGGCCTGGATCGGGGTATTCTGACCATCGTTCTGGCGCATACGACCTTTTCGATGTGTTTCGTTTCCGTTGTCGTATCCTCGCGCCTCATCACCTTTGACCGGTCGCTGGAAGAGGCTGCGCTGGACCTTGGGTGTTCGCCCGCGCAAGCCTTCCGTCTTGTTACCCTGCCGATCATCGCACCTGCGGTAATCTCGGGCTGGTTGCTGGCCTTCACCTTGTCACTTGATGATCTGGTGATTGCATCCTTCACTTCGGGGCCGTCGGCGACGACATTGCCGATCAAGATATTCTCGGCCGTGCGCCTTGGTGTCAGCCCGGAAATCAACGCGTTGTCGACGATCATGATCGCTGTGGTGACGGTCGGGGTAATCACGGCCTCGCTTGTGACCAAACGCGCGATGGTACGTCAGCAGCAGGACGAAATGGCCGCAGCGCGCACCGAATGAAGCGGATTTTTCCAGACTACGCCTATGGCAGCGAACCTCGCGACGGCTGTTGGTGGGACGAAACTGTTGCCAGCCCGGATTGGCCGAACTTCCAGGGCGACATGCATGTGGATGTGGCCATTATTGGCGGTGGATTTACAGGCGTTTCGGCTGCTCTGCATTTGGCTGAAGATGCTTCGGTTGCGGTTTTCGAAGCCGGCGCACCGGGGTGGGGTGCCTCGGGCCGAAATGGCGGGTTTTGCTGTCTTGGCGGCTCAAAACTTGGCCACGCATCCATGCAGCGCCGATTTGGCCGCGATGCTGCTTTGGACTATGCGGCAGCGGAACAGGAAGCGGTCCGACTGGTCGCTGATCTGTTGGCACAGCATCAGATCGATGCGGATACCCACTCCAGCGGGGAAACCCAGCTGGCGCATTCCAGGCGGGCGATGGACATGCTGCGCCGCAATGCCGACGAGGCGGGAACCCTGCACGAAGCCAGAGACCTGCCCGCGAAGGGCATGGGTGGCGCGTTTCATGGTGGATACACTTCGCCGGTTGGTTTCGGGTTGAATCCCCGCAAATACCTGTTCGGGATTGCCCGAGCCGCCGAAGCAATGGGCGCGCATCTGTTCCGGAATTCCCCAGTTCTGAGCGTTGAAAAAACGGCGTCCGGCTTTGTGTTGCAAACGCAGAGCGGGCCAGTCAAAGCGCAGGCGGTGTTGGTGTGTACCAACGGCTACTCCAGCGAGGATATCCCGGCCTGGATGTGCGGACGATACATGCCTGCCCAGTCGACCGTCATGGTAACGCGACCCCTTGGCCAAACCGAGCAGATGGCACAGGGATGGACATCGGATCAGATGTGCTATGATACGCGCAATCTGTTGCACTATTTCCGCCTGATGCCGGACGGGCGTTTTCTGTTTGGTATGAGGGGCGGCCTGCGGTCATCGGCCGAGGCTGAAGCAGCCATTCGGCGAAAGGTTCAGCAGGATTTCAAACATATGTTTCCTGCTTGGTCGACGGTCGAGGTCACTCATATCTGGTCCGGTTTGGTGTGCCTGTCGCGGGCCCTGACACCTTTTGTCGGCCCCGTTCCGGATCAACCGGGGATGTTCGCCGGTTTTGCATATCACGGCAACGGCGTCGCCATGGGCACGTATTGCGGTCGAGCATTGGCGCGGTTGGTTCTGGGGCAGGACTCCAGGCTGCCGGTCGTGATGACGCAAACACCGGGTCGGTTTCCTTTGGGTCGCTGGCGCCGTGTGCTCATGCCGCCAGCCTACGCCATGCTGGCACTGGCCGACCTGCGATGAGGCGGGGCGTTACAGAATTGCGGTTTCCAAGTTCAAACCTGTCGCGTAATCGGGCGCACCATTTTCAGCGCGCCAGAGGCAATACGTCGCCATGCGCCACGCATACCATGGCCTGAGCTGTTCATAGCGCGCGACGATTTCGGGCCTGCCGTAGGCCGAAAGAAACTGGTCTTCCTCTTTCTTCGACAGCGGTGAGCCTCGGTAAAGCTGCTGCATAGCAGGCGACAAAAACAGCGCAAGGTCTTCGCAGGGATCGCCCTGGGCCGGGCATTGCCAGTCGATCAAGGTCAGACCACCGGTCGCCACCAGGATATTGCCTGCCACGGGGTCGCCATGGATCAGGCACGTCTGTTGCGTGGGTGCGACCGAATTTGAAGGTTGCAAATCAGCGAGTTCGTCGCGCCCGTTTGACGTGCAGCCTTGCAGAATTCTTTTTCCATGAGCGCGCAAGTCTGCGCTGCCATTGCATCCGGCTGGCGCCTGGACGGCAATGGGCAGGGTATGAAGCTTGCGCAGCAAGGCGCCAACCTGGGCTGAATCCTGCCGCCAGGGGGCTCCGGGGGCGTGGTCGTAAAACACCCAACGGGCTTCTTTGTATTGCCCTGTGGCCCGCAGCCTTGGCACGAAGCCCGTGGTGCCAAGCGCCTTCAGACATTGGGCCTCCAACTCTGCATCATTGCGAAACAAAGGATTGCGCAACGCTGTGCTGTAGAGTTTCAGGACTTTGTCACTGTCGCGGCCCTTGACCTTCCACACCCTGTTGGTGCGCCCGCCGTACAAGGTCTCGAACCGGGGATGCGCGTTGACCAATCCTTGCGCGTGGAGATGGTCAACCAGATCACGAGGGGGGGCAGGCAGGTCGGGCAGAGGTTCCATCACTTCTTATGGCGAGTCGATTTGCCAAGGTTTGGCCCGTCCCGCCCGACAGATCAAGCACCAGTTCGGACTGCGGTGACCTGAGTTGCGGGAACCACCTGACCGCCCTGCAAGGTCAGTAAAACAGCATCGTCGCCAACCTGTGCTTCGACGACGCGATTGTAGGCGGCGACAGGTTTTTCGGAGAGCAACTTGTCGCCCTTGTAGCTTTCCAGAGTTGCGGTGTAGTTGCCTGATGCCAATGGATTGCCTGAGGAATCCACTCCGGCCCAAACAAACTCCTCAGTTGTCGTGGGCACGGTGACATTATCGATCACCGTGCCGTCACTGTCGCGGATCACCAATTTCGTCGCGTCCGCATCAGGGGCGGCCTGGGCAAACAATGTCACGGGCTGGCCGGCAAAGTGAAAGGCTGATGTCGAACGGACGTCCATGCCCACCCAGCTTGCAAGCTCGTTCAGTTTTGTGCCGCCCAATGCGTTGGCCAGGTTGGACAAGAGGTCATTGGTCTGGACTTGTTGCTCGACCATCGAGAACTGCGCCAACTGAGACGCATATTCGGTCGAATCCATCGGCTCCAGCGGATCCTGATTCTTTGCCTGCGCCGTTAGCATCAGCAAGAAAGTCTCAAAGTCGGACGTAATCGCGGATTTCTGAGATGCCCCGGCCTTTTGTTGATCCGCAAAGGGCTGCGCGGTGTTGACAGGCGTAATCATTGGTCAAAACCTCATGTCGATGCCTTGGCCCGAGGCCAGATACTGTGTTTGGGAAGTTGTGTGATCGATCGGTTCATGCGGCGCAGCTTCAGAATGTGAAGGGGATTGTGTGTCAGCGTCGTTTGCATCCTTTTGATGTGCGCTAGAACCCCAAGAGGTTCCCAGGTCAAAGCTCAGATCCCCATAACCCAGCTTCTGAAACTCTTCTGTCAGAACGGACAAATGACGCCGCATTAATTCGAGGGTTTCCGGGCGCTCGGTCGCAATGGTGATTTGCAGGCCGTCCTCCCGACCGTTCAGAACAATCGACACACGCCCAAGCTCTTCCGGATTCAGCGCTATTTCCGTTGCTCCTGATCCGATACGAGTCTGGACAGCTGCTGACAGCTGACCAGCAATCGACCGGGCGATTTCCGTTCGGGCAGCAGTGGACGGAACCGTAATTTGAGGCGCGGACTCACGCGAGGTCAGCGGCAAAGGTTCCTCTCTGGCGGCCGGCAGGGCCTCAGCTTCGATAACGGGTGCCACGGGTTCGGCTTCAACGGCAGTTGCCATCAGCTGAAGCTGCGCCACCGAGGGCGCCCGGTCAGGCGCTGACGGTTTGGGCGTCGGAATGTTCACTTCGGGCAACGGCTTCTTTTCAGGGTCCAGCGGAAAGGGGACGGCCCCCGTTTGTTCGACCGTGCCTGTGGGCTTTGCAAGCTGATCAAACATCTGGCCGATTTCGGTCATGGCTGTCACTTGCACAGGTTGGGACGTCGGACCCAGCGCCTTCTGCGAGAGCGCCGGAACCGGGGAAGGCGTGTCGCTTTGTGTGGGCAAACATTTTGGTACTGATACCGGTGGTTGTTTCAGTGTTTCCGAGGGTGCTTGATTTACCTCCGCCAACTGAACCGGCACCACCTTTACCTCGTCCAGGTCCGGGGTTTCCAGGAATGCAGAAGGGGGTTGCTGTTCGCCGATGTGTTCTGAAATCGGGGTGGGATGGGTCGTTTCAGATGCCTCGGCCGTTGTCTCCGGCACAGGTTCGGGCTCTGATTCGACAATTTTCAGCTCGGCATTGATGGCAGCGTTTTCGCCTTCAGGGCGGCCGGTGGCACCAACCTCTTGCCCGAGGATATCCTGAAAGCTCTCCGAGCCAGTGTTTTGGCCCGGAGCCTTACGAGATGTGACGGCTTTCTCGGTTGTGGTCGGCGTTGCGTTCGCCAGCGTTAGGGGGTTGGGCATTTTGCTCCGGCTCCGTGTGACTGGTCGGAACACTGCCTGTAGGAAGTTACGTTTATTTTAACCGCTTTCACCTTTGATCGAGAAAGTTCGAAGCAAATTCGGAGAATGCCATGAAGGTTTCCACCCTTCCTCACGTATCTCAATTACAGTCACCCCAGACCCGGCTGAAAAACGCCGCCATAGAGCTGGAGGCCGCGTTTCTGGCCGAAATGCTGAAATCTGCCGGGTTGGGAAAGACCCGTCAGTCCTTTGGCGGTGGCGCCGGTGAGGATCAGTTTTCTTCGATGCTTGTTCAACATCAGGCGCAGCAACTTGCCCGGTCCGGTGGCGTGGGCCTTTCCGAAATTCTGTTCAAGTCACTGATGGAGAAAACCGATGACTTCTAAGGCCGATAAAGCGTTGATCAAGTCTTTGGAAGAAGTCCTGGATTTGGAACGTGCAGCACTTGTGCAGGGGGATCTGGACCGTTTGTCCAGCATGGTGCCTGAAAAAGAAAAGCTGATCGGGGCAATCAATGATCTTCAGGTGCTGGAAAGTGAGGCACTGATTCGCGTCCAACAGAAAGCCGAGCGCAATCAGGCGCTGCTGAACAGCGCGGCTGAAGGCATCCGGGCGGTCGCCAGCCGAATGGCTGAATTGCGGCGCGTTCGGCAGGAATTCAGCACCTATGGTGCAGACGGACAGCGAAGTGAATTCGCGGTGCGCAGCACGGCAAAGCTGGAAAAGCGGGCATAGGCAGAATTTTGATTCAAATCCGAAATTTCTGGGCCGGGCGCTTTAGCACTCCGTTAGGGGATCGAGTTCAAAAGTGGTGTTGCACCTGAGATCAACAGGTGGCGCGAACGGCCACGCGGCGCGTCGCACAGGTCAGAAAGACACCAATGCCCGCAAATAGTGCGGGGTGAACATGGGCAAAATGGCCCGAACGAAAAGGATGAAAGCTATGTCCAGCATTCTGACAAACAATGGCGCGATGGTTGCGCTGCAAACTCTCAAGTCGGTCAACAAAAACCTGGCGATGACCCAGAACGCGATCTCGACCGGCAAGGATGTCGCAACGGCCAAGGACAACTCGGCAGTATGGGCGATTTCCAAAGTGATGGAGTCGGACGTCAAAGGTTTCAACGCCATCAAGGACAGCCTCGCGCTTGGCGAATCGACCGTCGCCGTTGCCCGGAATGCCGCAGAAACCGTCACTGATCTGCTGACCCAGATGAAAGGCAAGATCGTCGCCGCGCAGGAAGACAACGTTGATCGAGGCAAAATCAATGATGATGTGACTGCTCTGAAAGATCAGATTGCGTCCGTTGTCAGCGCAGCGCAGTTCAATGGCCTGAACCTGGTTGACGGCTCTGCTGGTTCCGCTTCGGTTCTGGCGTCGTTGGATCGTGACAATACCGGGGCCGTGACCGCATCGTCGATCACCGTTGCAGGGCAGAACCTGTCAACCGGCGGTTATGTCACCAAGCAGGTTTTTGACGGTTCGACCGGCGCATCGGCAGGCAACGATCGCGTCGGCGCAACCATCGACAACGGCGCGACTGCTGCGACCGCGCTGGTCACCGACGAATCCAGCGGTGCATTTGCCGCCGGCGACAAGGTTGTCGTCGCGATCAACGATCAGGTCGTGTCCTATACCGTGTCTGCCGAAGACGCCGCCGCGACAACAACCGGTGATCTGGTTGCCGTTGGATTGAAATCGAAGATTGAAGAGCTTGGGATTACCGGTCTGACCGTCGACTATGACTCGGGTACAGCAGGAACCCTGTCCATCACCAACGGTACGGGCTCTGACATTTCATTCTCGGCTCAATTCGTGAACGCCGGCGCAGGTGGTCTTGCCGCGCTGGCCGGCATTGATGTATCGACCGGTGCGGGTGCGACCGCTGCCCTGGCCGCCGTTGAATCGCTGATCGATACTTCGATCGATGCATCAGCTGCTTTCGGTTCCTCCCAAGGCCGGATCGAAACTCAGAAAGAGTTCATCTCGAACCTGTCCGACTCGTTCAAGTCAGGTATCGGGTCTCTGGTCGACGCGGACATGGAAGAGACTTCGGCGCGGCTACAGGCGCTTCAGGTTCAGCAACAGTTGGCAACACAGTCGCTTTCGATCGCCAATCAGGCACCGCAGTCGATTCTGTCGCTGTTCCGCTAATTCGCGAAATCGGTTGGGGCGCGTTCTTCGCGCCCCATCAATGACTGCCTGATGACGGCCCTTTGGAAGGATTTCAAGTGACACCGCAAACCCTAGCCCATCAAACTTATGCGCAAACCACCGCGCCGACTCGGACGCCTCGAGACACAGAATACGAAGCGATTTCAAGGATCACACGGCGCCTGAAGGCAGCAACAGCACAAAAGGCAACGGATTTTTCGGGTTTTGTTCAGGCCGTGCACGAAAACCGGCGGCTATGGGGGGTGCTCGCAACCGGCGTTGCCGATTCCGAGAATGCCCTGCCCAACGACCTGAGAGCCAGGATCTTCTACCTTGCCGAATTCACCGAACAACACAGCAGCCGCGTTCTGGGAGACGGCGCAACCGTTGAGCCGTTGGTGGAAATCAACACGGCCGTACTGCGCGGGTTGCGCCAAATGAGGGCAACTTGATGAGCGGTCTGGTCCTAAAGCTTGCCCCGAAAGAAAGGGTTCTGATCAACGGGGTCGTAATTGAGAACGGCGATCGCCGCGGCCGGTTTTCGATTATGACGCCCCAGGCAAATGTACTTCGATTGCGGGACGCGATTCATCCGGATGAGGTGAATACGCCGGTGCGCCGCGTCTGTTATGCCGCGCAGCTTGTATTGTCAGGGGACATCGAACCTTGCCAAGCACGTCAGCAACTGTTGCGCCGCGTGGAAGAGCTGAGCCAGGTTTTTACGGATGCAGATAGCCGTCGGGTCTTGGCCGAAGCCACGGATGCCCTGGTTGCAGAGCATTATTACAAGTGCCTCAAATCGCTTCGCTCGCTTCTGCCGCGCGAAGAGCGGCTGATGGCTTACCAGCAATGACATTCCAACCCGTCATCCCAAGCGGCGGAATCGTGGGCTGGCGGTTCCTGCAACGTACCTATGAAAGTCAGTTCCAGAGTTTTTCGTCGTCAGCTGCAAATGAAAGAGAGACAAAGTATTTTCTGGACAACATCGGGAAAATCCAATCCGCTGAAGAGCTGGTTTCGGATCGCAGGTTGTTGCAGGTCGCTTTGGGTGCGTTCGGTTTGGAAGGAGATTTGGACAACCGGTTTTTCATACGCAAAATCCTCGAGGATGGGACACAGGCGGATGACGCGTTGTCCAATCGTTTGGCCGACAAGCGATACCGGGCATTTTCTGACGCCTTTGGGTTTGGTCCCGGAGCTGTCCGAAAAACCGCGCGGACGTCCGACATGGAGCAAATCGCCCAGGCCAATTTGACGGCCAGGTTTGAAATCGCCGTTGGCGAGTCGGATGAAACGATGCGAATTTCGCTCTATGCACAACGAGAGCTTTCGGATCTTGCCAACAGGACCTCAAGCGCAGACACAAAGTGGTTTGATCTTATGGGGTTGCCCCCTTTGCGCAGCATGATGGAAACGGCACTTGGACTGCCGTCATCCTTTGCGCAGCTGGACATTGACAAACAACTGGTCGAGTTCAAGGCCAGGTTGCTCAAACTGACCGGCTCGGATGACCTGGCACAGTTTTCGAACCCAAAGTCTGTTGAGAAACTGACCGACACCTATTTGGCCAGAAGTCAGATTGCGCAACTTCAGAACACGATCTCGCCGGCGCAGACCGCATTGATCTTGTTGGAAGCCGTTTGAGCAGAACGCCTCCGGATCGAAGTGATCGGTGAAGCATGATCGCAAGGGCGTCACGTTGATCAAGGCAATGCGGGTTTCTTCAGAACTGCAAACGACAGGCCTCAACCGTTCAGAATCTCATCGGCTGCGGTTCGTAAAGCGTATGATCTGACGGGACGGGACACATTGTGCAGATTGACGTCTCCCAGCGGTACAGCATTGGAACAGGCCGGTTCGATGTCTTCTGAAACGACAATGCGGTGCCCTTGCGACTTGCCGAACTCGCCCAAACGTGCGGCGATGTTTGCGGCCTGACCGATAACTGTGAAATCAAGCCGTTCGCGAGATCCCACATTGCCGTAGGTGACACGCCCATACGCGACGCCGATCGAACAGTCGCAATGCCTGTCCGTACCTACTTTTCGCAGCTCTCCCAAAGTTTCGACGATTTTGATCGCCGAGCGCTGGGCATTGGTGCGGGCCGTACTGGCATCCTCGTCCGTTGCCGGGAAGACGGCAAGCACAGCGTCGCCAATGAACTTCAGGACTTCTCCGTTGTTGTCATGAACAATGCCCGAGACCGTTTCAAAGAACTCGTTCAGCAGATTGATATACTCGCCCCGGCCCAGCTTCTCTTCCAGGCTCGTTGAATTACGGAGGTCGCAGAACATGATGGCGGCGTCGATCTCATCCCCGTCACCCCGCCTGATTTCGCCGCCCAATACGCGCGCGCCGGTGCGTTTGCCGACATAGGTTTCCAGCAGGACCTGCGCGTTTTCGCGCTGCATGAACACTTCGTAGAAACGGGCGATTACCGAGGAACATTCAAAGACAAGGCCCAGATTTTCGGTGGTAAACCCGTCCGGGTGATCGCAGGTCAGCGTCAGAACATTGGTGCGCCCGTCGGAAAACGGCAAGGGCATGGCCACGTAATCTGTTGCGCCCTTGGCCCGCAGGTCCTCCATGATCGGGAAGCTGTTATGCGGGTTTTCATCATTCAACCTTTGCCGCACGCCACCCAGGCCGTTCGAGACATGCCGCAAGGGGCTGTTGATGAAAGCTGGGTGATCATAGATTTCGTATGTCGGAGCCCGGGTCAGAATCTCTTCTTCATCTTTTTCCCAGATATAGTGCTTTCCCGCGATCAGGGGGTGAAGGGACCAGGCCAGAATGCTCAGCCTTTGTATTGCGATGCCATGCTCCAGCATCTTTTCGGCCAGCGCTTCGGTAAAGCTTTCGGGCGTTGCCGCGGTCGAAGCACCACGCATCAACCAATCAATCAGGGGCCCGCTGATGTTGCCGTCTTCAGGTTCGCGAAGGCGGTTGTCGCCCAGATCGATCTTCGTATAGGCGCCGGGCACAAAGCCGATACAGCCTTGAATGGCCGCGCTTTCGGGCAGGGCTTCCTCATAGGCCCAGACAGAATTGGCCAGGTTTTCGGACCCCAGATTGATGTCGTGATACGTGGCAGTGCCTTTGAACGGGCAGAATGTTTGCAGGTCTGTCTCTTCGCTCAAATCAACACAGACATCCGCGCGGGGAACATAGATCGTGGGCGGCAGGCGCGTTTCATACATCACCTTGGCATCTGTGCTTTCAGCCAAAAGCACATCATTGCGATAAATGGCAATTGTGCCATTCAGCGATTCAACCGATATTCCATACCCATTGATTTTTGGTGCGGCGTGGACGTTCATATGCGACCTCCCTTGCCTGGGTTTTTTCTAGAATGGGGCTTTGCATCCCACATTCCAAGAGGCGCAGAAGGGAAAAGTGCCAACGCATACGGTCATGCAGCAAGGTTCAGACCATTTGTATGACGTCTTTTTCGATGGACAGCATGTACCCTTTTTTGGCGATGTTTTTGACCAGAAGTTCACTGACCATCTGATTGCCAAGCGCATCCCGCAACCGTTTGATCCGCGTCGCGCCTGCGGCTTCGTCGCAATCGGCTTCATTACGGCCGGAAATCATCGCCTCGATCTGGGCGCCGGACAAAACCTCATCATCCAGTCGCGATTCAGCCAGAACCGACAAGGTTTCCATGGCGGCAGGCGTGAGTTTGAAATCCATGTTGTTGAGGTAGACGGTGTTTTCCTCGCGGCTGATCAGCAACGAAGTCACCTGAATGCCGGTGCGTTCGATCTGCGCCATGCGTCGGTTCAGCAGTACCAGCATAACCAGAAAGACCAATGCCGAGGCCATCATGGCACAGGCAAAAACCAGAAGCACATAGATCACCATCCGATAGCTGGACAGGGTGTCGGCGAAGGCGGTGCCGGACTGGGCCAGAATTTCAAGCAGGCGAATCTCGGTCTGTGAAGTCAGATCGGTCTCGATGAACAATCGCTCGACCCGCGCGTTGAATGCGTTCGCGTCCGGCAGGGTCCAGAACAGGAAAACGGCAGCGGTGATCAGAATGGCGATAATGGCTGCGACGCCCAGCACAACCAGACGGACCCCCGACCGGCGTGCGTCAGAAACGGAGATAGAATTGTCCGGCATTGCCTTTCCTCTGATCCAACCCTTCCGGCCCGAAAACGGACTGCACTTCAAGCAAGGTCCAGCCTGACGCGCTCAGGCGCTGGGCGATTTCTGCTTGGGCCTGGCCCTTGTCGCAGTTCGAGACCTGGATAACCCCATAATGCAAACGCAGCGGGTTGTCTTTCTTGGCCTTGTAATCCGCATAGCAATCCGCCGCAGACGCAGCAGAGCCAAGCGATATCAGGACCGCAAAGGTCAGAGAAGAGAGGATCTGTTTCATAGGCCGCATCCTGCGCACGAGTCGCCGCGATATTCAATAACCCAAGGGGTATGCGGGTTCTGATATCCGATAACACCGGGCCGTTATTGCTTGTCTGGGCCGGTCGCCCCCAGTGTCAGGGCAATCAGGACGCGCTCCGTCACACGGTCGCCCAAACACTATGAAGGACACGCATCATGCATAAGAAATTCATCGCATTCATCGTTGCGACCGCGGTTGCAATAACCGGGGTGTCTGCGTCTCAGGCACGGGCTGCGGACGCAAAGGACATTCTTGGCGGGCTGGCCGCCATCGCGATCATCGGGGCCGGGGTTCACTATTACAACAAGGAAAAGAAAAAGGATCGGGCGACTCGCCACCAAACCTATACCCCGGCACCTTACACGCCGCAGCCGGTGCGCCCTCTGCCGCCGCGCGTGGCGCGTTATGATCTGCCCCAGCGCTGCCTGCGCACATTTAACGGGTATTCACAGGATCATCCGCTGCTTGGGCCGAAATGCCTCAAGAAGCATTACAAACATGCCAATAGCCTGCCGCAAGAGTGCAAAGTCGGTTTCTGGAATGGGCAAAAGGTCAAGCGGGCATACGAACCCGCGTGCCTGCGCCAGAAAGGATACCGTGTCGTTTACCAGTAACACCGGTTGAGCAGGAGCGGCGCCAAAGAAGCGCCGTGTGAGAGAGGGCGGTGTGGGCTGCCCTCTCTTTTTTTCTTGCGGCGCTGTGTGAAACACGGTTTTCCAAAGGCATGACAAAACCAGATTTCGAACTTGAACAGGCGCTGCTGGGCCGGGGCCATTGCCGCATCGCGGGCGTGGATGAGGTCGGGCGCGGCCCTTTGGCCGGCCCGGTCGTCGCGGCAGCGGTGATCCTGAACCCACAGGCCATCCCCGAAGGGTTGAATGATTCCAAGAAGCTGACGGCCAGACGTCGGGCCGCCCTGGATGCCGAGATCCGGCACAGCGCCGAGTTTGCCGTGGCCGAAGCCTCGGTCGCCGAGATTGACGAGATCAACATCCTCAGGGCATCGCATCTGGCGATGCTGCGCGCGGTTGAGGCACTGTCGCCGGCCCCCGATTTCCTGCTGATCGACGGGAATATGATTCCACGCGGCCTGAAAATCCCGTCGCAGGCCGTCGTGAAGGGGGATGCCCGATCGGTGTCGATTGCAGCCGCCTCGATCCTTGCGAAAAACTGGCGCGATCAGGTGATGGTGGATTTGGCGCAACAGCATCCGGGATATGGATGGGAAACCAACGCCGGTTATCCGTCAAAACAACACAAGGAAGCGCTGCAAAATCTTGGCGTGACCCCACACCATAGACGTTCGTTCAAGCCAGTGCACAATATCTTGTATCAAGAGTAAATCGTAAGTCGCTGATTCAAAAAAGAAATTGACGGCGAATCGTCTTTGACTCATCCTTGTCTCAACCAAATGAGCGCAAAAGCGCCGTGGATACTTGAGGCAGTGATATGACAACGACCACCAAAAAGGGCGCAAAAGCGCTCCCTTTAAACACGATTCTATCCGGGGACTGCATCGAAGTGATGAACAGTCTGCCCGAGGCGTCGGTTGACCTGATTTTCGCCGATCCTCCGTATAACTTGCAGCTGAAAGGCCAGTTGCACCGCCCGGATAACTCTCAGGTGGATGCGGTTGATGATCACTGGGACCAGTTTTCCAGCTTTGGTGCCTATGACCAGTTCACGCGCGAATGGTTGAAGGCAGCACACCGTCTGCTGAAGCCCAACGGCGCTATCTGGGTGATCGGTTCTTACCACAATATTTTCCGTGTAGGCTCGGCTTTGCAGGACGCAGGATATTGGATCCTCAACGATGTGGTCTGGCGCAAGTCGAACCCGATGCCGAATTTCCGGGGCAAGCGCTTTACCAACGCGCATGAGACGATGATCTGGGCCAGCAAACGCGAAGGCGCGAAATACACCTTCAACTATGAGGCGCTAAAGGCTCTGAACGAAGGCGTGCAGATGCGCAGCGATTGGGTTCTGCCGATCTGCACCGGGCATGAGCGTCTAAAAGATGAAAACGGCGACAAGGCACACCCGACACAAAAGCCGGAATCGCTGCTGCACCGCGTGTTGATTGGCTCGACCAATCCGGGCGATGTGATTTTGGATCCGTTCTTTGGCACAGGTACAACCGGTGCAGTCGCCAAAATGCTGGGTCGCGAGTTCATCGGGATCGAGCGCGAGGAAAGCTACCGCAAGGTGGCCGAGAAGCGTATTGCCAAGGTCCGCAAGTTCGATCGTGAGGCTCTGGAAGTTAGTGCCAGCAAACGCGCCGAACCGCGCGTGCCCTTCGGGCAACTGGTCGAACGTGGCATGCTGCGCCCGGGCGAAGAGTTGTATTCCATGAACCAGCGCCACAAAGCCAAGGTCCGGGCCGATGGCACATTGGTCGGTGACAACGTCAAAGGCTCGATCCATCAGGTGGGCGCCCATCTGGAAAATGCGCCGTCCTGCAATGGCTGGACCTATTGGTGCTTCAAGCGTGACGGCAAAACGGTTCCGATCGACGTTCTGCGCCAGCAGATCCGGGCCGAGATGAACTGATACAAAGAACACCGCCGGTGCCTGTGGCCTGACACAAGGCACTACGCCTTGCCCCGCCGATCCTACGGCGGGGTCTTTTGTTTTCGGATCAACAGTGATTGCATGTTGTTGACCCTGACACTGCAAGAAAGATCACGGCCATGACCGAGACAACCGCGCAGCCCCGCCGCAGTCTGTTTTTCACGGAACCTGACACGTTCGATCTGGACAACAAATACACCGAGGCCGCGTTGGAGCGGCACAAGCGAGAAGGGTTGGAACTGGCCGTCCGCGCGCGCTGGGTGGCGATGGCACTGACCGGGGTTCTTCTGGTTTTCCTGAACCCGCAATGGGAGGTGCTTTGGTATCACTTCATTCTGCTGCTGATCTGCGCCAACGGTTGGCTGATCCGCCGTTCCGGTCGGGTGGGGCAATCGCGGGTCGAGCTTCTTTTGATCTTCGTGGATCTGCTGATCATGACCCTTGGAATGATCGTGCCCAACCCGTTCAGTGACGATGTTCGCCCTCTGGCCATGCAATACCGGTTCGACAATTTTCAGTACTTTTTCGTCATCCTGGCGGCTGGAACCCTAGCTTATTCCTGGCGAACGGTCATTGCCATCGGTTCGTGGACGGCATTGATGTGGACGATCGGTTGGATCGTTGCCTCGTGGGTGGCAACGCCGATTCCGGGGATCAGCGAAAAGGTTGCAGAGGCCTTGCAGGGCTATCCGGATGTTGCCGAGCTGTTGGACCCCAACAGTTTCATGGTCCCTCAACGTATCCAGCAAGTGATCGTATTCATAATGGTCGCGGTAACGCTGGGCATTTCGATGCGGCGTCTCAATCAATTGTTGATGAACAACGCAGGATTGGAACGTGAACGGGCCAACCTGTCGCGGTATTTCTCGCCCAATGTGGTGGATGAGCTGAGCCAGAACGATGAACCGCTGAAACAGGTCCGCAAAGAAGATGTGGCCGTTCTGTTCATCGATATCGTCGGGTTCACCAAATACGCCGCCGGGCGGGATCCCTATGAAGTGATCGAGGTTCTGCGCGGGTTTCATGCCCGTATGGAAACCGAGGTATTCCGGCACCACGGGACCTTGGACAAGTATCTGGGCGACGGTTTGATGGCGACCTTCGGCACTCCGGTGCCAACGCCCCTGGACGCGAGCAATGCCCTGGACTGCGCGCGTGCGATGGTGGGTGTGATCGACCGTTGGAATCTGGAACGTCGCAGGGTGGGAGAGCCCGAAATCCATGTCGGCGTTGGGGTGCATTACGGCTCGGTCGTACTTGGGGATATCGGTGCCAACCGGTTGGAATTCGCGGTGATTGGCGATGCGGTCAATGTGGCGGCCAAGCTTGAGGCACTGACGCGTGATTTCAAGGCGCGTATCGTTGTCAGCGATGCCGTGCGTTTGCGGGTTGAGGAAGAAAACCCGCAGGCGCCGGAGGTCATGGCCGGTTTTGGTGCCTGCCGCGACCAAACCGTGCGAGGGGTCGAGGCGCCGATGGATGTCTGGGTGATGAAAAGCTGAGGGCCTCCCGCCCGTCAGAACAGGATCGCAGATGCAGTGCTGACAGTTGGGTCAAGCAGCGCGCCAGTGCGCGCTGCGGTCACGCTTTGGGCATGGGGTTCAAAGATTTGTTGTAGGGGTGCCAGTCGGTGATCTCGGGATAATAGTGGCGTCGCCACGCGCGAACGCGCGGGTTCATGACCCGCCGCCAAAGCGGAGGGATCATAGCGAACACGGTCATGACGGGATAGCCATAGGGCAATTGTGGGGCTGCGTCCGACGCGTGATGTTGCAGCAGCGGAAACCGGCGATTGGGTTTGTAATGGTGGTCCGAATGGCGCTGAAGATTGATCAGCAACCAGTTCGAAGCTTTCTGCGAGGCATTCCAGGAATGGCGTGGCAGGACATGCTCGTACCGTCCGTCGCCCAGGTGTTTTCGGGTCAGGCCGTAATGCTCGACGTAATTGACCAGCTCGAGCTGCCAGATCGCGACACCAGCCTGAAGCAGAAACAGCGCCACGCCGGACCATCCTCCGATCAGGCCGGCCAGTGCCAGCATCCCACCTTGCAGCGCCCAGTACCGCCAGAACGGGTTTGAACGATCTGTCCACGGTCTGCCGATGCGGGCCAGCTTGTTGCGCTCGGCGTTGAAGGCCGAAACCCAGCATTGCCACAGAACGCGGGGATAGAAGCGATGGAAACCTTCGTTGTAGCGCGCCGTTACCGGATCGCGTGGGGTGCCAACATGGCGGTGATGGACCAACAGGTGCTCGGACCGAAAATGAGAATACAGCACCATGGCAAGAAGGATGTCCCCCAGCCAGCGTTCCATATGGCTTTTCTGGTGCATCAACTCGTGGCTGTAATTGATCCCAATCGTGCCCGAAATGACGCCCATGCCAAAGAAGAGGCCGATTTTCTCAAGCGTTGACAGATGGGTGCCGTGGGTTGCGTACCAGATCAGACCAAAAAGGGTGATGAACTGGATCGGGGCCCAGAGTTTTGTCAGTAATATGTACCATTGCAGCGCCGTGTCCGGCGTCTCGGGGTCGGCGTTTTGCGTGTTGAGCCCGGTGATCCGGTCCAGCACTGCAAAAGCCCACCAGGTTGCGGCAGGAACCAGCAGCAGTGACCATCCACCGGTGGCAGCTGAAAACCAGACCAGCGGAATCAGCAGCAGCGACACCCAGAAAGGGGATGCAGATTGCCAGCGGGACAATGTGCCTGTTGCGATCATCTTTTCTGCTCCGACTTTACGGAGATATCCTAGCCATGGCCCGAAGATTTGCACAGCGGACTTATTGTCCTCGCCAAAGATCATAGGCCTTGCGCATCACGGTTGGCAGGTCGCCGGGCCTGAAGCTGTGTTTGTCTACAACTGTCAGATGTTCGGGTATGTCGTGATCGGCGGCATCCGTGGTCCAGATCCGCAAAATCAGGTGGAAATGCGTAAGTGTATGGCGGACTTCGCCCGGCAACATCTTCCAATTCGCCGGGAACGGAGGCCGTTCGGCCGGGGCATCGTTCCACTCTGATCCGGGCCAGCCCAGCATTCCGCCCAGCAAACCTTTGTCAGGCCGGCGTTCCAGCACCATGGCCCCGTCTGCGCTTTGCGCAACATACACGTGCCCATAGCGCGTGGATTTGGGCTTTTTGGGTGTTTTTCGTGGCAAGTCGGCCTGGGTTCCTGCGATACGGCTCTGACAGGGGTCACGCAGGGGGCAGATGCCACATGCCGGCGACTTCGGCGTGCAGATGGTTGCCCCCAAATCCATGACCGCCTGTGCGTAATCGCCGGGGCGTGTGGCCGGTGTCAGGGCCGACGCCTTTTCCTTCAGCAGGGGTTTGGACACGGGTAGCGGATCGTGAATGTCATGGAGCCGGGCCATGACACGCTCGACGTTTCCATCCAGCACGGTTTCGGGTCGATCAAACGCAATGGCCGAGATCGCAGCGGCGGTATAGGGGCCTATGCCAGGTAGGTTCAGCAGTGTTTCAAAGCTGTCGGGAAACCGGCCATCGTAGTTCTGCGTGACGGTACGTGCGCATTTCAAAAGATTGCGGGCGCGGGCGTAATAGCCAAGCCCGGCCCATTCCCCCATGACCTGATCGTCCGGTGCGGCGGCCAGAGCCTGAACCGTAGGCCAGCGGGTGGTGAAGCGCAGGAAATAGTCGCGAACGGCGGCAACTGTTGTTTGCTGCAACATCACTTCGGACAACCAGACCCGATAGGGATCGGGGCGCATCCCGGCAGCGCGATCTGCCGGACCGATGCGCCATGGCATTTCGCGGGCGTGGCGGTCGTACCACTCCAGCAACGCATCACTGACGGTGAATTCAGCAGAGTCACGCAAGTTTTATTCAACTCCCGGTCGGGTTTCGCTGGCACATGGTGGCCTGCCCAGTACAATAGAGGTGTAGGAGCAGGAAACCAGATGCAACGCAGACGTTCTTCGACCCGCGGGTTCAAACGCACCGCATCCTTGCTGAACGATCAGATCCGGCGCGCCGGGGAAAGCCGGGGGTTTGCCGTGTCGCGGCTTTTGACCCACTGGGCCGAGATTGTCGGCCAGGAAACCGCCGCCATCGCGCGCCCGGTCAAAGTGGGTTATGGCAAGGGCGGATTTGGTGCCACCCTAACTGTGTTAACGACCGGGCCACAGGCTCCGATGCTGGAAATGCAGAAGGAACAGCTGCGCGGCAAGGTAAACGCGGTCTATGGCTATAACGCCATCAGCCGTGTCCGTATCACCCAGACCGCTCCGACCGGATTTGCCGAGGGGCAGGCCAGTTTCGACCACAAGCCGAAGCAAGCCAAACCCCAGATTACGCCTGACATTGCCGCCGAGGCCGACAAAATGTCACGCGATGTACATGATGTAGATTTGCGCGCGGCTCTTGAACGTCTCGGGCGCAACGTTTTATCCAAACAGAAACGCTGAGAAAGGGCTGAAAATGAGCCGTATTGCAACCGTAATCTGTGCGGCCGTCGCCGTGGCCGCTGGCGGCTATTGGCTGACAGGGTCGAACACCAATGTCACCATTCCACTGGTCAGTGCCGCCGAAGCGCAGGAGGCAGACCTGGATACTTCGACGATCGTCGAGATGGTGCAGGGCGCCGAGGATGCACCTGTCGAAATCATCGAATATGCATCATATACCTGCCCGCACTGCGCAAACTTCCACACAGGCGCGTATAAGCAGCTCAAGAAAGACTTCATCGACACCGGCAAGGTCAAGTTTACCTATCGTGAGGTGTATTTTGACCGCTACGGCCTTTGGGCATCGATGGTTGCACGCTGCGCTGGCCCCGAAAAGTTCTTCGGTATCACAGACCTGATCTATGAAGGGCAGGCAGAATGGACACGCGCAGGTGGTCCGGCCGAGATCGTGGACGAGCTGCGCAAGATCGGTCGTTTGGCCGGCATCGATGGCGACCAGCTTGAGGCTTGCCTGCAAGACGGTACCAAGGCGCGGACATTGGCTGCGTGGTATCAGGAAAACGCCGAACGAGATGGTATTCAGTCGACCCCGTCGTTCCTTGTGAACGGCAAGAAAGTCGACAACCAGTCCTACGCTGACTTCAAAAAGCTGATCGAAGACGAACTGGGCGGTTAAAAACCCTTTTCCGGTTGGCCCTGTAGGGGCCGACCGGGCCTATTTTGGTGCAGGTGCTGCATTCAATAGCATGTCGCGGACCTTGTCAGTTTCGCCCACTCGCAGACGAACCGGCAGAGTGATCACTTTGCTCCGAAAAGCCGGGGGCAGACGTACGGCGTCTTTCTCGGTCGTTATCATCTGAATACCCAGTTGGCGCGCCTCGTTTTCCAGACGGGCCATCAGTGCCTGAGTCAGAGGCTGGTGGTCGTCCAGGGCTTCGGCGCGGACCAGGTCTACGCCCAGCTGTCGCAGGGTTTTGAAGAACTTCTCGGGGTGGCCGATACCGGCAAATGCCAAAGCGCGTGTGCCGGTCCAGTCCATGCCGGTTTGCAGGGGCTCGATTGCTCCGGTGACATGGGGAACAGACAACTTGTCGCCCCACTGACCGGTGAAAGCCATTTGCGCGGCCTCATCGCCCAGAGACAACACAAGGTCGGCCCGTTTCAATCCGATGTCGACCGGTTCCCGCAGTGGCCCGGCAGGCAGGCACAAACCGTTTCCGAACCCGCGTTGAGCATCGACAACAATGATCGAGAAATCCTTGGCCACCGAGGGGTTTTGAAAACCGTCATCCAGCACGATTGCCGTGGCGCCCGCCGCTGCGGCGGCCCGTGCGCCCGCCGCCCTGTCCTTGGCAACCCAGACTTCGGCAAACATCGCCAGAAGCAGCGGCTCGTCTCCTACTTCGGCAGCCGTGTGCCGGGCCGGATCAACCTGCACCGGCCCATCCAAAGAGCCTCCGTGCCCCCGCGTGACGACATGTGGTTCGTGCCAGGCGCCTCGAAGCTGTTCAAGGGTCCAGATCACCGTTGGTGTCTTACCGGTTCCACCAGCATTGAGGTTGCCGATACAGATCACGGGCACACCCGGCTTTTCGCCGGATTCCGAGGCGATCCT
This sequence comes from Ruegeria sp. AG6, assembly GCF_056541565.1. Classification (NCBI taxonomy): domain Bacteria; kingdom Pseudomonadati; phylum Pseudomonadota; class Alphaproteobacteria; order Rhodobacterales; family Roseobacteraceae; genus Ruegeria; species Ruegeria sp. AG6. The sequence continues at coordinate 64,631 of NZ_JBQFYQ010000011.1, read as the reverse complement.
ACGGGCGGTTGCCGCTGCATACAGGCGCCCCAACGGTGCCAGCATACGCGCCCTAAGATCCGGTTGGTCCGGGGTCGTGTTCCAGAAATCAGGTGCCCGCATGATCCGCACTCCGCTGATCCAGAATATCCTGCACCATTTCGATCAGGGCGTCAGCCTGCGGTGCGCCTTCGGTCAACAATTGCCATCCCGCCAACGCCATGTCGGCAGCTTGATCCGGCGCCAGAAGCTGCACAACGGCGTCGCCCAGTTCGGTTGCCGTTTTAACCTCTTTGGCGGCGTTCACCTGTTGCAGGCTGGAATAGAATTCCTGATGGCGATGCACATATGGTCCGAACATGATCGCAGACCCCAGCGCGATTGCTTCGGACGGATCCTGACCGCCCGCGCCGCGTTCCAGTGAACTGCCCATGAAGGTCACTGGTGCCATGCGATGCCACAGGCCCAGGTTTTCGGGGTCCGATGTCAGGACGACCTGCGTGGTATCTTCAATCATGTCCCCTTCATCCCAGTTGACGCAGCGCAGGTCCATCGATTCCAGCCGCCGTCTCAGCGGCGAGACTTCCGGCTCGTTTGCCACGTGCAACACCAGAACCAGCCGATGCAGCATCCGCAGTGCCTGACGGTGGGCTGTCAGAACCGAGATGAACTCCTTGTCCTGAACCCATGCCGCCAGCCAAACCGGGCGCCCGGCAAGTGTATGAGTGGTCTCGATAAGTTCGTCTTCTGGCCAGGGCCGAGGGTTGGGGCTGATCCGCAAAGGCGGTGATTCCGCAACTTTTCCGGATTGGATTCCGAGGCGGCGGATCTGTCGAGCCGTCTCGGCGGATGGCGTGAGAATCTTGCGGAAACAGTCAAAGGTCACCCGTGTGATGTCCGGCAGCCAACGGGCGTTCCGGGACAGTGTGACGCTGAATTGGGCGTCGAACAGGACCAGCGGGATCGCCTGTTCGTCAGCGCGCGTGACAATGTTGGGCATCAGATCGCCACCGACCCACAACCCCATGTTCGGACGCCAGTATTCGATAAACTCGCGGGCGGCGCCACTCTGTTCCTGTGGCAGGTTGATCAAAGGGAACCTGCTGTCCGGCCAGTTGGACAGATCCTCATCCGGGGGGGCTGTCAGCAGGAAATTCAGCTTGGCCCTGACCTGCGACAGCCGACGGCAGAAGTCGGTCACAGCCCGCAGCCGATCCGGTGTGGCAACATGGATCCATAGCAACTCACCTTTGGGGCGCGGCAGGTTGGATTGCGGCGCAACCCCGTTGCGCAACCCCCATGACAACACCCTGTAGGCGGCCAGGCTGAGTGAGCGCGGTTTGCTCATGTTCCAATTCCCGGCCCGGCCGGATCCAGCAGTGCCGACAGTTGCTGATGAATCGAGGCGCTGGCGGCGATCACGCCGTTCAACCTGGGATGCATGTTGTTGAAGATCAGCCGTTGACCCGTACGGTCGGAACACACGCCGCCGGCCTCTCGGATGATCAGGTCGCCGGCGGCAATGTCCCATTCCCAACTGGGGCGCAGGGTCAGCATGCCGTCGAACCGCCCCTGCGCAACCAAAGCCATGCGATAGGCAAGTGACGGACGATACGCGCGTTCGAATTCTGGCGCCTGCGCATTGCGCCAATGCCGTGCGTCAAGGTTCGGCTTGGCGGCCAGAATTTCTGATTGCAAAAGCTCTGCGGTGTCCGAGGTCGTGATCGTCTTACCATTGAGAGACGCGCCCTGACCTTGGGCCGCCGTGTACAGCAAATCCCGCATCGGCAGGTAAATGACCGCCGCCGTCACCACGCCGTTATCGGCGACGGCTATGGAATGTGCCCAGGTGCGCGCGCCTTCTGCAAAGCTCCGGGTGCCGTCGATCGGGTCGATGATGAAAGTGCTGTTGCGGTCCAGCCGGTCGGTGGAATCCTCGGATTCTTCACTAAGCCAGCCATAGCCCGGTCGCGCCGAACACAACCGCTCCTCTAGCATCGTGTTCACGGCAAGGTCCGCCTCGGTCACTGGGCCGGCGCCATCGGGTTTGTCCCAGCGCTGTGCTTGCGTGCCGGAATAGCGCGTGGCGATCTTGCCGGCCTCCAGCGCCGCCTCGATCAGCAGGGGCAGATCAGTTGCCGGCAAGTGTCATTCCTTCGATCAGAAGCGACGGAACCACGCGCGACAGGTATGGGCGGGCATCGTTCGCCGGGATGATCCGGCGCAGCATGTCCCGCAGATTGCCCGCGATGGTGCATTCATTGACCGGATGCGTGATCTCGCCATTCTCGACCCAGAAGCCCGATGCACCCCTTGAATAGTCACCGGTATTGGGGTTGATCGTTGAACCGATCATGGACGTGACCAGCAACCCGGTTCCCATATCGCGCAGCAGGTCGGCGCGGCTTTGGTCACCTTGTGTCAGGCTCAGGTTCCAGTTGCTGGGCGATGGCGGGCCCGAGACCCCACGCGCGGCATTTCCCGTGGACGCCATATCCAGTTTTCGCCCGCTTGACAGGTCCAGCGTCCAGCCGGTCAGAACACCGTTTTCCACGATTGCCCGGCGTCGTGTCGGCAGACCCTCGGCATCAAAGGGACGCGAGCCCGAAATGCGCGGGCGGTGCGGGTCTTCGATCAGGGACAGATGCGCAGGCAGAACGTCCTGCCCCAAACAATCCTTGATCCAAGATGCGCCCCGTGCGATCGCCGCGCCATTGCTGGCGGCCAGAAGGTGGCCGATGAGCGAAGACGAGATCCGTTCGTCGAAGAGCAACGGAAAACTTCCCGTCTCAGGTTTGCGCGCACCAACCTGTTGCACGGCGCGTTCGCCTGCAGTGCGCCCGATTTCTTTCGCGCTGCGCAGGTCGGATTGGAACGTCCGGCTGTCGCCGTCATAGTCCCGTTCCATCCCCGTGCCTTCGCCCGAGATCGCAACACAGGAAACCGACCGGCTGCTGCGCGCGTACCCGCCGGTGAACCCGTTTGTCGCGGCCAGATGCACATGGTGGGTTCCATAGCTTGCGGCCGCATCCGACACCTGGGTGACGCCGGCGACGGCCAGCGCTGCGGCCTCGGCCGTCAGGGCATCCTGCATCAGGGCTTCGGCAGACGGGGCCGGGGCGGGGTCTGACAATTCCAGTGACTCTATGTTCCAGTCTGTGACCAGCTGGTCCTTGTCAGCCAGCCCGGAAAACGGATCTTCGGGGGCCTCCCTGGCCATTGCGACAGCTCGTTCCGCCATGGCGCGCAGGGTTTCAGGGCGGCTGTCGGAACTGGACACAATGGCGGATCGTTTGCCCAGAAACACCCGAAATCCCAAATCAGTCCCTTCCGAGCGCTCGGCATGTTCCAGCGCGCCGCCCCGCACTTCGACGGAAACAGAGGATCCGTCGATAACGATGGCATCCGCCGCGTCCGCGCCTGCCTTGCGGGCCACGTCAAGCAAATGATGGCTGATTTCTTCTGGTGAGCAGGTCATGAGGCCTCCGGGTTGATTGCCAAGGACCTAGCCTTGGACCGCCCGTCTCGCAAGACCTGTGACCAGATTGTGCGTTGAGTATCGCGGTGAACCCGTGCCGTTTCAGAGGTTTGGGCAAGGGTTGGCAGGGCAGAGAAAGGGCCGCATGTTGCGCGGCCCTTTCCGTTGATTGTCACTTGATACGCTGACCATTCGCCAGGATCTGGCCGTCTTCGGTGAACTCGATCTTCGAGTTCAGTGTGTCCGGCTCTTCGCCCGGAACTGCCATCAGACCCATCATCATGCGGGCACCCAGCGCGTCTTCTTCCGAGATGATTCCCATGCCGATCAGAGTGTCGATCAACTGGTTGGCGCCAACCAGCCGAAGGTTCGCCACGCCGCTTGGGCTGGGCAGGCCATCAAACTCTTCGGTATTGGTGTTGTCGAAAGCAAAATCACCGGTACCGGTCAGTTTGGCGCCAACCAGCGAAACCAGCAGTTCGTTGATCTTCAGCGAGTGCAGTTCCCCCGGCGCTTCGTCGGATTCGACGTCGATTTCAGGATCGAAGATATTCATCAGCACTTTCGCGGTTCCCGTCGCATCCAGCGCAATCGTCGCCGGATCACGCGGCAGCGCGCCCGCAGGATCGAAAATGCCCCACAATACGTCCGACATGGTGAAATCGGTCAGGTTCAGCCCAAAGCCGAAGGGTTGAACCTCGTCCGATTGCTGGATGGGGAATTCGAAGTTCAGGCCCGCCTTGGCCATCGAAAGTTCGATCGGGAACGGCAGGCCCGCCGTGGTAACGGCCATCTTCGTGCTGTTCTGGTCAATGTCATAGACGATACGCTCTGCATCGATGCTGGCTGCAAAACGCCCGCCTTCGGACGTGCTGTTCATCGAGAACGCCTGACCTTCGCTGGTCCCGCTCAGATCCGTGCTGCCTGCGGCATAGGTGAAGGTGCCGTCAAACGAAAAACCAGCCTTGTAAAAGGCTTCTGGGTCCGAAAAGTCAAAATCCGGCGGGACGACGTTGTTGCCCTCAAATGCCAGTTGATCGAGTTTACCGTTGATCAACCCGTTTTCGCCGCTTTCAGGATCCTGAAAGTTCAGATCATAAGTTAACGTGGCTGCGTTGAACGTCTGGCTGATGTTCCGATTGTCGCCGATCTGCATCCGCGAGCTGCCGGACAGATCGCTTGCTTGGACATCGATGCCAAACACATCATTGGGCAGCGCCTCACCATCGACCTCAATCGAATCCAGTTTCACGCCCAGATTGTCAGCCTTGTAGTCATAGGTCATGTCGTCCGGTGTGCCCGACACGACCATGTTCAGTTGGCTGTGGGAATAGGTGACAGTGGCTGCGAAGTTTTCGTCTTCGGCCTGACCGGTGATTTCCATGGGAAAGCTTTCCGGCAGGTCAATGGTAACGGTCCCGTCACCATTTTCGGTCAATGTCATTTCCGGCATGACCATCTGAAACTGTCCGTCCTCTTCGGGAAGGGCCACTGAAAGTGTCATGTTGGAAATCGTGGTGACGTCGCCCGAAGTGCTTTCGTCTCCTGTGACGGTGTAACCCATCGAGGTGAAATAGCTCTGCCAATCGGACCAGACGTCATCGGCCGACAGATCGGCAAACGCCCCTTGGGTGGCAACGGCATAAGCCAAGGCAGCGCCGCAGCTGCGGCGAAGGAAAACGGACATAAGGTAACCCTTCTTGATCAATTTGTGGCGCATGGTCGGTTTTGTGGCGGGTATCGTCAAGGGGGCAAGGGCTGGACCCTTTCCCCGTTTACGCGTTACGGCTGTAGCCGACAGAGATTGCAATGCGTGAGGAAGGGCAAATGCAGGGAAAAACTGTTCTCATAACCGGGGCCAGCCGAGGAATTGGGGCCGAGGCAGGGCGCGTTTTTGCCGCAGCCGGCGCCAATGTCGCATTGGTGGCTCGCAGTCAGGATCAGATTGACGCTCTGGCGGCCGCATTGGGCGATAAGGCCATCGCATTGGCCTGTGACGTCAGCGATTTCGCGCAGGTGGAACAAGCCGTGGCCACATGCGTGGACCGGTTCGGTGGGTTGGATGTTCTGATCGGCAACGCGGGTGTGATCGATCCGATCTTTCATCTCTCGAATGCTGACACCGCGGCGTGGAGCAAGGCCATCGACATCAACCTGAAAGGTATTTTCTACGGGATGCGCGCGGCGTTGCCGGTGATGCGGGCTGCGGGAGGAGGGAGCATTCTGACGATCTCGTCCGGTGCAGCGTCGAACCCGGTCGAAGCCTGGAGCCATTATTGCGCCTCGAAGGCCGGGGCCAAGATGCTCACGGAATGTCTGCATCTAGAAGAAGCCCATAATGGTATTCGCGCCATGGGCCTGTCACCGGGGACGGTGGCCACCGATATGCAGCGGTCGATCAAGGCCAGCGGCATTAATCCCGTCAGTCAGCTGGACTGGGATGTGCATATTCCTGCGGACTGGCCCGCACGGGCGCTGTTGTGGATGTGCTCGGATGATGCCGATGAGTTTCTTGGCACTGAAATTTCGCTGCGGCTTGAAGACATTCGCAAACGGGCCGGGCTGATATGATCGATTTGACCAAAGAAGGTGGCCTGTGGACCGTCACGATCAACAATCCCGGCAAGGCGAACGCCCTGACGGGGGCCATGCTGGCGGAACTGGCCGAGATCGCCGAATCCGCGACAGAGGCCAAGGCGTTGATCCTGACGGGCGCGGGCAAAGTGTTCAGCGCCGGGGCAGATCTGGACGAAGCGCGCGCCGGTCTGGCCAAATCGGATGTCTGGGAAAGGCTGTCCGGCGCCATTGCTGCGTTGCCCTGTCTGACCGTTGCCGCACTGAACGGCACTTTGGCAGGCGGGGCCAACGGTATGGCACTGGCCTGCGATCTGCGCATTGCCGTGCCGTCGGCCAAGTTCTTCTATCCGGTGATGAAGCTGGGGTTTCTGCCACAACCGTCCGACCCCGCGCGGCTGGCGGCTCTGGTCGGACCGGCAAGGGCCAAGTTGATCTTTATGGCGGGTCAGAAGATCACCGCGCAAGAGGCGTATGAATTTGGCCTGGTGGACCGGATTGTCGATCCCGATCACCTGATGCAAACCGCACGCGATCTGGTTGCCGACAGCGTGAACGCCGACCCCGAGATCGCGGCGGGAATCGCAAGGTTGTGTTCATGAGGTTGTCTGCACTGCGCCTGCGGGTCGCTGACCCGGATCGGCTGGCCGCGTTTTATCGCGACATTCTGGGCATGTCCGTTGGCCGAACAGAAATCGGCCACCGTATCGGCTATGACGGTGCAGACGCAGATATTTTGTTGCTGCCGGGTGGAGGAGGGTACACCCATGACAAGGGGCAGCGCTACTGGAAGATAGGAATCACCGTGCCGGATGTCGATCTTGCTGCGGCTCATCTGCGCAGGTTTGACGTTCCAGTGAGCACGCCGAATCAGTTTCTGGACATCGGCTACATGTGCCATCTTGCGGATCCCGAAGGGTTCGTCATCGAGCTGCTGCAACATGATTTCGAAGGCAACCGACCGCCGCATGCAGCGGACCCTGACGCGCCTTTTGCGCAGGCTCGGATCGGTCAGATTACCCTTCGAACCGGCGATATTGCCGCCGAAGACGCGTTCTGGCGCGCCCAGGGCATGTCGTTGTTGTCGATGCAGGAGGTCGCCCCTTACGGCTTTGACCTGCATTTTTATGCTTTTACGGACGAAACCCCGCCCAATCCTGATCTTTGGGCTGTTGAAAACCGCGAATGGCTGTGGAAACGCGCCTATACGACGTTGGAATTCCAACTTGTTGCGGGCGCACAATTCGTGCATGTACCGGACTTTCGGGGTATCGAGATCGAAGGCCTGTCCGAACCTCTTACAGATATTGTCGGGGACCAGATCCTGCCAGGTTGATCAGCGCCCGCGCCGCTTGCCCGGAACTTTCGAACGAAATCCGGGTGGGCGTTTGCGAACCCAAGTCAGAAATTTCTCGAGCCTTGGATGCGCACGCAGGGCCTCGACCGTGTTGAAACTGCGTGCCAGTTCGGCTTCGGTCAGGGTGGCGTGCACCTCTTTGTGGCAGATCTGATGCAGCAGAACGGTAGGTCCGCCCTTGCCTCCTTTGAGTTTTGGGATCAGATGATGCAGGCTGCCACCCCCGTCGGGGATCGGGCGGTCGCAAAGCGGGCAGATTGGATCGCTGTTCGTCATGATGATGTGAAACTTGCGCCTGTGACGGGCGAAGGCAAGAGGGTGCGAATGGCGCAGGCAGTGGTGATCGGAGCAGGCCCCGCCGGGTTGATGGCGGCCGAACAGCTCGCCGCAGCCGGGCATTCCGTGTTGGTGGCCGAGGCCAAACCTTCGGTCGCGCGCAAGTTCCTGATGGCCGGGAAATCGGGGCTGAACCTGACCAAGGACGAGCCGCGTGATGACCTGATCCGCGCCTATGGTGAAGCGGCAGATTGGTTGCGTCCGATCATGTCTGACTTTGATGCCGAAGCTGTTCAGCACTGGGCGCGCGGGTTGGGGCAGACGCTGTTTGTCGGCTCGACGGGGCGCGTGTTTCCCCAAGCAATGAAGGCCTCGCCCTTATTGCGGGCCTGGTTGGCACGATTGGGCAAGGCCGGGGTCGAAATCAGGACCCGCTGGCGTTGGACAGGCTGGGACGGTGATGCGCCGGTGTTTGACACTCCGGACGGGCGGCGCAGTGTTTCGACGGATGTCACCGTGCTGGCACTGGGCGGTGCAAGCTGGGCCCGCCTTGGCTCGGACGGTCACTGGGCGCAGATATTGGCCGGAAAAGACGTGGCTTTGGCACCCTTTGAACCCGCAAACTCAGCCATTTCCGTTGATTGGAGCCCACATATGCAGCCCCATTTCGGGGCCGCATTGAAATCGATCCGATGGATGGTAGGCGATTTGGAGAGCCGAGGAGAGGCTGCGATTTCCAGAACCGGTCTGGAAGGCGGAGGGCTGTATAAGCTGACACCGGCTTTGCGCGCGGGGACACCGTTGTTTGCTGATCTGACGCCTGATCTGGACCAACAGGCTCTGCTGGCGCGGTTGTCCGCGAAACGGTCGAAAACAACGCTGTCCCAGTGGATGAGGAAATCGCTGAACCTGTCTGCTCAGAAAATCGCCCTGTTTCATGAAATGGCAAAACGCGGTGGCCACCCTCAATCCGTGCAAGTGAGCATGTTGAAAAAGCTGCCTGTCCGGCATGTCGGCCTTCGCCCGATGGACGAAGCCATTTCGACCGCAGGTGGTGTCAAACAGGCAGCGCTGGATGACGGGCTGATGCTGACGGCCCTGCCGGGTGTGTTCTGCGCTGGGGAAATGCTGGACTGGGAGGCCCCGACCGGGGGCTATCTGCTCACGGCTTGCCTTGCGACCGGGCGCTGGGCCGGTCGGTCTGCCGCCGACTGGCTGGAAAAGGCTGAGTGACCTAGCGGGATCGTGCCAACATCGCCAATCGGATCATCGCGCGTTCCACCAGCGCCATGGCAGGGGCTGTCTGACCGGCCGACCGCAGCGCCAAATCTGTGTCGGTCAGAACCGTCAGCGCGGTTTGCAGCTTGGTCGCGCCCCAACCTTGTGCCTGCCGCAGGATACGGTCACGCCGTTTGCCGTAAACCGGTGGACGCAGCTTACCGATGCCCTGCGCAGCACCGCCGGGATCGGACGCGCAGGCATAGAGTGTCCGAAAATGCCGCATCGCTCCGATGCACAGAGTCACGCCGTTGGTGCCCTGCGCCTGCAACCTCCGGATCAGCGGCCCGATCTCACCGGCGCGGCCTTCGGCAACGACGTTGAGAACATCATCCAGCGCCGCCTCGGTCGAGCGCGGGGCGCAGGCCTCAATATCTTCGATCGTCAAATCAGCGCTGTCACCGCGCTTGTAAAGAGACAGTTTTTCAATCGTTTGGGCGAAATCACCAGGGCTGAGGCTGACGGCCAATTCACTGATTGCAGACATGACATCTCGGGGCACGTTTTTCATACCCGACTCGGCAAGAACCCGTTCCACTTCGGCGCGTGAGGGCGGGTCGTCATAAATGCCGACTGCGTAGGCGGCAGGGTGGCCTTCGAACGCCTTGCGGATTTTCGAGCTGGGTTTCAATTGCCCCGAGGTCACGATGATCTGGGCGTCTCCGGGGGCCCAATCTTCGAGTGCGGCCAGAATTGCCGGCGCGGCGGTTTCGGTTGCGTCTTCCACGAAAACGGCACGTGGGCCGGGAAAGAAGCCGACCGCCTTGACCGCGTCCAGCAGCAGGGCGGGATCACCACGCAGATCGCCACCGGGCATGCGGGTCAGGCGCATTTCTTCTTCGGCTTGGGCGCCAAGCAGAGCGGCCAGCACCTGTTGCCGCTTGAGCGCAACCCGCATCGCATCCGCGCCATAGATAAGCAGCCCTGTCTTGTCCGCGTCCGGCTTGGCAAAATACCCCTCAGCCTCGCGCGGGCTCAACTTCATGCAGCCAGACCCGGTGTGGCGTAAAGACGGTTCATGATCTGACCCGACAGAATCATCATCAGCCGTCTCTTGGCATCGCGCTCATCCGCCAAGGTGGAAACGGTCGATCCTGCGGCAGAATATGACACAAAATCCGCCACCGAGCCCGAGGCGATGATCTGACCGGTTGCGTTGGACCGCAGCGTGTATTGCGCGCTTCCGTCGATGGTGTAGCGTTGCGTTTCGTTTGTGGTGGTGATTGCAGCGCCACGCGTCACGGTCGAAACCTGAACGTCCAGCTTGTAGTCGTTGACCGACCCGGCGCTTCGCCCCAGTTGCTGTTCCAGATTTTGGACCAGCAAATAGCTTTCCACGGTGTTGGGCGCCGACACCTCGACGCGGCCATACAAGGCCGAACCCGATCCGCCAGGTGCATAGACGGGCTCGAAGCCGCAGGCGGCCAGCGCCAGCGGCATCAGCAAAAACGTTCTGCGATCAAACGACAACATTCACAATCCGGCCCGGAACGACGATCACTTTCTTCGGCGCATTCCCTTCCAGCGCCTTTTGAACAGCTTCGGTGCTGAGCGCAATTTTTTCAACCTCGGCTTTATCCAGATCCTTGGCCACGCTGATTTCCGCGCGACGCTTGCCGTTGATCTGGATCGGCAAGGTGACGGTGTCATCAACCAGCATCGCCTCGTCGGCGACGGGCCATGGCGCAACGGCCACAAGGCCTTCGCCGCCCTGATGGGCCCAAATATCTTCCGCCAGATGCGGTGTCATCGGCGACATCAGCTGTGCCAGCGTTTTGATGGCCTGCTTTTGGGCCGCAGCACCTGCCTTGGATTTCGCCAGAGTGTTGGTGAAGGCATAAAGCTTGGCGATGGCCGCGTTGAAGCCAAAGCTTTCAACACCCAATGTCACATCGCGGATGGTTTTGTGCATCTCGCGCAGTAGTTCCTCATCGCCTTCACCCGTGGCGTTCGGGTCCATGGCGCCGATCTTGTCGCAGAGATTCCAGACACGGTTGAGATGCTTGTACGCGGCCTCGGCCCCCGCAGCCGTCCATTCCACGTCCCGTTCGGGTGGCGAATCGGACAGCACGAACCAGCGCGCAGTATCGGCGCCGAAGGCCGAGATGATGCTGACCGGGTCGACAACGTTCTTCTTGGACTTTGACATTTTGGCCGATGGGATGATCTCGACCTCTGTGCCGTCAGCCAGTTTTCCGTCCGTGACCTCTTCGGGCAGGTGATAGACCGGACGACCGTTGGCATCGCGGGTCTGGTAGATCTCGTGCGTCACCATGCCTTGGGTAAACAGCGCGTCGAAGGGTTCGATGGCTTTGTCCGGCAAATGCCCGGTGATGTTCATCGCGCGGGCGAAGAACCGCGAATACAGCAGATGCAGAATCGCGTGTTCGATCCCGCCGATATACTGGTCAACATTCATCCAGTATTCCGCCTCGGCCAGATCGGTGGGCGTTTCCGCGCGCGGAGCGGTGAAGCGCGCGAAATACCACGACGAATCCACGAATGTGTCCATCGTGTCGGTCTCGCGCTTGGCAGGGGCGCCACAATTCGGGCAGGCGCAGTCGCGCCAGGTCGGGTGACGGTCCAGCGGGTTGCCCGGTTTGTCGAAGGTGACATCATCGGGCAGGCGAACCGGAAGGTTCTCTTTCTTTTCAGGGGCCACACCACAGCTTTCGCAGTGAACGACAGGAATCGGACAACCCCAATAGCGCTGACGGCTCAAGCCCCAGTCTCGCAGGCGATATTTCGTGACCCCTTCGCCCCAACCGGCTTTTTCGGCGAAATCGATGGTGGTGTTGATCGCCTCTTCTCCGGTTGCTTCGGTCAGGCCTGCGAAATGGTTCACCCAGCGGACTTTCTCGGTCTTTGGCGGGACAAAGGCGATCTTGTCGACCGGTGTGTCGTCGTCCAGCGCAAAGAACGTATCGATCACCGGCAGATCGTATTTGCGGCAGAAATCAAGGTCGCGCTGGTCATGGGCCGGGCAGGCGAAGATCGCGCCGGTGCCGTAATCCATCAGGATGAAATTGGCGATCCAGACCGGCAGTTCCCAGTTCGGGTCCAACGGATGCTTGACGCGGATGCCGGTGTCCAAACCCAGCTTTTCGCCGGTTTCGATGGCCTCTTCCGTGGTGCCGCCCTTGCGGCATTCGGCAACGAATTCAGCGACTTCCGGGTTTTCGGCCTCAAGCTGTTTGGCGATCGGGTGATCGGGCGAGATCCCAACGAAGGATGCGCCCAGCAGCGTGTCGGGGCGCGTCGTGTAGACAGTGATCGGTTCCCCACCATCCGTGCGCTCGAACCCGAATTGCAGGCCGCGCGACTTGCCGATCCAGTTTTCCTGCATCAGTCGAACCTTGGCGGGCCAGTTTTCCAGCGTGTCCAGAGCGTTCAGCAGTTCTTCGGAATAATCCGAGATCTTGAAGAACCACTGCGTCAGCTCGCGCCGTTCCACCAGCGCACCCGAGCGCCAGCCGCGCCCGTTTTCCACCTGTTCATTGGCCAGAACGGTCATGTCGACCGGATCCCAGTTCACCACGGCATTCTTGCGATAGACCAGCCCGGCCTCGAGCATGTCGAGGAACAGCGCCTGCTGCTGGCCATAGTATTCCGGATCACATGTGGCGAATTCACGGGACCAGTCGATCGACAGGCCCAGTGGCTTCATCTGGGCGCGCATGTCGGCGATATTGCCGTAAGTCCACTCTTTGGGGTGGCCGCCGATCGCCATGGCAGCGTTTTCCGCCGGCATCCCGAACGCGTCCCAGCCCATGGGGTGCAGAACATTGTGCCCGGTGGCCAGCTTGTGCCGCGCGATGACGTCGCCCATCGTATAGTTGCGCACATGCCCCATATGGATTCGGCCGGACGGGTAGGGGAACATCTCAAGCACATAGTATTTCGGCTTGTCCGCCTTGTGGTTGGCGGTGAAGATTCCTGCCTTGTCCCAGGCTTCTTGCCATTTTGCTTCGATTTCGGTGGCCGAATAGCGCGACATTGTGCGGTCCTTCGTGAATGAAAACGCCGGGTAGGAACCCGGCGTGGTATTAGTGTGATTTTCGGCGAAGTGCTAGAACTTGTTGTCCGCGATGCGCAGCTGACGTGCGCGGGACAGAATCGCATCCTCCACCGCACGGGTTGTTGCCGCGCTTACCGGGGCGCCCCCGCTGGATTGCAGGGCGACGGACAAAGACCGGGCCGCAAGCGCCGGATCACTGATGTGTACGGTCGCCCTGTATGACCGTCCTCCGCCCGGAGGAGTGCCGTAACCTGTTACGATCACTCCGGTAAACGGATCGACCTCCTGCACAGGCAAGAAGTTCAAAATGTCCAGCGAAGCTGCCCACAAGTACCGGTTTACATTGGTGGTCTGCTCGGCCGTGCTGCGATCGAAAATGTCCCACAGCGTTGTACGTTCAGGATCGTTCAGCTCGCGTTCATCGGAATTACCGCTGGCGGGATTGGGGGAATATGTCGAAGTGCTTCGATTCTGCCCGCATGCCGCAATAGTGGTGGTCAGCATGATTAATCCCAAAATCGTAGGCAGGCGCATTGTCAGCAGGTCCTGTTTCACTTGTTGTGCAGTATTCAGGGCATACTCCTAGCCAAGGACCCTCGCTGCAACAAGCCTATTCTTCTGAAATGTAAGCGTGTCAGCCTGATCCGGGCAAAAACGAACTGTGGCATCCTTGCACCAATCTGACCCCAATGACGTGACCGGGTTTATGCCAAGCTTGCGCAATGGGGGCAAAAAGAGCGAAACGGTGTCCGTGCTGAGACATATGCCGAGGCATGTGTCGAGTAGATAACTCTTTTGAATGAAACCGAGGGAAACAAGATGAAAAAAGTTCTCTTCGCATCGACGGCGCTGATCGCGACCGCAGGCGTTGCGGCAGCTGAGATTAACTTCAGCGGTTACGGCCGTTTTGGTATCGGCTACGTTGAAGACCGTACCGCAACCACAACCGTTAACGGACCTGGTGCAGACGGCCTGATGGGTACAGCCGATGACGTCTCCGCAACTTCGACCGCGCAGTCTGACGACGCTATCCTGGTCTCGCGCTTCCGTCTGAACATCGACGGCATCGCAGAAACCGACGGCGGCGTTCGTTTTGAAGGTCGTGTTCGTCTGCAAGCCGACGAAAACAGCAGCACCGGTGAAGCAAACTCGGCCGGCCTGAACGGCGCACGCTTCTCGGTCATCTACGGCGGTCTGCGTGTTGACGCGGGTAACGTCGCAGGTTCGTTTGACAACCTGGCAAACTACTACGGCAACGAAGTAGGTCTGGAACTGTTCGCAGGTCAGTACTCGGGCGTTGACTACAGCTTCCTGGGTTACTCGTCGACCGGTTCGGGTTCGAACGCTGTGTTCTTCCAGTATTCGGTTGGTGACTTCTCGTTTGGTGCATCTTATGACCAAGCGCAGGTTACAACTGTTGCAGCTGGTGGTACCACTTCGACCACCGCTGACGCAGACCGCTGGGACATCAGCGCAACCTACACCTTCAACAACATCACTGCCGCTCTGGCCTATGGTCAGACCGACGCAGGTGCAGGCAGCGATCCGAGCCTGACCGTTCTGACCCTGGGTGGCGAATGGGGTGACTTCTCGGGTACTCTGTTTGTCGCGGACGACGCAACCAATGTTGCAGCGACCGACGGTACTGCATGGGGTCTGTCGGCCGCCTACAACCTGGGCGCTGCAACCACCCTGCTGTTCACCTATGGTGACGGTAACGCCTCTGCTGACCTTCAGCAGGTTGCTATCGGTGCGATCTACGACCTGGGTGGCGGTGCATCGCTGCGCGGTGGTATCGGCCGCAACGACTGTGACAGCTGCGCAAGCGACACAATCGTTGCTGACTTCGGTGCTCAGTTCAACTTCTAAGCTGATCTGAACCGCAAGGTTTGAGGGCGGGTCTTCGGACTCGCCCTTTTCTTTTGCGTCGACTTGGTGTTTTTCTGCGCCAAAGACAGATTGAGGGCCCCATGTCGTTGCAAGAAATCACCGCACGCATTGCAAATGCCGAAGCCAGATCGGACCGCCCTGCCGGTTCCGTCAAACTGCTCGCTGTATCCAAAGTACAACCGAATGAGCGAGTTCAGGCGGTGCTGGAGCAGGGCCACAGGTGTTTTGGTGAGAATCGCGTACAGGAGGCGGCCAGCAAATGGCCCGCTTTCAAAGAGCAGTTCGATGCCGTCGATCTGCATCTCATCGGCCCGTTGCAGACCAACAAGGCCAGGCAGGCGATGGAACTGTGCAATGCGATCCATTCGGTCGATCGCCCCAAACTGGCCAAAACCCTGGCGCGGCTGGCGCAAGAGGTGGGATACTGCCCCGACCTTTTCATTCAGGTCAATACGGGGGAAGAAGCCCAGAAGGCAGGCGTTCTTCCTGCGGATGCGGACGGGTTTATCGCGGAATGCCGATCGCTGGATCTACCGGTACGCGGGCTGATGTGCATCCCGCCGGTCGATGAAGAACCCACTTTGCATTTCGCCCTCTTGGCCAAGATCGCAGCCCGCAATGGGCTTGAGGGGTTGTCGATGGGGATGAGCGGTGATTTCGAGCAGGCCATCGCCTTGGGCGCGACCCATGTTCGTATCGGGTCGGCCATTTTCGGCGAGCGGGTCAAGCCTCAGGAATAATCAGGCGCGTTCCAAGGGAAATTCGCCCTGCAATCCAGTGCAGATGGTCCCGACGGAAGGCAATGCAGCCCTCGGTGGGGTAGCCGGGCCTGCGCCACTGATGCAGAAAAATCGCCGATCCCTTGCCGGGAACGGCATTCGGCCAGTTCCAGTTGGTCAACAGGACCAGATCATAAAGCGGATCAGCCCGGCGCAGTTTCTCATGACTGAACGCATAAGGGGCAAGCACCAAGTGATTATAGTGGCTGTCTTCGACGTCATCAGACCACAAGTCCTGCGGCCCAATCGGGATCGCCCAGAAGTTGGGGGCGACCAGCCGGTCGGGCCGGTAGAGCATGCCGACGATTCGATGGCATCCGGTAGGTGTCGCCCCATCGCCCTCGTGTTTCGTGTTGCTCAATCCGCCTTTGCCAATCGAGCAGGGGAACGTCCTGCCACGAAAGCGAACACCACGCGGGGTGAGCACAAGATCGCCTGGAGTCACAACAGGTGCCCGGATTTCGCGGCTTTCGTGGCCAGGTATCCCCGGTTATGCGCGGTTTCACCCACTTTCAAAGGAACGCGCTCGGTCACGGCGATCCCTGTGCGTTCCATCATCGAGATCTTGGCAGGGTTGTTGGTCAGCAGGCGCACCGAGTTGAAACCCAGAGATTTCAGGATATCCGACCCGAGTCGGAAGTCGCGCTCATCATCCTCGAAACCCAGCCTGTGGTTTGCTTCTACCGTGTCAAAACCCTGATCTTGAAGAAAATAGGCACGCATCTTGTTGGCCAGCCCGATACCACGCCCTTCCTGGTTCAGATACAGAAGAACGCCAGCCCCTTCGGCCCCCATTTGCGCCAGTGCGCCCCGCAATTGCGGACCGCAGTCGCATTTCAGGCTGCCCATCAGATCGCCCGTGAAACAGGCGGAATGCAATCGGGCCAGCACTGGTTTGTCCCGATCCGGGCGGCCTATTTCGACTGCGTAATGTTCTTCTCCGCCATCTTCGGGGCGGAAAACATGCAGACGGCCGGCCTCGGATACTTCCATCGGAAGACGCGCGGCAACCACCTCGTGCAGGGCGCTGCGGTCCGCCAGATGCGGGGCGGCGCGCGTGTGGTCAATGCAGGTCAGGCCGTGCGATACCGCAAAGGCCCGGCCATCTTCGACCGGCACGACGACCGCGGCAGGAAGAATGCGCGCGGACTTGGCCAACGCAATCGCGATGCGGTGCAAATTGGCGTTACCGTGGCGCTCGGTCATCAACGGCCCTTTCATCGGCGCGTTCAGATCGTCAGAGGGATCAGCAACCGCCTGCACCCAAGTGATGTCTGCATCGGCGGGAATTGAAACGCGTGCAAGATCGCCGTCATAGGCCCGCGCCTTGAGTGTTTCGGCCCGCCGCCCGGTAATGGCCACCACCGGGTCTCCGAGCTTTTTCAGATCAGCCAGGCGCTGCGGGTTGAGCGTTTCCGTAGAAATCGCCACAACGCTAAAGCCGCTGTCATCGGTCAGCACTACTGGAACGCCCATGCGCAGATCGGCCCGGGCCCGGGCAAGAAGTTCGGTGATATCGGGAATGAGGCTCATCTATGTTACCCTATAACGCTCAGCCTTTCTCCTAGCTCTTTCGAAAGGAAATGTGAAACATTTCTGCCAACTCTGACACGAAGGCGTGAAACCGTTGCAGCAAATCTTGTTGATTGCATATTCCGCGCGCAAGTGATGGAAAAGCGTTTGGAGGATCGGGAAATGGCTCAACTCAAGAAAATCCTGTTGGTGGACGATGACGAGGATCTGCGCGAGGCGCTCAGCGAGCAACTTGTCATGACCGAAGACTTTGACGTTTTCGAAGCGTCAGACGGCCAGTCCGCAATGGAGCGCGCACGCGAAGCGATCTATGATCTGGTCATTCTTGATGTGGGTCTGCCGGATACCGACGGGCGGGAATTGTGCCGCCTGATGCGTAAACAGGGCGTGAAAAGCCCGATTCTGATGCTGACCGGTCATGACAGCGATGCCGATACGATCTTGGGCCTGGACGCCGGCGCGAACGATTATGTCTCCAAACCCTTCAAATTTCCGGTATTGCTGGCCCGTATCCGCGCTCAGCTGCGGCAGCACGAACAATCCGAGGACGCGGTATTTGTTCTTGGCCCCTATACGTTCAAGCCGGCGATGAAGATGCTGATCACGGAAGAAGACCGCAAGATCCGTCTGACCGAGAAGGAAACCAACATCCTCAAGTTCCTGTACCGATCAACCGACGGTGTCGTGGCGCGTGATGTGCTGTTGCACGAAGTGTGGGGATACAATGCCGGGGTCACGACCCACACGCTGGAAACCCACATCTATCGTCTGCGTCAGAAGATCGAGCCCGATCCGTCCAATGCGCGCCTTTTGGTCACAGAATCGGGTGGATATAGGCTCGTGTCTTAACTGGTTGTGGATTGATGTGGATCAAAGTGATACTCTGTACTCATAATTAGGTTACTCCCAACCCGTGCATGTCCGGGTTATGACATGTACCTCCCTGTTGGACTGCCGGGCCGAATGGCCCGGCTTTTTTCGCTGCTGAGGGGCGGTTTCCACACGAAGGCAGACAGCAGCACTGACCGATATTCGCCCAATGACGGAGGTGAGCTCTGCCGCGGTTCACCCTTCCGCCGGGGCAACGGCGCGCTGGTAAAGGTGCCACGTGGTGTGGCCAAGGATCGGAAGGGTAAAGATCAGGCCCAGAAACGCTGGAACCAGCGACAGCAGTATGGTGACCGAGATGATCGCCGCCCAGCCGAGCATGACCGCCGGGCTTTCGGATACGACGCGCAAAGAGGTCAACATGGCAGAGATGAAGTTGGTTTCCCGGTCCAGCAGCAAGGGCATGGCGACGACGGTCACCGAAAACAGTACGGCTGACAGGAACGCGCCGACACAGGTGCCAATGGCAAGGAAGATCCAGCCCTGCGGCGTGAAGAAAACGGTGTTCAAAAACCCGTCGAAATCCGAGAAGGATGCGTTCTGAAGGGTGATCGCCAGCCAAAGCCGAACCTGGTAGATCCACACCCAGAAAATGAAAAGTGTGACAAAGGCCATCCAGCCCAATTCGCGTTTGCGTTGATTGGCCATGACGCTGAGGATTTCAGCCCAGCCAAAGCTTTCGCCTTTTTGCAAGCGGCGCGACATTTCATAAAGCCCGGCGGCGGCGAAAGGTGCGACCAGCGGAAAGCCGACAATGGCGGGAATGATCATCCAGATCTGGCCAAGCCAGATCAGGACCCAAACCAGCAGAATTCCGAAAACTGCATAGAACAGACCGAAAAAGCCGCTCAGGACAGGGCGGGCCAGAAAGTCGGAAAACCCGGCTTTCAGCGACGCCCTGATGTCATCCGTCGTGATCTTGTTGACCTGCGGCATGTCCCGCTGCTGCGGCGTCAGGTTTTCCGGTGGCGTGGAACCTGCGGTCTCGGATGCCATGACACACTCCTCCCAAAGCATGGTGCCGGGCCGGTCTGTTCGCGAACAGACCCAGCGGTGAAACAGACATTCCTCATTCGCAGACAAGTCTGCATCAGGCGAGATATCAGGGCAAGGGAAAGCACGAATGTGACGCCCGCCTCACTGCCAGTCCTTGGTCCTGGCATCGGGGCTGCCTTTTCTCGTGGCAACTGGCGTTGTGCCACGTTAACCTGCGCCAATCGCGACAAAGGAATCCCCGACATGCCTTTCACCCTTGCCACATGGAACATCAATTCTGTTCGCCTGCGCGAGCCTATCGTGCTGAAATTGCTGCAAGAAGAAGCCCCTGATGTATTGTGCCTGCAAGAGTGCAAATCACCGGTTGAGAAGATCCCGACCGAAGGGTTTTCCGAACTGGGCTACACCCACATGATCGCGCGGGGGCAGAAGGGTTACAACGGCGTCGCCATCCTGTCGCGCCTGCCGATGGAAGAGGTGGGCGACAAGGATTTCGCCGGTCTCGGACATGCCCGCCATATTGCCGGGCGGTTGGAAAATGGTGTCACGATCCACAATTTCTATGTCCCGGCGGGCGGCGACGTGCCGGACCGGGAGGTGAATGAGAAATTCGGCCAGAAGCTCGACTATCTCACTGATATGCGCGATTGGTTCCGTGCGGAAAAGCCGGCTAAATCCATCCTTGTCGGCGACCTGAACATCGCCCCGCGCGAGGATGATGTGTGGTCACACAAACAACTGCTGAAGATCGTCTCGCACACGCCCATCGAAGTCGAGCATCTGGCCGAGACACAGGAAGCAGGTGGCTGGGTTGATATCACCCGTCAGGACATCCCGGAAGGGCAGCTTTACAGCTGGTGGTCCTATCGCGCCCGGGACTGGGATGCGGCGGACAAGGGGCGCCGGCTGGACCATATCTGGGCCACTGCCGATATCTCGAACGCGGGCCATTCCAGCCGTATTCTGCGGGACGCCCGTGGATGGGAAAAACCCAGCGATCACGCTCCGGTCTTTGCCAGTTTCGACATCTGATCCGCAACTCAGCCCTTGGTTTCCGCGACAAGCGGCTGCATATAGGGCGCAAGTTCGAACGAAAGAGTGATTGCCATGGACCTTCTGAACGGCGGAAACGCCCCAGCAACCGATCTGATCAAAGACGGGACCGAGGCCACTTTCATGGCCGATGTGGTGGAAACCTCGCAGGAAACACCTGTGATCGTCGATTTCTGGGCACCTTGGTGTGGCCCGTGCAAAACCCTTGGACCGATGCTGGAAGAGGCTGTGACAGCCGCGAAAGGCGCGGTGAAGATGGTCAAGATCAATGTGGATGAGGCGCAGACAATTGCTGCGCAAATGCGCATCCAGTCGATCCCGACCGTCTATGCCTTTTTCAAGGGCCAGCCTGTGGACGGGTTTCAAGGCGCGTTGCCGGGATCCGAGATCAAGGCCTTCGTGGACCGCGTGATCGAAGCCGCAGGGGGGGAAAGCCCCGGGGGCCAACTGGATGATGCTGTGCAGGCTGCCGAGGAAATGCTTGCCGAAGGCGCGGCTGCGGACGCGGCTCAAACCTTTGCCGCAATTCTGGGCGAAGATCCGAACCACGCCGCTGCATATGGTGGTCTGGTGCGGGCGCATATCGCCACCGGTGATCTGGAGCAGGCAGAAGCGATCCTGAACGGCGCTCCGGCCGAGATCTCCACATCGGCCGAGCTGGAGGCCGCACATGCGCAGCTGGAGCTTGCAAAGCAGGCAGCAGATGCCGGCCCCGTCGCCGAGCTGACGGCAGCGGTTGAGGCGGATCCGGACAACCATCAAGCCCGCTTTGATCTGGCGCAGGCGCTGCACGCGAACGGCAATGTGGAAGAAGCCGTGGCACAATTGCTGGAACTGTTCCACCGGGATCGTGAATGGAATGAAGGTGCAGCCAAGACACAGCTTTTCACCATCTTCGATGCGCTCAAGCCCAATGACCCGATTGTTCTGAACGGACGTCGCAAACTCAGTTCGATGATATTTGCCTAATCTCTCATCAGAGCTAGAGTCGGGTACATGATGCATCCCGCCGACCTGCCGGAAACGGTATCTGTTTTTCCATTGCCCGGGGCGCTGCTGCTCCCGCGTTCGCGCTTGCCGCTTCACATATTCGAGCCGCGCTATCTTCAGATGCTGGACGACGCGCTGAAAACCAAGGAACGGTTGATCGCAATGGTTCAGCCGAATCCTTCGGTCAATGACGAAGACAAGCTGCACCGTATCGGATGCGCAGGGCGGGTGACGCAGTTTTCGGAAACCGAAGATGGCCGGTACCTGATCACGTTGACCGGTATATCCCGGTTCAGGGTCATGTCAGAGCTGGATTCGTTCACGCCCTACCGGAGGTGCTCGGTCTCGTGGGACGGGTTCGACCGTGATCTGGGAAAGGCCGAGAAAGACAACGAGTTTGACCGCAACGCGTTCCTGACATTGTTGGAGCGTTTCTTTTCATCCCGTCAATTGTCCACCGACTGGGATTCGCTTAAGGACGCAGAGGATGAACTTTTGGTGAATTCCCTGTCGATGCTTCTGGATTTCGACCCCGAGGACAAACAGGCCCTGCTGGAAGCCCCCTGCCTGCGCACCCGGCGCGAAACGTTGGTGACGCTGATTGAATTCGCCATGCGCGGCGGATCAAACGAGGAAAAACTGCAATGACCGACCCTGATCACGCCTTTGATCGCCACATGCTCGAGGCGATGATCTGCCCGCAGACACATACGACCCTGCACTATGACGCGGAAAAGCGAGAGCTTGTTTCAAAAGCGGCGGGTTTGGCTTTTCCCATCCGCAACGGCATTCCGGTCATGCTGGTCGACGAGGCCCGACAGCTGGATTAAATCGGGCGCCCTTGCAACAGCTTGGGCAGATCCCCGGTCAGCCCGGCCGCTTCGCGAACGAAACCGCGACGGACGCCGGGCAAAGCGCCGACAACCCCCATGCCAATGTCACGTCCAAGCCGCAGCAGCGGGTTGTCGTTGGAAAAAAGCTTGTTGAAGACATCCGTCGCCATCGCCAGCGAGGCCGTGTCGAAACGGCGCCATTCCTGATAGCGCTCCAGAACCATCAACGAGCCGATATCCTCGCCGCGCCGTCCCGCCAAAGTCAGGACCTCAGCCAGAGCGCCGACATCGCGGAGGCCAGCGTTCAGGCCCTGACCGGCAATGGGGTGCATTCCGTGCGCGGCATCTCCGACCAGCGCCATGCGATCGCTGATGAAGGAATTGGATATGGTCAGGTTCAGCGGATAAGTGAAACGATCTCCCGCCAGACTGATTTTGCCAAGAAAATCGCCAAATCGCGGGCGCAGAACTTGCACGTAATCCCCCTCGGGCAGGGCGTTGATGTGCTGTGCGGTGTCGGTGCGTTCGCTCCAGACGATGGAACTGCGATTGCCAGTTAACGGCAGAATTGCCAGCGGACCGGGTGGCATGAAAAACTGATGCGCAATGCCATTATGTGGCAGCTCATGTTCGATGGCGCAGACCAATGCCGTCTGGCCGTAATCCCAACCGGTGCGTTTGATGCCGGCCCGTGACGCGGTTCCGCTGCTGCGACCGTCACAGCCAACCAGCAGGCTGCCGCCCAGGGTTTTGCTGTCATCCAACGTCACGGTCACGTTGGCCGTGTCGGTCTGTTGCGAAACGACGGATTTGCCGCTTACCTGGGTGATGCGCGGCTCTTCGGCCATCGCGTCCAGAAAAGCACGGCGCAGGTGGCGATCCTCGACCATATACCCCATCGGGCCTTCTTCGATCTCGGCATGGTCGAAATGCATGAAAAACGGCGATGGCCCTGTCCCGGCATGGCCATCTGTGACCTTGATTTCCAGCATCGGTTGGGCGTGCTGCGCGACGCGGTCCCAAATACCGATGGCATCCAACAACCGCTGTGAGGCCAGAGCCAGCGCATAGGCGCGCCCGTCGAATGCCGCGTTCTTGCGCACCTTTTCGACCAGTGCATCGATCACCGTGACCGAATGACCGGTTTGTGCCAGTGCCAGCGCCAAAGCAGGGCCGTTCAACCCGCCGCCCACGATCAGAATGTCAGAAGCCTGTGTCATGCCCTGCAATATGCGCGCCCTTTCGGGATTGTCCATGTGCAGTCCTGTCGCTACCGTCACCCACAGCCGAAAAACCAGGAGGGATGAGATGCAGGATTGGTTGACAATGACCGCGTGTGATTTGGGCCGTGGCATTGGCATGGGGCAGATCGATCCGGTCGAACTGACGGAAACCTACCTGTCCGCTATTGACGCTCATCCGCATCGGGACCGCATCTATGCCCGCGTCACCCACGACCGCGCCCGGGCCGAAGCGGAAGCCGCTCGGCAACGCGCGCAACTGGGCCTGCGCCGGTCGCTGCTGGATGGCGTCCCGATCAGTTGGAAAGACCTGTTCGACACCACCGGCACCGTGACCGAGGCGGGTTCGGCTTTGTTGAAGGATCGCGTGCCGGATGCGGATGCGCTGGTGCTGCGCAATGCGACTCAGATGGGCACCGTTTGCCTGGGTAAAACACATATGAGCGAGCTGGCCTTTTCCGGCCTCGGGTTGAATCCGATCACCGAAACCCCGCCCTGCATTCATGACGAGGCAGCAGTGCCCGGAGGGTCGTCTTCGGGGGCGGCGGCCTCGGTCGCGTGGGGGTTGGCGGCGTGTGGCATCGGCTCGGACACGGGTGGTTCGGTGCGTATCCCGGCGGCTTGGAATGATCTGGTGGGGCTGAAAACCACTGCGGGACGGCTCAGCCTGGAAGGTGTGGTGCCGCTGTGCCTGCGTTTCGACACGGTTGGACCTGTGGCGCGTTCGGTCGAGGACGCGGCGCATGTGCTGGCTCTGCTCGAGGGGGGAACACCTGCCGATCTGCGTGGTGCTTCGCTGAAAGGGCGCCGTTTTGCCGATTTGCAGAACATTGCCAAGGACGACCTGCGCGACACACCGCGCAAAGCATATGACGAAGCCGTGGCCAAACTTGCCGACGCGGGGGCCGAGATCGTGCCGTTGGAAGTGCCCGAGTTGAACGAGGCCATGACGTTGACCAGCATCGTATACACGACCGAGGCCTATGGGCTGTGGCGCGATGTCATCGAAGCCAATCCCGAGGCAATGTATCCCGAGATTCTCGAACGCTTCCGCATTGGCATGGGTTATTCGGGCCCCGACTATGTGGCGGCCTGGGCCAAACTCAAGGCATGCCGCAGCGCCTGGGACGCGGCAACCGCCGGGTTTGATGCGGTTCTGGCGCCGACAGCGCCGATTTTGCCGCCCAATCTGGAGCGCTTGCTCAGCGATCATGACTATTACGTAACCGAGAATCTTCTGGCCCTGCGGAACACGCGGATTGGCAATCTGATGGGGCTGGCGGCGCTGAGCCTGCCCACCGGAACGCCCGGCTGCGGGTTGATGATGCTGGGCTATCCCGGCTCGGAAGAGGCGTTGTTGCGGCTGGGTTCGGCAGCGGAAACGGTGCTGGCCTGAATGCCACAATCCCCTGATTCGGAACCTCTTTGTCTGGACGAAGAGGGACCCGGGCTGTAATCTGCCAAAAAAACGGGGCGCCAATGACCCCGATATTGAGGCAGTATTATGGATTTCCCCGAGCGGTTTTCGAACCTACCGGCTTATGCATTCCCGCGTCTGCGCGCCCTGTTGGATCACCACCAGCCGGGCGGTGATGTCGTTCACATGACCATTGGTGCGCCGACACATGATTTTCCGGCTTGGGTGACGGATGTCATCTTGGAAAACGCCGCCGGGTTCCAAGGGTATCCCCCGAACGAAGGGTCGGATGACCTGCGCACGGCGATCACGGATTGGATCAAACGGCGATATGGGGTTCAGATGGACCCTGATGCCAACGTGATGGCGCTGAACGGCACGCGCGAGGGGCTATACAACGCGGCCATGGCTTTGTGCCCGGAACAGAAGAACGGTCAGCAGCCGATCATCCTGTGCCCGAACCCGTTTTATCAGGTCTACATGGTCGCCTCGCTGTCGGTGGGCGCGCAGCCTTATTTTGTGCCCGCCACCGCCGCGACGGGCCATCTGCCGGACTATGCCGGCCTGCCTGCGGACGTGCTGAACCGCACCGCCGTGGCCTATATCTGTTCACCCGCCAATCCGCAGGGGGCCGTTGCCTCGCGCGAGTATTGGGCCGACCTGATCCGTCTGGCCGAGCAGTACGATTTCCGTATTTTTGCGGATGAGTGTTATTCCGAGATTTACCGTGAAGAAGCCCCGACAGGTATTCTGACTGTCGCGCAGGAACTGGGCGCTGATCCTGAACGGATCACGCTGTTCAACTCACTTTCTAAACGTTCGAATCTGGCCGGTTTGCGGTCGGGGTTTATCGCCGGTGGTCCAAAGACGATCAAACAGGTCAAGCAGCTGCGCACCTATGCCGGGTCGCCTCTGCCTCTGCCCTTGCAAGCCGCCGCAGCAAAGGTTTGGGCGGATGAGGAACACGTTCGCGAAAACCGCGCGCTGTATCAGGAAAAATACGCCATTGCGGATGAGGTATTCGCAGGCGTGCAGGGCTATATGGCGCCAGAGGCCGGTTTCTTTCTGTGGCTGCCGGTCGACAACGGCGAAGACACCGCATTGAAGGTCTGGAAGGACACCGGGGTTCGGGTCCTGCCGGGCGCATATCTTTCACAAGGTGATCCGGGGAACAACCCGGGCAAAGGCTTTATCCGGGTTGCATTGGTAGCCCCAAAAACAGAGTTGCAGCGTGGTCTGATCACTCTCCGCGACTGCATCTATTCGTGAGGTACGAGGGCAAAATGGCATCATATAACGCGCGCAATCGCGATCCATTGTTGGACAGCACCACGCAAGCCGCCTTGGAGCGACGCAGCAAGGAACTGATCGGCATCGCCCTTATCCTGCTGGGTTTGGCTGCGGCGGCGATGATCTGGTCCTACACCCCCGATGATCCGAACTGGATGGTTTCGACCGACGCGCCGGTGCAGAACTGGATGGGGCGGATAGGCGCATCGATCGCTGCGCCCCTTTTCATGATCGTGGGCTGGGGCAGCTGGGGTGTTGCGCTCGTGCTGATTGGTTGGGGTTTGCGTTTCGCGGGTCATTTCGGTGAAGACCGCGCCATTGCCCGGTTGATTTTTGCCCCGATCTGGATTGCCGTTGTCTCGGTGTATGCCGCGACGCTCGTTCCTGATGCAGACTGGCGCGCGACCCACAGTTATGGTCTGGGCGGTCTGTTCGGCGACACGGTTATGGGCGCGTTGCTGACGCTGCTGCCGATTTCGTCACATTTTCTGGTGAAGCTGATGTCGCTGGCCATGGCGGTCGGGATGATTGCGCTGGGTATTTTTGTGCTGGGTTTCACCAAAACCGATGTCAAGCGGGGTTTCCGCGCCTTCTTGCTGGGTCTGGTGATGGCATATGACATGCTGATGACCCTGATGGGCCGTGGTGCAGCCTCGGCTGCGCAGGCAGCACGAGATCGCCGCGCGCAATGGGAAGAGCGCAAACTTGCGCGAACCGCAGCGGCCGAAGCCGTGTTCGAGGATGATCTGGCTTATGCCGATCCAATCTTTGAAGAACCCGAACTGGAAAGTCCCGAACCTCCGGTCAAGTCCGGTCTGTTGGCGCGCATGCCGTCACTTATCAGACGCCCCGATCCCATGCCCGAGCCAGAGCTGGTCGATCCGGAACCAATCGCGGGTTTCGACGAAATGCCGGGCGAGGATCGCATCCGTTCGAAAATCTCGGCTGCTGTGCGCAATCGCAAAGTGGCCACAGGTGAGTTGACGCCCGAACCCGACCCGAACCTTCCGCTGACCAAAGGCCGTGGCCGCCGCCCGGGGCCGCTGATCCTGAACACAAGCCAGCCCGATGGCTTGCCGGCGGAACCGCCGGTGACAGCAGCAGGACTGCCGCCCGAGCCACCCGTAACAGCGGGTGATAAGCCAGAGTGGCAAGAATCCACGCCGGTTGAAAACGCGCCCGCGCCTATGCAGACCCCCTATGCGCCCGAGCCGGATGTGGAGGATGAGGTATTCGAGGATGTCGAAGAAGCTGTTTTGCAACCGCGCCCGGCGATGAAAATCCCGGTAGCCGAACCGCGCAAGCCCGTGGTCGCGCAACCGGTACGCCGTACACCGCAACCGTCTCGCCGCGCACAGGCCGAGGCACAGCCTGCACTATCCTTTGAAGAGCGGCACTCGGATTTCGAACTGCCACCTCTGGGCCTTTTGTCGAATCCGGCCAGCATTCAGCGCCACCATCTGAGCGATGAAGCCTTGGAAGAAAACGCGCGGATGCTGGAAAATGTGCTGGATGATTATGGCGTGAAGGGTGAGATCGTCAGCGTTCGCCCGGGCCCGGTCGTCACCATGTACGAACTGGAGCCCGCTCCGGGGCTGAAGGCAAGCCGCGTGATCGGCCTGGCCGATGACATCGCACGTTCGATGTCGGCCCTGTCGGCGCGGGTTTCGACCCTACCGGGCCGTTCGGTTATCGGTATCGAACTACCGAACGAAAATCGCGAAATGGTGGTTCTGCGCGAAATCCTGGCCAGCCGTGATTTCGGCGATGGCAACCAGGCACTGCCGTTGGCCTTGGGCAAGGATATCGGCGGCGAGTCCGTCGTGGCGAACCTGGCGAAGATGCCGCACTTGCTGATTGCGGGAACCACGGGTTCGGGTAAATCAGTGGCGATCAACACGATGATCCTGTCACTGCTGTACAAGCTGACACCGGATGAATGCCGCCTGATCATGATCGACCCGAAAATGTTGGAACTGTCGGTCTACGACGGTATCCCGCATCTGCTGTCGCCTGTTGTGACCGACCCGAAAAAGGCGGTGGTCGCCCTGAAATGGGTCGTGGGCGAGATGGAAGATCGCTATCGCAAGATGTCCAAAATGGGCGTCCGCAACATCGCAGGCTATAACGGCCGGGTGAAGGATGCGTTGGCCAAAGGCGAGATGTTCAGCCGCACGGTGCAAACCGGGTTTGACGATGAAACCGGTGAACCAACGTTCGAGACTGAAGAATTCGCGCCCGAAGCGATGCCCTATATCGTTGTCATCGTCGATGAGATGGCCGACCTGATGATGGTGGCGGGAAAGGAAATCGAAGCCTGCATCCAGCGTCTGGCACAGATGGCGCGGGCCTCGGGCATTCACCTGATCATGGCCACACAGCGCCCCTCGGTCGACGTGATCACCGGTACGATCAAGGCGAACTTCCCAACGCGGATTTCCTTCCAGGTGACGTCGAAAGTCGACAGCCGCACCATTCTGGGTGAAATGGGGGCCGAACAGCTGCTGGGGCAGGGCGACATGCTTTACATGGCTGGCGGTGCCAAGATTACCCGCTGCCACGGGCCCTTTGTCTCGGATGAAGAGGTCGAGGAAGTCGTCAACCACCTGAAACAGTTTGGTCCACCGGACTACATTGGCGGTGTTGTCGACGGTCCGGCCGAAGAAAAGGCTGACAATATCGATGCCGTTTTGGGCCTGAACACTGGCGGCAATACGAACGGAGAGGACGCGTTGTACGATCAGGCGGTGGCAATCGTGATCAAGGATCGCAAATGCTCGACCTCGTATATTCAGCGAAAACTTGCCATTGGCTACAACAAAGCTGCACGGCTTGTTGAGCAAATGGAAGACGAAGGTGTTGTTTCGTCAGCAAATCATGTCGGGAAACGCGAAATCCTCGTCCCCGAGCAATAGGATATTTAATAACAAGGGCAGAAGACCTATCTGTACGGCATGAAACAGATTGCTTTTGCCCTTGCTTTGACACTGGCCGCACCCGCCGCATGGGCGGCGGAGAAGCTGCCGCTCTCGCAGATTTCCAATTACCTGAACGGGTTGAAGACGGTTCAGACAACATTCACCCAGGTGAATGACGATGGCTCGCTGAGCACCGGCAAGCTGTGGATGCAGCGCCCCGGCAAGATGCGGTTTGAATATGACCCGCCCAACAGTGCCGTGGTGCTGGCAAGATCCGGAAGTGTTCAGATCTTTGATCCGAAATCGAACCAGCCGCCCGAGCAATACCCGCTTAAGCGCACACCACTGTCCATCGTGCTGGCGCGAAACGTGAACCTGAGCCAGGCAAATATGGTTGTAGGTCACAGCTTTGACGGCACGGCCACCGTCGTCACCGCGCAGGATCCCAAGAACCCCGAAGCGGGTCGGATCGAACTGATGTTCACGGACAATCCAGTCGAGCTGCGCAAGTGGGTGATTCACGACAATGCGGGCAGCCAGACGACGGTATTGCTGGGCGCCCTGAATGAAGGCGGTCGCCTTGATCAGAAGCTGTTCTCGGACAAAAAGAGAAGCGGGTCAGGCAATCGCTGACCCGCTTGTACGTATCAATACCGGCAGTTCGCCAACTGTGCCTGATATAGTTGTGCGCGTGCGTCCACGTCATTGGCAACGTTCAACAACCAGGATTTGCTGTTGTAGCTGCCACGGGCGTAGCCTGTATGGCCTTCGTGATAGGCCAGGTACTGATTGCGCGTATCTGCCGGGTGGATACCGTTACGCTCGTAGCTTTTGTTCATGTACCAGCCGATAAAATCCGAGGCGTCGCGAATGCGATCGCGCTTGGCCCGACGTTTTCCTGTTTCGCGCTGATATTGTTCCCACGTGCCGTCCAGTGCCTGACCATAGCCGTAAGCGCTGCTTTGACGGCCCATTGGGATGACGCCCAATACATATCTATGCGGAGTGCGCGCATCATGCCTGTACCGGCTTTCCTGATAGATGGTCGCCATCTGAACGTGAACCGGAACGCCCCATTTGCGCTCGGTGTTCTTGAAGGCTTTGATATAGTCGGGTTTTTCACGCGCAATACTGCACGCATCGTTTAATCTGCTGGGCGGCTGTTTAGAGCCGCCCCCACAGGATGCCAGAAGCAGCACCCCCAGGAGTACGAAAAGAATTCTGCTCATGTGCCTCGTGCCTTTTTTGTGTATTCTAGCGCAGATTGAGCGCTTAGGAAATCACAATCGCTATAAAATGATAGCCAGAATAGCCGGTAACGCCGCAACGGAAAGCACGGTGGACACCATGACCATGCCGGCGACGGCGTCGGAATCGGCCCCAAACCGTTCGGCCAACAGGTAAGAGGTTACTGCAACCGGCGTACAGATTTGAAGAACCAGAACGCCAAATGCGATCGTATCCAAATCAAACCATCGTCCGATTCCCCATCCCAGCGTAAAGCACACCGCCAGTTTCAGCGCTGACAGCCACAGCGCCCGCCCCAGGCTGTGCGAAGTCAGGCGGGCGATTGCCACACCCAACGTGACCAACATCAGCGGGACAGCCATTTGCCCCAAAAGCTCCAGCGTGTTGGTCAGAAATGTCGGCGTCTGCCACCCCTGCCACAAAAACACTGCGCCAAGGATCGTCGCCCAGGCCATTGGTTGGCGCGCAACCTGTCCCCACGCCCCTTTCCCGGCGACCAGATAAATCCCGTAAGTGAAAGAAAACAATGCGGTAACTGACAGAAAGACAACAGCATATCCCAGACCAATCTGACCAAAGGCAAAGATGCACAGCGGCAGGCCCAGATTTCCGGTATTGCCGAAGATCAAAGGCGACAGATATGTTCGCGGGTCCAGTCTCAGCCCTCGAACGATCAGCCAGAACAACACCGCCAGCAGCAGATTTGCGACCAGTGTCGCCATTGTGAAGCGCGACAGATCATTGCCCGGGATCTCGGTTTGCATCAGGGCAACAAAGATCAGACTGGGCATTGCCAGCATCGTTGCAAAGCGGGTGACGAATTGCAGGCGGTATTCGAAACCCAGCTTAACCCATGTAAAACCAACAGCCGCCAATAGAAAAACCGGCGCCACGATTTCGAACACTGTCAGTATAAGGTTCACAGACTGTTTCCCTGATTTTCACATCAATGATTGGCTTTTCCGCCCGGAAACGGGTAAAAAAAGCGTTGGGGGCTGATACAATGCTAAAGACACGTGCAAAATACGGCTTGGGCCAGGTGGTTCGTCACAAGAAACACCCTTTTCGAGGGGTGATTTTTGACGTGGATCCCGAGTTTTCGAATACCGAAGAATGGTATCAGGCCATTCCGGAAGACAGCCGCCCAAGGAAAGAGCAACCGTTCTACCATCTGCTGGCCGAGAACGACCAATCCTTCTATGTTGCTTATGTTTCAGAACAAAATCTGGTTGCAGACTATTCAGGCGAACCGGTCGAGCACCCGGATATTCCCAATATGTTCGGACCGTTCGAAGATGGTGCATACCCCCTGCATTTCCACCTGAACTAAGTGCGCCGAACCGGCGGGCGTAAGTCTGCCGCAGATCAGTATCCAAGGGCGCAGCCATCCTTGCGTGGGTCGCTGGCACCCTCCAAAACACCGTCTTTTCGGATTCGGATCGCTTGCGCTCCGCCAAGTGGTGTTTCCGGCATCTCAATATTATGGCCGATATCGGACAATTGTTTCGCGATCTCGTCGCTGTAGCCACGCTCCAGTTTCAGAACTGATCCGTCAAAGAAGGCGCGTGGCGCATCGATGCTTTCCTGCAACCCAAGCCCGAAATCGACAAGATTTGACACGAAGCGCGCGTGTCCGGTTGGCTGATAGGCGCCGCCCATGACACCAAATGGCATCGTGACCCGACCGTTCTGCGCCAACATTCCCGGAATGATCGTGTGCATCGGGCGTTTGCCGCCGCCCAGTTCGTTGGGGTGGCCGGGCTGCAATGTGAATCCTGCCCCGCGGTTTTGCAGCAATATACCGTATTTTCCCGACGCGATACCGGATCCAAAGCTGTGAAAGATCGAATAGATCAACGAAACAGCCATTTGGTCGCGGTCGACGACGGTGATGTAAACCGTGTCCTTGTGAACCGCTTCGGTCAGAGGCGCCGCAGCAGGCATCGCCTTTTGGGGATCGATCAAAGCAGCCAGTCTGGCAGAAATATCCGGATCCAGAAAGCGCTCTACTCTTGCCATGTGGTCGGGATCCGCGATGAACCGGTTTCGAGCGTCATAGGCCAGTTTGGTGGCCTCGGCTTCGATATGAATACGCTCCGCTCCGAATGGATCCATCGAGGCCATGTCAAAATGCTTGAGGATATTCAGTAGCAAAATCGCGGTTGCGCCCTGACCGTTCGGCGGATGTTCCACCAGATCCACACCTTTGTAGGCCCCATGTATCGGCTGCGTTTCAGTACATCTTGTGTGATGAAAGTCCTCAGCGGAATGGACACCACCCCTTTCCGAAAGCGCGGTGATCATATCATCGGCGATTTCACCTGAATAGAACGCGTCGCGCCCGTGGGCCGCGATCTGGCGCAATACCTTCGCCTGTCCCGGCGCACGGAAAACCTGCCCGATCGACGGGGCTTGCCCGTCAATCAGATAGTGGTCGCGGGCGGCGCCCTGAAGTGTTGCGGCACCTGATTTCCAATCGAAAGCGACCCGAGGAGCCACCGGAACACCCGCTTCAGCATAATGAATCGCCGGCTTCAAAATCGCGCCCAACCCCAGGCGACCCTCGGTCTGGGCCAGGTGGCAAAAGGCATCGACGGCTCCGGGAATGGTCACGGCATCCGGCACGCCCAAAGGTACGGATGACAGGCCCTGATCGCGCAACATCTGGGACTGCGCGGCAGCCGGTGCGCGGCCCGATCCGTTGAGCGCGCGTATCCTGCTTTCGCCGGCACGATTGAACAGAACGAAGCAATCGCCGCCCAATCCGGTCATCTGTGGTTCGCAAATCCCCAAAAGAACAGCCCCGGCAATCGCGGCATCCATCGCGTTGCCGCCCTGGCCCAAGATATCGATGGCCACTTTGGCCGCCAGCGGATGCGACGTCGCGCACATGCCTTGCGTGGCAAAAACTTCGGATCGGCCCGGATTATGCAGATCACGCATGGCGAATTCTCTCTCGTTAGAACAAGAGAAAGCTATTCACTGATCAGCGATTGTCCAGCGATTTCAGGATGGGAAGTTCCTCGGCGCCATTCACTGGGTGGGGGCTGTGATATGTGGCGCCGAGGGAAGCTATCTGAGCTACGAGTCACTGTATGGTGGTTGTTTGCGGCGCGACAATGTTTCGAAAATGACCTTATTGTGACCAATTGTGGTCGATCACCCGTTGGGTTCAAAATCAAACCGCAGGGACAGACGATTGCATCCACCGCGCCGCTCGTACCGGATATCACTGGTGAGGCGATGGATCAGGAACCAGCCGAACCCACCTTCGGGGAGGTCCTGTAGATCCGTTCCAATCGGAGCAGGGGTGCCATCCGGAAGTCGGTATCCAGGCAGCGGGCGCCCCGTATCCGAGATCAAGATGTCCAGAAGATCCCTGTCCAGCCGGCAGGTGACCTGAACCTTGGCCGCGGCGATGCCATTGTAAGCGTGTTCCACGACGTTGTTGATGGCTTCAGCCAAAGCAATCTTCACATCGCCGGCTTTATGCGGGGGCAATCCCCGTTCCGCCAGACCGACGCTAAGCTTTGCAATGCCCTCGCTGGCCTCTGATTCCGTCGCAGGGAAGGTCAATTCCAGGCAGGTCTTGTTTTCAATCGGCTCCACGCCATCTATCCCCTGCTGCCGTCAGGCGTCTGTCTCTGACAACGCGTCATCCAGAGTTTCAAAAAGTCTGAAAACCGTATCCATGCGTGTCAGGCGAAAGACTTTTTCGACCACTGGCTGCAACCCGGCCAGATCAAGCCTCCGGTCTTTTCCCAGCTGTTTCATTGAAGCAACGATTGCACCCAGACCGCTGGAGTCAATGAACTCGACATCGGACAGATCCAGCACAACGCGATGAGCGCTGTCCTCGGTATTGGTGCGCATGTCTTCCTTGAACTGAATGGCCATTGCAGCATCGATCCGGTCGGCATGAACGGTGATGATCTGAGTTTCGCCGGTTGTCTTGCTGGTCAGCCCCATGATCCTGCCGCCTTCCAAACTGAAATTGAGTCGTAGAAATACGCTAGACGGCAATTCTTACCATTCGGTATTCAAGAGCCCGAAAGCAGGAGGAAAACCCGGATGAGAGACGTTGTTATAGCAGGGGCCGCCCGTACACCGATGGGCGGGTTTCAGGGCATGTTTGACGGTGTTGCTGCGGCTGACCTCGGGGGCGAAGCAATCCGCGCGGCTTTGCAGCAGGCAGGGGTGCAGACGGTCGACGAAGTGCTGATGGGCTGCGTTTTGCCGGCGGGGCAGGGCCAGGCACCTGCGCGGCAGGCCGGATTCGCGGCGGGATTGGGCGAAGAGGTACCCGCCACGACGCTGAACAAAATGTGTGGTTCCGGGATGAAGGCCGCTATGATGTCCTTCGACCAAATTGCATTGGGTCATGCAGATACGATGGTTGCGGGCGGCATGGAAAGCATGACCAACGCGCCCTATCTTCTTCCCAAGATGCGCGGCGGTGCCCGCATTGGCCACGGTCAGGTGGTTGATCACATGTTCCTCGACGGCCTTGAAGATGCCTATGACAAAGGCCGCCTGATGGGGACTTTCGCCGAAGACTGTGCCGAGGCGTATCAGTTCACCCGTGAAGCACAGGATGAATACGCGCTGCAATCTTTGTCCAACGCGCTGTCTGCGCAGGAAAATGGCGCATTCGATCAGGAAATCACACCCGTTACCGTCCGGACGCGCAAAGGTGAAATTCTGCTGGAGACAGATGAGCAGCCAAAATCCGCCCGCCCCGAGAAGATCCCGACGCTGAAGCCTGCGTTCCGCAAGGACGGTACGGTGACGGCCGCCAACTCGTCTTCGATTTCGGACGGCGCGGCGGCGCTGGTTCTTGCGTCGGCAGAAACCGCCGAAGCGCGGGGCATGACGGTTCGGGCCCGGATTTTGGGGCATGCGAGTCATGCTCAGGCCCCCGGCCTTTTCACGACGGCTCCGGTTCCGGCGGCGCAGAAGCTCTTGTCACGCATTGGCTGGAGCAAGGATGACGTCGACCTGTGGGAAGTGAACGAGGCCTTCGCGGTTGTGCCGATGGCTTTCATGCACGAAATGGGCTTGCCACGAGACAAGGTGAATGTGAATGGCGGCGCCTGCGCCCTAGGCCATCCCATCGGTGCCTCGGGTGCCCGCATCATCGTTACGTTGTTGAATGCGCTAGAAAAACGTAACCTCAAACGGGGCGTCGCGGCGATCTGCATTGGCGGGGGGGAAGGCACGGCCATTGCCATCGAACGCGTTTGACCCTTCATCTTTTTCCAAATACTCCGGGGGTTCGGGGGCCGTGCCCCCGACCATCCGAAGGGGTTGCAATCAATGACTGCCGATTATGAAACGCTTGCCAAAACCATCGCGGCCCTGACCGAAGGCGAAACGGACCAGGTTGCTCTTATGGCGACTGTCGCCTGCGAGGTTCACCATTCCGACGATCGGTTTGACTGGACCGGGTTTTATCGTGTCACCGAACCGGGCGTTCTGAAGATCGGCCCTTATCAGGGTGGGCATGGTTGTTTGGTCATCCCGTTCGAACGGGGCGTCTGCGGTGCCGCCGCAAGAACGGGCGAAACGCAACTGGTGCCGGATGTCGATGCGTTTCCGGGTCACATCGCCTGCGCCAGCTCAACCCGGTCCGAACTGGTTCTGCCCGTGCGGGATTCGTCGGGACAAGTCAT
Source organism: Ruegeria sp. AG6 (assembly GCF_056541565.1). Classification (NCBI taxonomy): domain Bacteria; kingdom Pseudomonadati; phylum Pseudomonadota; class Alphaproteobacteria; order Rhodobacterales; family Roseobacteraceae; genus Ruegeria; species Ruegeria sp. AG6. The sequence continues at coordinate 28,923 of NZ_JBQFYQ010000011.1, read as the reverse complement.
CGCCGTTTTTGACATTGACAGCGACCAGCCGGATGCTTTCACGCAACAGGATGCGCAAAATCTGGAAGGCATTTTGACCGCAGTGTTTGCCGGGCACTGACCGCTGCGGTCGTTGCGGATGTGCATCAACCCAAGGGATTCCCGGGCGAATGAAGGGCGCGGCTGACTTCATCTTGCAGGCTTCGAAGCGATCTCCTATCAGAATCCATAGCGAAGTTTCGTTTTGGGGTGTTTCTCAGGGATGCAAGAGTCTGACATCAATCCGACGGTCGCAGATGAAGCGCCTCGAAAAGGGATCAGACGCGCCCATATGGCGACATTCCCGGATCGCATCGGCGTATTGCCCCATTCGGTGGCAAGCATCGCGCATCAGGTCGACAGAGTTTTCATCTGCCTGAACGAATATCAGGAAGTTCCCGATTTTCTGGGTGAGTTCGACAACGTCACCGCCGTGATCCCCGACCGGGATTACAAGGATGTCGGCAAGTTCATCTTCCAACCGGATCCTGCAGATACCGTTTTTCTGGTCGACGATGATATCGAATATGCGGACAACTATGTCCGTCAGACCATACGCCGGGCGCGGGGCGTCGGACTGGAAAAGCGTGTCTTCGGCTATCATGCCACGACGTTCACAAACCCGACGCCCAAGTCGATACGGCAGCGCACGTTGTTGCGTATGAACCAACGGCTGACCTACTCGACCAGGGTGCACCAGCTGGGAACCGGAACCGTCATGGTGTCCGGGTCGCTGTTCCCGACACTGGAATACATGGAAGGCAGCGAGAAGTTCGTCGATGTGCGTTTTGCCCGTTACTGTTTCGAAAATGGAATCGAAATGTGGACGCTGCCCAGAAATCGCCGCCGCTTTCCCAGCTTGCTTGCCGGGCTTGAGCCGGAAAAGCGCGAAACGATCGCCGACAGTTTCACCCGTCGTTGGCCTCAACATGTGTTGGATGAAGTGAAGGTTTTTGCCGGTCTTCAATTCTAAGGCCGGGCGGGCTTTGCACGATCCAGGCTTTTCCAGATCTGTTTCTGTCGCGAAGGGTTTCGCATGTCGCCGCAGCACGACGGGGCAACGATATGTGCTGTCTTTTTGAAATGAAGCCCTTGTACGGCAAACACTGAAATCCGGCTGCTGCGCCCCTGCGGTTTTTCTGGTGTTTCAGGGGCCTGTGCGCCTTCTGCTCCTCAATTCTGTCTTTCGCACACGATGATGATCGACACCCCATTTTAACCGGGCGTGAAAAAACGCTTGGAAATTTCACCGGCTTGCTTCATCGTGAAAAACGAAGGAAGAATTTCACAAGATTCGGAGCGGCCTGTGAACAGCCAAGCCCCCCAAAGCGCGACCCTTGGTGCTGACCTGAGGGCCTTGCGCAAGGCCCGAGGGTTGACCCTGACCGAGATCGCAACTCGGCTGGATCGCTCTGTCGGTTGGTTGAGCCAGGTCGAGCGCGATTTGTCCGAGCCTTCAATCTCGGACCTGCGCCAGATTGCCGAATGCCTCGGCGTGCCAATGTCGATGCTGTTTGCGCATTCAGCCGCCCCTGCGAACGAATTGGGCTACGTTGTGCGCGCCGGGTCGCGTCGCCCGATGGGGTCGGGCGAAGAAGGGCTGATCGAAGAGTTGCTGTCGCCGGATCTGACTGATGATTTCGAAATGGTGCATTCCACTTTCGAGCCAAATTCACGGATGCAGACACCGGCCAACCGCCCGACTCAGGAAGTGGGCTATATGATTTCAGGTCGATTGAATCTGACGATCGGGTCGCGTGAATTCCTGGTGGGGCCGGGCGACAGTTTTCGGATCAAACATGAACCTTATCAATGGGCCAACCCCTATGAAGAGCCTGCAGTGGCCATCTGGGTCATTGCTCCGCCGGTGTACTGATGTCATTCGAGGCGTGGTCCATTTTCGCGCTGTTCTGGGTGGTATTCGTCACCACACCGGGGCCTAACGCGGTCAACTGCATCTCGAACGGGATGAGCCTGCCGTTTCCAAAGGCCATGATGGGTGTATTGGCCATACTGACGCAGGCTAGCATGTTTTTGATCCTATCCGCGCTGGGCGTCACAGCCCTGATTGCGGCTTCTCCGACCGGGTTTTTCGTGGCCAAGTTGGTCGGTGCGGGCTTTCTGATCTGGTTGGGCCTGCGGGGATGGATGAATGCCGGCAAGCCCGCTCCGGTCTCGGAACGCCCGGCCCGGCACGTTTATCTGCACGCGCTGGCAGTGGCCACGATCAACCCAAAAAGCGTCGCGGGCTATCTGGCCGCGTTTTCGCAATTCGTGCAGCCGGACGTGCCGATCTGGCAGCAGATGGTCGTGATTATGCCAACCGCACTATTAATCACAACGCTCAGCTATACCGGTTTTACCGTGTTGGGCGCTTTGATGGGCAAGGCGGCACTAGGCGCAGTATTCAACATCTGGGTGCGCCGGGTGATGGCGGCCTGTTTCATAATCTACGGCGTGTTGTTGGGAATCAGCACCGCGCCTGCGGCAAGGGGGTAATCTTATGTACAGAGGGTCCTGCCTTTGCGGTTCAGTTGCATTCACCATCGACGGAGACCTTTCACCGCCTTCGGTCTGCCATTGCGGGCAGTGCCGAAAGCAATCCGGCCACGTCTGGGCCTCGACCACGACCCATCAGGACAACCTGAGTTTCTCGGCCCGCGACACGCTGAAGTGGTTCCGTGCATCAGACATCGCACGGCGCGGGTTTTGCAGCAAATGCGGTTCATTCCTCTTCTGGCAACATACCGAAGAGGACACGATTTCGATTGCCATGGGCGCGTTCGATGCGCCCACGGGCCAAAAGCTCTCGAGGCACATCTTTGTGGCTGACAAGGGCGACTATTACGACATCACGGACGATCTGCCCCAACGGGCACAGTAACAGGGACCAAAACTCATGAGTGATTTTCCGACAAAAGCACGCGTGGTCATTATCGGTGGCGGTGTGGTGGGGGCTTCCTCGCTGTATCATCTGGCCAAGAAAGGCTGGACCGACTGCGTTCTGCTGGAAAAGAACGAACTGACCGCAGGCTCGACCTGGCACGCGGCCGGTAACGTTCCGACCTTCTCGACCTCGTGGGCGATCATGAACATGCAGCGCTATTCGACCGAACTGTATTCGCGTCTGGGCGAAGAGGTCGACTATCCGATGAACTACCATGTTTCGGGGTCGATCCGTCTGGCGCACAGCAAGGAACGGATGCAGGAGTTCCAGCGGGCCATGTCGATGGGCCGCTATCAGGGAATTCCGATGGAGATGTGGACGCCGGAGCAGGCCAAGGAACGCTACCCTTTCCTGGAAACTCATGATCTTGAGGGTGTTCTGTATGACCCGACCGACGGTGACATCGACCCGGCACAACTGACGCAGGCGCTGGCCAAGGGCGCGCGTGACATGGGCCAGAAGATCATCCGCTTCTGTCCGGCAACTGGCGTCACCCAGCATGGCGACGGCACCTGGACCGTTCATACCGAAAAGGGCGATATAGGCTGCGACTATGTCGTCAACGCCGCGGGCTACTATGCCCAGCGTGTGGGTGAATGGTTCAAGCCCTATGGCGGTCGCACCGTACCCGCGATGGTCATGAGCCACCAGTACCTGCTGACCGAGGAAATCCCCGAAATCGAGGCCTGGTCGAAGGAAAGCGGCGGCAAGCTGCCGCTGCTGCGCGACGTGGATATCTCCTACTACCTGCGGCAGGAGAAGAACGGCTTCAACCTCGGCCCCTACGAGCCCAACTGCAAGGGGCACTGGATGACCGAGGACGACCAGATGCCCGAAGATTTCTCGTTCCAGCTGTGGAACGACGATCTGGACCGGATCGAGGACATTGTCGCCGATGCGATGGAGCGGGTGCCGCTGATGGCGACCTCGGGCGTGGGGCGCGTGATCAACGGGCCGATCCCATATGCGCCCGATGGCCTGCCGCTGATCGGCCCGATGCCCGGCGTCAAGAACGCGTTTGAGGCGCATACCTTCACCTTCGGCATCGCCCAGGGCGGCGGCGCGGGCAAGGTACTGGCCGAATGGATCGTGGATGGCGCCACCGAATGGGATATGTGGGCCGTCGATCCGCGCCGCTATACCGACTACACCGATCAGGACTACTGCAACCAAAAGGGTATGGAGGTCTATGGCAACGAATACGCCATGCACTTCCCCTATCACGAATGGCCCGCCGCACGCGACAAGAAGCTGTCGCCGGTACATGCCAAGGTCAAGGAACTGGGTGGCGTTATGGGGGCCTATAATGGCTGGGAGCGCGCCGACTGGTTTGCGCAGCCGGGGGACGATACCTCCGAGGAAAGCACCCACACCTGGGGCCGCTCGGGCCCGTGGGAGCAACGGATCAAGGAAGAATGCGAAGCTGTGCGCGACCATTGCGGCGTGCTCGACCTGCCGGGTTTCTCGCGCTTCGTCGTCAAAGGCGAAGGCGCGGGCGAGGCGCTGCGCGGGCTGGTCACCGGCGGCCTGCCCAAGGTGGGGCGGATCAACCTGGTCTACATCGCCGACGATCGCGGCCGCATCCTGACCGAGATGTCCTGCATGCGCCTGGGCGAGGATGAGTTCGTGATGATCACCGCCGCCACCGCGCAATGGCACGACCGCGACATCCTGATGAACGCGATGCCTGCGGGCGTCACGGTCGAGGACGTGACCACCACCCGCGACACCCTGATCGTGACCGGACCGAAATCGCGCGAGATCCTGTCGGGTCTGACCGATGCCGACCTTTCGTTGGGCTGGCTGACCCATCAGGCCGCCACCGTGGCCGGGCAACCCGCCCACCTGATCCGCGTGTCCTTTGCTGGCGAACTGGGCTGGGAGGTGCACGCGCTGAACGAGCACATGCCCGCGATCTATGACGCGTTCCTTGCTGCCGGGGCCAAGCCGTTCGGCATGTATGCACTGAACAGCCTGCGCATCGAAAAGGGCTATCGCGCATGGAAGGGTGATCTGAGCACCGACTACTCGCTGCTGGAAGCGGGTTTGGAGCGGTTTGTCAAACTGGACAAGCCACAGGACTTCCCCGGAAAGGCTGCAATCCTGAACGAAAAGCAGCAGGGTGTGAAAAAGTCGTTCGTCACCCTGACTGTCGACGCAGGTGATTGCGATGCGCCTTACATGTCGTGCATCTGGCAGGGCGATCAGATCGTGGGCGAGACCACTTCCGGCGCATGGGGTTACCGCGTCGGCAAATCCATCGCGCTGGGCATGATCAAGTCAGAACTTGCAAACCCCGGTACCGAGCTCGAGGTTGAAATCTACGGCCAGAAGTGCCGCGCCGTGGTACAGGAGGATCAGCCGCTGTGGGATCCCGCAAACGAGCGGCTGCGCGCCTGACAAACAGGAGGCCCCCATGCGCCCGCGATATTCCAAGATGGGACCTGGTGAAGGTCCCAACTATGACTGGGAAAACGACCATACCTTCGTGAAAGTTTCCGGTCAGGACACGGGCGGAGCCTACACACTGATGGAAGACAACGTGAAGGCCAGCTTCGCACTTGGCCTTCATCGCCACGACAGCCATGCCGGGACATTCTGTTGTCCGGAAGGCGGGGTTGGTTTCCTTGTTGATGTGGATCGCGTTGATGTGGGCTGAGGATCACGAGCCACAGTCCGAAACATTCGGATGATGAGGTCTGAGATGACGATTCCCAATACCATGTCGGGCGTTTACCTGACCGATCACGGTGGACCCGAGGTTCTGGAATGGCGTGATGATATTCCGGCTCCTGAACCCGGGGCAGGGCAAGTTCTTGTTCGGGTCGCTGCCGCAGGTGTGAACAACACGGATATCAACACACGGGTCGGTTGGTATTCCTCGGGCGTCACCGGTGCGACGGATGCCGTTGATCAGAAGGTCGAAGCGGGCGGTTGGGGCGGTGCATTGCACTTTCCCCGCATTCAGGGCGGAGATCTTTGTGGCATCGTGGAACAGGTTGGGCCGGGTGTTGCCTTCAAACCCGGGCAGCGCGTGACCTGTCCGATAAACCTGCCGCGTCCGCGCCCGGGAAACCCGCAGGGCTTCATTGCGCTTGGATCCGAAATCGATGGGGCCTTTGCCCAGTATTGTCTGGTTGAAGCCGATGATCTCTATGACGTCAGCGCCTCGCCCCTTTCGGACGTGGAAATCGCCGCCATTCCTTGCGCCTTCGGGACGGCGGAAAACCTGCTGACCCGCGCAGGCGTGACTGCCGGGCACAATGTGCTGATCACCGGCGCCTCGGGCGGCGTCGGGCTGGCGGCGGTGCAACTGGCCGCCCTGCGCGGGGCGTCGGTTTGGGCTGTAACAGCGGGCACGAAAGCCGAGATCGTGAAATCCCAGGGGGCCGAGAATACGTTTGACCGGAACGACCCGCTGCCGCAGGATAAGTTCGATGTGGTGATCGATGTTGTGGGTGGCCCGGCCTGGCCGTCGCTGATCCTTTCCCTGAAATCCGGCGGGCACTATGCCGTTTCGGGGGCAATAGCAGGCCCGATTGTCGAAGCTGATCTGCGGGACATATATCTGCGCGACATCACCATACATGGGTGCACGCACCAGGCGCCCGAAGTCTTTGCCCGTCTTGTCGAACTGGTGAATACCGGACGGATCAAGCCACTGGTTTCCCGGACCTATCCGTTGAAGGATATTGGTATTGCACAGGCTGATTTTCAGTCAAAGACTCTTCCGGGAAAACTGGTATTGGTGCCCTGAGGAGTAATGACATGGCGGATATCACTCTTTTGGACGGCTCTATCGGGCAGGAACTGGTAAAACGCAGTGGCGACCGGGCGACACCGCTGTGGTCGACGCGCGTGATGATCGATCACCCCGATTTGGTTGCGGAAGTGCACCGCGACTATTTCAGCCGGGGTGCGACGGTCGCGACAACCAATACTTATGCCGTCCATCGCTCTCGCCTGGTGCGGGTGGGGATGGAGGATCAGATGCCCACCCTGATCGACACTGCCTTGACGCAGGCCGAACGTGCCCGCTCGGCAACCGGGGGGCGGATTGCGGGTGCACTGGGGCCATTGCTCGCTTCATATCGCCCCGACCTTAACCCGGACCCTGCGGATGCGGCTGAAAAGTTCGCTGAACTTGTGGCCATGATGGCCGCGCGGGTCGATCTGTTTTTGATCGAAACCGTGTCCTCGGTGCAAGAGGCCGAGGGCGCATTGCGTGGCACGGTCGGATGCGGAAAACCGGTTTGGCTGTCCCTGTCGGTCAATGATGACGATGGCAGCCTTCTCAGGTCCGGCGAACCGTTGGCGGACATTGCACCGTTGATGGAGGAGTTTTCGCCCGATGCCGTGTTAATCAACTGTTCGCGCCCCGAGGCGATCCCGGCGGCGCTCGAGGTTCTGTCCGGCATGAACCGGCCTTACGGGGCCTACGCCAATGGCTTCACGCATATTACGGATGATTTCCTTCAGGATGCGCCGACCGTGGATTCCCTGCAAGAACGGCATGACCTTGGCCCCAGGGCTTATGCGGATCAGGTGATGCGGTGGATCAATCAGGGGGCAACGATTGTTGGCGGGTGCTGCGAAATCGGGCCGGATCATATCGAAGAACTGGCGAACCGGTTGCGGGCCGCCGGTCATAACATCGTTTGAAAAAAATGGCGGCAAAATCTACTTCGGACGCTCCAAAGCAGGCCATCCGGCATTTCGACATCCTTGTCGCGCCGGGTTTCGTGCTGTTGGAGCTGGCGTCGTTGGTAGAGGTATTGAGGCTGGCCAACCGCGTATGCCCAAGCCCTCCGTTCTCCTTCACCTATCGCTCGCTCAAAGGTGGCCCGATTGCCAGCAGCAGTGACGCCGTGGTTCAAACAGAAGCGGTGCCGTCACAGCCAAGGGCGGATTACCTGTTCGTAATCGGCAATTCAGACCCGGACCATCCGGATTTGTCGTTGGGGCGGGTGGTGTCGGACTATACCTTCCGGGACGCCAAGGTGTTCCTGCTGGCCGAAGCCGCCAGCCGCTATATCGACGAGCAGGGAACAGCCGACTTGGCAACCCATTGGGAAAACGCATCGTTCCTGCGGGAACGCGGTGCCCGGTTCGAAGCCAAGCTGTCGATCGCAACCGAACAGGGCGCGGTTGTGACATGTGCCGGGATGGAGGCCACGACGGATATCGCCTTGGCGGTGATCGGGCGCCATATCTCGGGGCCTGCGAAGATGACCGTGGCCGACATCATGCTGCATGAGAACATCCGCGATTTCGCTTCGATGCAGCCATTTTCGGGCGCCAAGTTGACGGCGACAGGCGATTCGAAGCTGGATCAGTGCATAAAGCTCATGCAGGCCAATATCGAAGACCCCCTGCCGATCAATCAGATCGTCGAATCGCTGCACCTGTCGAACCGGTCTCTCGAGCGTAAGTTCAAAACCTTTTTTGGAACCACTCCCAACGGATTCTACCGGGAAATGCGACTGGCCAAGGCAAATAACCTGTTGCTGAACACCACGATGAGCGTGCGCGAAATTGGATTGGCCTGTGGTTTTCCGAACGGGTTTTCGTCCGTGTACAAAAGCTTCTTCGGGGTCACGCCCTTTGTCGTACGCCGGCAAAAGCGAGCCGCATCACATCGGTGAAAACTTCGGATTCTGTGACGCTTTTGATGCATTTGCCGTCGATCTTTCATGGCAATCTATGCCAAACCTGACACAGCGGAGATTTCAGGATGGTTGATCTTCCCAGCAAGGCCCGAGTGGTCATCATCGGCGGTGGCGTCATCGGATGCTCGGTTGCATATCATTTGACCAAGAAGGGCTGGACCGATGTTGTTCTGCTAGAACGCAAGCAACTGACCAGTGGCACCACCTGGCACGCGGCGGGCCTGATCGGGCAACTGCGCGCGTCTTCCAACATGACCAAACTGGCGCGTTATTCCGCAGAGCTCTATCTGGGCCTTGAGGAAGAGACCGGTGTCGCCACCGGCCTACGTCAGGTCGGGTCCGTTTCGGTCGCCCTGACCAGTGAGCGGTTGGAGGAGCTTCTCCGAAATGCGGCAATGGCCCGCGCCTTTGGCGTGCCGGTCGAAGAGCTTTCTCCGACCGAAGTCAAAGAGCGATATGAGCATATCAACCTCGACGGCGTGGCAGGTGGCGTTTGGTTGCCAACCGATGGCCAGGCAGATCCTGCTAATATTGCCTTGGCTTTGGCCAAGGGTGCGCGTCAACGCGGTGGGGTGATCAAGGAACGGGTGAAGGTGACCGGGATTTCCCGGCACGGACGGCGCGCGACCGGTGTCGACTGGGTCAGTGATGACGGGCAATCCCAAGGGCATATCGCCTGTGATATGGTTGTCAATTGCGCGGGAATGTGGGGGCGCGAGGTTGGCAAGATGGCCGGCGTGAATGTGCCGCTGCACGCCTGCGAACATTTCTACATCGTCTCTGAACCCATTGAAGGGTTGAGCCAGATGCCGGTTCTGCGGGTGCCAGATGAATGCGCCTACTACAAGGAAGATGCGGGCAAAATGATGTTGGGCGCATTCGAGCCCAATGCCAAACCCTGGGCCATGAACGGTATTCCCGACAGCTTCGAGTTCGACCAACTGCCCGAGGATTTCGACCACTTCGAACCGATCCTCGAAGCGGCGTGCAACCGGATGCCAATGCTGTCCGAGGCGGGTATTCACACCTTCTTCAACGGCCCCGAATCCTTTACTCCCGACGACGCCTATCACTTGGGTCTGGCACCCGAGATGGACAATGTCTGGGTCGCGGCCGGGTTCAACTCGATCGGTATCCAGTCCGCCGGTGGCGCGGGCATGTCGCTGGCCGAGTGGATGGATGCCGGTGAAAAACCCTTTGACCTGGGCGATGTGGATATCGGTCGGATGCAGCCGTTTCAGGGCAATAAGAAATACCTTTATGAACGTTCAAAAGAAACGTTGGGATTGCTCTACGCTGATCACTATCCCTATCGCCAGAAAGCCACGGCGCGGGGCGTGCGCCGGACGCCATTCCATCACCACCTGAATGAACACGGTGCCGTGTTCGGCGAACTGGCCGGGTGGGAGCGCGCCAACTGGTTCGCCAACGAAGGGCAGGAACGCGAATACAGCTACAGCTGGAAGCGTCAGAACTGGTTCGAGAACTCGGCCGCCGAACACCGCGCGGTGCGCGAGAACGTGGGCATGTATGACATGTCCTCCTTCGGCAAGATCCGGGTCGAGGGCCCCGATGTCGAGAAGTTCATGAACTATATCGGTGGCGGCGATTATGCGGTGCCCAATGGCAAGATCGTCTACACGCAGTTTCTGAACCGTTCCGGCGGGATCGAGGCGGATGTCACCGTGACCCGCCTTTCCGAGACCGCCTATCTGGTGGTCACCCCGGCGGCGACGCGCCTGGCGGACCAGACGTGGATGATGCGTCATTCGGGGAACTTCAACGTGGTCATCACCGATGTCACGGCGGGTGAAGGCGTTCTGGCGGTGATGGGTCCGAATACGCGGGCCCTGCTGGAAAAGGTTTCGCCCAACGATTTCTCGAACGCGGCAAACCCCTTCGGCACCGCGCAGGAGATCGAGATCGGTATGGGCCTCGCCCGCGCCCACCGCGTCACCTATGTGGGCGAGCTGGGCTGGGAGATCTACGTCTCGTCCGACATGGCGGGCCACGTCTTTGAAACGCTGCACGAGGCAGGGCAGGAGATGGGGTTGAAGCTTTGCGGCATGCACATGATGGACAGCTGCCGGATCGAAAAGGGTTTCCGCCATTTCGGCCATGACATCACCTGCGAAGATCACGTGGTGGATGCCGGGCTGGGCTTTGCCGTCAAGGTGGACAAGGGCTGCGACTTCATCGGTCGCGAGGCGGTGATCGCTCGCAAGGAAAGCGGGCCGAAATCGCGCCTGGTGCAATTCCGCCTGACCGATCCCGAGCCGCTGCTGTTCCACAATGAACCGATCATCCGCGATGGCGAGTATGTGGGCTATCTCAGCTCGGGCAACTATGGCCACACGCTGGGAGGCGCGATTGGCATGGGCTATGTGCCTTGCGAGGGGGAAAAGGCTGCCGACGTGCTGGCCTCGAGCTACGAGATCGATGTGTGTGGCGTAAAGGTCAAAGCCGAAGCGTCGCTCAAGCCGATGTATGATCCGAAATCCGAACGGGTGAAGGTGTGACCACGGGTTTTGGTGGGGGCGCTGCCCCCGCCGCCTTCGGCGACTCCCCCGGGATATTTTCGGCCAGATGAAGAGCCGGTCCCTTGTTCATCTGGCCACAAATATCCCGGAGCGCGAGGCAGAGCCTCGCATTTCAGACCTCACCTGAAAAGCGTGGTCTGACAACTCATCAAACATTGTTATGTGACACTTCACTGTTTTCAGAGTTTTCAACCCGTTCATTTCTGCCTTAAACCGAACCGGTATCAACCGGAGACCCGATGTGGCAGACACGCTTCTACCTTCACAGAACACGGACACACCAAAAGGGCTTGCGCTGGCAGTCACGGCCTATGTCCTGTGGGGGTTCTTGCCTCTGTACATGAAAGCGCTGGATCATATGGGCGCGGTCGAGGTTGTGGCGCACCGTGTTATCTGGTCAGTGCCTGTGGCCGGGTTGTTGCTGGTTGTCCTGGGCCGAACCCGGGATCTGAAGGCCGCGCTTGGCAATCCGAAGATGTTGGGTATGGCCGCTTTGACCGCTGCGCTTATTTCCGTGAACTGGGCGATTTACGTATGGGCCATTTCCACGGGCAACGCACTGGATGCGGCGTTGGGGTATTACATCAACCCCCTATTCAGTATCGCGCTGGGGGCAATCCTGTTGAGAGAACCCCTGACAAGGACACAACTGTTCGCGGTCGGATTGGCCGCGCTGGGTGTGGTGGTACTTGTGGTGGAAGCCGGTCGTTTGCCTTGGGCGGCTCTTGGGTTGATGATCAGTTGGGGATTCTACGCGTTCTTCAAGCGCTCGCTGCCGATTGGGCCGAACCAGGGTTTCCTGCTTGAGGTCCTGATCCTTTTGATCCCGGCGCTGGTCTATGTCACGTTTCTGGGTGTGCGGGGCACTGGTCATTTCGGTGTCGCGATGTCGGACACCTTGTTGTTGTCCTGTGCAGGGGTCGTGACGGCGGTGCCATTGCTGGTTTATGCAAATGGCGCCAAACTGGTGCGTCTGTCCACGATGGGCATCCTGCAATACATCGCGCCGACCATGATCTTCATTACAGCGATAACCCTGTTCGGCGAGAAGATAGACACGGGCCGGATGATCGCGTTCCCACTGATCTGGGCGGCTCTGGTCGTTTACTCGATCCCTATGATCCGGCAGGCGCGCGGTCAGGCCTGAAGCAACAGACGCGCGGCTGCATCCGCCCAGAGCGCATACGCCCGGGGACTGGGATGGTAGCCATCCGGTGCAGCCAATGCCGGGTCGTCCGGCAGGTCGAGTGGCAGATGTTGAACATGCGGAAATGCAGCCGCAACCTCTTGCAACCCCTGATCCAGGCGCGCGGCCTGGCATCCAAGCACCCAGGCCAGCGGCTGTGGTAGGGCCGGAAACCTGTTCATCTGCGGGACAGCGGTTACGACGATGCGACGAGCCCCCAGGTTTTCTGAAAGCAAGCGGATAAGGCGGGTCTGACGGCGCGCAAATTGCTGGCGTGTTACGGCACGGGTGACATCATTGACTCCGAGTGCCGTAACGACAGCATCGAACTCGCCGTCCATTTGCGACAGGCGGTCGATCGTGTCCTGGGTGGTGTGCCCGGTTGTCGCTTCCAGCCGCCATTCGACCGCATAGTGGCCGGCCAGACGGTTGACCAGATGACCGGATAACGCCTGATCTTGCGTGCCTGCGCCCACTCCGGCAGCCGAGCTGTCACCGGTGATCAAAAGCCGCAGACGTGGCCCGCGCCCTGTGCGGCCTTCGCGCGGGCCAGTCGGTTCCGGCAGCAACTGCGCGTTCCTTCGCACCGATAGCCCCTGCGTGGCAAGCACCGGAAGCAACGGAACCCGCAAAATCTGATCGGCAGCTAGGGAACGAGGCATTGTCAGCTCAGCGCGTTTTTGAATTCCAGAAAGCGAGCGTCTGTCATGACCCGCGCCATCATGGCATCGCGCAAGGCACCTACCGTTTTGTAGGGGCGCATGACGACCTCGAAAACCTGGATCAACCCGTCGTCGTTCAACGTAACAAGATCCACGCCGATACCATCCAGATCACCGACTTTGCACTGAAACTCCAATGCCCAGTCTTTCCCGTCGCCCATGACGCGCCGATAACGAAAATCTGAAAACACCTGCCCGACATGCCCCAGAACGGCAGCGACCGGAGCGCGCCCTGTCCAGGTGCTGTAGTATGTGGGCGGCAGGAACTGCACATCTTCGGCCAGGAGCTGATGGATCAAGGTCTCATCGCCCTTTGCGACAACCTCTTGCATGCGTTCAATTGTCGGGTGCATTGCATCTCCTCCGCTTTTGAAGAGAAGGTCACCGAACATCGGCGGGCATGCAAGGACGACGTTGCGGGAGGTCACGAGCTGGGATAGGCACCCTGCATGAGCGACACCTATGATCCCCCTCAAACCCCGCTGGATGTGTTGCATGAAGATGCACAGCTGATCGTGGTGAACAAACCTTCGGGCCTGCTTTCGGTTCCGGGGCGGGGCGCGCATCTTTCAGATTGTCTGTTGACCCGGGTGCAGGATGCATTTCCACAAGCACTGCTGGTGCACCGGCTGGACCGTGACACGTCCGGTGTCATGGTCTTTGCCCAAACACCGCACGCACAGCGCAACCTGAGCATGCAATTCGAGCAGCGTCAGACCCGCAAAACCTATATCGCCCGAGTCTGGGGGCAGCTGGAACCCAAGACCGGCACCGTGGACTTGCCTCTGATCGTGGACTGGCCCAACCGACCCAGACAGATGGTTTGCCACGCGACGGGCAAACCTGCCGTGACGGACTGGCGTGTCGTGAAGACCGAAGGCGATACGACGCGTGTGCGTCTGTTTCCCAAAACGGGCCGGTCTCATCAACTTCGCGTCCATATGCAGGCGCTGGGCCACTCGATCCTGGGCGATCCATTCTATGCGACGGGCGATGCGTTGGACTTCCCCAGATTGATGCTGCATTCGGAAGAACTGCGTCTGAAACACCCGGAAGGTGGGGTTTCGATGAAGTTTCGGGCCCGGCCCGAGTTCTGATCTCAGGCCGTGCTGGTCCAGAGCATCTTTAGATTTCCCAGCGAAAATCGTCTGGATCGTTTCTTTGATACGGGCTGCTTGCACTGCCGGGCCATGGCGATTTCGCGCTCGATCTCGAAGGCGCGCAGGGTATGGTCCTGAGACCATTGCCCCAGCCTGAGTGTCATCATGACATGGGTGTCGAGGTATGGCATTTTTCGTGCTCCTTCTTTCGATGCCAATTCAATCTGGCCCATCACTCCTGACACCCTCTTGTCAGTGGGGTGTGCTAGGGTGTCAGCATGGTGACAGGAGGATGCAATGCGCCGTTCGACCCGATTGTTTGAAATCATCCAGATCCTGCGGGCTGCGGGCGCTCCGGTCACGGCAGAGGCCCTGGCCGCAAGGTTGGAGGTGTCCGTGCGCACGGTTTATCGGGATATTGCCGAGTTGCAGGCGCAACGGACGCCCATCGAAGGTGAGGCCGGTATCGGGTACGTGATGCGGCGCGGCTATGATCTGCCGCCGCTCAATTTCGATGCAGAAGAAGTTGAGGCCTTGTGGGTTGGCCTGTCTCTTCTTGCGCGTACCGGCGACAGTCACCTTCAAAGGGCCGCCAGCCGGATATGTCAGAAGATCGACGCATTGCATTGCCCAGCGGATTGGTTGCAGGTTGCCCCATGGGGTGCCCCGGCGGATGATCCAAACAAGGGTTGCGTTTCGATCGCGCATTACCGCGAAGCCATCAGGGCAGAGCGGAAAATCCGTATCACCTATGAAGATAGCGAAGGCGAACGCACGGTTCGGGTCGTGCGCCCTGTGGCGCTGATCTATCACATCGAATGCACGATGTTGGCAGGCTGGTGCGAATTGCGCAACGGGTTTCGCCATTTCCGCACCGACCGTATCTGGTCCAGTGAATGCACCGAAGATAGCTTTTCAGGACAAAGCAGGTCATTGCGCGAGCTCTGGCAGGAACAGCAGAATGCAGAAACGTTCGTTGAAGCGGTTTGAATACGTGTTTGGCGGGTATTCGCCGACTTCACCGCATTGTAGCTTGAGCCGCCAAGCCTGCACAGTGATATACTGAGGAAAACGAAGCACGCCCGAATAACGGGTGCTGGAGCAGAAGGTGATATCATGACGATTTCCAAGTTTTTCGTGGCCACAGGTTTGTGTTCAGCCCTTGTGTTGGCGGCCTGTACCGACCCGGGCACGCTGAAAGTACAGGACGACCCGAACCAGAACGCCAAACAGGGCGCCGTTCTGGGTGGGCTGGTCGGCGCTGGAATCGGGGCAATTGCCAATAATTCGAACCCCGGTCTGGGCGCGTTGGCCGGTGCTGCAATCGGTGCTGCCGGGGGCGGCGTGATCGGCAATCAACTGGACAAGCAGGCTGCGGAGCTGCGCCAACAACTGGCAAATGACGGAATTACAATCGTCAACGCAGGCGATCGCCTGATTGTGACGGTCCCGAATGACATCACCTTTGACACCGACAGTTCGACTGTGCGCCCGGCGTTGCGGTCTGATCTGGTGAAAGTGGGCCAGAATCTGGTCAACTACCCGAATTCGAACGTGCAGATCATCGGGCACACTGACAGCGACGGCGACGCAACCTACAATCAGGGCCTGTCAGAGCGCCGCGCGAATGCCGTGGCCGATATCCTTCAGGCCAACGGTGTCAGCTACAACCGTATTCGCACGATCGGGCAGGGCGAAAACAACCCTGTCGCGTCCAACCTGACGCCGGAAGGAAAATCGCAAAACCGGCGTGTCGAGATTGTCGTGCTGCCCAGCGGGAACGCGTAACCACTGCGCGGCGTGAACAGCGGGGCCGCCCAATGGGCGGCTCGGTTTGCGCAATGACTGTGCGTCAAATGGGGTTTGGATCGGGGTGATCTCGGTCTAACTTGCGCCAAACACAGAAACGGAGCTTTCCCGATGTCCCAACCGACCCTTCTTGGCCTGTCCGGGTCCCTGCGCCAGAACGCGACCAACCGTAAGCTTCTGCGCGAGGCGGCACGGTTGTTCGATCCGGCAAGCTTTGTCGAAGCGGATTTGAACCTGCCCCTCTACGACGGTGATCTGGAAGACAAAGAAGGGATTCCCCAGGCGGTTCATACGCTAGCCAATCAGATCGCACAGGCCGATGCGGTGATCATTTCGACACCAGAGTACAACAAGGGTCCATCAGGCGTTCTGAAAAACGCGCTGGACTGGGTCAGCCGAACGCAAGGCAATCCATGGGCCGACAAACCGGTTGCGGTAATGTCGGCGGCCGCTGGTCGTGCAGGCGGGGAACGGGCGCAGATGATCCTGCGGGCCTGTATGGTTCCATTTCAGCCGCGCATCCTGCAAGGGCCCGAAATCCATCTGGCGAACAGTTCGAACGAATTCGACGATCAGGGAAAGCTGCGTTCGGACCGGTACGAAAAGTCCTTGCATGACTTGATGCAGAAACTCCGGGCCGAGGCCGGTTTCTGATCGCGGGTCAGGCAAATGACGCAAGAGCGACAGACCGATCTCTTGGATCCGGCCCGCGCGGCCGCATTTCAGGTCGCGCTGGGTGGTGTGCCAACGATCGCCAGTGGTTCGGAATTGCCGCCCTTCTTCCATCAGCTTTATTTCTGGACCCCTCAACCGGCCGCCGCATTGGGTCGGGATGGGCATCCCAAGGTTGGGGGCTTGATCCCGGATATGGGGTTGCCGCGCAGAATGTGGGCCGGCGGGCGGTTGACCTTTCATGCGCCATTGATCGCAGGGATCACCGCCGAAAAGAAATCGGTTCTTGAAAGTCAAAACGCCAAGGTGGGGCGGTCCGGCCCGTTGGGCTTTGTCACGTTGCGGCACGAGATCTGGCAGAACGGTCAGTTGCGCATGACAGAGTGGCAGGATCTTGTATATCGCGAAGATCCTGCGCCGGATGCTGAAATGCCCCAACCGCCCACAGCGCGCACCGATGAGACCGATTGCCGCGAAGTCGGGTTCGATTCAACGTTGTTGTTTCGATACTCGGCCCTGACCTTCAATGGCCACCGTATTCACTATGATCTGGACTATGCGCGCGATGTGGAAGGATATGGCGGGCTGGTCGTGCACGGGCCGCTTCTGGCGCAGCTTCTGATGCTCTTCGCGGTTGACCTGATCGGTCCGCTCGCCTCGTTTTCGTTCCGCGCGACTTCACCATTGATGCATTTCGAAACTGCCCAGTTGTGTCGGAGGGGTGCAAACATGTGGGTGCGCGGCCCTGACGGGCGGCAATGCATGCAAGCCGTCGCGCAGTCACAATGAGGCTTCGGGCCGGAACTCATCAGGGATCGTATCCCGATCTTCCAGCATAAGATCGGCCATGACCTCGGCGATTTTGGGGGCCATGCCGAAACCGATTTTGAACCCGCCATTGGCGATGTACTGCCCTTGATGCAGGGGATGGGCGCCCAACATCGGCGCTCGGCTTTTGCTGCGCGGGCGCACACCAGCCCAGCGTTCGATCACCTCGGCCCCGTGCAAAAGGGGCAGGACGCGCGTGGCGCGGTCTATCACGTCGTCCAGAGCTTCGTCCGTGCTGGTCGGGTCCTCATAATCCCGTTCCGAGGTCGATCCGACCGCAAGTGTTCCGTCTGCATGCGGCACAATGTGAATCGCGTCGGCGAATAGTTGCGGCACTTCCCCTGCGTCGAAGCGCAACAGGGCGGCCTGCCCTTTGACTCCATTTCCGACGGTCTTGCCGTAGGCGTCGTTCAGTTCCTGCAATCCTGCAAGGCCCGTGGCGTGGATGACCTGCCCCTTGTCCTCGGCTTCACTGACAATGTGAACGCCCATGACCTCCAGGGCTGCGACCAGCGCGGCACAGGCCCGCCGGGGGTGCATTCGTGCCGTCAGCGTATCGCGAATGACAAAGCCTGTGGGGCTGGGTGGGCACCAAGAACCCGCTTGGGCCGTGGTGATGACACGCCATTCCGCCCGACCTTGCCAAAGCTCATCTGCGGTGCCTTCGCGCTGGCGGGCCAGTTCCAGACCACGCGCGTCCGGGATCGGCTGAAGGCGGCCCAGCCGGCCATAGCCGGGGGAAACCCCGCCGGTGTCTTCGATCTGTCGCCAGAAGGGTTCAGCCATGATCAGACTGTCGAACTGAAATGCTTTCTTGGCGTTCCAGTTTTCCGGCACGTGCGGGGCCAATGCGCCGACCAGACCTCCGCTGGACCCGGCGCCGGGACCGGACGGATCAACAACCTGCACTTTCGCACCGCGGCGCGAACAAATCCAGGCGATGGACAGGCCGAAAATTCCTGCGCCGCGAACCGTCACATCGACCATTGCCAATTCCCTTTTCCTTGTTCAGTGTCGCGCCGCTTAGCTACAGGATTCCCCAATGGCAGACCAGCGCGCCGAATTGACGTGGACCGAAGATCAGATACCGGTCTCGGATCGCTTCGACGACCCATATTACTCGTTGCAGAACGGGCTGGAAGAGACGCGCCATGTGTTTCTGGCGGGAAATGACTTGCCTGCACGGTTTGCGCCGGGATTTCACATTGCCGAGTTGGGTTTTGGCACCGGCCTGAACCTGCTGACCGCCTGGTCGGAATGGGAGGCATCCGGTCAGAAAGGGCCATTGCGCTTTACCAGTTTCGAAGCCTTTCCTATGGCACCGGACGACATGCAGCGCGCGCTTGGGGCCTTTCCCGAATTGCATCCGTGGAGCAGCCGGTTTCTGGCGCATTGGACAGGGCGCACGTGTATGTTGGATTCGCTTCGGTTTGAGGTGGTGATCGGCGATGCACGCAAGACATTGCCGAACTGGGACGGTGTGGCAGATGCCTGGTTTCTCGACGGGTTTTCACCAGCCAAGAACCCTGAATTGTGGGGCGCGGACCTGATGCAGGACGTGGCAAGCCACACTGTCAAAGGCGGTACAGCTGCCACGTATACAGCCGCGGGTTTTGTGCGCCGGGGGCTTGAAAGCGCCGGTTTCAACGTAACCCGCACACCCGGCTATGGTCGCAAGCGGCACATGACACGGGCACACAAAGCATGACCCAGACGAACAATGTCGGTGCGGGCATCGCTTTGATGGTGGGCGCGACAATTGTCTTTGCCTTGCAGGACGGTATCTCGCGCCATCTGGCCGGAACCTACAACACCTACATGGTGGTCATGATCCGCTATTGGTTCTTTGCGGCTTTTGTCATCGCTTTGGCCGCCCGGGCCCCCGGTGGGCTGAAGGCGGCCACAAAGACAAGTCAGTTGGGTTTGCAGATCGTGCGGGGCTTGTTGCTGGCGGCCGAGATCTGCATTGCGGTGTTCGGCTTTACGGTCCTTGGCCTGATCGACAGTATGGCCGTCTTCATCTGCTATCCTTTGCTTGTCGCCGCGCTGAGCGGGCCGGTGCTGGGCGAAAAGGTCGGATGGCGGCGATGGGCCGCGATCGGTGTCGGCTGCATCGGCGTTCTGATCATCCTGCAACCGGGCGCCGGGGTCTTTAACCCATGGGCTGTCATACCTTTGATTTCCGCTTTGCTGTTTGCGATCTATGGACTTTTGACGCGATATGTCGCCCGTCAGGACAGCGCGGCGACCAGCTTTTTCTGGACCGGTGTCGCCGGTGCCGTGGCGATGACCGTGTTTGGCATGTGGTTCTGGGAGCCGATGGCGCGCGGCGACTGGCTCTGGATGGCGCTGCTTTGTGTCAGTGGGGTGTTCGGGCACTGGCTGTTGATCAAGTGCTATGAGATGGCCGAAGCCAGTGCGGTTCAACCCTTTGCATATTTTCACCTGGTCTGGAGCGCGATCCTGGGTATTTCGATCTTTGGCGAAACGTTGCGCCCCGAAGTCGTGGCGGGCGCAACCATCGTCGTGGCCGCAGGTTTGTTCACCTTATGGCGCGAACGCCGCCAGAGATGATCCGATCAGCTCCTGCGAGAAAGGAACCGGAAGGGCGGGTTGCCCCAGGCGGGCACGGTAGACCGGCAGGCTTTCGGTCACGCGCATCACGTAGTTCCGCGTTTCGCTGAACGGGATCGTCTCGATCCAGTCGACGATATCGACCTCGCCTGTGCGCGGATCACCATAGCGTTCCATCCACGAGATCGGGCGCCTTGGTCCCGCATTGTACCCCGCCGCCATCATCACAACGTTGCCGTTGAAATCGGCCGCCAGACCAGAAAGATAGTTGGCCCCAAGCTTTGCGTTGTATTGCCAGTCCGTGGTCAATCGTCCCGTCTGATGGCCGCTGAGAATGCCCAGCTCGCCCGCGACCAGCTTGGCCGTGGCGGGCATTACCTGCATCAGGCCGCGTGCACCCGCACCGCTGACGACGACCGGGTCGAACTCGCTTTCACGGCGCGCGATGGCCAATGTCATTTCCTTGGCCATCGGCAATCGCATATCTGCAACGGGATGGACCGGGTAATAGGCTGCGGGCAGAACGGTTCCCGTAGTTGCCGCCCGTTTGGCGATCATCACGGCCAGATGCGGCTGTTTCAGTTCGATCACCAGATCGCCCAATTGATTGGCCTGTACTGGATCAAGGCTTTCGACCAGATGGGTCAGGAACCGTTCGGACAGGTTTGCTTCTCCGGCTTTCAGCAACAGCAATCCGGCCTCCAAAACGCTGGAATCGGCAAATTCCGCCTGCCGCCAATGCGGCGCGCGCCGCGGATTGGCCAGTTCTGCATCAAACGGTCGTCCGATCCGTTCTGCGGCTAACAGACCGTAGAATGAGGTCTGGTAGTCGGCCCCCATCGCATAGGCGTCATACGCCTTGTCCGCGTCACCCAATGCCGCGTAAGCGCGCCCAAGCCAATAGCCACCACGGCCTTTCGAGATCGGAGATTTCACGGCGTCCGAAAAGTTCTGGAAGTGGCGAATGGCGGTGGCAGGATCATTCAGTTTGCGAAGCGCCAGAAAACCGGCCAGCCATTCAAGATCGGCATAGCCGTAACCCATTTCGGGGGTCATGTGATGATTGGCGGCCACGTCATAGGCGCGCGCCGCACGGCCCGATCGCATCTCAAGCCGTGCAAGACGGCGCCGTCCCTCGGCCCATTTGTCAGGCTCACCCAGGGCGTCAGGCCCGGTAGAGCGTGCCAGCATCAGATCGACGGCGCTGTCATCCAGTTCTTTCTTGTCGCGCCAGACAAAACGATCGAAGGCCAGCCCGGGCGCATCCGCCAGAGACTTGGGAACTGCTGCCACCTTGGTGTCCACACCGGGTTGGCGTTTCTGCAATGCTATCCGTGCTTCGGCCAGTTTGCGTTCGTCTGAACCGACCAAAGGCAACATCTGCCCGGCGCTTACAAGATGACCGTCCCACAGCATTCTGTCCAAGCGCGCCGCGTGATGCGGCTTCAGAAGTTTGGCAAAGTTTTCCAGATAGCTTTTTTGCAGACCCGAACCCATTGGCATGGTGCGCCAAGCGGTCACAATGTCGGCCTCCGCTTCTCCGATGCGTCCCTTGGCTTTCAGAGCGACGGCAAAGTTCAACGCGCCCTCTGCCGTCTGAGGCGGCATGCCGGCATAGAATTTCAGAACCCTGTCTGGATCGGCACCGGTGAAAACAGGCTCGCTCTTGCGGCGCAACCATGCCAGCCCGGGCCAGTCCGGGCGACGTTCGAGAAACACCAACACGTCGCCAGAGCTGCCGAAGCCCTCGCGCAGCCAGTGCCAGACAATGATATCGCGCGATACAGAACCACGCTGGCCGGATACGCGCAACGCTGCGTTCCAGTCGCCTTTGCGCATTTCGGTAAGTCCAGCGCGCAAATCAGCAGCAGCATCTGCCCGTGCTGAATGCGTCGCAGTCACCGAATACAGAATCACAGCAGTCAACAGTGCCAGAAAGCGTGTCATCCCTTGCATTTCCTAACCAACCGAGGATAGAGCCTGTGAGGATAAACCGTGCGTCGCCGGGATCAACTCACAAAGCTGGAAACGTGAGGGACCGCGGCGTAAAAACTGCAAAATGCACCTTGAAGGAGCGTGTCATGTTCAAAGGCTCGATGCCAGCCCTCGTCACCCCGTTCAACAACGGCGAGTTGGACCTGAAGACGCTCAAACATCTGGTGGACTGGCAGATATCCGAAGGCTCGACCGGGCTGGTGCCTGTGGGAACAACCGGCGAAAGCCCGACGCTCAGCCACGAAGAGCATGAAACAGTGATCGAAGAGGTCGTCAAAACCGCTGCGGGCCGCGTTCCGGTCATTGCCGGTGCCGGGTCGAACAACACGGTCGAAGCTGTCCGCTTCGTTCAGTTCGCGGAAAAAGTCGGAGCGGATGCGGCACTGGTCGTTACGCCGTATTACAACAAACCGACTCAGCGTGGCCTGATCGCGCATTTCGAGGCGCTGCATGCGGCCGCGGATATCCCGATCATCATCTACAACATTCCGGGCCGCTCAGTCATTGACATGACACCTGCCACGATGGGTGAACTGGCCAAGCTTCCCCGTATCGTCGGGGTCAAGGATGCAACGGGCGATCTGGCCCGTGTCAGCCAGCAGCGTGCAACTTGCGGCGCAGATTTCTGCCAATTGTCCGGCGAAGACGCCACCGCACTTGGCTTCAACGCACACGGCGGTGTTGGCTGCATTTCGGTCACCGCAAACGTGGCCCCCAGGCTCTGCGCCGAATTCCAGCAGGCGACACTGGCAGGGGATTACGCAAAAGCGCTGGAGTATCAGGACAAACTGATGCCGCTGCATGAGGCGATCTTCATCGAGCCGGGCCTGGTCGGTGCCAAATATGCACTCAGCAAACTGGGCCTTTGCAGCACCGAAGTCCGCTCACCCCTGACCGAGCTGGAAAACAGCACCAAGGATGCAATCGAGGCCGCAATGGCCCATGCTGGCCTGATCTGACTGGTATTTCAGAATACAACGAAGGGCGGCCTCGAACCTCGAGCGCCGCCCTTTCTTTTCCATATATCCAGACTTCATCTGGCTAAAAATATCCCGGGGGAGTCGCGGCTTGCCGCGGCGGGGGCAGAGCCCCCTCAGCGTTTGCCGTAATACAGCCCCACGACATGTTCGGCCTGCGCAAAGAACAGCCAGCGCGACGTTGCAACACCTGCCAGATGCGAGGCCACGGCCAGCAGGGCGAAGACGTGATTGAACGGCAACAACAACAGCAGAACCGGCAGCACGAATGCCAGAACGAACGAGATCAGCCGCAGTTTTTCGGCGTGTTTGCGCCCGACCACATGAACAAACTCTCGCAGCAGATAATTGGTGCCGGTATGGGGCGGCTCAAAGGCGCGGACGGAACCGCGTGCGCCAAGCCCGGTGGCTGTACCCAGATCAGTTCCCGATGATGCAAACGCCTGATCCCCTTTGCGCCAGTACAGTATCTGCACCAGCGCCGCGATCAGCAGCAGCGGCAGAGCTGCACTTGTCTGACCTGCCAGCAAGGCACCACCGGCCAGGCTGAAGCTGAGGAACATG
Organism: Ruegeria sp. AG6; assembly: GCF_056541565.1. Taxonomy (NCBI): domain Bacteria; kingdom Pseudomonadati; phylum Pseudomonadota; class Alphaproteobacteria; order Rhodobacterales; family Roseobacteraceae; genus Ruegeria; species Ruegeria sp. AG6. The sequence goes on along the minus strand of NZ_JBQFYQ010000011.1, from coordinate 5,322 downwards.
GCAGGTGTCAGGTTCATGTTCCAGCGTGGGATGGTCTTGAGCTGCGTGTAGATCATCGATGTCGTGAACACTGTGGCCAGCGACAACCCTGCGCCGATCCAGCCCAGAAAACCCCAGCGCTGGTCCAGAAACACCACGCCAATTGCATAGAGCCCCATGACGACCAGCGCGAGGACGGCACACCAACCTTCACGGCTGAGCCAGCTGGTTTTCCATTGAGTGAAGGCTTTCAAGGCCCGTTCCGGATGGCCCAGGTGGAAGGTCGAAGCCAAAAGCCCGCCGACGGCCAGACCATAGGCAATGGCGAAGAACACAAAAGCCACCCAACCCGAAACAGCCGGAAACCCCAGGCCAAGAAAGAACAGCAGTCCAAATCCCAGACCGGACAGGGTGGTGAACAGAATGACGGAGGGTGCGGGATGCATCAGAGTTTCTCCAACGTCTTGTCGAGCCAGCCGAGGAACCCTTTGGGCTCGTCAGCGATGGGGGCCAGCAGGGGGGCCAGTATGTCGATCTGGTCTTCCACGGTGTCCTTGGGGCGCGGGGGCAGGTATTTGTTGACGGGTTTGGTTCCCATTTCCGGCATCAGGTCCATGCCACCCCGTTCTGCAACCAGCTGGCTGACATCGCTGTCAGGGTCGCCCAGATCACCAAAGTGCCTTGCGCCCGCAGGGCAGGTGCGAACACAGGAGGGGATACGGTCGACCTCGGGGAGGTTTTCGTTGTAGATGCGGTCCACGCAAAGTGTGCATTTCTTCATCACACCTTCGGCCACATCCAGTTCCCGCGCACCGTAAGGGCAGGACCAGGCGCACAGGCCGCATCCGATGCAATCGCTTTCATTGACCAGGACGATGCCATCCTCGACCCGCTTGTAGCTGGCGCCGGTGGGGCAAACGGTAACACAGGGCGCGTCTTCGCAATGCAGGCAGGATTTCGGGAAGTGGATCAGCTGGGCATGCCCGTCGGCAGGTTGCACTTCGTAGGAATGCACGCGGTTGAGAAAGGTGCCCGAAGGGTTTGCACCATAGGCGTCCTGATCCGAAAGAGGGGCGCCGTAATTTTCTGTGTTCCAGCCTTTGCAGGAAATAACGCAGGCGTGGCAGCCGACACAGGTATCCAGGTCGATGACCAGGCCCATCTTGCGGTCAGTGGAGTTTGGTAGCTGGGTCATGTCAGTGAACCTCTGCTGTGGAGGGCAGGTGAGGGGGCCAGCCCCCTCTTGAGCCTGCGGCTCAATTCACCCCCGGGATATTTTTGGCCAGATGAAGTGCGGATCCGGGTCATTTGCCCACCTTCCAGGCCAGGTTCTCAGGGCCGGTTCCGACAGGAGATTTGATCGGGTCGAAATTCGGCTGGCTTTGCGCATCGGCAGGTGCGTCGGCTTTTTCGATTTTGACCTTCAGGTCGAACCATGCCGCCTGACCAGTGATTGGGTCCGAATTGGCCCAGCGCATTCCATCATCTTTGGACGGCAGCAATTCGTGAATCAGGTGATTGAGCAGGAAACCTTTGGTCGCTTCTGGTGCGTCGTCCTGCAAGGCCCAGGCGCCCTTGCGTTTGCCGATGGCGTTCCATGTCCAGACCGTGTTGTCGTTCAGCGCGGCCATCTCCATCACCGGCACGGTGATCTCACCGTGGGGAGAGCTGACTTTTGCCCAGTCTCCGTCTTGCAGGTTGTGTTCCCGCATCAGTTTGGTCGGGACGTACAGCGGGTTTTGCCCGTGCAACTGGCGCAGCCATGCGTTCTGTGTGCCCCAACTGTGATACATGGCCATTGGGCGCTGCGTCAGGGCGTTGACGGTGAAGCCTTCATTGCCCTGCTGATCGGTTTCGTACCAGATCGGCAACGGATCCATGGTGTCCTTGATGCGCTGGCGCAGGTGCTCGGGCGGCTGGCGGTCTCCGTGACCTTCGGCAGCCAGCTGGAAACGGCGCATCGGTTCGGAATAGAGTTGGAACAGATAGGGCTGAGGGCTGTCATAGATGCCCATCCCGACGGCCCAGTCCTGATAGGCGGTGTTCCACGGTTTGTAGTAATCCGCGCCTTCCGGGATATGCGCCACATAAAATCCGCCGTTTTCGATATACCGGTTCAGCTGATCCGGATTGACCTCGCCGCGGCCTTCCTTGTCGCCGTCTGGACCCCGGAAGCCGGCCAGCGGGCCGATGCCAGGGCGTCGTTCGTGGTTGACAATGTAATCTGCGTAGTCATTCCACTTTGGGCTGCCGTCTTCATTCGTGAAACCCGGCAGGCTCATACGGTTGGCCAGCTCGATCAGAACCGACTGGAAACCACGCACGTCACGGTCGGGTTTGACCACCGGCCAGCGAATGGCGTCTGCTGCGGCGTCGGCCTCGCAGATCGGGCGATCCAGCAGGGAGATACAGTCGTGCCGCTCAAGATAGGTGGTGTCGGGCAGGATCAGGTCGGCATAGGCCACCATTTCCGAAGAATAGGCATCGGAGTAGATGATGCGCGGGATGATGTAATTGCCGTCTTCGGCCTTGGCCGTCAGCATCTCCATCACACCTTTGGTGTTCATGGAGGAGTTCCACGACATGTTCGCCATATACATGAACAGCGTGTCGATCTTGTAGGGATCACCGGCAGCCGCGTTCGAAATCACCATATGCATCAACCCGTGCGCGGACATCGGGTTTTCCCAGGTGAATGCTTTGTCGATGCGTTGCGGCGTGCCGCAGTCATCCAGCAGCAGGTCTTCGGGACCTCGTGGAAAGCCCAGATGCGGGCCGTTCAGCGGGCGTCCCGGACGCCTGTCGCCATGGGGCGTCGGGTGCGCTTCGACCGGCTTGGGATAGGGTGGCTTGAAGCGGAAACCGCCCGGCACCTCGACTGTTCCCAGCAGGATCTGAAGCACGTGCAGTGCGCGGCAGGTCTGGAATCCGTTGGCATGGGCCGAAATGCCCCGCATGGCATGGAAGCTGACGGGACGACCAATCATCTTCGAGTGCTTTTCACCCCGAAAATCAACCCATTCCTGATTCAGTTGGATCGCCTCGTCAAAAGCGACCCTGGCGATTTCGGCGGCAATAGCCCGGATACGTTTGGCGGGAATGCCGCAGCGATCGGCCACCGCCTCGGGCGCGTGTTCGTTGCTGAGGTATTTCTCGGCCATCAAGTGGAAAACGGGACGGTGCGTTACACCGTCCTTGTCATAGGTCGCCGACAGGTCCGGGCGCACGCCGGGCTTGTCGAATGCGGTTGGCTTGCCCGTCTTGCGATCAATAACCAGCGGCTTGCCATCCTCGTCGCGCAGGAACAGGCCCTTTTCCGCACCCTCGCTTGCGTTCACCAGAACCGGCGCATTGGTATAGCGGCTCAGGTAATCCAGATCGATCTTGCCAGCTTTCATCAGGACGTGGATCAGCGACAAAATGAACAGCCCGTCTGTTCCGGGTGTGATGCCAACCCAGTCATCGGCAACTGCGTTATAGCCCGACCGGATCGGATTCACTCCGATCACCCGTGCGCCGCGCGCCTTGATCTTGCCGATCCCCATTTTTATCGGGTTGCTGTCATGATCCTCGGCGACGCCGAACAGCATGAACAGTTTGGTGTGATCCCAGTCGGGTTGCCCAAACTCCCAAAAAGCGCCGCCCATCGTGTAAATGCCACCGGCCGCCATATTGACCGAGCAGAAGCCGCCGTGGGCTGCGTAGTTCGGAGTGCCGAAATTCTGGGCCCAGAAACTGGTGAAGCTCTGGCTCTGGTCGCGGCCAGTGAAGAAAGCCAGCTTCTGCGGTGCGGTTTCATGCAGTTCGTTCAGCCAGCCCACGGCAGTGCTGAGCGCCTCGTCCCACTCGATTTCGCGAAATTCACCCGAGCCGCGTGGGCCGACACGCTTCAGCGGTTTGCGCAGGCGAGAGGGGGCGTTGACCTGCATGACCCCGGCAGAGCCCTTGGCGCACAACACACCCTTGTTGACCGGGTGGTCCCGGTTTCCTTCGATATAGGCTACCTTGCCATCTTTCATGTGAACGTTGATGCCGCAGCGGCAGGCGCACATATAACAGGTGGTTTTGCGGACCTCGTCCGAAACTTTCGGAGACGTTTCAAGGATCGGCTGCTGATGGGTCATTGGCGGGTCCTGTCGGTTATGTCGGGAGGATTGTTTCACTTTCCTTCCGATTTGAGAACATCGTTCTGAAGACGACGCGAGTTCTGAGTTTTATTCCCTGATAGCTTGCAGTGCCGTCACGGCGATCATCTGGGTCACGTCTTCGGCGCTGCATCCGCGGGAAAGATCGTTGGCGGGTCGGGCCAGCCCCTGCAGAACCGGGCCGATTGCGGTGTAACCCCCCAGTCGTTGCGTGATCTTGTAGCCGATATTGCCCGCGTCGAGATTGGGAAAGATCATCACGTTGGCCTGACCGGCGACCGAAGATCCGGGCGATTTGCGATCCCCGACCGAGGGCACGAAGGCCGCGTCGAACTGAAGCTCGCCGTCGACCTCGAGATCCGGGGAACTTTGACGCAGTGTTTCAGTGGCCTCGATCACCTTGTCGACATCGGGATGCTTTGCGCTGCCTTTGGTCGAAAAGCTGAGCATGGCGATCTTGGGGTCAACCCGCAGCAGTGCGCGCGCCGATCTGGCCGAGGCGACGGCAATTTTGCTCAACTCGTCAGGGCTGGGATCGATGACCAGGCCGCAGTCCGAATAGAGCATCGCCCGCGCTCCGGGTTGAGCGTCTTCCGGCGGGTACATCAGGAAAAAGGATGATACCATTCCGGCATCGGGGGCCATGCCGATCACCTGAATGGCCGCGCGTACAATGTCTCCGGTTGTGTGAACGGCTCCACCTACGGTTCCAGTGGCCCGCCCGCTGCGTACCAGCATGGCGGCATAGACTGGCGGTGTTTCAACGGCGGCTCGGGCCTTGGCCGGATCGACGCCCTTGTGTTGGCGCAGTTCAAAATAGGTTTGAGCAAATTCCTCGGTCAGGTCCGAGGTTGCCGGGTCGTGAACCATGACGCCGTCAGAGCGAGTGGCGTTCTGGTTTTTGAGGGCGGCGTCGACCTCGGCTTGTGGACCGACCAGAATGACATCGGCCAGTCCGGCTTGTTGGGCGGCCAGCGCCCCCGCAACAACGCGGGGATCACTGCCTTCGCATAAAGAAATCACAGGGCGCGAGGCCGGGGCGCTCTGACGCAACAGTTCAATTGGTGTCATTGTCATGCGCTGTGGCCTCGTCCTTTGATTACGCTTCCTGAGCTTTCATGTCGTCGGCGGAGATTCCGGCGACGGCGACGGGTTTTTTCATCGCGTCGCGGCGGAAAGGCTCGCCGAGCTCCTGGTT
>NZ_JBQFYQ010000010.1:0-134696 GCF_056541565.1 Ruegeria sp. AG6 | reverse complement strand
CTGCGGTCAGCGTGGTCTTGCCGTGGTCAACGTGGCCAATCGTGCCGATGTTGACGTGCGGTTTTGTACGCTCAAACTTTTCCTTTGCCATTCCTCAGGCGCCCTTTTGCGATTTGGGGGACCCTTGGTCCCGTGGTTACATCTGCGCGCGCGAGATATTTGGTTCAAAGGGGAAAATCAAGCACATCCTGAGGGAAAAGCGCTTATCCTGCCGGATTTTGCGTGACCTCGACAGATTCCAACGGCTGGATAAGGTCCGGCCGTTTGTCGAACCAGCCATTTTCCTTGTGCTCTTCAGCCAGCCATTCCTCGACACGGTCGGCTATCTTGAGGGCCAGACCGCTCATCTGTTCTTCTTTTGTGCGCTCATGCCCCGATCCTTTGAGGGCACTTCCGCCGGTGGTGTCTTCCAGCACCTGGAATTGCTTACCCTTGGCCAGAAACTCTTTTTTCTTCACGTCATAGACGTTGACCAACACAATCGCAGTGCTTTTGGGGTTGTAGATCACAGGGATCCCCGGCGGGGCCAGCATGTAACCCTCGAGGCTGATGCCAAGGTCATATTCCTGTGAGCCTTCGTAACGCCCCAAACGAATATCAACCGCGTTCTGGATCGCTTTTGTCCATTCGTCAGGTGTGGCGTCCCGCGACACAGGTCCCTGAACGGCCTTGTCCGCAAAGGCATAATTCACGCGAAGCTTGAATTCTCCGAGGGATTCAGGCGGCTCATACACCTGTGTCTGTGTGCAAGCGGCCATCAGGGCCAGTCCGGTGATCAGCGTCAGAATGCGCAACATGTGTCGTCTCGATAGGCCTGTTTTTTGTTGATCTAGCGCACCGATACGGGTTGTGCAAAGCCGTATCGGCGGAAATTCACCCGCGCAGCAGCGCGATCACGAAAACTTATAGTCGCGCGGGAAGCCATAGGGCGGTTTTTTCCCGACACTGGCGCGTTTTGCCAGCCATTGCGTCATATCCGCCTCATGTCGGGTCTTGTCGCCGCCCATGGACCACTTGAGACCGTCTTCCCAGTTGAACGTCGTGATGTCGGACAAGCCCCCATCCAGTTCAAGCGTTCCCTGACGGCCCCGCGCCATATTGTATTTCTGCAAACGCACGCCCTTGCCGCGACCCATCTCTGGCAGTTCTTCCGTGGGGAAGACCAGGAATTTGCCGTTTTGGGACACGACAGCGACATGATCGCCTTCCACAGGCTTACAGATCATGGCCGTCTCATCACCCTTGACGTTCAGCACTTGTTTGCCGTTGCGCGTCTGCGCCAGCACGTCATCTTCCGGCACCATAAAGCCGTTGCCCGCGTCCGAGGCCACCAGCAGCTTGCGCCCCGGCTTGTGGATCAGGATGTCGATGATCTGCGCCTCGTTGGGCAAATCCACCATCAGGCGCAAGGGCTCGCCCATGCCGCGCCCGCCGGGCAGGTTGGCTGCGCTGACGGTATAGAATCGGCCATTCGAGGCAAAGACCAGCAACCGGTCGGTCGTTTCCGCGTGGAAGATGAAACGCGGGCCGTCGCCGTCCTTGAACTTCAACTCTCGCTTCAGGTCGATATGGCCGGTCATGGCGCGAATCCAGCCCATCTGCGAGCAGACGACCGTGATCGGCTCCTTGTCGATCATCGCCTCAAGCGGAACTTCCTCGACCTGCCCCGCCTCGGCAAACCGGGTGCGGCGCGCACCGCCTGCATAATCTTTGCCAAAGGTCTTTTTCGTCTCTTTCAATTGCTCGGCAATCTTGGCCCATTGCAGGGCGGGATCGGCCAGCAGATCTTCGAGATTGGCGCGTTCTTCCATCAGCGCGTCGCGTTCGCGAACCAGCTCCATCTCTTCCAGACGGCGCAAGGAGCGCAGGCGCATATTGAGGATGGCGTCGACCTGAACTTCCGACAGCTCGCCCTCGCCCGGCTTAGGCGTGACGTAGTCAGATTCGTCGGTGGCGCGAACGTGGTCGATGCCCCAATCCTCGCGCATCAGCGCGGCCTTGGGGTCGTCGTCATAACGGATGATGTCGATCACACGGTCGAGGTTCAGGAAGGCGACGATAAAGCCTTCGAGCACTTCCAACCGGTGGTCGATCTTGGCCATGCGGTGACGCGAGCGGCGCAGCAGCACCTCTTGCCGGTGATCGAGGAAGGCTCGCAAAACTTCCTTCATCGAACAGACCTTGGGCGTCACCCCATCGATCAGCACGTTCATGTTCAGGCTGAACCGCACCTCGAGGTCCGAGTTGCGGTATAACATGCCCATCAGCACCTCGGGGTCCACGTTCTTGGAGCGTGGCTCGAGGATCAGACGGATATCGTCGGCGGATTCGTCGCGCACATCTGCGAGGATCGGGATTTTCTTGGTCTGGATCAGTTCCGCGATCTTTTCGATCAGCTTGGATTTCTGAACCTGATAGGGAATCTCGGTGACCACGATCTGCCACTGGCCACGGCCCAGATCCTCGACTTCGAACTTGCAGCGCAGTCGGAACGAGCCGCGCCCGGTGCGATAGGCTTGCGCGATGTTCTCGGGCGGTTCGACGATCACGCCACCGGTCGGAAAATCCGGGCCGGGGACATAGTTCAGCAACGTGTCGTCCCGCGCGTCCGGTGTTTTGATCAGGTGCAGGCAGGCGTCGCAAAGCTCCGAGATGTTGTGCGGCGGGATGTTCGTGGCCATGCCGACGGCGATACCGCTGGCGCCGTTGGCCAAAAGATTCGGAAACTGCGCAGGCAGCACCACAGGTTCGGTCAGCGTGCCATCATAGTTGTCGCGGAAATCCACGGCGTCTTCGTTCAGACCTTCCAGCAGCGCCTCGGCCACGATGGTCATCCGCGCCTCGGTATATCGCGAGGCCGCCGGATTGTCGCCGTCGATATTCCCGAAATTCCCCTGCCCGTCGACCAGCGGGTAACGCACGTTGAAGTCCTGCGCCAGGCGCGCCATTGCGTCGTAAATCGCGGCGTCGCCATGCGGGTGGTAATTGCCCATCACGTCGCCGGAAATCTTGGCGGATTTGCGAAAACCTCCGGTTGCGCTGAGTCGCAGCTCTCTCATCGCAAAGAGGATTCGCCGGTGCACCGGCTTCAATCCGTCCCGCGCGTCCGGCAGGGCGCGGTGCATGATTGTGGACAGCGCATAGGTCAGGTAACGCTCGCCTATCGCGCGGCGCAGCGGTTCTGCAACCTCACCCCCGTGGTCGGGGGCCTCCATGTTGGGGTCGTCGATCGTATCGTTCATATATGATGTGATACGACGCAAGAACGCCTTGGTAAAGCAAGCAACGCGTATTTTACTGGGGACAAGTCGGGCTTTTTGCAACAGGGGGAGGCAAGTCGGTGTTTTCCCCGAATTTTCGACTCTGCCCTTCTATTATGCTACCATTCCAACAATTGAATGATTGCTGCCTTTTTTGTTGTTACGATTGAATTGGGGGATGCGCCATGACGCGCCTTGTACTTGTTACTTTCGCCGCGCTCGGCTGGGCTTTTTACGTGATGAGCGGAGGTCCGGACTTTGAGCCGCGCGGGGTCCGCACAGCGGAGCCCGAGCGTGTTGCCATTGTCCCGAAACCTTCAAGACCAGCTATCGAACCCGCGCCCGCGGAAACGTTGGTCGTGCGCGCCGCGGTGAAGCCTCCGGCGCCGGTCGCACCGGTCACTGAACCTGTCGCCGAATTGGACGAAGCAGAAACCAAAGCGCTGTTGTCGCAAGTCGCGGCTGGTCTGAAGGCAAACCCCTCACTGTTCGCTGACGAAAACGTCACTCTGACCCTTGCGTCGCTGGAACAGGGTCTGGCCTCCCTCGAACAAGTCACCACCGACGCCGAGCTGCCAACGGTCGAACTGCCCGCCCCTGTTGAAGCCGCCAAGGATATCCGTGAAATTTCGGGAACCCGCGTGAACCTGCGCGATGGGCCGGGGACGATCTATCCGATCATCGGCAAAGCCAGGATCGGCCAGCAGGTTGAGGTATTTGGGGATTCAGGTACCGGCTGGTTGCGCCTGCGCGTGTTGCCGGGGCAACAGGTTGGGTGGGTTTCGGCATCACTCGTCCGGAAAACAACGAACTGACATCGAAGTGTCATTGCCCTGCCGCAAACCCCGCCATAGCTATGGGCGGGGATTAGGCTCGGAAGGCATATGCAGAAATCGATTCTTATCACGGGATGCTCGTCAGGCATCGGTCTGGACGCGGCACACGGGATGCGTGCAAGAGGCTGGCGCGTTTTTGCATCCTGCCGCCAGCAACGCGACTGTGATCGCCTACGCGCACAGGGCTTTGAAAGCCCCAGAATCGACTACACTGATGCAGAGAGCATTACATCGGGCTTGTCCCACGTTCTCGAGGCTACAGGCGGCTCTCTGGATGCCCTTTTCAACAATGGCGCACATGGCTTGCCCGGCGCGGTTGAGGATGTTCCGACGGATGGCCTGCGCCATATATTTGAGACCAATGTCTTTGGCTGGCACGAGCTGACCCGACAGGTCATTCCCGTCATGCGGGAACAGGGTCATGGCCGGATTGTGCAGTGTTCCTCGGTTCTGGGGCTTGTCGCCTTCCCGTGGCGCGGCGCATATGTCGCCACAAAATACGCGATCGAAGGGCTGACCGACACGCTGCGGCTGGAACTTCGGGATACCGACATTCACGTCGTCTTGATCGAGCCCGGCCCCATCACCTCAAAACTCCGGGAAAAGGCGATCCCATTGTTCGAGAAATACATCGACTGGGAAAACTCGGCCATTCGGGGGAAGTACGAAGACTCGTTACTGAAGCGCCTTTATGAAAGCAGTGGGCCAGACCGATTTGAATTGCCCGCCTCTGCCGTCACGGACAAGCTGGCCCATGCGGTCGAGGCCCGACGCCCCAAACCACGTTACTATGTGACCACTCCGACATATATCGCCGGGATACTGCGCCGCATTCTGCCTACAAACGCCTCTGATCGAATCCTTTCGGATATCTGAGACGATATTTCCCGTTCGCTTTTCGACGCCCTGACGCTAGATGGGTGGTAATCGAAAAAATCGGACGGTGACTTCAAATGGACCTTGTGATGGTCATTCTGCTTCTGGCTATGGCGGCAGTTGTCGTAGTGCTGGCCTTAGGCATCGCGAATTTCGGCAAAGGCGGCATGGAAGCGGCCAAGAAAAGCAACAAGATGATGCGCCTGCGCATTCTCTTTCAGTTCATCGCCGTGTTGCTGATCGTGCTTTTCGTGTATCTGCGCGGACAGGGAGTTCAATAAATGGTCGTACTCAACAAAATCTACACACGCACTGGCGATGACGGGAAAACCGCCCTGGGCAACGGAGAGCGCGTGGCAAAATATTCGGGTCGCGTCGCAGCCTATGGCACCGTGGACGAACTGAACGCTTTTGTCGGCGTGGCACGGACCGAGGCCGAAGGTGATGTCGAAACCGCGCTGTCGCGCATTCAAAATGACCTGTTCGATCTGGGTGCCGACTTCTGTCGCCCCGACATGGAAAAAGACGCCGAGGCCGATTATCCCCCCCTACGCATCGTGCCTGCCCAGATCGACCGGCTGGAAGCCGAGATCGACGCAATGAACGAGACGCTGGAACCTCTGCGCAGTTTCATCCTGCCCGGTGGCTCGCGCTTGGCAGCACATCTGCATGTCTGCCGGACCGTTTCGCGCCGGGCGGAACGGCTTGCGGTCGAGCTGACGAATATGGAGCCCGTCAACGACGTGGCGGTCAAATACCTCAACCGTCTCAGCGACTGGTTCTTTGTTGCAGCACGCTGCGCAAACGCAAACGGCAAAGACGACGTGTTGTGGGTTCCGGGCGCGAACCGCTGATCGCGAAATACAGAGTCGCGGGTAATATTCTTTCGCCACTTGGCAAAAAAATTGCAAAACGCGACGTCCCGACGCCATGACGTGACGATTTTGCTCTGTTGTGCCACTGCGGCAGGCGCTATCTAGTCGGTCGAGAGCATTGGTGGAGTCGCCTGCGCGGCTTACCGTTTTTTTGAGGAGAAAGCGCTACAATGAAGGTACTGGTGCCTGTCAAACGCGTGATTGACTACAATGTGAAGGTCCGCGTGAAAGCGGACGGTAGCGGTGTTGATCTCGCCAATGTCAAAATGTCGATGAACCCGTTCGACGAGATTGCGGTGGAAGAAGCTATCCGCCTGAAAGAAGCCGGCAAGGCCGACGAGGTCGTTGCTGTTTCGATCGGCGTGAAGCAGGCGCAGGAGACGCTGCGCACGGCGCTGGCCATGGGGGCTGACCGCGCAATCCTGGTTGTGGCGACTGACGATGTACACACCGATATCGAGCCTCTGGCCGTTGCCAAGATCCTGGCCAAAGTGGTCGAAGAAGAGCAGCCCGGCATTGTTCTGGCAGGCAAGCAGGCGATCGACAACGACATGAACGCCACCGGCCAGATGCTGTCGGCGCTGTTGGGCTGGTCCCAGGGCACCTTCGCGTCCGAGCTGGACATCGAAGGCGACACCGCCAAGGTCACCCGCGAGGTCGATGGCGGCCTACAGACCATCAGCGTCAAGATGCCCGCCATCATCACCGTCGACCTGCGTCTGAACGAGCCGCGCTATGCCTCGCTGCCCAACATCATGAAGGCGAAGAAAAAGCCGCTGGACGAGAAAACCGCCGCCGATTACGGCGTCGACGTCACCCCGCGTCTGGAAATCGTCAAGACCGAAGAGCCGCCGGCGCGCGCGGCGGGCATCATCGTGGGCTCGGTTGACGAGCTGGTCGAGAAACTCAAAGAAGCGGGGGCTGTGTAATGGCTGTACTTCTGCTTGCCGAAGTGAACAACGGCGAATTGGCGATGGATGCGACCGCAAAGGCCGTGACCGCCGCGAAAGTGCTGGGCGACGTGACCGTTCTGGCCGCTGGGGGGTCTGCCGCTGCTGCCGGTGAGGCCGCCGCCAAGATCGACGGCGTATCCAAGGTTCTGGTCGCCGAAGACGCATCGCTGGGCCACCGCCTGGCGGAATCGACCGCAGCCCTGATCGTGGGCCTGGCCGATGGGTATGAGCACATCGTTGCCCCTGCCACCACCGACGCCAAGAACGTGATGCCGCGCGTTGCAGCGCTGCTGGACGTGATGGTGATCTCGGATGCCTCGGGCGTGGTCGATGGCTCTACGTTTGAGCGCCCAATCTATGCGGGCAACGCGATCCAGACCGTGAAGTCGAACGACGCCAAGAAGGTCGTCACCATCCGGACCGCCAGCTTTGACGCTGCCGGCGAAGGTGGTTCGGCCGCGGTCGAGACCGTGTCGGTCGGCGAGAACCCCGGCCTGTCGTCCTGGGTTGAGGACAAGGTTGCCGAAAGCGACCGTCCAGAGCTGACCTCGGCCGGCGTTGTTGTTTCGGGCGGCCGCGGTGTCGGCTCGGAAGAAGACTTCAAACTGATCGAAACCCTGGCTGACAAGCTGGGCGCTGCGGTTGGTGCGTCGCGTGCGGCCGTTGACTCGGGCTATGCGCCGAACGACTGGCAGGTGGGTCAGACCGGCAAGGTTGTTGCCCCAGATCTGTATGTCGCCGTCGGTATTTCGGGCGCGATCCAGCACCTGGCCGGCATGAAGGACTCGAAGGTCATCGTGGCGATCAACAAGGACGAAGAGGCGCCGATCTTCCAGGTCGCCGATTTCGGCCTGGTCGCAGACCTGTTCCAGGCGGTACCGGAACTGACCGAAAAGCTCGGCTGAACCGGATATCCGGATTGATCTGTAAAGGCCCGCCAACAGGCGGGCCTTTTTCAGTTCAGGTTCCGCAAGGCGTTTAGCAGGTGTTCGGCAATTTCTCGATGCGCGGACGGGCCGATCATATGTTCCGCAATTGGCTGCTGAAGCGTTCCGAACATTACGTCTTCGAGAGCATCCGATCGCGCGGATACAGCGACCGAAACCTCGACGACATCTGCGCATAGCGGGCGTAGCTTTTCGATCATGGCGGCGTCGGGCACGATATGGTCGACATGCGATCCGGTTTGCCGCTGCACATGCAGCCAAAGCAGAACCACGCCGGGTTCGATCCGTTCTATCAAGTCCCCGGTGGCGCGTATCCAGACCTCTCGCAGCTCCTGCGTTACGACTTCGAATCGTGCGTCTTCTGTTGCGCTCAGCTGCTCCAACAAATGGCGCACAAAATGGATTTCCGTGAAGTCAACATCCGGGTACAGCCCCAGCAAGTCCGCGGTGGGTTCAAGGAACCGATCGTTGCGACGCGGGTGCACGCGGTAAAACCGGTTCGATTGACGCAGAAGATCGGGCACCTGCAACACGCACAGGTCTGACTGATTGACCAGATTCAGCACCCCCGGATCAGTGGACAACGCTTCGATTCCGCAAAACAGGCTGCCGAAGTTTACGCATGGCTTTCCCAATCGCTTCTCAAGCACGGCAGGAAACGGGTAATCGACGAATCTGCCGAAAGTTTCCTCTCCTCCCAGACAGGCCACATAGGGCTGGTTCAACGTGCCGGGTGGACCCCGGAACCAAAGTTTCGAGTTGGCATATTGGCAGGCGGACTCCCCGCCGCTGTTTGTCTGATGAAAGCTCATATCAAGCCCCCGTTTTCTCACCCGGTGCCATCTTGCGGCCTTAGATATTGAGATTTTCCTAATGCGCGCATTTGAAGCGAAATTGACCGCCTTGATCCTCTTGCCGCCTGCCCCGGTCTGCCGATACTGTCGCGGTATCCTACAGGGCAAAGGCAGCTGAACATGGAAGTTAAATCGGTCGGGGTGATTGGCGCGGGGCAAATGGGCAACGGCATTGCCCATGTTATGGCGTTGGCGGGATACGACGTCTTGCTGAACGATGTCAGCCAGGATGCTCTGGACAACGCCATTGCCACAATCGAAGGTAACCTGGCGCGGCAGGCGTCGCGTGGCAAAATCACCGAAGAGGCGATGAAGGCTGCACTGAAACGGATTACGACCACGCTTGAGTTGCCGAAACTGGGCCAAACCGATCTGGTTATCGAGGCAGCAACCGAGCGGGAAACGATCAAGCAGGCGATTTTCGAGGACCTGCAACCTCACCTGCTGCCGCATACGATTCTGACGTCAAATACATCCTCGATTTCCATCACCCGCCTGGCAAGCCGCACGGATCGGCCCGAACGGTTCATGGGTTTTCATTTCATGAACCCTGTCCCTGTTATGCAGCTGGTGGAATTGATCCGCGGCATCGCCACGGATGAAGAAACTTTCAAGGCCTGCAAAGCGGTGGTGGATCGGTTGGGCAAAACGGCGGCCAGCGCCGAGGACTTTCCGGCCTTTATCGTGAACCGGATCCTGATGCCCATGATCAACGAGGCTGTCTACACACTCTATGAAGGTGTGGGGAACGTTCAATCCATCGACCAGTCCATGAAACTTGGGGCGAATCATCCCATGGGCCCGCTGGAATTGGCGGACTTCATCGGGTTGGATACCTGTCTGGCGATCATGAACGTGTTGCATGACGGGTTGGCCGATACCAAATACCGCCCCTGCCCCCTGCTGACGAAATATGTCGAGGCCGGGTGGCTGGGGCGCAAGACCGAGCGCGGCTTTTATGATTACCGTGGTGAAGTTCCGGTACCGACACGCTGAAGGGGGCCAACCCCCTCGCCCGGACTTTGTCCGGGCTCACCCCCGGGATATTTTTGGCCAGATGAAGACGCGGGTCAGGTCTGTTCCGACTTGCCCAGAGACATGGTGTGATTTCTGAGCCAGGCCATGAAACCGCGCGGGTCGCGTTCCAGCAGTTCCATGTCGCGGTCTGAAATCGGTTCGCCGATCACCGGCGACTGAGGTTTGTTGCAGGATCGGACGATCTCGTGCAGCAACAATCCCTGCCGGAGAATTGCAGAGACACGGTTGGCGATCTGATACCAGCGCGAATTGCTGCCCGGAAAGAAAATCGGCACCACACGCGCGCCTGAACGGCGGATCATCTTGGCGGTGAACACGTTCCATTCCCGCTCGATCGCAGGCCCGAACCAATCATCCGAGGACATCACAACACCGGATGGGAACAGCGCCACAACGCCGCCGTTTTTGAGATGTTCCATGGCTTTGCCGCGCATTTCCAGCATCTTGGCCTGCGCCTCGGGGTCATGTGGGAACGGAACCGGAATCATGAATGACGTGGCCGCTTCGTCCAGCCCTGTCAGGACCGAACGGGTCAGGATGCGGTAATCGCTGCGTACCCGGCCGATCAGTTCTGCCAAAATCATGCCATCGACCATACCGTGCGGGTGGTTCGCGACAACAACAACCGGGCCGGTCTTGGGAATGCGGTCAATCTGTTCCTGCGGTGTGGTCAGGTCGATTCCCATAGTCTTGAGGGCACCGCCCCAGAACCGCTGGCCGCGATAGTATTCGTTCTTTTTTTCGAACTTGTTGACCATGCGCAAAATGGTCAGCTTGCCTGTGCACCACTCGATGGCCCGAATGGCGGTCGCTGTCCAGGCATCGTCGAATGAATTCGCATAGGTCAGCGTTCTACGGTCGTAGATCTCACCCTGATCTGTGGTCCCATCCACCACCGGGTTTGTCTTGGTCTCGTGCGTCGTTTCCGCCAATTCCTGGTCTTCCCGTTCTTCCTGTCCCGGCGGGGTGGCTTAGAACCCCTCTCCGAACTTGTCGTTCACAAGCGTTTCCAGAGCTTCTGCCAATGCCTCAGCATCCGGCCCGGACGTCTCGACGTCAATAGTTGTTCCGCGCGATGCTGCCAACATCAAAAGGCCCATGATGCTGTCGCCCGATGCAGAAAGTCCGTCTTTTGACACCTCAGCATGTGCATCAAACCCCTCGACAACCTCAACCAGCTTTGCCGAGGCGCGTGCATGCAGGCCCTTTTCATTGATAATTTTCAGGCTTCGGCTCGTCATATTCAATAATCCGTTTTTAATCCAATGTCACATTCTGCGCATTGATGTACTTCCGTCCAGCCTCCATTGCCTGACGGACGGCATCACCAATGGGCAAGTGGCGACTTTTGGCCAATTTGATCAGCATCGGCAGGTTTGCCCCATACAGAATACGCCGATCCTGAGGCGCGCAGGCACGCAGGCTGAGATTCGAGGGGCTACCGCCAAAGAGGTCGGTGACAACAACGACACCATCTCCGGTGTCCACTTCGTCCGCGGCACGGCAGATTTCGGCCTGTTTTTCGTCCCGATCATGGTCAGCCTCGATCGCGACCGCCACGAGGCTGGCTTGTGGTCCGACCACGTGTTGTGTGGCGGCCAGGTATTCCTGAGCCAACCCACCATGTGCAACGATCACAATTCCGATCAATCCGACCTCACATTCAACGACCGACGTTCCATCTCGCGATGCCTAATTGCCACCTGCTGCCCGTCTTCCGCAAGGGCCTTTGCAACGGCCTCTGCCAAGGCAACTGATCTGTGCTGGCCCCCTGTGCACCCAAACGCCACGGAAAGATGCGCTTTGCCCTCGGCCCGAAAGGCCGGCAGCAACAGGGTCAGCAAGTCCAGCACACGTTCATAAAACGGTAAGTAGTTAGCGTCTGACTGCACATAGTGCGCAACGTCAGGGTTTCGACCATCCGCTGCGCGAAATTCCGGGCGCCAGTACGGATTCGCCAGAAATCTGCAATCGAACACCATGTCCAATCCACGCGGCAGACCGCGTTTGTAAGAAAAGGATTCGATGGAAACCGCCAGATGCCGCCCGCCTTGCGGGGCGAACCAGTTCTCGACCTCTTCCCGCAGCTGATGCACATTCAGAAGGCTGGTGTCGATCAGTGTATCCGCAATCTCACGTATCGGCGCCAGCAGCTCTTTTTCGCGCTGAACGCCGGTTTCCGGGCTGGCATTCTTGGCGACGGGATGCCGCCTTCGGGTTTCTGAAAACCTACGCACCAGAACATCATCACTGCAATCCAGGTACAGAACCGTCAGATCGACCTGCGCCAAACGGCCCAGCTTTTCAGCCAATTCTATGAAACCGATCGTCGAAAAATCACGGTTGCGGGCATCTATACCCAAAGCCATCGGACGGTCGCTGTCAGCACTGTCGAGCAAGCGCGACAAAAGACCCATCGGCAGATTGTCGATGGCTTCAAAGCCCAGATCTTCCAGCACATGAATGGCTGTGGATCTGCCTGCCCCAGAGGGCCCCGTGACAAGTACGATCCGTCTTTGCGATGTCATGTGTTCGGCCATTCCGGGTTTACGTGCCCATTTCCTAGAAGCTGCATCATCGCTACAGCCAAGTTGGGCACGCCCGCGCCCCTAAGCAAGGGAACAGTTTGCCTCAGCACGGAAACCGTCAAAGGGTCGGGCAGACGCTCGGGCTCAGGCTGATCCAGATCCACCACGTAATCCAGCGGAACCGGACCACTGGGTTCAGCTTTGATCAGGCCAATTTGGCGCGCCTCGATCAAACCGCGGATCTGCGATACGGCCGAAGCGATCACCCGATTCTGCTGCATCTCTAGATTGACTCGGTCATCGGCGACCAGTTTCGCGCCGAACGCCATCATTTGCAACGCCAGCCCGGACTTCCCTGTGCCGGACGCACCGATGATCAAAAGCCCGCGTCCGGCAACCGAAACGCAGGAGGCATGAACACAGGCGCTGTCCTGATCTTTCGCGAGTGACAACGAATCAATATGCATGGATTTAGACGGGCAACCCCACGACAAAGCGGGCACCCAGCGGATCCGATGTGATATCGGCCTCTGTCGGGCGGATGTTCTCAGCCCAGATCACCCCGCCATGCGCTTCGACAATCTGCTTGGAGATCGCCAAGCCGAGACCCGAGTTATTGCCGAAATGTTCCGCCGGACGCTGCGAGTAGAAACGCTTGAACACTTTGGTAAGCGCCTGTTCGGGAATCCCCGGGCCAGTGTCTTCGACAACCACCAGCACGCGGTTGTCCCGCTGCCGGACCCAAACGCGAATTGCGTCATTTTCCTCGCAGAACGAAATGGCGTTGGTGATCAGATTGACAAAGACCTGCGCAAGACGCGCTTCCAGCCCGTTGATCACAATTGGCTCAGAGGGCAGATCCGTAATGTAATCGATGCCCTTGGAGCGTGCATCTTCACCCAGATACTGGCCGAGATTGCCCAGCAGCTTAAGCAGGTCAAAGGGCTGCTCTTCTTCCTTGACCAGTTCCGCATCCAGACGCGACGCATTTGATATGTCGCTGACCAGCCGGTCCAGACGCCGTACGTCATGCTCGATCACGTCCAGCAGCTTGTCGCGCTGATCCTCGCGCTTGACCATCCGCAGCGTTCCCACGGCGGATTGCAGGCTGGCCAGCGGGTTTTTGATTTCATGGGCGACATCGGCGGCAAACTGTTCGTTTGCGTCGATCCGGTTGTAGAGCGCGGTCACCATACCCCGCAAAGCGCGGCTGAGACGTCCGATTTCATCAGGACGGGCGCTGAGGTCGGGAATGCGGATGCGCCCGGGATTGACACCCGTGCCCCGGTCTTTGCCCATCTCTGCCGCGGATGCCAGATCGGCCAGCGGGTTCGCAATGGTCGAGGCCAGGACAAGGCTGAGGCCCACGGAAACCAGCAGGGCCACGACAAACATCTGAAGAATGCGCTCCTGCTCGCGGCGGGCAAGCGCGTCGATTTCACCAGCCGGGCCGGTAATCGCCACCGCGCCGGCGGGTACATCCTGATAAAGAACTGGTGCCGCAGCCACGATGACCGTCTCACCCGCGCCATCTTGTACCGCCTGCACCTGGCTTTGACCGGCAATCGCTTGTGGAATAATGGTCTGAACACGCTGCGCCAACGTCGGTGCCTCGGTGTCAGTCGACCAGTTCAGCAGGTTTGACAAACCCGTCCAAACGGCATTCAGCGTGTCGCTGATCACCGTACTGCCGGTCTGCATCTCGGCCTCGGATTGCAGAAGAACCGGCATGTCAGAGGCTTGCGGGGCACCACGTGTCCAGCCGATCAGCGTGCCACTGGCGTCATAAACAAAAACCTCGCCCCCTTCGGGTAAGGTGAGGCCAGACAGGGTATCCTTGACGTCCAGGTTCCCGGCATTCTGCCCGGATTGCTGCGC
This sequence comes from Ruegeria sp. AG6, assembly GCF_056541565.1. Lineage (NCBI taxonomy): Bacteria > Pseudomonadati > Pseudomonadota > Alphaproteobacteria > Rhodobacterales > Roseobacteraceae > Ruegeria > Ruegeria sp. AG6. Next base: position 120,651 of record NZ_JBQFYQ010000010.1, on the reverse strand, counting down.
GCCCTGACGCAACTGGGTTTCAAAAACGTTGCTGACAAGTTGCGCATCGCCCAGCAGATTGCGGGCGGTCTGCTGAACCTTCTCTTTTCGCGAGTCGTCCAGATACAACAACCCAGTGACCAGGATCACCAGAGCGATCAGATTGAACGTGATGATTTTGCGCGCCAGAGGAGAACCACGCAGCGAAAACAGGTTTCTCCGCGATCGCTTTTCCCTTAGCTCCGCTGACTCGGGGTCCTGGGGAATGACCCAGTCATCCCCAAGAACGACGTCACCGTCGCGCAATTCGCTGGCTTGTTCGGTGTCGCGCACGAGACCCCATTACCTCTTGCAGGCGGCCGCGCCTATTCTTCGTTGTAACGGTAACCGATACCATACAAGGTTTCGATCGCCGAGAACTCGGGATCAGCCGCGCGCATCTTTTTCCGCAGACGCTTTATGTGGCTGTCGATCGTCCGGTCATCCACATAGACCTGATCATCATAGGCGACATCCATCAGCTGGTCGCGGCTTTTGACGAATCCCGGACGTTGGGCCAGCGCCTGAAGCAGCAGGAACTCGGTCACGGTCAGGGACACATCATTACCTTTCCAGCTGACCGCATGGCGCAGCGGGTCCATCCGCAAGTCGCCGCGCTCCATGACTTTGGTGTCATTGCTGTTGGATGCGACCGCATCGCCGCTTGTCGCCTCTTGCCGGCGCAGCAAGGCCCGAATGCGTTCGACCAGCAGACGCTGCGAAAAAGGTTTCTTTACATAGTCATCCGCGCCCATGCGCAGGCCCAAAACCTCGTCGATCTCATCGTCTTTCGAGGTCAGGAAGATCACCGGCATTTGCGTCTTCTGACGCAGCCGTTGCAACAGATCCATGCCGTCCATCCGCGGCATCTTAATATCCAGAACAGCCATGTCCGGCAGTTTCTTGTTGAACGCATCCAACGCGGCCTGGCCATCATTATATGTTTCAACCTCGAAACCTTCGGCTTCGAGGGTCATGGATACAGACGTCAGAATGTTTCTATCGTCATCCACAAGTGCAATCTTTGACATCGGGCTCACCCCTATTCCTGCTCACTCGCGCAATAATTCGCTTATTTGTAAGGCATTGTTGGCGGTTTTAAGACGCCGAATCAATCCGTAACTGCGAATCATGCCTTTGTTGCGGCAGGTCTGCGGCAAATTTGCCTTTATGCCCGCAAAAATCTGCCCGCTTTTCCGACATTGAATTTCTGATGGCGCTAAACCCGGACTTGGTTGCGCTAACTGCGTCAAACCCGCCTGTTCATGCCATGAACGACCGTGATAAGACGCGCTCAGCCGCCGGTTTTCCCGGCTCACTGCCCCAAAGGCGCAACGGCCAACGACCTTCGCGCCGCCACAGGAGAAGACACACATGACATCTGGACGGGTTAACCCGCAATTCCGCCTCGAAGATCAGGGCATCGAGGGTCTGGGCAATGTCTATTACAACTTCATGGAGCCGGCGCTGATCGAAGAGGCGCTGAAGCGCGGCGAAGGCACACTTGGCAATGGTGGAGCGTTCCTGGTTACCACAGGCAAGTTCACCGGCCGGTCGCCAAAGGACAAACACGTCGTCAAGACCGACACCGTTGCCGACACCATCTGGTGGGAAAACAATGCCGAAATGAGCCCCGAGGGCTTTGACGCGCTGTACGAAGACATGCTGGCTCACATGAAGGGCCGCGATTATTTCGTGCAGGACCTCGTCGGTGGTGCGGACCCGGCTTACGCAATCAATGTACGAATGGTTACCGAGCTGGCGTGGCACAACCTGTTCATCCGCCACCTTCTGCGTCGCCCGGACCGCGAAGATCTGGATGAGTTCACGGCCGATTTCACTGTCATCAACTGCCCCAGCTTTCAGGCCGACCCGGCAAAGCATGGCTGCCGCAGCGAGACTGTGATTGCGATGAACTTCGACCGCAAACTGATCCTGATCGGCGGCACTGAATATGCCGGTGAAAACAAGAAGTCCGTTTTCACCCTGCTGAACTACATGCTTCCTGAAAAAGGCGTGATGCCGATGCACTGCTCGGCCAACCATGCTGTTGGCAACCCGGTCGATACGGCCGTGTTCTTTGGCCTGTCCGGCACCGGAAAGACCACCTTGTCCGCAGATCCTTCGCGCATACTGATCGGGGATGACGAGCACGGCTGGTCCGATCGCGGCACCTTCAACTTCGAAGGCGGTTGCTATGCCAAGACCATTAACCTGAATGCCGAGGCAGAGCCGGAAATCTATGCCACCACTTCGAAGTTCGGAACCGTGATCGAAAACATGGTCTTCGACCCCGAAACCAAGGAACTGGATTTCGACGATGACTCGCTGACCGCCAACATGCGCTGCGCCTATCCGCTTGAATATATCTCGAACGCATCCAAAAGCGCACTGGGTGGTCACCCGAAGAATATCATCATGCTGACCTGCGACGCGTTTGGCGTTCTGCCTCCGATCGCGCGGCTGACGCCGGCACAGGCCATGTATCACTTCCTGTCGGGTTTCACGTCAAAAGTCGCCGGGACCGAACGCGGCATCACCGAGCCGCAGCCGACATTCTCGACCTGTTTCGGCGCGCCGTTCATGCCCCGTCGCCCTGAGGAATACGGCAATCTGCTGAGGAACAAGATCGCCCAGCACGGCGCGACCTGCTGGCTTGTGAACACCGGCTGGACCGGCGGCGCCTATGGCGTGGGCAGCCGGATGCCGATCCGCGCGACACGCGCCTTGCTGACCGCCGCTCTGGAAGGGTCCCTGCGCGACGCCGAGTTCCGCAAGGATGCCAATTTCGGCTTTGACGTTCCAGTCTCTGTCCCGGGGGTTGCCGAAGTTCTGCTGGACCCGCGCCGTACCTGGGACGATCAGGCAGCCTTTGACAAACAGGCCGAAAAGCTGGTGCAGATGTTTGCCGAGAACTTTGAACAATATCTGCCCTTCATTGACGATGACATCAAAGCCGTCGCAATCGGATAAATCAGGAAAAGGGGCCACAGCGCCCCTTTTTTACTACACTCACTGTGCTTCTCCCTAAGGTTGTTTGTCGCAAAAAGCACATACAATTGCGTTGTTTCAAAATGAAATTTGCGCTAGCCCTGATAATCGCTGAGACGAAAAAACCCGGCACTTTTGCGCCGGGCACTGACTGAAATTAGATTGGGGGTCGCTCATGTGCGCACACTCACAACGCTGGATTGAGCAACCTAATCAGTCACCTAGTCTAAGCAAATGGGGATGAGTGTCAACACGAGACCTGCTGACTTGCGCGTCATTCAGCATGGCTCAAACAGTCGCAATTAGGCGGCAAATGACACGGCAAACGATAGGTAACATTATGACTGAGATCTCGAAACTCACCGAACTGCGCAAATTGATGCAAAGCATGGAGCGCACTTTAGGCCTGGAAAAACTATCTCCGGTTGAACGCGACATCTACTATGCCGCCGAAGAGCTTTCCAAGTCCGATCAGGAAGTGCGCACATTCGGCCTGATCGAGCACACGTTGGTTCAAAGTGTTTCGCGCCCAACATTCTTTCGCGCACTGAAGTCGCTGGTCGAAAAAGGCTATCTTTCTCAAAGCGGCAGCGCCAACCGGGGACGGTATATCGTTCATGCACCCAAATGATGCGATCCACCCGCGCAAGAGGCCGTGATTACTTTGCGCGGGTGGGCTACTGAAACGCTTCTGGCCTCATTGGCCTATGTGCTGGCGTCGTTCCTTACATTCGCCGTCCTCATGCCGTTGCAGAACGTGTTTTTCCCGGAATACCCAAGCAGGGCGAGCCTGTTGTTTCTGCCGCATGGCGTGCGGGTTCTGTCGGCGTGGCTGTTGGGGTGGCGCGCCGTTTTCGCATTGTTGCCCGGCGTGTTCATCGTTTTTGCCTATTTGGGTCAAACGGATGTGTTCCTGCCCAGCCGCCTGATGGCCATGGCGATTGCGGTTCTGACGGCCCCGATCGTGTTCTATCTTCTCAAGGCAATCGGGTGGGATCTGTTTCCCCGTCCGGATCGCAAACCCTGTTGGATATGTGTGATGGGCATCGGAATCGTAACGTCCTTCCTTGTCTCCGGGTTGACCAACCTGGCTTTTGGCAGCGCGACGGTGGAATATATCGCATTCCTGATCGGCGATATCTCGGGTTTGTTCTTTCTGATGCTGGGCCTGTATTTTGCTTTCCGGTTTGCCGACAAGCGCTCGGGCTGACGTGTTACCCCACCAAACCGCGTCGAAGCAGGTTCAGGCCCGCGATCAGCAATACCAACAAGGTCGCCTTGCGAAAGCTTGCCTGATCAATACGGTCCTGCAGCTTCATGCCGATCCACATCCCGGCCAGGGCCGGAACGATCAGGGCTGCCGAAAACTCAAGTGTTTCTGCATACAGAATGCCTGATCCAAGATGTGCGACCAGCAACAAAACCGCCCCCAAACCGTAGATTACGCCCTGAATTCGAATCTGTTCGGTCTTGGGGGTGTTCAGCGCCGTCAGATAGGCAACTGTCGGAGGCCCCCAAACTCCTGACATGCCGCCAACAAACCCAGCCAAGCCACCAACCACAGCCTCGACTGCGGTCGAGGGTTGGTTCAGCGCCATTCTGAACCCCAGAACCTGTAACAGCGCAAAAACTGACACAAAGCCGCCCATCAGAACCAGAAAGACAAACCCTGGGATCAATGCGACCAACTGTGCGCTCAGCAGCAGAAGAAGACCGCCAACAACAAGGAAGACCTGAAAGCGCCGAATCGAGGCAAACGCGGCGACACGGCCACCGCGAAGGGCCTGCAGCCCATTGGTCACCAGCGTCGGCAGGATAAGTCCCGCCAGGGTCAGATCCGGCGGCAGAAATGAATTCAACCCTGATACCAAAATCATGGGCATCGCGAAACCAACCATGCCCTTGACCCACCCAGAGGCAAACGCGATTGCCATGGCCAACAACAGTTCCTGCGGGGAAAGAATGGAAAACAGGGTCATGCCCCCTAGATATCATCTGGATTTTCTTCTGCATTGCAAAAATGGTGGGGTAATTTTTGAACTTTTTCGCAGCGTAATAAGTATTTTTGTTGCGCTGCACGTGCAGCATGATATGACCAGACGACCGAGGAAAGGACGCGATTCATGGCCCACGACGGACAGGATATGACCGAGATGACAACTGCTGCAGTTTTGCCCGATCTTCTGAATTTGACCCGGGCTGCGCTACCCGCGGTAGAAGCTGTTTTTGAAAAAGCCCGTGAATCCGTGCGCGACATGGTCTCGGCGGATGGCCGTATCTCTGGCGCTCTGATCGAGGCAAACCAGACCGCCGCGCATGGGCTGGCATGGCTGGCCACGTATAATCAGTCGCTGCAACAAATGCAGCGCTGGGCCGAAGCACTTCAGGCCGAAGGCAAGTTCGGCGAGCTCGAGCAGTTGCTTCACCAGATCGCCTTTGGCGAGTACCTGCATCAGGTCGCAGGTGGCATCCCGATGAACCAGGGCGAGGTCGTGCGCCTTCAGGACATGGGTCTCGGCTGGGATGCGCTGTCGGGCTTTCAGTCGTCCGAAGTACAGACCTTGATGGCGCAGGCGAATTCACAAGCCGCACGCAGCCGTTTGGTCGAGCTGATGCAAGATCAGGCCGGCGCCACAATGTTCGGCGCGTCGGGCCTGGACGAAGAACTGGAAATGATCCGCGACCAGTTCCGCCGCTATGCGCAGGAAAAGGTCGAACCGTATGCCCATGAATGGCACCTCAAGGATGAGCTGATCCCGCTGGAAATCATCGAAGAACTGGCGGAAATGGGCGTTTTCGGGCTGACCATCCCGGAAGAGTTTGGCGGTTTCGGACTCTCCAAAGCATCCATGTGCGTCGTTTCCGAAGAACTGTCACGTGGCTATATCGGCGTCGGCTCGCTGGGCACGCGTTCGGAAATCGCGGCCGAGTTGATCATTGCCGGCGGTACGGACGAGCAAAAAGCCAACTGGCTGCCAAAACTGGCCAGCGCTGAAATTCTGCCGACGGCTGTCTTCACTGAACCCAACACCGGCTCGGATCTTGGCAGCCTGCGCACCCGTGCCGTGAAGGACGAGAACGGTGATTACCGGATCACCGGCAACAAGACCTGGATCACCCACGCCGCGCGAACCCATGTCATGACGTTGCTGGCGCGGACCGATCCCGACAGCACCGATCACCGCGGCCTGTCCATGTTCCTGGCGGAAAAGACACCCGGCACGGACGACAATCCCTTCCCCACCCCCGGCATGACCGGTGGTGAGATCGAGGTTCTGGGCTATCGCGGCATGAAGGAATACGAGCTGGGCTTTGACGGCTTTCACGTCAAGGGTGAAAACCTGCTGGGCGGTGAAGAAGGCAAGGGTTTCAAACAGCTGATGGAAACCTTTGAAAGTGCCCGTATCCAGACCGCCGCGCGCGCCATCGGCGTGGCGCAAAGCGCGCTGGATATCGCCATGCAATATGCCATCGACCGCAAGCAATTCGGCAAATCGCTGATCAACTTCCCGCGTGTCTCGGGCAAGCTGGCAATGATGGCGGTCGAGATCATGATCGCGCGCCAGCTGACCTATTTCAGCGCATGGGAAAAAGACCACGGCCAGCGCTGTGATCTAGAGGCCGGTATGGCCAAGCTGCTTGGCGCGCGTGTGGCCTGGGCTGCGGCGGACAACGGGCTGCAAATCCACGGCGGAAACGGCTTTGCACTGGAATACAAGATCAGCCGCGTTCTCTGCGACGCGCGTATTCTCAACATTTTCGAAGGGGCGGCCGAGATTCAGGCACAGGTCATCGCACGACGTCTGCTCGGGTGACCCATTCCGGCAGCCCTGTTTCCCCGACTGGCCCGGCGCTTGCGCCGGGTCTTTTTCCTGTTTTGTACAATCTGTACGCGGTCCGAACCATGCAGAGTATGTTTTGCACAAAACATACCATCGCCCCTCGTAGCCCGCGTGACGGTCACAAATGACCCACGTGTTTCAAAACTTCCCCCTTTGATCCCGCCCCTTTCACCGGTAGAGCATCAGCCGGACACGAGACGTCGAAATTAACTTTTGGGATACCGCATGACCCGATCTTTCCTTGCCATGTGTGCTGTTCTTGCGGCTCTTGCTCTGGCGGCTTGCACCACGTCTCAACCGACGGTGAGCCGCAACGATATTGATGCGCTGGCTCAGTCGATCCAGGCGCTCGGGTCGAATATCGATCCGGCCGAGGCTCAGAGGGCGGCCACAATCGCCTATTCCTACTCGCAGCAGTTGGCACGGGATTGGAATGTCACCGACCCGGCTATCATCCACAACGCCAAGGTCATCAACGGGTTCCGCGAAAAGGGCCTGTGCAATGACTGGGCCGAAGCGATGACCAAACGCTTGCGGCAGGAAAATTTCCAGACGCTGGACCTGAACTGGGCCACGTCGCCGCCGACCCCGTTTCGCATCATCCACCATTCGGCATCGATCAGCGCCAAGGGGGACACAATGTATGACGGTATCATCCTCGACCCATGGCGCAACAGCGGTGCCTTGTTCTGGGCGCCGGTGCGTGAAGATACGCGCTATAACTGGAAACCCCGGCAGGAAGTGCGTGCGCAACTGCTGAACGGGTCTCTTCCTTACTGATCCGGTTCCAACAACATCCCCTATGCGCTAAGACCCAGCCATGACTCGTCTGATCCTGACCCTGCCCTTGTTGGCACTGTTCCAATGCGACAAGGACGAAACCGTCGCCGCCTATGGCGCGGCGGACCAGATTTGGGTGCTGCAGGAGATCGATGGTCAGCCCTATGAGGCGAGCGCTCTGCTGCGGTTTCCGGAAGAAGGCAGGATTGCCGGCAACGCTCCGTGCAACAGCTATGACGGAACACTCAACGCGCCTTACCCTTGGTTTGAGGTTCAGAACCTCAACGCGACGCGCGCCGCCTGCGCGGGACTCGAGGCGGAAGGGGTCTACTTTGCCGCCCTCATGGCCATGACCCAATCCGAGGTGTCAGGCAATGTTCTGATTCTGCGCAATGAGGACGGGCACGAGATGGTGTTCACAGCCGCCGAGTGACCTGATCCACGAACCGAGCCCGCGCTTCGGGCAGCGGATTATGCCCCAAAGACGGAGCAACGCGGTGCTCCAGGAAATATCCGGTTGTGCGCAGGGCCTCTGCGACCTCGGCATCGGGCGCAGTGCCCTCACCTCGCAGACAAGGCGGCAGAGGCAACAGCTTGTCCGCCCATTCCCCGGCGCCATTGGCGCTGACGGAACGGCCTGTTTTGGGGGATACATAGATCAATCCTTCGGTCACACCGGTCACGGCGCAGGCTGTCAGATCAAGGCCAAAGCCAAGTTCGTCAAGCAACGCGAGCTCCCATCGCAGATAGGCCAGAGGCCAGACCTCGTCCTGCCCCAACAGATCCATCAACTGTTCCGTCCGGGAATAAAGCGCGGGGTGTGGTTCCCGTTCGGGCAGACAAAAGGACAACAGCGAAACGACCGCGTTCAGCCCGGACAAGGCCAGTCGCCCTGAAAAAGCGGCTGCCGCACGGGACCGCAGGGGTTCGACCTGAAAGGTGCCGATATGTTCTTCCAGCCGCGCACGCCACAGCACGTCCAATTGCGCCCCAGGTTGCAGGATCGGCGCGATCTTGCGGCTGGTCCCGCCGCGCACCACACCTGCGTGGCGCCCGTGGCCTTCGGTAAAGACCTCGATGATCGCCGCTGTTTCACCATGGCGGCGTAATGTCAGGAGTATTCCGTGATCGCGCCAGTCCAAAACCTGACCCTGTTGCTGGTTTGGTTGGTTCGCAGAAAATCCCAAGCGACGTTGGCACGCAAGAGCGGAAGTGCTTCAACCCCTTTTCAGCGCGTGTTCTTTTCCGAAGCTGCCATAGTTTTGTGACTTCGCGCCACCCGGCTTGTACGTGTTTTTACGACCCCCAACTGCGCTTCAACAAAAGGGGCCGCAGCATGATCGATGACGAACCGAAACCCGCCACATATTACGACGAACTCGAAATCTGGACACCGGATCCAACGGCGGCAGACATGCAGGTCTATGAGACATTTGCGTCAGCCATCGTCGAACTTGTGCAGGTTTTGGATGACAACAAGCCGATGTTGTCGAGGGATGTCTACGCACGCTTTTCTGCCTCTCTGCTGCACCTGTCCAGGGTGTTGGGCGAGTACGAAGACGGGTGGAACGGCGGACATGGCGCGTAATCCCAAGACATGCAAAGACTGAAGGGCAGAGCATCGGCTTTTCATTGCAACGGTCCAGTCCGATATAGCGACCAGACCTGACCACGGTGGATTCCGTTGTGCCTCAACATGAACCCGCCGCCATTCCTCAGATCACCAATGTGCCCCGGCAGAACGCGCCTGCTGCCCCTTGGCCGATGGAAACCCCGTCTGTCGTCCGGGGTATCGCCAACTGCGGGCAAAAGAATGCGTTGCTTTAATCCCGTTCAGGCCATAATGTTCTACTTATGTTCTAAAACGGGATTCCCAAAATGTCTCTTAATTACGTCATGATCGGTTCCAACGACGTTGCCAAGGCACGCAGCTATTACGACGCGGTTATGCCCCGGATCGGCGGAAAGGTCGTCGCTGAGTATATGCCGCATGCCGTATGTTATGAGCTGCGCGGCGGCGGATGCATATGGGTCGCGACACCGTTCGACAAAAAAGACGCGACGATCGGCAACGGAAACATGGTTGGCCTGCTGTGCCAAAGCACAGAGGAAGTGCGTGAGGCGCACGCGGCCGCGCTTGCAAATGGCGGAACAAACGAAGGTGATCCGGGGGACCGCCCCCAATATGGCCCAAACTTTTTTGGTGCCTACGCACGCGACCCCGATGGGAACAAGATGAGCTTTGTCTATTTTAGCGACGCGGATTGATGGCCCCGAGCATCGTCTGCGACCGCGAACAAGAAAGACCCAAGCCAGCGTGAAGTTCAGAACGTCACACCCGCATGAACCAGAATTCCTATGACCATCAGCAGGTTCAGCACCATCGAGATACCGTTGCCCACATAGATGGGCAACTTGCCGACCACCAGACCATATGCGAACCACAGGAAGGACAGCCCGGCATAAAGCGACCAGGACAGAAGCGACTGACCAGTAGCGTGTTCGGAATGGGTGAAGTAGAGCTTGATCAGTTGCGGAAGCGTGGCAAAAGGACCAACAACCCCGACAAAGACCATGAAGCTTTCGAAACGCTGCATCCAGTGGCCGAGTTCCGATTTTTCCAGTTTCTCAGCAAGCGTTTTAGCCACGAAAGCACCTCTTGGTTGCGCCTGTCCACAGGGCAAGCCAGCCCTGCCAGTGTAATTGCCGGGGTAAAATAGTCATTTTGGTCTCTGCGTCAAAGACCCGTCTGTACCGTGGTCACTCCAGCCCTTCTTCGCCCAGCAGGTGCCGCCCCTGCCGGTCTTCGACCTCGATCACCCAGAGGTCGGGGTCAAAGCTGCGTTGGCGCTGAATGGCCTGGTCGACGTCACCTTCAAGGCCGGACGAGAGTTCGACCCATTTCCGTTCGCCACTCATCAGATCAAAGCTGCGTTGGAAGGCAACGGCCTGCCCGTTTAGTGTGTTCAGCTTGACCAGAACTGCGCCTGCGGTGTCATCGCCATGGGCAACCACATAGGCCGGGATATCCTGAAATCGCAGCCGCGCCAGATAGGCGTGAACCCAGAATTCCGCCGTCAGCCGCGTCATGCGTTTCCGTCTTTGTAATCCAGCCCCATTTCCGAATACCGCTCGGATTCTTCCAGCCAATTGGGCCGGACCTTCACTTGCAGGAACAGGTGAATCCTGCGGTCGAGGAATTCTTCCAGCTCGGCCCGTGCGGCCTGACTGACGGCCTTGATCGTCTCGCCCTTCTTGCCCAGAACGATGCCCTTGTGGCCGTCGCGCATGACATAGATGACCTGATCGATCTTGGCAGAGCCGTCTTTGCGCTCTTCCCAGTTTTCGGTCTCGACGGTCAGTTGATAGGGCAATTCCTGATGCAGACGCAGGGTCAGCTTCTCGCGCGTCATTTCGGCGGCGATCATGCGCAGGGGCAGATCGGCGATCTGGTCTTCGGGATACAACCACGGGCCTTCAGGCAGTTCAGAGGCCAGCCACTTGCGCAAGTCCTCGACGCCGTGTCCCTTTTCAGCAGAGATCATGAAGGTTTCGGCAAACGGGTAGCGCGCGTTCAGGTCACTGGTCAGCGCCAGCAGCTTCTCGGACGGCACCTTGTCGATCTTGTTGATGGCCAACGCGATCGTGCGGCCCTGCCCGATCTCTTCCAGACCTTCTAGAATGCGCTCGACGCCTTCAGTAATGCCACGATGCGCCTCGACCATGAGCACAACGATGTCGGCATCCGCGGCCCCGCCCCATGCGGCGGCGACCATGGCGCGATCCAGTCGGCGGCGGGGTTTGAACAGGCCCGGCGTGTCGACGAAGACCAGTTGCGCGTCGCCTTCCATCGCCACGCCGCGGATACGCGCGCGGGTGGTCTGCACCTTATGCGTCACGATCGACACCTTGGCCCCGACCATGCGGTTCAGGAGGGTGGATTTGCCCGCATTGGGCTCTCCGATCAGGGCGATAAATCCGGCGCGTGTGGTCATGTGTCTGGCAATCCTGTCTGCAACTGCGCCCCCCTATAGCAGAAAGGGGCGGCGGGCCAGAGGGATTTGTCGCATTGCAGCCCTGCGCTTGCAGTGGCAGGACAGGATTAGATGCCCAGCCAGTTCCAGCCCGGCAGCAAATCCTTTCAGTGAGGTTGTCATGAAACGTCGCGAGTTTCTTCTTGGAAGCGGTGCCGCCGCTGGTGCGTTTGGGTTGGGCGGATGGTCGCTGGCGGCAGGCAATGCGGCGCAGGAGCTGGTGCTGCAACCCGCCAGTTACTGGCTGCGCGAAGGGCTGACCACAGGGATGGTCAGCCTGTCGCCCGATGCGCCGCCGCCGATTCTGTATGGGCGGCAGGGCGAGCCTATGCGGCTGAGCGTTCGCAACACCTTGCCGGATTATACCTCGATGCACTGGCACGGGCTGCGCATTCGAAACGGGATGGACGGGGTGCCCTACCTGACCCAAATGCCCATCGGCGAGGGCGAAAGTTTCGCCTATGAGTTCACGCCGCCGGATGCGGGCACGTATTGGTATCATCCCCATTGCATGACGATGGACCAGATGGCGCGCGGGCTGACCGGCGTGATGGTGATTGCCGAGCCGGACGAGCCGGGGTTCGACAGCGAGCAGGTGGTCAATCTGCGGGATTTCCGTCTGGACGAGAATGACGCGTTCCTGCCGGCCTATACGGCGCGAGGTGCGGCGCGGGCGGGCACGTTTGGCACGGTGCAGACCGCCAACTGGCAGAGCGAGGCGGTCTATGAACACACGGCGGGTAGTCTGGTGCGACTGCGGGTGGTCAACACGGACACGACCCGCATCTATAGGTTGCATCCTGAGGGGGCCGAGACCCGGATCATCGCCTGGGACGGGCATCCGGTCGAGATCGATCTGCCGGTGCCAACGGCGGACGAACCGCTGTTGCTGGGCCCCGGTCAACGGGTGGATATTGCCGTCCGGATGCCCGAGGGCGAAGGGCAGTCGGCGGACCTGATAGCCAAGTTTCCCGGTCAACCACATCGCGCCATGGCGCGCTTGCGGGCGACCGGCACATCAGCGGCGCGCGATCTGCGAGAGCTGCGCCCATTGCGTGCAAACCCTGTCGCGCGCCCAGATCTTGATCAGGCCGAGTTGCATGAATTCGTGTTCGGCTGGACCCCGGAAGGCGGCGCCCCGAATGACGGGTTCTGCGGGTCGTTGGGCTATAGTTTCTGGTCGATCAACCGCACACCCTGGCCGGGCGATGCGGCGCAGGAAACCGGGCCGCTGGCCGTGCTGCAACGGGGCAAGAGCTATGTTTTGCGATTGCGCAATGAATCGCCCAATCTGCACCCGATCCACCTGCACGGGCTGGCCTTCGTGCCGCTGCGATCCAACCTGCGCACCCTGCCACCGCTGATGACGGACACGATGCTGCTGTTGAAGGATGAGGTGGCGGATATCGCACTGGTGGCGGACAACCCCGGCGACTGGGCGTTTCATTGCCATGTGATCGAACATCAGAAAACCGGGCTGACCGGGTTCATTCGCGTGGAGTGATCAATGAAAACCGTCGGCCCGACACCGGACCGACGGATAGTACGGGTCAGATCACGGGTGACGGCGCAGGATGGGGTTCAGCACGGCCACAAACACGATACCGTACAAAACGTGTCCGATCAGCGCGACCCATGTGATGCCGACAAAGTTCAGGAACGGTGGCAGACCGGCAAAGGTCGTGACACCTCCGATAGCAAACACCCACAGACCGAAACCATAGATTGCCGAGGCTACAAAGATGTGGGCCGGACCCAGAACCTTGACCCAGATTGGCTGGAAAATAAGGAACCAACCCAAAGGATAGGCAATCAGGCCGACAATGTAGAAATGCACAAAGAAGCCCAGAAAAGCGTTGCTGGGCAGGCCCAGACTGGACAGCAAACTCTGCGCCAGACCTTCGGGTGACAGGTTGGCCCAGCCGATCCCGGGACTGACAACCTGCCCCCAGAAATCGAAGGCCATGGTTGCCACAAACCCGGCAATGAACAGAAAGCCGATATTGACGAGCGAGAGTTTTGCACGTTGCATTAGATTGCCTTTTTTTATGTTGTTTTCTGAGTGCTTTGACCTGCCGTAGCCTGACTGGTGCCAAAACGACTGATACCCAGATACAGGTCGCCTGTCGTGGCTTCTATAGTCTTCAAGTTAGATTGAAGTTTGTGACAGGCCGAGCTTAAACTGAGATCAGCCGACCCGCTCCAGCAAGGCCTTGGCGGCCGCCTGTTCGGCCTGGCGCTTGGAACCTGCCGTGGCTTGTGCCTCGGTTCCGTCCTGAAGGCGGGCGGCGATGGTGAAGACGGGGGCGTGGTCGGGGCCGCTGCGTTTGACCTCGACATAGCTGGGTGGTTTCTGGCCGCGCGCCTGCGCCCATTCCTGAAGCGCGGTTTTGGCGTCGCGGGCGTCGGCCTCGACCTTATGGATGCGGTCCCCCCAGAGGGCGAGGATGACATCGCGGGCGGCCTCAAACCCCGTATCCCGATAGATGGCAGCGATCACGGCCTCCATCGCGTCGCCCAGCAGCGCTTGCTTGCGACGGCCACCGGACAGCATCTCGGACCGGCCGAGTTTCAACACCGCGCCCAGGTCAATCTGGCGGGCCACATCAGCGCAGGCTTCTTTGCGGACCAGTGCGTTGAACCGTGGGGCCAACTGACCCTCGGACGCCTTCTTGTCAGCTTCAAGCAGCGCAGTGGCCATGACAAGGCCCAGCACCCGGTCTCCCAGAAACTCCAGCCGCTGATTGTCGGGGCGGGTGGACGAAGACACCGAGCCATGGGTCAGCGCGCGCACCAGCAGTTCGGGGTTTTTGAACTCATACCCCAATCGCCGCTGGAACGCCTTTATTTCAGCCGAGAGCTTCAATTGACCGCCTTGAAGAACCGATCACCGCGCCATGTCCAGAAGAACAGCATCGAACGGCCCGCGGACGAGAACATGATCCGGTCGGCACGACCGATCAGGTTTTCGTAAGGCACGTATCCGACACCACCGGCAGATTGCGGCAGACGGCTGTCGCTGGAATTGTCACGGTTGTCACCCATGAAGAAATAATGACCCTCGGGCACGGTATAGATGCCGGTATTGTCCGATGCCTGGTTGCCGATATTCAGCACGTCATAGGACACACCGTTGGGCAGGGTTTCGATCAGGCGCGACTTTTCACAGGTACCACCGATTCCAACAGGGCCGTTTTCACAGCGGGGGCGCAGGCGCTGCGGGCCTTGCGGTTCGGCAATTTCAGTAAACACGCCGTCGGGCTGCTGAGGAACCGGAGTGCCATTGAGGATGATCTGGCCATTGCGGACCTGGATCCGGTCGCCAGGCAACCCAATCAGGCGTTTGATATAATCACGCCCGGTGACCGGATGGCGAAAGACGATGACATCGCCACGTTCGGGATCACCGCCCCAGATACGGGTATTGTCTTCGCCCTGCATCCAGCCACAGATATCTTCGGCATCCACGTTCAGGCCGACGCTGGGGATGATCAGGCTGGGGCAGGATGCGTAGGAATAGCCATAGGCCATCTTGTTGACGAAGAGGAAATCGCCGATCAGCAGCGTCTGCTTCATCGAGCCCGAGGGGATCCAGAACGGTTGAAAGAAGAGGGTGCGGAACACGCCGGCAATCAACAGCGCGTAGACGATGGTCTTGATCGTCTCCCAGACGGGATTTCCGGTTTTGGCGTCCTCGGCCATTCTGCTCGCTCCAGTTCTTTGCTTGGCTTCGCTGCTACATGCGGGGGGGATGGGGGCAAGTCAAGGCTGCGCGGGCTGATCTTGAACCGGACGCGCCTCGATCACCACAAAAGCCTGCGCCCAAGGGTGATCATCGGTCAGGGTGACGTGGATGATCGCCTCGTGCCCGTCGGGGGTCATTTCCTTGAGGCGCTCGGCGGCCCAGCCGGTCACGTGCATCACCGGTTGGCCGGTGCGCAGATTGGTGACGGCCATGTCCTTCCACGAAATGCCCATGCGCAGGCCGGTGCCGAGCGCTTTGGAACAGGCCTCTTTCGCGGCCCAGCGTTTGGCATAGGTTCCGGCCGTATCGGCGCGGCGTTCGGCCTTGCGCTGTTCGGTGTCGGTGAAGACCCGGTTGCGGAAGCGGTCGCCGAACCGGTCGAGCGTGCCCTGGATGCGGTCGATGTTTGCGAGGTCTGTGCCGATTCCGAGGATCATGACAACCGCACCGTGAGGATCTTGTAACTCGCCACCCCGAAGAACCCGGCAAAGGCGAAATCGAACCAGCGGCGGGCGCGGCGGTAGGTTCGAACCAGGCGTTCGGAGGAAAACAGAAACGCATAGCCGATAAAAATTATCAACGATCCAGCATAGAGCATGGCGAAATAGCCCAGCAGCATCGACAGGCTGGCATCGCTGGGGGCGACGATGGCATAGATCGAGCCCCAGCTGAGGATCGCCTTGGGGTTCGTCAGGTGGATGGCGGCACCTTTGGCGAAGATCGTCGGCAGCGCGCCCGTGACCGGTTTGCCCAAAGCGACCTCATCCGCGGTCATCGCGCGGCGCAGGGCCTTGAGGGCCAGCCAACCCAGATAGGCCACGCCGACATAGCGGATCACTTCGAACACCCAGACATTGGCCAGCATGATCGCCGACAGGCCAAGCGCTGCAGCAATGCCCCAGGCGGCGGACCCGGCACAGATGCCCAGCGCGAAGACCAGACCAGCGCGGCGGCCTTCGTTCATGGCGGTTCCGGCAATGCCCATCGTGGCGGGGCCCGGAGAGCCCCCGGCCATCAGCCAGGCGAACCAGATGGCGACAAAGCCGGGGGTGATCACGCGCGCGCCTCGTCCATCAGGCGACGCATTGCCTGAATGGCCGGGGTCATGCCCAGAAAAATCGCCTCGCCAATCAGGAAATGACCGATATTCAGCTCTTTTACTTCTGGGAAAGCGGCAACCGGTTTTACGGTGTCATAGGTCAGGCCATGGCCCGCATGAACCTCGAGCCCAAGCGAATGGGCGAAGGTGGACATCTGGCGCAGCGACTCAAGCTCGCGTTCGGCATCTTCCATGCGACCTTCGGCATGGGCGTCGCAATAGGCGCCGGTGTGCAGCTCGATCACTTCGGCACCAATGCGATGCGCGGCTTCGATCTGACGCTGATCGGCGGCAATGAAGATCGACACGCGGCAGCCGGCCTCACGCAGGGGCGCGATGAAATGCGCCAGCTTGTTTTCCTCGCGCGCGACTTCAAGCCCGCCTTCGGTCGTGCGCTCTTCGCGCTTTTCAGGCACGATGCAGACCGCGTGAGGCTTGTGGCGCAGGGCGATTTTCTGCATCTCGGGCGTCGCGGCCATCTCAAAATTCAGCGGCACCGACAGAACCTCCATCAACCCGTCGATATCGGCGTCCGAGATATGGCGTCGATCTTCGCGCAGATGCGCGGTGATGCCATCCGCCCCCGCTTCTTCCGCCAGTTTGGCAGCGCGCAGCGGATCTGGATAATCCCCACCCCGCGCATTGCGCACGGTGGCCACGTGATCGATGTTCACACCCAGACGCAGATGGTTCTCAGACATCACTCGATTCCTTTTGCATGTTTCTGCCCGAGCCTAGAGGCTCTGCCGAAGAAACGGCAGCCGAATCTTCGGCCAAACGCTTGATTTCCTCGAACTTCGCCTTGATCCTGGCGCGGCGGCGCTGCTGATACGTCAGGATCAGCGGCAGGCTGAGGTAATAGCAGATCACCCCCGCAACGACGCCCGGAATGATCCCACCGATCATATAGGGATAGAAGACGTCATCGTAGAACTGCGACAGCCCGTGCCAGTCGGCCACGCGATCCGTAAACAACGCCAGAAAATTGTTCTTGAGGTCCCCTATGGCGCTGGCGAATTTGCCCATCAGCCCTTGTGTGTCGCCTTCTTCGTATTCTGTCCCCAGCAGGAAATGCCCAGTCTGAAGACAGATCACCCCGATCGGAACATAGGTGAGCGGGTTGCCAAAAAACGTGCCGCTGAGCGCGGCCAGAATATTTCCCTTGATCAGCCGGGCACCGATGGCGGCGACAAGAAAATGCAACCCGTAAAACGGCGTAAAGGCCGCGAAAACACCCGCCCCTATACCGCGCGCGATCCGGTCAGGGGTATCCGGCAAGCGCCGGACGCGGTGTTTCACGTAATGGAAGGCGCGGGTCCATCCGCCACGCGGATAGACGAAATCCGATGCAATCTGGACTGGAGAGCGTCGGTCTCGGCGCTTGAATACCAC
Source organism: Ruegeria sp. AG6 (assembly GCF_056541565.1). NCBI lineage: Bacteria > Pseudomonadati > Pseudomonadota > Alphaproteobacteria > Rhodobacterales > Roseobacteraceae > Ruegeria > Ruegeria sp. AG6. Next base: position 102,750 of record NZ_JBQFYQ010000010.1, on the reverse strand, counting down.
CCGTGATCACCCCTTCTCAGCCAGCCGCGGTCGCGGTTTTGGTCCGGTCCCGATAACGTTCGACCGCTGCAACGTCGCTTTCCGCCTCCAGCATCAGCATGAGTGAATGAAGCTGTTCAAGGTCGCGCAGTTCGACATTGATCAGAAGGCGGTAAAAATCCGGTTTGCGGTCAACAAATTCCAGGTTCGAGATATTGGCCTTTTTCTCGCCGATCAATGTGCAAATACGCCCCAGAACCCCGGCATCGTTGCCAATGGTCAGATCCAGCGTCGCGCCATAGACGGCCGGGTGCGTGCCCGAATGCCAGTGCAGATCGACCCACCGGTCAGGTTCGCCTTCGAACTCGCTGAGCCGATCGCAATCGATGGCATGCACGACCACGCCCTTGCCCCGATAGGTGATACCGACGATACGTTCCCCCGGCAGCGGCTGACAGCAGGGGGCCCGGTCGAACTTCTGCCCCGGCTCCAGGCCAATCACCGCACGGCGCAGCGGAATGGCGTCGCCGTCGTCCTTGGCAAGTTCGGGATAGACGGCCTGAACCACCTCATGTGCGGTCAGTTCGGCGCTGCCAAGGCGGGCCAGCAGCTCGTGCCGGTCTTTCAGGCGCAGGTGTTTTGCTGCGGTATCCAGCGCCTTGTCGGTCGCCTTGCGGCCCACGTGCTCGAACCCGGAACGGGCAAGTTCTTTGCCCAGCTTGATGAATCGTTCGCGATCCACCTCGCGCAGGGCGCGGCGAATGGCGGTACGGGCCTTGCCGGTGACTGCAATCTCCAGCCACGTGACCTGTGGCGTCTGACCATCGGCGGTAATGATGTCCACGGACTGGCCATTCTTGAGCCGCGTCCAGAGCGGAACGCGGATACCGTCAACCTTGGCCCCGACACAGGCATGACCGATCCGGGTGTGAATGGCATAGGCAAAATCGATCGGCGTCGCGCCACGCGGCAGCTTCACCACGTCGCCCTTGGGGGTGAAACAGAACACCTGGTCGGAATACATCTCGAGCTTGACGGCCTCGAGGAAGTCTTCGTGATCTTCCTCGTTGTCGAACTGCTCGGTCAAATTGGAAATCCATTTGGCCGGGTCGACGGCGAACGGGTTCTCGGTGCGCACACCGTCGCGATAGGACCAATGCGCCGCGACCCCGGTTTCGGCCACGTCGTGCATCTGGCGGGTGCGGATCTGGACCTCGACCCGTTTGCCGTCCCGGCCCGACACCGTGGTGTGGATCGAGCGGTAACCGTTCGATTTGGGCTGGCTGATGTAGTCCTTGAAGCGCCCCGGCACCGCGCGCCAGCGCTGGTGGATGGCCCCCAGGGTTCGATAGCAGTCTTCCTCGGTCTGGGTGATGATGCGGAACCCATAGATGTCGGACAGGCGCGAAAAGCCCTGATCCTTTTCCTGCATCTTGCGCCAGATCGAATAGGGTTTCTTGGCGCGGCCGAACACCTCGGCCTCGATCCCGGCCTTTTCCAACTCGTGCCGCATGTCGCCGGTGATGCGATGGATCACGTCGCCGGTCTCGCGTTGCAGGGTAATAAAGCGACGGATGATCGACTGGCGGCCTTCGGGATTGAGAACACGGAAAGCCAGGTCTTCCAGTTCCTCGCGCATCCACTGCATACCCATCCGGCCCGCAAGCGGTGCGTAGATGTCCATCGTCTCGCGCGCTTTGACGATCTGTTTTTCGGGACGCATCGCCTTGATCGTCCGCATGTTGTGCAAACGGTCGGCCAGCTTGACCAGAATGACGCGCAAGTCCTTGGACATGGCCATGAACAGCTTGCGGAAGTTCTCGGCCTGCTTGGTCTCGCGACTGGACAGTTGCAGATTGGTCAGCTTGGTGACGCCGTCGACCAGTTTGGCGACTTCATCCCCGAAAAGTTCAGCCACCTTGCCATAGTTGGCCTTGGTGTCTTCGATCGTGTCGTGAAGCAGCGCCGTGATTATGGTCGCATCATCCAGACGCTGTTCGGTCAGGATGGCGGCAACGGCAACGGGATGAGTGAAATAGGGCTCGCCGGAATGGCGGAACTGCCCTTCGTGCATCTGCTGGCCAAATTCATAGGCCAGCGCAATGCGGTCAGCATTCGTCTTGGGATTGTAGTTGCGGACCAGCGCAATCAGATCGTCAGCAGAAATCATCCGGTCCGCACCTTCGTCTTCAGGGCTTACCCCTGCCCTTGAGCCTCCATCAGAGCGCGCAGGAGCTTCTCTTCCGACATGTCGTCCATGGCGGGTTTGTCCGTTTCGGCACCCATCAGCAGCGCCATCTGATCTTCTTCGGGCTCATCAACCTCGATCTGGGTCTGGTTGGCCTCGATCAGGCGCTCGCGCAGTTCGTCCGCGCTTTGGGTTTCATCGGCGATCTCACGCAGAGACACGACAGGGTTCTTGTCGTTGTCGCGGTCAACGGTAATCGCTGCACCGGCGGAAATCTCACGCGCCCGATGGGCGGCGAGCATCACCAGCTCGAACCGGTTTGGAACCTTGTCTACGCAATCTTCAACCGTCACGCGGGCCATTGGGCGCTCTCCGTTTCTGAATCCATGTCAGGAAGGGGTTTATCTAAGCGCGAATCCGCGCCTTGACAAGCAGGAAATGCTGCATTTGCACGGATCACAGCGCCGTGACCGCCGCAACCTCTGCCGCGGGAAGGGTCTGGATCATCTCGCAGACCGTGCGACCCATAACCGGATGACGCCAGTCGGGCACGATATCGGCCATCGGCACCAGGACAAAGGCGCGATCCTGAAGGCGCGGATGCGGCAAGATCAATTGATCCGGTGCCTCTTGCCTTTGCGCGTCGGTCGGCAGGGTCCGCCAGCGATCAAACGTGGCGCGATCCGGCAGGACCAGATCTTGGAAACAGACCAGATCCAGATCCAGCGTCCGCATCCCCCAGCGCTGCACCCGTTCACGCCCGAATTCCTGTTCCACCTCGTGCAGCACCTGCAACAGCTGCGACGGAGATTTCTCGGTCGCAATCAGCGCCGCAGCATTCACATAATCCGGGCCGGCCCCGGAGGGAAAGCACGGGGTGGAAAAAAAACGACTGACGGAGCGAATCACCACATCGTGACGCGATAACGCGTCAAGCGCGTTCTGAAGTGTTACAGCGGGACCATTTCCTCTCAAATCGAGATTTGCGCCCAGCGCAACAACGGCATTTGGCATGGATTTGCTCATGTGATACCCTACATTCGACCCATTGCATACTTGCGATAATCGACAGAAGTTCTAATTATGGGCGTACCAGAGCGCGTCATTTTATCACTCACTCACTCACGTAACGCGGCACGCACTGGATTATACCGGAAGGGAACATTTATGTTTTATAAAGACGAACGGCTAGCGCTGTTCATCGACGGCTCGAATCTTTATGCTGCGGCAAAAGCACTCGGTTTCGACATTGACTACAAACTTCTGCGGCAGGAATTCATGCGCCGCGGCAAGCTTCTTCGGGCCTTCTATTATACAGCGCTGCTGGAAAACGACGAGTATTCGCCGATCCGCCCATTGGTTGACTGGCTGCATTACAACGGCTTCACCATGGTCACGAAACCGGCCAAGGAATACACCGACAGCATGGGGCGTCGGAAAGTCAAAGGAAATATGGATATCGAGCTTACCGTCGATGCCATGGAACTGGCGCCGCGCGTCGATCATATCGTGCTGTTCTCGGGTGATGGGGATTTCCGCCCGCTGATCGCCAGCCTGCAACGGCAGGGCGTGCGCGTATCGGTGGTTTCGACCATCCGCAGCCAACCGCCGATGATCTCGGACGAACTGCGCCGCCAGGCCGACAATTTCATCGAGCTGGAAGATCTGCGCGATGTCATCGGTCGCCCGCCGCGTGAAATGCCGACGGAGCATCGCAGCGTCGCTGTTGCCAGCAACAGCTGACAAGGCGACAAGCCTGTCATGATGGGGAAAAAATTTGCGCGGTCAGGACATCAGTCCTGGCCGCGCTTCTTTAACAAGGTACAGGTGCTTAAACATCACCCGAGTAGCAACGATTCGTGTCAGATGAATGACAATGTCCTGTCTGGACCAAGGCCGGGAAAAGACTTACCTGTGCCACAAGGAGACAGCCTGATGAAAAAGCCGCCACTGACACTTTACCTTGCCGCCCCACGCGGGTTCTGCGCCGGTGTGGACCGTGCCATCAAAATCGTTGAGATGGCTTTGCAGAAATGGGGACCACCGGTCTATGTGCGCCACGAGATCGTGCACAACAAATTCGTGGTCGATGGCCTTCGCGCCAAAGGGGCTGTGTTTGTCGAAGAATTGCAGGAATGCCCCGATGACCGCCCGGTGATCTTTTCCGCCCACGGGGTGCCGAAATCCGTTCCCGCCGAGGCTGCCCAGCGCGAGATGATCTATGTGGACGCCACCTGTCCTCTGGTTTCCAAGGTGCATGTCGAGGCGCAGCGCCACGCGGACGCGGGATTGCAGATGATCATGATCGGCCATAAAGGCCATCCCGAAACCGTGGGCACCATGGGGCAGCTGCCCGAGGGCGATGTGCTGCTGGTCGAGACCGTGGACGACGTGGCCACGGTGCAGGTGCGTGACCCGGATAAGCTGGCCTTTGTCACCCAAACCACCCTTTCGGTCGATGACACCAAGGATATCATCGCCGCCCTTCAGGCCCGGTTCCCGGCCATTGTCGGACCGCACAAGGAAGATATCTGTTACGCCACCACCAACCGGCAGGAAGCGGTGAAAGCCGTGGCCCCCAAGGCGGACGCCTTGCTGGTAGTAGGCGCGCCGAACTCATCGAACTCGCGCCGTCTGGTCGAGGTTGCCTCGCGCGAGGGGTGCCAGTACGCGCAGCTGGTCCAGCGCGCCACCGAGATTGACTGGCGCGCGCTCGAGGGGATCTCTACCGTGGCTGTCACCGCAGGCGCGTCGGCCCCGGAGGTTCTGGTAAACGAGGTGATCGAAGCGTTCAGCGCGCATTATGATGTCACCGTCGAGCCGGTCGAAACCGCCGTTGAAAACGTCGAGTTCAAAGTCCCCCGCGTGTTGAGGCAACCGGCGTGAACGGAGTGCCGAAAGCGCCGCTCTGTCTGGGGCTGGCGGGACTGATTCCGTTTGTCTGGGGCGCCCTGACCTATCTGAATGGCGATCTGAATGCCTGGGGCGCGCAAACCTTTGGCCCGCGTTTCGTGGGCCCTTATGTGCAACTGTTCTATGGATCAGTCATCCTCAGCTTCATGTCCGGTGTACTCTGGGGTTTTGCCACCAAGACCTCGGGCAGCAAGGCGGCCCTGTGTTATCTGTTGTCGGTTCTGCCCGCGCTTTGGGCCTTTGCCATGACAGGTGGTGGGCCGGTGAATGCGGGCACCAATCTGATGTATGGGTTCGCTGGCCTGTTGTTGCTGGATGCCCTGTTTTCCTACTGGCGCCTGACACCGGTCTGGTGGATGCGGTTGCGCATCCTGCTGACCGCGGTCGTATTGGCCAGTCTTGCAGTCGGAGTCTATCTGTGACCGATGAACGTACGATCACCGCTTATACCAACAGGGTGGCGGAATATCTGAAGATCCCTCTGCCGCCCGAGCAGCTTGAGGCCCGACAGGCTTTTGCTGATGCAGTCGGCGCAGGCGGCTATGTGCTGGATTTGGGGTCCGGGCCGGGATCGGACAGCGGGTTCCTGATGCGTCAGGGGCTGAAGGTTCGCGCGCTGGATGCCACGCCGGCCTTTGTCGAACATGCGCGGGAAAACGGTGTGGATGCTTATCTGGGTACGTTCGATGACGTCACCGAGACAGCCGAATATGACGGTGTTTACGCCAGCTTTTCCCTGCTGCACGCGCCGCGCGCTGATTTCCAGCGGCATCTGAATGCGATCCACAGGGCTCTGAAACCCGGTGGACAGCTGTTTCTGGGGATGAAGCTGGGCACTGGTGAACATCGGGATGATCTGGATCGTTATTATTCCTATTACACGGAGGCCGAGATCGAGGACGCCTTGAACAAGGCCGGGTTCACGATTGACCGCGCAGTCCATGGCATGGGCAAAGGCCTGGCCGGATCGTATGACGGATATATCCTGGTGTTCGCCCATGCCTGAATTGTTTGCCTATACAGACGGTGCCTGTTCCGGAAACCCCGGCCCCGGAGGCTGGGGTGTGCTGTTGCGCGCGATGGACGGGGACAGCGTTCTGAAAGAGCGTGAGCTGAACGGGGGTGAGGCCGAGACGACCAACAACCGGATGGAATTGCTGGCCGCCATCAGCGCCCTTGAAGCGCTGGAGCGACCGTCGAAGATAACCGTCGTCACCGACAGTGCCTATGTGAAGAACGGCGTCACCGGCTGGATTTTCGGTTGGAAACGCAACGGCTGGAAAACCTCGAACAAGAAACCGGTCAAGAATGTCGATCTTTGGCAGCGTCTGGATGAGGCGCAGGAACGGCATGATGTGACATGGGAATGGGTCAAGGGCCACGCAGGCCACCCCGAGAATGAAAAAGCTGATGAGCTGGCCCGGGCCGGAATGGCGCCGTTCAAACCGAAAAAGGCACAGGCGTGACCGCGCTGACGCTGCTGGACTATGCCTCGGTTCTGATCTTCGCGTTGACGGGGGCACTGGTGGCCAGCCGTGCCCAGCTGGATCTGGTGGGATTTGCCTTCATGGCCTGCCTGACTGCCGTCGGGGGCGGCACTGTACGAGACCTTTTGCTGGACCGTCACCCGATCTTTTGGATCGGGCAGCCGGATTACATCCTGATCGCAGTCGCGGCGTCGGTCCTGGTGTTCTTTACCGCACATCTGGTGGAAAGCCGCTATAACTGGCTGGTCTGGCTGGACAGTTTTGCACTGTCAGTGGCTGTTGCGGCCGGAACCGGCGCGGCATTGTCGCTGGATCAGTCCGGGGTCATTGTCGTTTTGATGGGTGTGACGACCGGATGCCTGGGCGGGCTGATGCGCGATGTGGTCTGCAACGAAGTGCCGCTGGTGCTGAAACAGGGCGAGCTTTATGTGTCCTGCGCCTTTACAGGTGCCCTGACGGCGGTTCTGGCTGCCCGATTGGGGACAGAGCCTGCGTTTTCTCTGGCTCTCTGCGCCTTGGTGTGCTGGGCGTTGCGTGCCGGGTCGTTGATGTTTGGCTGGCAATTGCCGGTCTACAAAAGCCGTCCGCCGCGCAACTGAGCCCGATAGTGGACGCCAAAGCGGCTGGCTGATACCCCTTTTGAAAGCACAGCCCGGAGGCCAACGTGACATTCAGACTTGCATCCATCACAGCCTGCCTGGCCCTGCTCGCCTCATGCGGCGCGTATTACACCCCTGTCAGTTTTGTTGCGCAGGGCGACCAGATCATCGCCTCGGGCACGATTGACGAGACAACGCTGTCTGCCTTTGAGGAAGTGACAGCCCAAAACCCCGAAGCCCGCACTTTGGTTCTGCAATACATTGAAGGATCGGTTGATGATGACGCCAATGTCATCTTCGCCCGCGAAGTGCACAGGGCCGGGTTCGATACCGTTGTTCCATCGAACGGTCTGGTTGCCAGCGGCGGCACCGATCTGTTCCTGGCCGGAAACCGCCGCGTGCTGCAACCGGGGGCCTGTGTCGGTGTCCACAGCTGGGCCGGGTCGGGTCTGGTGGCGACCGACTTGCCCCAGGACGATCCCGAACATGACCGATACCTGGACTATTTCAAGGATATCGGCGTGGACGAGGAGTTTTACTGGTACACTCTGTTCGCAGCCCCGGCCGACAGCATCCACTGGATGACCGCCGCCGAGGCGAACCGGTTCGATTTGACCACCAGGGGTGCTCCGGCACTTGGGTCTGCGACGGCGTGCGACGAACGGTAAGTCAACCGTTCAGCAAGCGCGCGCCGATTTCCTTGACGAATTTCGCGGCCACCATCGCCGTCATGCCATAGGGGTCGCGATGCGGGTTGAGCTCGACGATATCCGCCCCGACCAGCTGACCTTTGAACCGGTGGATCAGGTCGATAACCTCGCGCATGCTCAGCCCACCGGGTTCATAGTGCGAGACGCCCGGGGCAAAGGCCGGGTCCAGCGCGTCCAGATCAAGGGACAGATAGACCGGGCCATCGAATGAAATCTGCAAGTCGGGGCGCCAGTTGCGCATGTCGATCACCTCGACGCCGAACTTGTTGGCCTGTTCGCGCTGATGGGCGTTCATGGTGCGGATGCCGACCTGCACCAGACGCTTGACCGGGCAGGTCTCCATCACCCGCGCAAAGGGGCAGCCATGGCCGAGCGGGCCGATATCCTGCGTGTCGTACAGATCCGGGTGGCTGTCGATATGCAGGATGTTCAGGCCTTCGTACCGATCTGCATGGGCCTTGATCAGCGGATAGGCCACGGAATGGTCGCCGCCCAGCGACAACAGGCGTGCGCCGGTTGCGATCCGCTTCGCCGCTTCGGCCTCGATCCGGTCAATCGGTTCCTGCCCGCGCATTTCGAACACATCCAGATCGCCGGTATCCCTGAATTTGGCGCTTTCACCCAGATCGGTACCATCTTCGGCGGTCAGGTTGGCGGCTCCGGAATGCAGCGCTTCGCGGATGCGTCCGGGTGCGAAGGCCGGCCCTTGCAGGAACGAGGAATGCAGATCCAAAGGAACACCCATCAGAGCGACATCACCCGGCTTCAAATCATACGGCATCATCATTCCCCTTTTTCGTTGAATGTGATCTGGACGGAGGAAGGGCACCGGGTCAAGGGGTTAGCGGCGCAGGTAGGTCTGCCAGATCCAAATCACAAGCAACGCGCCCAGAACCGCCCCGACAAAACCAGACAGCCACCCCATAACGGTAACAAGAAACCGCAGCAGCGCCCCTCCGATCAGGGCCCCCACGATACCGATCAACATGGTCGTCGGGATATCCGCCTCGATCCGCATCAGGCGGGTGGCCAGAAACCCTGCCGCTGCACCGATGATGATCAGGGCGACGATTGGCATGTCACTTCCTCCAGTGGGTCGGCACGATGATCAGGGCACCAACAGAGGAAATCACCGCATCCAGCCCCGGAGGACCAAAGCTGATACCGAACATGATACGGACGAAATAGAACAGGAACGCCCCGCCCACACAGATGATGATGGATTGCAAATAGCCGTTATGGGTGAAACCGGTCTGTTCGGACAGATACCCGACGATCCCGGCAATCACGACAGTGCCCATCATCACCATGAACATATGGCTTTACTCCGAAGACATCCGGGTGCCGATCGGGATTGGCCAGCCCCGCAGGAACGTTTCCTTATCCTGCGCGCCTTTGCCCGCCCTTTGCAAGCGCAGCAGTTCTATGGCGCCCTGCCCGCAAGCCACATACAGATCGTCATTCAGAACTTCGCCCGGCGCGCCCTGCCCTTCGGCCAGACGCGAAGCGAGGAGTTTTACCCGGTTGCCGTCGATCTCGGTCCAGGCCCCGGGAAAGGGCGACAGCCCGCGGACCTGCCGATCGACCTCAACCGCCGGGCGCGACCAGTCCACGCGGGCCTCGGACTTGTCGATCTTGGCGGCATAGGTGACACCAATCTCGGGCTGCGGATCAGGGGTCAGGCCGGGCAGCTTTGCCAACGCCTCAACGATCAAGGCCGCGCCCATCGCCGAGAGCCGGTCATGCAGTTTCGCAGTGGTTTCCTCGGGCCCGATATCGGTGGCCTGCCGCAACAGAACGGGGCCGGTATCAAGGCCCGCCTCCATTTGCATGATACAGACGCCAGTTTGCGCATCGCCCGCCATGATCGCGCGGTGGATCGGAGCCGCCCCGCGCCAGCGCGGCAGCAGGCTGGCATGAATGTTCAGGCAGCCATGAGCCGGCGCATCGAGGATGGGCTGGGGCAGGATCAGCCCATAAGCCACAACCACCGCCACATCCGCGTTCAGTGCCGCAAAACTGTCCTGCTCCTCGGCCGGTTTCAGCGAGGTTGGGTGACGCACGTCCAGACCCAGCGCTTGGGCACGCGCGTGGACCGGTGTCGGGCGATCCTTCTTGCCCCGCCCCGCCGGGCGCGGGGGCTGGCAATAGACGGCGGCGATCTCATGCCCGGCCTCGACCAGCGCATCCAGAACCGGCACCGAGAAGTCCGGGGTTCCCATGAAAACAACGCGCATCTTTACCCCTGTTTCTTGGCTTTGCGCAGCAGCATGTCGCGTTTGACCTTGCTGAGCCGGTCAAAATACATCCGGCCATTCAGATGGTCGATCTGGTGCTGGACACTGGTGGCCTCGATGCCGACAAAATCGCGACGGTCCACCACGCCCTGCTCGTTCAGGAATTTGACAGTCACCGCGCGCGGGCGCTTTACCTTGGCCGACACGCCCGGCAGGTTCGGACTGGCTTCTTCATGTTCACGCAGTTCGATCGAGCTGTGCAGGATTTCCGGGTTCGCCAGACGCACGGCCTTGCCCCGCTCGGCCGACCCATCGACCACGGCCAGACGCAACATCACTCCGATCTGCGGCGCGGCCAGACCGACACCGGGCATGGCCTCCATCGTGTCGATCATGTCCTGCCAAATCCGGCGAATGTCATCGGTGATTTCAGTCACCTCATCCGCCTTTGTGCGCAAGCGTTTGTCAGGCCAGGGCAGACAGGTGCGGACGGTCATGCGCGCGCCCGTTCACGTTTGAGCTTTTGCATCTTGCGGGTAATCATCTGCCGTTTCAGCGGTTTGAGGTAATCGATGAACAGCTTGCCGTTCAGATGGTCGATTTCATGCTGCACGCAAGTGGCCCAAAGACCGTCGAACGTCTCCTGTCGCAGGTTTCCCTTCTCGTCCATCCAGGTGACATCGACCACCTTGGGGCGGGTCACTTCGGCATATTGATCCGGGATCGACAGGCATCCTTCTTCGTATACATTGGTTTCCTCGGAAGAGGCGATGACCTCGGGGTTGAACATGATCAGCGGGCGCGGGGTCTCGCCTTCTTCCTTGATGCAATCCAGCACGATCAACCGCTCCAGCACACCGATCTGCGGGGCGGCAAGGCCAATCCCGGGCGCGTCATACATGGTTTCCAGCATGTCGTCAGCCAGCGTGCGCAGCTCGTCCGTCAGGTCGGATACGGGCGCGCAGACCTTTTTCAGGCGGGGATCGGGATGGATCAGGATAGTGCGTTTCATGAGGCTGATTTAGGCCATCCCGCCCCGCGCCGCAACGCCCCCCTTGCACCTGCCCGATTTGCGGTTAGCTTTCGGTCGAGAAAATGGAGCAGACATGACTTTCAACGACCTGATCGACCGCCGGGGCACCAACAGTTCTAAATGGGACAAGATGGAGATGCTGTATGGCGTCTCGCCCGAGGGCGGTCTGGCCATGTGGACGGCCGATTCCGATTACCAAACGGCACCCTGCGTGATCGAGGCCGTGCGCAAGGCCGCAGATCACGGCGTGTTCGGCTATTCATGGATGCACCCGGACTATCTGGCCTCGGTTCAATGGTGGATGAAAACCCGCCACGATTGGGAAATCGACACGGATTGGATTCTGACCACCCAGGGCTTGGGCAATGCAATCGCCCTGTCGCTGGATGTCTGGACCGATCCCGGTGATGGCATCGTGATCTTTACCCCCGTTTACCATGAGTTTGCCCACAAGGTGAACAAATCCGGCCGCCGGGTCGTGGAATGCCCTTTGGTGCGGGACGGGGAAAGTTACGGCCTGGATCTGGACGACGCCCAGTCCCGGTTGGACGGGTCCGAGAAGATGCTGCTGTGGTGTTCGCCGCAAAACCCGTCGGGTCGTGTCTGGACGCCCGACGAGTTGCAGGCCGTTGCTGCGTTTGCCGAACGGAACGGTTTGATCCTGGTATCGGACGAGATTCACCACGATCTGGTCTATCCCGGCGCCAAATTTGTACCGATGGACGTGGCGGCCCCGGATGCACGCCCGTGGACCGTGACGCTGACTGCGGCGTCGAAGACCTTCAACATCGCCGGGCAGCGGACCGGCAACATGATCATTCCCGATCCCAAACTGCGCGCGGCCATGAAGCAACGGCTGCAAACATTGGATTACGATCCCGGCGCGTTGGGCGTGGCGATGATCACCGCCGCCTACAGCCCCGAAGGGGCCGAATGGGTAGATGCCCAGATCGCGCATCTGGAGGGAAACAGGCGTCTGTTCGATCAGACCATCACCGAGATTCCGGGGCTCTGGTCGATGCCCTTGCAGGCGACCTATCTGGCCTGGGTCGATTTCTCGGGCACCGGCATGGATCACGCCGAATTTGTCCGCCGATTGCGCGAGGACGCGCGGATCGCGACATCGTCAGGTCCGGGTTTCGGCACTGGAGGAGAAACGTTTGAACGGTTCAACCTCGCCACTCAACGGGCGCGGGTCGAGGAAGCTTGCCTGCGGCTGAAACGTGCTTTCGGGGATCTGCAATAAGTACGTGCCGGCCAGAGCTTGAAAGCCCTGCCCTGTTTTCACAGGTGCCGGTTGCCTTGGTTAAGGCCGCTTTGGGCCGCGCGCGCCTGTCTTTAGGCTGGCATCGCTGGCCTTTGGCATCGACCAAACCCGGGCCAAATCGGAATACCAGTTGAAATTCGCCCCTAGTCGTCACGCCCCAGCAGGGCGATCGGCGCATCGGGCGCGCGGTAAAAATCAAGCGGCGCGCTGTCATGGGCGGCCGTGCTGCGTTTGAATTCATACCGCATCTCACCGCCTTCATCCTCATCCGCGACGATGAGGCATTGATAGAGGTGGTTGGCCCCGTCAAAGATATCGACAAGCCCGCGCAGGCGCGGCGTGGTTTCCGCCTCAACCGTAAAACCGTCTTTCCACAATTTGAGTATTTTGTAGGTATTGTCGCCCATCTCCACCCGTAAACGGCTGGCTTTTTTCAATGTGGCGATTCGGGCCGCGTCCAACTCGGCGCGTATTTCCTTTGAAACATAGGTACTCATTAATCCGTTCCCCCGTGAATGACTTCTATTGTGCGGGATAAGTTGTAAAAATCCAGTGAACCACGTCACAGAAACACGATCCAGCCGAGGTTTGTTGCACAGAAATCCCGAACTCGACTGTGCGCGGATGCAGAGCATTTGCGCGGGCGCTCGCATAGGAAGATGCAAGCCCTGGCCCTATGTTTTTCGAAACGCACATGCGGAGGAAAAGACATGGGCCTGCTGGTCGACGGAAAATGGCACGATACCTGGTATGATACCAAGTCCACGGGCGGTGCATTCAAGCGCAGCGCAGCGCAGTTTCGCAATTGGTTGACTGCTGACGGCGAGGCGGGGCCATCAGGCAAAGGCGGGTTCAAAGCAGAACCCGGGCGCTATCACCTTTACGTCAGCTATGCCTGCCCCTGGGCCCATCGCACGCTGATTTTTCGCGAGTTGAAAGGGCTGAGCGATCTGATCTCGGTGTCGGTCGTGCATCCGGACATGCTGGATCAGGGTTGGACCTTTGAAACAGACGCTCACGGCGCGACGGGAGATGACCTTTACGGGCTGGGTTTTGCGCACCAGATCTATACCAAAGCCGATCCAGCCTATTCGGGGCGCGTGACCGTGCCGATCCTGTGGGACAAGCGGCAGGAAACCATTGTGTCGAACGAAAGCTCGGAAATCATCCGCATGTTCAATTCGGCCTTCAACGGGATCACCGGCAATACCGATGATTACTGGCCCGAAGCGATGCGCGATGAAATCGAAGAGGTCAACGCGCGCATCTATACAGACGTCAACAACGGCGTCTACAAGTCCGGCTTTGCCACTTCGCAAGCGGCCTATGACGCCGCCGTGGGCCCGTTGTTCGACACGCTGGACTGGCTGGAAGATCGTCTGGCCCGGAACCGTTACCTGATGGGGGATCGGATTACCGAGGCTGACTGGCGGCTGTTTACGACGCTGAACCGCTTTGATCCGGTCTATCATCTGCACTTCAAATGCAACAAGCGGCGCCTGATCGATTACCCGAACCTATGGGCCTATACGCGTGAACTTTACCAATGGCCCGGCGTGGCGCCCACGGTGAACATGAACCATATCGTGCGCCACTATCACTACAGCCATGACAGCATCAATCCGCACCGGATCATTCCGGTAAACCCGGTGCTGGATTACACAGAACCGCACCGCCGCGATCAGCGCCCTGCTGCGTAATGCTCGACCATCGCCGCCAGATCCTCTGGCGGTGTTTCGCTTTGCACATAAGCACAGGCGTTCGGGCTGTGGGCAAATATCGATCCATCCGAGAAGAAGGTGGTGTTGGTGACAAAGATCACCCGCGCCTGGGGGCGGCGATAGCTTGCGAAATCGGCCACAGCCAGTGCACTGCCGGTTTCCAGAACCAGATCCAGCACGATAATTTCGAAATCCGTGCCGTACAGCGCCAGAATGGCGGCTTCCTGCGTCTCGACCAGCGTGACCTCGGCGCCCTGCCGTTCCAGATGCCTTTTCCAGACCCGACCAAGGTCGGGATTACTCTCAACAATCAGAACTTTCATTTGCAACAACCTCGGCACTTGGTATGGTGAGTGGTGCCGACCCCCATGGTCCGTGATCTCGTTATTTCCTTAACAAAGTGTTAACAGCAGCCCCACAGGCCCGTGAACAGGCGGATTTGCTTGTGTAAGAGGCGAAAATCCGCTTGAAGCGGTCCAAAAGCGGTAATTTCTCGCAGAGAGAGCAGATGAGCACATTCGATGAAAGTCTGAATCCACGCGCGGTTCGTGACCACGGCGGCGGGTTGGACAAGGCGATTGTCAAATATGGTGGGCAACGCACCGACTGGATCGACCTGTCCACCGGCATCAATCCCCATGCCTATCCCGTGTCTGGCCTGTCGGCCGGGGATTGGGCCGAATTGCCGGATCACGGGGCGTTCGAACGGCTCAGCGATGCCGCGCGCCGGTTCTGGAACGTGCCGCAGCGTGCCGCGATCCTGCCCGCGCCCGGAGCGTCGGCGATCATCGCGCGTCTGCCGGCTCTGGCCGCGACGGGTACGGTACAGATCACGCCGCCCACCTATAACGAACATGCCGCCGCCTTTTCGGCGCAGGGGTGGAAGGTACGGCAAGACGGGCCCAGCGACGCCCGCGTGATCGTACATCCAAACAACCCGGACGGGCGTATCTGGCAGGAAAGCGACGTATCGGCACCACTTACCGTGATTGACGAAAGCTTTTGCGACGTCATGCCTGACAAGTCCCTGATCCATCTGGCAGACCGCCCCGGCGTGATCGTGCTGAAGAGTTTTGGCAAATTCTGGGGGCTGGCCGGGGTAAGGCTGGGGTTTGCCATCGGACGGCCGGATATGATCAGCCGGTTGAACGATCTGACCGGCCCTTGGTCGGTATCCGGTCCGGCCTTGCGGATCGGCACACAGGCTTTGATGGACAACCGTTGGGCGGAAGCCACGCATGCGCGTCTGGCTGACGAGGCCTCAAGGCTGGATGCGCTGGTCACGAGAAAAGGGGCCAAAGTGATCGGCGGCACCAGCCTGTTCCGACTTTATCAGGTCGACAACGCCGCCCATTGGCAAGGTCGTCTGGCACGGTCCCACATCTGGAGCCGCATCTTCCCCTATTCTAAAACCTATCTGCGCCTTGGGCTCCCGCCCGAGGATGGATGGAACAGGTTGGAGGCCGCCCTGTGAGCCCTGGCCTGATGCTGGTCTGTGCCATGTGTCTGGACGCAGCACTGGGGGAACCCGACTGGCTCTGGTCGCGCATCAGGCATCCGGCGGTGATGATCGGCAACCTGATCGGCTGGCTGGATACACGCCTGAACCACGGGGCCCTGCGCCGTTCAAAAGGGGTGGGTGTGCTTGTCCTGCTGGTTTTCGGCGCAGGGGCGCTTGGCTGGGGTTTGTCTCTGCTGGGGCCGGTGGTTGAAATCCTGGTCTGCGCGATCCTGTTGGCGCAAAAATCGTTGGTCACCCATGTGCGCGCCGTGGGCGAAGGGCTGATGGCCTCGCTGTCAGAGGGGCGGGCACGGGTGGCCATGATCGTCTCGCGCGATACACGGGACATGACCGAGGCACAGGTGGCACGCTCGGCCATCGAAAGCGCCGCTGAAAACCTCAGCGACGGCGTCATCGCGCCTGCTTTCTGGTTTCTGATTGCCGGGTTGCCGGGGCTGCTGGTCTACAAGGCGGTGAACACGGCCGACAGCATGATCGGGTATCGCAATGAAACGTACCGCGCGTTTGGCTGGGCTTCGGCCCGGTTCGACGACCTGATGAACCTGATCCCGGCCCGCCTGACCTGCGTGATGATCGTGGCGCTGTCGGGCCAGTGGTCGCGCTGGCGCGAAATCTTGGCTGATGCGCACCGTCACATCTCGCCCAATGCGGGCTGGCCCGAGGCCGCCATGGCCCGCGCCTTGAACGTCGCCCTGGCCGGGCCGCGCAGCTATGACGGCAAGGTGCGGGATCTGGCATGGGTCAATGGCAATGCTCAGCGCGAAATCGGAGCCTTGGACATTTTCCGCGCATGTCGCATGTTGTGGCGTGTTTGGGGGCTTGCGCTTGGGCTCGTGTCGGTGTCGGTTGGGATCGACCTGATTTACTGACGGACATTTGTCATGCGTTTTCTTTCCGGCCTGATCGCCGCCACCCTGTTTGCCCAACCTGCCCTGGCCCAATGTGGTGGCGGCTTCAATTCCTTTGTCAAAGGGCTAAAGGCCGAGGCCACGCAGCAAGGCTTTGACAAATCCACCGTGAACGCGTTTTTCAAAGGCGTGCAGCAGGACAGCGCCGTGCTGAAGGCCGATCGGGCGCAAGGGGTGTTTCAGAAACCCTTTATCGAGTTTTCCCGTCGTCTGATTTCGCAAAACCGGATCGAACGCGGGCAAGCGATGTCACGCAAATACGACGCGGTGTTTGACCGGATCGAAAAGCAATACGGAATCTCACGCGGGGTGTTGCTGGCCTTCTGGGCGTTCGAGACCGATTACGGATCATTTCAGGGCGACTTCAACACCCGCAATGCGCTGGTGACGTTGGCCCATGACTGCCGTCGCCCCGACCTGTTCCGCCCTCAAATCTTCGCCGCCATCGAACTTTATCAGAATGGTGATTTCGACCCGGCCCGCACAACGGGCGCATGGGCCGGCGAAATCGGTATGGTCCAGATGCTGCCGCAGGACATTCTTGAAAACGGTGTCGATGGTGACGGCGACGGGCATGTCCGCCTGAAAACCTCGGCCCCCGATGCACTGATGTCTGGCGCCAAGATGCTGTCGCATCTGGGCTGGCGCGCAGGCGAACCGTGGCTGCAAGAGGTCACTGTGCCCGCGCAGATGGACTGGTCGCTGTCCGGCCCCGGCAAGCCCCGGTCGGTGGCCGATTGGCAGGCCATGGGCGTTCAGGCACGCAGCGGGTCGCTGGCAAACCTGCCTGCCTCGCTGATCCTGCCCCAGGGGCACCAGGGCCCGGCCTTTCTGGCCTATCCGAATTTCGACGTCTATTTCGAATGGAACCAGAGCTTTGTTTATGTATTGACCGCCGCCTATTTCGGGACACGTCTGGAAGGGGCACAGATCTATGATGCCGGCAATCCCGCACAGGGTCTGAACGGTGCACAGATGAAGCAGCTGCAAAGCAAGCTTCAGGCCAAGGGGTATGACGTTGGCAAGGTCGACGGGATCCTGGGCGCTGGCACGCGGGCGGCCGTGCAGGCGGAACAGAAGCGGCTTGGCCTGCCGGCCGATGCATGGCCGACAGTGGATCTGCTAAACCGGCTTTAGGCGGCAACCACGCTTACGCGACCCATTCCCGTTGCTGCGGAACACAGGGCGCAAAGGCGTGCGTCGTCACCGTGGCACCCTCGGTTTCGATTGCCGTGTTGGGCTGTATCTCGAGCCATCCCTCGTTGTTGGCATCCAATGGCTCGGACGAAATGATGATACCGTCTTTGCAGGCCTTGTAGTGCAAGCTGGGGGCAAACCGATCCGAGGCATAACGGGCCGCAAAAACCCGTTTGCCGTCCGACCAGCAGGCGGCAAACCGAAGATAGGGTGATGCTCCGCGGCGCCTGGAAAGGGCTTCGACCCGACCGACCGCACGGGCCATTGCACCCACAGGATCGGTGTCCAGCCCTTCGCCATGAGCGATGAGAAAGATCGCCTCGCTCTCGGTTGCGCCCATACGATGCTGGTACAGATGCGCCGGGATCATGGCATCAAGCTCTTGCCGGATTCCTTCATGACCCCCGGCCTGACCGTTATGCATGAAACTCCACCTGCCGACGCCAAAGGGGTGACAGTTGTTGCGCGAGGTCGCCGTACCGGTCGAGGCCCGTACATGGGCCAGAAACAGCCGGGATTTCGTGTGATGCGCCAATTGCTTCAGATTGGCATCGGACCACGCCGGATGGGTGTCCTTGTAAAAACACGGCGTATCACGATCAGAATACCATGCCAGACCGAACCCATCCGCGTTTATCGGCGTTTTTCCGATCAATGCATTTCGGCTTTGAATGACAAGCGATTGTTCTTGCTCAAGGACCAGTTCGTCCAGGTATCGCTGCCGCCCAACCCAAGCCAAGAATCGGCACATTGCCTGTCTCCGTCCGTCAGTGAAAATTTTCGGGACAATACCACCTTGGTTATCAGATTTTCTCCCATACATTATCTGATTTTTCGGATTTTCCCTATCAAATGCGCAGAAACTGCAAGAACCTCAGATCAATTTCACTTACTACGCACCGGATACCGATCGCCTTTTTCGTCAATCAGGATCAACCTGTCCCCGTTGCGTACGTACAAATCGCATCGGCTGAACCCATTGCGGTAAGCGATGCACACGCTGCCATCATCGGCAATCGCGTAAGTTCCAAAGGCAGAATCTCCGCTTGCATATGTATAGGAATAGGCGCCCCCGGCCGAGAATTTGGCCTGTCCGTCGTCGAAAAAGGTCAGCGTCTGCCCCGCCAAAGCATCAAGCTCTGCGGCTGTAAGGGGCGTATCCCCGGTTTTGACGGGCCAGTCGGCTGCAAAGACAGGGCCGGCGGCGATGAGGGCGGGGATCAGAAAGCGCGTCATGCGCTCAGGTTAGCGCGATAAAGCCGCAATCGTCATAAATTTGCAGTGAGCGGTCAGGCGACCATCTGTTCGGCCTTCTTCAGATCGACCGAAACCAGCTGGCTGACGCCCTGTTCCTGCATGGTGACACCGAACAGGCGATCCATGCGCGCCATCGTCACCGCATGGTGAGTGATGATCAGGAACCGCGTGTCAGTTTGGCGGCACATCTCGTCCAGCAGATCACAGAAACGCGTCACGTTTGCATCATCTAGAGGCGCATCAACCTCGTCCAGCACGCAGATCGGAGCTGGATTGGCAAGGAAGACGCCGAAAATCAGCGCGGTCGCCGTCAGGGTTTGTTCTCCGCCCGACAGCAGGCTGAGAGTCGACAGTTTCTTGCCAGGCGGCTGGCACATGATCTCAAGGCCCGCATCCAGCGGGTCGTCACTTTCGACCATCACAAGATTGGCCTCGCCACCCCCAAATAGATGCTTGAACAGCATCGCAAAGTTTGAATTCACCTGTTCAAACGCAGTCAGCAACCGCTCGCGCCCTTCGCGGTTGAGGCTGGCGATCCCGCTGCGCAGCGCCTTGATTGCCTCTTCCAGATCGGCTTTTTCGCTGCTGAGCGTATCGAATTCTTCCTGAACTTCCTTGCTGTCTTCCTCGGCCCTCAGGTTCACGGCCCCCATCGCGTCGCGCTGACGTTTGTGACGGTTCACTTCGGATTCCAGAACGTCCGCAGCTGGCATCTGGTCGGGGTTCACGTCCAGCTGGTTCAGCAATTG
Organism: Ruegeria sp. AG6; assembly: GCF_056541565.1. NCBI lineage: Bacteria > Pseudomonadati > Pseudomonadota > Alphaproteobacteria > Rhodobacterales > Roseobacteraceae > Ruegeria > Ruegeria sp. AG6. The sequence continues at coordinate 82,983 of NZ_JBQFYQ010000010.1, read as the reverse complement.
GTTTGGGGTCAGTTGCTGATCCTCGGCAATCCGTTCGGCCGCCGCGACAACACTTTCCTTGGCCGCGTCACAACGCGCCTCGGCCGCGGCACGGCTTTCGCGCGCTTCTGATGCCAGACGCTCGGCCTCCCGTTCGGCCAGAACGATTTCACGGTGCATAGCCTCGGCTTCGGCCAATTTGTCGGCGGCTTCGGCGCGCCGTGCTTCGGCGGCTTCGATCTGTTCGTTCAGCTCCTCACGCGCCTCGGCGATTTCGCCGGGCATGGCCATGGCCTCCGTCAGCTCTTCTTCCGAACTTTCCTTGCGCTCGGCAAGTTCGGAAATCCGCTTTTCAGCCGTTTCCAAACGGTGGCGCCACCCGCTGAGATCTTTCGCGACCTCCTGGGTGCGACGCGTGCGGGCGTCCCCCTCACGGCGCAGCTCGTCATGGGTCGAGCGGTGGGTCAGCATGGTGATCCGCGCCGCCTCGACCGTCTGCTTGATGTCTTCGACCTGCGCGCGGGCACTGTCCAGATCACCCAGACCGGCCAAAGCCGCTTCGGCCTCGCGCAGTTGCGCGCGGGCGGCCATGGCGTCGTCCTTGTGGCGATCAACGGCGAGGGTCAGGGTTTCCAGCTTGCCCTGGGCCAGATTGCGGTCGGCCTCGGCCCGCGACAGTGCGCGCGCGGTTTCGGCCATGCGCTGATCAGCAGCACGGCGGGTCTCACGCGCGCGCCGGTCTGCTTCGGTCACGTCCGCCAATTGCTGAGACAGTGCCTCATGCGCGGCCCGGGCACCGTCAGCCTGTGCTTCAGCACGGGCAAGGTCCTGTTTCAGTGCTTCCAGCCTGTTGAGCTGCTCCAACCGCAGAGCAGCAGCACTTGGCGCGTCTTCGGCCCAGGCACGGAACCCGTCCCAGCGCCAAAGGTCGCCCGAGCGGGACACGAGCCGCTGGCCCGGCTTCAGAGATGCCTGCAACCGTCCGCCCTGATCCGCATCCACCAACCCGATCTGCGCAATGCGTCGGCTGAGACGATCGGGGCCCGATACATGAAGCGCCAGAGGCTCGGCCCCTTCAGGCAATGGCTGGTCGCTGTCATATCCAGCCACCTGCACCCAGCCAGATGGCCCGTCACCCTCGACCAGCGGCGCGCGAAGATCGTCGGCCAGAGCAGCACCCAAAGCCTTTTCATAGCCGGGTTCGACGCGCAGCAGGTCCAGCACCTGACCGCCTTCCGCCGTGTCGCGCTCCACCAGCTTGGCCAGCGCCGTGGTTTCGGCCCGGATCGCGCCCAGCTCGCCTTCTGCCTCGGACCGTCTTGCCCGGGCCTCGGCTTCGCGCGCTTGCGTTTCGTTGCGCAGTTCATCCGCCGCGGCAAGCGCCTCTTCGGCGGCTTCCACCGCTTCACGGGCTTCTTCTTCGCCCGATTGGGCGTCTTCAAACGCCTCGCTGGCGCGGATCAGGGCCGTCTTGGCCTCGTCCACGGCTTTCCGGGCTTCTTCTTCTTCACTCTCGGATCGGGCCAGTGTCTTGCGACTGTCTTCGACCAGACGCTGGGCGGACTGGTGCCGGGCGACAAGACGGGCCATATCCTCGGTTTGCTGCGACAGGTGGTCTTCGCGTTCCTGTAAGATCGAGGCTGCCTCGCGGGCGATTTCCGCCGCTTCGGCCACTTTCTCATCGTGACCTTCTGCTGCCTTGGCCAATTCGCGCGCTTCCCATTCCAGCCGTTCAATCATTTGTCCCGCATCGCGGTTCAGACCGGCTTCGCGTTCGATATCGTTGGCCAGCTGCTGAATCCGGTTGGTCAGCGTCTCGATCGTTTGACGGGCGCGGGTTTCCTGATCGGACAATTGATCGCGCTGCACCTGCTGGCGTTGCAGCACGGCGGCGGCAATGGCCTCCTCCTCGCGCAGAGGCGGCAGGGTTTCCTCGATCTCGGCACGTTTTGCGGCGGCGGCGCGGGCTTCGACCTCGGCACGGGAGGCTTCGGTGATCCGCTCACGGAGTTTTTCTTCGGCCTGCTGGCGGGCCATGTCGGCCTCTTTCCAACGTCGATAAAGCAGCATCCCCTCGGCCTGACGCAGCTGTTCGCCAATTTCACGATAGCGGGCCGCCTGACGGGCCTGACGCGCAAGCTGGGCCAGTTGTCCGCCCAACTGCTCCAGCACGTCATCGACGCGGGTCAGGTTGGCTTCGGTGCCTTTCAGCTTGAGCTCGGCCTCATGGCGACGCTGATACAGGCCCGAGATCCCGGCGGCCTCTTCCAGAATGCGCCGACGGGCACGCGGCTTGGCGTTGATCAGTTCGGCAATGCGGTTCTGCCCGACCAAAGCGGGCGAATGCGCACCGGTCGAAGCATCCGCAAACAACATCTGCACATCGCGCGCGCGCACATCCTTGCCGTTGGTCTTGTAGGCGCTGCCCACATCGCGGGTGATGCGGCGAACGATTTCGAGTTGATCGCTGTCGTTGAACCCTGACGGTGCCAGACGTTCCGAGTTGTCCATGGTCAGGACAACTTCGGCAAAGTTGCGCGCGGGTCGCGTGGCGGCCCCGGCAAAGATCACGTCTTCCATCGCGCCACCGCGCATGGATTTGGGGCGGTTTTCGCCCATCACCCAACGCAAAGCTTCCAGAAGGTTGGATTTGCCGCAACCATTCGGGCCCACCACACCGGTCAACCCGTCCGCGATGATCAAATCGGTCGGATCAACAAAGCTTTTGAAGCCGGTCAGTTTGAGCTTGCTGAAACGCAATGGCTGCGTGTCCCATGATTCCTGTGCATTGGAAGTCTGCGCAAGGGATGGGGTCCGAGTCAACGGAGTTGCGCAGGATATGGGATATCAGCCCGAGTTATCCACAACATCTTGCCGAAATACGCAAGAACGCGCGCATCTCAATATGGGGTGCATTCAAAGACCTGATACCCGTTTTCCCCACCGACGTTTTCATAAAGACCAAAGTCGATGCATTCGTAATTGGGGGTCGAGACGGCCGTCAGCAAAAGCCGCTCACCCGCATCGCGGTCACACCCCAAAACCCCAACGGTCACGGCTGCGTCCCCCAGCACGTCCAGGATCGGACATCCCGAAACCTGCGCCATCGCCAAAGCGGCGCGATCCCGGACCGGGCCCAGCCGAGGGGCGTATTGCGCGTTGATCCGCACAGCCTCGGCCAGGTCGCCGCGCACACGCACATCAAAGACACTGCCATTCACAGCCACGCGCGTGGCGGGAACGTCGCGGAAATGCGGAGTGCCGGCGGCGCAGGCGGCCAGCAAGAGAGGTGCGAGAAACCGGATCATGCCGCAGAGTTGCAGCATTTTGGTTAACAGAACCTTTCCGAACATCAGGCCCGCAGCACCTCTCCCAGCCGGCGAATACCTTCGCGGATTGTCGCCTCGTCAGAATTCGAAAAACTGAGACGGATCGTGTTTGCCCCGCTGCCATCCGGGAAGAACGCCTGCCCCGGAACAAATGCTACTTTGACGGTGTCCAACGCACGCGCCAGCAGGTCAGAGCCAACCATCCCCTCGGGCAACGTGACCCAGATGAACATCCCCCCTTCGGGACGTGTCCAATCCACCCCGTCAGGCATATGCTGGTCCATCGCGTTCAGCATCACATCACGACGGGCGCGATAGGCGTTTCGTACTTTCGGAATATGGGTGTCGAAACAGGCCTGCGCCACCTGATGCACGGCCATCTGGTTGATGGTCGCGGAATGAAGGTCCGCTGCCTGTTTCAGCAGCACCATCTGGGAAATGACTGGCTTGGCCGCAACCACCCACCCCATGCGCAAACCCGGCGACAGCGTTTTCGAGAAACTGCCGCAATAGATCGTCCGACAGTCCTCGATTGACCCTTTGCGGGCCTGCTCCAATGACAGTATGGGTGGGATCGGGTCCCCGTCATAGCGCAGAGCCTGATAGGCTCCGTCCTCTATCAACGCGCAATCCAGTTCCTCGGCCAGATCCAGCAACGCCTCTCTGCCCTGCAAGTCCACGGTTTCTCCTGTCGGGTTCGCAAAATCCGCCGACAGATAGGCAAATTTCACTGCGCCTTCGCCCGCTGCGGCCTTGTATTCCTTGGCCCCCTGATTGCCATTGAGCCGGTCAAAGCGCGGCTCGTAGGCGTTGAATGCCGCCAGCGCACCCAGATAAGTGGGCCACCCGACCAGGGCCGTGTCGCCGGGGGACAGGAACAGCTTGCCCAGATAGTCCAGCGCCTGCTGCGACCCCGAGGTGATCAGGATGTTGTCGATGTCACAGGCCACCCCGATTTCGCGCATGTGCTGCGCCAGCCACTGCCGCAATGGGATATAGCCTTCGCTGACCGAATATTGCAGCGCCTGCGCTTGAAAATCCGGCCCCAGAGCCTGCTGAAACGCCTGTGCAAAAGCATCGGCGGGAAACAATGCGGGATCAGGAATCCCACCGGCAAAGGAAATGATGCCGGGTTGGTCGAGCAGCTTCAGCAATTCGCGGATCTCTGACGCTTTCATTCGCGAGGCCCGGGTGGCAAACAAAGGGTGTTGGGACATGAGGCTCCTCCGATCTCAATTCGGTGCAGCCTAAGCTCTCCCCCATTAAGGTCAATATTGCTGATCTAATTAATCAACGGATGCGACCGGGGATTCTTGAACAGTACCGGCGTCCATGGTCAAATGAGTTGACCACTTTCGGAAGATGAGATGCCATTTCACAAAGTTCAGACGGAAAAGCTGTCGCTCGCAGTTGTTCGCCAGATCGAGCTTTTGATCCTGCGAGGCATCCTGCGCCCCGGCGAGCGCCTGCCATCCGAGCGGGAGTTGGCAGAGCGCATGGGCGTTTCGCGCCCGTCCCTGCGAGATGCAATTTCTGACCTTCAGGAACAGGGGCTTTTGACTGCGAAAGCCGGATCCGGGATCTATGTGGCCGAGGTTCTGGGCTCTGCCTTTTCACCGGCACTGATCCGTCTGTTCGGCAGCCATGAAGAAGCTGTATTCGATTACCTGTCCTTTCGCCGTGACATGGAAGGGCTGGCGGCGGAACGAGCCGCGCGCCTGGGATCAGACAGCGATCTGAAGGTCGTTCAGGCGATCTTTGACAAGATGCAGGCGGCCCACAACCGAAACGCTGCGAATGACGAGGCGCAGCTGGACGCCGAATTCCACATGGCCATCATCGAAGCCAGCCACAATGTGGTGATGCTGCACATGATGCGGTCGATGTATGACCTTCTGGTGCAGGGGGTGTTCTACAACCGTCAGACCATGTTCCGTCAGCGCGCCACCCGCGAGGCTATCCTAGACCAGCACCGCGCCATCAATGCGGCGCTGCAAGAGCGTGATCCCCTGGCCGCCCGAAATGCAATCGAACGCCATTTGGATTTTGTGGAACGCTGTATGGCGGACCAGCAAAAGGCCGATCGAAACGAAGCTATTGCGCAACAAAGGCTGCAACACGAAACCGGGCGGGGCTGAGCGCGGCCCCGATTTTGCAGACTAGGCAGGGCAAGGCCGGGACTAGGCAGCGCCCGACGCGGCTGGCAGCAGATGTCGGGGGAACGGCGCGCCGCTGCCTTCTCCCAAACGGTCCTCAGCGGCCAGTGTCGTCAGCGCCGGGTCGATGAACAGCCTTGCGCCGCGATCTCTCAGATGTTTGTGCAGCATAACGTGTTCGCACACCTGTTGGCCTTTTTCATCCCGGCAAGAATAGCGCAACCCTCGCAGCGCGCGGGATTTGTACAACCCGGCGCCGCCGAATGCGCTGTCGACCGGGATTAGGGGCGTATCGGCAGGAATGTGGAACTGGCGGTCAAAAACAGCGGACTTCATGACAGACCGGCGCCATTTGCGACGCCCGAACAGCGGCCTGCGCGTGCTTTGAATGCGTTGCCATACGTCCTCATCACACCAACCCGAGCAACGCAGGGCGTAGATATCATCATATGCTGGTTTGGGGTTGGCGAAAACGCCCTCCCACAACGGGGCGACCCGCTGTGCTGCTGTCAGAACCGCCTGAGCATCCAGGCAGGTATTCGGACCATCCAGATCCAACACCAGCGTCAACTCCAGATCCCTGTCCTGATCCTCGAGTTTTTTGAGAACTGCATTTCTGGCCGCCGTGATACGCTCGACCCGGTTTGGCAATTCTGACGCAAGACCATCCAGTCGCAGGATATCGACATGCCTGTTTTGCCCCGCATAGTCGGACAACACCTGATCCGTACCGTCCGTGTTGTCGTTCGTGGCAATGGTGACGGTGAACCGGTGCAACTGCGCAGACAGGTTTTCGATCCTGTTGATCGTGTCGATCAGCGCCGACCCGCCATTTCGGACGACGCCGACAATATTCATCGAAACTGCGTTGCCTGACACCGCCTGTCTTTCCCTGTTGTTTTCACGCCCCCATCAGGGCGCTCCTATCAACCTGATCCCCGGCAGGTCGTAGGATTCGGAGTGTTCCAAACAACAGAAACAGAAGCACGGTAAAAACAAAAGACCCGACAGCCAAAAGCTCTCGGGTCGTCTGTATCACGTGTCTGTCGGGGTCACCCGTCAGTGCAGCTTGGCATCCACATCTGCAATCGATGCATCGATCAGCTTGTTGGCCTGCGCTGCGGTCATTTGCTTTGCCAGAACCGAGCTGGCCGCCGAAACCGCAACCGAAACGGCCTGATCACGCACTTCCTTCAGTGCAGACGCTTCGGCCGAAGCGATCTGGTCCTGAGCCGCGGCCAGACGACGTTCGATCGACTTTTCCAAGTCAGCTTTCGCCTGTTCTGCTGCCAAGGCCGCGTCTTCCTTCGCTGCCGCGACAATCGCATCGGCCTGCCCCTGAACTTCACGCTGCTTGCGCTCGTACGAGGCCAGCAAACTGCGGGCTTCTTCATGCAGAGCACGGGCTTCGTCCAGTTCGGATTTGATGCCTTCGGCACGTTTGTCCAGCGCACCGCCGATCATACCGGGTACCTTGAAATAGAACAGGACCGCGATGAAGACGATGAAGCCCAGAAGGACGACAAAGTCGGTATTGCCAAGCGAGAAGAACGGGCCGCTTGCAGCCAGCGCGGGGCTGGCGGCACCAACGGTCAGGATAAGGGCAAGAGTGTTCCGCATGTCACTTATCCTTTCGTCTGTGCGTCTACTGCACTGTTGATGGCTTTGGCATCTGCCTCGCCGCCCAGTGCGGTGACCAGTTCAGCCGCCGTATCCTTGGCAACCACTTGAATGCTTTCCAGCGCACCGGCACGGATTTCGGCGATTGCCTTTTCCGATTCAGCCGCCTTGGCAGCGATTTCCGCATCCGCCTTGGCAATCGCATCATCCAGACCTGCCTGGATTTCCGCACGTGCTTCGGCAGCGATACGCTGCGCTTCGGCACGGGCATCGGCCAGCGCCTTGTTATAGGCCTCTTCGGCCTCGACCGCCTTGGCCTTCAGATCTTCGGCCGCAGCCAGGTCATTTGTAATGGTCCCCTGACGTTCAGCCAGGATTGCCGCGATGCGGGGCAGAGCCACGCGGGACAGGACCAGAAAGATGACGACCAGCGTAATGACCAGCCAGAAAATCTGGTTGGGGAACCAATCGAAGCAGAGCTGTGGCATCCCGATGGCAGAGCCATAGGAGTCGACGCACGAGCCAGCTACCTCTTTTGTAAGGGGTTCAGTCGCCATGATATCCTCCGTCGGAAACGTGTCTTTACAACAGGTGGGCCGCTATGGCTTGGACCCACCTGCGCGTAAGGATCAGGTTCCGCAGATTATACGGCGAACATCAGCAGCAGCGAGACCAGGAATGCGAAGATCCCCAGGGCTTCTGCGAACGCGATACCGATGAAGAGGGTTGCGGTCTGCGAAGCAGCCGCCGAAGGGTTGCGCAGGGCGCCGGCCAGGAAGTTGCCTGCAACGTTGCCCACCCCGATTGCGGCTGCGCCGGAACCGATTGCTGCCAGGCCTGCGCCGATGTGTGCGAGATCGCCTTCCATGATGTGTCTCCTTACGAATTGGAAGTTTCGATGTTGGGGTATCGGACCTTAGTGCGAAGGATGCAGCGCATCTTTCAGATAAACACAGGTCAGAATGGTGAATACGTAGGCCTGAATGAAGGCCACCAGGACCTCAAGACCATACATTGCAGTGATCGCCAGAACCGACACGGGCGAGATCACGGCAATCGCGGCGAAGCCTGCGAAAACCTTGATAACCGCGTGACCTGCCATGACGTTACCGGCAAGACGGATGGAGTGGCTGACAGGGCGTACGAAGTACGAGATCAGCTCGATGAGCGCCAGGATCGGGCGCAGCGCCAGAGGCGCGCTGGAGACCCAAAACAGGCCCAGGAATGCGGCGCCGTTCTTCACGAAACCCAGCACGGTCACGGTCAGGAACACAGCCAGCGCCAGCGGGATGGTCACGGCGAAATGCGACGTGGTGGTGAACGAGGTCGGGATCAGCCCCAAGAAGTTTGCGCAGACGATGAACATGAACAAAGTCATGACATAGGGGAAGTATTTCACGCCTTCCTTGCCGCAGATGTCTTCCAGCATCTTGTAGATGAAGCCATAGGCCAGCTCGGCCACCGACTGCATACGGGTCGGAACGATGGCGCGTTTCGAAGTGGGCAGCACCAGCAGAGCGATTATGGCCAGCACCGCAAAGAACAACCACAGGGTCACGTTGGTGACCGTGAACATGCCTACTGCACCGTCGCCGAACAGCGGCTTGACGATGAACTGATCCATCGGGTGGAATACCAGGCTGCTGCCTTCTGCTGCGGTGGTCTCGGTTGCCACGTTCAGTCCCTCTCGTCCTTCTCGGCAGCCGTTGCCGCCGTTTGTTTCTCTTGAGCCTCTTTCGCGCTGCGGAGCATAACCTTCACGCCCGCGACAAGGCCCAGCAATGTAAACAGCACCAGAAAGATCGGGATCGTCCCGAGCAGGCTGTCCAGCCCGTATCCGATGCCAAATCCGATCCCCAGACCGGATACCATTTCGATGACCATCCGCCAGGCAAGCTCGCCCCCGGACACGTCAGCATCCGCACGAGGTTTTGGCGCTTTGGCCTTTTTCGCCGCTTCGATCTTGGCCTCAAGCTGCGCCATACGCTGCTTTTGGTCATCATCGGTCACGGGCGTTTCCCTCGTACAATCTTGGGCATGGTGCTAAGGCGCGAAGCGCCCAGAGTCAACGACCTTGAATGCCCTCATTGACGCAGCCTAAAGCATTGAAAATTTTATGATTTTCAGAACCCACAGGGCGTGTCATTGGTTTCGAGGGCCACCATTGCGCCGCCAAGGCCCTGAATCCGCATATTCAACCAAATGGTTGACCAATCCCGGCAGCTATGGTTGAGCGGACGCATGTCCAACGATCTCGACACCGTCTTTGCAGCCCTCGCCGACCCCACCCGCCGCGCCATTCTGGCGATGCTGCTGGAGGATGACATGGCGGTGACGGATGTGGCCGAACCGTTCGAGATGTCGCTGGCGGCGATTTCCAAACACCTGGTCATACTGACCAAGGCCGGTCTGATCAGTCAGGAAAAACGCGGGCGGGTAAAATGGTGCAAGCTGGAACCCGACGCCTTGCGCGCCGCTTCGGTCTGGATGCAGGGGTTCGGACAATTCGAGCCCGTCAATCTGGACGCGTTCGAACGGTTTCTGGAAGCTGAACTGCCAAAGTCGGGCGAGGCCTAGCGCACCACAAAAACAGACATGCTGGCGTGTTTCGCCAGATAACCGGCGTGGCTGGAAAAAATATAGTCGGTGATCCGGGGCGCGTGGGTGCCGACAATGACCAGATCTGCGCCAATCTCCTCGGCCGCGCGGTTCAGATCGCTGTCCACCTCTGCGGCAACGTCGACCGAGTGGATTTTGCGCATGGAAACGTCTGATCCACTTTCTGCGGCCAACTGTTCGGTGAACTCCGCCAACTCCTTGTCGATCTCGGCCTCGGTTTCCGAGGATTCACCCATATGGGCCCCGGTAACGCTGACCAGAGTGATTTTGGCGCCCTGCCATTTTGCAACCTGCGCGGCAACATCGGCTGCTTTGCGAACTTCGGGCGGTAGATGCCGGTCAACCGGCAACATGATATGTTTGAACATGATCTCCTCCATTTGCCTGCCAAAGAGGTTATGGAAGAGCCCGCAGGGGCGCCTTGATCTGGCTCAACAAATTCCACCTCTGGAATGCATCTAGGATCTGTCGGGTTTTTCCAGCGAAGACATGGCTTATTCCACGGCGCGGCGAACAGGCACCGAGGGCGGGACTTCCTCTTTCAACAACATCAGCAGGGCGATGATTGTCAGCGCCACACCACCCAGGATCAAACCGGTTGGCACGCCTTTGCCCAGCGCAATCTCCCACAGAATGACCCAGCTGGGAACCAGGTAGGTATAGGCCATGACCTTGGCCGACGGCAGCCGCAAAGAAGAAAACTGCACCAGCACGAAGCTGGCTGCCGTTGCAAATAACGAAATATAGAACAGACCGATCCAGACAATAGCCGGAAGCCCGGCCCAATCGGTTGCCATCAGGTCCGACCAGCCGAAGACGACCAACAACAGACACCCGGCGACCAGCGTACCGAAGGTGAATACCACGGCGGGCTCTCCTCGGTTCAGCTTGCGTATCATGGGCGTATAGATCGCATGGGCGACGCAGCCCCAGAAATAGATGATTTCGCCGCCACCGATTTCAAAGGCGCGGAACATTTGCCAATCGGCCCGGAAAATCACCCAAAGCGCCCCCACGGCGCCAATGGTCAGGGCCAGCGCCATGCGCGGAGTCGTGATCTGGCGCAACAAGACCCAACCGGCCATGGCAGAGACAACTGGTGTCAGGGTGAACACCGCCGCCGCACTGACAGGTGGGGCGGTTCGCAACCCATAGAACATCAGGACGAAATAGGTGGCGAACAAAGCCCCGAGCACCAGATAGCGCCAAGGGGCCTGCGCGGCGCTGCGCGGCAGGCCGGTTGTCGCCAGGGCGGCCAAACCAATCACGGCAGCGGCAATCGCAAAGCGAACCGCATTCAGGGCGGCTGGCGCGATTTCGTTGGCGATCATGGACCCCAGCGAAAAGCTGCCTGCCACAAGGGCTGAAAAGGCAAGCATGGCCAGATGGCCACGCATCTGCGGGCTCATGGCTGCCAGCCTTTGGCTTCTTCTTTCAGAAAGCTCAGAAAGGCCTGTACCTTGGTGGTGCGGTGCAAATCCACGTGGGTCACCAGCCACAAATTGCCGAACCATTCCGGCAGCGGATCAATCACCTCGACCAGATTGTCGTGGCGGGCAGCCTCCCAACGGGCCATGAAGCCGATGCCGGCACCGGCCAGGACGGCCTCGCGCATGCAGAAGTTGTTGGTACAGCGGAAGGTGATGCGATCGGCGGGTACCGTCGCGCGCAGCCAGCGTGTGAACGGCGCGCGGCTGGTCTCATCATCGGAACTGACGAAGTGATGGCGTGCAAAATCTTCGATTCCGGATGGCTTGCCGAACCGTTCGATGTACGAGGCGCTGGCATAAAGACCAACTTCCTCTTGTCGGAAAGGCTGGACGACATTGTCGGGTTGATCAGGGGCCGATCCGGCGCGGATCGCCACATGCGCCTCACCGTATTCCAACCGGAACAGCCGGTCGCCCGTCAGGTATCGCACGATCAGGTCCGGATGCATCTTTTGAAACGCGGTGAGCGTCGGCACCACCAACGGGGCAAGAGACCCCAGGGATGTCACGACCAATTCACCCGAGACATCGTCTCCGCGACCCTTCATCCGGCCGACAAGCTGGTTGAACTGATCTTCGGTCGCCTGTGCCACGCGCAACAGATCGTCGCCTGCTTCGGTCGGCGTATACCCACGGGCATGGCGCTGGAACAGTTTGACACCCAATCGCGCCTCAATCGCATCAATGTGACGGATCACGGTGGCGTGGTGAACACCCAGAACCTCTGCCGCGCCGCTGACCGTCCCCATGCGTGCCACCTGATAGGCGGTTCTCACTTCATCCCAATTGTCCATGGCAATGTCGTCACTGTGCAATTTCCAACAATAACTGTTGATGTATCCGAGTTTTGTTCATCAACGCAACAATCATATTGGGCGCAGGACAAGATTCCCCTGACCAAAAGGACCAAAACAATGACCAAAACGATCCTTCACATCGACTCATCCGCCCGCCGCGTGAACTCGACCACGCGCGATCTGTCTGACCGTGTGGTCAAGCAACTGGGCGCAGACCGTATCATCCGCCGCGATCTGGCCACCCCCCTGCCCCTGCTGACAGAAGACTGGATCGCCGCCAGTTTCACCCCCGCCGAGCAGCGCGACGATCTACAGCGCGACCGGCTGGCCCTGTCGGACGAACTCGTTTCCGAACTGCACGAGGCCGACACCATCGTCATCGGCCTGCCGATCTACAACTTTTCGGTGCCAGCCGCATTCAAGGCCTGGGTCGACCTCGTGGCGCGCGCGGGCCTGACCTTTTCCTACACGGAAAACGGCCCCAAAGGCCTGCTGGAAGGGAAACGTGCGATTCTGGCCATCGCATCGGGCGGTGTTCCCGTCGGATCCGAAGCTGATTTCGCCACCAATTACGCGCGCCACGTTCTGGGTTTCATCGGCATTCATGACATCGACGTCATCGCCGCTGATCAGATGGCCGTGAACCCGGATGCGGCGCTGGAAAATGCCCACAAGGCGGTTGCGGAGCTTGCAGCCTGATCGCCTCTGGCCAACGAGCGTGGAAACGTCCAGTCTGCATGCGAGCAAACAGGCAGACTGGATGGGCCACATGAAGAAAATCGGCATTCTGGGCGGTGTGGGCTGGGCCTCGACCGTCGATTATTACCGGGCGATTGCCGAAGGGGCCGGGCGTTATCACGCGGAACGCGGCCATGGTTCGCCTTTGCCAGTCCCACCGATGACCATCGAATCCGTTACGCAGGCCAGAACGCGCGCCCTGCGCGGTGTCGCCGGTGATGAGGCAAGCTGGGCGGATTTTGACGCGGTGTTCCGCGACGCCCTGCTGACTCTCGAACGCGCCGGGTGCGATTTTGGCATTATCGCGTCCAACACCCCCCATGCGCGGCTTCACGCGATACGGCAGGGTGTCTCGATGCCGATCCTCAACATCTTTGACGCAACCGCCGAGGCGACGGCAGGTACCGGCGCATCACGGGCTCTGGTCCTGGGAACAACCGTGACGATGCAGGCCACCAACTATGCGGATCGACTGGCCGCCGAAGGCATTACCGCGAATGAACGGTTGCCCGAACCCGAGATTTCCCAGATGCAGGCCATGATCGACAGTGATTTCTATGGTGGTGCAACCGACACGGCCCGCGCTCGTCTGCTGGCGTTTTGCGACAAGCACGCCAGCCCCGGAACCGCGATCCTGCTGGCCTGTACCGAGCTTCCACTGGCTTTTCCGAACCACCTGGACGATCCGGCGTTCGAAGCTGACGGGCATCTGTTCGTCAACCCGTCAGCCGCGCATGTTGCCGCCGCATTGAAAGAGGCGCTGATGTAATCAGGGCAACCACGTGACCGCGCAGCCGATGCGCTCGAAAAAGGCCATCATGTCGGCCCGCGTCAGGGCCACGGTGCGGTCGTTGACAAGGGGGTGCATGTAAATCACCTCGGCCTGCTGTGCCGCCGCATCCATGAAGAACCTGACATCATTCTGAACACCGTTGATCATCGCCAGCGGACTGACCGCGCCGGGGCGTATGCCGAGATTCTGAAACAGCCGGTCCGCCGAGCCGAAGGACAGGTTGCCTATGCCCAACTCGGCCCCCAAAGCCTTGAGATCAATCTCGCGACTTTGTTCCAAGGTCACCAGAAAGTTGCGCTTTTTCTTGTCGCGCAGGTACAGGTTCTTGACCCTCAGCGCGTTCTCTCCCGGTGTCATGAACTGGTCTTCGACCGCCTTTGCATCCTCAACCGTACGCAATGGCACATGGGTATGCAGGCGATAGGTCAGCCCCCAATCTTCCATCTGCGCCAGCAATGCGTCCGAACTCAGCGGCAACGTGTCCTGATAGGTGGATGAAGCGTCCATGAAGCCCTCGCTTTTTTGGGATTGCTCATCGCGCAACAAAGCTTGGAATTCAAGCGCGGGACATACAATTGCCAGGGTGACACCCGCCCGAATGAAAATCGCGCGCATCACTGGCGCAGTCAGTGTCTGGCGTGCCGAACCTGGCCTTGACCCCGCCAACCACACTGCCCGAGATCAAGGACGGTGCTGTCCTTGCCCCGCGCGTTTCAGCCTGATTTCACGCAAGACGGTGATGAAACAAACTGGAACAGGGTGTTGGAACGGTGCTAGAGTACCGCCATGAAAGTGACCCGAGACACCCCGAACCAACTGATCATCGCCAATACGCCCTGGTTCATCGGTATCACGCTGGTCATTTTCATTCTGGCCTTTGTCGGCCCCGGTATTTTTCTGATGAGCACGGGCGGCGAAGGCATCTGGTTCGGCCTGATCTTCGCCCTTGGCGGAGGAGGTCTTGGGTTTGGTACGTTTTGCGTTTTCGTAAGACGGGTTCAGATCATTCTGGATCGGAACAAGGACAGTATCCTGATCCGCCGCCAATCGGTTTTTGGTTACGAAGCGGTTGAACACAAACTGTCCAACCTGTCCCACGCAGAAATCGAAAGCACGATATCCCGAAGCAAAAACGGCACCTCGACGCTGTATCGCCCGGTCCTTGTTCTTGAGAAAGGCATGAGCGCGGGCCGCCATCCCATTGTCGAAGCGTTTTCCAGCGGCTCCGGCTCTCGCCGGTTGGCCGAGGCGGTGAATGACTGGCTTCCATCTAAGCCCGGCCAAGACCGTCGCGCAGTCGGGACGAATTAAGAGGTCAGGCCGCGTTCCAGCCACAATCGTTCTTCGGCTGAGACCAGCCGGGACATGCAGGAGTCATATCGCGCCATGTCCTGCTCGGTCAGCTTGCCTTCCCACTTGTTGCTTGTGCCCGAAGAGAAGAACTGCGCAAAGTCGTGAAAACCGCTGGTGAATCCGGGGGTTTGCTCCAGACGTATGGCATTGTTTTTCATCGATCCGAAACTGCCGGCCTCGGCTATGTCCTTGACCAGATCCGGGTTAATTTCGATGTCCATGATCCGTGCAAGGCGCGCGACCTGTCCCGGAAGATCTCGGCTGAGCTCGGCATAGTGCAGAAAATGGATGTTTGGCAGGTCGCGATACATCCAAAAGGAATGGAAGTGATGAATGATCGATCTGAGGGTCAGGTCATCTGTGCCCTTGGACGACGCGGGCCGGTTCAAAAACATGTCGAAAGCTTCCGACAGATCGTCGGGGAACAGGTAATCAAGCCAGTCATGCTTCATATTCTCGACATGGCGGCGCATTGAAAAATGAACGTCAACCGGGTGGCGGTGAACAACCAGATATTGCGCATTTGGCGAGAACAAGATGCCATCAAGCGGGGTATGTGTCTTGATACAGCGCCGATGGCTTTGCGCGCTCAGTTCATCCGCCTGCGCCACCCGATCGCGAAAACTGCAATCAAGCCACGGTGAAACCCTGTTGTCGTACACACTGGGGTCGGCCGTTTCGGTGATGAGCATGCGCACCAGTGTTTGCGTCCAAGTGGTGCCGCATTTGGGCGGTGTGCACACAAAAACGTCGCTGGGCCGGATCTCGAATCCGGACCATATATCGGTGTTGGTCACTTCGCCGACATAGTCGGTCGTCTTTCGCGGCAGACCATTCTTCATCGCCTCCTCCCTCAGCTTCAATCACGCAGAATAGCCCGCAATGTGACACTCACATAGCTTATCTTGACTCACACGGCCCAGAGGCGTAGATGATCGCCAAACATCCGGAAGCCTTTCGATCTTCCGGTCCCTTGAGTCGTTCAGGGATCGCCCCCCACCAGCGAGTTTCGCCCGTGGGGGCGTTTGTGCATTGACCCGTCTGCCCTTATCTAAGGGGCGCCAAATCAGAACCGGCTAAGGAGGCCGCAGGCATGTTTGAAAATCTATCCGAACGCCTCTCTGGCGTCTTCGACCGGTTGACCAAACAGGGCGCCCTGTCCGAGGAAGACGTCAAAACCGCCCTGCGTGAGGTCCGCGTTGCCCTACTTGAGGCCGACGTCTCGCTGCCGGTTGCAAGGGAATTCGTCAAGAAAGTTCAAAGCCAGGCCACCGGTCAGGCAGTCACCAAGTCGATCACCCCCGGTCAGCAGGTCGTCAAGATCGTGCATGACGCTTTGGTTGACACCCTGCGTGGCGAGGAAGACCCCGGCGCGCTGAAGATCGACAACCCGCCCGCACCGATCCTGATGGTCGGCTTGCAGGGTTCGGGTAAAACGACGACCACCGGCAAGCTGGCGAAACGTCTGAAAGAGAAAGAGGGCAAAAAGGTCCTGATGGCCTCGCTGGACGTCTACCGCCCGGCGGCGATGGATCAGCTGGCGGTTCTGGGCACCCAGATCGGAGTGGACACCCTGCCGATCGTTCCCGGCCAGAAACCTGTCGATATTGCCAAGCGCGCCAAACAGCAGGCGACGCTGGGTGGCTACGACGTGTACATGCTCGACACAGCGGGTCGTCTGCACATCGACGAAGTCCTGATGGATGAGGTCGAACAGGTCCGCAACGCCGTTGACCCGCGCGAGACGCTGCTGGTGGTTGACGGCCTGACCGGGCAGGTCGCCGTCGAGGTCGCTGAAGAGTTCGACGCCAAGGTCGGCATCTCGGGCGTGGTTCTGACGCGGATGGACGGCGACGGGCGCGGTGGTGCGGCGCTGTCGATGCGCGCAGTCACCGGCAAGCCGATCCGCTTTGTCGGTCTGGGCGAGAAGATGGACGCGCTCGAAACCTTCGAGCCGGACCGGATCGCCGGTCGGATTCTGGGCATGGGTGACATCGTTGCCCTGGTCGAAAAGGCCCAGGAAACGATGGAGATGGAACAGACCGAGCGCATGATGAAGCGCATGGTCAAGGGTCAGTTCAACATGAACGACCTGAAAATGCAGCTGGAACAGATGATCCAGATGGGCGGCATGCAGGGCATGATGGGCATGATGCCGGGCATGGGCAAGATGGCCAAGCAGATGGATCAGGCCGGTCTGGACGACAGGATACTGCGCCAGCAAATCGCCATGATCCAGTCGATGACCAAGCGCGAACGCGCCAACCCGCAGATCCTTCAGGCCAGCCGCAAGAAACGCATCGCGGCGGGGTCCGGGATGGAGGTCAGCGACCTCAACAAGCTGCTCAAGATGCACCGGCAGATGTCGGACATGATGAAGAAGATGGGCAAGATGGGCAAAGGCAAGATGCTGAAACAGGCCATGAAAGGCATGTTCGGCAAAGGCGGCCCCAGCCCCGAGGAGATGGCCGCAGGCATGGACCCCAAGGCGCTGGAACAGGCGGCCAAGGCCATGGGTGGCAAAATGCCCGGTCTGGGCGGCGGCATGGGTCTGCCTCCGGGCCTGAGCGGGTTCGGAAAGAAAAAGTGACCCCCGCACGCTGTACCCAGCCCCCGTCCGGAAAGGCGGCGATGGCAGCAGCGCAATATCGCGCAGCCCTGCCGGTCATTCAGACCCGGCGGCTGGAACTGCGCGTGCCCACACTGGACGACCTGCCGGTGTGGACGTCGATCTGCAAAGGCAGCTTTGGTGACACCGCGCAAGCCGCGTGGACCGAGTTTTCCTATTATACCGCGGGCTGGCTTCTGCATGGTCACGGCCTGTTCACGGTCACGCTCAAAGGAAATGATCAGGCCATTGGCTTCGTCGTTCTGGGTTTGGAATGGGACGATCACGAACCGGAACTTGGCTATATGTTCGGCGCTGAACACCGGATGCAGGGCTATGCCACCGAAGCTTGCGCCGCCGTGCGTGATTTCGGATTTGACCTGCTGGGATCGGGGCAGTTCGTAAGCTATGTTTCGCAATCCAACGCCCGTTCGAACGCGCTTGCCCAACGACTGGGCGCAGCGCGTGATGCCGATGCAGAAAGCGCCTTTGGGCCAACCCAGCATGTCTGGCGCTACCGCGAGGTGCAGGCATGACATTCGCGTTGCCGATCCCGACGCTGGAAACCGAACGCCTGATCCTGCGCGCGCCGTCCGAGGCCGATGTCGATGCGGACACTGCCTTCTTTGCAAGCGATGCGGCCAAGTTCGTCGGCGGCCCTCTGCGGAAGGATGAGGTTTGGCGGGTGGTCGCCTCGCTGCTGGGGCACTGGGCTTTGCGCGGCTATGGGTATTGGAGCGTCGATGAAAAAGACACCGGCACCTATGTCGGGCGGATCGGGCTTTGGTTTCCCGAAGGCTGGCCGGAACCCGAAGTTGGCTGGACCCTGTTGAACCACGCCACCGGCAAGGGCTATGCGACCGAGGCCGCGCTGACCGCACGCGCCTACGCCTATGATGTATTGGGCTGGGAAACCGCGATCTCACTGATCGACCTGGACAATCACGCCAGCAAGGCCGTGGCCAAGCGTCTGGGCGCGCAGTTCGAGTATCACTATGACCACCCCAAGTACGGAAAATCCGAAATCTGGCGGCACCCGGCGCCCTCGGATCTGGTGAATGGCGGAATGGAGGCATACGCATGACCTCTTTCACCATTCCCACCATTGAAACCGAACGCCTGATCCTGCGCGCGCCGCATCTGGATGACCTGCCCGCAATGACCGCATTCTTCGCGACCGAGCGCAGCCATATGGTGGGCGGCCCGAAGGATTCGTTCGAATGCTGGAACTCTCTGTCGAACCGGCTGGGTCATTGGGCGTTGCGGGGTTATGGCCTGTGGCACCTGACCGAAAAGGCCGGCGGCACATTCGTCGGCTGGGCCGGAATGATCTACGTACCGGGCTGGGCCGAACCGGAACTGGGTTGGACCCTGATGGAAGAAGCCGAAGGCAAGGGGCTGGCCTTTGAAGCTGCATCGGCTGCGCGTGATCATGCCGCCCGGCATCAGGGCCTGAACGGTGTGATCTCTTACATCGCCCATGCAAATGATCGTTCGCGCGCTTTGGCTGAACGGCTTGGTGCAACGCTGGAGCTTGAGAATGCCGAACTTCTGGGCAAGCACGCTCAGATCTGGCGCCATCCGCAGATTGACTTGACCACCGAAAGGACCGGCCAATGACCAACCCCGTGACACAGGCTGCCACGCTGTTGAAAGAGCATCGCGAAAGCATCGACAGGCTGGATGCGATCCTCGTCTACACGCTTGGCGAGCGGTTCAAGCACACGCAGGCCGTTGGCAAGCTCAAGGCCGAACACGACCTTCCCCCGTCCGATCCCTCGCGCGAAGCTGCGCAGATCGCACGGTTAGAAGACCTGGCGAATGAGGCCGATCTGGACCCCGATTTCGCCAAGGCTTTCCTGAATTTCATCATTCAGGAAGTCATCCGACACCACCGGAAGCATCAAGAGTGAACCTCCGGTTCAACAAGCACCAGAACTAACCGGCACCCACGCCGGCTCAAACAAAGACACGCCTCTGGCGTGATGCCATTCAAAGGAGATACCACCATGGCAATGAAAATTCGTCTCGCCCGCGGCGGCTCGAAAAAACGTCCTTTCTATCGCATCGTTGCGGCTGACAGCCGTATGCCGCGCGATGGCCGTTTCATCGAGAAACTGGGCACCTACAACCCGCTGCTGCCGAAAGACAGTGAAGAGCGCGTGAAAATGAACATGGAGCGCATCCAGTACTGGCTGGATCAGGGCGCACAGCCCACCGACCGTATCGCACGCATGCTGGAAGCGGCCGGTGCCCGTGACAAGGCCGAGCGCAACAACCCCAACAAGGGAACTCCGGGCAAGAAAGCCCAGGAGCGCGCCGAAGAGAAAGCCGCCAAGGCCGCTGAAGCAGCCGAAGCCGCTGCTGCTCCGGCGGAAGAAGCCGCAGCAGAAGAATAAGCAGGCGCACGCGTGCGGGATCATTCCTTTACAGACGATTTTCGCACGCGGTTCGACCTGTTGTTGCGGCTCCGGCGGGATGTGCGCCGGTTCCGCACCGATACGATTGACGAGGCAGTGCTGGCGCGCTGCCTCGACGCATTTCGACTGGCCCCTTCGGTGGGGCTCAGCGAACCCTGGCGCGTGATCCGCGTCGAAAGCGAAGCGGCAAGGGCCGCAGCGCTGAAGAATTTTCGCACCGCCAATGACCACGCTTTGGCGGGCTACTCGGGGGACAAGGCGCAGCTATACAGCAGTCTGAAGCTTTCCGGGATGCAGGAAGCGCCTGTGCAACTGGCCGTCTTCTGCGACGACAGCACCGAAAAAGGGCTGGGACTTGGCGCCGGCACGATGCCCGAGATGCGGCGCTACTCTGTCGTGTCGGCGATCACTTTGTTCTGGCTTGCACTTCGGGTCGAAGGGCTGGGGCTGGGCTGGGTTTCCATTCTGGATCCCGACCAGATGAAGCGCGATCTGAATGCTCCTGAAACCTGGCGCCTGATCGGCTATTTCTGTGTCGGCCGGCCGGAACAGATGTCGGATACACCTGAACTGGAACAGGTCGGCTGGGAAACCCGGGCGCAGGGCCTGACGATCGAAACAAGGTAGGGCCTCATGTTCGGATTGATACGACTTCCCATTCTGCTGTTGATCGCCTTTATTGTGGGCGTGTTCTTCGAGCGCAACAACCAGCGTGAAGCCTGCAACGGGCTTGGCGAATGGAGAAACGGGATATGTTTGACGACTGGGGCAGCCAATGAGTGATCTGATCTGCGTCGGCAGCATTGCGGGGGCTTACGGTGTGCGAGGCGAGGTGAGGCTGAAAAGCTTTTGCGCCGTTCCCGAAGATATCGAGACCTATTCGCCGCTGACCGATGAAGCGGGCAAAGAGCGTTATCCGGTGGTACTGACGCGCGCCATCAAGAACGGATTCGCGGCCCGCCTTGGTGGCGTTGAAACCAAGGAACAGGCGGATGCCCTGAATGGGTTGCGCCTTTATGCAAGGCGCGATCAGCTGCCGTCGCTGCCCGATGATGAATTCTACCACAACGATCTGATCGGGCTGGATGTCTATGACACCGGAGGCACCTTGCTGGGCAAGGTCAAATCGGTGCAGAACCACGGCGCCGCGGACTTGTTGGAATTGCACGGGCCGGGCCTGAAAACCACGGTTTTGCTGCCTTTCACGATGCAAGTTGTACCCACGGTGGATCTGGAACAAGGCCGTATCGTGGCCGACCCGCCCGAAGGCCTGATCTGATGCGTCGGGTCCTGCTGCATCTGGGCCTGCACAAGACAGGCATGACCGCAGCACAGTCCTTCCTCCATGAAAACCGGAAACTGATCTGGCCGCGCTTCGCGTTGGTACTGCCCTACAAAACGCGCAACAGCGGCTTGAGCGAGAACGCCACGCGTCACTCGCTTTACCGGCTGGATTCCACATTGGCGGGTTTTGGAAGCCACCTGCACGCGTTTCTGGACGATCTGGATTTCGGCGCACGCCGGGGGTTGATCCTGAGCGAAGAGAATTTCGCAGGCTTGCGCCCCAGCAGAAACAAGCGAGAAGGATACGGTGCTGCACCGGAACTGGCGGAAACTCTGGTCAGCGTCGTGCGGCGTCGGTTTCTGGGTCATGAAACCGACATCACGATCTACATATCCTTGCGCGCCCGCGATCAATGGCTGCGGAGCCTGTGGGCACACGACTTGCAGAAATCACGCATGGTGCAGGATTTGGACGCCTTTTCCTCCGAACTTGCCCATTTGCCATCCCTTAAGGAAACTGCTGATGCGGTCCGGAATCGGCTGCCATCCGTTACGGTCAGAACAGAGTGGATGGAAGCGTTGCAGAACCACCGCCTTGGTGCAGGTGCGCCGTTGGCCGAATTTTTGAACCTGCCACCCGAGCTTTCGTCACAGCTTGTCGGGCCTGCACATGGCACGCCAACATTTTCAGACGATGTGCTACAGGAAATCCTGGCGCTGAACCGATCCTCGCTGGACGACGCCGCCATGATCACCCAGAAGAAAGCTCTGATTCAATCCGCACAGAACGAACTGGCCCGCCAGACATGACAGAGAAACCCAGCAGATCCCACGGCCGCAAGGCGATCCGTCCTTCCCTGAAACCACGCGAGCTGATGACGCCGAGCCCTGATCTGCACGGGGTCTGGAAAGCCAAGATCATCACTTTGTTCCCGTCCGCCTTTCCCGGTGTTCTGGGTGAAAGCCTGACAGGCAAGGCCTTGCAGGAGGGGCTTTGGCAACTGGAAACAGTGGATCTGCGACAGTTCGGAATAGGCAAACATCGCAATGTTGATGACACCCCGGCCGGGGGTGGCGCGGGCATGGTTCTGCGGGCCGATGTTCTGGGTGACGCGATCGAACATGCGATGGCAGGCATTCAAGGAAACTGGCCGCTGATCTACCTCAGCCCGCGCGGGCGTCGCATGGACCAGCGCATGATGCAGAATCTTGCCCGTTGTGACGGCATGACCCTTCTGTGCGGTCGTTTTGAAGGCGTGGACGAGCGCGTTTTGGAACATTACGGCGTTCAAGAGGTATCGTTGGGTGATTTCGTCATGACCGGCGGCGAAATCGCGGCACAAGCCCTGATCGATGCCACGGTACGGCTGATTCCCGGAGTGCTTGGAAATCAGGCTTCGACAGAAGAGGAAAGTTTTGCCTCGGGTTTGCTGGAACACCCCCAGTATACCCGCCCCGCAAATTGGAAAGGGCGCCCGATCCCCGAGGTTCTGATGTCGGGCCATCATGGCCGGATCGCGGAATGGCGGCATAAAATGGCAGAAGACATCACGCGCGAACGGCGTCCTGATATCTGGGCGGAATATGTCAAAGCCACATCGGAAACCCAGGACTAGACCCGCTCGTTGTGGCCGGGATGCCTCAGTTTCGATGTTTGTCAGAATGCCATTTGAAGTTGAACACACCTAAACTTATTCACTTCCATGCCCCATTGGTTTTTGGGTAAAAAGAAGTGAAATAGAATGCATTATGAAAAAGCTATTGCTTGGCACGTTACTGGTTGCCTCCGCCTGTACCACCAAACCGCTTGGGATGTCCGTTCCGACGCAAGCCGGTCACAATCTGCACTCTGCGAAGGTTGCCGTTGATTCCTGCTCTCAGGAAGCTGACGAGGGCGGCAACAGCGCCGTAATTGGCGGTTATGCAACCAATATCCTGCTTTGGGGCATCATCATCGGACCTGCGGTCACCGCGCCATTTCAGGACGAGCTGCGTCAACAGGGCGAAATCGATCAGGTTGATCGCTGCCTGCGCGCACGCGGTTTCGAGCGGCGCGAACTGACCGCGGGTGAATCGTTCTGGGTGCGCAACGCCTTTGGTGATGAACGCGAACGGCGGCTGGACCACCTGGTCGGGGGCGGCACTATCGAAACCTACGGAACAGCCAAGAACTAGCGGCGCGCTTTCCAGCTGGCCCAAGTTTCTGGGGTGCCGTTGAACGTGTTGATGTCCACCCTGCCCTGAACCCCCGGCACCAGCCCGGTGCCGGTGTATTGCCAAAACCGCCAGACCGTTCTGGGGTAGACCTGACGCGGATGGCCTGCGACGGATCGCAACCAGAACTCGGTTTTGGGCAAACGCCCGATATCCGTATCCGCAAAGAAATCCACTGTCGTATAGACGATGGGACGCCGGCCATAATGCCGTTCGAGAATGTCCAGAAAGCGCTGCGCTTCGGCGCGGACGGTTCTGCCATCGGGCCGCAACGTGCAGGTCTTGGAATGCGGCGTCCACTCCATGTCAAGAACATGCGGCAGATCTGCCCCTTTCGGGACGTTCTGAATGAACCAACGCGCCTGTTCCTGGGCCGATCGGCAGAAATAATAGTAATGATAAGCCCCCCACGGCACGCCCGCTGCCTGAGCACCGCGCCTGTGGTCGTCGAACAATGGATCCGCCACATCGCCGCCTTCGGTTGCTTTCAGAAATGCAAAGCTTACGCCCGAAGCTTTGGCTGTGGGCCAGTCTATCGGTCCCTGCCAGCGCGAGACGTCAAGCCCGTGGATCGGATACAAGCCGGGGTGACGGCCTTCCCACTCATGCGGATCGGCGTCCCCAAAATCAGGATAGATTACGGACGGTGCCGTCCTGTCCACGCCCGGCGTGGGCTCCACGACCTGCGGTTTCGGGCCGCCGCGTCCGCACGACATAAGCAAAGCGGCTGCAATCGTCAGCATAAGTGCAATTCGCATCATGGGGTCCTGTCTGAAATTTCTGCTCTTTCAATTTCCTTCAGAATGCCTGATCTGACCGCTGTGGCAACGGTGGGATTTTCGAAAGGCGGATTCCCACTGCTTCGCCATACGATTTGTTCTTGATCCCGGCACTCAATACCCTTAAACGACCGCAATCCGGTGCCGCATTCTGCGACTCCGGTGTTTTGGTTTGATTATCGGCTTAAAGCCCGGCTTTCTTCGGCGGGGATGTGTCAGATCAAACCAGACCAAAGGAACATTCGATCTGACCTCTGGCGGGCTGCATGCAGGACCCGGTGAAGACCAAGAGCTCTCAGGCCGTGCCCAAACTTCGTGGGCCAACCACGAGCATATAGGAGTACCTGCGATGGATCTTATCGCACAGCTTGAGGCGGAACAGATTGCCGCCCTGGGGAAAGACATCCCCGACTTCAAGGCCGGTGACACCATTCGTGTCGGCTATAAGGTGACCGAAGGGTCGCGCACCCGTGTGCAGAACTACGAAGGCGTCTGCATCGCGCGCAACAACGGCAATGGCATTGCCGGTTCGTTCACCGTTCGCAAGATTTCGTTCGGCGAAGGCGTGGAGCGTGTGTTCCCGCTGTATTCGACCAACATCGACAGCATCACCGTTGTCCGCCGTGGCCGCGTTCGTCGCGCCAAACTGTACTATCTGCGCACCCGCCGCGGTAAATCCGCACGTATCGCAGAGGTCACGAACTACAAGCCCAAGGCTGGCGCCGAAGCGTAAGGAACGGAAAGATGAAAAAAGACATCCATCCCGATTATCACGTCATCGACGTCAAAATGACCGATGGCACCGTGGTTCAGATGAAATCCACCTGGGGCGCCGAAGGCGACCAGCTGGCTCTGGAAATCGACCCCTCCGTGCACCCTGCATGGACTGGTGGTTCGTCGCGCCTGATGGACGCCGGCGGCCGCGTGTCGAAGTTCAAAAAGAAATACGAAGGTCTGGGCTTCTAAGTCTGACCGGTTTCGATTTCGAAAGGCCGTCCCTTGGGGGCGGCCTTTTTTGTTGGAAGCTTCCATGTGTCTTATGGACGCGAAACCGGACTAACCGAACAAGATGCGTTTTGGCAAAGGCCCAGGGATGCTACACTCCGGTTAACCAACACTCAGCTTCCACGGAGACCCGGACATGCCCCAGTACAATGACATGATCGAGCTTTCAGTCGATGATATGGATCTGATTGAAACGGCGTTGCGCGACTCGATCGCTTCGTTGTCACATGTTGCTTCGGATGAACCAGAGGACAGCAGGACCGACCGGGAAGACACGTTGAGGCGCATTCACGAACTTCTGGGCAAGCTACACGATCAGAAGGTCTTTTTTCGCCCGCAAAAAGGGGTTTACCTCGGCGGTTAGGGGCTTGGTTGTCGCGGATTGCGGGTCAATTCCGCCGCACTGTGTACAGGGGGAACCGGCCCGCGCAACAACATCAGCGCCAGAGTCATTCCGACCAGTGCCGCAATCGCGGCAACTAACATGGCATTGTCAAAGGCGTTGTCCTGCACATCCCGCAGGGCCTTCGCCAATGTGTCTCCCGCAGTCGGATCCATCCCCGATATCAATTGCTGTATCTGGTTCGGCGTTCCGTGTGTCAGCGCATGGGCCAGATTCTCGCGCTGGGTTGACCCGGCAGGCAACGCGTCGATCACCTCGGACAGACCTCGGCGTCTGGTAATCGCTTCAGCCAGACCGCCCACCACGGCACCAAGGGTTGCTCCGAAGTAGAGACAGGCGTTGATGACCCCAGAACCCTGCCCCACATGCTGCTCGGGCAGCAGGCGCAGACCCAGACGTGGCAACAGCGAAAAGCAGATGCCCAACCCGACACCGACGATCAGCAGCTTCCACCAGATTTCGGAAAACTGCGTTGTGTTCGTTGTTGCCATCAGCAGCAGGAACCCGCAGGCCATCGCCCCCAGGCCAATGGCGATCGGCCATTGAAAGCTGTAGGGGGCAAGAAAGCGGGGTGCGGTGGCCGATATCAAAAACATGCTGAGGCTGAGCGGCATGATCGCCAGCCCCGCACCGATGGACGAATACCCAAAGGCATCGGGCGATTGGACGAATGTATTGAAATAGACGAAGAAGCAGAACAGCGTGAAGCCAGTAAAGAACATCCCCGCCGCAGCCATCAGATAACGCGGATGGCGAAAGTACCGAAGCTCGATCAAAGGATCGTCGCTGCGGCGGGATACGATGACAAGGGCAATTGTCGACACGGCCGCCACGACCAGGGGCACCAGTGTCAAAGGCGAAGTCCACCCGCCGCTTTCCCCGTTGCTGAGCGCAAAGGACAATGGCCCGAGGAAAAACAGAATGGCAACGGCCCCCGCATAATCGAACTTTGCCCCGGCAAGGCGGGTATCGGGAACGTATTTCCGTTTGCTGACATGCAGCCCGATGGCAAAGGCCACAGCCAGCAGAACCAGGTCGGCTGCAAAGACGGCGCGCCAGCTGACATAGTGGCCGAAAGCGCCACCGACGATGGGCCCGACACCGATCGCCAGACCGACAATCGCCCCCCAGACGCCGGTAACGCTGGCGCGCTGCTCTTCAGGCGTGGCCGCCGTCAACAGTGACAGGGACGTGCCGAACAAAGCAGCCGCGCCCGCGCCTTGCGCGCCGCGCCCGATAAGCAGCATCGCCCCATCCTGCGCCAACAGGGCAAAGGCAGACCCGATTGCAAAGACGATCATGCCAAAAAAGAACACGCCCATCTTGCCGGTAATGTCACCCAGCCGGCTGACGATGCAGACAAGTGTGGCGCTGGTCACGGAATACGTGGCCATCACCCATTGCAAACCTGACGGGGTCAAATCGAACTCGGCCCTGAGATTGGGCAATATGGTGGACACAGCGGTGGTGTTGAACCCCACGACCATCATGCAGATGGCCGTCATGGCCAGCACCACGCGGGCGCGGGACTGCGGAGATACACTTGCCGAGCTCTCATCGGCCATAAAACACCCACTGACCAAGAATGTTAAATACAATCATCATCAGTTTAACGATTTCTGGCCCTGCGCATAGAGTTGCGTCAGATCCAGTAAGACAGCGCAACGGGCAGCACCAGCACAGTACCGAGCGTCGAGACAAGAATGAACCCCGCCACATCCGGCCCGTATTCCGGAACATGCTGGTCGATAAACAGATAAGTCGCCACGGAAGAAGGCATCAGGCAACACAGGATCAGCGCACCCCGCTCGGTTCCCGTGAAACCAAACAACCAGATCAGAACACTGGCAATTGCAACCGCCATCGCCAGATGCAGGGCCGTTAGCAGAACCGCGCGACCTAGGCTTTTCACACGCAGCGTCGCGAGCGTATGCCCCAGGGTCAGCAGCATGAGCGGGATGGACAATCCACCCAAGATGTCAAAGGACTTTGCGACCGGTTGCGGCAGGCTCTGCCCCGTTGCCATCAGGATCAGGGCGAGGCCCACGGCATATATAATCGGGGACGTCGCCAGTTTCTTGGGCGAGAATTCTCCGGCCGGGATCCACATGCCGACGGTGAAGATGCTGATCAGCACAACCACCACGAACGCCATGGTATAGGCCATACCTGCATCGCCCAGCGCCAGCAAAGTGATTGGCAGGCCGATGTTGCCGACATTCCCGTGCATCAACGGCGTCAGAAAGGCCCTCACCGGCAAGCGAAGAACCTTGAGCCCGACATACCCCAACACCCCGAAACCGGCCACCGCAAGGGCAGCGGCGGTCATCATGTCAAGAAACGTGCCCACGGCCAGTTCGGTGCTCGACAGATGAGAAATGATCAATGTCGGATAGCCGACTTTTGAGACGATCCCGCCAATGACCTTGTTGTCGAAAGGCGCCTGAATCACGGCAAGAACATAGCCAATACCAGCGCAGATCAGGACAGGCAGAACCACGTTCAAAACATTCAGGAACAGGTGCTCCAAGCAAAAAACTCCTTGCCGAAACCGTTTGTCGACAGTGAATCAGTGCCATTGCAATGGCAAGCGCCCTGTGTAACCCGTGCACGGCGTTGGGTTTTCCCGATTGGAGTCTGATATTGCCCGAAAGCGCCGCTTGAGGTTCTTTCCTTCGCCGCCGACACAACATATAGTGGCTGACAACAACGTGTAGTGAAGCACGGCGGGACTTGGGAATACAAGCATGGCACATATCATTGTGGTCGGGAACGAAAAGGGTGGCGCAGGCAAATCGACCGTGTCGATGCATGTGGCGACCGCGCTGGCCCGATTGGGACACAAGGTCAGCACGTTGGATCTGGATCTGCGTCAGCGCAGTCTGGGACGATACTTCGAGAACCGCAACAACTTCCTCAAGAGCTCGGACCTGACCCTTCCCAGCCCGCGCCATCACGACCTGCCCGAGATCGATGCCGCAACGTTGAAACCGGGCGAGAACATCTATGACCATCGCCTGTCTGCTGCCGTATCCCAGCTAGAAAGCGACAGCGACTTTATTCTGATCGACTGCCCGGGGTCTCACACCCGTCTGAGTCAGGTGGCGCATTCGCTGGCCGACACCCTGATCACCCCGTTGAACGACAGCTTCATTGACTTCGACCTTTTGGCGCGGATCGACTCGAAGGGCGAAAAAATCCTTGGCCCGTCCGTCTATTCCGAAATGGTCTGGAACGCTCGTCAACTGCGGGCACAGGCGGGGCTGAAGCCGATCGACTGGGTCGTTGTCCGCAACCGGGTCGGTACGCAGCGCATGGTCAACAAGGAAAAGATGCAACGCGCGATCGAAATGCTGTCCCAGCGCATCGGCTTCCGCGTCGCCTCGGGCTTTTCCGAGAGGGTTATCTTCCGCGAACTGTTCCCGCGCGGCCTGACCCTGTTGGACCTGAAGGACATAGGCGTCAAACAGCTGAACATCTCGAACATCGCCGCCCGGCAGGAATTGCGTGACATGATGAAAGAGCTGAACCTACCGGGTGTAGAGATTGATTTCTGATCAGCTGTCCCGGCGACCGCCATGCCGACAAAGTGAGCTGCGCGGCGGCTGAGCGTCACACTGCTCGCCCCGGCCGGCCCGCGAGGCGATGTCTATCTCATGACGGAGAGTACGTTTTGCGTTGGATGCTCAGACTGCATTTCCCGGATCGCATGGCGAAGGGATCTCCGAGAGCGGGCTTCGTCGGTGGCCGGATGCGGTGAAAGCCGGGCGGTCAGCTGCGGCTGATCTTCGGCGACGTGACGGTCGAGCCCGCCGCCGACACCTCGGCACGGCTCGGGGGCGACGGCATTCAGAATTCCCGGCTTCGAAGATTTCCTTCGGTCAGATGTCGTCAAGCTTCGGCTTGCAGGCCGGCTTTACGAAGACTGTTCATCAGTTTCCTCTGAAACGAGTCATCGAATTGCCAGATTGAAAAAATGTCCCGCGCCTTTGATGCGAAATTTGGCTGTAGCGCCCGCAGTTCATTCAATGACGCCTGGGCCGCTTCTTGATTCCCCAACTCACCATTCAAGGCAGCCCCCCACAGATGCGTCCAAAAGAAGTTCGGCATGTCGATTTGATCCAGAATTGTCAGGGCCTGCTGGTGGTTTCCCTGATCGAACTCATAAATGACACGCGGGAAACGATACCAGTGCGGATGGACCGGGTTCAGGGCGATGGCCCGTTCCACGAAGGTCAGCCCTTCGTCCCATTCGCCACTGAAGGCCAATCTCATTCCGTAATGCGCCAGAACAGCCGTGTCATTCGGGCTCAGATCAATTGCGACCTGACCCGCCTGGTGAAACCCCTGAATATCGCCAAGAACAAAGCGCATGTTGGCCAGCATCAAATACCCGGCAGCCAAATTTGGATCAATCTCCACCGCCCGACGCGCAGCCGCATCCGCGGCCGCAAAAAGATCTTGGCGGTCTCCGCCAAGACTAAACCGGACTTGTTGAAGATACAGGTTGGACAGTACTGCCCACGCTTCGGCATAGTCGGGGTTTTGTTCAAGCGCTCTCAGGATACAGGCCTTGATTGCGTGGTGCCGATCAAGATCGATTGTGACCTGATAGCTGTAGTAACTCAACACGCAGTCAAGGGCATCACGGTTTCCGGGCGGGGTGCGCGCCGCCTTCTTCATCGCGTCTTGCGTAAGAACACCGTATTTACCCGCAAGTTTTCCGATCACATCCTGTATGACCATGTCTTGCGCGGCATAGATGTCACTGGGTGAGCTGCCAACCTTGTATTCGTGAACCCAGATGTAGCGCTGGCTCTTGAGGTCTATGAGACGGGCAGACAATTCTACCGTGTCGCCCATGTCCATGACACTGCCTTCCAGCGCGAAATCCGCGTCGAACTCTGCGCGCAAAGCTTGTGAATCCGTGCCCCCTTGCGAAAACCTCCGCACGCTGCCCAAAGGGAGAACCCAAATATCACGAAACCGGACCAGCTCGCTGGTCAGTTGCTGAGTAATGCCATCGGCGAAATAGCTTGGCCCCTCACCCAGAGTGTCGAATGGCAGTACCGCAACCACAGGACCCTGCGGCAACGGTTGAACCGAGAGCTGAGCCGTTTTTGTGGACGACGCAAAAAAAGAAACCCA
This sequence comes from Ruegeria sp. AG6, assembly GCF_056541565.1. Taxonomy (NCBI): domain Bacteria; kingdom Pseudomonadati; phylum Pseudomonadota; class Alphaproteobacteria; order Rhodobacterales; family Roseobacteraceae; genus Ruegeria; species Ruegeria sp. AG6. The sequence goes on along the minus strand of NZ_JBQFYQ010000010.1, from coordinate 52,248 downwards.
GATCAAGGCGCAAAGCACCAAAGCCCCGAAAACAGCCAACCCAGCCCTGAAAAATCGCCGGGGGCCGAAGCCGGAAACATGAGGGGGCGCAGGCTGTGCCGGTACTGGTTCCGCCGGGGGGGCAACGCTTTCAAACCTTGGGGCATAGCCGCCCTTGGGAATGGTCAATCGAATGGGATCTGATCGGCCGGGCCCAGCATAGTAGCCGTCTATATCTTGACGCAGTCGCCTCGCTTCAAGCCTGACAATCGGATCAATTTGCTGATCGAAGGTTTCATCCCGGCCGAAAACGGACATGGCGATGGACACGCCTTTGATTTGGTCCGCGCGCCCGGCCAGATACTCATCCACGATATAAGACAGAAAAGCGCGGCGCTGGGGTGTGGCGGTGAAATCTTGATGCTTCAAAAGGCGGTGCAACTGCGCCCGAATGTCATTTTCCGATAAGCCCAACTGAAGAATCCCGGTCCCGTAAAAAGTTCCTATAAATTAAGCACTCAGAGAGCTACGGGAACGTTCATACATGGGATTGAACTCGGGTGGCAACATGTTCGCACTTCACTGATCTTTTTCTCAGGTTAGCAGGAACGTGCAGTTTGCCACGCAGGCAGGCGCCGGAGCCTCAAGGAAGTGGCATTTGTGTTCAAAACAGCTACCGTCCCGTGCGGACGGTCTGATTTTCCCTAGTGGTGTGATTTTATTGCTGCTTCCTTGTCGCTTTCGTTATTTGCATTCAACTCGACAGGAACCGTTTGAACATGGCACGCCGACATACACTTTTTTTCTCTACCGCGCTTTCGATTTTGACGGCTGGTGCCGCGGTCGCGCAGGATCACTTTGACCCCAAGGGCAAGATGCCATCGAAATTCACGGTCGAATTTCAGGAGCAGATGCGCGACTCTCTACCATTTGACGATCAGCGCGATTTTGAAGAAAGCCGCAAAGGTCTGATCGCCGTTCCGGATTATCGCCAAATCAAGACCGAAGACGGCACTGTCGCGTGGGACATCGGCAGCTATGACTTCCTGTTGGAAGAAGGGCAGGATTTCGACTCGATCCATCCATCGCTGCAACGTCAGGCGATCCTGAACATGAACTATGGTCTTTACGAGATTCTGGAAGGCAAGATCTATCAGGTGCGCGGCTTCGATCTGTCGAACATCTCGTTCATCCGCGGCGAGACCGGCTGGATCATCTTCGATCCACTGGCATCGAAGGAAACGGCGGCGGCGGCGTTGAAACTGTTGAATGACACGGTAGGCGAGTTGCCGGTCAAGGCGGTTGTCTATTCGCACTCACATGCCGACCATTACGGCGGTGTCCGTGGTGTCATCACCGATGAAGATGTGGCCAATGGGGTCGAGGTCATCGCACCCGAAGGGTTCATGGAACATGCAGTGTCCGAGAACGTCTATGCAGGAAACGTGATGAACCGCCGTCTGTTCTTCCAATACGGTGTTTTGCTGCCGCGCGATCCGCATGGTCATGTGGATCAGTCGATCGGCAAGAACATCTCGGCCGGAACCACCGGCTTGATCGAGCCGACCCGCTATGTCTCGGACGATTATGAAGAGATCACCATCGACGGTGTGCGCATGATCTTCCAGAATACGCCTGGCACCGAAGCCCCTGCCGAGATGAACACCTATTTCCCCGACCTCAAGGCGTTCTGGGCTGCGGAAAACATCACCGGCACGATCCACAACATCTATACCCTGCGCGGCGCGCTGGTCCGCGATGCGCTCAGCTGGTCGAAGCATATCAATGACGCGCTTTATGAGTTCGGGCAGGAAGCTGAGTTGATGTTCGCTTCGCATTCCTGGCCGCGTTTCGGCAATGATCGCATTCAAGAGGTCATGCGTGCACAGCGCGACACCTACGCCAACCTCAACAACGGAGTGTTGAATCTGGCTAACAAGGGTGTGACCATCAATGAGGTCCATAATGTCTATGAGGTCCCCGAAAGTCTTCGGCAGCAATGGGCTGCGCGCAGCTATCACGGCTCGGTCGAACATAACAGCCGGGCAGTGATCAACCGGTATCTTGGGTATTGGGATGCGAACCCGACCACCTTGACGCCTCTGTCGCCCCAGGACAGCGCACCACTGTATGTCGAGATGATGGGCGGTGCCGATCCGATCCTGTCCAAGGGGCAGGACTTGATTGACGCAGGGCAATACTTGCACGCAACCGAGATCCTGAACAAACTGGTCTATGCCGAACCGGAAAATCAGCAAGCCAAGGACCTGCTGGCTGATGCGTTCGAGCAGATCGGCTATCAAAAAGAAAGCCCTTCGGTTCGCAACTCGTTCCTTGGTGCCGCTTACGAATTGCGCAACGGCATCCCGCAAGGTGCAACTATCGAAACCACCGGCCCTGACACGATCCGGGCGATGGAAACCTCAATGTGGCTTGATTTCATAGCCATCCGCGTCAACAGCGAAAAGGCGGCGGGTATGGAATTCACGATCAACCTGTCGATTCCGGACCGGGATGAAAACATCGTCGTCGAGATGAGCAACGCCACGCTGACCCACATCGTTGATCGAAAGGCACCCGACGCAGACCTGTCGATCGTCTTGAACAGAGCGGATCTGGAGAAAGTCATGACCGGAGAGAGCAAGCTTGTCGATATGCTGGCGGACGGAACCGCTCAATCCGAGGGCAACACCGATGTTGTGTCGCAATTGGCTTCGACTCTGGACCAGTTTGATCTTGGGTTCGAGTTGATGCCCGGAACCGGAGCCGCGGACCTGACAGCGCCAGCCAATGACTTTGCTCAACCGCCGCTGGCGAACTCAAACGGAGGCTGAGTTCTACATGGATTGAAACTGGCAAGACCCAAGTCGGCATGGATTCATGGCAGCAGGAATAAAGCTGGCAAAACCCAAAACCGGCTTGGGTCACCTTTTCCGGCAGATATCAGAATTATGTGAGGTTCTGTCGCTTGTCCCCGGTGCAGCATCGGTGGATCTGGGTTCGAACCAGATACTGGCTCAAATCCACAACATACGCGATTATCCGATCAATCCCGGCGGGTTAAAGGCGTTCCATCACGTCTTTCAGCTTCGGCACCGCTGGAAGGAATAGCCGCAGTTTCAATTGGTTTCCGATGGCCCGCCGGGGCTGTACACCGTAAACAGCTCTTTTGGTTCATTCACCCCGCGCAGCATGTAGCGACCGACCGAGACAAGCTCCTGCGCGCAGGGCTGTGCAGCGCGGGCGACATCATCCGAGATCAGGATCCTCTGACCCAAAGACCGGTGCATTCCCGCAATGCGGGCGGCCTGGTTGACAGCCGGGCCGATCACCGTGAAGTCCAGCCGGGTCTCGGACCCGATATTGCCATAGAGAATCTCGCCCGAATGCAAGGCCAGCGTATAGTTGGCCACCGGCAGACCCTGCGCGCGGCGCCTTGCGTTCAGTTCATCCATGCGGGACTGCAATAAGGGCACGGCCTCAAGCGCGGCACGGGCGTCTTCGTCGATCTCTCCGACATCGAACATTGCCATCAGGCCGTCACCCATGAATTTCAGGATGTTGCCGCCCTTGTCATGCACCACACCCACGGCGACGGCCAGATAGTCGTTCAGCATGTCGATGATCTCATGCCCCGGCAGGTCTTCGGACAGCGTGGTGAAGCCTTCGAGGTCGAAATTCCAGATCACAGCATCGATTTGCTGCAAAGACCCACGCCGAATTTCACCCGACAGAACCCGGCGACCGGCATCCCGCCCCAGATAAACCCGCATCAAATCCTTGGCCAGTTCCTGGTTCTTGGCGGATTTGAGCGCCAGCCCCAGATGCGGCAGTACAGTTTGTATTTGGTTCAGATCGCTGTCTTCGAATCCGTTCGGTGCGTCGCTGGTCCAGGACATCAGAACACCATCGCTGACCTTTTTCGTACCGTCGGGGCGCAGTTGTCTGGCCCCTTCATATGACAGGCCGGTGGCATAATAATCGGTCGCTCCGATTTCACGCAGATCATTCAACAAGGGAAAGCGGCTGGGTTCATTATGGTCGACCAGTTTGACCCGGATTTCATCCAGATCACCGTTCAGCAGCGTATAGAGTGGGCTTTGCTGCCAAACTTCGCTGGGCGTTTCCGTGAACTCAAATTTCTCGGATTCACCGCCCGCGCCGTTGTACCAGCTGTAACCGGTACCTCCGTAAACCGGATGCAGAGTCGACTGCGCCGCATGAAAGCGCATCAACGGAATACCCATTTCCACCAATCGGGCACAAAACCCTTCCAACAGCTCTTCTTGCCCCGCGCCCTCCAGCCCCTTGCTGACCAGCCATTCGATCAGGGAATGTGAGAAAACTGAAGCGGAATCTGGCAATGTCATTTTGTTGTCCGTATCAAGTATGATCCCCATTTGGGGGCAGGCCGCGTCAATTGCCATAGATCAGTCCAAACCAGCCAACCTTTGCAGCATTTGTCGCAATAACGCGGCCTCTTCCGGTTTGAACAGGCCTGACAGTTTCGCATCGTAATTGGAAGCAACGCCGCGCAGGTCACGATACACAGCTTGCCCTGCTGGTGTTAGTGTCAACCATTCCGCCCGCCGATCCGCTTCGTCCCGTGTGCGTTTCAGGTATCGACGCTGTTCCAGCTTGGCGACAGCACGGCTGATTTTGGTTTTGTGCATTCTGGCGCGCTCGCCGATTTCCTTGGCGGTCATCTCGCCAAACAAACCCAGATGGAACAATACCCGCCATTCGGTTCTGAGCATCCCATAGCGGCCCTTGTAAACTGCCTGAAACTCTAGCGAAGCCCGTTCGGCCGCCTGATTCAGCAGGAAGGGCAGAAAATTTTGCAGATAAAAGTCATCATTTTTTTCGGATTCATCGTGTGTCATGCTTGTTAGTTACAAAATCAACTATTACCCGACAAGCAGCAAACGGAGGAAAACGCAATGAATCGTCCGACTGATCCGCATACGCTGACACAGGCTGCGACGCCTGTCGGAACTCATGCAGGCTATATGCCTGGCTTTGGAAATGACTTTGAAACCGAGGCCCTGCCCGAGGCCCTGCCGCAAGGCATGAACAGCCCGCAACGGTGCAACTATGGTCTTTACGGAGAGCAGCTGAGCGGCACCGCCTTTACCGCCAACCCGCCCGAGCGCACCTGGTGCTATCGAATTCGCCCATCGGTAAAGCACTCACACCGTTATGAAAAAATCGATCTTCCCTACTGGAAATCGGCCCCCTGCATTGATCCGGATGTGATCAGCCTTGGACAATACCGCTGGGATCCTATCCCGCATTCCGATGAAGGTCTGAACTGGATGACGGGTATGCGGACCATGACGACCGCAGGTGACGTGAACACGCAGGTCGGCATGGCAAGCCACATCTATCTGGTCACGGAATCCATGGTGGATGACTATTTCTTTTCGGCTGATTCCGAATTGCTGGTTGTGCCACAGGAAGGACGCCTGCGATTTGCGACGGAATTGGGAATCATCGACCTGGAACCCAAGGAGATCGCTATCATTCCACGCGGTTTGCTGTACCGGGTCGAGGTTCTGGAAGGCCCTGCGCGCGGCTTTGTCTGCGAGAATTACGGTCAGAAGTTTGAACTGCCGGGTCGCGGACCAATCGGTGCCAACTGCATGGCCAACCCGCGCGACTTCAAGGCGCCGGTGGCCGCTTATGAGGATCGTGAAACCCCTTCTACCGTGACAATCAAATGGTGCGGGCAATTCCACACAACCAAGATCGGCCACAGCCCGCTGGATGTCGTGGCATGGCACGGCAACTATGCGCCCTACAAATACGACCTGCGCAACTATTGCCCCGTCGGCGCGATCCTGTTTGACCACCCCGACCCGTCGATCTTTACAGTTCTGACGGCTCCGTCCGGCCAGCCCGGTACGGCCAATATCGACTTTGTCCTGTTCCGTGAACGCTGGATGGTGATGGAAGACACGTTCCGCCCGCCGTGGTACCACAAGAACATCATGTCCGAGCTGATGGGCAACATCTACGGCCAGTACGACGCGAAACCGCAGGGCTTTGTTCCCGGCGGCACAAGCCTACACAACATGATGATCCCACACGGCCCCGACAGGGAGGCCTTCGACAAGGCGTCATACTCAAACCTGGGGCCGGACAAGCTGGACCAGACAATGTCGTTCATGTTCGAAACCCGCTTCCCGCAGCACCTGACCTCGTTTGCCGCCACCGAAGCGCCGTTGCAGGATGACTATATCGACTGCTGGACATCGCTTGAGAAGAAGTTCGACGGAACGCCGGGTAAGAAATGAGCCACCCATCGGTTCAGTTTCATTGCCGTCGTCCTGCCCGCGCTGAACATGCCGGAGTTGAACCGGTTTCCGAGCCAACGTGCCTCGGCAACCGGTGTGCAGTGACGCCTCGTGCATATGACATGCCACAACCGCGGCGGCTTCGTGCTTTTGCTACCGCCGTTCCAAAGCTAAAATCTTCTCGAACCTCTTAGAACACAACAAAATAGGGGCAAGATATGCCTTTGATGACTTCGTGGGTGGCGTCGGCCAATGACGCGACACATCCGTTCCCACTGAACAATTTGCCTTATGGTGTCTTCTCGACCGAAGGTGATGATCCCCGCTGTGGTGTGGCCATCGGTGACATGATCCTCGACGTCACCGCCGCCGAAGCCGAGGGGTTGATCACCCTGAGCGATGAGCCGCTGTTCGACATGCCGTTCTGGAACCCTCTCATGGAGGAAGGCCCAGCCGTCTGGGCGGCCCTGCGTGAGCGGCTGATCAGCCTGCTGGCCGAGGGTTCAGATGAACAAGCCAAGGTCGAACCGCTGCTTGTCAAACAAGAAGATGCGGAAATGCATCTGCCCTTTGCGGTCAGCGAATACACCGATTTCTACGCAGGCCGAAACCATGCCTTCAACGTGGGCACCATGTTCCGGGGGCCGGAAAACGCCCTGCCACCGAACTGGCTGCACATTCCCATTGGTTACAACGGCCGCGCATCTTCGGTCGTGGTATCAGGCACGGATATTCGCCGCCCCTGGGGTCAGTTGAAAGCCCCCGATCAGGACTTGCCCGCCTTCCTGCCCAGTCGCCGTTTTGACATCGAGCTTGAGATGGGCGCGATTGTCGGAACACCCTCGGATGGTCCGATCACCGTGCAGGAAGCGGATGACAATATCTTCGGTTACGTGCTTCTGAATGACTGGTCCGCGCGCGACATCCAGGCATGGGAATATCAGCCGCTGGGCCCGTTTCAGGCAAAGGCCACGGCAACCTCGATCAGCCCGTGGATCGTGACCAAGGCGGCGCTCGAGCCATTCCGCTGTGACACGCCACCCCGCGAGTTCGAGCTTCTGGATCACCTCAAGGATTGCGGCCCGATGCTCTATGACGTCGATCTGGCGGTCACCATGGCACCTGTCGGGCAACCCGCCTCGACGATTGCCCGGACCAATTACAACCAGATGTACTATTCCGCTGCGCAGCAATTGGCGCATCACACCACATCAGGATGCCCGATGAACACGGGCGACCTGCTGGGATCGGGAACCATTTCCGGGCCAACCAAACCTGAACGTGGCTCGTTGCTGGAGCTTAGCTGGGGCGGCAAGGAACCTCTGACATTGGACAGCGGTGAAACCCGCAGCTTCATCGAGGATGGCGACACGTTGACCCTTACCGGCGCAGCTCGTGGCGACGGCTACACGATCGGCTTCGGTGAATGTGTCGGCACCGTTTTGCCCGCTCTTGAAAACCCATATTCACGATAAGGAACCCACCATGGCCAAGGCATTCGCGTCCCAGGGGGACATGTCGGAAAAAAAGATCAGCTTTACTGAAGTCGGAGAAGGGCTTTATGCCTTTACCGCCGAAGGCGACCCGAATTCGGGTGTAATCATCGGCGACGACAGCGTGATGATTGTCGAGGCGCAGGCGACTCCGCGTCTGGCAAATAAGGTAATCGAATGCGTGCGTTCCGTCACCGACAAACCGATCACGCATGTGGCCCTGACCCACTACCACGCAGTGCGTGTTCTGGGCGCAAGCGCATTCGGCGCGCAGCAGATCCTGATGTCGGACATGGCCCGCGCCATGGTCGTCGAGCGGGGTCAAGAAGACTGGGACAGCGAATTCCAGCGCTTCCCGCGCCTCTTTGAAGGGCATGAAAGCATCCCTGGCCTGACATGGCCCACCACCACCTTCAGCGATACGATGACGGTGTATCTGGGAAACCGCCGGATCGACCTGATGCATCTGGGCCGCGCGCATACAGCTGGCGATATCGTCATCCATGTGCCGGATCAGAACGTGATGTTCACCGGCGATATCGTCGAATATCACTCGGCCTGCTATTGCGGCGACGGTCATTTCAGCGATTGGGGCGACACGCTGGACGAGATCAAGTGGTTCGACGTCGACGCCATCGCACCGGGGCGCGGTGACGCGCTGGTTGGCAAGGACATGGTGAATGCGGCCATCGAGAACACCCGCGATTTTGTCGAAAGCACATACCGGCCGGCGGCGAAGGTTGCCGCGCGCGGCGGGTCCCTGAAAGAGGCCTGGGACGCAGTCCGCGCTGAATGCGATCCGAAGTTCGCCGACTACGCAATCTACGAGCACTGCCTGCCGTTCAACGTGGCCCGCGCCTATGACGAGGCGCGCGGCATTGACACGCCCCGCATCTGGACCGCCCAGCGCGACCTCGAGATGTGGGAAGCCCTGCAAGGCTGACGAAAAACGGTCGAGTTTGATCCAGATCGTTTTTTGCGGCGGGATTCGATGAAACCATAATCTAAGACCTCCGGCGCCCGTCGCCGGGGGACAGGACATGCAGCACATCGGTGCATCTGTTTCGGGGGGAGCCCATGAACAAGATCTTTGAAACGCCGCTTTACGGATATGAACGCAGCCCGGATCAGGACAGCCCGACGCCCGTCAGGCGCAAGGTGATCGTTATCGGTGCGGGGCCGGTTGGTCTGGCCGCCGCCATCGATCTGGCCCAGCAAGGGGTCGAAGTTGTGGTTCTGGACGAGAATGACAAAGTCAGCTTCGGCAGCCGCGCCATCTGTTTTTCTCAGCGCACGCTGGAAATCGCAGACCGGCTGGGTTGCGGCCAGCAATTGGTCGACAAAGGTGTGCTGTGGGACCGGGGCAAGGTCTTTTTCGACGACCGTCAGGTCTATGATTTCAACCTTCAGCCGGACGAAGGTTATGCCAACCCGGCCTTCATAAACTTGCAGCAATACCATTTTGAAAACTTCTTTGTGGAACGCGTGCGCGAGTTGCAGACAGAAGGCGCACCGATTGAAATTCGCGGGCGCAACAAGGTTGACGCAATCGGTACGCACGAAGATCACGTTCGGCTGGAGGTCGAAACCCCCGAAGGCCCTTATACACTCGAGGCCGAATGGCTGATCGCCTGCGATGGTGCCGCGTCCCCCACCCGGCGCATGCTGGGCATCGATTTCGAAGGGCGTGTTTTCGAAGACAATTTCCTGATCGCGGACGTGATCATGGATGCCGATTTCCCCTCGGAACGCTGGTTCTGGTTTGACCCGCCGTTCAATCGCGGGCAATCCGCGCTTTTGCACAAACAACCCGACAATGTCTGGCGTATTGACCTGCAACTGGGTTGGGACATCGACAAGGAACGCGAAAAGCGCCCCGAGAATGTGATCCCGCGCCTCAAGGCGATGCTGGGCGATGACGTCGAGTTTCAGCTGGAGTGGGTCTCGATCTATACGTTCCAGTGTCGCCGCATGGAGAGCTTCCGCAAAGGGCGTGTCCTATTCGCAGGCGACAGCGCGCACCAGGTCAGCCCCTTTGGCGCGCGCGGTGCCAATTCCGGCCTGCAAGACACTGACAACCTGTGCTGGAAACTGAAACTGGTGCTGGATGGGAAAGCCCCCGAAAGCCTGCTGGACAGCTACAACGCGGAACGCGTGCACGGGGCTGATGAGAACATCCAGAAATCCAGCCGCTCCACCGATTTCATCACGCCGAAATCCGAAATGTCGCGGGTTCTGCGGGATGCGGTTCTGGACCTCAGCGAGAAGTACGAATTTGCGCGTCCGTTGGTGAATTCGGGACGCCTGAGTCAACCTTGCACCTATGACGGCTCGACCCTGAATTCTGCCGACGCGCTGGATGGCCCAGCCGAAACGCGCCCCGGCTCGGCCTGCCCGGACGCGCCGCTGGGTGATGCGTTCCTGTTGCCCAAACTGGCAGGCAAATTCACCCTTTTGACGATTGACGCGGATGCCCCGGAGGTGCTGGAAGAAGACGGGGTCGAGGTCACGCGGTTGGCGCTGTCGGTCAAGGATGACCAGACCCTGGCGCTGAAACGTCGCTATCTAGGCGACGCAACCAGCGCGGTTTATCTGATCCGTCCTGATCAGCACGTGGCGGCGCGCCGGGACAGTTATGAAGAAAACAGTTTCCGCCATGCAATCCGCAGAGCCTGTGGTAAGGAGTGAGCGAGATGTCTGACCTGATCCTTTCCCCGAATATCGACGATGCTGACGACTTCTATGCCGAGCTGCTGGCCGCGCATGAAGGGCTTGAAAAAGCCGACAGTGACGCACTGAACGCCCGACTGGTTCTGGTGCTGGCCAATCACATCGGCGACAAGGCGGTGTTGTCTGACGCTATTCGCGCCGCCACCCTGGCCGACACGTGACGGATTCGAATGTGAGCAAAACCGTCCTTTATGACTATTGGCGGTCCTCGGCCAGCTATCGGGTGCGGATCGCCCTGAATCTGGCCGGGATCGACTATCGCGCGGTTGTCGTCGACCTGGTGGGCGGCGAACACAAAAGCGATGCACATATTGCGCGAAATCCACAAGGGTTGGTTCCGGTGCTGGATATTGACGGGCAGCGGCTGACTCAGTCTCTGGCCATTCTCGACTATCTGGACAAGACACGTGAATTGAACCTTCTGCCCGACGATGCAGCAGGGCGCGCGCGCGTGCAGGCGCTGGCCTATGCGATTGCGGTGGACATTCACCCTGTTTGCAACCTTTCAGTTGCTCGCCATGCGACCACCCTCAGCAAAGATCCGACCGACATGCCCGGAGAGTGGATGCGGCACTTCATCCGGCCGGGGTTGCAGGCCTTCGAGACCATGTTGGGTGAGTTTGAACAAACCCCCTATTGCGTTGGTTCACAGCCCGGCCTCGCCGACATCTGCCTGATCCCGCAGATCTACAATGCACGCCGGTGGAAGGTCGACTTGTCGGACATGCCGCGTCTGCTGGGTGTCGAAAAGGCCTGTGCCGATCACCCCGCATTTGTCGCGGCGCATCCTGACAGGCACGCACCCCAATAAGCTTGCACAGGTCCTGTGTGCCGGTGTGCCTAGGCGTTCGTCGCAATCGGACTTAGCTTTGTTTCATCAAAGCAAAAGAGGTTCTGATGCCCGAGATCACCGGATACCACGCCCATGTCTATTTCGACGCCGATACGCAGCACACGGCGCAACAGGTCTGCGAAGAGGCCGCCCGTCTGTTCCCCGTCCGGATGGGGCGCATGCATAGCCGCAATGTTGGCCCCCACCCGCGCTGGAGCTGCCAGTTGAGCTTTGCCGCTGATGCCTTCGATCAGGTCACTCCGTGGTTGATGCTGAACCGGCGAGGTCTTACCGTTTTCACCCACCCGGAAACCGGCGACCATCTGGCCGATCACCGCGATCGCGCGATTTGGATGGGTGAAATGCTGGATCTGGACCTGTCGATCTTTGACACGCTTCAGCCCAGCGCCCGCGCCTGATCCCGCAGAACGAATTTCTGCACCTTGCCGGTTGAAGTCTTCGGCAGGGTGCCAAACACCACGGTCTTGGGCGCTTTGAAATGGGCCATGTTGTCCCGACAAAAGGCAATCAGCTCTGCCTCGGTCGCGGTTGTACCAGGCTTCAGCTCGACAAAGGCACAGGGGGTTTCGCCCCATTTCTCGTCTGGCCGGGCCACAACCGCCGCTTCCATTACTGCCGGGTGTTTGTAGAGAATGCCCTCGACCTCGACGGAGGAGATGTTCTCGCCGCCTGAAATGATAATGTCCTTGGACCGATCTTTGAGCGCGATATAGCCATCCGGATGCATGACGCCCAAATCGCCGGATGCAAACCAGCCGCCCTTGAAGGCCCCATCGGTGGCATCAGGGTTCTTGAGATACCCTTTCATCACCACGTTGCCCTGCATAAAGATCTCGCCCATGGTTTCGCCATCCGCGGGCACGGGCTCCATCGTTTCGGGATCGGCCACCATCAGGCCAGACAGTGCCGTATACCGCACGCCCTGCCGTACTTTAAGGGCAGCACGGTCTTCGGGTCCCTTGTCGTTCCATTCATCCTTCCAGGCACAAACGACCGAGGGCCCGTAAGTCTCGGTCAGGCCATAAACGTGCGTGACTTCGACCCCCATCGCCTCCATCGCTTCGATCACGGCGGCCGGCGGCGGAGCACCAGCGGTCATCACCTTGATCTGATGGTCAAAGTCTTTCAGTTCATCCGGCGCGTGGGCCAGCATGTTCAAAACGATAGGAGCACCGCAGAAATGGGTGACCTTCTCGTCGCGGAATGCCGCATAGATCGGCTCGGCACGCACGGCGCGCAGACAGACGGACACGCCCGCATTGGCGGCCATGGCCCAGGGGAAGCACCAGCCGTTGCAGTGAAACATCGGCAAGGTCCACAGATAGATCGAATGCTTGGGCATGTCCCAGTCCAGCAAATCCGATTGTGCATTCAGGGTGGCGCCGCGGTGGTGATAAACCACGCCCTTGGGATTGCCCGTTGTGCCGGACGTATAGTTCAGGGTGATCGCGTCCCATTCGTCCTCGGGCAGTGACCAATCAAATTCCAGGTCGCCCCCTGATATCAGGGCGTCATAGGTCAGGCTGCCAAGCCTTTCACCGCCTTCAAAGCTGGGATCCTCGATGTCGATTACCAGAATATCATGATCAACCTGCTCCAGCGCCTCCTTCACGACGCCGGAAAACTCGGGGTCAACCAACAACGCCTTGGTTTCGGCGTGGTTCAGGATGAAAGCGACTATCGAAGCATCCAGACGCGTGTTGATGGCATTCAAAACGGCGCCCGCCATGGGCACACCAAAATGCGCTTCGTACATCTCGGGGATGTTTGCGGCGATAATTGATACGGTATCTCCCTTTCCGATACCCCGCGCATTCAGGGCCCCCGCCAGCCGGCGGCACCGGGCATAGGTTTCAGCCCAGGTATACCGCCGCTCACCATAAACGACCGACGGGTAATCGGGATAAACCTGCGCCGTGCGCTCAATGAAGGAGAGGGGCGACAAGGGTGTGTAATTCGCCCGGCATTTGTCCAAATGACGCTCATAGATATTGGTCGCTGCCAACTGCTGATCCTCCCTGCACTCGGTTTGCGCGACTTGAGCATAAACTTGGTGCTCTGACAAATCCGTAGTATTACGGTCCCCTTATTGACTGGCAATACGGGATGGTGCGATCTGGCCCTACTTAGATCCGGCCATTCGCGGTGATCTGAAGTATCTTAAACATATGCCGGGGCACGCCATCTCCGCACCCCGTGCACCGCACCTCACTGAAAGGACTTGTCATGGACGGCACGTTCAACGAAAACGATCTTTCCCGCGTGGTCGAAGCCGACCGCGCCCATATCTGGCACCATCTGATTCAGCATAAACCCTTTGAAACCAATGATCCCCGCATCATTGTCGAAGGCAAAGGCATGCGCGTCTGGGACCAGAAAGGCAAAGAGCATCTGGATGCGGTTTCCGGCGGCGTCTGGACTGTGAACGTCGGCTATGGCCGCGAATCGATTTGCAAGGCCGTTTACGACCAGCTGATGAAACTGTGCTATTTCGCCAATACCGCAGGCTCGATCCCCGGCTCCATCTTCGCTGAAAAACTGATCGACAAGATGCCCGGCATGAGCCGCGTGTATTACACCAATTCGGGCTCTGAAGCGAACGAGAAGGCGTTCAAGATGGTGCGCCAGATCGCGCACAAGAAGTACGGCGGCAAGAAGACCAAGATTCTGTATCGCGACCGCGACTATCACGGTTCGACTCTGGCAACCATGTCGGCAGGCGGTCAGGACGAGCGCACCGCTCAATACGGACCTTTTGCACCTGATTTCGTCCGCGTGCCGCACTGCATGGAATACCGCAAGCACGAGCTGGATGGCGCACCGGAAGAGAACTTCGGCGAATGGGCCGCAGATCAGATCGAACAGGTCATCCTGCGCGAAGGTCCCGACACCGTTGGCGCGCTGTGCCTTGAGCCAGTGACCGCAGGTGGCGGCGTGATCGAAGCGCCCGAAGGATACTGGCAGCGCGTGCAGGAGATCTGCAAGAAATACGACGTGCTGCTGCATATCGACGAGGTTGTCTGCGGCGTGGGCCGCACCGGCACATGGTTCGGTTATCAGCAATACGGCATCAAGCCGGATTTCGTGACCATGGCCAAAGGCGTCGCCTCGGGCTATGCCGCGATTGCCTGCATGGTCACCACCGAGGAAGTCTTTGACATGTTCAAGGATGATGCTTCGGACCCGATGAGCTATTTCCGCGACATCTCGACCTTTGGTGGCTGCACTGCCGGTCCGGCGGCTGCGATCGAAAACATGCGCATCATCGAGGATGAAAACCTGCTGGGCAATTGCGCGGCCATGGGTGACCGCATGATGGGCAACCTTCAGGCGCTGATGGAAAAGCACAAGGTTATTGGCGACGTGCGCGGCAAGGGCCTGTTCCTGGGTGCCGAGCTGGTCGCAGACCGTGGTTCTAAAGAGCCGGTGGACGAGAAACTGGCGCAGGCGGTTGTGGCCGACTGTATGAACCAGGGCGTGATCATCGGCGTCACCAACCGCTCGATCCCAAGCCGCAACAACACGCTGTGCTTCTCGCCCGCCCTGATCGCCACGGCGGATGACATCGACCAGATCACCGACGCGGTCGATGGCGCGCTGGGGCGTGTGTTCGGATAAGTTACCTTAACGGAACCTATGAAAACCGGCGCTAAAATGCGCCGGTTTTTTCGCTCGCATGGCATCTACGCGGACTTTCCTGCCATTCCTCTAATTTCTCAGACTTCTGAGAATTCGTTGATAGAACGCGCCGTTTGCATCTTCAGCGGTAGGTTCGTTGATCAATTCCCAATCCAAATCCAGTGGTCCAGCCGGAACTAGTTGCCGCTCGATCTCGGCTGGTGTGGTTTCATCGCTGGTTCCGCTCTCCCAATCGTGAAAAGCCGATGAGTATCGAACGACCGCCCCGCTGGTGGGCAAATCGAGCGAACCTCCCTCGGCAAAAAACGTCAACCCGTCACCCATTTCTTCCCCTATGAGCTTGAGCCTAGGTCCCAATCGATGTTTGAGGATGGCGACAAAAACTATCGCAGCCGAAAACGTGAATTTATCGACAAGCACAACAACCTGCCTGCTTGCGTTTTCAGAGATGGCGTCGATCAAGGGCATCGTTTTAAGAAAGTCGCCACCGGTGTTTCCACGAATATCAATCAAGAGCGTTTTTTCCGAGCAAACGCGTACTTGTTCTGCTGCACCTGAGATGGCTTTCGGCAGCGCACCTTCTCCTGAATCGAGAAAACTGGGCAACAGTATCGAAAGCCCAAGTCCCCGCCAGCCCTTAGTCTCCACAAGTCTCTCGGGTGTCCAAGCCGGATCGGCCCGGCCATGCTCGTTTCTCGGGTAGAGCGTTGATGCAGGAACCGTATGACTGTTTTCCACTTTGAATTCGGATATCTGACCGTTCTCGTCTTGCACGCGATACTCGGTCGTTTCGTCTTTTGAGGAAAAACCGAGACGAGCCAAAGCATAGGGCCACACCAGTATAATCGATCCGATTACCCGTTTCCTTTGGCGCGTTCCTGCCAGAAATGTTCCTGAAGCGGCTTCGATTCGGCTTAACGGTGTACCGTTGACTGCAACCAGCTTTCCTCTGGGCGCAGTTGTTTCTGGTGCCTTACCAACTAACTGGATGGCAGTTCCGATGCTCACGAATCTCAGCGGGAGCACCGAGATGGCATCATTCGGAATCAGCCGTGTGTGCCCGTTGTCGGGAAGTGCCAGTAGGCGCATTGTTGAAAACAGAAAGGCCTCTTTTAGACCTTCTGAAGCGTATCTTCGGGCATCACTAATGCAACTGTCTATCGCCGTCTGTTCGATCCGCCGAAAGCTGGGATCACGTGGCAAGGCAGTTTCTAAAACTTGCTCAAAGTCTTGTACCAGCGACATAGTTTAAGGTGCGCACGACTGCCGGACGATGTCCAGAGTGTGCTTAACACCGACGTCCAATCCATGGAAAACAAAAAAGCCGCCCCAAATGGGACGGCCTTTCTTTCACTGTCTCTCGAAAGAGGATCAGGCAGCCAGAGCGGCCTGAGCTTTGGCGACGATCGCGCCGAACGCTTCCGGTTCGTGCACGGCCAAATCAGCCAGAACTTTGCGGTCCACTTCGATACCGGCCAGGTTCAGGCCATTGATGAAGCGGGAATATGTCAGTGCTTCGTCATGCGAACGGACAGCAGCATTGATACGCTGGATCCACAGCGCGCGGAAGTTGCGCTTGCGGTTCTTACGGTCGCGGGTTGCATACTGGTTCGCCTTGTCGACGGCCTGACGGGCAACCTTGAAGGTGCTCTTGCGGCGGCCATAGTAACCTTTGGCGGCCTTGATGACCTTCTTGTGACGGGCGTGAGTTACGGTTCCACCTTTAACGCGGGACATCTCTTAATCTCCTCTTAGCGGTCGTAGGGCATGTAGCCCTTGACGATCTTGGCGTCGGGGGCGGACAGGGTGGTGTTGCCACGGGCGTCGCGGATGAATTTCTTGGTCCGCTTGATCATGCCGTGCCGTTTGCCGGCCTGGCCAGCAAGGACCTTACCGGTCGCAGTCACCTTGAAGCGCTTTTTGGCGCTCGACTTGGTCTTCATCTTAGGCATTTCCGTCTCCTTTTTCGGGTTCGGTTCCAGACGCGACTCGGCATGCCATCTCGGCCGGTCACGCGATCAGAAGCGCCGTTTACGCAAGTTCGGTCATACTGGCAAGGGGGTTTGGATCAGATTCTGCGCTTTTTGCCGGCTGATCGGGCACTGGGGCGACAAAGGCCGCCCCAGTGATTGGGTTTAGTGTTCGAATTTCCGGATTTCACCGGTTTTCAGGCGCTCGGAATACGAAGCCAGCTCCTGACGCACCACTTTCATCAGGAAGTAGAGCGCAAAGACGTTGACCACCGCCATCGCAAAGATCGCCGCATCCGAGAAGTCGATGACCGGGCCAAGGTTGGCTGCGGCACCGATGACGACGAAGATGCAGAAGATGATCTTGAACACCAGCTCTTTGGTGTGACCCTCACCAAACAGGTAGGTCCAGGCCTTGAGGCCATAGTAGGACCAGCTGATCATGGTCGAGAAGGCAAACAGGATCACCGCAACCGCCAGGATATACGGGAAGAAACCGAACGCGCTGCCGAAGGCGGCAGAAGTCAGGCTGACACCCGAGTTGCCGTCAACAGTGGCAATCGCCGTGCCGGCCTCATTCAGCATGTAGTTTCCGGTTTCCGGATCGATGATCAATTGCTGGGTGATGATGATGACCAGAGCGGTCATTGTGCAGATCACCACTGTGTCGATGAACGGTTCCAGCAAGGAAACGAAGCCTTCCGTGATCGGTTCCTTGGTCCGAACAGCCGAGTGCGCAATCGCTGCCGAGCCAACACCCGCTTCGTTCGAAAACGCCGCACGTTTGAAGCCCTGGATCAACGCCCCGACCATGCCGCCTGCAACACCCAGACCGGTGAAGGCGCCGGCGAAGATCTGACCAAAGGCCCAGCCGATCATATCCGCATTCATCAAGATGATGACCAGAGCGGTCAGAACGTAGAGAACGCCCATGAACGGCACCACCTTCTCGGTCACCCGTGCGATAGACTTCAAGCCGCCGACGATGACCATGAAAACAACCGCTGCGAAGACCAGCCCGGTAATCCAGCCCGGATAGTCACCCACGATTCCCGCGATCTGCTGATGCGCCTGATTGGCCTGGAACATGTTGCCCCCACCCAGCGCGCCAAGGATACAGAAGATCGAGAACAAAACCGCAAGGATCTTGCCGCCCGGCAAGCCCAGTTCGTTGAACCCTTTGGACATATAGTACATCGGGCCACCCGAAACGGTGCCATCTTCGTACTCGTTGCGGTATTTCACGCCCAGCGTACATTCGGTGAATTTCGACGCCATCCCCAGAAGACCGGCCAGGATCATCCAGAAGGTTGCGCCCGGTCCGCCGATGCCGACGGCGACGGCAACACCCGCGATATTCCCCAGACCGACTGTTCCGGACAGCGCCGTGGCCAGAGCCTGAAAATGGCTGACCTCGCCTGCATCATTGGGGTCGGAATAGTCACCTTTGACAAGACTGATTGCGTGGCCAAAAAACCGCATCTGCACAAAAGCAAAATACAGCGTGAAGACCGTCGCAGCGATCACCAGCCACATCACGATCCATGGGAAGCTGGTCCCGGGGAATGGCGCGAAGATGAAGCTGACGAATGGACCGGTCAGATCAGCGAATGTCTGATTGATTTTTTCATCAAGCCCCGGAGCATCTTGCGCAAAGGCAGGGCTGGCGACAATGGCGGCTGCCATCGAGGCGCCGAGTTGTTTGAGCATTCTCATTTTGTCCCTCCCTTCAGTTCACAACCGTGACCGGAACATCGGCATGCATCACAAGGTTCTGGGTCGAGCTGCCGAAGATACGTTTCTTGATCCCGTCCGCCGAAGACCGGCCGACAACGATCTGCGAGCCGCCCATTTCCATTGTAATGGCGTTCAAGGTCTCGGCCACGTCGCCGTGGCGAACAACACCGTGCGCTTCAAAACCAGCCTCTCTGAGGGCCTCAACGGCAGGTGTCACGATACGTGACGTCGCCAGATCAACCTCTTCTTCCCGTCGCTTGTGACGCTGTGCGTTTTCTTCCGGTGTCTGAAAGGTGTAAGGGGACCATTCGATCACATAAGCGACCACCAGTTCACACGACCCGATCAACTTTGCCAAATCCTTGGCAAAGGCAATCACGCGCTCACCGGTCTCTGTCCCGTCGAGTCCTATGACAATCTTTGTTGTCATGTCGTTCCTCCATTATTTTTCATTTGGCCGAGGCCCGTGCCCCCGGCAGGGCAGCCGGAACTTGGAACTTTCAATAAGACCACCCTTTGGTAAGTATCAGGAATTTTCACTAGGAATTGGGGATTTTTTTGGTCTATATTCAGTGGAAATTGTCGTTTTGCACTAAAATAACAGGAAGTTTTACTGATTAGTAGAGAATTGGACAATATCGATCAACGCATCCTGCACGAGCTTGAGGCCAATGGCCGGCTCTCAATAGTTGAGCTTGCGGCGCGCGTAAACCTTACGAATACGCCCTGTTCCGAACGTGTGAAACGGCTGGAAAAGAACGGCTATATCAAGGGCTATAGCGCCATCGTCGACAAAGAGAGAATGGGCCTGGCCCTTCTGACCGTCGTACAGGTGTCGTTGACCGCAACGGCCGAGCAATCCCTGGAAAAATTCAACGAGGCCGTACGCGATGTGCCGGAAATCGAAAGCTGCCTGATGGTGGCAGGGTCGTTCGATTATCTTTTGACTGTCCGCACCCGCGATATCGCGCATTTCCGGATGATACTGGGCGAGAAAATCAACAAGCTGCCCGGGATTCACCAAACCAGCTCATTCACGGTCATGGAGGCCGTGAAAGAGCCGGTTGGTCAACGGGTGTCCGGGCTTTGATACCCGTTCTGGTTATTCGGGATCCGTGCTGTAGATCAGTCGCTCGTCACAAGGTGCCACGCGCAGAATGTTGGTGGTACCCGGTACGTTGAACGGCACCCCGGCGGTGACAACGATCTGGTCAGTTTCAGTTGCAAAGCCCCCTGCCCTTGCGGCGCGCGCTGCGTTTACAACCGCGCTTTTGAACCGTTCAAGCTCGGGCGTCATGACGCAGTTGCAACCCCAGCTCAGGCAGAGTCTGCGCGCCGTTCCCATCAGCGACGTCATCGCGATAATCGGAACACCGGGACGTTCGCGCGCGGTCAATGCGGCTGTCGTGCCACTTTGCGTAAAGCAGCAGATCGCTTTGATATCGGTTTTCTCGGCTATTTCACGCGCGGCGGCGACGATCCCGTCCGCAACGGTGGTTCCCTTGGCGGTACGCGAGGCTGCGATGATCTGCGTATACGTCGGGTCGGCTTCGACTTCGATGGCAACCTTGTTCATCGTCTGCACCGCTTCGATCGGATAGGCACCGGCAGCCGATTCCGCGCTGAGCATGATGGCATCAGTGCCTTCGTAGATCGCCGTCGCAACGTCCGACACTTCGGCACGGGTCGGCATCGGGCTTTCGATCATGCTTTCCAGCATCTGTGTGGCGACGATGACGGGCTTGGCTGCCCCACGGCATTTACGGACCAGTCGTTTCTGGATCGGAGGCACGGCAGACACGGGCAGTTCCACACCCAGGTCGCCGCGTGCCACCATGATCCCGTCCGACGCATCAAGGATGTCGTCAAACGCCTCAACTGCCGCAGGCTTTTCAATCTTGGACAGGATCGCTGCGCGACCATCCGCAAGCGCGCGAGCCTCGAAAACGTCCTTGGCGCGCTGCACGAAGCTCAGCGCCAACCAGTCCACACCCAGTTGGCAGACAAACTCCAGATCCTCTCGGTCCTTGGCCGACAAAGCCGCCAGCGGCAGCACCACATCAGGAACGTTGACACCCTTGCGGTTCGAGATCGTGCCACCCACCTCGACCGTGCAATTTGCAAAATCCTGCCCACAGTCCTGAACGATCAGTCGGATCTTGCCGTCATTCACCAGCAGGCGCGCGCCCGGCTCAAGCGCCGCAAAAATCTCGGGATGCGGCAGGCAGACACGTTTGGTGTCGCCCGCAGCAGGGTCGAGGTCGAGCCGGAAGGACGCACCTTCTTCCAGCTCCTCTGCTTCATTGGCAAAGACACCAACGCGCAGCTTGGGCCCCTGAAGGTCGGCCAGAATGGCAATCGGGCTGTCCAGATCCTTTTCCACCTGCCGAATGATCTTGTGCCGTTCGCGGATCTCATCATGGCTGCCATGGCTCATGTTCAGACGAAAGACATCCGCGCCAGCCTCGTGCAGGGCACGAATTGTGTCATAGTCATTTGACGCTGGCCCCAGCGTCGCCACGATTTTCACATTTCTCAGGCGTCGCATTGGCATAGACCTCCTTACGTCATCTCAAGTTTGCAGATCAGATTTCGCGAAATGTTACCGCAAACATCATTTCGATGCTTATTGCGCAATTCCCTTTCCAAAGCAACTGCCCTACATCTGCGGCAAACAAGATGACAGGCTCATGACATACACTCCATTTTTCGTCCACGGTGCGGATCGCCCGTCTCGCTGGCTGATTACATGCGACCATGCAACCAACACTGTTCCCCCAGACGTAAATGGTGGCGACCTCGGCCTGCCGCGCGAGGATATGGAACGCCACATCGCCTATGATGTGGGCGCGTATGAGGTGTCTAAACACTTGGGCGAGATCCTGAACGCACCGGTGATTGCCGCCAACTTCTCGCGGTTGGTCATCGACCCTAACCGGGGTGAAGACGATCCCACGCTGTTGATGAAGCTCTATGACGGGTCAATCATCCCCGGAAATCGCCATGCAGATGATGACGAACGCGAGCGTCGCCTGAATATGTGCTACCGCCCTTACCACGAGGCACTGGCACAAATGGCGGCCCTGCCCCATGCTGTGATTGTTTCGATGCATTCCTTTACGCGCCAGCTGCGCGGTCGTGAGCCCCGCCCATGGCACATTGGCGTGCTGCACACCTCGGACGAGCGGTTCTCTGGCCCGCTGATCGAAAGGCTTCAGGCCGAGGAAGATCTGTGCGTTGGCGTCAACGAGCCGTATACCGGAGTTCTGCCGGGGGATGCGATCGACAAACACTGTACCGCGTTCGGACGCCCCAACGCACTGATCGAGCTGCGCAACGACTTGATCGCAGACCATACGGGTCAAAGGGAATGGGCCGAGCGGTTGGCGGTAATCCTGCAGGACGCATTGGAAGCCAGCGACCTTTGACCGCAAGTCCTGCGCATGCTTTTCCGCGCATCACGCTGTTGTGAGCACGGCCTTCATTTCCCATATCAACGGGGAAAGGGGGTCATCATGACACAAGAGTTTTTGACGATGTTTTTTGGTTGGATGGCCGTGCTCAATATCGCGGTGCTTCTGTTTACCACCCTAATGGTTCTGCTTTTGCAGGATTGGATTGCCGGCATTCACGGCAGGATGTTTCGGATGGAACGCCCGGATGTGAAACGCGCCTATTTCAGGTATCTTGCGAACTACAAAATCCTGACGCTGGTTTTCTGCATCGTGCCGTGGCTGGCTTTGAAACTGATGTGAAAAGGCGCTTCGGCACGTCCGTTTCTTGTAACGGGTCCACTGGATTGTTAGGTCAGAAGCAACTCAATCGCCATCCGGAGCCAGATCATGGACAAGCAAACCGAAATTGAACTTCAGGCTGCCGCATTTCGCCGGTTGCAAAAGCACCTGATGGAAGACCGCACGGACGTTCAGAACATCGACATGATGAACCTCGCCGGGTTTTGTCGCAACTGCCTGTCGCGCTGGTATCAGGAAGCGGCAAACGAAAAGGGAATCGAACTGGGCAAGGATGAAGCCCGCGAGATTTTCTACGGCATGACGATGGATGAATGGAAATCGAAATATCAAACCGAGGCCAGCCCCGAGAAACAGGCCGCCTTCAAGGTTGCGTTCGAAGAAAACGTCGGCACGAAAGACTGACAGCGCAGAGCTCATGCTCTGAATCCTGATTTTCCGGCCCTTTGTGATTAGAGTTTTCCGCGACGAATCCCTGGTTGGAGCGGGATCGGAAGCGATGAACGCAGCGAGATTTACGGACGCACAGAAGGCGTTTGTTTTGTCGCAGGTCGAAGAAGGCAAGACGGTTGCCGAAGTGTGCCGAGAAGCTGGGATCAGCTCGGCAATCTACTTCAAATGGAAGAAGAAGTATGCGGGGATGTTGCCATCCGACATGCGGCGGTTGCGAGAGCTTGAAGACGAGAACGGCCGTCTGAAACGCATCGTGGCCGAACTGACGCTGGATCGGGAAATGTTGCAGGACGTCATCAAGCGAAAGCTCTGAGGCCGGATCGGAAGCGCGAGCTTATCGACGGTGTTCGGGAAGACTGGCGAGTGTCTGTCAAACGCACCTGCAAGGTGTTGCGGTGCGACAGATCGACCTGCCAGTATGTTTCCCGGCGCACCGATCCGGCCGTCCTGAATCGGCGTATCAAGGAGATCTGCGAGACCCGTGTTCGCTATGGATACAGGCGTGTGAACTATCTGTTGCGCCCGGAGGGTTGGCCAGCCAACGTCAAGAAAGTCCACAGGATTTACCACGCAATGAGGCTGCAATTACGGAACAAATCACCAAAACGGCGGGTGAAAGCCAAGCTGAAAGAGGATCGTTCGGATGCCGTGAGGCCCAATGATGTGTGGGTCATGCCTTGCCCGATAGGCGATTGCGCAAGTGCAATCTGCCGAAAGGGACTTCGTTCATGATCAGCTTGCGACTGGCCGCAAGCTACGTATTCTGACCGTGGTCGATACGTTCTCGCGCGTCTCACCCGTCATTGCCCCAAGGTTCAGCTAAAAGGGCGAAAACGTTGTTGTCACGCTGGATCGAGTGTGTCGGCAGATCGGATTCCCAGCGACGATACGGGGGGACAACGGCAGCGATTTCATCTCTCGGGACTTTTGGATCTATGGGCCTACCACAACGGCGTTACGCTCGACTTCTCCCGCCCTGGCAAACCGACCGACAATGCTTTCATCGAAGCGTTCAACTCAAAGTTCAGGGCAGAATGCCTGAACACGCATTGGTTCCTGTCGCTGGCAGATGCTTGCGAAAAGATGGAGGAATGGCGTAGATACGACAACGAAGAAAGACCGCACAGCACCATCGGGAACATCCCACCGGCAATGCTGGCAAACCCACATGGCGATACCAGCCCGCCATGCTGAGACAAGGTGGAAGACTCTATGCCCAAGTGGCAGAAGGTTGGGTATCAGAGCAACTTACAGAACGAGCGATGAGTTGCACGAACTTCTGAGTTGAACGAACTGCTGAATCGGGTTGTTGTTTCATACGACCATGGAGCCAAGAACCGCATCCTGGACATGCAGGGCGCTTTGATCACTATGCCCAAAAAAGCAAAACCCGCTGATGAGGCGGGCCTTGATTCCGACGACTGTTCGCTAAAGTTGGTTGCGGGAGCGGGATTTGGCCTTCATCGAACAACCGTGCTTCGAAGAAAAGCCAAGTAGACTACATCTAAGAGCACAATCTGAGGCTCCGAGGCAACCCAAGTGTCGAAAGTCTCCCAGCGACCAACCAGAAACTGTTCTTCGCAATAAAGTAATCCAGCGTTCTAATAAATTCGAAACCGCAGGTAAGCTGCAAAAATTGCAAAAAGTATAGCTACAGTCCAAGGGTTCTTTGGCTCAGCTGTCAATTCTCTCGATCTGATTTGGCTCACTAAGTATAGGGCCACTCGAAAAGGAAGTCACACCGCTAACTTTGGATCAACGAATTACATGAACCGAGCACCTGGCGTGGTGCACGACTCTGTTCGCAGTGGAACCTAAAAATATGTCCTCAAAACCAGGCTTGTGCGAAGCCAAGACGATGCAATCCGCGTCGCTCTCATTTGCGAAGTCGACAATAGCCCTACCCGCGTGCCCAGAGATGAGCCGAGCCTTCGCGCCTGGAATTTCAGAAGCAGTCTGATGCAGGTTTTCTAGGATTTCATGCCGCGTATTGGCAAGTACTTCGCTGGGAATCTGAGACCCCACGTAAGCCGGAATTGGCTCTTGGACGTGTATCACGGTAAATACAGCGTCCGCATCAGCCAATTGGCGCGCGGCCTCAAACGACGCTTGTGTGTCGTATTCTTGGTCCAGAGCAACCGGGATCAGGATATTCTTGTACATTTGACCTCCTATCTACTGCACCGATGACTTCAATTTGGTTCCTCGGCAGCAGGAAACCTACACAGGCTCAGACTTTGAAGATTTCCCCGCGCTCTTTGTAGCGGCTACAACATCATCAACTGTTTTCTCAACAGCTTCAGCTTCGGTTTCAGCGACATAAGATGCACAACGGGACACGGTTTCGAACCATTCCTGCGCGTCAGCAACCAACCGCTCAGCCGAATGGCGCTGCCATTCCGCCATGCTCTGAAGAGCTTTCGATGGATCGGACGGGTTCGCGGAAGACACATTGCGTGCAGCTTGTAGAGCCGTCCGGACCGCCTCATGACGCCGTTCGAACCAATGCTGCGCAAAGGCCTCTGTTTCTTCGAGCAATTTTTCTTGCGCGTCCCAAAATTGTTCGATCTGGGCACCGAAGGCCGGATTGCCAGACATGGGCGGCTGCATTTGCTTGAAAACATCCAAAAGTGAGGTCGGGTTATTTGTGTTGGGTTTCTTTGTCGACATCGAAAACTCCTCCTCATCTACCGAATGAGTTATTGTGCCACCTACGGCGCGCTTTCGCCTTAATACAGATCAATATCCCTTATTTTTAGTACCCTCGGCATAGGCTACAACGGGACACTCGCATTCTCTCCGACATCGGTTCCTAGAGGGCAGTGTTGGAGTTAGAGTAGTCTAGACAAGAACTTAACGCTTGGTTTTCTATGCACATTGCCGGCTTTCTGATTACCCTTGGTGTCCTCTTCCTTGCCGGATTGGCGGCCGACCAACTTGGCCGGGCCACGCATCTTCCTCGTGTTACAACCTTACTTTTCCTCGGTCTGATCGCCGGGAACGCCGGAATGGGGTTGATCCCACTCGACATTGCAATGTGGTTCGACGAGATATCCATTGTAGCCTTGACGATGGTCGCGTTCCTTCTTGGAGGATCTTTGACATGCGAGAACCTGGTACGGCATGGCCGAGCCATTCTGACGATTTCGATTTCAATCGTGGTTGCAACCCTTGTTATTGTGTCTGCTGGATTGACCGCAATTGGCGTACCCTTCGGGTTGGCGTTGGTGCTGGCGGCAATTTCTACGGCTACTGCTCCGGCCGCCATGACAGACGTGATCAAACAATCTGGGGTGTCCAACAGCTTCACCGAGACATTAAAGGGCATAGTCGCAATTGATGACGCTTGGGGTCTGATCGTTTTCAGCGTCGCATTGGTTCTGGCCGGTCATTCGGACGGTTGGGCCACCATCACGACCACAGCGATGTGGGATTTCGGAGGGGCTATTTTGTTGGGTTCCGCGCTAGGCGTGCCATCCGCTTACCTCACCGGTCGCTTGAAGCCGGGAGAGCCAATGCAGGCAGAAGCAATGGGTATCGTCTTTCTTACAGCGGGCCTCGCGCTTTGGCTGGAGGTTTCATTCTTGGTAGCAGGCATGGTTGCGGGCGCAGTTATTGGGAATCTTGCCCGCCATCACGACCGAACTTTTCATGAGATCGAGCACATTCAGTGGCCGTTCATGATTTTGTTCTTCCTACTAGCTGGCGCCACGCTGGATATTGAAGCCTTCGGCTTGATGGGCTGGGCTGGTGCTCTTTTCCTATTCTTGCGCGCCGTCGCCCGCCTCGTCGGGGGTTATTGCGGAGCGAGACTTGGCGGCCTGCCTAGCCGTCAGACCCGCTGGTACGGCCCAGCTTTGTTACCACAGGCCGGTGTCGCGGTAGGAATGGCCCTCGTCGCCGGAGAGCAATTTCCACATTGGGCCTCGTCGATCATGGCCTTTACTCTAGCCAGTACTGTGGCCTTCGAGGTGTTGGGGCCGCCATTGACTCTCATGTCAATCAGACGAACGGCTGACACCGATGAGCAGATTGGTCAGTAACTATTCAGACTGGATCGATTCAAGAAAGGCGAGCAAATTCGCCAACGGCAGGCCTACCATCATAGGTTGCCCATTAGGCAGAGCCACCGCGATTTGTTGGTCTGTCTCAAACACCGTGCCAAAGATTGGCATTTCGCCCCCATGGGCGAGCAATTGTGAACGACCATCAATCTGTTCAGCTATGCGAACTATCGGAAACACACCGTCGTTTTCGCCCGCCAATTTGGTAAGGTCGGGTGTTCGAATAGCCAGCATTTCGGCCATTGGCCCGTCTCCGGTCGCTTCGAAGCCGTGACATTGCCAGCAATACGTCCGGTACAAATCACTTCCCTCACTGACGCTGACTTCCTGCGCTAGTGCAGGCCCCGTGACTAACAGTGCCAGTAAAATCCCTCGATAAACCTGCATATTCTCCTCCAAATCGCTGCCACAAATGAAGATCCCATTAAACAGTATAGCTAAGGAACGTCTTTGACCTTGCTCATGTTGTCCGCACCAGCGGGAACATTGGCGTTTCAGTCGAATAGCGATTGAGCACGCGCCTAATCTAATCCAGGCAGGCATCCAACTACGCCACTTCGTCATTGACCTCACCACCCTTGCGCTTAGACGGCACTCCTTCCAGTGCGTTCAAATGCCAACGAATTCGCCAGAGGTGATAGGACACGCGATGTAACCATCTGAGGGCATCCAAGCGAGCCCAGACCACGTCGTCCGGCAGACTGTCAGTCGCAGCGTCGGAGATTAGCAAGTCTCTGCGAAGTTTCCTCTGTCGTCGCAGAAAACGGCGAACGCGATTCAGCGTGATTTCACACTGCGCTGGATTGTTGATTTCCAAATAGCCATCAGTCGCTGCAATCGCCACTGAAGCAAGCCGTTTCAAGCGCGGGTCTTTCGGCAACTCGCCTATCCGATCATCTTGGCTACACCGGTAAAGCAGCCGATCAAGATGATCGAGCACATGGTACATACCCTTGATGCTGGATATCTCTGCGTCGGACCTGCTGGGCAGTTCTATCTTGTCTAGGTACGAGCGCGCTTCAGATACAGCAGTCTCAATGCTGTCCCGTCCATAATCGGGTCCGCTTGGCTGAGATGCCCCGATACATGACCGAAGGTGCGCCACTTCGGCCCTTACAATGTGTTCGACTGCAACTTTTGCTGCGTCCACAGCTATTTCCGGCATCCCGAGGACGAGAGGATCCAAAGATCTCGTTAACTCAGCCCCTCTGTCGGGTACGAGCGCCTCGACAAATCTGGCGAAGGGTTTCGCGAACGGCAGGATCAGCGCCACGCCTATGGCGTTGAAGAAACTATGGAACGCGACAAGCGCAGTCAGAGAGTTTTCAGCCCCCGTCCCGCTTACAAAGACCGCAGTAAACGGCCCCAGCAGGAAAAATGCCATTGCCCCTGTCATCACGTTGTAGATTACATGAGCAAAACCGGTGCGGCGCGCCATCGTGCCCCCGCCAAAGGTGGCCAGAACAGCGGTGACGGTTGTCCCCACGTCCATTCCAATGACGAGAGCCGCCGCTTGAGGGAAGTTCACAGCACCGGCGCTTAACGCAGCCAACGCCGTTGCAACACCAGCACTCGAAGACTGCGTCACCATCGTGATAAGGACGCCGATCAATACAAGCTTCAGCCTGCCTAGCAATGTATCTGGCGGAAAATCGGCAGGAGTAACTACGCCGCGAAACGCGTCAAGCCCGGACTTGAGTTGCTCGATCCCAATGAAAATCAAACTGAACCCGGCCAACGCCAGCCCAAGGCCGGAAACCGCTTTTCTTCCCGAAAGCGCCAGCAAAGCCCCAATAAAAACAACTGGCAACATCACTTGCCCCAAGTCTAGCCTGAACCCCAAGAGCGCGACGAGCCAACCTGTCATGGTCGTTCCGATATTGGCCCCAAAGATGATCCCAAGCGCTTGGGGAAACGTGAGCAGACCAGACGCGACAAATCCGACGGCCGCAACGGTGGTCGCACTGGAAGACTGGATTGCAGCTGTCGTGACCGCGCCTGTTACGGCCCCGGTAAACGGTGTCGACGTGAACCGGCCCAAAATATCTCGCAGTCGCGCCCCTGCCAAAGCCTTCAATCCGTCCGTCATCAACAGCATTCCGACAAGGAACAGGCCGATGCCGCCCAAGGCTGGTAACAGGTTCCAGAACATCACGAATTGCTTTCCACCCTAAATCTCACACCGCCTAACATGTTTGCTTTGCATTTAAGTCCGACGACAAACGACAGTTGGTTTGCATTCAGACTCGCAGACCCGACGCCGCGAGTTGATTGACATAGATCAAAGCACCAACATGAATTACATAGTGAAATTCGAATGTTTCAACATATTCTACGTTCACCGTCCTGTCCCCAAGTAAACACAAAGGTGAATGGAATTTTGAAGGAGTGGAAGTTCCACCCACGGGGGCTCGGCAGGAGTGATGGCGAGCCCCCAGTTAGTTGATTGGCGCCCAATGCGCCCAGACGTTGAGACACAAGGCATTCGGTGCGGCTTTGACCATAGGATTAAGCCGCTGCGCCAATCGAGACAAAAAGAGAAGGACGCCACTGACGACGTTCGGAATGGGCAGTTGGCGGAAATCACTTATGAACTCTGTTGATCCAAACGAACAGAAACTCAGACGGGCCCTTACTACCCCGTTGCTCACGCTTTATGGCCTTGGGGTAACGGTCGGAGCGGGCATTTACGTTTTAGTCGGTGCAACAGCAGACATTGCCGGACCGTTTGCGGCGCTGTCGTTCGTTGTAGCTGCGCTCGTCGTATCACTCACCGCGCTTTCGTATGCGGAACTCGCAACTCGATTTCCTGTCAGCGCAGGTGAAGCAGCCTACGTTGAGGCGGGATTTCGGAAAAACTGGGTGGCGGTTTTCGTTGGTCTTGCGGTGGCAGCCTCGGGCGTTATCTCCGCTTCTGCCGTTGCAATTGGCGCAGCATCATACCTTCACGCTTTGACCGGTTTTGCGATCCCTATTTTGACTATCAGTGTTGTTTTGATCATGGGTCTAATCGCGCTTTGGGGGATCACTGAATCGGTCTTTGTTGCGGCTGTCATCACGATCATCGAGATCGCAGGTCTTCTTTTTGTGATTGGCTGGGGCATGTCGATCCAAGATCCGCAGGGATACGGGATCAGTTCGATGCTTCCCCCGCTTGAACTCGACGCGTGGAAAGGCATTTTCGCTGCATCACTTCTTGCCTTCTTTGCATTTGTTGGCTTCGAGGACATGGCCAATGTCGCGGAAGAGGTTAAAGACCCTGTGCGCACCATCCCAAAAGCGATTTTGCTGACGCTCATTCTAGCGACCGTGTTGTATCTAGGAACCTCAATGACGGTTCTACTTGTTGTTCCGATCGATGTCCTTTCGACGTCCGCAGCACCCCTCGCGCTTGTGTTTTCAAACGCCCCTGAGGTGATTAAACAGGGCTTTTCCGCGGTCGCCATTGTGGCGACAGTCAATGGAGTACTGATCCAGATGATTATGGCCTCGCGGGTGATCTACGGACTAGCTGACCGTGACCATTTGCCGAAGGTTCTGGCGATAGTCCCTAAAGCAACGCAGACACCATTAGTTGCTACTTTGCTGGTCGTGGCGATCATCGTACTGCTTACTCAAACTATACCGATTGGTACTCTGGCAGAGCGCACATCCCAGATCGTTTTGGGCGTCTTTGTGCTTGTCAACATTTCGCTGATCCTGCTGAAGATGCAGCCGGACGAGGCCGCCAAGCACTTCCGCGTTCCTCTTGTGGTACCGATCCTTGGCGTGATCACCAGTGCATTGCTTTTCGGATCTGGATTTCTCTAACTAGACAAAACGACCCAAAAGCCTCAACGAGCTGCCATGGCATATGACGACTGACCAAACTTCCATAGGATCAAAACTTTCGGCCTGGTGGCATAGAACGTTTGTGGATCTGGTTCAGCAGCTGCAATGGTCCTATCTGCCGCCATTGATGGTCTATTTTGCGGCCGGCGTGTCCGGCCTGACCTCGGTCGTTGGTGCTTTTTTCCTAAAAGACTACCTCGATTTATCCGCCTCTTTCGTTGCAGGGCTAGCATTTTGGGCTGGTATCCCGTGGATACTCAAAATGCCGCTTGGTCATGTCGTGGACCTGTTTTGGCGCTGGAAGTCCCTGCTGATCTTGTTCGGCGCGTCCTTGATCACGTTGTCTTTGCTCACCATGTACGGGCTCGTGACCGCACCTGCGCAGATGTCCAGTTTCATGCCGCTGGAAGACTGGTATGTTGTTGCCTTGCTCTTGGCGCCTTCGGGCTATGCAATTCAGGACGTCGTTGCCGACGCCATGACGGTTGAGGCGGTGCCAAAGGTTGACCAGAACGGCGCACCATTTTCGCCGGAAGAAACTCGTGCACAGCACACAACGATGCAGACCTTGGGCAGAGTTTCGATCATTTCCGGGTTTGCGGCGGTTGCGGCTGTAAACATCTGGATTTTCTCTGGAACCGAAGAACTGCAAGAATCCGAACGCCTTGCGCTTTATGGCCAAGTATATCTGATAGCTCTGACCATCCCGGTGTTGTCCGTTAGTGGAGTCGTTCTTCACAGCTTTATCCAGCGTCAGCTTATTAAGCGCGGCCACCCGCCACATACGCCGGATGAAGCCACCGAAGTCAAATGGTCCATATTGCTCGGCGGCCTTGCATTCGTTGTGCTCAGCATCGTGCTGGGAACCGCAGATTTCGCATTCGCACAAGAGACCGTTTTTGCGGTTTCCCTGACGGTGATCCTTTACCTCATGTCGCGTCTGCTGAAGGAGTTGGAACCAGCCCAAGCCAAAGCCTTAATTGGGACAGCGACAATCATTTTTGTTTTCCGTGCCGTTCCTCTGCCGGGAGCAGGCCTGACCTGGTTTGAAATCGATGAACTAGAGTTCGATGAGCAATTCTTAGCAATCTTGGCTTTGTTGACTTCGCTGCTGGCGCTGCTGGGGTTAATTGTTCTCCGACCGTTTATGGCCAATCGCTCGATTGCGCATGTGGTCGTATTGCTGACAATCGCTGCGGGCGTTCTAGCCCTGCCCAACCTTGCCCTCTATTACGGCGTGCATGAATGGACAGCCGCGCGTACCGGCGGAGTTGTCGACGCAAGGTTCATTGCCATTCTTGATACAGCCGTTGAATCGCCGCTTGGACAGATCGCTATGGTCCCGATGTTGGCTTGGATCGCCCGCAATGCACCCGTTCAGTTGAAAGCGACTTTTTTTGCGGTGATGGCATCATTCACAAACATGGCATTGTCGGCCAGCAGCCTTAGCACCAAGTACCTCAACCAGACATACGTCGTCACACGCGCTATCACCAACCCTGAGACCAGTGAGGTCACTTCAACCGCGGACTACAGTCAACTTGGGTACTTGCTGATCTCCGCGGCCCTGATCTCAGTGATCGTTCCACTGGCCACTGTGTTCTTTGTTCAAAAATCGCGCTTCCGAACGAGCGAATGATCACAGGTTTTCGAGCTCTGCCAGCAGTGCTCTGAGATGTGAAACCGGGACGCCGATGTTTGAGCCACCAAACTCGGGCAGGATCGCAGCATTGATGGCAACGACCTCACCCCGCCGGTTCAATGCTGGCCCCCCGCTTCCACCGGTCGTGGTCTCAGCGTCATAGACGATGGCGTTCCCACTTGTCCTCGCAATTATCCCCCGGCTTGCCAACGGGTGAATCTTGCTTTGAGTAGAAAGCCGGGACGCAATCGACCAAAAGTTCAACGTTCCTTCTGCCTCCAGTTCCTCTAGAAAGCCCGGCCCAGCCTGCGCGATCAAAGCTTTCAAACCCGTTGGATATCCCAACAGATAAAGCTCTTCACCGACGCGCGACGTGGCATCCGCCAACGGAATTCCGAGGTCCTGAACGCGGCTTGGCTCAACTGCCAAAATCGCCAAGTCTGCGGCTTCACTAAACCGGACCAAACGCGCCTCTATTGGTTCCGTCTGATCAGGCAAATAGGCCAGCAGCCTCAACATCTCTGGCTCAAGACCAGCGTCGCTCAGCGCTTTCTCTCGGTTCACCGAGGTCCAGGGCAAAGCGACATGGCGGTTGGTGGCCATCAATGGCACCCCAGCAATCAAAAACCCTGTTCCGGTGAACTGAAATTCTGCAGGTTCGCCGGTCCCGTCCGGTTCGATCCAAGGCTGGCCAAACGGGGTCTTCAGGTTTTCTCCGTTAGGTCCCAAAACGTGCCGTAATATCTTCCCGCTTTCCACGTGGCGCAATCCATAAGCTCCCTGAAGGAAAGCTACAGATCGAGTGGAGGCAGCTATCACCCGCGTGGGTGCCCCCGCCCGTTGCTCCAAGGTTCCAAGACGCTGCTCAGTCGACAAAACCTGGTTCTCAAAAGCGTCACGCAACGAAGCCAAGTCATCAGGCGTAAGTGCATCTTTTCGCGTCTGAGCGAGCATAACCGCGACCGCTTCGATCTTGCGGGACTCCTGTTCGATACTATCCGCCAAGCGCCGGTCGTTTTGGTAAAGCAGGTACCCAAACCCCGCGATCACAAAAAGCGTCGCAAGAACTGTGATCCTGAACAATATCGTGGTCTGAGACGCAAGCCGCCGCCCACTATCACGCAGGGCACCAGACATCTTTTTAGCGAAAGGTCGGCGGCTCGCTCGGGCGTAGGCATATGCGTCACTAAAGATATCTTCGACCGTATGGTGCGCGGGAAATGAGTGATCGCACAACCTGTATCGAGACATAGGGCCCTTTTCGCCGAACTCGATCATGTCGCCGTGCCTAAGAGACACCGATGAAGCATTTTGCCCGTTTACCCACACATTGCGCCCTGCTGACGCGGTTACCGTGTAACCTTCGTCAGCCCATTGTAGGGTGGCAACATCGTTATTATGGGGAGGCAGGTCATCCCTAGGACGAAGGCTTAGCACCCTTTCATCGTCAACTGAAACAGTTAGGGTTTTATCGACAAGCCAGTTCACGTTTCCGCGCGATGGACCTGTCAGGCTCTCCAGAAATGCCCGCACCTCACCTTCACCACCAGTCCCGGAGGATGTAATGCTACTCGCTTCTGGATTTCGCATTGTGACCCCCTATCCAAACGCGTGAGGGCATTCTACCACGCTGCAACAACAAACCCATGGCTTGGTGCGAATGTACATAAAACGCATTTATACAAACACTTGCGATGTCCGCCCGGATTCAACCAAAAAACATCTATCAGGCCGCAGCTCAAAGAAGGCCGATCCATGATCGGCCCTCTGCTTTGGCATTTTCAAGCCCCGTATCGAGCCAACAGACCGTCTATTTCGACGATACCTTGATCTTACGGCTGGGATCCTGAGGCTCAGTCTTCGGCATTTCGATATGCAGAACGCCTTTGTCGAATGTTGCGGAAATCTTGTCGATTTCAACAGTGTCTGGCAGCGACATGGCTCTGGAAAAACTGCCATAGCTTCTTTCGCTGACACGTAGATCGCCCGTTTCATCATGCGCAATCTTCTTCTGACCGCGCAGGATTAGCCTGCGATCCTTGATTTCAATTTCCACATCATCCTCTTCGAGCCCTGGCAATTCAGCCGTCAGGACAATCGCAGAATCCGTTTCTTGGACATCGATTGCCGGTGAAATCGCACCTGTCATGTCAAGAGACGGAAAACCCGTGCGTTGCGCAGCCGTTTCCATTGGTAGGAAAGGTGATCCTCCCCCGAAAAAACGCGACATCAGGGTTTCCATTTCACGCCGAAAGTTGTCGGAGAGGGGATGCGTTCCAGTGAAAAGTTGCGGGGATTTTTTGTCTTCTAGCATTTTTTGAGCCTCCTCCTTTGGTCTGATTTCACGCGCGCAACATTGTGACAGAAAAGGCGGTCAAGGACCTTGATCTTGCGCAAGCATACAACCTCATCCATCGCCAGATCGCTCGCACCGGTTGAACGAACAGAAACGGGAACCGTCGTCCAACAGACTTGCCAGATCGTGCTGGAGTTAACACCAATCTCAGTAGTCTTGATCGGAACCCTAGGTCAGCTTAGCGTTTATTCTAAATGAGCCCGAGTTGCCTACCTTTAGCACAGTGGAGCAAAACCGTATGAAATGGCCTTATCTGGCGCTGATTTACGTTTTGCTGATCTTGGCACCCTTGGGTTTTTCTTGGTCTCTGGGATGGCCACCGCGATCATTTCATCAAGAGCTCGCGTCCGGGCTTGGAATGCTTGCTTTTTCAATAATCTTAGTCGAGTTCCTGCTGTCTGGGCGGTTCAGGTTCATCTCTTCCGGTCTGGGTATGGATGTAACCATGCGGGTGCATCAGTTGATGGCGCGTACAGCACTCGGCTTTGCGCTGATACACCCGCTTCTGTATCAGGGTACGCCGTCTGGCGGACGCCGACCGTGGGATGAAACAAACCAACTTACGATTTCGACCGACTTTTCTACGCTGGTATCGGGCATCGGCGCATATTTTTTACTGTTCATTCTGGTCGCCTCGGCAATTGCGCGTAAATCCCTTGATTTCAAGTACGAGACATGGCGCCTCTTTCACGGGCTGGGAGCCTTGGTGATTGCCTTCCTGCTGTTGCATCACACGGTCTTTGCTGGGCGCTACGGTGGGCATCCACTTTTGACGTATATCTGGCTTGCCCTGACCAGTGTTGCAGTTGGAACTTTGCTGTATGTCTATCTCGTTCGCCCATTGCGTAAGAGGAAAAGGCCGTGGCGCGTCACGTCTGTGTCTAGACTAACACCGAGGCAATGGGAGTTGCGCATCAAGCCAGATGGTCATAGCGGACTAACCTTCGAAGCAGGGCAGTTTGCCTGGCTAAATGTCGACCACAGTGCTTTTTCGCTGCAGGAGAACCCATTCTCGATTAGTTCGGCACCAGCCGAAGGCCCCGATGTTTCATTCGTGATAAAGGAGCTTGGGGATTTCACATGTGGTCTTGGACAGATCGCTCCGCAAACCACTGCCTATCTGGATGCCCCGCACGGGAATCTTTCGATCAGCCACCGCACTGAGAAAGGCATTGTTCTGATCGCAGGTGGTGTCGGGATCGCGCCCATGTTGAGCATTATGCGTCAAGTTCGACTGAGTGGAACACAGCACGATCTCAAGCTTGTCTATGGTAACCGGGTGGAGGAGCAGATTGCTTTTCGCCAGGAGTTATCCAAAGAAGACACAGTATTTGTTCTATCCGAACCGCCAAAGGATTGGTCCGGAGAGACAGGCTTAATCGACGGTCCTCTGTTGGACCGCAATTTGTCGTCTGAGCAATATGAAAGCTGGCTTTTCGTTCTTTGCG
This sequence comes from Ruegeria sp. AG6, assembly GCF_056541565.1. Taxonomy (NCBI): domain Bacteria; kingdom Pseudomonadati; phylum Pseudomonadota; class Alphaproteobacteria; order Rhodobacterales; family Roseobacteraceae; genus Ruegeria; species Ruegeria sp. AG6. Next base: position 16,005 of record NZ_JBQFYQ010000010.1, on the reverse strand, counting down.
GCCCCCCTGCTATGATGGACACCGTCGAAGATCATCTGATTGAGCGGGGCACCGCGTCACACCGGATTTTGTCTGAAAGGTTTGACTATGATTAGACTGCTCAGAAACCTGCCCGCACGCCAACAAGTGAAGGTCACGGTGTGGTGCATCAGTTTAATAATCCTCGTCGCTGTCTTGGCCTTTTCTTTAAGGTAGCAACACAAGCCATTGAGCCAAGGCCAGTTTCAAAAATTGTCAGCCAAAAAGGTCGATTTGCTTCGAGGTGTAGGTCGTCACTAACTTCCTTAAATAATGCTGCGGGTGGACAGCAAAATCGTACCACAACTCTTCCGATACGCTCCCAATTAGCGCCTTTGATGGAGATCAAGGGCAACGCGCGCGACTTATTCATAATCAGCAATCTATTCAGACCGATTTATGGGAGGATCGGAATGACCGTACTCATCGTCTTTGCTACAGTCGAAGGCCAGACAGAAAAGATTGCGCGCTTCATCAGCGGTGTCGCGAAGAATGCCGGTTTCAACACAAAACTGATCAATACCGATGAAATGCCCGGCCATGTATCGATTGACGATGTGGTCAAGGTTGTTCTTCTGGCCCCTGTCCACGAGCGTAGGCACCCCGAGTCATTCGAGGCTTTTGTCGCCTCAAATAGAGATACCCTAAGGAAACGAAAGTCTCTCGTGCTTTCCATCGGTCTAAAAGCTGCTTTCGCGTCAGGTCGAGAAGAAGCGCGCGACTATCTCAACGAAATGCTTATGCGAACAGGTTTTGAACCAAGTGCGACGGCGTTGGTCGCAGGCGCCGTGAAGCCGGAAAACTACGGGTATTTTGAGAGGGAGATCCTTAAGCACGTTGTCTTGCTTGGTCGAAAAATCGATCCACAAGATGGGGTACGGGAGTTTACTGACTGGGATGAACTGACGTCAATTGTGATAGATTTTCTTGGCGGAACCGGTCGGGCAAATCGACTTTAACCTCAAGCGAGTACCCAATAACAACTGGCTGTTCCCGCATTACCCGATGAACGCATAGAGCCACCTATCCCAGCAAGCCACAATCGCCAGTTTTCTTCATCAGTGTCCGAATAGCACTGGTAAACTTGTCTGCTCCAACATTGCTTGCGTCGTTCCCCCAAATACCGACTGACGCAAATGGGAATGCCCGTAAGCGCCCATAACAACGAGGTCGGCCCCCAGTTCTCGTGCGCGTTCCTGAATGCAGTGTTCAATTGAATTCCCGCCGCACGGGAACTGCGACACGGTCACGGTGCAACCGTGATGGCTAAGCCATCCAGCTAGATCAGTTCCGGGCACTTGACCTTCTACGTCATCAGGCGACGGCAAATCAAAACACCCAATCACAACTTCGTTGGCCGCCAGAAGAATGGGTAAAGCTAAATGCGCAACCCTAGACGCAGGCAGGCTATCATTCCATGCCAAAAAAATGCAGTCGCGTTGGGCAAACGGATCTCCGTTTATCATCAGGGCTACCGGCGAATGGAACAATACTCCGTAGGCGATCTTATGAAACAAATCGGGATCTTTTCGCAACTCAGCGTCTAGAAAGGCGATATCAGAGCGATTGGCTTGGCCAGCCACAAGATGCTTCAACTCTGCTCCAGATCCCATAAAGGCAATTACATTTGCAGATACGCCCTGCCCGACCAGGAGCGCTTCAACTTCTGTGGCGCGGGACTTCAAGGCGGCATTTTTTCTGTTAAGAACATCCAACCAGTTTGAAGGAAGACCCGCCTCAACGAACCTGTTTGATCCATACTTTAGGTAAGGCAGGTTGGGTAAGTCCGCGATCAACACGCAATTCAAGTGACTGTTCTGGTTACGGGAAGTTTCAGCGCATTCCAAAATCGACGCGTCGTCAGTATCAATTCCTACGTAATATGCCACTGTTCTGTGTTGCATTCCCGACCTCCGTCCGGAATTTCAATTTGCCCGAGAGCCGTGCGCACGGATTAAACCAACGAAGAGACAATGTTGTTGATCGCTCTTCTTACTTCGGCAGCATGAAGAACTCTTCCAGCACAATCTTGCCGTCCGCCACCGAATACACTGCGATCTCGCGCAGGGTCATACGCTCACCCGTAGCCTTCTGAAGCACTTCAGCTCTGAAGCGTACTCCAAAGCGGTTGGGTGGGTGGACGTAGGGCCCATCCACTTCTAGTTCTTGGATTTCATGCGACGCCAACCAATCCTCTCTTTTTCCCTTGATGGCTTCTCGACCCTTTGTAACGCGGAATTGTCGAACCGGAGGCACAACCGCCTCTATCGACTGCGCGTTTTCGGCATAGATCTCATCAACACTTCCAAGGCCCCTGCGCTCACGCATGGCCTGGACGAATGATCTTCCGATTTCAATCAACTCTTCCATGAGCCCCCCCTGAATTACCGTTGACTGTACCACTTCTTGCCCGCTCAAATCTTGACAAGGATCAATGAGCACAAGGGGAAATGCAATGAGGCCGATTCGTACTCAACTCTGCTCAGCCAGAAGTAACACACTTAATACAGCGCCACATTCGCATCAATCTGCAGGAAAGGCGGACAGCGTCAGCACGCTAGTGTCGCAGTTGCTATTTGGTTTTTAGTCAGCGCGACCGTGCATTGGCGGCTGGTTGCAACCTAAAGCTGCCATGGAGATGTAATGGTATACAAGAGGAAGTGCTGAGGCGATTGCCACGGCCGTTTTTACCAAAAACACATCTTCGCCCTTGCTTGCCAGACAATATCCGGCCCCCGCTCCTTCCCCCCGGTCTTGCGGGAGAAGGCCCTTCGCTTTCAGGTTCGTATCCGCGCGATGCCTTTTGTCGGAGGCCAGCCGCTTCCCCGCAGGCTTCTCACCTGCCCCGCTTTGACCGCGTACGGTCTCGGCGGTCCCCGGTTCGACGAGTGTCTGAAGACGTCCGTCGACCGGTGGGTTCCGTAGTCGCGTTTCTGCACCGGGCCAGAAGGAGCCGCGTCGGTGCGGGATGGGGTAGTCCCCGAACCATAGTTCACAATTGGAGGCCGGTCGTGAACGTACCGTGGTCACCGCTTTTCTTGATCGTTTGCCAGGGAAAGCAGCAAGTATAAACCGGGCGCAACGGAGACGGGGAGACCCATCCCGGCCCGGAACGTCCGATTTTGCGCTCTTGCTGACTAAGTGTATTGATCTGCTTTTTTTTGGGGATCTTTGTGTTTCGCGCGGCCGCAAGTTGTACAAACTTTAGCTGACCCGAAACGCCGCAGCCCACCAATAGCGCAGGCGGTTCGGGTCAGCGGCTCGACACAGAACCTAACCAAATTGTTCTCTTCCTGTTCTTTTGTTTGTGTGCAACCTTTGAGGGGGTCGCCTCGTTTCAACCAGCGCTTTCTGAGCAAACGGTACTGCCTTGATGGATCACCGAAGGTACTGTCAAAGTGCACCGCCACAATGCGTATTCCAAGCTCGGCGTAAGTTCACAGGCCGAGTTGTTTTCCGCTGCCACGCGATACCTGGCATCAAAGCAAACTTAGTCGTGGGAAGTTGACAGGCTACAAAATTATTCCGATTGCCGGAATCTGTTGAATACGGCCTAAAGCCGTCGTTGGCACAACCCAATGACAATGTCGGCTTTTGCGTCGCTCGCGGGAAGGAGATTGGAAAGCCACTGAAACGTGGCTTCCCAAATGGATAGAGAGGTTTTGGCTCCGTCACGACCCGTCGAAAATCAGGAACACGTAGGCCATAAAGGCGGCCAGATGCACGACGCCCTGAAGCGCATTTGTGCGGGTTCCTACGAAGGTCAGAATGCTGATCCCAAGGGTCAGAGCCAGTAGCACGATCTCAGCGCCTCCCAAGCCGAGCTCAATCGGAAGGCCGACAAAATGCGCAGCGATCAGAACTGCGGGCACTGTCAGGCCGATTGTGGCCAGTGCTGAGCCAAGGCAGATGTTGACGGCCCGTTGCAGCTTGTTGGCGCGCGCTGCGTCCAGAGCAGCCAGCGCTTCGGGGGTCAGGATCATAGCAGCCACGAGGAAACCGCCAAGCGCAACGGGCGCGCCAAATTCCAGAAGTTTGAAGTCGACAAACAGCGCGAGCTTTTTGGACATCAGAACCAGTGGCAGCATTGCCAGAACCAGCCAGACCACGTGAAAGCCAACACTTTTGGTTTCGAGATGGTGCGCGTCCGATCCTGCTGTGGTTGGCAGTTCATCTGCGGGCTGGCGGAAGATTTCTGGTTTGCCGGCGGTCTGATAGACGAGGAAAATGCCATAGAGCACAACCGACATCCCGATCATAAACACTGTTTGCAGGGCAGAGAGGCCACCGCCGGGTGCAGATGTGGTGAAGCTTGGCAGCACAAGGCTTACGATGGCGACGGGAAGCAGGACCACGAGATAGGCATTGGCTCCCGAGAGGTTGAACACTTGCAGCCCATGGCGCAGGCCGCCAATCAGGAGGCTCAATCCAACCAGCCCGTTCATCACGATCATCAGCACCGAGAACATAGTGTCCCGCGCCAGTGTCGGGTTGTTGTCCCCGGTCAACATAACCGCTGTGATAAGCGCCACCTCGATGCCGATCACCGAGAGCGTCAGGATCAGTGTGCCATAAGGCTCACCGAAGATGACGGCCAGACATTCCGCGTGATGCACCACACGAAACACCGCAGCCAACATCACGCCAAAGATACCGCCCAGCAGCAGCCAGGACATGCCAGAGCCCATGGCGGCGGGCTTGATCAGATCACCGGCGAAGGTCAATGCGACAAACACCAACCAGATCAGTACCGTCGCTTTCTCCGCGCGCAGGATGTTTGAAGTAGAAAAAGTCATTTTGGGTCTCCTGCCTTAGCGTTTCTGGGTTGGTGCAGATTTGAGACTGGTGGTCTCTGCCGCCTTAAAGTTGGTTTGTTCAGCTTTTGCTGCAGGTGCGACCGTTTTGATCCGCACAACAACCAAGGCTGTGAAAGCGGCCATCACGATGGCGAGCATCCAGTTCATGGCCAGGTCGCCAAACACAGCCGAGACAACGCTTGTCAGGAGTGGGCCGATAATGCCGCCAATGGTGAACACAAAAAGCATGGTTACAGCACTCGATGCTACATAAACGGGCACGGTCCGGTCCATCGCATGCGCCAGCAAAAGCGCATAAAGCGTGAGCATCGATCCACCGAGCAGAACCAGACCGACAAATAGGAGACGGTAGAGGGGTGTTCCCACCAAGCTCGCATGGCGAACACCATCCCCGGTGGAAAAGAATGCGAAGATCAAGAGCGCGAAAGTTGCCACTGCGGAGGCGACCAGAATGACCTTCCGGCGGTCCATCCGGTCAGAGGCAAGCCCCAGCGGGTAGAGAAACAGGATACGCCCGACGTAGACCGCGCCCATTGCGATCGCTACGTCCACGGCGTCGACGCCCATGGTCGCCGCCCGATATGGCACAACATTCATGAAAACCGTGGAGACTATGCCAACAGCGAGCGCGCCAAAGGCAGCTGTGGGGGCATCTATGAAAAGGGCTTTTACACGCACATTGGCCCGCTCTTTGCCTTCCGGTGGCGTGCTTGGCGCGGCTGCAATCACGACGATAGCGAGACAGTACAGCAAAGACACCAACACAAAAGACTGGTTCAAATCGTCTGGAGTCACGATCACGATAACCTGGCTCAACACCGACATCAGGCCCAGAATGATGGCAAACACCGCAAGCAGGCGCCCGCGCGACGTCCCATCCACAGTTTCGCTGATCCAAGCGTCGCCGATGGCAAACAGCCCGGCTGTGGCGATGCCTGTCATAAGCCGCACAAACAAAAGGGTGGGTTCGTGATCTGTGACCGAAAAGAGCAAAGCCGCAGCCGTACAAATAGCGGCGGCCGCCGAAAAGGCGCGGATGTGGCCAATACTGGTGATCCAACCAGCGATGTAAAAGCAGCCAATCAGGAACCCCAGCGAGTAGGCCGCCGGTGCAAGCGCGGCGATTTCCTGCGAAGCACCGGTTTCCGCGAAATACAGGGCGACAATTGTGCCGGACGCCGCGGTCACCAGTTGGATCGCGGCAACAGCAATGAAGAGATATTTGAGAGTGTGAATTTGAGCGCTGAAACTGGGCATATGCGCACCTTTGAGAAAAATTCGGGGTTGGACGCCCAAGGCAACTGTGTCGATTGCCTTGGGCCGTGGGCTTACTTCAGATGAAGGTCAAAGAAGGCGTTCAGCTCGCGCAAAGCATCCTGCGATTCCGGGGCATCGACCATGAAACCTGCGATGTAGTCGCCGTGCGCCTGACCGTCATAGACGTGCAGGTCGGCAATCACATCCGCATCCCGCATGGCGCGGTGCATCCGCACTGTATCGCTGAGCAACAGATCCCGCGTGCCACTAAGGAAGATTGCAGGCGGCATCCCCTCAAGGTCGCCATAGACCGGAGAGAGATACGGATCGTCGGCGTTTTTGCCGCCCGCATACAGCTCAAAAGTGCCCGCGATTACGCCCTCATGCTGGCCAAGCGGATCAAGACCTTCGAGGGTTGTCCAGCTGTCAGACACATTGGCAAGATCGGTGGCGGGCGTGCCAGCCATGATCGCACCCGGCACCGGCAGACCTGCGTCCCGCAGTTGCAGAGTTGTAGAAAGCGTCAGGTTGCCGCCCGCCGATGTCCCAAACATGGCGATTTTGGCTGGATCATAGTTCTGAGTGATCTCGCCCCAAACCGCAATCACGTCATCGGTTGCTGCCGGAAACGGGTGTAGGGGCGGGCGACGGTAATCTACAGAGATCACCTCTACACCCAGCCCATTTGCCAACCAAGCGGCCTCCATGATTGCCGCTTTGCCGCCGTTGAACACGAAAGCGCCGCCATGAACATGAACAAAAACGGTGTCGGCCCAACGCGGGTCGATTTCCTCAGGCGTGACGAGATATGTCGTAACACCCGCGATCTGACCAACACTGAAATTGGCTCCGGTTTTGGCCAACATCGCCTCGGCCCCTTGCGCAGACGCTGCATCAAATTGGGCTTGGAAAGACAGCCACTCTTCCAGTGTCTCCGGAACCGCCGGCATTCCTACGATCTCGCGCGAGCCAATCAACTCGGCCAATTCTGGGGATACGCCCACTGGGACAGGCACCGTGCGCTCTGCCAACGGCAAGCCATCAGCCGCGGTTTTCACAGGGGGTTCAGCGGCAAAGGCCGGTACCGAAAGCGCTGCAACAAGAGCAGTGGTCAGGGCAGTTTTCAGAACGGAACGACGTTTCATTTCAATCTCCTACGTTTTAGGTGTCCGTGTTTGTCTTTGATGAACCTGAGGTAATTTCGCGCCTTGCACCTTGCGACCGCCGAAAGTGATCATTTGACGACAAAAGGGCGTCTGCTTGGGGCTTTTGTCTTGAAGCAGACCTGTGATGTGCAAACCAAGGGAGGCAGGTGGCAAAATAAAGCCCCGGTCGGACAACCGCCGACCGAGGCAATGACGCGAAGCGTTGATCAGGATGTCTGATCAATGGGCAGGGCAATCGGGAAGGCCCAGCCATCTTCAAGGATCTCTGGACCCGGCTGATACAGGCGCACGACGTAGTTCCACCCGTCCATGATCGGCAAACAGTTCACCCGACCATCCTCACAATCCCCGAAATGTATGGTCACGGTGCCGTCCTCGTTGGGAACGGAAGTCACGTTGTTGACCGAATAGGCCCCTGCGTCGTTGGGCACCATGTAACCGCTCGCATCATAGACTGTGACCGACCAGAAACCGTCTACAGGGACGTCGCCGACAGTCAGGATGTGGGGAATTGTGCCATCGCCCAACACCGGATATTGGCCGTCATAAACCGCCGCCGCAGGTGGGTTGCCGCCCCATCCGGCCGCCGCGCCGACCAAATGCGAGATTGGATTTACGGCGTCGGCCGTCCCAAACACCTCAAACGTGTTACCACTGAGCCCTTGCGCCAACGGAAGCAGCAGTTCGCGTGTCAAATCACGGGAGGCGGCGTCCCAGTTTGGTACCTCAAAGCTTCCGGCGTCAGACTGATGTACTTCAATGGCGTCCTGAAGCGTGTTGGCCAGGGCAATGTCTGATGGGTCATTCTCGTCTGCGAACGTCCTGAACAGGACCGACATATAACGCGTGCCGACCTCCTCTTCAGTGAAATGATAGGTGCCCGCGTCATGTACAACGCCAACCACATAGTGATCCTGGTTGAGAATCAGCATGGACATAAAGCGCCCTTCGGAGTCTGGCAGCACAATCGAGGCGGGCTCGGTCAGATTGATCACGACGCCGGAATAAAGTGTATCACGGTTCATGCGGATCACATCCTGCGCATCCATTGGTACCGGTTCGCGGATATGCATCAACCCACCAAAGCCACCCAGATCAACAATGCGCTGATGATACATGTCGGTCTCAGCTCGCACAAAATTGGTCACATTCACCGTCACCGGGGCCTCCGCAAAAGCAGGCACGGCAAGGCCTGCGGCGGCAACGATGGCAAGGAAAGAGGATACCGTTTTCATTTCAATCTCCTTTGGGGTCAGAGCGCTACCGTTCCAATTTCGGTCGCTTTGTTTGGCTCATTCCTCAGGTAGGCGGCCAAGAATGGCGTTGGGATGGGCCAAACACTTCTCAAAGTGATCAATCGACGACATAGTGAGCGCGTGCGCGACCCGATGCAGAACTCAAGGGGTTTACTCCCGACACTCGACGCCCTGGACCAGATGGCGTCCCCAAGGCTCGTTGAACGTGCGCTCAAAGATGTTGGGTTAACCCGCACGGTGCTTGAAGGCCCTCCGGTTCCGCTGCCGATACGGTATCATGCACAGCTTCTGGAAACGATTTCCGGCAAAATTGGAGAGCGCCATCTCGGGGCGATCATGGCGAAAGACTTTGCCTACTCTTCTCTCAACCGGCCTGATCCGTTTTCGAGCTATGCGCTTGGGGCTTCTCGGTTGGACATCGCCCTTCAACGTGCCGCCCGGGCGCTGCCCTTTCTCCAACGAGGGACCCAAATTCGCACACGAACCGACGGAAATTGTCTGGTATTCAGTTTCGGGGTGCAATTTGAAAAGAGCATCGGGGCTCAATTGCTTGAGCAGGAAATTCCTTCGATCCTAATCGCTCTTGTGCGTCCCTACCTTGGGACAAGCTGGGTGCCAGATTGGGTCGAACTTCCGGCTGAGCACAGGCTTCAGAAAGTTGCATTTGCACGATTGCTCGGCACAGAAGTCCGGGCCAATGCAGATTTTCCGGGGATCGCAATTCCGATGTCGCAACTTCAGACGCCGACCCGCCTTGACGAAGGCGGACGCGTGCAAATGACGGCTGCAGGCATAGAGAGGTTGCGGTTGAACCGCCCGCCCCGCACACATGCCGAAACGGTACGCCAAGCGCTTCGCATGCAACTCAACAACGGCAGCGCCGCGGTCGACGATGTCGCGGCGGCGCTTGGGGTCGGGGTTCGGACATTGCAGCGTCAGCTTCGGATCGAAGATGTGACGTTCAAGGAGATCGCGCTGTCCGAACAAGTTAGTCGGGCAAAGATGCTCTTGAGTGAAAACGACCTGAACCTGTCTCAAATCGCCTTTTATCTTGGTTTCTCCGAGGTCAACAGCTTCCGGCGCGCGTTCCGCACCTGGTTTGGACAATCGCCGACACAGTACCGTTCTCGCGCATTCAGCTAAGCTGCGGCATAGCGATTAATTCATCGAAGTCTGTGTCTGCAGTTGCTGCGGCTCCTCTTTGATCTTTGGAATGCGTGGTGAAAGCACACAGACCTGCAATTGCAGGTCACTTTAGGTAGCCGCAAGCGGACATTAGTCCATCCTGCAGCGAAGGTCCATTTTCCGCCCGTTCACGACGAATGCTGTGCTGGTCCCTAAGGTCTACTTAGGGCTCGGTGCGGTCATTCGGTGTATTGGGTTCAATGTCTGCTCTAGCGGCAAAGCGACCGGTCACTCGGCAGGTGCATGTATCCACTACAGTGCGGTGTGCAGTCTGCTACCGAAATAGCGTTAAAACCGCCTTGGACGATCAAGCATTAGCTGGAGCACAAGCTGTTCTCTTCCTGTTCTATTGTTTATGTGCAACTTTTGGAGGGGTCGACTTGCTTCAACCGGCAAGCTTCCTCAGCAATCGGTACTGCCTTGATACACGTAAGCTTTTGGATGTGCGACCAGACCCTAGAATGTGCCAAACGGAGAACAACATGAGCGCTAACGCGGACAGCGGTCTGAAGGGCAATCGAGACGTTACAGATACTGAAGGTGACTATTCCATCTATCCGCACATGGATGGGATCAAAAGCTCGATGTCGTGGAAGCTTGGCTGTTATGGAGAACGCGGCGCTCTTTCCAAGGACATGATCGGGAGCTTGGCTGAACAGTTTGACCTGCCGACTAAGCTCGTACGCGAACTCTCTGTGTTTCTTGGGAACTGCCTCAATAACGACGACGACATCGCAATCAATCTGACTGAGGTCCGACGCTCGCAAGCGATTGAACGAGGTCAAAAGCACCTCAAGCAACTTTTGCGGAAAGCAAAACAGAGTTCCATTGGTCCCCAAGAACTCCGGAACGCATTGGGCTCGCTTTCGACTTATTTCGCGGCGACGCCAGAAGATGGAGACCTTCTTGACCAAGTCCTCGACAAGCTTGAGACCGCAACGACACTTACTCAGGATGTCATAGATGACATTCGGCACATCCTTGTGACCCCCGGCGCAGTTGCAGAGATGTCGCCCCGAGACAAGCGGTTCTCGCGCGACAAACGCCGTCAGTACATCGTCGAGAGCTGCTGTTACATCTGGAAAGATGCCGGTCGCCCTCTGACCTATACAACATACTCAGACGGGCGCCCCGGAGGACAACGGCAAGGTCCGCTCGTCAACTTTATCCAGGCTGTCGTGAAGATGATCACCGAGCCGGGGCAAATCCTGAGCGGTGAGACGATCCGCGTGGATATAGACGATTTTCGCGGCAAGCTTGAGCGTGAAGAGAAAGAGCGTTGGGCGCCGCCGGAATTGGCCAATCAATACACTTAGAAGGAGCAAGCCCGCGTTGTCATGGTCATGGCATGACACGCGTTCCTGCCATACCCCCTTCTGACGACCATGCGCACCGGCAGGTTGAGACAGCGATTGACCAGTTGGTCCGATTGCTGGCTGCCCAGGCAGTACGGGAACTGGGCCGGAACGCCTCTGACCAAAAGGAGGCGCATCAGGATGCCACAGATCAATGCCAAGAAGAGCCGACCCCGCAAGCTTTTGACGGTGAAGGACGTCGCTGAACTGGACAATTGCTCGGAGAAGACGGTACGCCGTGCGATTGCGGCAGGCCTGCTTGAGGTTATTCGGGTGGGCCCCGGCGGACGCCTCATCCGCATTGATCCGGCAGCTCATGCCGCCTACCGGCAGACACATTGCTGGTAGGAACTCACGTCTATTAATGTCCATTTATGTCAATGCGTTATGTGCATTTCGGGAAGAAGGCCAGCCCGTAAGTTGCGAACTTTCTGTGCTACGCTTTTCCCGAATCGGACCTCCTGTCCACACCCGTCCACCCGAGACCTGACATGTCCAAAGGAACACAGACCCGATGACTAGCCAGAGCCCCGTTCCATTGACAATAGCCTTCGTCAAAGCCGACACACCGATGTTTGCCGAGCTTATCGAACAGCTGCGCTCCGATAGCTCTCTGACAGACGGACGCCGCCGCGATATGATCTCCGGCCTGCGCCGTGCATCCAAAGCCCTTGGATTGCCTCCTGAGGATGTGCCTTGCGATAGCCGCTGGTTGCAGCCCCGTCTTTCCAAAGTCACACCGGCTGCACTCGGTCTTTCACCAAAGAGCTGGCAAAACGCGGTCAGTGATGCACGGGCTGCGCTCGCGCATTTCGGGCTGGTGGAACGGCGCTTCAACCGGATCGATGATCTGTCTCCCGATTGGCAAGCGCTCTGGGCGAATGTACTGGCGTCCGGCGACAAGACATTGCAACCCGCGCTCTGCCGCTTCGTGCATTTTTTGAACCGGCAGGGTGTCAAACCTGCCACTGTCTGTGAGGAGCATGCTCAAGCCTATCGAGTAGCCCTTGAGCATAACGAGATCAGCAAATCTCCTGATGTTTCACATCGTGCCGCTGTCAACGGCTGGAACCTGGCGGCTCGACGTATTTCACAATGGCCCAACGTCACTCTGCCTCTGGAATCGCGCCAGAAGGTCATCACTTTTCCGGTGACCGCGTTTCCAGCGCCCTTCCAAACCGCTCTTGCAAAGCTGATACATCGTCTGTCCAATCCAGACCCCTTGGCAGATGACGGTCAAAACAGGGCACTCCGACCCCCGACCCTGTCCCAATACCAAAGACAGTTGGTTCGGTTTGCCTCCGAACTCGTTCACTCTGGTATCCCGATCGCGGAGATTGGCGGATTGGACATCCTGATCAATCCGATGATGGCTGAACGGGGTTTGCGCCAGATGTTATCGCGCACCAACAACCAGACCACAAAGATGATCAGCGAGATCGCCGCGCTGCTCCGCAACCTGGCCCGGATACTCAATGCATCCGATGACACCCGGGACGCGCTGTCGGGGCTTGCCGCGCGTCTTGCGGTAAAACCTCAGAATGGCATGACCCAAAAAAACCGAAGCCGGCTGCGGGTGTTGCAGGAGGACCGGCATCAGCAGCGCCTGCTGCTTCTGCCTGAACGGGTTTTCGCGCGACCACGCGGCACCTCCAAGCCGTATGGCTGGGCTCTGGCGCGTGAAGATGCGCTCGCCATCGCCATCTTGCTGGTCTGCCCAGTTCGCGTGAAGAACCTGGCTGACATCCACCTGGAACGCCACCTGCACCGTCCCGGCGATGGCCGAGCCTACCTGGTTCTGGAAGGCGGCGAGACCAAAAACGAGCGACCTGTCGAGTTCGAGATCCCACGGGATGTATTGCGCATGATCGACGCCCATCTCAAAACTCGCTGTCCGGAACTCTGCCCCGCGGGAACGCCTTGGCTGTTTCCGCGCCGAAAGAGATGCGATCCAATCGACCCGAACGCCCTTTCGGCACGCATCTCCAAACGGATCCGGAAGGAAACGGGGTTGGAGATGAATGCCCACCTGTTTCGGCATTTCGCGGTGATGAACTGGCTCGACGCCAATCCCGGCGGCTACGAGGTTGCGCGCCGTTTGCTCGGGCATTCGGAGGTCAGCCACACCATCAACATGTATTCCGGTCTTGAGGCACGGTCGGCGACACGCGCCTTTGCTGACCTGGTCGATGCCAAGAAAGGGCGTCGCTGATGAGCCTTATTCTGCCGCTCGACGAATGGCCCGCGCAAGACCAGGAGATGTGGCTCAACCTTCAGGCGGGAGGTGGACCGCTTGACGATTGCGGCGCGCTCTCACATCTACGCGCGACCTCGCTGAAGACTTTGGAGTTGCGCTATGCCCGATGGCTGCAATGGCTGATTACAAGTGATGCGAATGCGATCACACTGCCTCCGGCTCGACGCGCGACTCTGCCGCGCCTGTCCGCTTGGCTTCGGGACCTCTCACACACCCGGCCAATGACCCGGTTGATGTTCATTGACGGCGTTTTGCGTATCCTCTCCGCGGCTGACCCGACACAGGACTGGTCCGCTCAGCGGAGATTGAAAGCGGGATTGAAGCGCACCGCAGGACGGGGTGATCGGGATCGCAAACTTGGGCGTGTGTTGTCCAGCGAGGTTCTATTCCGTGCAGGGCTGATTCTGGCGACGGGTCATGCAGAAGCGGCGCCAACATCGCTGCGCCGTATGATGTGCCTGCGGGATGGCACCATGATTGCCATGCTGGCTTTGATGCCGATGCGGCGACGCGCCTTTGCCGGCCTTCGGATTGGCATATCCTTGCATGTCACAGCAGACACCTTGACCGTCGCGCTCCCCGGGGATCTGACCAAATCAGGGCAGCCATGGGAGGCTGTTGTTCCCCAGAGTGTTGAGCCTCTCTTGCGTCGTTATGTCAACGAAGTCCGCCCCTATTTTTTGGAGCGTGGCCAACAGCAGCACGATGTCCTATGGGTTGGCAAAACTGGCTTACCTTTCAAAGAAAACGCGCTAGGCCCCCGAATTGCTGATCAAACGCTTAAGCTGACGGGTCGCCGCATCCCACCGCATTTCTTCCGGGATGCCGCCGCAACGACATTGGCGCGCTCCTCTCCGGAACACGCAAAGCTGATCCGACCAATATTGGCTCATACGAGCTTCGGAACGGCAGAGCATCACTACATTCACGCCCAAACCATTGAAGCAGGCCGCGACTACGCGGATCTGATCAACCAGAAGAAAAAGGTCTGTCGATGACCCGAGTCGCAATCTATGCCCGTTTCTCCAGCCAGATGCAGCGAGACGCATCGATCGAAGACCAGATGCGACTGTGCTGGGAGCGGGCAGAACGCGAAGGCTGGACCATTGTTGAAGCCTATTCGGATCGGGCGGTCTCTGGCGCGTCCATGTTGCGTCCCGGGCTGCAAGCGCTCTTCAATGCAACCCAGGAAGGACGGGTTGATCTGATCTTGGCGGAGGCGCTGGATCGCTTGAGTCGAGACCAGGCAGACATCGCTGCGATTTTCAAACGCCTGAGCTTTGCAGGGGTCGGCATCATGACTCTGACCGAAGGCGAGATCAGTGAGTTGCATGTGGGTCTCAAGGGGACCATGAACCAACTGTTCCTCAAAGATCTGGCAGATAAAACTCGGCGCGGTCTTCGCGGGCGGGTGGAGCTTGGACGCTCCGGTGGCGGCAACAGCTATGGCTACGACGTCGTCCGGCGTCTCGGGCCCGACGGCCAACCTGTTACGGGGGAACGAGTGATCAACGCAGCGGAAGCTGAGATTGTCCGACGGGTGCTTCAAGAGTTCACCGAAGGGCACTCCCCAAAAGCCATTGCGCGCCGCCTCAACACCGAGGGTGTCCCAGGCCCCCGTGGTAAATTATGGCGTGACACGGCAATCCGGGGGCACCGCACTCGTGGAACCGGCCTTCTTAACAATGAGCTCTACATCGGCCGCCTGGTCTGGAACCGGCTGCGTTACATCAAGGACCCGGAGACCGGCAGACGTGTTTCCCGTCTCAACGATACCTCCGAATGGATCATCACGGAGGTCCCAGAGCTGCGCATCGTCGGGGATAAACTTTGGGAGGCGGTCAAACAGCGGCAGGGCGAGATCGAGGCTGATCCCCGCGTCAAAGCCATCAAGGAAACCAAGTTTTGGGAGAAGCGGCGCAAGAAGCACCTTCTGACAGGTCTTGCATTCTGCGGCACCTGCGGAGGGCCGCTCGCGACAGTCGGGCGCGACTACCTCGCCTGCTCTGCCGCCCGCAAACTCGGTACTTGTTCCCATAGGCACTCCATTCGCCGCAATGTCCTGGAAGACGCCGTTCTGGATTTGCTTCGTCAGCGTCTGATGCAGCCCGACGCAGTGGCCGCTTTTATCAAGTCCTTCAGCGAAGCCGCCAACGCAGAAGCAGGCACAGCGGAGGAAGTCCGGACCCGTCTGCAATCCGACCGGGACAAAGCCGTGCGCAAACTGAATGGGCTTTATGACGCAATCGCCGAGGGCATTCGCACCACCGGACTTCAAGCAAGACTCGAAGAGCTTGAAGCGCAGATCGCCGATCTTGAGGCGAAGCTCTCAGAACCTACGCCCTCACCGGTGCGACTGCACCCAAATCTGTCCGAACTCTATCGCTCCAAGGTCGCAGATCTGGCACAGGCGTTATCGGATCCGTCGATCCGTACAGGAGCCTTGGAGATTATCCGGGGCTTGATCGAACGTGTTACGATCCAACATGAACGGGATGGCGTGCAGATCGAACTGGAGGGTGCCCTGGCAGCAATGATTGGGCTGGCCCAGAATGAACAAAGCCGCCCTGAGGCGGCTTGTTCGAGGCTCTGTTCGACCAAGGTGGTTGCGGGAGTAGGATTTGAACCTACGACCTTCAGGTTATGAGCCTGACGAGCTACCGGGCTGCTCCATCCCGCGACAGTTTTTGTGAC
>NZ_JBQFYQ010000009.1:0-141160 GCF_056541565.1 Ruegeria sp. AG6 | reverse complement strand
CGCGCGCTGCGCGGCGCCGGGCCCAAGGTCGAACGTGGCATCGGCGAAGCCGATGGTACGGATCGGGCGCGGGAGCTCTTGAGGACGGTTGATTACCCGGCTCGGCGCCTCGGCAAGCCGGTCGCGTGTGTGCTTAGACTTGGCGAACAGCCCCTTTTGCTGCGCTGGTCGTCAGCTTGGCATAGGCCTTGAGCGCGGTTGACACTTTACGTTTGCGGGGCGCGGCGGGCTCCCACCCCTTTGCGTTCTGTTCCGTGCGGCGGGCGGCCAGCTCTTCATCCGAAACTGCCAGATGAATGGTGCGGTTTGGGATGTCGATCTCGATCGTGTCGCCATTCTGAACCAGACCGATCTCACCGCCTTCGGCCGCTTCGGGCGAAACATGGCCGATCGACAGGCCTGATGTGCCGCCCGAGAAGCGACCATCGGTCAGCAACGCGCAGGCTTTGCCCAGACCCTTGGACTTCAGATATGACGTCGGATACAGCATTTCCTGCATCCCCGGGCCACCGCGCGGGCCTTCATAGCGGATGACGACCACATCGCCTTCTTTCACCTTGCCCGTAAGAATGTCGTTGACCGCCTGATCCTGACTTTCGCACACGTAGGCCGAGCCGGTGAATTTCAGGATATTGGCGTCCACGCCAGCAGTTTTCACGATACAGCCGTCGCGAGCGATATTGCCGAACAGAACGGCCAGACCACCATCCTGGCTGAACGCGTGTTCTTTCGAGCGGATCACGCCGCCTTCGCGGTCGGTGTCCAGTTCCTTGTACCGGTTGGACTGGCTGAACGCCTGTGTGGTGCGCACACCACCGGGGGCGGCCTTGAACAGCTCCTGCGCCTTTGGATTGTTGGCGACCTTGATGTCCCAGTTGGCGATCGCTTCACCCATTGTGGCCGAATGTACCGTGTTGCATTCCTCGTGCAGCAGGCCTGCGCGGCTGAGCTCTCCGAGGATCGAGAAGATACCTCCGGCGCGGTGGACGTCTTCCATGTGCACATTTTCGGTGTTGGGCGCGACTTTGCACAGGCAGGGAACGCGGCGGCTCAGGCGGTCCATGTCGGACATGGTGAAATCAACGCCACCCTCATGCGCGATGGCCAACAGATGAAGCACCGTATTGGTGGACCCGCCCATGGCGATGTCTAGGCTCATGGCGTTTTCGAATGCTTCGAAGGTGGCAATCTCGCGTGGGAGAAAACCTTTTTCATCCAGATCATAATGGCGCTTGGTGATCTCAACGATGCGGCGGCCTGCCTCAAGGAACAGCTCTTTGCGGTCGGCATGTGTCGCCAGTGTCGAGCCGTTGCCCGGCAGGGCCAGGCCCAATGCTTCGGCCAGGCAGTTCATCGAGTTCGCAGTGAACATGCCAGAACAGGAGCCGCAGGTCGGGCAGGCATTCTCTTCGATATGTTGAACCTGTTCGTCGGTGAATTTGTCGTCCGCCGCGGCGACCATGGCGTCGACGAGGTCGATTTTCTTGGCCTCCAGATCGGCGATATCGATCTTGCCAGCCTCCATCGGCCCGCCCGAGACAAATATGGCAGGGATGTTCAGGCGCATCGCGGCCATCAGCATGCCGGGGGTGATCTTGTCGCAATTCGAAATGCAGACCATCGCATCGGCGCAATGGGCGTTGACCATGTATTCGACCGAATCCGCGATCACTTCGCGCGAGGGCAGCGAATACAGCATCCCGTCATGGCCCATTGCGATGCCGTCATCCACCGCGATCGTGTTGAATTCTTTGGCCACACCGCCTGCAGCCTCGACCTCGCGCGCAACCATCTGGCCCAGATCCTTCAGATGCACGTGGCCCGGGACGAATTGGGTGAACGAGTTGACGATGGCAATGATCGGTTTGCCAAAATCATCGTCTCCCATGCCGGTGGCGCGCCAAAGGCCGCGTGCGCCAGCCATGTTGCGGCCATGGGTTGAGGTTCTGGATCGGTACAATGGCATGATGCTGTTTCCCTTTTGCCTCGGGTTGCATGTCTTGGGGTTCGTACGTTATAGCGCACGTACCACATGTGCGCTATAACGCACAAGAGGATTCGCGGGACGATGAGATGGACTCTGACGATATAACGCTGAAACTGCGAGACGTGCGTGCGGCATCGGGCCTGAGCCTGTCGAAAGTGGCCGAGATGACCGGCGTGAGCAAAGCCATGCTGGGGCAGATCGAGCGCGGTGAATCCAGCCCAACCATCGCAACGCTGTGGAAAATTGCCAAGGGGTTTCAACTGCCGCTCAGCGCGCTGATCGATACGATGAACGGGGATCCTTCGGTTTTTCAGACCGTAACTTTCCCCGGCACGATCGAGGTCAAGATCGTCTTTCCATTCGATCCCGCTCTGGGGGCCGAGACATTCCACGTCAACCTCAGGCCGAACCAAAGCCACGAGTCGCCCGCCCACGCGACAGGCGTGACCGAAGAGGTCTTTGTTCTGAGCGGCACGCTTGAGATCCTGCGCGGAGACGAGTGGGTTTCCCTACAAGCCGGGCAGGGGTTGCGTTTCGCGGCCGATCTTCCGCACGGGTATCGCGCCGGCCCCGAGGGGGCGGCCTTTCTGAACATGCATCATTACGCCCAACACACCGAATTTGTAGAGAACGGCAAGGCCCATTCATGACCGCATTTTTCGACAGCCTGACCATCGTCGACGCCATCGGCTCTTTCGGGGCTCTAATCGTGGTCGCCGCGTATTTCGCAACACAGATGCGGATGATGAACTCGGATGATCTGGCCTTTCCGGTGATCAACCTGCTGGGCTCGGTGCTGATCGTCTATTCCCTGCTCCAGAATTTCAATCTCGCATCAATGTTGATCGAGGGGTTCTGGATTCTGATCAGCCTCATTGGGATTATCCAACATTTCCGCCTGCGCAGCGCCAAGTGAGCGCTATCCAGCCTTGAACCCCTATGCCGCCGGGTATAGGGAAAAATCAAGCGCGCTTAGGGGAGGCTTTGATGCAGGACGATCCAAAAACCCTCGTATCCACCGAATGGCTGGCCGCGCATATGAAGGATCCGGATCTGCGGATTCTGGACGGGTCGTGGTACTTGCCCGCGCAAAATCGTGATGCACGGGCGGAATATGACGCAGGCCACATCCCCGGGGCGCGGTTCTTTGACATAGACGAGATATCAGATCGCCGTTCCGACTTGCCGCATATGGCGCCTCCGGTCGAGAAATTCATGTCGCGCCTGCGCGCGATGGGTGTGGGCGACGGTCATCAGGTCGTGGTTTACGATGGCGCTGGGCTGATGTCGGCTGCGCGCGTCTGGTGGCTGTTCCGTCTTATGGGGCAGGAAAACATCGCGGTTCTGGATGGTGGATTCCCCAAATGGCAGGCGGAAGGGCGCGAGGTCGAAGACCTGCCGCCGGTCATCCGTGATCGTCATATGACCGTCCGGGTGCAAAATCAGCTTGTCCGGGACGTCACGCAAGTTTCCGCCGCCGCCAAGCTGGGTGATCATGAGATCATCGACGCCCGCTCTGCCAGCCGGTTTTCCGGGGCCGAGGCCGAACCGCGCGAGGGTCTGCGCTCGGGGCATATTCCGGGTTCACGCAATGTCCCCTTTGGCCAGTTGCTGAACGCCAATGGTACCATGAAGTCGCCGGAAGAGTGCCGCGCCATATTCGAGGCCGCGGGCGTCGATCTGTCGAAACCGGCGATCACCTCGTGCGGGTCTGGCGTGACCGCCGCGATCCTCAGCCTTGCGCTTGAACGCATGGGCAAGAAAGACCACTCGCTTTATGACGGCTCATGGGCTGAATGGGGCGCCTTCCCGACCCTGCCCGTCGCAACCGGAGAGACCTGATGTTCGAGAACCTGAAACCGCAGCCTGCCGACAAGATCCTGGCGCTGATGCAGATGTATCGCGAAGACCCGCGTGATCAGAAGGTCGACCTGGGCGTCGGCGTCTACAAAAACGCGGAAGGCATCACCCCGGTCATGCGCGCCGTCAAAGCGGCCGAGCAGCGCGTCTGGGAAGAGCAGGAAACCAAAGCCTATACCGGGCTGGCCGGCGATCCGGCCTATGCGGATGCGATGATCGGGCTGATCCTCGGCACCTCGGTTGAGCGCGGCAATATCGCCGCCGTGGCGACACCGGGCGGCACCGGCGCCTGCCGTCAGGCCTTCGAGATGATCCGTATGGCCAACCCGTCGGCCCGCGTCTTCGTGTCGAACCCGACATGGCCGAACCACTTGTCGATCCTGAACTACCTGGGGATCGAGACGGTTCCATACCGCTATTTCGATGGTGACACGCGTGGCGTCGATTTCGACGGCATGATCGAAGACCTGAAGACCGCAAAAGCGGGTGACGTGGTTCTGCTGCACGGTTGCTGCCACAACCCGACCGGTGCCAACCTCAACATGGTTCAATGGCAGGAGGTCGTGAACCTGATCAACGCGCTTGGCCTCGTTGCGATGATCGACATCGCCTATCAAGGCTTCGGCGACGGCCTGGAAGAGGATGCGCAAGCGACACGACTGGTCGCGTCTTCGGTCAAGGAATGTCTGATAGCGGCGTCATGCTCGAAGAATTTCGGCGTGTATCGCGAACGCACCGGTTTGCTGATGGCCATCAGCGCCGATGCCGGGCAGACCGCTTTGAACCAGGGTACATTGGCATTCCTGAACCGCCAGAATTATTCCTTCCCGCCCGACCACGGCGCGCGTGTTGTGACCACGATCCTGATGGACGAAGCCCTGCGCGCCGACTGGATGGCCGAACTGGAAGAGGTGCGCCTGTCGATGCTGGGCCTGCGTCGCCAACTGGCCGACGAACTCCAGCGTCTGAGCGGCTCGGACCGCTTTGGTTTCATCGCCCAGCACCGCGGCATGTTCTCGCGCTTGGGTGCGGCCCCTGAACTGGTCGAGAAACTGCGCGTTGAACACGGCATCTACATGGTTGGCGACAGCCGCCTGAACATCGCCGGTCTGAACGCCAACACCGTTCCGATCCTTGCGCAGGCGATTGTCGACGTCGGCGTCTGATTTTCGGGCATTGCCAAACAAGAAACCCGGGCACGAATGCCCGGGTTTTTTTGTTTGGGTGGAAGTGGGATCAGCCTTTCGAGAATTCGGGATAGGCTTCCATGCCCAGTTCGCCCATGTCGAGGCCGTTGATCTCTTCTTCCTCGCCAACCCGCAGGCCGACGGTGGCCTTGAGGATCGAGAACAGGATGAAGCTGACTACGAAGACGAAGATCCCGATAGCCGCGAAACCGATGATCTGGGTCACGAAAGACGCATCACCGTTGGTCCATGCCACGATGAAGGTGCCCCAGAAGCCTGCGATCAGGTGAACCGGGATGGCGCCGACCACGTCATCAATCTTCATCTTGTCCAGCAGCGGCACGGTGTAGACTACGATCACGCCGCCGATGCCGCCGATGATCAGCGCCTGAAACAGCGACGGCGCCAGCGGTTCGGCGGTGATCGAGACCAGCCCGGCCAGCGCGCCGTTCAGAACCATGGTCAGGTCGACCTTGCCATACATCACCTGCGTCAGGATCAGGGCGGCAACGGCGCCGGCGGCGGCGGCCATGTTGGTGTTGGCGAAGATACGGCTGATATCGGCCATGTCACCGATCGTGCCCATGGCCAACTGCGAGCCGCCGTTGAAGCCGAACCAACCCAGCCACAGGATGAACGTCCCCAGGGTTGCCAGCGCCAGGTTCGAGCCGGGGATCGGCACAACTTTGCCTTCCTTGTTGTATTTACCGATGCGCGGGCCCAGTACGATGGCACCGGCCAGAGCTGCGAAGCCACCTGCGGCGTGCACCAGGGTCGAGCCGGCGAAGTCGCTGAAGCCCATCTCGGACAACCAGCCGCCGCCCCACTGCCAGGACGCTTCGATCGGGTAGATGATGCCTGTCAGAACGATCACGAAAAAGAAGAAGGGCCACAGTTTGACGCGCTCGGCCATGGTGCCCGATACAATGGACGCGGTGGTGGCGCAGAACATCAGCTGGAAGAAGAAGTCCGAACCGACCGACGCATAGGACAGATCGGTTTCGACGCCATCAAGGCCGACCGGTTCCAGCGAGGTGGGCGAGAAGGCACCCAGAATGCCGGTGATGGTCCAGCCGTCGCCCGGATACATCAGGTTGAAGCCGACCAACCAGTACATGATGGCGGCAAAGGAAAACAGGCCGATGTTCTTGACCAGCTGCATGGCCACGTTCTTGGAGCGCACCAGACCGGCCTCGAGCATGGCAAAGCCCGCGGCCATCCAGAACACCAGAAAGCCGCCCATCAGGAACAGCAGCGAGGTCAGGATGTATTGTGTATGCTGCGCGGTTTCGCCGGTTGCGGCGGCTTCCTGCGCCAGGCCCATCTGCGGCAGTGCGACGATCGCGGCGGCAGGGATGAGGGATTTCATCAGGTTCATGTTCAGTCCTCGAATGATTGTCGGTCGCGGCGCCTTACAGCGCCTCTTCGTTGGTTTCCTCGGTCCGCACGCGCAGGGCCTGCTCGACATCGAGGACGAAAATCTTGCCGTCACCGATCTTGCCGGTCTTGGCGGTTTTGGTGATGGTCTCGACGATCTGGTCGGTCATCGCGGCAGGCACCACGATTTCCAGCTTGATCTTGGGCACGAAGTTCACCGCATATTCGGCCCCCCGATAGATTTCGGTGTGGCCGGATTGCGAGCCGAAGCCCTTGATCTCGGTTACCATC
Organism: Ruegeria sp. AG6; assembly: GCF_056541565.1. Lineage (NCBI taxonomy): Bacteria > Pseudomonadati > Pseudomonadota > Alphaproteobacteria > Rhodobacterales > Roseobacteraceae > Ruegeria > Ruegeria sp. AG6. The sequence goes on along the minus strand of NZ_JBQFYQ010000009.1, from coordinate 134,458 downwards.
ATGCCGCGCACGCCGGCCTCGGTCAGTGCTTCGCGCACCTCCTCCAGCTTGAACGGCTTGATTGTCGCAATGATCAGTTTCACGTCTTTCCCCTCTGGTTCTCCGGTGGAACCGGTTTGTTTGCACCTGCAGAAAAATGCGCGACGGATCGCGGTATGAAACGGCTCTTGGGGGTCAAAGGGCTGCCAAATGGCAGAAGATTGCACATTTTTTGCACAATTCGGTCGCGTTGATTAAATAACGGGCAGTGTTGTGAGGGGAATTTTCGGAAATTCGGACCTCTACATACTCGGATCACCGGGGTATGGTGGCGCAAAAGAAAACCCGGGCAGAGTTTGAGCATGACTGAGTCCAAGCGACGCAAGCCGAAATTGGTTGCGGACAAAAGGTACCCGTCAAAGGGTCGTAAACCGTCGGCATCCAAGCGCCCGGCGGGCAAGAAGGCGACGGCTCGCAAAACCACCACACGCAAAACTGCGCGCAAAAAGACGCGCAAGAGATCGGGGGGCAAAGGCGGCGGCATCCTGCGTCGTTTTTTCCGCTGGGTCTGGCGCATGGTCTGGGGGCTGACCTGGCGGGTCGGAGCGGTCGTGGCCATCCTGATCGCCCTGGCGGTGGGTGTCGTCTATTCCTCGTTGCCGGACTTGGATGCCTTGTTGGACGGCCGTGCGCGCGGGTCTGTCACGCTGCTGGACCGCGACGGCAAAGTGTTTGCCTGGCGGGGCGACCAGTTTGGCGGGGTGATCACTGCCGATACGGTGTCGCCGCATCTGAAAAACGCCGTCATCGCGACCGAGGACAAACGGTTCTATCGCCATTTCGGGGTGAGCCCGCGCGGTGTGGCAAGCGCCGTTCGCATCAACCTGAGCGAAGGGCGCGGCCCGTTGTCCGGGCATGGCGGGTCAACCATAACGCAGCAAACGGCCAAATTGCTGTGTCTGGGCGTGCCTTATGATCCGACTGAATGGGAATCAGAGGCCGCCTATGAAGCCGATTGCCGACAGGGATCGCTGTTGCGCAAGGCCAAAGAGGCCATTTATGCAATGGCGATGGAGGTGAAATACTCCAAGGATGAGGTTCTGACGATCTACCTGAACCGGGCTTTCCTTGGTGCAGGCGCGCGCGGGTTCGAGGCCGCAAGCCAGCGGTACTTTGGCAAGTCCGCCGCCGAAGTCTCGCCGGCCGAGGCAGCGATGTTGGCCGGGCTGTTGGTTGCGCCCACACGTTATGCACCGACGAACAATCTGCAACGGTCGCAGGACCGGGCCCGCCTTGTGATCGGTCTGATGGAGGATCAGGGCTATCTGACCGCCGCGCAGGCCAGCGAAGCGCGGGCCCGCCCAGCCCAACTGTCCGAGGCGGCGGCTGCACGGGCCGGGGGATATTTTGCGGATTGGGTTATGGCCAGCGGGCCCGAGTTCTTTACCCGCAACACGACCGAAGATGTGGTGATCCGGACCACCCTGGATCAGCGCATTCAGACCTCTGCGGAAGAGGCGCTGAAATTCATCTTTCAGGAAAAAGTGCGCGAAGGATCAAAGGCGCAGGCGGCCATTGTGGTGATGTCGGCCGACGGTGCGGTGCGCGCGATGGTTGGTGGGCGCAAGACACGCGTGTCTGGCGCGTTCAACCGGGCGACGCAGGCGTTGCGACAGACGGGATCATCGTTCAAGCCATTCGTCTATGCCACCGCGCTGGAACTTGGGTATTCGCCGCTGGATACGGTGATGGATGAACCCTATTGCGTCGATATTCCGGGGTCAGGCCAGTGGTGCCCCAAGAACTACACCAACAAGTATTATGGGCGGGTGACCTTGGCGGATGCGCTGAAAAACTCGCTGAACATACCGGCGGTGAAAGTGGCCGAGATTTCCGGCCTGGACAATGTTCGGACGGTTGCCAGCGGCTTCGGGATTGCCAGCGACCTGGCACAGGGGCCTGCGCTGGCGCTTGGTGCATCGGAAAGCACGTTGATCGAGATGACCGGGGCTTATGCAGGCATCCTGAATGGCGGGTCGCAGGTTGAACCTTATGGGCTGACCGAACTGAAGCTGCTGGGCGACGAAACACCCGTCATGGTCACGACGACCGGTATTGGCGAGAGGGTCATCAATGAAAAGGCTGCCAAACAGCTGACCTGGATGATGGAGCGCGTGGTCTCTGAAGGGACCGGCGGGCGGGCCAAATTGCCCGGCTGGCAGGTGGCGGGCAAGACCGGAACGACCCAGGCCGCGCGCGACGCGTGGTTCATCGGGTTCACGGCGGATTATGTGACCGGGGTCTGGATGGGGTATGATGACAACACGCCCTTGTCCGGCGTGACCGGTGGTGGCTTACCGGCCGAAATCTGGAAAGAAACCATGCTGCGCGTGACCGAGGGGATGACGCCCACCCCGTTGCCGATGATGGCGCCGGAACCTCCGGTGCAAACGGCGCAGCCGCAGCAACAACGGCGAAAGAAACAAACCGGGTTGGACCGGGCTATAAACAACCTGTTGAACAATATCTTCGGGAATTGAGCAGGCAAAAAAAGGCGGTGCGCTGGGCACCGCCTTTTGTTTTTTCATTCTTTCGTTTCTTAGACGCTTGCGTCCAACGCTGAAAGGATCGCGTCGCCCATTTCGCTGGTCGAGACGGGCTGAACGCCCTGATCCGCAAGCAGGTCGCCGGTGCGAACGCCGTCGGCCAGAACTTTCTCGATCGCAGCTTCCAGCCGATCCGCTTCCTCGCCCTGATCAAAGCTGTAGCGCAGAGCCATCGCAAAGCTGAGGATGCAGGCGATCGGGTTGGCTTTGCCCTGACCCGCGATATCGGGGGCAGACCCGTGTACGGGCTCGTACATTGCTTTGGGGCGTCCATTGGCCATCGGCGCGCCCAGCGACGCCGACGGCAGCATGCCCAGAGAGCCCGTCAGCATCGCGGCGCAGTCGGACAGGATGTCACCGAACAGGTTGTCGGTCAGGATCACGTCGAACTGTTTCGGCGCGCGCACCAGCTGCATGGCACCGTTGTCGGCGTACATATGGCTCAGCTCAACTTCGGGGTAGTCAGCGGAAACGCGGTTGACCACTTCGCGCCACAGAATGCCCGATTCCATCACGTTGGCTTTTTCCATCGAGCACAGCTTTTTGTTCCGGCGCATCGCCAGTTCAAAGGCCGAACGCGCGGCGCGTTCAATCTCGGATTCGGTGTAACGCTGGGTGTTGATGCCGACGCGTTCATTGCCTTCCTCGAAGATACCGCGTGGTTCACCGAAATAAACGCCCGAGGTCAGTTCGCGCACGATCATGATATCCAGACCGGCAACGATGTCTTTCTTCAGCGACGAGAAATCAGCCAGCGCGTCAAAGCACTGGGCCGGGCGCAGGTTCGAATACAAGTCCATTTCCTTGCGCAGGCGCAGCAGGCCGCGCTCGGGCTTCAGGCTGAAATCCAGATCGTCGTATTTTGGGCCGCCGACAGCGCCCAATAGAACCGCGTCGACCTCTTGCGCCTTGGCCATCGTCTCATCGGACAGAGGCTTGCCGTGGGCATCATAGGCGGCACCGCCGACCAGATCCTCGCTCACGTCAAATTGAAGACCGCGATTGGCGCCGAACCAATCGATGATTCTGCGCACTTCGGCCATGACTTCCGGGCCAATTCCGTCTCCGGGCAGGATAAGGAGCGAAGGGTTGGACATGAAGGGTCTCCTTGCGTTTTGTTGCACAGGGCCTAGCGTCTGCGTTGCATCGGGTCAATGAGACGAACCTGCCAAAACAGAAGGAAAACACATGCTGACACCTGGAAATCCGGTTCCTGCGCTGAAAATCGAAACTGTTGCCCATGGCAGCTTCGATCTTGACGCGGACAAGGGCGAACACGGGACGCTGGTGATTCAATATCGCGGGCTGCATTGCCCGATCTGCATCAAGCAGATGACCGAGGTCGAAGCGGCGCTGGATGACTTTGCGGCGCTGGGCGTCGAGGTCATCATGATCACCACCGATACAGCCGAGCGCGCGGCGGAAGCCGCCGAAAAAGCCGGAGCGTCGCGCCTGCGTGTGGGCCACAGCCTTCCCCTGTCCGCTGCGCGGGATGATTGGGGCCTTAACATCTCGACCAAGCGCGAAGGCAGCGCCGAACCGGACCTGTTCGCAGAGCCGGGGCATTTCTACATCGCACCCGACCGGACGCTGTACTATGCATGGCAACAGACCACGCCTTTCGGTCGCCCGTCCATGTCGGATATTGCGGGTGGTTTGAAATTCACACTGGGCAACAACTATCCCGCGCGCGGAACTTATACCGGCCCGCTTTGACCCTCAAAGAGCGGCTTTGAGCCCTTCTGCCAACAAATCCCAGACCCTGCGGATGCGCGGGGTCTGGCGCATGGCCTGGGGTGCGGCCAGCCACACGGGTAGAATCGGGATGTCCACATCCAGCGGCAGGATTTCCACGTCGGGGTCGGCTTGGGCAACCTGTACCTGGCTGAAGCCTATGCCACAGCCCGCCCGGATCAGTTCCCAATAGGCGCTTTGCAGGTCACAGCGGGTGGCAAAACTGTCGCGGCTGGCTGGCCACCCCTTTTCACGCATGGCTTTGATGATCTCCTGGTTCGCGTCAAACCCTACCAGATCATGCGTAAACAGTTCTTCGGGTGTCTTGGGGCGCCCCTTCCGGTCCAGATAGGACTTTGCCGCACAAAAACACAGCGGCACATCCCCGAGATAGCGGGAAATAAGATCCACCTGCGCAGGGCGATACATCCGCACGGCGATATCCGCCTCGCGATAGAGCAGATTCTCGGTGGTGTCAGTGGCCACCAGTTCAAGCTGGATCGTGGGCTCTTGCCTGCGGATGGACGCCAGTATCGGTGGCAGCAGGTGATGCGAGGCAAAGACAGATGCGGTGATGCGCACCGAACCTTCAAGCTGTTGCGATTGCCCCGCGGCGGCAAGACTGAACGCGGTCATGGCGCTGTGCATCTGCTGGGCCATCGGCAAAAGCTGTAAGCCCGCTTCGCTGAGCTTCAGACCACGCGCGTGGCGATCGAAAAGAGAGACACCCAGTTCGTCCTCGAGGTTTTGGACCTGCCGCCCCAAAGTGGGTTGGCTGCGATTGAGATGTCGTGCGGCGGCGGACAACGATCCCGTCTCGGCCACGGCCAGAAAGCATTGAATCAGAGACCAATCTGCATGTGTCAGAGCTTTGTCCATTCAGAAATGAATACACGTTCTGCGAATTGCGGCAATTCCTTGCGCGAAGTGAATGGGTAGATTGACCTCAGACAGGAGGCAAACATGGCACAATCTGCACTGGTACTGGGCGCAACAGGTCGTTTTGGACGCAACGCAGCCCTGGCGTTCAGGCGCGCGGGCTGGGATGTGACGGAATTTGACCGCAGGTCTGATTCGCTGTCACAGGCGGCGCGCGGCGTGGACGTCATCGTGAACGGATGGAATCCGCCCTATCCCGATTGGGCACGCGATGTGCCGGTACTGACCAAACGGGTGATAGATGCGGCCTCAGATACGGGGGCGACCGTGATCGTACCGGGCAATGTCTACGTATTTGGTGGGAATACGCCGGGCCCATGGTCGGGCGGGACGCCGCATCGAGCCACCAACCCTTTGGGCCGGGTTCGGATCGAGATGGAAGAGGCCTATCGCGCGTCAACCGTGCGCACCATCCTTTTGCGCGCCGGGGATTTCATCGACACCAATGCATCCGGAAACTGGTTCGATCAGGTCATGATCAAGCGTCTTTCGCGCGGTCAGTTCGTTTATCCCGGTGATCCGGACGCACCGCACGCTTGGGCCTTTCTGCCTGATCTGGCCCGCGCCGCCGTTGCGCTGGCTGAGATGCGGCAAGACCTTCCCCGTTTCTGCGATGTTCCATTTGAAGGGTACACTTTGACCGGGACGCAGATCGCTCAATCGCTTTCGCAAGTCACCGGCCGGCCGGTTACAGTGCGGCGTATGAAATGGTGGCCTCTGCAATTGGCCCGCCCATTCTGGCGCATGGCCCCTCATTTGATCGAGATGCGGTACCTCTGGCACGTGCCGCATCAATTGGATGGCGGTTATATGAAAGAATTGCTGACCTCGTTTTCTGAAACGAAGCTGGAGGATGCCTTGCGTTCCGCCATTTCGTCCCAACGTGCCGTTTCATCGGCGACGGCCGGGAACAGGGGCGAGGTTCTAGGGTAGGATTATGTCAACCCAGACCAGTCGATGCCTGCTGGCGCGTCGGGCACTGTCGTACAGCGTGCCACCTTCCACGGGCCAGACAATGCCGGTTTCCGAGATTTGCAGATCACTGGACGGCAACACATAGTCAACGCGCATTTCCCCGGTGGCTTTCCATTCGACCGTTGCTGATGAACCCGATGGGTCCTTTGGCATCGGATCCTGCACATGGGGATCGGCCAAAAGCGCGCGAATGGCCTGCTTGTGGCCTTCTCCGCGGGTCGGGTCGAGATTGGCGTCCGCGGCCATCACGAAGGGGCCTTGAGGAACTGGCCCCAGGCCGCCATTCAGCAAAACCGACCACAGGCGAATCTCGTCCCTGTTGCGCAGACCGTTGCGATCCTCGGGTCCGTCAAAAACCGGTGGGGCAGCGTGAAAGGTCATCAGGCTAAATCGCCCCTGCGGGGTTTCGATCGGAAGCACCCAATGCACGGTCGAGGACAGGCGCTGAATGTCGTGCGCAGCTTCAGACGGGAAGGGGAGCCCATCCCTGAATGGCAAATCAGCCCCAGGCAGGTCTTTCCACCGCAGATTGGTGTAATCCTGAACGTCTTCGGTCATGATTTCGAAACGGGACAACACCGCCACCCCTCCGTGGCCGGTGAACTTCCCCCAGCCCTGCGCGTCGCCGGGGCCTTGCGTTTGGCCATCTCCGTCCAGATCCAGCGGCGTTTCCAACCCAGCAATTGGTTGGGCGGAAAAGTGATAGGGGAAATCCAGGCCCGCCTCGCGCAGTTTCTCGGACAGGGCGCTCAGGGCCGCGCCGTCCAGATCCCAGTCGATGCCTTGCAGGGCAATGACATCAGGTCGCGCCGCAGCAATGACCTCGACAACGGCTTCAACCTGCGCATCATCCCGCTGGATGTCGCGCAGCAGCAGGCCGGGGCCGTTTCTGCTGAGTTCAGTGTTGTAGGTGGCGATGCGATAAACCTCTGCCTGTGCCGAGAAAGGCAACAGCAGCAGAGCAAGGGCACGGATCATGCGGCTTGCGTTGTCTCGTTTGTCGAATAGGCGCGGCGCTTTTCCACGATCAGACCCGCGATGCGAAGCGTCGCCATGCCGCGCATGATCATGCTGGCGGGCAGGAAGGCCCAGGCGCACATGGTCCAGATCAATGTTTGCGGATTGCTCAGCGAGATCGGGGCAACGACGCTGCTCATGAGCTTGATGACAGCCGGAATGAGGAAGGGGAGCAGAACGCCAATGCAGATATTCAGGCGACCATCACGTTGCAGGCGGGTGACAACATCGCCGCCCTTGGTGGGATCAAACAACGGCAGATTGGTCCATACGTTGAAGGCGCCATTGCCCGTGGGCCAGCCGCGCACTTTGACCGCATAGGCAAAGCTGGCGACGGTGACCAAGGCGGCCACATAGGCCACACTGGCTGCGATCCGAACCAATTCGATCAACGGCTGACCGGCATCCAAGGGTAGCATCAGCACGATCAACCGAACCGGAGAATAGGGAAAGTCCGCAACATTCGCGACGGCCAGACCTGCGGTGTAGGCGAACGCGGTCAGTTCAGTCGGCTCATAGTTGTTTTTGCAAACCAGTGTCAGAAAGGTGACCATCGACATCAGCCCGACGAACCGCAGACGGTTCACCGGCGGCGCATCGCGAAATTCAATAAAACTGGGAAAAGCAGAATTGTACTCGGCGAATGTCAGGATGAACGCGAGAATCGCGAGGAAGACCAGAATCTCGGTCCCGTTCGTCGATGATACAGGCAGGTACAACGCGGGTGTCAGCACCATCAGTGCCACAAGTATTCCGCGTATCGCCGCCCCTGTTGTGCGCGCAATCACTATCCGAACCCTTTTTCAAACCGGATAAGTCGATCTTCGCCGACTTACATTCCAACTTGTGCCCATCGTCTCGAGTTTTTGACGGATGCCTCTTTAGCGCCAACATGGACGATAAGCGGCATTTCGCTCAAGACAGGGTGCAGAAAACACGTGATTTCGGGCAAAATGATGGCGCAACTGGTGCGGGATTGCATCATTTTCGACGCAAATCCGACGTGTATCTCAATATGAGACCAAGATGTTGTGGTTTTGCGAAAACCAACCCCAAGAATGAGAACGGGGCCGCATTGGCGACCCCGTTAGGTTGAGTGTTCAAAGAATCGCTTGGGCCTTACACCCAGGGGCGGGCCTGGCTGGCGTGTTCCTCAAACTTGTCGATGTGGTGATCTTTCTCCATCGTCAGGCCGATATCGTCCAGACCGTTCAGCAGGCAGTGTTTGCGATGCGGGTCAATATCAAACTCGATCACGACACCATCCGAAGTGGTGATCTGCTGATCTTCCAGATGTACCGTCATGCGGGCATTCTCGCCTTTATGCGCGTCTTCCATCAGGATCGCGTGATGCTCTTCTTCGACCACGATCGGCAGGATGCCGTTCTTGAAGCAGTTGTTGAAGAAGATGTCGGCAAAGCTGGTCGAGATCACAACCTTGATGCCGAAATCCTTGATCGCCCAGGGTGCGTGTTCGCGCGACGAGCCGCAGCCGAAATTGTCTCCGGCGACCAGAATTTCGGCCTCGCGATAGGCGGGTTTGTTCAGGACGAACTCTTCGTTCTCGCGCCCGTCATCATGATAACGCATTTCGTCAAACAGCACGACGCCGAGGCCGGACCGTTTGATGGTTTTCAAATGCACTTTGGGAATGATCATATCGGTGTCGATATTGATCAATGGCATCGGGGCGGCCACCCCGTGGACTTTTTCAAACTTATCCATGTTCACACTCCTGCGGGAGAGGGCCGCGCCCAGGCCCCGCGTTAAGCTTGTTTCGTTTCTTTTGGTGCGTCCTTGACGAAGAACGCCATGAAGACAAGGCCGAGCCCGTTAAAGATCATCTCGATCCCCAGCAGGATGCCCAGCAATTGCAGCAGCACCGAAGGGTCCATTGCGGCAAAGCGCCAGATCAGGATCGCCAGTACAATCGACATGATGCCCGAGACCAGCGTCGCCCAGAAATATTGCGTTCCGCGCATCTGGAACGACAGGATCACGCGGGCAATGCCGCCAGCCATGAACAGGATCAGGCAGACAGTTGCCAGTGTCAGCGTTCCTTGCAGTGGGTGATCCAGAAAGGACCAGCCCAGAAACAGCATCACGACACCCATGATAAGTGACAGTATCTTGTTGCCGGCCCCATCGACGGTGAAGCCGCCAACAACCTGTAACGCGCCTGAAATCAGCAGCAATACACCTGTGACCACCGTCACGGTGATTGATGCCACGACCGGTGCGCCCAGCACAAAGATGCCGAACACTATGGACAGAAGTCCAAGCAATAGCCATTTGACCCAGTCACTCATTTGTTCAATCCCTCAAATATCTAGATATGAGGGCACCTTACAACAATTCACGGACGTCTGTCAGCCGTCCCGTGATTGCCGCTGCGGCAGCCATTGCCGGGCTCAGCAGATGTGTGCGCCCGCCCCGGCCCTGACGGCCTTCGAAGTTGCGGTTCGAGGTTGCGGCACAGCGTTCGCCCGGTTGCAACTGGTCGGGGTTCATCGCCAGGCACATCGAACAGCCTGCCAGACGCCATTCGAACCCGGCCTCTTTGAAGATGTCGGCCAGGCCTTCTTCTTCGGCCTGAGCGCGGACCAGCCCCGAACCCGGCACCACCATGGCGCGCATCCCGTCCTTGATCTTCTTGCCTTTCAGGATCTCGGCCGCGGCACGCAGGTCTTCGATACGTCCGTTGGTGCAGGACCCGATAAAGACGGTGTCAATCTCGACATCGCTCAGCTTCTGACCGGCTTTGAGACCCATATACTCGATTGACCGGCGGGCCGCTTCGACCTTGCCGCCTTCGAAATCCTCGGGGTGCGGCACGGTTGCCGTGATCGGCAGAACATCCTCGGGGCTGGTGCCCCAGGTGACGACAGGCGCGATGTCTTCGCCACGAATCGTGACAACCTTGTCGAAATGCGCGCCTTCGTCGGTGTAGAGTGTTTTCCACCAATTCATCGCGGCTTCCCACTGCGCACCTTTCGGCGCATGCGGACGGCCTTTGACATATTCGAACGTGTTCTCATCCGGTGCAATCAGCCCTGCGCGTGCGCCACCTTCGATGGCCATGTTGCAGACGGTCATGCGGCCTTCCATCGACAGGTTGCGTATGGCTTCACCGCAATACTCGATGACATAGCCGGTGCCGCCGGCGGTGCCGGTTTCGCCGATCACGGCCAAGGTGATGTCCTTGGCGGTCACGCCCGGCTGCAATTTGCCGGTGATTTCCACCTTCATGTTCTTGGATTTCTTCTGGATCAGGGTCTGCGTGGCCAGCACGTGTTCGACCTCTGACGTGCCGATGCCGTGGGCCAATGCGCCGAATGCGCCATGGGTGGCGGTATGGCTGTCGCCGCAGACGACGGTCATGCCCGGCAGGGTCCAGCCTTGTTCGGGGCCGACGATGTGCACGATGCCCTGACGGACGTCATTTACCGGGTAATAGTGAATGCCGAAGTCCCGGGCGTTCTTGTCCAGCGCTTCGACCTGAATGCGCGATTCCGGGTTTTCAATACCGTTCACCCGGTCAGGTGTGGTCGGAACGTTGTGGTCCGGCACGGCAATGGTCTTTTCCGGCGCGCGCACCTTGCGGCCCGCCATGCGCAGGCCTTCGAACGCCTGCGGGCTGGTGACCTCGTGGACCAGATGGCGGTCGATATACAGCAGGCAGGTGCCATCATCGGCTTCGTGCGCGACATGGGCATCCCAGATCTTGTCATAGAGTGTTTTGGGGGACATGTGTCCTCTCCCGTATGTAACTGAGAAATAGCTGGCGAGTTGGCTCAGGCGACGGGTAGGCGCGCCAGGACCGTGCGGGCAGCCCCAAAGAACCGTTCGCGCAGACGCGCGCGGTCTTCCAGATTCTGTTCTTGGGCCACATTGAGTCTCATGCGGTTCAGATATACCGCGCGTTTGCTGCAATCAAGGTTCAAAACCGGTGTCAGGCTTGCATCGCCTGGCATTGCTGTCCAAGCTGCCGTGCAGGAGGCGCGTATGAACCAAGACCTGATCCCCAGCTCGCTGACAGACCTTTACAACAACATGGTCGCGGGGTTCTCTTCCGAGCTTCAAGAACTGGTCGAGTTGGTGGTTACGCCGGGCTGGCGGCAGTATCAGTTGGTCATCATCCTTTTCCTTTGGGCGCTGGCTTTCCTTCTGAAAGTTCTGACACAGCCACGATGGGATGCCTGGACGCGCGCACGCACCGGATGGCCGAAATGGCGGCTTCGCACCATGGTACAGCTGATGCAGCGGCTGACACTGGTCTATTTCGTGCTGCTGTCCTGGCTCTTGTATCAGGTTATGCAGCATGTTACCTGGCCGTCGCGCAGTTATCTCATTGGGATCATTGCAACTCTGGCAACTGCGTGGCTGGCGATTGCACTGGTCGCGAGGCTTGTCCGCAACCGGACGCTGCGACGGATATTCAAGTGGGCAATGTGGGTCTATGCAACGCTTGTTGCTTTGAATCTGACGGATGACGTGGCCAAATTCCTTGATGGGGTCGCGATTTCCGTCGGTGACCTGCATATTTCCTTGCTGGGCATTCTCAAGGCCATCCTGCTGATCGGGGTCCTGTTGACGCTGGCCCGCATCGGCACCCGCGCGGCCGAGCGTGGATTGCAGAGCAATGACGACATCACCCCATCCATGCAGGTGTTGTTGGCCAAGGGAATTCAGGTGCTGCTGTACGGCGCGGTCTTTCTGGCTGCGATCCGCACGCTGGGCTTCGATCTGACCGGCATTGCGCTGCTGTCGGGCGCAATCGGCGTCGGCATCGGGTTTGGCCTGCAAAAAGTGGTGTCAAACCTCATATCGGGGATCATCATCCTGATGGATCGGTCGATCAAGCCAGGCGATGTGATCTCGCTGGGCGATACGTTTGGTTGGATCAATGCGCTGGGCGCACGCTATGTCTCGGTTGTCACGCGGGACGGGCGGGAATACCTGATCCCGAACGAGGACCTGATTACCAACCAGGTGGTGAACTGGTCGCATTCCGACAAATTCGTGCGGTTGGATCTGGATTTCGGCACCAGCTATGAGGATGACCCCCACAAAGTGCGGGCAACGGCGATCCGGGCTGTAAAGGCAGTGACCCGCGTATTGAGTGGCGGAAAACATGAACCGGTATGCCATATCACCGGTTTTGGCGACAGCAGCGTGGATTACGTTCTGCGGTTCTGGATCAGCGATCCGACCAAAGGGCTGACCAATATCAGGGGAAATGTCTATCTTGCGCTGTGGGATGCGTTTCAGGACGAAGGCATCTCGATCCCCTTCCCGCAGCGCGAGGTTCGGCTTTTGTCGGAAAACGCAAACATGCAACAAATCGCAGAAGAGTGATCACCCCTGCGCGGGGCCGGACGCGCTTTCATTGAAATGTTGCATTCCCCTTGCTACCTTATTAGTACCTTGGCGCCGGGGTTTCACGGCGCGCAGCAAAGGAGGACTATGTCCTGTCTCTACATACACAGGCGGGTTTGCCCGCCGAAGACGGGTCCCGTGTAATGGCCCACTCTCAGTCAATCAGCGACAAGCTGCTTGAGCGTATCCTTTCCTCACTTTCCGATGACAAGGCCGAAGACGTCGTGCAGATCAACCTGCAAGGCAAGTCGTCTGTCGCGGATCACATGGTCATTGCTTCGGGTCGGTCGACCCGTCAGGTCTCGGCCATGGCGGAAAAGCTGACGGATCGCATCAAGCAGGAATTCGGTTTCTCCTCGAAGGTCGAAGGCAAGGATGCCGGCGATTGGGTGCTGATCGATACGGGCGACGTGATCGTCCATATCTTCCGCCCCGAAGTGCGCGAATTCTACCAGCTGGAAAAGATGTGGCTGCCTCAGGGCGGCAGCGCCTCGGCGAACTGAGGCGCCATCCCGGCCCGTATTAAAGGGCCGGAGGCGAGAGAGATATGCGTATCAGCATAGTTGCGGTCGGGCGATTGCGCGCCGGACCGGAGAAGTCCCTGCTTGATGATTACCTGACCCGCTTTGACCGGACCGGACGTGCGCTGGGCCTTGGTCCCGCGCGGGTGATCGAGGTCGAGGACAAGAAAAACGCAGGCATGGGGGCCGAAGCCGCGTTGCTGCGCAAGGCGCTGCCCAAGGGCGCGGTGATCTGTACGCTGGACGAACGTGGGCGCGTGATGTCCTCGCCCGATTTTGCCAAGAAACTGGGTAGTTGGCGCGATGCCGGGCGGCAGGATCTGGCGCTGATCATCGGCGGAGCGGACGGAATAGACCCTGCTTTGCGGGCGGAAGCCGACTTTTCCCTCTCGTTCGGGTCGATGGTCTGGCCTCATATGCTGGTCCGTGTGATGCTGGCCGAGCAACTGTATCGGGCCGCGACCATTCTGTCTGGTGGCCCCTATCACCGGGTCTGACATGGCGCAGCTTCTGATCGTTTACCATTCGCGCACAGGTGGTGCCCGGCAGATGGCCGAAGCGGCGGCTGAATCGGCGCGGGCTGAGACCGAGGTTGAACTTGTGCCTGCGGATCAAGCGGGGCCGGAGGATGTGCTGGCCGCCGACGGCTACATTTTCTGCGCGCCAGAGAATCTGGCGGCGATCTCGGGCTTGATGAAGGAGTTCTTCGATCGCTGCTATTATCCGGTTCTGGGACAGATCGAAGGTCGTCCATATGCGCAGATGATTTGCGCCGGATCAGACGGAGAGAATGCAGCCCGCCAGATCGCACGGATCGCCACTGGCTGGCGGTTGAAAAAGGTCCAGTCGCCGCTGATTGTCTGCACGCATGCGCAAACGCCCGAGGCCATTCTGGCCCGGAAAACCATTCCTGAAGATCAGCTGGATCGGTGTCGCGAGATCGGCGCCGCGCTGGGTGCGGGCCTGGCCATGGGGATTTTCTGAAGGTCAGTTCAGTTCGACCAATGTCGTGTCTTCGTTCCAGCCATCCACATTGCACCGGGCCTGAATCTGCACCTGTGACACGTTTTCCGGAATCACCACGCCACCAAGTGAGCGGGTAAAGGGTTGTTCTGTCTCGTGCGGGTGGTGCAGCACCCGCATTCCCAGTTCATTCCCGTCCATGTCCAGAACGCGCCAGCCGTCGGCGTAATGATCCCAGCCTGTATCGGGATGCCGGATCGTCACATCGAACCGCCATGTGTCACCGGTGGCACTGGCGCGGACCTGTTCGATTGTCGGCGGGTCGGCGAGGGCAGGTGCAGCCAGAAGGGCGCTGAGAATCACATATCGCATGGTTCGAACCTAGGGTTTAATGTCGCGCTTGGGGATCACGTCTCTGTGTTCGACGTTTGGGCAATGAGGATCGCGCGGGAATGCGATGCAAATTCGCGGCGATACAGGACACCGAATGTGATCATTGTGCCCAACACCAATGCCATCGGCCCGAGAAACCACGCCAGCGAAGCAAGGGCGAAATATGTGGCGCGGAGACCGCGGTTGAAGCTTCGGGCAGCGGTCACGCAGATCTCGGCCGCCTGACCGGCCCGAGGATAGGCGTTTGGGTCTTCAGGATCGTTTGGAACCGAGGCCATCAAAACGGCGCAATACCCAAAAAGGCGATGTGCCCAGACGTATTTCAGAAAGGCATTGGCCAGCAGCAGGACAACCACAAGTATCTTGATTTCCCAGACCATCGCCGGTGCGCTGCCGATGGCAAGATCCGTCGCCACCCCGGCCAATCGCTCGGTATTGCCCAACAGGGCCAGACCGCCCCCGATGGCAATCATCGTGGTTGAGGCGAAAAAGGTGCTGCCTTGCCGCATGGCAGCCACGACCTGCGCATCGAACATCCGTGGCTGGCGCGTCACCATCTCGTGCATCCAGTCGCGGCGGTAGCCATCCATCACAAGGGCGACGGACGGCTTCTGTGGTGACGGGTGTTCGATCTTCCATCCGATCCATAGCCACGCACCCAGCAATATCGCCATGGCAGCATAATCCAGAAGGGAAAACAGGGCGGCACGTTCGATCCAGGTCATGGCGCGACAGTAAGACCGGACATCGCAACTTGCCAGAGTGGTAAATTGGTAATATTATTTTACCAAAGAGAGGAAGGGGAGGGATGCCATGGAAATGCCAAAGCCAAGCCCGGACGTACTGAACCGGAAAAGCACGATCGTTTCGCGGCTGTCGCGCGTTCTGCCAGATACGGCAATTATCCATGATCCGGCTGAAACCCGAGCCTATGAGTGCGATGCCCTGACGGCTTACAAATGCCCGCCGATGCTGGCCGTGCTGCCGTCGAGCACGCAGGAAGTCTCGGATGTTTTGCGCATTTGCCATGAAGAAGGCGCGCCGGTCGTGCCGCGCGGTGCGGGTACGTCGCTGGCCGGCGGGGCATTGCCAACGGCTGATTGCGTCATTCTGGGCGTTGCGCGGATGAATGAGGTGCTGGAAACGGACTATGACAACCGTTTCATCAGGGTGCAGACGGGCCGCACCAATCTGAGCGTGACCGGCGCGGTCGAGGAAGAAGACTTCTTTTATGCGCCTGATCCTTCCTCGCAACTGGCCTGTGCCATTGCCGGCAATATCGCGATGAATTCAGGTGGCGCCCATTGCCTGAAATATGGCGTGACAACGAACAACCTTCTGGGCGTGACCATGGTGATGATGGATGGCAGTGTCGTCGAGATCGGCGGCGCGCATCTGGATGCACCCGGTCTGGACCTGTTGGGCGTCATTTGCGGCTCGGAAGGTCAGCTGGGCGTGGTGACCGAAGCAACACTGCGCATTCTGCGCAAACCCGAAGGCGCGCGGCCGGTTCTGATGGGGTTCGACGACAACGAAGTCGCGGGTCAGTGTGTTTCTGACATTATCAAATCGGGCATTCTGCCGGTCGCGATCGAGTTCATGGACACGCTGTGCATAAAAGCCTGCGAAAACTTTGCGCACGCTGGATACCCCGATTGCCATGCGCTGTTGATTGTCGAAGTGGAAGGGTCTGAAGCCGAAATTGACCATCAATTGGCGAAAATCACCGAGATCGCCAAACGACACAACCCGGTCGAACTGCGAGAAAGCCAGTCAGCCGAAGAAAGTGCAAAAATATGGCTTGGTCGGAAATCCGCATTCGGCGCCATGGGGCAGTTGAACGACTATATGTGCCTTGACGGTACGATCCCGGTGTCGGCCCTGCCGACGGTGCTGCGCCGTATCGGCGAGTTGAGTGAAGAATTCGGTCTGCCTGTTGGCAACGTATTTCACGCAGGGGATGGGAACATGCATCCGCTGATCCTTTTCGATGCCAACAAACCGGGTGATCTGGAAAAATGCGAGGCATTCGGGGCCGAAATTCTGAAATTATGCGTGGACGAAGGCGGTTGTCTGACCGGTGAGCACGGCGTGGGTATCGAGAAGAGGGATCTCATGTCGCATCAATATGCGCCTGCCGATCTTGAGGCGCAGATGGCGGTCAAGGACGTTTTTGACCCCAAATGGCTGCTGAACCCTGCCAAGGTGTTTCCACTGAACGTTTCGGAAACCCGTCGCCACGCGCAGATTGCTGCCGAGTAACAGGCTCTAATAACGGATTTTGCCATGAAACCTGAATCAGAATCTGAACTGGCCGACATGGTGGCCGGATTGAAAGACCCTGTTTGCATCATCGGTGGCGGCACGCGCGCGATCACCGGCCCCGAAGCGAATATCGAAACCGGGGCTCTGCGTGGCATTTCGCTTTACGAACCCGGAGCACTTACTCTTGTGGCCAAGGCCGGGACACCATTGGCAGAGATCCAGGCCGTGCTGGAGGCGGAAGGTCAGCAGCTGGCGTTTGAGCCGATGGATCACCGAAGTTTGCTTGAAACTCAAGGTGAACCAACGATCGGCGGTGTCGTCGCGGCCAATATCTCGGGCCCGCGGCGGATTCAGGTCGGTGCCTGCCGGGATTTCCTGCTAGGTGTGCGTTTCGTCGACGGGCGCGGACAGGTGGTCAAGAACGGTGGGCGAGTTATGAAAAACGTCACCGGTTATGATCTCGTTAAATTGATGGGTGGGTCTTGGGGAACACTGGGAATTCTGACCGAAGTGTCGTTGAAGGTGCTGCCCAAGCCGGAAAAAGCGGCGACTTTGTCCGTCGCCGTTCGGGATGCCGGCAGAGCGGTGGAAGTTCTTTCCGCTGCGTTGAAATCACCTTTTGAAGTGACGGGTGCCGCCTATGACCCGGCGGGTGGCAATGCCCTGCTTAGGGTCGAGGGGTTTGCAGAATCGGTGACGTACAGGATCGGTCGTTTGACCGCCTTACTGGCAGATTTTGGTGAGGTGACAGACGAGGGAGACGCCGCAGCGCCTTGGACCGGGATCCGCGACGTTCACCCATTTCAGGGAAAGGACGGGGACGTCTGGCGGCTTTCGGTGAAACCGGGTGACGCGGCAGAGATTTCGGCGCGCGCCGAAGCGGATCAAGCGCTGTTTGACTGCGGCGGCGGTCTTGTCTGGCTGCTGGTCCCGGCTGGCACGGATGTGCGTGCCCGGCTTGGCGCGTTTTCAGGTCATGCCACTTTGGTACGATCTGACCACGACACGATCAGAAAACTGGGGCGATTTCATCCGGAGCCCACATCAATATCGGCACTGACAAAGGGCTTGCGTGCGAAATTTGATCCTCGGGGTTTGTTCAACCCGGGGCTGATGGGATAGGGCGATGCAGACAACATTCACCGATGAGCAATTGCAAGACCCGGCCATCCAGCGCTCGAACGAGATTCTGCGAAACTGCGTCCATTGCGGATTTTGCACGGCCACGTGCCCGACATATCAGGTGCTGGGAGACGAGCTGGACAGTCCGCGTGGGCGCATCTACCTGATCAAGGACATGCTGGAAAACGAGCGCGTGCCCGACGAAAAGACGGTCAAGCACATCGACCGCTGCCTGTCCTGTCTGGCCTGCATGACCACCTGCCCGTCAGGTGTGCATTATATGCATCTGGTCGATCATGCGCGCGAATATATCGAGGCCAACTACAAGCGCCCGCTGACGGATCGCGTGTTGCGCTGGGTTTTGGCGCAGATCCTGCCTTATCCGATGCGGTTCCGTTGGGCCCTGATCGGGGCCAGGCTGGGCCGTCCTTTCCGGTTCCTGATGCCTGATGCCCGGCTGCGCGCGATGTTGGAGATGGCGCCCAAGCATATCCCGTCTGTCAGCCGCAACGATGATCCGCAGAGTTTTGCGCCCGGCGGTGAACGAAAAATGCGGGTGGCGCTGATGACGGGCTGCGCACAAAAGGCGCTGAACACCGATATCAATGACGCCACGATCCGCCTGCTGACACGGTTGGGGTGCGAGGTCGTGATCGCTGACGGTGCCGGGTGTTGCGGAGCTTTGACCCATCATATGGGCAAAGTGCAAGACAGTCATATGGCGGCAAGCGCCAATATCAGAGCCTGGAAACGGGAAATGGACGGTGATGGGTTGGACGCCATCGTCATCAACACCTCTGGCTGTGGCACAACCGTGAAAGACTATGGGCATATGTTTCGCAATGACCCGCTTGCCGAAGATGCGGCGCGTGTGTCTGCAATCGCCATGGATGTCAGTGAACTTCTGATCCAGCTAGACCTGTCGGCGGGGGAAAACAAAAACCTGACCGTCGCCTATCATGCAGCCTGTTCATTGCAGCATGGGCAGAAGATCAAATCCTATCCCAAAGACTTGCTGAAACACGCGGGTTTCACGGTTGTCGAACCCGCCGACAGTCATTTGTGCTGCGGCAGCGCGGGAACGTACAACCTGATGCAGCCGGAAATATCAGGCCAGTTGAAACAGCGAAAAGTCAGAACACTTGAGGCGAAACAGCCCGATATCATTGCTGCCGGCAATATCGGGTGCATGATGCAAATCGGTTCTGGTACGCAACTGCCGATCGTTCACACGGTAGAGTTGCTGGACTGGGCGACGGGCGGGCCAAAGCCACCGGCCTTGCAGAGAACAGCGGATCCGGTTCCCGTCTTGCGGTAAATCATGCTGATGCCAGCGCGCATCATTTTCCAGGGAAATACCTTTGGTGCATGACCGCCCTATTTTCGCCCAACGCGGCACGTAGGACAAAAGCTTCAAAGTGAGTCTCGGAGAACCGCGTGCGTAACTGGATCAAGGCGATCGTGCTCTGTGTCTTGCCATTGGCGGCCACGGCGCAGGACACTAGGCTGGAAAGCCTGGATACGTCGGATTCCGGGCGCGAGTGGATGGCTGTCGGGCGGTTGGATATCGCCGGCGCAGGGTTTTGCACCGGAACGCTGGTGTCGCCGACGCTTGTACTGACAGCGGCGCATTGCCTGTTCGACAAAAGATCAGGACAACGGATCAACCCTGCGGATATCGAGTTTCTGGCTGGGTGGCGTTTGGGGCGTGCGTTGGCCTATCGGACCGCGCGCCAGGCTGTGATCCATCCGGACTACCAATATGGCGTCGATTCTACGGCCGACCGGGTAAGCGCGGACGTGGCTTTGATCGAGCTGTGGCAGCCGATCCGTAATACCGCCGTCATTCCATTTGAGTCGGGCGATCAGCCCAAACGTGGCGCTGAAGTGGGCGTTGTGTCTTATGCGCATGACCGGTCAGAAGCTCCGTCGCTGCAACAGGTCTGCTCGGTCATGAACCGGCAGGCCGGGGTTATGGTCATGTCCTGCGATGTCGATTTCGGGTCTTCGGGGGCACCCGTTTTTTCTTTCTCGGGCGCGCGCCCTCAGATCGTATCGGTGGTTGCGGCCAAGGCCAGTATGGACGGCCAGAGTGTTGCAATTGGAACTGCGGTTGAGCATTCGCTGCAATTGCTGCGTGACGAACTTTCTGCAGGGCGGGGATTTGGGCTTTCCTCGTCCGGATCGGGAACGAACAAGAACATAGGCGCAAGGTTCATTCGACCATGATGAGAGTCTTCTGGAGCTTGTTATTGGGCCTGAGCGTCTTGGCAACAGCGCCGCAAGCGCAATCCAACAAGCGCAAGCTGACCGACCGGGATGACCTTTATGGTTGGGAGGCTATCGGTCGACTGGATGTCCGCGATGCCTCGTATTGCACCGGCACGTTGATCGCGCAGGACATGGTACTGACCGCAGCCCATTGTGCGGTGGATCGTCGAACCGGGAAGACATATGTGCCCGAAGACATCACGTTTCGTGCAGGCCTCAGCAATGGCAACGCTTTGGCCGAACGTCAGGTCACGCAAATCGCCCTTCATCCCAGCTATGGGGCGCAGAACCCGCTGTCGCACGAAGGCGTCCAGTTGGACGTGGCCCTGATGCGGCTGAATGAGCCTATTCCGTATTCGGTCGCCGACCCTTTTGCGCTGCACAGCGGCCATGTTCCGGGCAACGAGATCAGCATTGCCTCGTATGGGCGGGGACGGTCCGAGGCGATCACCCGAGAACGGTCGTGCCGTATCATCGACCGCAGGCAGGGTCTGATCACCTTTGATTGCGACATTACTTTCGGGTCTTCCGGGTCTGCAATTCTGGCGAAAAACGGTGCGCGCTGGCAGATCCTGTCCGTGGTATCGGCGGTAGGCACGAACGGCCGTAGAAAGGTGGGGTTTGGCATGGAGCTTGACGGGATCGTCGCCGAGCTCAAGGCTATCATGCGGCGCGATGCACCTCAGCCCAAGGCTTCGATCCGCCGATTGCAGGTCGGGTCCGGTAAGTCAGGATCTGGTGCGAAATTCATCAGTTCTGGCGGGGGTTGAACTCGGCGAAATCGCTACCCATGTGATGTGTATCGGACCGCCACAACGGGGTCCGGTACCTGAAATCGCCCGTCCAGTCGGAGGGCGCTTATCGCAAATCGCTCAAGAATGAGGATATGACACATGCGTACGTTTGATTTTGCACCGCTGCACCGCGCCACCATTGGCTTTGACCAGATTGCCGACATGATGGATCGCGTTCTGACCAATGATGGGGCCCAGCCCAGCTATCCACCCTACAACATCGAAAAAACTGATGTCGACACCTACCGGATTTCGGTGGCCGTTGCCGGTTTTTCGGAAAACGACCTGACCGTTGAAGTGAAAGAGAATTCACTTGTCGTGGCAGGTAAAAAAGCCGCCGAAGACAAAGAGCGCACCTATCTGCACCGTGGCATCGCCACCCGCGCGTTCGAGCGTCGGTTTGCCTTGGCGGATCATGTCCGCGTCACCGGTGCTAGCCACGAAAACGGTATGCTGAACATCGAACTGAAGCGCGAGGTTCCAGAGGCCCTGAAACCGCGCCGGATCGAGATCACCTCGGCCAAAGCCATCGAGAAGGATGTGATGGACGCCAAAGCCGTGAACTGAGGCTTCTGAATATCCCGCGGCAGTTCACTCCTCCCGGACTGCCGCAACACACGCCCCGTGTTCCTCCAGATGCGGGGCGTTGTGTTTTGGGCGTTTGCGAAAACTGGTTCCCAGCAAATTATCCGCCTGATAGTCTTCGGTATTATGGAAAGCCGACCAAAACGTCGACTAGCAGCTATCCTGGCAGCCGACATCGCCGGCTACTCAAGATTGGTTGGTCTGGACGAAGAAGGTACCATCGCAAGGCTTCGCCTGATCCGCAGCGAAGTGATAGAGCCGGCGATCGCCCGGCATTCAGGGCGCATCGCGAACACTGCGGGAGACAGCTTTGTGATCGAATTTCGCAGCGCCGTCGATGCGGTTCACGCTGCCGTGGAAATTCAGGCCGACCTTGCAAAGAGAAACGCGGGCACCGATCAAGATAGCGTCTTCACGTTTCGGGTTGGCCTGAATGTCGGCGATGTGGTTTCGAACGGGGATGACATCCTTGGCGACGGGGTGAACGTTGCCGCGCGGCTTGAGGCACTGGCAGATCCAGGTGGTATCATTGTTTCACAATCCATAGTCGATTATGCGCGCAACAAAGTGCCCTATGGTTTTGCCCCGATCGGGCCACAGAACGTCAAGAACATCGCAGACCTGGTTCAGGCCTTCCGCGTAGAAGCGGAAATTTTGCCTTCCCCGCGAAAAAGCCGCACGCAGAGGACATCCCGCTGGCTGCCACTGGCGGCTCTGCTGGTGATGTTGGCAGCTGTTGGGCTTTTTCTGACGAAACCGTGGAAGACGGGCCAATTGCGCGCCTCAGAGGCGCAGATGGTTTACCCTTTACCGGATCTGCCTTCCATCGCCGTGTTGCCGATTGCGAATTACACCGATGACGCATCCAAGGAGATGCTGATCAACGGTATCTCTGAGGATTTGATCACGGACCTGTCCCGAATATCCGGATTGTTTGTCATCGCCGGGAATTCATCCTTCGCATACCGCGACAGAAACATAAATATCGCACGTTTCGCCGAAGAACTTGGGGTTCGCTACGTCGTTGACGGCAGCGTGCGACGTGCGGATGAAGATTTCCGGATCAACATTCGCCTGACCGACACATTGAGCGGGCGATTGATCTGGGCGGACAGGTTTGATGGCGCGATTGATGACGTCTTTGAAGTGCAGAAAACCATTGTTCTCGCAATTGCGCAGGAGCTGGATCTTCCGCTCGACCCTCAAAGCCGGCAAGCCATCGAAAGCGTGGAAACCCAGACCATTGCGGCACGCGAAGCCTTCCAACGCGGGTGGGAGTTGTATTCGCAGTTCAACGAACAGGACAACCTTGCGGCAATTCCCCATTTTGAAAAGGCCGTGGAACTGGACCCGGATTATGGGCGTGCCTGGGCGACGCTTGCCCTGGCGCATTTGCGGCCGCACATCTTTCATCATTGGAATGGGTTTGCAGAGTCAGGCGCGCAAATGCATATCGGCCTGTTTTACAGATATTACCGGGATGTGATGGAGCAGGATACCGCCCTGGTGCACGTTATCCGGGCTATTGTCAGTCTCAACCTTCCGGATTGGGACAGTAACCTACGGGTAGGTCGGGGGACGGAAGAAGCCAGACGAGAAGCAGCGAAAGCCATCGCGCTGCAACCCAGCGACCCCGAGGCGCATCTGACGATGGGATGGGCGCTGATTGCAGCCGGTGAGCCCGAGGAAGGATTGGCCTTTGTACAGGCTGCGACCCGGCTGGATCCCAATTATCCCAGCCACTACGCGCTGTTTGAAGCGGCGGCTCTTTACGCATTGAATGACCTGACGGGCGCGGCAGATGTGATCGAGAAAGAGTTGAACAGAAATCCGCAGGCAACCGAGCTGATGCCATTTGCAGCCTCGGTTCTGGCCCTGAATGGAGATCGCCGTGCGGGCAGGGCCATCATCGACCGATGGCAAAAGGGCAAGCATGCCGGTGTCATACAGGACGCTGTTCAGAATTACTTTTTCATCATTCGCTGGGTCGGTGAGAACCAGCAGTTGAACGCCCGGCTGAACGACGGGCTGCGTCTGGCGGCGTTGCCTCCGGAAAAAACCATAGCAAGCCTGAGGGCGGACCTGTCACGGGGGGATGCCAAAGATCAGAGGACGGCAGCCCAATCGCTGGCCCTGTTTGGTCCCGAGGCAGAGCCAGCGGTGCCGGAATTGATCGCGCTTCTTGAAAGCCCGTCGGTGTTTGTCCGCAAAGAGGCAGCTATTGCATTGGGGAAAATAGGTGGCGCGGCGTCCTCTGCATTGCCCGCGCTGGAAGCCATGGTGGACGGTTCGTTGCAGGGAAAGTTCGCGACCCGTGCAATCGAACAAATCCGCGACAAATCCGCAGAATAGCCGTGTCAGCGTCGACTGGGCCGCCGCCATGAACAGTCAATAGACGACGCGATTGCGTTTCCGGACGCGGGGTCTCTGCCCACCGCAATGGGACAGAGACCGTATTGGATCAGACCGACATGCAGACGTATTTCATTTCCAGATAGTCTTCCATGCCGTGATGGCTGCCTTCGCGGCCCAGACCGGATTGCTTGACGCCGCCGAACGGGCCCAGCTCGGTCGAGATGATGCCGGTGTTCACGCCGACGATACCGTATTCCAGCGCTTCGGCCACCTTGTAGACGCGGCTCAGGTCCTTGGCATAGAAATACGAGGCCAGACCAAAAATCGTGTCATTGGCCATGGCGATCACGTCGTCTTCGTCCTCGAATTTGAACAGCGGGGCCAGCGGGCCAAAGGTTTCGTCCTGCGCCACCAGCATGTCCTGCGTCACGCCGGTCACGATGGTTGGCTGGAAGAACGTGCCGCCCAGATCATGAGGCAGGCCGCCAGTCAGGACCGCGCCGCCCTTGTCGGTTACGTCCTTGATATGTTCTTCGACCTTGGCGACCGCGTCGGCATTGATCAGCGGGCCGGTGGTGGTGCCTTCGGTCAAACCGTCGCCGATTTTCAGCGCTTCCACTGCCGCTTTCAGTTTGGCCGCGAACGCGTCATAGACACCGGCCTGCACATAGATACGGTTCGCACAGACGCAGGTCTGGCCGTTGTTGCGGAACTTGCACAGCATCGCGCCTTCGACTGCGGCATCCAGATCGGCGTCGTCGAACACGATGAACGGCGCGTTGCCACCCAGCTCCATCGAACATTTCATGACCTGATCGGCCGCCTGGCGCAGCAGGATGCGGCCCACTTCGGTCGATCCGGTAAAGGTCAGCTTGCGCACTCCGGGGTTCTCGCAGAACTCCTTGCCAATCTCACTGGCCTGTGACGAGGGCACCACGTTGAACACGCCCGCGGGTACGCCGGCCTGTTCCGCCAGCAGCGCCAGTACCAGCGCCGACAGGGGCGTTTCAGTGGCCGGACGCGCCACAAAGGCGCAGCCGGCGGCCAAAGCCGGGCCTGCCTTGCGGGTGATCATCGCGTTGGGGAAATTCCAGGGCGTGATCGAGGCCGCAACGCCGATCGGCTGTTTCATCACCATGATCCGCTTGTCGCGCTGATGGCCGGGGATGGTCTCGCCATAGACACGCTTGGCCTCTTCGCCGAAGAACTCGATGAAAGACGCGCCATAGCCGATTTCACCGATGGCCTCTGCCAGGGGCTTGCCCTGTTCAGCGGTCAGGATCTTGCCCAGATCCTCGGCGTTTTCCATCATCAGATCGAACCAGCGCCGCAGGATGGCTGCACGTTCCTTGCCGGTCAGCTTGGCCCATTCTTTCTGCGCGGCTTCGGCCTGTGCGATTGCTCCGGCGACCTGAGCGCGGCTGACGTCTGCTACCTCGGCGACCACATCGCCCCGAGCGGGGTTTGTGACTTTGAACGTGCCATTGTCACCGTCCACCCACTGACCGCCGATATAGGCTTTGGTTACAAGCAATTCGGGGTTCTTCAGGATTGACTTCAGATCGGTCGTTGCGTCCAGCATGATAAGCCTCCGGCGTGAATTGGGTTGTGCGCACCCAAACAGGTGATGTCTCAATTGTCTATGGCCACTCTGGATGTGGAATCAATCCAGATTTGATCAAAAAATTACTTAACAAGTTAATTTAATCGAGTCACCCGAAATCTGCGCGTTTCATTGTCCGGTCTCGCCTTTCTTTTTGCCAAGGAGTTTGCCAAAGTCTGGGTGAATTTTGAGACCCAGGGGATGTAAATCAGTGTAACATTTCCTATCTTATTGGGTAATAGAAGAAAAAAGGGATAGAAGCGATGTCGAACCAGCAATTCGAAGCGTTGATAGAAGAGACTCAAGCCAAAGTGCGCGAAAGCCAGTCTCAGATCGAAGGGCTGACCTCGCGCATTGAAGCGGCCCGCGCCAAGATCGGCACTGCCGAGGCCGATATCGACATCGAAAACGCCACGCTCGAAGATGTGCATGCCCATACCGAGGTGATGAATGCCAATATCGCCGAGCTGATCATGGGGCTGGACGACGTCACCAGCGCGTTTTCCAAGGATTTTGACGAGATGCGCTCGAAAACCGGGTGGGAGTCGTTTGTCGGCATCTTCTCGAAAGGTAAATCCGAGTCGATGCGGCAGGAGCGGATGCGCACCGCCAATATCGACGACAAGTTGCAAGACCTGATCGCCAAATCCGACGTGATCGTCAAACTGCTGCAAGGGCAGTTGGCCGTGCTGGAGGAACAGCGCGTCAAGGTCGAGGACAACCTGACCGTCACGCTGGACGATCGCGAGGCGACCGTGGCGGAACTCGAGGCGCTGCGCGCCGAAATTCAGGGTATGGATCCGACGATCATCACGCTGGAAAACAAGATCAGCGTCGAACAGGACGCCGCCGCGCGGACCCAGTTAGAGACTGAATTGGCTGAGCTGAACAAGCAATACAACGCCAAGGTTCAGGAAGAGCAGGTCAAGCTGGCCAAATCACAAACGCTGGAGCGGTACATTGAAAAGGGCAAGACCTGGGTCGATTCACTGCAAAATCAGGCGGCGACGCAGATGGTGCTGATCAACAAGCTGCAAACAGACACACAACAGCGCGTGGTGCTGTATGACGCGCTGACCAAATCGCTGAAAACCGCGCAACAGCAGGACGTGGCCCACCGTATCAACGAGATCGGCGTGCAGACGGATCAGGAGGCGCAAACCGCCATGGCCGCCATCGGCACCGCGACCAATCAGAAAATGGCCGACATGCTTGAGGCGCATGAGGACCACATGGTCTTTGCCCGCGACGTGCTGGAGAAAAAGGCAAAGGCGGATGAACGCTTTGCCCGCCGGTTCGCGTCGATTGTCGAGAAGCATGATAAGAATTTGTATGGGGGATGAAGCTCTCTGAGTTCAATTTAGTGGGGCGTCCAAGAACGTTGGGTGAGTGGGCATACCAATCAGCATTAGGTGCCTGCCTCATTCCGTTCATAGTCTGGTTAGCTCCAAACGATGCGTCGAAATGGATACTGCTCTATGCTGTGCTCTGCTTTGGCAGCTTAGTTAGGTTTTGGTTTTCTAGGCTGAGTTCAAACAATTTTGAAGAAACCATCAAGGATGACTGACCCCACCCAAGACCATGTCGGCCTGACCGACACCTTCGCCTCGCGCCGTTACTTCCGCAAATTCGAGGTGATCACCGTCCACCTTCTGCGCGTGGCCGCAACGATGGAGGCCGAAGGCGCGATCTCAAAGCAAGAGGTGCGGATCGTGTCGCGCTACCTTTCGGGGCTGCTCTACACCTTCCGCGCGCTGTCCATGAAATACCTGCTGGTCGGGCGCGATACGGGGCGGTTCTTTGGCAGCCTCGCCATGGACAAGCGCGACAGCGGGTTTCCGGTGGCGGCCGAGTTGTTGACCATGGCCAATGACGCGCAGCAGGCGCAGGTTCATCTGGCGAATATGCCCTCGGAAGACGACCTGAAAACCGACATGGTGCGGACCATCATTGGCGATCAGGACATCCCCACCAAGCTGCAATTCGCGCTGTCCCAAAGGCTCTATTACGAGGAATTGCTGAAAGGTCAGCTGTTCTGGGCCCGCAACGATCCCGAATGTCACTGGATCGGGAATGAGGGCGAGCGGCGCAAGTTCCTGATCCATTGGGCGGTCTATGACAGCCAGATCAACCTGCCGGTCATTTACCTGATGCAGTTGGAGGACAGCGGCAAAACTGCCCTGCCCAAGGACCAACGCCGCTGGCCCGAGGTTCAGGCGCATCTGATGGCGCAAGCGCTGGGTGGGTTGAAACTGGTGACGATTGCCAAAGGCTTCGATCAGGATTTCGACGACCTGCATCCCAAACACCTGCGCCGCATCCATGTGGGTCCGATGTATTCCTCGGCCTATACCGAGCAATCCGGCCCCCTGCGGCAGGTGTTGGAGGACGCACAGGCGCCCGAAGGTCAGGATTGGGCGCTGGCTTGGACCACTGAGGAGCTGGAAAGCGAAGAGGTGATCGAAGAACGCGCAGGTTGGTTTTCCACCGTCGAACGCGAGGTCTTTGCGCTGGACCCGTTCGGCGGGCAGGGGGCCGAAACCGGGGCTTCGCGCACCCAGCGGTCGATCATCCTGCCACAGCGGCCGTTTCAGGTGCTGGCCGAGCGCAACCCGCCAGGCTTTGCCGATGTGCGCAAATTCGTCGTCAGCAAGGCCGGGCAGGTGTTGCGATATTAGTTTCGCCTCCGGGGAGAGTATTTTTGAAAAGATGAAGCAAGAGCGGTTTTTGAGATGAGTTTAACGTCAGATCAGATGGAATTGCGGGAAGACGATATTCGCAAGCATTACCCTGCGGCGACGGCCTTGTTGAACGGGTTCGAACATGCGCCGCGGATTGCGAAACCGGTTGAAGTGGCGGTTGAGCGGTCTCCGGGGATTTCCACGGGGCGACGGTTTCGATCCACGACACCGGGTCTGGTCACGCGGCGCACGGTGCGGGCGGATGGGGTGCATCTGGTTGAACGGATCGAGGCGTCGGACGATGGGGATACGCTGGTGTCTCCGCCTCAGGCTACGACACAGCAAGCCATTCGCCGCGCGATAGCCATCGCTTTGGCTGTGGCCGAGGCTTACGCGAACCAGACGCCACTAGGCGACTTGAAACGGGCCAATCTGGCCGGGGATTTGCCAGCCGCGCGCAAGACTGAATTCTCGGAATTGCTGACCGCCGAGGCTTTGATCACGCTCCATACGTTCGGCAATGCGCTGGCCTATCTGTTGTCCTCGCATCTGGGCGAAACCAGGGTTGATCTCGGTGAGATCGAAGAGGTCCTGACCGACAATGGCCAGCTTGCCCTGCATGGCGCGCTGTGGGAGCTGGATCAGGTACTGGCCAAACACGCCCCCGACGACGCCCATCTGATCGCGGCAACCAGCGCTTATGCCGAACAACTGATGGAAAAGTCCGCCCTGCGCGCAGGGTCCGCAGGCCATCTGGCCCCGTTCCATAATGCTGCCTGGCATATCGAGGCGGATGATCTGACGATCCGGGGGTTTGAGCCGGCCTCAAAAGCCAAATCCACAACGCTCACCATGACGTTCAAGAAACCGAACGAGGTGGTGGGCAACCATATCGCCAAGTATCAGGCGATGAAGCTGGCCAAGATGGTGATGGCCTATGATTTCGACCGCCGCCTGAACCCGTTCGCGGAACTGGGCGGGTTCATCTTTACCTTCATGGGCGACGGCAAGCCGGGTACCGGCAAGACCACCCTGATCCAGATGATGGCCGGGCTGATCAACGATTATTGCCAGAACGCGGGCTATCCGTTCCGCTATCAGAACCTGAGTACCGACAATATCGACAGCTATCAGGGGAAATCCGGTCAGAACGCCAAGGCCTTTATCAACACGATCATCGACCCCTCGGTCATCGGCTTTGGCACTATCGACGATATCGACCAGCTGGCAGGCAAACGCGGCGACCGGCAATCGTCAGCCGGGCAGCTGGAAATCACCGCCGTGCTGATGGAGAGCTTTGCCGGTGCCAACACAGTCGTGCGTGGCAACTGCACCTTTGGCATGTTCTCGAACTACCCTGAGAATGTGGACGACGCCCTGCGCCAGCGCGCAGGCGCGCGGTTCCTGGTGGACGGGCCGCAAACGCGCGAGGATTACATCGACATCCTGCACCTGTTGATGGGCCGCAACCACGACATCCCGCTGGGCGAACACGAAGCTTACGCCGCGCAGGAAATCAAGAAGGCCGTCGCCGCCAGTTTCGAAAGCCATTCCCGCCCACATGAGGACGCTCTGTTGCAGGTCTATGACCGGGTCTCGGGTGAGATCGGCCAGATGGATACGATCGCCAAGCTGGGCACTTACCTCAAGGCGATCCAGCAGGCGGATGAGCGCTTTACGGGCCGCGCGATCAAGAACATCACCGACGCGGTCAAGGTCCGCGCGATGGATTTCGAACTGCCTGACGAATGGATGGAAAACCCCGACCTGTTCCTGTTCCGCGACTACGACACCAAGAAAGCGATGATCGAGGACCTGCGCCAACCGATCACGGTCGAGATGGTGATCCAAGAGATCAACCGCTACGCCGACAGCGAGTTCCGCTATGCCGACAAGAGCGACGAGGTCGCCATCGAAAACGCGGTGCGTGAGATGGGCCGGATGGAAGAGGCCAAGCGGCGGTATCTGGAGGGGAAGGGGTCTTGATTGCTAACTTTGTGATCTTCGCACTTCCAGCCAGTCTGAGTTTGTCTGCGTGCTTTTTGATTGCTCAAAAAATTGTCCGCCTGCCATTCATCCCGCGTTCGATTGTAGCATGGATTACGGCGCTGGCAGTTTCGATCCTGTGTCTTTCTCTGATCGGAATGTTGTTCGATCTTGGCCTTGGCCATCGGCTTCTCAGCAATGATCGAACAACTTACGCAGCAACGGGTTGGGCTTCGTTTCTTCTTAGTTTTTGCCTATCTTCGGTTGTCTTGATCCTGATTGTAGTCAGCGAGGCCAAGCGGCGGTATCTGGAGGGGAAGGTGTGAGCAGTAACTTCGTAATCGTTGTCTTTTTTGTTTTCAGTATGGTGACTTCCGGTCTTGTCGGCTGGCGTGCAGGAAAGACAGCTTCGAACAGAGCTGGCTTCATTAGGTTTCGTGCGTTGATGATGACTATGGCGTTGTTTTTCACAGTAGTTCCACTCGCACCTGTCGTGGTCTCAACTATTTTGGCAGGTGGCGCGGAAAGCTTGAGCCACTTTTTGGACATGTGGACCGCGGCAATGTTCATAGTGGTTGGCGGCATCATTGTCGGATCGGCTATCCTTTGGGCAATATTGGTGTTGGGTATCCTGTTTTGCCTAGCAGCAGTGTCAATCAGCAGCCGTAATTCTGGCAATGGCGAAATATGCTCAGAACGACAATCATCCCAGTTGGCTCAGCAGGAAGAATTTTTGTGGAACGTTGAGGAAAAGAGCGCTCAACAGAAAGGAGGCCAATGATCCGCCTCATCAAAAAAGGCCTGATGTTCGGCAACCTCGTCCACATCTCCAGCCCGGCCTTAGTCGAGCGGTATAACCGCGCGCTGCAGCATCTGGCGGGCAAGACCACCGAGCTGACGGATTTCCATGTCGATATCTCGGGCTATTCGCCAGAGGTGGGGATTGAGCTGGAGGATGAGCTCTACCTCAATCCCAACGGGGTCAACCGGCAGTTCATCCTGCTGACGACCGAGCAGAAACGCGCGCCGCTGCTGGACGTCAAATTCTCGACCTCGCGCGATATCCTGCGGGAATTCATCGAGATGAACGAAGCGCAGTTGTTTGCCCTGACCGCCACCGATGCGGTGGCCGGAGAATTGGTGAACTCGGTCATCAAACTCAGCACGCCGCGCGATCTTCTGAACCTGCGCAAGATTGAGATTGAGGCTGACACCGCAGGCGGCACCCTGCGCAAGGCCGAACAACTGGCGGGCATGGTCGAGCGGTTCAAAACCGAAGAGGACGCCTGGTTCGACGATGTGCTGATCGCCAAGATGATCGAAACGGCCAGGGAAACCGGTGACGTGACCCGAAACCCCGTCCGCTTGCGCCATACCGCGTTCGAGCAGCGCAACTTCTGGACAGCGCATTTCGGTGGGCTTTATCTGTTCCCGGATCTGGATCACCCGGCCGCAATTTGTATGGAAGACGTACCAGACGATCTTCCGCTGAAACACGTCTTTCAAAAGGCGCAACGTAATCAGATCGCCAAATTCCTTGGGCTGAACAACCTTGTCGAAACGATCATCGAAGCGCGGGGCGTGAACTCGAGCGCGATCCTGCAACAGAAGATGGATTTTCTGACGGTTTCTGCTGCTGCGGATGCGGGCGTGGATATGGCGGGTCTGGATCGCAGCGATATGCGCCGGTTGGCGCGCAACCATGCCGACCGCCTGCCCGAAGCCTATCACGGCCTTGCGCAATTGCTGCGCTGGGCAAAGGATGGCGGACCTTGGCCGCGCATCACCTCGGATCACCCGGCCTACTTCTACACCTTGCGGGCGACCGATACACCGAACCGTGATCTGGTGAACATGCTGTTGTCCGAATTGGCCCCGCTGGACCCGCGCCAGATGTTCATCTGCCACAAAGAATTGTTCTACCGAACATATTCGGGCTGGCCCGAGAGCAAGAAGGCCTATGTGGCCGACTTCCTTGCGCGCGAATATCAGGTGGACAAGCAAGGCGCCCGCGCCGCCCTGTTCGGACATGAGCCGGATATGAGCGGCGACGATCGGGTCAGCGATGACATAATTGCCCGGGTTGGTCCGTGGGGTTCGGTGAGGAAAGGTTGAAATGATTGGATTATTGCGCCTTTTGCTGATCTTGCTGGTGATCCAGACGATTGCCTATGTCGGGCTGTCTTTCTATTCGCGCGGCATACGCCGGCGGAAACTGGAGAACTGGTGGGACGAAAAGGGCAAGACGGGCAACAAAGAAGCCTTTGTCGAACGCGGATTGCATGTGTATGACAACTCGTTTCGGCGTAAACTGATCCTGGGTGTCTATATTGTGCCGTGGGTGGCGATTGGCGCGCTGATCTACATCGTGAATTACATGTGAGGGTTTAGGCATGGCCTATGTGAAATGGGCGTTCATTATCATTTTCTGGGGTACGATTGCCGTGATCCTGCAATATTCTCTGCCCCAGCATGACATTGTGCGCATCGTCAACACCTATGAAGAACGGCAGGATCTGAACGACTGGACCCGGATCTTCTGGTCAGAGCCGGAAGATCAATCCACCAGCCTGTCCAACCGGGATGTGCAGTTCATTCAGGCAGTGCGGGCCAACGGAAAACCCATCGTGTACCGAAATGAGGATACCGGCTGGGGATGGCCCCCGTATTTCAAGTTCGACACTGCGAACCTGTACACCGAGGCCAATGATGCGAAATCCACCAAGGAAAACCCGAAATGGGTGGTCGTAACCCATTACGGGTGGCGCAACGAATTCATGTCGATCTTTCCCAACGCCATTTTCATCAAAGACGTTGAAGGGCCGGATGTTCGGATCATTCCCTGGTTCAATATCATCTTCCTGACGATCTTTGCGGCGTTCGTCTGGGCGATGTGGGTGCGTTGGCGCAGGTTCCGGCAAGCACGGATTGATCCGATGATCGAAAACGTGGAAGACGGCCTTTATGCGGCGGGTGACGCCATAGAAGAGCGACACAACAGATTTCGGCGCTGGCTGGACAGCTGGAAATCGAAATAGATACAAGCTTTGGCGGGCGTGCCAGCAGCACGCCCATCCAACTGGCGGCGCCCTTCACCTGACGATGAATTCCGCATGCAGCGCGCCTGCTGCCTTGATCGTTTTCAGAATGTCGATCATGTCCTGAGGCGAGACCCCAAGCGCGTTCAGACCTGCCACAACCTCGGACAGGGTGGTGGCTTCGGGGATTTCGGCGAGGCCGGTTCCCTCTTCTTCCTCGATCCCTGCGATTGTACGTGGCACGACCACTGTTTCACCTCTGGCGAACGGGTTGGGCTGCACCGCAATCGGTGCTTCCTGAACCGTCAGAGTCAGGTTGCCTTGAGACACCGCAACACGCGAAATTCGGACCTCCTGCCCCATGACAATGGTGCCAGAGCGCTGATCAACAACAACGCGCGCTTTCGATTCAGGTTCGACCAGAATGTTTTCGATACGCCCTATGGCGTGGGCTGTCGAAACCGCCTGCGTCGCCGCGACGTTGATCTCAACCGTGCCGGAATCTCGCATGATTGCCACGGTTCTGTTGAACTCGGTGTTTATCGCGGTTTCGATGCGCGCGGCTGTTGTGAAATCGGGCTCTCTGAGTGCAAGGCGCATCTGAGTGAGAGTTGACAAGTCGAAGTCAATTTCACGCTCGACCCTGGCACCGGATGGGATCACGCCCGAAGTTGGCACCCCACGCACGACCGAGGCTGCCTCTCCTTCAGCCGAAACGCCACCTGCAAGGATTGTGCCCTGCGCGACCGCATAAATTTGGCCATCGGCTGCGTTAAGCGGGGTCATGATCAATGTTCCACCCAACAGGTTGCTTGAATCGCCTATGGCTGAAACCGTTACATCGATTTGACCACCCACCCGTGCAAAGGGCGGCAGGCTGGCCGTGACCAATACCGCTGCCACGTTTTTGGGCCGGAAATCCTCACCTGTGACGTTGACGCCAAGGCGTTCGAGGATATTGGACATGATTTCTTCGGTGAAAGGCGCGTTGCGTAACCCATCGCCAGTTCCGTTCAAGCCGACCACCAGGCCGTAACCCACCAGATCGTTGCCCCGTACACCGTCAAAATCCACGAGGTCCTTGAGACGGATTGTCCCTGCCCAAGCCATGCCGGGAAGGAGAAGCAGGAGAAATATCAGCGCCCTCATCTCAGAAAGTTCACCAGCGACAGGTTCGCATTGCGAACGGTTACGGAATACAGGCTTTCCAACTGAAATTGCACCGTTTGCAGTTTCGCTGCCGTCTCATAAGGATCGGCCGCGATCAGTTCGTTCCGGCTGAATTCCAGGCTGGTTCGGGTCGAGGAATTGCGTGTTGCCGCCTCTTCGATGCGGGCTTCGGCCGCCCCGACCTTTGCCCGGAGCTTGACGGTGGCATCCTGTGAGTTGGCCAGATCGACCCCTAACTGCGTGAACAAAGCGGTGCGTTGATCGGGCGAAAGTGCCAATGCGCTGTCGGTGGCCAGCGCCGCAACGGCGACATCCTTGAGTGCGGCCTTGAACGCCGGGTCCGTTGCCGTGATCGGCAGCGTGACGCTTTCGTTTTCCGAAATCTGCATCGGAGACAGGGTGCCGTTTGACCCCTGATAAATCACGGCGTCGAAACCGGCTGGGTCATTGAACCAGTTTTCTGCCGCCAGCCTGATATCAGCGACCGTCGCAAGCCCCGTCAACTGCGATTTCAGCGCCGTCAAAAGCTCGTTCGAAGATTGCAGGGGCGACACATCGGTGGCGGTACCGGAAAACAGGCTGCGCCCTCCTACGCGCGTGTTCAGTGCCGAGATCATCGTGTCCAGCTCATTCTTCGCCTGTTGGGACGCTTGTTCATGATTGACGGGCTGATTGGCGGTTCCGTAAGCCAGCAAAGACGCGGTCATGTCTCCGACCGAATCTCCGAAGGTTTTCAGGCTCAGTTGCATGGTATCGGTGAACAGGGCCGCTTCGGACGTTGCGATGCCAAAGGCGTCGAGTCTGGCGAGGCTGCGGTCGAGATCCAGAATTTGCGAATAATCCCCGCCAAGCCGCCCCGAGACGTCCTGTACCCGCCCGGTGGACATTTCATAAGACAGGGTTTCGATCTGGGTTTTGATATCTGTTGCGCGGGTTCGTAAGGTCATTCCTCGCGCCAAATCGCCGATAGAAGTGATATTCATGGTCACAACCTCAGAAGAGTTTCCATAAGCTCGTCAACAACCGAGATGACACGAGCGTTTGCGGCATAAGTCTGTTCGACCTGCATGAGCCGCTGTAGTTCCTGATCGGTATCCACGCCCTGCGCGGCCTCGATCTGCGCCATTTGCTGCTGGAAGCTGTTTGCAAAAGTCTTGCGTTGATCTGCGGCATGGGCGTGTGCGCCCGCTTTCGACAACAGGGCCTCGGTCAACTCGGCAGCTCGCATGTTTCCCGTGCCGAACAGCCCGCCAGGTACCGGACGTGCGTCGTTCAATATGTGCCCGAACGCGCGCAATTGAGCAGCCTGCCCAGGGTCACCCGGAGTTGCGGCGCCCAGACCCGCGCGCAGTTTCCAACTGACCCCGCCATTGTCAGGGTCCACGGTTGAATTGAGTGAGATCCGTGATGCAAGTCCGACAACAGATGCAGGATCAAATCGGTTGCCATCGTCGGTGAACAGACCGGGATCTGTCACAAGAGCCGACGAATCCAAACCGGGCGTTTCAAATCGTTCAATCAGGTCCCTTGCAACCGTGTCGAGCTGAACCTGCGCCTCGACTGCCAAGTCGTCGCGGATGGTGAACTGCGCCATCAGTGCCCCGCCGCGGATTTGAGCGTTATCTCCGCTTGTCCGTACCGGGTTTCCGTTCATCTCCAGACTGGACAACAGACCATTTGCCACAGTCATATGAGGCTTTGTTTCGCCCGTCGTGGAAAAAGTGAACTCCGAGGCCGTGCCTTCCAACAGGATCAGCCCGCCCTCCGAGTACAGGGATACCTGATCATTGGCGCGAGGCACGACATTGACCGGGATCAGGGTATTGACTTGGTCGATCAGGACGTGCCGCTGATCCAGCAGGGCACCGATGTCACCGCCAGAGTTTTGAATGGCGGGAATCTTGGCGTTCAGGTCTTCGATATCTTTCAGAGTCTGATTCAGGGTATCGATCTGGGCGCCAATTTTTCGATCAGCATCCGAGCGTGCCTGGCGTACGCCTTCGGACGCCGCGTTCAGCTCGTTGGTCAGATCGCGGGCCGAGCGCGCAACCTGATCCAGCCGTTCGATCGAGTCAGGCAGACTGGCCGCCGTGATAAAGGCGTTTTCCAACGAGGACAGACGGGTAGACAGCGAAGGGCCGTCATCAGGAGACCCCACCAGTTGTTCGAACCGCGCGTGAAAATCTGAAACGTCCGACCGAAAGGCGAGTTCGGCATCAGACGAACGTCTGTTGGCGGTCAAAACCGGATCCTGATGCCGGATCACGCCAACGGTGCGTACGCCATTTCCGGATATAGGACTTGTCGCAAGTTCCAGGGACCGGCGCGCATAGCCGGGGGTTAGCGCATTCGCGATGTTCCCGGACACTACAGCGGCCCCGCGACTGGCCGCAGTCAGCCCGCCCAATGCGTTATTGAGTGCTGTCGACATGTTCATGAGGCCGCTCCTTTCTTTGGGTCAGAGCTGGATTAACGTTTCAGGTTTGTCGTTTCCTGCAACATCTCGTCCACTGTCTGGATCACAGTGGCGCTGGACGAGTAAGCACGTTGCGTCTGAATCAATGAGGTCAGCTCAGTCGCCACATCCGTGGTGGATTCCTCACGCGCGAAAGAAACAAGATCCCCTGTCGGGCCTTCGCCGGCATTCCAAAGAAAGAACGTACCGCTTTCCCGTGACGGCTCGTAGGTTTGGCTGTCCAGCGCGGTCAGGCCGTTAGGATTGGGAACGTCAGCAAGCGGGATTTGGAACATGCGGCGGTTGACACCTGTATCATAGCGCGCGTAGACATTGCCGTTTTCGTCCACCTGAACGCTGGTCATGGTTCCCACGGCAGAGCCGTCGCGTGTGATTGAAACCGGCGCAAAGGTGTCGGATAGCTGGGTTATGCCGTCGGCATCCCCGATCTGGCCGATATTGATCTCCATCGGTCCACCGGCGACGTTGACCATGACACTGCCCGTTGCTGGATCATAAGCACCACCTGAAATAGGTGTCACGCTTGCGAGGGTTCCCCCGGCCGTTCGGTTGTCGGTGAATGTCAGCCTGTATTCCCCTACGACGGCCCCGCCAGAGGCTGAATCGCGCAATACCATCCGCCATTCATTGCTGCTGCCGGTTGCGGGAACGGTCGGAATCAACTGGATATCGACGCTTTCAGACTTGCCGAGATTGTCGAAATACTTGACCGACAAAGGCTGAATGTCGCCCGGCGCGCCCGCATCTGTTGCCGTGGCCGGAAGGTTCATACGCAGTTTCATTTCCGTGGTTGGAGAACCCGACAGCTGATTCACGCTGAGCTGAATGGGTACAAGCGCGGAGGGTGTGTCGCGCGAAACCGGTGGAATAGTGCCATCAGATGCCGCGGGCCACCCCAGAAGAACGAGGCCGGATTCGGTAACCAAATACCCTTCTTCGTTGGTGCGGAACGACCCGGTTGTTGTCAGCAGCATCTCGTTCGAATTATTCCCGATCTGCGAACTGGGGCGCACAGGCAACATGCCGCGCCCACGAACTGCCAGATCGGTTGAGTTGCTGGTTGTGACCAATGGCCCGCGTTGATCAATCATGCGCTGGCTTGTCGTCCGCACGCCGCCTGCCGAATAGCTGCCACCCTGGCCCGACGTGACCATTGAATGAAAATCCGTCTCGACCCGTTTATATCCATAGGTTGAAGAGTTCGCGATGTTGTCGGAAATCGTCGCCAACCTGTTGGCATTGGCTTTCAGCGCCGCCACACCGGCATTGAGCGAAGAGGAAATGGTCATGGGTGCGCCCTTCTGTTGCGTCCGTCTTTGATGCAACAGGTAACGCGCTGCCCCTTAACAGCGCGCTAACATGTAAAATACGCTCTATCATTTAGGGCTGGCGCAGAAAGATCACTTCGATCCTGTTGTTCCGCGCAGCCATGGGATTGTCGGCGAACAATTCTCGGTCTGCATGGCCCGTAACACGATCCATTCTTTGTGCCGCAACGCCCTTGTCCTGTAGCAACTGACGCAATTTTTGGGCCCTTGCCGTGGACAGTTCCCAGGCTGTGTTGCGCGCCTGCACAACCGGAGACGCGCTGACATGCCCTTCGACAGCGATCGAATTGACGACAAGATCCGAGGCTCGGGCGATGATCAGGGCCAGGGACCGCAGAAAGCTGGTTGGCTTGTCAGAGCCCGATTCGAACAATGCCTGATCGTCGGTGTCAAACAGTTCCACCACCAGTCCCTCATCCGTGACTCGTGTGACGATATGCTTGAGCAGTTTGTCCGAGATCTCGCTTTCACCCGTGCGCCCCAGCAGTTGCGCCTCCAACGTAGAGAAATCTTCCTTGTCTCCTTTGCCGCCGCCCTCGGCATTCACTCCGATCGAGCCACGGGCCTGATGCGATTCAGTCGGGTGAGTGGTCGTGGCACCCTGACCGTCCCGCAGCAGCACTTCTTCAGACAGCATGCTGTCGCCGCCAAACGCCCCGTCCCCGCCGCCGGATTCCGGGCTTAGCGGGATTGTCGGTGCGAAATAATCCGCCAACCCTTTTCGTTGCTGTTCCGTTGTTGCGTTCAGCAGCCACATCAACATGAAGAAGGCCATCATGGCCGTCACAAAGTCGGCATACGCGACTTTCCACGCGCCACCGTGATGGCCATCGCCACCCGATACACGCTTCTTCTTGATGATGATTGGCGCCGCATTGGTTTGCGCACCCATCTCCACCACCTTTTTATCACCCGACTATCGGGATAGCAGCGTAGGTCTTAAGGCGGCCTTAATACTTAAAACTGTTCCGAGTTCACTAACGCGGCAGGCCGGCCGAGGCACGGCGCAGAATCAGGGACAAGCGGTTGAAGCTGTTTTCAATCCCTTCGGAATCGGGTTTGCCGAAAAACGCGTCCAACTCCTCATGAACGCGCACGGCCTGATCCAAGAGCGGATCTGATCCTTCTGAATACAGCCCGGCCTTTATCATGACTTCGGATTGTTCGTAGCTGCCAACAAGTTTGCGGGTTTCGTTGATCATCCGGTTCTCGGCCTCTGACGCGGCCTCTGGAAGGCTGCGGGATACGGATTTTCTGAGGTCGATGGCCGGGAAGCGCCCGCGTTCGGCAATCTCGCGGCTGAGTACGATATGCCCGTCCAACACACCGCGCAGAATGTCGGCGATGGGTTCATCCATGTCGGACCCCGCAACCAGGACGCTGAACACGGCGGTGATATCACCCTGCTCCTGCGTGCCGGGGCCTGCGCGTTCACACAGGTTGGCAATCAGGGGGGTGACAGAGGGCGGATAGCCTCGGAGTGACGGGGCTTCGCCCATGGCAACGGCGATTTCACGGTGCGCTTCCGCGAAACGGGTTACCGAATCGGCCAGAAACAGGACGTTCAGCCCCAGATCCCGCAGGAACTCTGCCGCCGACATGGCCGACCACGCGCACCGTCTGCGCGCCAATGCAGACTGGTCGGACGTCGCGGCGACCACGATCGTGCGCCTCATGGCTTCCGGACCTATGGCGCGGGCAACAAACTCGTTCACTTCACGCCCACGTTCGCCGACAAGAGTCACCACAACCACGTCAGCCTGCATGAAGCGCGCCAGCGTCGACAGCAGCGTCGATTTCCCTACACCTGATCCCGCAAACAACCCAACGCGTTGACCGCGTACAATCGGCAGCATGGTGTTGAGAACAGATAGTCCGGTGGCCATCCGCTTTCCTAATGGCTTGCGCGCCACCGCAGGCGGCGGGGCTTGCATGATGTCGCGATCCTGTGGCCCGTTCAGCAGAGGTTTTCCGTCCAGCGGTTTGCCAAACGGATCAATGACGCGTCCAAGCCAGTGCAATGCGGGCGCGAAACCCGGCGAGGGATCAAGGTACACACGATCCCCGAGGCTGACACCGTCAGGGGCGGAACCCGGTATCATGTGGATATGGTCTGCACCGACATGCAGCACTTCACCGGCCAGATCGGGCCCTGCGCGCCGCCGCAATGTAAGCAAGTCTCCGATTCGCGCATGTTCGTTCAGGCCACTGATCTCGATCAACCCTTGTGCGACGCCGCTGACCAGGCCCACGTGGCGGATTGAAGTCATCCGATCGAATTCATGTTTCAGAAGCATCGGGTCGAGATCAGACATCTTGGGTTCTCCAATTGGGTTCTGAAAACGGTTTCTAAAGGAATCGGGGTTAAGCCTTGATTGAAATTGATCGAGGGAGAAGCCCCGATGTTCTATGACTTGAACGTCCTAAAGACCGCGTACGCAATGGCAACCCATGCCGGGCAACGGCAGGCAGTGATTGCGCGCAACATGGCCAATGCGGATACGCCGGGCTACCAGCCGCGCGATATCGAGCCCTTCCATAAAGCACTTGAAACCTCGGGACGCGAAGTGACCATGATGGCCACGCGGCAGGGTCATCTGCACGGCGGTACAGGTGCGCAGCCCTGGGCAGAGCACCAGGCCGCTTCGTCGGGTGATCCAAATGGCAACGGCGTATCGCTTGAAGAAGAAATGCTGAAATCGGTCGATGTCAAACGACAGCACGACCGCGCGTTGGCGATCTACAAATCCTCGATGAACATCCTTCGCACCAGTCTGGGGCGTGGATAAGGAGGCCGGGGATGAGCGATTTTTCCCACTCACTTGCTGCATCCGCCAGCGCCCTGCGTGCGCAGGCAGCCCGTCTGCGTCACGTGTCCGAAAACATATCGAATGCGGATACACCCGGGTACCGGCGGAAGACGGTGCCGTTTGAGACCATGGAAAAAGAGGGTCGGAACGTGGTGAAAGCTGGCCGCGTAAAGCTTGATCGACGCGACTTGACACGAATTTTCGACCCCGGTCACCCGTTGGCAGATGCCAGTGGTCACTATCTGGGATCGAATGTCGATCTGATGATCGAAATAGCCGACGCGCGTGAGGCGCAGCGGAGCTACGAAGCCAACCTCAAGATGTTCGATCAAACACGGCAAATGTCGTCGTCATTGATGGAACTGCTTAGAAAATAAAGGACAGCCAGAATGGACATCCGATCCTTGACCGCCGCGCAGAATTATGCCGGCGCCCGTCCTGCAACCCAGGCCGACCCAGATCACTCGGGCATGGTGCAGGGGCTGAAGGCAAGTTTTCAGGACTTTGCATCCACGTTGAAACACAGCGAGCAGATGTCGCAGACCTCGATG
This sequence comes from Ruegeria sp. AG6, assembly GCF_056541565.1. Classification (NCBI taxonomy): domain Bacteria; kingdom Pseudomonadati; phylum Pseudomonadota; class Alphaproteobacteria; order Rhodobacterales; family Roseobacteraceae; genus Ruegeria; species Ruegeria sp. AG6. The sequence continues at coordinate 92,917 of NZ_JBQFYQ010000009.1, read as the reverse complement.
GTGGGGCAGGCCGACCCGCACGCGCTGGTGCAGGCGCTGGCACAGACCGAACTGGCCGTCGAGACAGCTGTGATCGTGCGCAACAAGGTGGTCGAGGCCTATCAGGAAATCCTTCGGATGCCGGTCTGATACCATGCTGAGCGAAGGTCTTTTCTATGACATCGTGCGTCAGGCTCTCTGGATCGCCGTCATCACATCGGTTCCGATTCTGGCAGTTGCTTTGGTGTCAGGCCTGATCGTTGGTCTGTTTCAGGCCCTGACGTCGATACAGGAAATGACACTGACCTTTGTTCCCAAACTGATCGCCATCGTCGTCGTGTTCTGGATCTCGATGGGGTTCATGACTCAGACCCTTGTTACGTTTTTTACCGGTACGCTTGTTCCATTGATCGCAGGAGGTCGCTGATGGACACCGCCTATGTCACCCTGTCCCGCCAGTCCGGGCTGATGAATGAAATGCGCCTGGTGGCGAATAACATCGCAAATGCCAACACGACCGGCTATCGCCAGCAGGGGCTGGTGTTCTCGGAATACATTCGAGATATGCCGAACAGCCCCTCCCTTTCCATGAGCAGGGCCGAGGCGCGAAATTCGTCAACGCAGCAGGGTGTGCTGAAGCAAACCGGCGGGCAATTTGATTTTGCCATCGAGGGCGACGGGTTCTTCATGGTCGAAACCGAGAACGGCAACCGGCTGACGCGGGCTGGTAGTTTTTCTCCCAATGCCGATGGCGATCTGGTTTCAATGGATGGTGCGCGCGTGCTCGATGCCAATGGCGCGCCTGTGTTCATCCCGCCTGATGCCGCGTCAATCGATGTCGGCAGCGACGGAACGCTGAGTGTCGATGGTCAACTTCTGGGTCAGTTGGGCGTTTTCAACGTCGCCGACACGAACGAACTTGTACGCGAAGGAAACACTCGTTTCCGCACCGACGGTGCAATCGAGCCGGTCGACGAGCCGGTGGTTTTGCATCGCTTTCTCGAAGGGTCAAACGTGAACGCGATTCAGCAAGTGACCCGTTTGGTGGAAATCCAGCGCGCCTATGAGCTGGGGCAAAGCTTTCTTGAGAGTGAAGATGAGCGCGTGCGTGGAGCACTCAAGGCGCTGATGCGCTGATTTGGATGAGGAGAGTTAGACATGCGGGCCCTTAAAATTGCCGCCACCGGGATGACAGCGCAACAGATGCGGGTCGAGACGATCTCGAACAACCTCGCGAATATGAACACCACCGGCTACAACGCCCGACGGGCCGAATTCGCCGACCTGCATTATCAGCAGATGGCGCGGGCCGGCACCGTGAACGCGTCGGACGGAACGGTTCTGCCCACGGGTATTCAACTGGGTCTGGGTGTGCGACCGGCAGCGGTAACAGTGCAATTGGAACAAGGCGCCTTGTCAGCCACCGGGAGCGATCTGGATGTTGCAATCGAAGGTCGCGGATATCTGGAGGTGACCTTGCCCAGCGGTCAGGCCGCTTATACGCGCGACGGCAGTTTGAAGCGGTCGGCAGAAGGTCTGATCGTCACCTCTGAGGGGTTTGCGGTTTCGCCGGAAATCACCATCCCCGACGATGCGCGTTCTGTTTCGATCAATGCGTCGGGCGAGGTCTATGCATATTTTGACGATTCCCCCGAAGGTCAGTTGCTTGGGGAGTTTACGCTGGCCAGTTTTTCGAACGCAAAGGGCCTGGAAGCCGTCGGAAGCAATCTGTTCAAGGAAACCGAAGCTTCCGGCGCTCCGGTACTAGGTACGCCGGGCGAAGACGGTCTGGGAACTTTGCGGCAGGGTTATCTGGAAGACAGTTCGGTTGACGCCGTTCGCGAAGTTACCGAGCTGATCGAAGCGCAACGCGGCTATGAGATGAATGCCAAAGTCATCACGGCGGTGGACCAGATGATGAGCGCGACAACGCAGGTACGGTGATGCGACATCTGGTTCTTTCTCTGGTGCTGCTGGCGCCAATTGCCGCACAGGCTGACATTGTGGTGCCGACACGCACGATACGGGCCAAGGAAGTCATTTCTGCGGCCGATCTCGAGCTAAAGCCAACAGATGTTGCCGATGCAATTTCAGACCCTGATCTTCTGATCGGACAAGAGGCCCGGGTGGCGCTCTACCCCGGTCGGCCAATTCGCGGCTCTGATGTCGGGCCACCTGCCATCGTGGATCGAAACGATCTGGTCGTGCTGGTGTTCAGTAGCCAACCCTTGTCGATCACCACAGAGGGCCGGGCCTTGGGGCGCGGCGCGGCGGGGGATCGCATTCGGGTCATGAACCTTTCATCCCGAACAACCGTAACAGGCCGAATCCGTCCGGACGGTCAAATCGAGGTACAGTGATGCACGGATTGCCAAAAACCCTTATCCTGTCGGCTTTTGCCTTGTCCGCATGTGGTCGAATGGATCATTTGGGCAAACCGCCAAGTTTCACACCCAACGAGGATTCCCCGGAACAGGTTGCAATGTTGTGGCCGGGTTTGCCATTGCACACCCAACCCCAGCGAAACGTCGACCGATCCTCTTTGTGGAGCGGCGGGCAGCATTCATTGCTGGGCGACCAGCGGGCGATCAAGAAAGGCGACATCCTGACCGTTGTCATCGAGCTGGACGAGAAGGCAGAAATTTCGAACAACACCAGACGATCCAGATCTGGTTCCGAGAATCTCGAAGTACCCAGCCTCTTCGGCCTGCCTCAGCGCGTGCAAAAGAACCTGCCCCAGGGCGCGTCACTGGATGAAGCCGTTTCGATTGAGGCGGATTCCTCGAGCTCTGGCCGGGGATCCGTCAGGAGAAACGAAAAACTGACTCTGCGTGTTGCCGCAACAGTGCTGGATGTGTTGCCGAACGGAGTTCTTTCAATATCGGGATCCCAGGAGTTGCGGGTCAACTTCGAACTGCGAGAGCTTCTTGTGACGGGATATGTCCGCCCGCAGGACATCTCGCGGCAAAACGAAATAACCTATGACAAAATCGCGTCAGCGCGCGTGTCATATGGCGGCAGAGGGCAGATAACGGATGTCCAGCAACCCCGCTATGGTCAGCAAGTTCTTGATTCCCTTTTGCCGTTCTGAGGTGAGATCGTGGTCGCAAAATTGATTCCCGTGATTTTTCTGATTGTTGGACTCGGTGCGGGTATTGGCGCGAGTCTGGTTCTTGCACCTGCAAAGAAACCTGAAACTGCCGTTGCCGAAAAAGAAGCAGTCAAAGAGGACAAGGCGGCCGGCAAAAAAACAGGGAAATCAAAGGAAAAAGGCGAGGGGGAGAGCTTTGGTTATCTGAAAATGACCAAACAATTTGTCGTCCCCGTTGTAAAAGATGACCAGATCGAAGCCATGGTAACGCTGTCGCTGAGCCTTGAGGCGAACCCGGCCATTACAGAAACCTATTATGCAATCGAACCTAAACTCAGGGATGGATTTCTTCAGGTTCTTTTTGACCATGCAAACACGGGTGGTTTTGACGGGGCTTTTACAGAATCCGGGAACCTGGATGTATTGCGGAATTCCTTGTTGGAAGTGGCGCGCAAAGAATTTGGCGACGACGTGTCCAAAGTGCTGATCCTGAGTGTAAACCGACAAGATAGCTGACACTAATCGGCCCGATACTCCGGGTCGGTCAAGCTATGGCCCGAAGTGTTTTCTGGTTTTTGCTTTTCGGTTTGCCTGCTGAACTTCCTTCCGCAATGTTTCCACCGCTTGTTTTCGCCCAAAGGCAGCACGTAAAGCTTCCATTCCGGCCAGTTTCTGCGCGCGCGTTCGTGCCAGTTGCAGGTTCAATTGTCTCCGGGTCGCGGACTCCCAACTATTCCAGAGAACGTCGGTCCCTGAAACCTGATAGCCTTCGACCTTGGTGCTGTCTTGGCGCGCCTGACGGAGTTGACCGTCCAATCTGGCAAGTTGCTGCTTGATCCGTGCCTCGGCCTCCAGGATCGGTCGCAGCGCTTGAAATTGCTTCTGAAACGCTGCGTTGGTCACTTTTTCCAGATCGGGTAATTGCGTATGAGTCATCGAACTTGCTCCTTCGCGCGTTTTCGCATCGCTTCGGCAAACCGGATCGCGGCGGCAACAGGACGATAGTGCTCTTCGGCGATCTCCTGACCTATGTCCACGGTCGCGTGAAGGGCGCGCGCTGTGGGAGGGTCTGAATGGATCGGAACGCCTGCTTCTCCTGCGGCGGATCGGATGGTGGCGGCGATTTCGTCCACCCCTTTGGCAACGCAAACCGGGGCGCTGCCCGCAACCCGTGTCCATTTAAGCGCCACAGCATAATGGGTGGGGTTTACGATCACGACATCCGCGCCTGGAACACCTGCCAACATTTGGTTGGTTGCGATTTCCTGTGCACGCTGGCGCCGGTGTTGTTTGACATGAGGGTCGCCCTCGGCATCCTTGGTTTCATCCATGATCTCCTTGCGCGACATACGGTTCTTGCGCATGTGTTCGGCATATTGCCAAAGGAAATCGACAACCCCGATGGCCAGTGCGATGGCGATCACGATGAACAGAAAGCGAAACAGCAGGTTCATCATCAGCAGAATGGATGACTTTGCCGGCGCCGCGCTGGCAGACAAAATTTCGGTTAGATTGGCTTTCAGAAAAAGCGCAAGGCAGGTGCTGTAGATCAACAGTTTGGTGGTGCTTTTGGCAAACTCGAACAGGCCGCCCCGCCCGAACTTGTTCTTAGCGTTCGAAATCAGAGAGATACGCGAAAGTCTTGGTTTCAATTTGCTTGGGGCAAAGATCAGCGCGCGCTGGGCGATCAAGTTCAGCAGAACAGCCGCGGCAGGAAGGAAGAACAGCAAAGCAACAGGCAGCAGGGCACTTTTCAAAACCCCCGCAACCGGAGCATGCGATGCCCCATCCGTCAGAAGCCGTGCAAATGCGTCGGACTGATCGATCAGAACCATGAACCCGGTGCCCATATGCTCGACGCTGTATTGACCGACTGTAAGCAGAGCGATCAGAAACCCGGTATATGCCGCCACAACCGACAAGTCGTTGGATTTTGGAACCTCACCTTTCTCGCGCGCCTTCAGCAGCTTTTGCGGTGTCGGCTCGTATGACTTGTCGCTGTCGTCATCACCTGCGCTCATCTTTGCGCTCCCATAGGGTTGGCGAAGAAGGCAACCAGCGCGTCCGCCCACACGGACAGGATCAGCGGTGTGCCTGCGAACAGCAGAAACAGCCCGGCGAAGGTAATTGCAGGAGCACCCACGAAGGCCACCATCAGCTGGGGCATTGCCCGGTTGATGACCCCAAGTGCCAGGTTGTAAATCAGAGAGGCAATGACGAACGGCGTTGCCAGTGCAAAAGCCAGCCCAAAGCTGCTGGCGACCTGATGCAATCCCCAGCGCGACGAATCCGCGGCATCAGGTGCCAGCCCTATTGGGAACAGGCCATAACTCTGGATCAGGAACTGCGCGGCCCGGATGTGCAGGTCCATGATTACGGCAAGTGTCAGCCCTGCCAGGGTCAGCAGGTATCCCATGGCGGGGACCGGATCGGCCGCCGCTCCACCCAACAGTTGCGACAATGACGTGGACTGAGCCGCAATAGACCCCGCGGTTTGCAGCGCGAGAACGAACAGGCGCAGGCCTATCCCCAGGACAAGCCCGATCAGGACTTCGGTGCCGACCAGTTGCACGGTCGCCCAAAGGCTGGGATCAATTCTGACGGGGGGCGCAGCGGGCAGTATGATCAGCGTGAAAGCAACGGAAGCACCAAGCTTTACCCGTGTCGGAATACTGCGCTCACCGAAAGCTGGAAGCAGCGAAACAAGAGCGGAGACGCGCAGAAACACGACAAAGGCGTGCCAGATTGCTTCGGCCAGCTGCGACAGCATTTCTGGCGGCAGGGCAATCACGCTGCAACAGTTCCGACCAAGGCAGGTTTGGCTTCCAGCCCGATTTCTTCGAAGGACAACACCGGGTTGGACACGCCGCGTGCCTGCATGACTGTGCGCAGCAACCGACGGCGCCGGGTCGAGGTCACGACGGCCGGAAACAGACCGTTGTCAGCGGAATTGGCGATGGTGCTCACAACTCCGTCGGCCAGTTTGTTGAACACGTTTGGGGGCAGCGCGACATCCATGCCGGTATTTGGGGCGTCGATCTGGTAAGAGGCGAATGTGTCCTCCCATTCCGGGGCCAACTGTATCAGAGGGATCGAACCATCCTCGCGCTTCATGTCCGCGACCAGCTGAAAGCCAAGACGCTGACGCACAAGTTCACAGATGCCTTCGGGCTGGGTTGTGGTCAGCCGCGCCTCGGCGACACTTTCAAGGATCAGCGCCATGTTGCGGATCGACACACGTTCGTCGAGCAACAGGCGCAGAACAGCGTGCAACGTGTCGATCGGCACTTTGTCGGGGATCAGTTCATCCAGCAGCTTGCGGTTGGCTTCGGCGCGTACCGGGTCGCTCAGGCGGGTCATTTCCGACAGCAGGCGCCGGAGGGATTTCAGTGTCAGCAGGCGCGAGAAGTTCTGTTTGATGATCTCCAGCAGATGGGTGGCAAGAATCTCAGGCGGTGAGACTATGGTGGCGCCGCTCAGCGCGGCGTCCTCCTGATCTTTCGGCAGGATCCAGCGCGCCGGAGCACCATAGACAGGCTCGGTCACGTCATTGCCCTCCGGCAGCAGGTCAAACCCGTCCTGCACGAGCGCCAGGACCAGATCGGGATGCAAGACACCGCGTGCCTGTTCGACGCCCTGAACCTTGATCACATACGTTCCGGTCGGCAGGTCGGCGCGGTCGGTCAGGCGGATCTCGGGCAGAATCAGGCCAAAGGTCGACGCCACATAGGTCCGCATATTGGCAATACGGGCGTCCAGCCCCGTGCCAGGGTTCAGAACCATGCTGACCAGATCCGGCGCGAACTCCAGATGGACATCATCCAGGTCCAGGATGTCGCCGATAGCCTGGTATGACGGCGCTTCGGTTTCGGTCGAGGGCAGGTTTGCCGATGCCGCCGCATCTTGCTGCTTTCGGTGAACATTGTAAGCCGCATATCCCAGAATAGCTGCGCCAAGGATGAATGGCAGAAAAGGGAGACCGGGCACCAGAGCGAACAGGACCATGAGCACCGCGACAGTCGACAATGCTGCGGGGTGGCGGCCAAGTTGAGAAAAGATGGCGTTGTCTGTGGCCCCTTGCGTGCCGCCCCGTGCCAGCAGCAGGGCAGACGCTATGGAAATGATGACGGCGGGAATTTGGGATACCAACCCATCGCCGACGGTCAGAATCGCATAGGTTTCGAACGCCGAGGCCACGGGCATACCATGCACGACGACTCCCATGACCAGGCCCATGACGAGGTTCAGCAACGTGATCAGAAGCCCGGCGACGGCGTCACCTTTCACGAATTTCGACGCACCGTCGAGCGAACCGAAGAATGTCGTCTCCTGCTGTTCCAGCTCTCGCCGTTCCTTGGCTTGCTGATGATCGATTGCCCCGGCGGACATGTCGCTGTCGATCGCAAGTTGTTTGCCGGGCATCCCGTCCAACGCAAAGCGCGCGCCAACTTCGGCCATGCGGGCGGCGCCTTTGGTGATGACCATGAAATTCACGATCAGCAGCACGCCGAACACCACCAGGCCAAGAAAAATACTGCCGCCCATGACGAAACTGGCAAAACCTTCGATCACGTCTCCTGCCGCATTCGGGCCGGTGTGCCCCTGCCCGATGATCAGTTTCGTCGACGACACATTCAGCGACAGGCGCAACATCAAAGACGCCAGCAGAATCGTGGGGAAGGACGAAAAGTCCAGCGGGCGTTCAATGAACAGCGTCAGGGTGAAGATCAGGATGGCCAGGGCAAAGGAGGCCGCCAACCCCACGTCCAGAACCCAGGCTGGCATGGGCAGGATCATCATGACGATGACCGTCATCAGCGCAATCGCCAGCAGGACAGTAGGCGAAAACAGCGACTGGATGTTTACCTTGGGCACGCGAAACTCCTAGTTGAAGGCGATAAACGCGGTTGCGGCGCCTGCGGCCGGCACCAGAGACCCAAGCGCGCCGGTGCGGGGCGAGGCCGTCGGAATGGGGATCAAGGGGAGTCCGGCTCCGGTGAACGGATCCCGAGACGTGCCCGCAACCCGGGTTCGGGGGGCCCCTTCAAGCTGTGCCAGCACCTTTTGAAACCGCTCTTTGTAAGCTTCGGCAAGGGGTGTCGTGCGGGAATGATAAGCCCCCGCGGCTGCGGGCCACGATCCAAGCTCGGCATGGAGTTCATTCAGGAACCGGGCGGCGTAGGTCGCGTTCTCATCCGGATCGAACATCGCGTCGATCGAACGGAAGGCTCTGCCGTGCCAGCGATAATTGATCTGAAAACAGCCGACATCAAAGCTGCGGGCGCCCGATTTGAAGATTTTGAACGCATAGGTCTTGGCTTCGACCTCGGACTTGAACCAGTATCCCTGACCGCCGACGTTGATCGTCCAGGGCCAAGGCTGCAACCGGCCGTCCAGCCTGCGCCCGGTTTCAACGCGCGAGATGGCGCGCAGCACGTCCAGGGGCACGCCTTCGGACAAAGCGGCGCGGCGCGCGGCATGATCGCACAGGTCACCGGTTTTGGCATCTGGCATGGCAAACCCTGCCTGCGCCAAAAGCACATGCACCAATATGAGTAACAGCGGGAACTTCTGATTTGGCATTCTGCCGGTCCGGGATTCTGATCTCTCCCGGCCAAGCTAGCCAACGATCGGTTTACAGAGAGTTATCGCCGCTTCAGTTTCGATCTATCCTGCGCCCGAACACGACGCTGGTATTGGTGCGCAGGACACCGGGGATCTTCGCCAGGTCGTCGACCAGAATGTCCAGATCCTCCAGCCTGGGCGCCTCCGCCGACAGCATAAGATCGAACTCTCCGTTGATCGACAGGCATAGCTTGACCTCGGGGTAGGCTTCGAGCCGCCTGATGATCCGGCTGGTTTCCTTTTGCTGCACTTCAAGCATGACGATGACCTGCACTTTCGGCGTGTCTTCGGTGGACCCGAGGCGCACGGAATATCCTTCGATCAGGCCGCGCTGTTCCATCCGGTTTATTCGCTCGTGCACGGTTGTCCGGGCAACACCCAGCGTGGTCGCAATCTGCGTGGTCGAGGCGCGTGCGTTGGCTTGCAGGGCGGCGATGATGCGGCGGTCAAGCTGGTCCATTGGGGCTCTGGTTCGTGGTCATTCCGGGTTGAGATCAGATCGAAGCGCCCGCTCAGGGTTCGCGCGGGATGCGCGGGTGCAGATCGTCGATGATGATCGGATGCGCGTGCGGGCCTGGCCCGGCCAGATGTGGGTGATCGGGCGGCAGGTCGGGGTGATCATGGGTGATCGGTTCCTGGTCGAGGCGCGGCCACAGGCCGATTGCACCGACGACGCCCGCCACGGACAGCGTCGCCATGCTGCTGAGTGTGACGGTCGGGCCGAACACGGTCATCAACCACCCCGCCAGCGGGTAAAGAACCAGCCAGCAACCATGCGACAGAGTAAACTGTGCGGCGAAGACGGCGGGGCGATCCTCGGGATGGGCCGACCGGGTCAAAAGGCGGCCCGAAGGTGTCAGGGTGGTGGAATATCCGAAACCGGTGAATGCCCACAACGCGGTCAGCAACCCGAGCGACAGAGGAGCAATTGCGGCCAACATCGCAGCGACGGCCATGGAGCCAGTGGCGAATACGGCGCCCGCGACCATGACCCGACGGTCCTCGATCCGATCCAGAAGGCGGGGCAAGGTAAAGGCTGCAAGCATCGACCCGCCCCCGAACCCGGCCAGGGCAATGGCCACCGCGCTTTCCGACAGGCCCAGATTGGCGCGCACGATGACCACAGTGTTCACGATTACCATCGAGCTCAGGGCTGCTGCGCTCCAGCTGAGCGCAAGCAGTCCGCGCAACCTGGGTGTTTTCAGATAGATACGAATGCCGCGCGTGGTGCGGTCATAGATGCCGCGGGGGCGGCTTGGCTTGGGTGACGGAAGCACGACCGAGACAACCAGCATTGCCGATGCGACAAAACCCAGCGCGGTACCCCAGAACAGGCTGTTGAAGCTGACCAGCAGCAGCAATGCGGCGGCGAACATGGGACTCAGCAGGCTTTCCATATCGTAGGCCAGGCGTGACAGCGACAAGGCACGCGTGTATTCAGCTTCGTCTGGCAGAACGTCCGGGATCGTGGCCTGAAAGGCGGGCGTAAAGCCCGCCGACGCCGATTGGAGCACGAAGATCAGCACGTAGATTTGCCAGATTTCGGTCACGAAAGGCAGGCACACTGCAACCGCAGCGCGGATCAGGTCCAGCACGACCAACATCTTGCGACGATCCAGACGCTCGGCAAAAGCAGCGGCGAGCGGTGCAACAGTGACGTAAGCCACCATCTTGATCGTCAGTGCCGTGCCTAGGACAAGGCCCGCAGCATTCCCGGCCAGATCAAAGGCGAGCAGCCCAAGGGCGACCGTGGCCAGCCCGGTTCCGGTCAGGGCGACGATCTGGGCGGCGAACAGGTGGCGGTAGGTGCGGTGTTTCAGAATACTCAGCATGGCTCAGAGGTACTTTGTAATCGCTTTGAAGTCTTCGATCCCGCCGCCATCGTCGTCAGCGGACAGGCAGTGTTCGATATGATCATGAATCAATGCGCGTTTGGCATTGGTGACGGCCTTCTCTACTGCAAACAACTGTTGGGCGATGTCGGAACAGGGGGCGTGCTCCTCGAGCATGGCAATGACCTTGGCCAGGTGCCCATGGGCCCGCTTCAGTCGGGCCGTGATCTGTGGATGTGACTGGTGGGCGTTGTCTGACATGACTTATCCATATCCCCCCGATGGGGATATGGTCAAGGATTCGGCATCGAACGGCCCGCGACTTTCGGTCGGCGTTGAGTTTGGGGACCAAACCGCCTATCTCGGAGGCGATATCGCACAAAGGAATAGTCGGGTGGCGAACCATTTGTACAAAAACGATCTGCCGGATGGGCTGGATCTGGGCCCGGTTGTGGCCATTGACTGTGAAACCATGGGGCTGAACCCGCATCGCGATCGCCTGTGCGTGATCCAAATGTCAGGCGGCGACGGTAACAGCCATATCATCCAGGTGGACAAGGGCCAGACCGTAGCCCCGAACCTGGGTGCCATGCTGGAAAACCCCGATGTCCTGAAGCTGTTCCATTTCGGGCGGTTCGACATCGCCGCGATGTATCACACCTTTGGTGCCCTGGCCGCGCCGGTTTACTGCACCAAGATCGCCAGCCGGCTGGTGCGCACCTACACCGACCGTCACGGGCTGAAGAACCTGTGCCAGGAACTGATCGGCGTGGATATCTCGAAACAACAGCAGATGAGCGACTGGGGCGCTGAAACCCTGACCGATGCTCAGCTGGACTATGCGGCCTCGGACGTTCTTTATCTGCACCGCCTGCGCGACGAGTTGAACAAGCGGCTGGCGCGCGAGGGCCGGACCGAGATGGCGCAGGCCTGTTTTGATTTCCTGCCGATGCGTGCGAAGCTGGACCTCGCCGGTTGGCCCGAAACGGATATCTTTGCACACTCATGACCGACACCGAAGCATTTCTGAGAACCGCCCGCCAGGTCGTCACTGACGAGGCCCGCGCGCTGGATGTGCTGGCCGACAGCCTTGACGAGCATTTTGCCGAGGCCGTGCATCTGATCCTGAAAGCCACCGGGCGCATCATCATCAGTGGCATCGGAAAATCGGGCCATATCGGCCACAAGATTGCCGCCACTCTGGCCAGTACCGGAACGCCCGCCTATTTCGTGCACCCGGCCGAGGCCAGCCATGGAGATCTGGGCATGGTTTCCAAAGGCGATGTGGTGCTGGCGATTTCGAATTCGGGCGAAGCGCCTGAGCTGGCCAACCTGCTTGCCTTTACGCGCCGCTTTGGCATTCCGCTGATCGGGCTATCCAGCAAGCCAGAAAGCACGTTGATGAAACAGGCTGATGTGCATCTGCTGATACCGTCGATGGGCGAGGCCTGCGGTTTCGGCATGGTGCCTTCGATCTCGACGACGCTGACCCTTGCAATGGGCGATGCGCTGGCCATTGCGCTGATGAAGTATCGCGACTTCCGCCCCGAGGATTTTCGCGCCTTCCACCCCGGCGGAAAGCTGGGTGCACGGCTGAGTACGGTGCGCGACCTGATGCATACAGGCGACGCCCTGCCTCTGGTCGCGGCGAACACCGCGATGAGCGACGCGCTGATCGAAATTAGCCAAAAGGGTTTCGGCGTGGCCGGTGTAACGGATGCGCAGGGGCATTTGTCGGGCATCATTACGGACGGTGACTTGCGGCGACACATGGACGGTCTGCTGGACAAAACGACCGAGCAGGTCATGACCGCCAATCCGACCACCATAACACCGGACGCATTGGCCGAAGAGGCGGTGGCGATCATGAATGATCGCAAGATCACTTCGCTGTTTGTGGTCGACGAGGCTGCATCCGGGCAGGCGCTGGGTCTTCTGCATATCCACGACTGCTTGCGCGTCGGTCTGGGCTGAGGGAGGTCGAATTGGACAGGTATTCCCGCATGGTACAGTTCCTGAAGGTTCTGTTGCCACTTGCGGCCATTCTGATGCTGTCCACAGTGTTCCTGCTGTCTCGCAGCATCGAAACCAACGTATCGGTGCCATTCGCCGAAAAAGACATTGACGAGCGATTGGCGCAACAGGTGGTCACACAGCCGAAATATCGAGGGACAACCCGCAAAGGCGAAGATGTCCAGATCGAAGCCATCCAGGCCAAGCAGGGCGGCGAAGACGAAACCCCGACCGCATCCGAATTTCGGGGCCGTCTGGGGCTTCTCAGCGGTGGAACGATATTTCTGGATTCCAATTCAGGTTTGATCCGCCCCGATGAGGGCACGGCAACTTTTGTCGGCGACGTCGTGATTACCACTGCCGACGGACTTCAGGTCACGACTGATCTGCTCAACACGTCGCTGGACGAAATCCGGGGCGACACGCCGGGGCGGGTGAACGGAACCGGGCCGATCGGCAATTTTTCCGCCGGACGCATGACCTTTGGCACTGAAAAAAAGGACGGACCGGTCCATATTGTTTTTACAGACGGCGTGAAGCTGGTATACGAGCCTGAAAAAGCAGAAAGATAACCTGTGTTCGATTTTCGTTTTGTTCCTTTGTGCCTTGCTCTGTTTGCAGGTGCCGTAACCGCGACAGCGCAGGAGGCGCAGGTGGCTTTTGGTTCTGCAAATGCCGACCCGAGTCTTCCGGTCGAGGTCACGTCCGAAACATTGAACGTCAACCAGGAGGACGGTTCTGCCGAATTCCTCGGAAATGTCGTCGTCATTCAGGGCGAAATGCGGCTGACTGCTGAACGGGTTCTCGTGATCTATAACGAGGAACGCTCGGCGATTGAACGGATGGAAGCCACCGAGAATGTTGTTCTGGTCAGCCCGCCCGATGCGGCAGAGGGCGATTGGGCGGAATACACGATCGATTCCGGTGTGATCGTGATGAAAGGCAATGTCCTGCTGACGCAAGGCCCCAGCATCATCAGCGGCGACCAGATGAACGCCAATCTGACAACGGGCACAGCGACCATGACCGGGCGCGTCAAGACGATCCTTCAGCAGGGAAACAACTGATGGCGCGACCCGACCTGTCAGTGGCCGAAGGCAATTCCGGGCTGCGCATCGAGAAGCTGCGGAAATCCTACCGTAAGAAAACGGTGATCCGCGATGTCTCGATGACACTGGACCGGTCCGAAGTCGTTGCCCTGTTGGGACCCAACGGGTCGGGTAAGACCACGACCTTTTATTCCGTGGCGGGGCTTGTTTTCCCAGAGGCCGGCAAAGTCACGATTGACGGCCAGAATGTTACGACTTTGCCGATGTACCGGCGTGCGCGAATGGGCATCGGTTACCTGCCGCAGGAGATGTCGATCTTTCGCGGCATGAGCGTCGAGGACAATATCGCCGCGGTACTGGATATCACGGTTCCTCATGCTCACAGGCGGAAAGAACGGCTGGAAGAGCTGTTGTCGGATTTCTCGATCGAACATCTGCGTCGCGCGCCTGCTCTTGCCCTTTCCGGCGGTGAGCGCCGCCGCGTTGAGATAGCGCGATGTTTGGCCGCAGACCCGAAATATCTTTTGTTGGACGAACCATTTGCGGGTGTTGATCCGATCAGCGTCGGCGATATCCGGCATCTGGTTGCCGACCTTAAAAAACGGGGGATCGGTGTTCTGATCACCGACCATAACGTGCGGGAAACGCTGGAAATTGTCGACCGCGCCTATATCCTGCATGACGGGCAGGTTCTGATGTCCGGCACACCTGACGAAGTCGTCGAGAACGAGAATGTCCGCCGTGTCTATCTTGGCGAAAACTTCCGTATTTCATAGGCTTGTTATGGTCTGCGTCGGATGCATGGCGGAAATCGCGTATATACACACCTGTTTTGATTGACTCTTCCGTCGTCTCTTGCCTCAATTGTCCCATGGCATTTACCCGGTTCCAGTCTGGAGATCGTTGTCCCTTCGTTGAAGGGCTGGAGTTAAGACAACCGCGGAAAGTGTCTCGACCCCCCACCCGATAAAAACAAGTTCGTCGCGTAACGTGACGTCAGAATGGGTGTGAATTGTGAAGGAGATCACATGCGTTACCAAATCAGCGGAAAACAGATCGACATCGGTGCGGCGCTTCAGACTCACGTGCAGACCGAATTGGGCGAGGTTGTGGGCAAATATGCCCAGCGGCCTACCGACGCCAACGTCGTCTTTTCCCGTTCAGCGCATGAATATGTATGCGAAACAACAGTGCACCTGTCCACCGGGCTGACCGCTCAGGCCAAGGCGCATGCAACCGAAATTTATGCGGCGTTCGAGGCATGCTGCGACAAAATGGAAACACAACTGCGGCGCTACAAACGTCGTTTGAAGGACCACCACAAGGATCGGTCCGAGCCGGTTGAACTCTTTGGGGCGTCCTCTTATATCCTCGCCTCTGACGAATCGGACACGGCCGATGAACCCGAATCGCTACAGCCCATGATTGTGGCTGAGATGGAAACTAAAATCCCATCTTTGAGCGTTGGTGAAGCCGTGATGCAAATGGAACTTGCCGGTGCCCCGGTGCTGGTGTTCAGAAATGAGAACAAGGATGGATTGAACGTCGTGTATCGTCGCGAAGACGGTAATATCGGCTGGATTGATCCTTAACAGGCAAGGATACGGGGCGGCACCCGCCGAGGCGGGTGCGGTGCCCATGGAGCGTGATCATGGAGCTTTCGAGCATACTAAAGCCCGAAGCAGTACGTGTACTATCCGCCGCTTCCAGCAAGAAGCGGTTGTTTCAGGAAATAGGCGATGTAGCAGCCGCCAATCTGGGGCTCGACTCGCAGGCCGTCGTCGACTGTCTGCTCGAACGGGAAAGCCTGGGCCCGACCGGCGTGGGGCATGGCGTTGCGCTTCCGCACGCGCGTTTGCCCGAGCTGGATTCGGTTTCGGGCGTATTCGTCATGCTGGAAAAGCCCATCGACTTTGGATCGGTTGATCGTCAACCCGTGGACATCGCCTTTGCACTTTTTGCGCCGGAAGAGGCCGGCGTCGATCATCTCAAGGCGCTGGCCCTTGTGTCACGCACGCTGAGGGACACCTCGGTGTGCACCAAACTTCGGGCGAACCCTGATCCGGTCAAGCTTTATGCTATCCTGACCGAAGCGCAGTCCATGCAGGCAGCGTAATCACAAAAAAAAGCCCCCGGATTTCGGGGGCCTTTTTGTGTGTACGGTGATCGGGGTCAGCCGCCGGTTCCCATTTCCAGCGTCCACCAGATTTTCCCGCCTTTTTCCTGATGCCAGGCGAACCCCATCTGCGTGGCCTTGGGGTCCATGATCACGGCGCGCGGTCCGGGTTCCTGCATCCAGGCGGCAAGGGTTTCGGTTTCGGTTTCGTATGTCTCGGAAATGGCTTCACCGAGGAACGTGCCGAAATATCCGACCCGTGCAGCCCGATCGATCGGCGAGGAACCGTCGGACCCAAAGTGCCAGGGCCGGTTCTGTCTGGCCATGTCCTTGGAATGGGTCGCCGCTGCTGCGTTCAGCTGCGCGTTCAGCTGGACAGGCTGCAATCCCTGGGCCTGGCGCAGGGCATTGACCGAATCAACCATACGGAACTGCAACTTTTCCGGGTTGCCGCGAATTTTGTAGACCGTGGGCAGCGGGCGACCGTCTGCACCAATGGTCGTGGTGCCGGTGTCTGTACATGCCGCCAGCGCGACAAAGCAAATCAAGAGTAAAGAAACGATACGCGTCATGATCGACCTGGTTATTGTGTCTTTACAGGGCATAGCGCGCCTGAAGGCTCTGAGCAAACGCGCAATGGCCCTAACTCGCATGATTCTGCCGGTTTGATTTGCGACTGAAGCATTCTGGCAATAGAATGTCATAGATTTCAGACCTCATCTAAACACAGGACCCGTTGTCATGGTCAAAAAGCGTATTCATTCGCCCACTCGCAGGGGATTTCTGGCAGGGGCCACTGCGACGCTGGCAACCCCAGCACTGGCGCAATATATCCCGGGCGACCCGCTGCGCCCTGCACCCGAGACTGAACCGGCGGTTCGCCGCAACGTATCCGGGTTCCGGGCATTGGATTGGCAACCGTATTTCTCGAACACCAGAAATGGCGCCATTCTGGTCGATACCGTCTCAAGAGCGCTGCATTATTGGTCGGATGATCAAGCGGTGTACAAATTGTACCCGTCGTCGGTTCCGCTGACCGAAGAACTCACCCGGCGCGGGCGTACCAGCGTAATCCGCAAGGTTGAAGGGCCCAGCTGGTCTCCGACGCCGTCGATGAAAAAACGAAATCCGGAATGGCCGGACTATATTCCTCCGGGGCCAGATAACCCGCTGGGAACACACGCTTTATACCTGAGCTGGAAGTATTACCGCATTCACGGCACGCACGATACGCGAAAAATCGGACGTCGGTCGTCGAATGGCTGTATCGGTCTGTTCAACGAAGACATTGCCGAGCTGTTCTCGATGGCGAAGGTCGGCACGCAAGTGTTGCTAATTTGACGACATTTTCGTGTGGGAACCCGCTTAGCGGTCAAGTTGCAATTGCATTCCAGCGTCAATGCTGATTAGAAAAAACCACGAGGTAAGTCTTAGATGTGTGGTTCCGGGCATTGGAACTGCGCAAATTCTGGAGGTTAATATGAAGAAACTCGTTCTCGCTGCTGCACTGACTGCTGCCGCTTCGACCGCTTATGCTGGTAACCTGGAAGAGCCGGTTGTTGAAGCACCTGTTGTTGTAGAAGAAACTCAGGGTTCGTCGCAGGGCATCCTGCTGCCGCTGATCCTGCTGGTCGTTGTTGCTGCTGCTGTTGCTGCAAGCTAATCCGACACGGAATTCATGAAAAAGGCGGTGGAGCAATCCACCGCCTTTTTTGTTTCCCAAGGCTGTGCAGGTCAGTCCAGCCAGCCACGCAAGTTTTCTTCGATCACCGTGCCCAATGCAGCAATGTGCGCCGCATCGTCATTGAGGCATGGAATATAGGTGAAGGTTTCGCCGCCTGCTTCTTCGAAGCTTTCCTTGATCTCTTCGTTGATCTCTTCCAGCGTTTCGATGCAGTCGGCCGAGAATGCCGGTGCGATGACCGCTATGTTCTTTTTGCCCTGCCTGGCCAAATCCGCCACATGATCCACTGTATAGGGTTTCAGCCATTCCTCGGGGCCGAATCGCGACTGGAACGTTGAAACCAGTTGATCGTCAGACCACCCCAGCCGTTCCTTCAGCAGCCGTGTCGTTTTGGCGCACTGGCAATGATAGGGGTCACCCTGTTGCAGATACCGTTCCGGCATCCCGTGATACGAGCAGACCAGAATATCGGGTTTTGTCTCCGCCGCTGCATAGGCACGTTCAACGGATTGCGCCAGGGCGTCGATATAGGCCGGTTGGTCGAAATAGGCCGGTACGGTTCGCGAGGCGGGCTGCCAGGCCTCATCCATCAGTACACGAAAGAACTGGTCATTGGCGGTGGCTGTGGTTGCGCCCGCGTATTGTGGGTAAAGCGGGAAGAACAGAATACGGTCACAGCCCGCGGCAACCATCTCGCGCACTTTGGACTTTGTTGAGGGGTTGCCGTAGCGCATACAGAAATCGACCATCACCTGATCCCCGTACCGATCCTGCATTGCGCCGCGCAGCTTGGCAGTCTGGTCCTTGGTGATCGTCATCAGCGGGCTTTCGCCCTTCTCGTGATTCCAGATCGATTTGTAGGCTTCTCCCGAACTGAATGGCCGTTTGCTGAGGATGATCGCCTGAAGAATCGGTTGCCATTTCCATTTCGGATAGTCGATGACCCGTTGATCCGACAGAAACTCGTTCAGATAGCGACGCATCGGCCAATAGGTGTAATCGTCCGGGGTGCCCAGATTGGCCAGCAAAATGCCAACACGGCCCATCTTGACCTTGGGATGGTCGGCAGGAGCATGAGCGGGACGAGTGGCATCAAACATTTGAGCATTCCTGAGTTTTCGTGTTCCGACCTGAGATAAAGGGATTTGGTTGCGCGTCAATCCGGCAGTTTGCCCTCTTTCGTGCGCAGGGCATCTGCCAGGCGCATTTGGGCTGACCCCGGGCGCAGCGGCTTTGGTTGGCTGTCATCGGGGGACCAGCCGGTCAGGCAAATCAGTTCGAAGGTTGCGGCAAGGCGGCCTGTTTCCGTCGAAAAGTGATCCGAATAGACGCGCTGTGCGGCTTCGAACACTCTGCGTCGGGTTGGGCATTTCAACCGGGCAGCCAAAGCGTTGGTCTCACCCATGTCCCTCAGATCGTGCATCAGGTGCCAGATATCGCGGTATTCTGCCGTCAGCGGTACGGCATCGGCCACTGGCAATGCCAGACCGGCCCGCTGCAACAATCCACCGAGGTCGCGCAGTTCGGCCATGGGGGCGATTCGGGGGCTGAGCCCGCCCGTGACTTTGATTTCGGCCTGACCCAGCGCGGCGCGCAATTCGTGAAGGGTCTCACCCCCAAGGCATAGAACAAGAACCAGTCCATCCGGTTTCAAAGCCCTTTTGCATTGGATCAACTGGCCGACCGGGTCATTGGCGCAATGCAGCGCCATCGCATGAATTACCAGATCATGCGCACCGGGTTGAAGCGACAGCACATCGTCATCCGCGACAATGGCGGCATCCGGAAAAACGTCTGCCCAAAGCTGTGGAAAAGGGGTCACAACCGCAGGTGCCGTAAAGGTTCTGTTAACCATGGAGAGCCGATCCTGAACCTCATCAATGGCGGCGCGGTGCAAGAACAAGGCGTCGTCCTTCGCGCGGGCGCGATGATGCAGAATGGCGTTACGGTCGAAAAGAGAGGGTGCGGTGGGCTCGGGCAGTTTCATAGGTCGCAAGTATCGCATTGCGCAGCGGATTCAAACTGCCCTTGCTCTGATCTACCCGCCGCGTTGCATGGGCTGCGGAGAGCTGACGGAATCCGATTTCGGCCTGTGTGGGGCGTGTTGGCGGGATACGCCGTTCATCGGTGGCACGGTTTGCGAAAGCTGTGGTGTGCCCGTGATCGGAAGCGCAGACAGGTTCCGGACCGAGTGCGACGATTGTCTGAAAACCCCTCCGCCCTGGAACGCGGGCCGCGCTGCGCTGATGTATGATGGGAAGGCGCGGTCACTTGTTCTGGCTTTGAAACATGGTGACCGTACCGAACTGGCCCGCCCCGCTGCGCGTTGGATGGCGCAGGCCGGGCGCGAGCTGTTGCGTCCCGGTATGGTGATTGCTCCGGTGCCGTTGCATTGGTCACGCCTGCTGAAACGGCGATACAATCAGTCTGCGCTGCTGGCACGCAACCTAGGGCGAGAAACCGGGTTGGACTGCATGCCGGATCTGCTGGTGCGCAAACGGCGGACCCCGGCGCTGGACGGAAAGACCGCGCGGGAAAGGGACGAAGCCTTGGCAGGCGCAATTGACATCCACCCAAGGCGGGCACTGCATTTGAAGGGGCGCGATGTCCTGCTGGTGGATGACGTGATGACATCCGGCGCGACGTTGGCGGCGTGCACGCGTGCGTGTCAGGCCGCTGCGGCAAATCATATTTTCGTGTTGGCACTGGCGCGCGTTGCCAAGGATGCCTAATTCGCCCAAGATCGCACGAAACCCAAAGGGACCGGAACATGAAGCCCGTAGAAATCTATACCTCGCCGCTCTGTGGTTTTTGCCACGCGGCCAAACGTCTGCTGAAGCAGAAAGGCGTTGAGTTCAAGGAAGTTGACATTCTGATGCACCCCAAACGCAAGCCCGAGATGATCCAGCGCGCAGGCGGCAAACGCACCGTGCCTCAGATTTTCATCGGGACACAGCATGTGGGCGGCTGCGACGACCTTTACGAGCTGGAGCGGCAAGGCAAGCTTGACCGTCTGCTTGCGGCCTGATGAAGACCGCGCTGCTGCAAATCACCTCGTCGGATGATCCGGTCGAAAACCTGGACATGGTGCGCGCCATGGCGGCCGACGCGGCAGGGCAGGGTGCGCGGTTTATCCTGACGCCAGAGGTCACGAATTGCGTGTCAAACAGTACGACGCGGCAAAACGAGGTTCTTCAGCACGAAGAAGACGACATCACCTTGGCCGGCCTGCGGGAACAGGCCGCCCGACTGGGCGTGTGGGTGTTGATCGGGTCACTGGGGATCAAGACTCATGACGCTGACGGGCGGTTTGCCAACCGGTCTTTCATGATCGATCCGCAAGGTCAGATCGTGGCGCGTTACGACAAGATTCATATGTTCGACGTGCAAGTCACCGAGACCGAGACGTTTCGCGAATCAAAGAACTACCGCCCCGGTGAAAAGGCGGTCATAGCCGAAACCGATTTTGGCAAGGTGGGTTTGACCATCTGTTATGACATCCGGTTTCCGTACCTGCATGCGGCTTTGGCGCAGGCAGGCGCGCGAATCCTGACCGTTCCGGCAGCGTTTTCACCTGTTACGGGCGCCGCGCATTGGGAATCGCTGCTGCGGGCCCGGGCGATCGAGACAGGCTGTTGGGTCTTGGCCCCCGCGCAAACGGGGGAACACCCATCAACGCGCGGAAAGACGCGTTTTACCCATGGGCACAGCATGGTTGTCGCCCCTTGGGGAGAGGTGCTGATCGACGCAGGTACCGATCCGGGCATTCACATTTTCGATTTGGATGATAGTTCTGTGTCAGAGGCACGCCGCCGCGTGCCGTCGTTGACACATATCCGGTCTTTCACGGGACCCTGACAGAACTGAACAATGACGGAAGACACCAACGCCCTTGCGGTCACGCTGTTCAGCGAGATCCTGACCGCGGATCAGTTGTTGCGCAACCGGCTCAGCCGGGTGCTGCCCAAGGGTATGGAAATTTCGCATTTCTCTGTGCTGAATCATCTGGTTTTCGTCGGGGACGAGCGTAGCCCGGCGCAACTGGCCAACACATTCCACGTGACCCGAGGAGCGATGACCAACACCTTGGCCAAGCTGGAATGGGCCGGATACATCCACATCCGCCCCGACTGGGACGACGCCCGCCGCAAGATGGTCGCGATCAGCCCCGCCGGTCGCCGTGCGCGGGATCAGGCGATTTCCTCGATCGCGCCGCTGATCAACCGTGTCGTCGGAGAGCTGGGGCTGGAACGGGTGCGCGGCACGCTGCCGGTTCTAAGGGATTTGCGGTTGCAGTTGGAGGGGGAGTAACCCCCTACTGTGGCTTCACGCTCGCCGTCACGTAATTCACGCTCAAGTCCCGATCCGAGATGGACCAGCTCCACAGGATTGGGTTGAACACGAACCCTTTGCGGTCCACCGGGTCCAGCCCGGCCTGACGCAGCAGGTCGAACAGCTCGTCCGGCGTGATGAACTTGTTCCATTCATGGGTGCCGCGCGGCAGCCAGCGCATGACGACCTCGGCCCCGAAAATCGCCATCGCATAGGATTTCGGGTTGCGGTTGATGGTGGAGCAGATCAGCAAGCCACCCGGTTTCAGCAAGTCTTGCGATGCGGTCAGAAAGCCAAGGGGATCGGCCACATGTTCGACCACCTCCATGTTCAGCACCACGTCGAATTGTTCGCCTGCTGCAGCCATGTCTTCGGCGGTTGTGTGGCGATAATCGATTTGCAGCCCCGATTGCTCGGCATGGATGCGGGCCACGGGCAGGTTGCCCTCGGCGGCGTCGGCACCCACAACTTCAGCACCGAGCCGCGCCATGGGTTCGCTCAGCAGCCCGCCGCCGCAGCCGATATCCAGCAGGCGCAGGCCTTCGAACGGCACAGGCGACTTTAGGTCGCGATCGAATTCTCCGGCGATCTGCTGCGTTATATAGTCCAGCCGGCACGGGTTAAGCATGTGCAATGGTTTGAATTTCCCGTGCGGGTCCCACCATTCGGCGGCCATCGCCTCGAATTTTGCGATCTCGGACGGGTCCACCGTGTTCGGATGCGCTTGCATTCCTGTCTCCGTGTGCTCTTTTACGCTTAAGGACTATATAGGGCCATAATGGACAAGTACCCGGACCAAAAGCGCGCAGTTCAATATCTGTACCCGCCGATCGACCCTTTCGACCAGCGGATGGTCAATATGGGCGATGGGCACCGTATTTATGTGGAACAATGCGGAAATCCTGACGGCATACCCGTCGTGATCCTGCACGGGGGGCCGGGTGGGGGGTGCAGCCCGGCCATGAGGCGATACTTCGATCCTCAGGCTTACAGGGTGATTCTGTTTGACCAGCGCGGATGTGGCCGGTCGCGCCCCACCGCCTCGGTCGAGGACAACACGACGTGGCATCTGGTGGCCGACATAGAGCGGCTGCGCAAACTCTTCGAGATCGAAGAATGGATCGCTTTTGGCGGAAGCTGGGGGGCGACTCTGGCGTTGATCTATGCCCAGACCCATCCCGATCGCGTCAGTCGACTGGTGTTGCGCGGGGTGTTCCTTGCGACTCAGGCCGAGCTTGACTGGTTTTACGGCGGTGGCGCCGGGCGGTTTTGGCCCGAGCAATGGCAGAAATTCACCTCGCTGCTGCCCGAGGTTGAACTGAACGACACCATTGCCGCCTATAACAAACGTCTGTTTTCGGGCGACCGCGCGACAGAGATCCTGTATGCGCGGGCCTGGTCGCATTGGGAAAACGCGCTGGCCTCGATCCACACCAACGGATCGGTTGGCGAAAGCCCCGGCGAATACGCGCGCACCTTTGCGCGGCTCGAGAATCACTATTTCACCAACAAGGCGTTTCTGGAAACGGACGGGCAGATTCTGGATCAGATGGACCGGATCGCGCATATCCCCGGCCATATCGTGCAGGGGCGCTATGACATGATCTGCCCGCCGCAGGCCGCCTGGTCGCTGGCGGAACGCTGGCCGAATGCCGAACTGAAGATGGTTCGTCAGGCGGGGCACGCCCTGTCCGAGCCGGGCATCAGCGCGGAACTGGTGCGAATCATGGACCGTGTGGCGGAGGGTGTCGCATGACCCGCATCGATCGCCGTGCTCTCTTTGCCTCTGGTGCCGCTGCCGCATTGCTAGCGGCGACAGGAGCATCCCTTGCCGGTACGCCCAAGAAAGGCGGGACATTGCGTCTGGCTGTTCCGCGCGATGACAGCCTCGAGCAAGTGGCGCGTGGGGCCGTTTTCGACACAATGACCGAAATCGCCCCGGATGGTACGTTGCGCGGTGAGCTTGCGACCGGCTGGCAAACCGACGCCGACGCACGGGTCTGGAACTTTGATCTGCGTGATGACGCGGTCTTTCACGATGGCGAACCCTTGCAGATTGCCGATGTCCTGGCCGTTCTGGCCGAAATCGGAAGGCCCGAGGCGCTTGCCCCCAACCGCCTGCGGCTTGAACTTGCCGAGGCAAATCCCGGATTGCCATTCCTGTTGGCCGACAGCCGCTTTGTTGTTGCGCGCGCCGGTGAAACCGTATCCCCGTTGCGCAAAGCCTACGGCACCGGCTGCTATCGTGTCGAACGGGCAGAAGATGGCCGCCATTTTCTGGGCCGCCGTGTCGAGGGGCATTATAAAGATGGTCAGGCCGGATGGGCTGACGCGGTTGAAGTCATTGTAATCCCGGACCCAGCCGTGCGCGCCGAGGCGCTGCGGGACGGGTATGTCGATATCGCGGCGCTTCCGGATCGGGCCGGAATGCGAGGCACGCGCGGTGTCCGGTTCCACCCCTCCGAGGCCGACATGGCCCTTGCCGTATCGGATTCTGTCGGGATGCCGCGGCAGATTGCCGGGAACGGTGCGCTGGACGATGGCCGCATCGCCGAACGGTGGTGGATGGTGTAAATCCGAATGCGAATCCCTCAGGGGGTTGCAGACTCGGGCCATCCTGCGTATATGCAGTTTCAACAGCGGCGCGTTGGACTTCTGGTCCAAGGCTCCACCGGAAAATTCGACGGGCCGCGCGCCCGTTTTTTTGTGCCCGACTGACAGGGTAGAGTACCAGATGACAAACGACCTGATAGCAAAAGCTGCCATTGACCGGCGACTGGCCGAGATCATCACGCCCGTGATCGAAGATCTGGGGTATGAGCTGGTCCGTATCCGCCTGATGAGCGGCAAGCAGACTACGCTTCAGATCATGGCCGACAAGCCCGATGGCGGTATCGAAGTGGATGATTGCGCCGAGATTTCCAACGCGGTCAGCGCCACGCTGGATGTCGAGGACCCAATCCTTGATGCCTATACGCTTGAGGTGTCCAGCCCCGGTATCGACCGCCCTCTGACCCGTCTGAAGGATTTCGAGACCTTCGAAGGCTATGAGGCCAAGATCGAGACCGCCGAACTGATTGACGGCCGCCGACGCTTCAAGGGCGAATTGGCGGGGATCGAAGGGGACGAGGTTCTGATCAACATCCCCGAGGGGGATGAAACCATCACCATCGGTCTGCAATTCGACTGGCTGAGCGACGCCAAGCTGGTCCTGACCGATGACCTGATCAAGGAAATGCTGCGCCAGCGCAAAGACGCCGGTGCCCTGAACGAAAACGCTTTCGACGAGATTGAGACCGAAGGGTCCGAAGAGGAGACGAACTGATGGCAATCACCTCAGCCAACCAGCTGGAGCTGTTGCAGACCGCCGAGGCCGTGGCCCGCGAAAAGATGATCGACCCCGGTCTGGTTGTCGAAGCGATGGAGGAATCGCTCGCCCGCGCCGCCAAGAGCCGCTACGGCGCCGAGATGGACATCCGCGTGTCGATCGACCGCAAGACCGGCAAGGCGACCTTTACCCGCGTCCGTACCGTGGTCGAAGATGAGGAGCTTGAGAACTATCAGGCCGAAATGACCGTCGAGCAGGCCAAGCAGTATATGGAAGCGCCCGAGGTTGGTGACGTCTTCGTCGAAGAGGTCCCGCCGGTTGAGATGGGCCGGATCGCGGCTCAGTCCGCCAAGCAGGTGATTTTGCAGAAGGTGCGCGAAGCCGAGCGTGACCGTCAGTACGAAGAATTCAAGGATCGCGCCGGTACCATCATCAACGGTGCGGTCAAGCGCGAAGAGTTTGGCAATGTCATCGTCGATCTGGGCGGTGCCGAGGCGGTTCTGCGCCGCAACGACAAGATCGGCCGCGAAAGCTATCGCCCGAATGACCGGGTGCGCGCCTATATCAAAGAGGTTCGCCGCGAAGTGCGTGGCCATCAGATCTTCCTGTCGCGCACAGCGCCGGAATTCATGGCCGAGCTGTTCAAGATGGAAGTGCCGGAAATCTATGACGGCATCATCGAGGTCAAGGCCGTGGCCCGTGACCCCGGTTCGCGCGCCAAGATCGCCGTGATTTCCTATGATGGTTCGATCGACCCCGTCGGTGCCTGCGTTGGTATGCGCGGCAGCCGTGTTCAGGCGGTCGTGAACGAGCTTCAGGGTGAAAAGATCGACATCATCCCGTGGAACGAAGACCAGCCTACCTTCCTGGTGAACGCGTTGCAGCCTGCCGAGGTTTCCAAGGTGGTTCTGGACGAAGAAGCCGGCAAGATCGAGGTTGTCGTGCCAGAAGAACAACTGTCGCTGGCCATCGGTCGCCGCGGTCAGAACGTGCGTCTGGCCAGCCAGCTGACCGGCCTGGACATCGACATCATGACCGAGGCCGAAGAATCGGCCCGCCGCCAGAAGGAATTCGAAGCCCGTACCAAACTGTTCATGGACAGCCTGGATCTGGACGAATTCTTTGCTCAGCTGCTGGTCTCGGAAGGCTTCACCAACCTCGAAGAAGTTGCCTATGTCGAAATTGAGGAACTGTTGGTCATCGACGGCGTCGACGAAGGTACCGCGCAGGAACTGCAAACCCGCGCCCGCGAATTCCTGGAAGCACAGGCCAAGGCGGCACTGGATGCGGCGCGTGAATTGGGGGCCGAGGACAGTCTCATTGAATTCGAAGGTCTGACACCCCAGATGGTAGAGGCGCTGGCCAGGGACGACGTGAAGACTCTGGAAGACTTTGCAACTTGCGCCGACTGGGAACTGGCCGGTGGCTGGACGACCGTCGATGGTGAGCGTGTCAAGGATGACGGTGTATTGGAGCCTTTCGGCGTAACGCTGGAAGAGGCGCAAGATATGGTCATGACGGCGCGTATCCTGCTGGGTTGGGTTGATCCGGCCGAGCTGGAACAGGCGGAAGAAGACGTCGACGGCGACGCAGCAGACGAGGAGGTCGAGGCCTGATCTCGGGCTTCGGGTGGCGTGTATGAGTCGCGGTGGCGCCCATAAGGATCGGTCCGACGGACCCGAGCGCAAGTGTATCGCCACAGGCGAGGTGCAGCCCAAAAACGGGCTGATCCGCTTTGTGGCGGGGCCGGACGGTCAGGTTTTTCCGGATGTCGCGGCGAAACTGCCCGGGCGGGGGGTCTATGTGGCGGCGGATCGTGCCGCCCTGGACAAGGCCGTTGGCAAGAAACTGTTTGCGCGGGGGTTCAAGGCGCAGGTGTCTGTGCCCAAGGACCTGGCGGAAAAGGTTGAACAGCAGATCGCGCGCCGCGTTGTCGAGCTGCTCAGCCTGGCGCGCAAGTCCGGCGACGCGGTCGCGGGGTATGAAAAGGTCAAGACGTGGCTGGACCGGGAAGAGGCGCAGGTGCTGATTCAGGCCGCCGATGGATCGGGGCGCGGCAAGTCCAAACTGAGCACGCCGCACTTCGGGAAATACATAGGTTGGCTGACGGCAGACGAATTAGGACAGGCATTTGGGCGCCAAACGGTGATTCATGCGGCCTTGGCCTCTGGCGGACTCGCCAAACGTGTTGTAGAGGAAGCGCAGCGCCTGCGTGGCTTGCGCGAAACGGATGACGGCGGCAGGGGCCGCGCGGAAGGGTAAAGAGCTTTATGAGCGATAATGACGGCAAAAAGACATTGGGTCTTCGTGGCGGGGCACGCCCCGGAAATGTGAAACAGAGTTTCAGCCACGGACGCACCAAGAATGTCGTGGTGGAAACCAAACGCAAACGCGTGGTGGTTCCCAAGCCGGGCGCAGCAAAGCCGGGTGGCGGTGCTGCACCTTCGGGTGATCCGTCGCGTCGTCCTGCGGGCATTTCCGATGCGGAAATGGCGCGCCGCATGAAGGCGTTGCAAGCGGCCAAGGCGCGTGAGGCCGAAGAGGCCGCGGCGCGCGAGGCTGCTGAAAAGGCGCGCGAAGAAGAGCGCGCCCGCCGCCGTGCGGAACAGGAAGCCAAAGAACGCGAACAGCGCGAAGCCGAAGAGCGTGCGCGTCAGAAGGCTGAGGAAGAAGAGCGCAAGCGCAAAGAGGCGGAAGAAGCCGCCAAACGCGCCGCTGCCGCGCCCGCACCGGAAGAGCCCAAAGCGGCTCGCGCCCCGGCCAGCAAACCTGCGCCGGCAGCCACGCCGCGCAAACAGGATCGCGAACGTGAGCAGCGTGGTCGTGGCAAAGGTCGCGATGACAACCGCCGTTCGGGCAAGCTGACTCTGGGTCAGGCGACCGGTGGCGAGGGCAACCGTCAGCGCTCGATGGCCGCGATGAAGCGCAAGCAGGAGCGTGCGCGTCAGAAAGCCATGGGCGGTGCCGTTGAACGGGAAAAGGTGATCCGCGACGTACAGCTGCCCGAGGCGATCATGGTCTCGGAACTGGCCAACCGTATGGCCGAGCGTGTGGCTGACGTGGTCAAATCGCTGATGCAGATGGGCATGATGGTCACGCAGAACCAGACCATCGACGCAGACACCGCGGAACTGATCATCGAAGAATTTGGCCACAAGGTCACTCGCGTATCCGATTCGGATGTTGAAGACGTCATCAAAGAGGTCGAAGACAGCGAAGACGATCTGCAGCCGCGTCCGCCGGTCATCACCATCATGGGTCACGTCGACCACGGCAAGACCTCGCTGTTGGACGCAATCCGCGACGCGCGCGTTGTGGCGGGTGAGGCCGGTGGCATCACCCAACATATCGGCGCGTATCAGGTGAAAACCGATGGCGGCACCACGCTGACCTTCCTGGATACTCCGGGCCACGCGGCGTTTACGTCGATGCGCTCGCGCGGTGCTCAGGTTACGGATATCGTGGTTCTGGTCGTCGCGGCTGACGACGCGGTGATGCCGCAGACGATCGAAGCGATCAACCACGCAAAAGCGGCCGAAGTACCGATGATCGTGGCGATCAACAAGGTCGACAAGCCGGATGCAAACCCGGACAAGGTCCGCACCGATCTGCTGCAACACGAAGTGATCGTCGAGAAAATGTCCGGTGAAGTCCAGGATGTCGAAGTGTCCGCAATCACGGGTCAGGGTCTGGACGAATTGCTGGAAGCCATCGCGCTTCAGGCCGAGATTCTGGAACTGAAGGCAAACCCGAACCGCGCCGCACAAGGTGCCGTGATCGAGGCGCAGCTGGACGTGGGTCGTGGCCCGGTCGCCACGGTTCTGGTTCAGAACGGCACACTGCGTCAGGGCGATATCTTCGTTGTGGGTGAGCAGTACGGTAAGGTCCGCGCGCTGATCAACGACAAGGGTGAACGCGTCAAGGAAGCTGGCCCCTCGGTTCCGGTCGAGGTTCTGGGCCTGAACGGTACGCCCGAGGCCGGTGACGTTCTGAACGTGACCGAGACCGAAGCGCAGGCCCGCGAAATCGCCGCTTATCGCGAACAAGCCGCCAAGGACAAACGTGCCGCCGCTGGTGCCGCAACCACCCTTGAGCAGCTGATGCAGAAGGCGAAAGAAGACGAGAACGTGGCCGAGTTGCCGATCCTCGTCAAAGCCGATGTGCAGGGTTCTGCCGAAGCCATCGTTCAGGCGATGGAAAAGATCGGCAACGAAGAAGTGCGCGTGCGCGTTCTGCACTCGGGTGTGGGCGCGATCACCGAAACGGATGTCGGTCTGGCGGAGGCTTCCGGCGCGCCGGTCTTTGGCTTCAACGTCCGTGCCAACGCATCGGCGCGGAACACGGCGAACCAAAAGGGTGTCGAGATCCGCTACTACTCGGTGATCTATGACCTGGTCGACGACGTGAAAGCGGCCGCATCCGGCCTGCTGAGCGCCGAGATCCGCGAGAAGTTCATCGGCTATGCCGAGATCCGCGAAGTCTTCAAGGTTACCGGTGTCGGCAAGGTTGCCGGCTGTCTGGTGACCGAAGGTGTTGCCCGCCGTTCCGCAGGCGTTCGCCTGCTGCGCGACAACGTGGTGATCCACGAAGGCACGCTGAAGACCCTGAAGCGCTTCAAAGACGAAGTGGCCGAGGTCCAGTCGGGTCAGGAATGTGGTATGGCGTTCGAGAACTACGACGATATCCGCCAGGGCGACGTGATCGAGATATTCGAGCGCGAAGAAGTTACCCGTACCCTGGATTGATCCCAAGCGGGATGGACACAAAAAACAGCGGCACCGGTCGGGCCGCTGTTTTTGTTTGAAAAATGCCTCATTACGTGTCGGGCAGGAATGTTCCGGAATGCAGGATGATGTCGAAATGGTGCATTCCGTGTTTCAAGGCAAAGCTGACCGAGTGCCCGGCCTTGCGCAGCCGTTCCGCATAGTCGCGGCTTTGACGAATGAATTCGCCGGTGTCCCGTTCCCCCACTGAAACATGATAGCGGGGGCCCGGTGGGGGCAGGTTGCGGATCGGGGACAGATCGTTCACTTCGACTGGGGTCAGGTGCAGCGGGTCATTCACGGATGTCAAACTGACGGGTTCCAGATCGTAGACGCCGCTGATCAGAAGCACGTCACGCACACGCAGCCCGGCGCGGGCCAATGCACCGGCCGAGGTCGCCATGACCATGCTTGCCAGATGGGCGCCGGCACTGTGCCCTGACAAGGTGATCCGCGTCGGGTCGAATCCCAGTGCCCCGGCTTGTGACGCAAGCCACAGAAGGGCGTCGCGGCATTCGTCGACCATTTGATCCAGCCGCGCATCCGGGGCAAGCGTGTAGTTCAAGGTGGCAAAGGATTGCTCGGCTTCGATCAGCGCCGGGGCCATCATGGCCGATTCGCGCTGGCTGAGATCCTGCCAATACCCACCGTGAATAAAGACATGCAACGGGGCGCCGGCCCCCTTCGCAGGAAAGAAATCCAGCACCTGGACCGGGGTGTCGCCATAGGCTAGGTTGGCCTGAACGGGCAGCTCGGCACGGGCTTGCGCACTCAGCGTTTGATAGCTGGCCAGATAAGGGGTCAGGTCGCCACCGATCATCGAACTGGGAGAGTATTCCCGCTCCAGTTCGGCTTGTGAAAATCCGCGATACAGCATGGCTCAGCCCTGCCCGCTGTACATGAGTTCCGTCCGCACATCATAGAGGTCATGGAAGAACCGCAACTCAAGTGCTTTTCGCAAGAAAGCCACGCCGCTGGAACCTCCGGTACCGGGTTGCATTCCGATCACACGTTCAACCGCCGTGGCGTGGTCAAAGCGCCAGCGTTGAAACAGGCTTTCCACATCCATGAGCTTTTCTGCCAGCGCATACAGATCCCAATATTTGTCCGTGTTGCGGAACACGTCGACCCAGATCTGAACCACGCGCGGATCACCGGAATAGGGTGCAGAGTAGTCCCGCTCGATCAAGTCCTTTGGAACGTCGAACCCCTGTCGGGCCAGCATGTGCAACACTTCGTCATACAGGGACGGTTTGGTCAGGGCGGCGTTCAGCATCTCCATCACCTCGGGGTCATGCTCGTGCACTTTCAGAGTCGAGGCATCCTTATTGCCCAGAATGAACTCGATCTGCCTGTACCCATAGCTTTGAAACCCGGAAGAGTTGCCGAGGGCCTGCCGAAACGTCATATAGTCGGCCGGCGTCATGGTCAGCAGGGTTTCCCAGGCCGCAATCAATTGCCGTTGAATGGCCTTGATACGGTCGAGGTTTTTCATGGCGGGCCCGAATTCGTCTTGTTGCAGGAACCGGCGGACCTCGACCAGTTGGTGATGCATCAGTTTCAGCCACAGCTCACTGACCTGATGAATGATGATGAACAGCATCTCGTCAGGTTGTGCGGGGTCCTGAAAGGTTTTTTGCAGGTTCAGCAGCGTCTTCAGTTGCAGGAAGTCGCCATAGCTTTTGCGGTGCGTTTCGGCGAAATCAGTGACCAGGGTGTCTTCGACCCCCCGTTGCAACAGACGATCGTCTTTGTTCTCGCCCATCTCATGCCTCCATTGTGCAAGTTCTGCACCTGTCTAGGGGCTGAACTTGCAACTTTCCAGCGCGTTAGGTCCAGTCCAGAACAACCTTGCCGGACAGGCCTGATTTCATCGCGGAAAACCCTTTAGCGAAATCATCAACCGCAAAGCGATGCGTGATCACGCGGGACACATCCAGACCGTTTTGCAGCATGGCGATCATCTTGTACCACGTTTCGAACATCTCACGCCCATAGACCCCCTTGATCGTGATCGCCTTGAACACGATGCGCGACCAGTCGACCGGAGATTTGCCCGGTGGAATCCCCAGCAACGCGATCTTTCCACCCATCACCAACGCTTCGACCATCTGGTCCAGGGCGGCTTGCGAGCCGGACATTTCAAGCCCGACATCGAACCCTTCCTTCATCCCAAGCTCGGCGATGACGTCCCGCAATTCCTCGGTGGAGACATCGACGGTCCGCACCGAAGGAACCACATGTTCGGCCAGTTTCAATCGGTCTGCGTTGATGTCGGTGATGACCACGTTGCGTGCACCCGCGTGACGAGCGACGGCAGCGGCCATGATACCGATGGGGCCCGCACCCGTGATCAGAACGTCCTCTCCCAGCAAATCAAAGCTGAGGGCAGTATGCACTGCGTTGCCCAGCGGATCGAGGATGGCTCCGATCTCATCCGGTATGTCGTCGGGCAAGGGAACCACGTTGAAAGCAGGCAGTTTCAGATACTCGGCAAATGCGCCCTGTTCGTTTACTCCTATGCCCCGCGTGCCCGGATCCAGGTGGAACTTTCCGGCGCGGCTCTGGCGGCTGTCGGTGGTGATCAGATGACCTTCGCCCGAGCACCGCTGGCCGATTTCAAGCCCTGTCACGTTGCGTCCGATCTCGACGATCTCTCCGGCAAACTCATGGCCGGTGATCATCGGAACCGGCACGGTATGAGAGGCCCATTCATCCCAGTTCCAGATATGGATGTCGGTGCCGCAGATGCCCGTCTTGTGGATGCGGATCAGCACGTCATCCGGGCCGATTTCGGGGATCGGGGCCTGCACCATCCACAGCCCCTCTTCGGGTTTGGATTTTTCCAGTGCTTTCATCGTGTTGGGTCGCATGGACTTACTCCCACAAATCGGTCGACAGGTATTTCAGGCCGCTGTCACACATGATGATTGCGACGCATCCGCCTTCCTCGGGACCGCGAAGCAGTTCAATTGCCGCGGCAAGGTTCGCGCCTGCCGAATAACCGGCGAATATCCCCTCGGTGCGGGCCAGAAGCCGGGCACAATCCCGCGCGGCCTTTCCCGAAACAGCAAGGTGTCCTGCCAATTGGGTGTCCTTCAGATGCACCAGATCACCCATGGCGTAACCACCGCCCTGAATGGGGTGATCCGGGATCGAAACCGGTTCACCGGCCAATGCGCGTGCGCCTTCGGGTTCTATGGCATAACACCGTACGCCGCGTCGGTTCAGATACTCTGCCGCGCCAGCCAGTGTTCCACCGGATCCTGCAAAATCGCAGAATGCCGTAACGGTGCCTTCGGATTGCGCCCAGATCTCGGGCCCGGTTCCGGTTTCGTGGGCCTTGGGATTTCCCGAATGACCAAATTGATCGGCACGATATGCGTTACGTTCGGCTGTGATGCGTTTCGCCTCGACATCGACCAGTTCAAGATCGGCGCCCGAGACTTCGCCGGGTTTGCTGCCCGGGGCCTGGGGCACGATGACAACTTCGGCCCCCAGGGCCCGCATCATACGTGCACGTTCGACCGAGTTCCCGGCGCTCATGACTGCCACGAAAGGATGGCCCAGAATACCGCAAACGATAGCCAGCCCGGTTCCCATATTGCCCGAGGTCAGCTCGACCACCGTTTGCCCAGGTGACAGAGAACCGTCTGCGCGCGCCGTTTCGATGATGGACTTT
The DNA here is from genome assembly GCF_056541565.1 of Ruegeria sp. AG6. Classification (NCBI taxonomy): domain Bacteria; kingdom Pseudomonadati; phylum Pseudomonadota; class Alphaproteobacteria; order Rhodobacterales; family Roseobacteraceae; genus Ruegeria; species Ruegeria sp. AG6. The sequence goes on along the minus strand of NZ_JBQFYQ010000009.1, from coordinate 59,423 downwards.
GCCGCGCGGTCCTTTTTCGAAAACCCCGGCAGCAAGTAGTCGAGCTTGGCGATGATACGCCCGTTCAGCTTCTGCTGGGCACACACGCGCGACAGTTCAACCATGGGGGTGTCGCCGATCACATCAATGACCGATGGAAGGATCATTCGATGACCCCCAGTTCTTTGCCGACCTTGCCAAATGCGGACAGGGCGCGGTCCAGTTCATCCTTGGTCAGCGCCGCGTTCATCTGCGTTCTGATCCGCGCTTGCCCGCGTGGGACGACCGGGAAGAAGAAGCCCGAAACATAGACGCCTTCGTCGAACAGTCGTGAGGCCATGTCTTGTGCCAGCGTCGCCTCACCCAGCATCACCGGGATGATCGGGTGTTCCCCGGGCAGCAGGTCAAAACCAAGCTTTTCCAAGCCAGCGCGCCAGTACTTGGCGTTTCCGAACAGTTGCGCGCGCAGCATGTCGCCTTCTTCGACCAGACGGATCGCCTCCAATCCGGCAGCGACGATGGAGGGCGGCAGCGAGTTTGAGAACAGATAGGGCCGCGCCCGCTGCCGCAGCAGGTCGATCACTGGCTGCGGCCCGGCGATATAGCCGCCGATTGCCCCCCCAAGTGCCTTGCCCAAGGTTCCCGTCAGAATATCCACATCGACGCCGAAATGATCCGGTGTGCCGGCCCCGTTCGGCCCCATGAAGCCGGTCGCGTGGCAATCGTCCACCATGACAATCGCATCGTATTTATCGGCCAGTTCCCGGATTTTCGGCAGGTTGGCCAGATAGCCGTCCATCGAGAACACGCCATCGGTGGCGATCATGATGTGCCGCGCCCCGTCCTCACGCGCCTGTTTCAGCCAGGCTTCGAGATCGTTCATGTCGTTGTTCAGATAGCGATAGCGTTTGGCCTTGCACAGCCGCACGCCGTCGATGATCGAGGCGTGGTTCAGGCTGTCCGAAATGATGGCGTCTTCCGGTCCCAGCAGAGGTTCAAACAGCCCGCCGTTGGCGTCGAAACAGGCGGCAAAAAGGATGGAGTCGTCCTTGTTCAGGAAACTGGCAAGACGTTGTTCCAGTTCGCGGTGAATGTCTTGCGTGCCACAGATGAACCGAACCGACGCCATGCCGAATCCCTTGGGGCCCATGGCTTGTGTTGCGGCCTCGATCAGCGCGGGATGATCCGCCAGACCCAGATAGTTGTTGGCACAGAGGTTGATCACCTGCTTGCCGCCGACAGTAATCTCACCGCCCTGAGGCGAGGTGATCATTCGTTCGCGTTTGTAAAGACCCTCAGATTCGATCTGCGCAAGTGTGTCCGTGATATGGGACAGGAATGCATCTGCCATGGCGACCTCCGTTCAACTGAGTCGCACATCTAACATAGCGGATGAAATTCCCAAATAGGGGAAATTCAATATGAAGGAAAAAAATCCGTGAAGATGGAATTTCGCGGGTGTCAGGCGTTTTTTACGATCAGGAATACCCGGGCCGGTCCTTTGGCACAGATGGAATGCGCAATGTCGGCGGCATATCGGGCCGTGTCCCCCTGGTTCAACTCGGTCACCGCAATGCCTGAAGTGACCTTGACCGTGCCTTCCAGCACGGTGAGCTGTTCACGGGCACCGCGGGCATGGGGTTGGCTGTTCAGGGCCCCGTCCTCGTCGAATTCGATATCATAGACTTCATGACCCCCGGCCTCTTCCGGCGGTGACAGGATACGAATTCGGCAGTTCTGCCCCATATTGTCGATGCTTGGGACCTCGGAGCTTCGCAGAACCTCGATCTGGTCCGTGGTCTTTGTGCCCTCCAAGAGACCGGCGAAATCCACCTGCAAGGCGCGTGTCAGGTTCCACAAGGTCGAGATCGTCGGGCTGCTTTCGCCGCGTTCGATCTGACTGACCATGGACCGGGACACACCGCTGAGATTGGCGACCGCTTCCAGGGACAGGCCTTTGGCCCGGCGTGCCTCTTTCAGGCGGGCGGGCAGGAGGTTCAGGATATCGTCTGTGTCTTCCGTCATGACGGAATCCATGGGGGCTGCGCAACGCAATGTCAATTCCCGCCGTGACGGGACGTCTGGGGCGACAGTGCCATTCTGCGCATGCATAATGCAGCGAAATTCAGGAGGAGTAGCTCATGAGCGATATCGTTATTCTCGACGGTGCCCGCACCGCAATTGGCACCTTTGGTGGTGCGCTGGCTTCAACCGCGCCGATTGATCTGGCCACTGTCGCGACGGAAGCGGCGCTTGAGCGCTCGGGGGTTGAGGGGGCGCAGATCGGGCATGTGGTGTTCGGTCATGTGATCAACACTGAACCGCGTGACATGTATCTGTCGCGTGTTGCCGCGATGCAGGCGGGCATTCCCAACGGCACACCGGCCATGAACGTGAACCGTCTGTGCGGATCCGGCGCGCAGGCGATCGTGTCAGCCGTGCAGTCCCTGATGCTGGGCGATGCTGACTTTGCCGTTGCGGGCGGAGCAGAGAGCATGTCACGAAGCCCCTATATCGTTCCGCAGGCGCGCTGGGGCGCGAAGATGGGCGACGTCACCGCGCTGGACATGATGCTGGGCGCGTTGAACTGCCCCTTTGGCACCGGACATATGGGGGTGACGGCCGAAAACGTGGCGGATGAGCATCAAATCAGCCGCGAACAGATGGATGCGTTCGCATTGGACAGCCAGACACGTGCGGCGGCGGCGATCGAGGCCGGTTACTTCGACAGCCAGATCACTCCGGTACAGGTCAAGGTCAAGCGGGACATGGTCGATTTCAAAGTCGACGAGCATCCAAAGGCGACGACTGCCGAAGCGTTGGCCGGTCTGCGCCCGGTGTTCAAGAAGGACGGGCGTGTGACAGCCGGGAATGCCTCGGGCATCAATGACGGCGCGGCGGCGATGGTGCTGGCGACAGCGGATGCGGCCGAAAGGGCCGGTTTGAAACCGAAGGCGCGTGTGATTGGTTATGCGCATGCAGGCGTGCGGCCGGAAGTCATGGGCATCGGTCCGGTTCCGGCAGTGCAAAACCTGTTTGCGAAGACGGGTCTGTCAGCGGAAGATTTCGACGTGATCGAAAGCAATGAAGCCTTCGCCGCGCAGGCACTGGCCGTGAATCAGGAGCTTGGATTGGACGCGAGCAAGGTGAACCCCAACGGCGGTGCGATTGCGCTGGGGCATCCGGTGGGGGCCACGGGTGCGATCATCACGCTGAAAGCACTGTACGAGCTGGAACGTACCGGCGGATCCAAAGGGTTGATCACCATGTGCATCGGGGGCGGTCAGGGGATTGCCATCGCCATCGAGCGGCTCTGACCCGGAAGGGGTGCGGGGGGCTGTCTGCCCCCCATCGCGCCAGGGCGCGATCCCCCCGAGGATATTTGTGGCCAGATGGAGCAGGCGGGTTGGTTCAGCTGAGCGCGTTGATCAGCAAGACCAGCGCCGCACCTGCTGCGGCGCCGATCGTGGCGGGCAGAGCAAAGGACCAAAAGGTGGGCGTCTGCGGTTCGTCCTTCTGTGTCTGCGCAATCAGTGCGTTTTCGACCAGTGCCGGCAGACGCGGGCCGAAGCGGGCCAGCACCATTGCGGTTTTCCCAAAATCACGCAGGGCCGCCCGAGGGCCGATGGATTGTTTGATGTAGTCTTCGACCACGGGGCGGGCGACTTCCCAGATGTTCATATGAGGGTCGAGTGAGCGCGCAACGCCTTCGACGACAACCATGGTGCGTTGCAGCAGGATCAGCTCGGTTCGTGTTTCCATCCCGAACCGTTCGGTCACTTCGAACAGATAGCTCAGCAACCGCCCCATGGAAATATGCGTGGCATCCATGCCGAAGATCGGCTCGCCCACGGCACGCAGGGCGCGGGCGAACTCGTCCACGTCCTGGTTGGCGGGAACATAGCCGGCTTCGAAATGCACCTCGGCCACACGTTTGTAGTCGCGGCGGATGAAGCCAAACAGGATTTCGGCATAGACCCGGCGCGTGTATTCATCGATATGCCCCATGATGCCATAGTCATAGGCAATGATGTCTCCGTTCGCGGCGACCTTGAGGTTGCCCTGGTGCATGTCGGCGTGGAAAAAGCCGTCGCGCAGCGCATGGAGGAGGAACAGGCGCAGGACACGTTCGGCCAGATCATTGCGGTTGTGACCTGCGGCATCCAGAGCATCATTGTCACCCAGCGCGATCCCGTCCGCCCAGCTGAGCGTCATGACGCGCCGCGCGGACAGTGACCACACAACGGGCGGCAGCCAGAAGCCGGTGTCGTCCTTGGTGTTGGCGGCATATTCGGAGGCCGCCGCGCTTTCCAGACGCAGATCCAGTTCGCCGCGCACTACACCGTCGAAATGCTCGATCACCTCCACCGGTCGCAGACGGCGCGCGCCGGGGGCGAAAAGCTGGACAATTCCGGCGGCGAAATAGAACGCATCGACATCTTTGCGGAACGCGCGTTCGATCCCCGGGCGCAGGACTTTCACTGCGACATCCTCACCCGTGCTGGTCAGCTTGGCCTTGTGAACCTGCGCAATCGAGGCTGCGGCAATCGGTTCGCTGAATTCGCTGAACATGTCCGAGATCGGCTGACCCAGTTCTTTCTCGACTTCGGCCATCGCGTCGGCTTTGGAGAAAGGGGGCAGCTTGTCTTGCAGAACGCGCAGTTGCTCGGCCAGTTCATTTCCAACGACGTCAGGGCGGGTCGAAAGCACTTGCCCGAATTTGATATAGGCGGGGCCAAGCGCCGTCAGGGCGCGCGTTGCCGGTGGCATACCGGGGTCGCCTTTGTAGCCAAGCCATTGAAAGGGTTTGCCCAATGCGTGGGCTAGGATGCGTACGGCGCGCGGGGCTTCGAACGCATCCAGTACCACGTTCATGGCGCCTGTGCGCTCGAGCGTGGCGCCTGTGCGGATCAGGCGGATGATGTTATGGGGACCACGCATGTGTCAGATCTTCCAGCCGGAATGCAGCGCGGCGATACCCATGCTCAGGTTCCGGTATTTGGCGTTTTCGAAACCTGCTGTGCGAACCATGTTCAGGAACGTTTCCTGATCGGGAAATTTTCGGATCGATTCGACCAGGTACTGATAGCTGTCATAGTCATTGGCGATCAGTTTTCCCATGCGCGGGATGACGTTGAAGCTGTAAAGGTCGTAGAGCTTCTGCAGCCCCTCATTGGGCAGCTGGCTGAATTCCAGCACCATCAGGCGGCCGCCGGGTTTCAGCACGCGGTAAGCCTCGTTCAAAGCTTCTTGCGGGCGGGTGACGTTCCGAATGCCGAACGAGATCGTGTAAACATCGAATGTATTGTCTTCGAAGGGCAGGGCCATGGCATCGCCCACGACCCAGTTCAGGCTGCCCGACATCTGATCTGCCTCGGCACGTTGGCGCCCTTCGATCAGCATCGGCTCGGTCAGGTCCAGGACCGTGGCGTGGCCGTGACCCGCGCGCTTGAGGAACCTGAACGAGATGTCGCCCGTGCCACCGGCCACGTCCAGCAGCCGCTGGCCGGGGCGTGGCGCCAGCCAGTCCATCATCGCGTCCTTCCAGACCCGGTGGATGCCCATCGACATGACGTCGTTCATCACGTCATATTTCGAGGCAACCGAGTTGAACACGCCCTGTACGCGCCCTGCCTTTTCGGCCTCGGGGACGGTTTCGAAACCGAAATGAGTGGTCTTGTCGATGTTGTCGGACATTTGCCTTGCCGTTTGTCGATTTTCGCCTCTGTTATAGGGCCAAGAGAGGCGGGCACAATGCGGCCCTTTGAATTAGGAGCCCTGTAATGCCCGAATTACCTGAGGTCGAGACAGTAAGACGCGGCCTGAGTCCTGCCATGGAAGGGGTCGTGATCGAACGGGCTGATGTGAACCGCCCCGATCTGCGCTGGCCGTTCCCCGAACGTATGGCCGAACGGCTGACCGGGCAGCGGGTAGAGCGGCTGCGGCGGCGGTCGAAATACATTCTGGCGGATCTCAGCAGCGGTGAGACGATGCTGATCCACCTGGGTATGTCGGGGCGGATGACGGTGTCGGGTGACCCGTTGGGGCAATTCGTCCATGACCATCCCGCCGTGCAAAAACATGACCATGTGGTCTTTCATATGGCCAACGGCGCGCGCATCACCTTCAACGATCCCCGCCGGTTTGGCGCGATGGACCTGATGCAAACGGCCAACGCCGAAGATCACAAGTTGCTGTCGGTTCTGGGGCCTGAACCCTTGGGCAACGATTTTCACGACCAACACCTGATCAAGGCGTTCAAAGGCAAGAACACCCCTGTCAAATCCGCCCTGCTGGATCAGGGAATCGTTGCCGGTCTGGGCAATATCTATGTTTGCGAAGCTCTTTATCGCGGCCGAGTGTCGCCACGTCGCAAAGCCGGACAGATTTCCGCGCCCCGCGTGGCGGCGCTTGTTCCGATCATCCGGCAGGTGTTGCAGGACGCCATCGAAGCCGGTGGGTCTTCGCTGCGGGATTTCCGCCAAGCCGATGGAGAACTTGGATATTTTCAGCACAAGTTTGATGTCTATGGCCGCGAGGGCGAGGCCTGCCGGACCGAAGGGTGCGGAGCGCCGATCAAGAGAATCACCCAGTCCGGTCGCTCATCCTTCTATTGTGCGCAATGCCAAAGATAGCTTGATCCAAGTTTTTCGCGTGGTAAGGAATCGTACCTGAACGGAACAACCGGAAGCTTTCTCCTCATGGCTTTTGAGACGATCATCGTCGAAATCGAAGACCACGTCGCACTTATCAAACTCAACCGACCGGATGCGTTGAACGCGTTGAACACCCAGTTGCTGGGTGAGCTCTGCACTGCACTGGAAGATGCGGACAGCAACGACAAGGTGCGCTGCATCGTGATAACCGGATCGGACAAGGCCTTCGCCGCCGGCGCGGACATCAAGGAAATGTCCGAGATGAGTTTTGTCGACGTCTACAACATCAACCTTTTTGCCGATGCGAATGATCGTGTGACCGCGATTCGCAAGCCGATCATCGCGGCCGTTGCGGGCTATGCGCTGGGCGGTGGCTGTGAACTTGCCATGCTGTGCGATTTCATCATCGCGGCGGACACTGCGAAATTCGGCCAGCCCGAGATCAATCTGGGCGTCATTGCCGGTCTGGGTGGAAGTCAGCGTCTGACGCGGTTCGTGGGTAAATCCAAATCGATGGACATGAACCTGACCGGGCGTTTCATGGATGCCGACGAAGCCGAGCGTGCGGGTCTCGTCAGCCGGGTGGTGCCGGCCAAGAAGCTGATCGAAGAAGCCGTGAGCGCAGCACAGAAGATTGCCGAGAAATCGCAATTGACTGCAATGGCCGCGAAAGAAGCGGTGAACCGCAGCTACGAGCTTCCGCTGAGTGAAGGTATGTTGTTCGAGCGTCGTGTCTTCCATTCGATGTTCGCGACCGAAGATCAGAAGGAAGGCATGGCCGCGTTCCTGGAAAAGCGCACGGCGCAATTCCGCGACAAGTAAAGCGCGGGACCTCTGAGGCGGGTGTTTTAAGCCCGCCCCATATTCTTGGCCATGGTTCCAAGAATCAACTTGGCAATCTCTCGAAACTTGGCTAAAGACCCCCGCTATACATGCGCGTGCGGCCCGCTTGGCCCGACTCACACTCGTGATTTCTGATCCGGTGCGGATATGTCCGTGGCGCGCAACCCTAGATTAACGTACCTAACGAAGGTCAGATTCACATGGCAAACTCGCCTCAGGCAAAAAAACGCGCGCGTCAGAACGAAAAGCGTTTCGCAATCAACAAAGCGCGTCGTTCGCGCATCCGCACCTATCTGCGTAAAGTCGAAGAAGCGATCGCATCCGGCGACAAGGACGCGGCGACTGCTGCTCTGCGTGCGGCTCAGCCCGAGCTGATGCGCGGCGTTACCAAGGGTGTTTTCCACAAGAACACCGCCGCCCGCAAAATGTCGCGCCTGTCCGCGCGCGTCAAAGCACTGGGCTAAGCTTTTGGGTGACCCAAGGTCACGTCAGAAAGGCTGAACCATTCTGAAAAGGCGTCGTGCATCACGGCGCCTTTTGTCGTGTTGCCAGAAAACCGCGCCTTCACAAAACCGAGAGATTCTTTCGCCCAAAGACCCGAGTCAATATCAGAGTTTCGTTGCCGCGCCCCTCTCTGAATTGCTACGACTGATGTCAGCGATTCACTCGCTTGGGGGGACAGGCTGTTTTCCCGATCGAACTGACGGGCATCAGAGCGATCTGGGGACAATTGTCGACGACTGGCTTGAGCCAGGCTGCCGATCTGCCATGGAAGCCGGAATAAACCCGGTGATCTTGGCCCTGTCTAAAAATTGAGGTTGCGACGTGCAACCCGATTTTCGGGACGTTCCGTTATTGCTGAGCGTCAGAATTGGGGGTTGCCGGGCTATTCGGGATGGTCCCGCCAAGCCGACTGGTTTGGCGATTGGATACCTATTGCGTGTGAATACAACACCGGGAAACCGGCTTCGTATGAATAAGGCTGACAGGCCAATAAGAATGGGATGCGTGAGGCGCTTAATGACACAAGAAAAATGGGGACTACTGCGTAACAAGTTGCTGAAGGCCATCGGTCGGAACAATTATACGACTTGGATCGAGCCTTTGGAATTCAAGGAGCTTCAGGACGGCGTGGCGGTTTTCTCGGTGCCGACCAATTTCATGGGCAATTACGTCAGCCAGAATTTTGCCGACCTCATTTTATACGAGCTGAACACCGCAGGTGAAACTGTGCAGCGTCTGGATTTCCGCGTCGCTGCAAACTCGCCTGCACGGCCTAAGCCAGCTGTCGATACGCCGCCGGTGGCAAAGCCTGAACCTGTCGCCGCGCCGAGCGAGGACCCGGCGCAGGATACATTGGAATCGCTTCAGGCTGCCCCGTTGGATTCCCGCTTTACCTTTGACAGTTTTGTCGTCGGCAAGCCCAATGAACTGGCCCATGCGGCCGCGCGTCGGGTATCCGAGGGCGGGCCGGTAACCTTCAATCCGCTGGTTCTGTACGGCGGCGTGGGGCTGGGTAAGACCCACTTGATGCACGCCATTGCATGGGAGCTGAAAACCAAACATCCGGAACTCAACGTTCTGTACCTGTCAGCGGAACAGTTCATGTACCGGTTCGTGCAGGCCCTGCGCGAGCGTCGGATGATGGATTTCAAACACCTGTTCCGTTCGGTTGACGTTTTGATGGTTGACGACGTGCAGTTCATCGCCGGCAAGGATTCCACTCAGGAAGAGTTTTTCCACACGTTCAACGCGCTGGTGGATCAGAATAAACAGATCATCATCTCGGCCGACCGCGCCCCGGGTGAGATCAAGGATCTGGAAGAACGGGTGAAATCCCGCCTGCAATGTGGTCTGGTGGTTGATCTGCACCCGACCGATTATGAACTGCGTCTGGGCATTTTGCAGAACAAGGTGCAGCAATACAGCTCATCCTATCCGGACCTGGCGATTGCCGATGGCGTTCTGGAATTCCTGGCGCATCGCATCTCGACCAATGTTCGGGTGCTGGAAGGTGCCCTGACCCGTCTGTTCGCTTTTGCCTCGCTGGTTGGCCGCGAGATCGACATGGAACTGACGCAGGATTGTCTGGCGGATGTGCTGCGCGCCTCGGAACGCAAGATCACCGTTGAAGAGATCCAGCGGAAGGTGTCCGAATATTACAACATCCGGCTTTCTGACATCATCGGCCCGAAGCGCCTGCGCTCTTACGCGCGTCCGCGTCAGGTGGCGATGTATCTGTGCAAGCAGTTGACCAGCCGGTCGCTGCCCGAGATTGGCCGCCGTTTTGGCGGGCGCGATCACACGACGGTCATGCATGGCGTCAAGCGCATTGAAGAGTTGAAGCTGACCGACGGTCAGATCGCTGAAGACGTCGAAATGCTGCGCCGGTCGCTTGAAGCCTGATCCGCGCCTTTAATGCAGGAAACCGCCCCGGTTCCTTGGGTTCGGGGCGTTTCTTGTGCGCATTAGTCCACGGTTGGATCAGAACTGGTGCCTGTCAGGCACGCTGCCCTTGACGCTGGACGCAATCCAACCCAGAAATCCGTAAAAAATCCTTGTGCCTCAGGGTGGAACCGCTAACGTGCCAGTCCCGCCCATGTCGGTACGCAAGTCAGAGGAATTGAGGGTATGAAGATCAGCATCGAACGCGGCACCCTTCTCAAGGCCGTTTCGCAGGCCCAATCCGTAGTGGAACGCCGCAATACCATTCCCATACTTGCGAATGTCCTGATTGAGGCGGAAGGCGATCAGGCGCTGTTTCGCGCGACCGATCTGGATATCGAAGTGGTCGACAAAGCCCCGGCGCAGGTCGAGAAAGCCGGTGCCACCACCGTGGCCGCGACCACCTTGCACGAGATCGTGCGCAAACTGCCCGACGGAGCGTTGGTCACGCTGACCGCGGACAGCGCGGCAGGGCGTCTGACGGTTGAGGCGGGTCGGTCGAATTTCTCGCTGGCGACGCTGCCGAAAGAGGATTTCCCGGTCATGGCGTCGTCGGAGTATCAATCAAATTTCACGGCTTCGGCTGCCCTGCTGCGACGGTTGTTCGACAAGTCGAAATTCGCAATCTCAACAGAAGAGACCCGGTATTATCTGAACGGTGTCTATATGCATGTGGCCGACGGATCCGATGGCGGCAAGGTGCTGCGCTGCGTGGCCACCGACGGCCACCGGCTTGCTCGGATCGATGCCGATTTGCCGGATGGTGCAGAGGGCATGCCGGGCGTTATCGTCCCGCGTAAAACCGTAGGCGAACTGCGCAAGCTGCTGGACGATGATGAAATGGATATCGCGGTTTCGGTCAGCGAAACCAAGGTGCGTTTCGCCACGCCTGATATCACGCTGACCTCGAAGGTCATTGACGGAACCTTTCCCGACTACACGCGCGTTATCCCGCAAGGAAATACGCGCAAGCTGGAAGTGGATGCTGCCGAGTTCGCACAGGCCGTGGACCGGGTGGCAACGGTGTCTTCCGAGCGTTCGCGTGCGGTGAAGCTGCAACTGGATGGCGACAAGCTGGTCCTGTCGGTGAACGCACCAGACAGTGGCGCGGCCGAGGAAGAACTGGCGGTCGCCTATGGTGATGAGCGTCTGGAGATCGGGTTCAATGCCAAATATCTGCTGGAGATCGCGTCTCAGGTGGATCGAGAGAATGCGGTGTTCATGTTCAATTCAGCTGGCGACCCGACCCTGATGCGCGAAGGCAATGACCAGAGCGCAGTTTACGTCGTCATGCCAATGCGCGTCTGATCGCGCGGACATGCGATGCCTCCGGCGGGAGTATTTTTGAAAAAATGAAGGGAGGGGTCATGGGATTGGCCCTGACCGAGCTTACGGTCTCGCATTTTCGGTCTCACAAGCTGGCGCGGTTGTCTCTGGACGGGCGGCCGGTGGCTATTCACGGGTCGAACGGGGCGGGCAAGACCAATATTCTGGAAGCGGTATCCTTGTTTTCACCCGGTCGCGGAATGCGGCGGGCAAGCGCGGCCGAGATGACGCGGCGGCCCGAGGCGCTGGGCTGGAAACTGTCGGGACTGTTGCAATCGCAGGGTCAGAATTTCGAAATCGAAACCTGGTCTGAGGGTGGTGCGGCACGGCAGGTGAGGATTGATGGAAAATCCGCCACCCAGATTGATCTGGGTAAACTTGCGCGGGTGGTCTGGCTGGTTCCATCCATGGACCGCCTGTGGATTGAAGGGGCCGAAGGCCGGCGCCGGTTTCTTGATCGCATTGCGCTCAGTTTTGATCCGTCTCATGCAGAGGCCTCGCTGGCTTACGAAAAAGCGATGCGCGAACGGAACCGTTTGCTGAAAGAGCAGGTTCGGGACGCGCATTGGTATGCTGCGCTTGAGGGTCAGTTGGCCGAGATGGGGCATCGTATCCACACAGCGCGATTGGCGGCGTTAAGCCATCTGAGGGTGGCGCAGGATCAGGCGGAAACGGCTTTTCCGTCTGCCGAGTTGGAATTGGTGCAAACCGAAGGCGCGATGCCCGAAACGGCAGAGGATCTGCGCGAGGCTTTGAATGAAAGCCGGTTCAGGGACTTGGCTGCGGGTCGGACTTTGGTTGGGCCGCATCGGTCAGACTTGTATGGCGTCTTTGCTGCCAAGGGTGTTCCCGCCAAGGATTGTTCGACCGGTGAGCAGAAGGCGCTGCTGGTTTCATTGATCCTGTCCAATGCCCGAGCTTTGGCTGCAATGGTAGGTGCGCCACCGATCGTTTTGCTGGATGAGGTGGCCGCTCATCTGGACGCGGGTCGGCGCGCTTCACTTTATGACGAGATTTGTGCGTTGGGTGCTCAGGCCTGGATGACGGGCACCGGGCCTGAACTGTTTGAGGAGTTGAGTGACCGGGCCCAGACGCTGATCGTGACCGAAGGCGATGAGGGGTCGGTCGTGGCGGCTTAGGCCGGTTCGTTGACTTTGCGCTCCCACAGGAAACCGCGCATGACTTCATCGACCGGTGTTTTAGCCATGTGGTTGACGTAGTTTGACATGGTTTTTTGTGCAAGGCCCAGCACCACGTCCAGAACCGCACGATGGGAATAGCCCGCGTCGAAGAACGCCTGAAGCTGTTCCTCGGTCGGGTTGCCACGGGTTTCCATCACTTGCAGGGTGAAGCTGCGCAGCGCTTCGAGTTTGGGCGAAGGCAGTGGGGTTTCATTGCGCAGAGCCTGGGAGATTTCGTCTGATACCTTCATCATCTTTGCGATGCCGGTGTGCGCGGGCACGCAGTAATGGCATTCGTTTTCCACATTGATGGTCTGCCAGACGACGGTTTTCTCATCGTTGTCAAAATCGGTCTGCAAGAACAGGCTGTGCAGAACTTGATAGCCTTCAAGGTGCTGTGGGCTTTCTGCCATCACCTTGTGCAGGCCCGGCAAACGGCCAAAAGCGGCCTGGGACTTTTCCAACAGTGGTTTGGATGCTTCGGGTGCGGATTCTATGTCATGAGACGGGAAAGTGGCCATGTCGGAACTCCTGTTTCTGGCGCGATGGGTGGTATTTAGGGTTTCTTGAGTGATCACTCAAGTATATATTTGAGCGAACGTTCAAGAATTGGTGATGCCGATGCCCCGCAAACCCGCATATGATCGCGACGCGTTGATCGAGAAGGCCCGTGACATCTTTTGGCGTCAGGGTTGGGCTGGTACGTCGCTGAAGGACCTTGAACGGGAATTGAAGCTGAAACCCGGCAGTTTCTACGCGGCTTTCGGGTCGAAGGACGCGCTCTATGCGTTGACGCTGGAAAGCTACACGCAAGAAGGTGTGGCGCGCCTGAAAGCCCTTGCTGAAAGACTGGGGCCGAAGGAGGCGCTCAAGGCGCAACCACGTCTGGTCATCGAAGCGGTCGAGAACCCGGCAAAGGCCTGCATGCTGGCAAAGACATATGCCGAGTTGCAGGCGAAGGATCATGCGCTTGCGGATCAGGCCGCGCGTCACATGGCGGAAATGAAGGCGTGTTTCGCCGACCTGTTCCGCAGCGCCCAGGCCGCCGGTGAAATCCGGCCTGAACATGACCCGGATCGGCTGGCGGCCCGGTATCAGTCGGACATTCTGGGGCTTCGGTTATCGGCCGAACGCAAGGATGTCGATGCGCTGGAAATCGCGGCGGATATCGCTTCTGACATCGACCGGTTATGAGGTGGATTCAGATGGGCAGAAAACGACTTGAGCACACACAAAATATTGGGGGATCGCGTGACAATCCCCACCAGAAAACGTATAAGGTACCAAAATAATATAGGTACTGACTGAATGTCCGAAGACGCACAGGCTCCTCAAGAATACGGCGCAGATTCCATCAAAGTTCTCAAGGGTTTAGAGGCCGTTCGCAAACGCCCCGGGATGTATATCGGGGACACGGATGATGGATCGGGCCTGCACCACATGGTGTATGAGGTTGTCGACAACGGAATTGACGAAGCGCTGGCGGGTCACGCCGACCATGTGACTGTGAAAATTCACGCGGATTCCAGCGTTTCGGTCAGCGACAACGGCCGCGGAATTCCGGTTGATATCCACCCGGAAGAAGGCGTTTCAGCGGCAGAGGTCATCATGACCCAGCTGCACGCGGGCGGCAAGTTCGACAGCAACTCTTACAAGGTGTCGGGCGGACTGCATGGCGTGGGTGTTTCGGTAGTAAACGCCCTGTCGGACTGGCTGGAGCTGCGCATTTGGCGCGCGGGCAAAGAGCACGTGGCGCGATTTGAGGGCGGTGAAACAGCAAAGCATCTGAAGGTTGTCGGCGAATGCGGCGATCGTACGGGAACCGAAGTGCGGTTTCTGGCGTCGACCGACACGTTCTCGAATCTCGAATACTCGTTCGAGACGTTGGAAAAACGGCTGCGCGAACTGGCATTCCTGAACTCGGGCGTGCGGATCATCCTGATCGACGAACGCCCTGCCGAGCGGCTGGAGACCGAGCTGTTCTACGAAGGCGGCGTAAAGGAGTTCGTCAAATACCTCGACCGTTCCAAAACGCCGGCCATGCCCGAGCCGATCTATATCAAGGGTGAGCGCGACGATATCGGTGTCGAGATCGCCATGTGGTGGAATGACAGCTACCACGAAACGGTACTGCCATTCACCAACAACATTCCGCAGCGCGACGGCGGGACCCATGTGGCTGGGTTCCGGGGGGCTTTGACCCGGACGATCAACAACTATGCGCAGTCCAGCGGGATCGCGAAAAAGGAAAAGGTCAGCTTCACCGGCGATGATGCGCGCGAAGGTTTGACCTGCGTATTGTCGGTGAAAGTGCCCGACCCGAAATTCTCGTCCCAGACCAAGGACAAGCTGGTTTCCTCCGAGGTCCGCCCGGCTGTCGAAGGTCTGATGAACGAAAAACTGGCCGAGTGGTTCGAAGAAAACCCCAACGAGGCCAAGAATATCGTCGGCAAGATCATCGAGGCTGCGTTGGCCCGGGAAGCTGCGCGTAAGGCACGCGAGCTGACCCGACGCAAGACGGCGATGGATGTGAACTATCTGGCGGGCAAGCTGAAGGATTGTTCCGAGAAGGATCCATCGAAAACCGAAGTCTTCCTGGTCGAGGGTGACTCGGCTGGTGGTTCCGCCCAGACCGGCCGGGACCGTCTGACGCAGGCGGTTCTGCCCCTGCGGGGGAAAATCCTGAACGTCGAACGCGCCCGGTTCGACCGGATGCTATCGTCTCAGGAAATTGGCAACCTCGTCATGGCGCTGGGTACGGGCATTGGCCGCGATGAGTTCAACATCGAAAAGCTGCGCTACCACAAGATCGTCATCATGACCGATGCGGATGTGGACGGCGCGCATATCCGGACCCTGTTGCTGACCTTCTTCTATCGGCAGATGCCTGAGCTGATCGAGGGCGGGTACCTCTATATCGCGCAACCGCCGCTGTACAAGGTTTCCCGCGGAAAGTCAGAGGTTTACCTGAAGGATCAGGCCGCTCTGGATGACTATCTGATCAATCAGGGCGTCGAAGGCGCGGTTCTGAAACTCGGCTCGGGTGAGGAAATCATCGGCCAGGACCTGACCCGCGTGGTGGATGAGGCGCGTCAGCTTAAACGTGTGCTGGATGCGTTTCCAACGCATTACCCGCGTCATATTCTGGAACAGGCCGCCGTTGCAGGAGCCTTTGTGCCTGGCGCTGTTGATGCTGACCTGCAAGGTGTGGCTGACAAAGTCGCCGCACGGCTGGATCTGATCGCGTTGGAGTACGAACGCGGTTGGCAGGGTCGTATTACACAGGATCACGGCATCCGGCTGGCCCGTATCCTGCGCGGTGTCGAAGAGGTTCGCACGCTGGACGGCCCGATGCTGCGCTCGGGCGAGGCGCGCAAGACCGGCAGCTTTACGCAGAGCCTGCAAGAGATCTACAACTCTCCGGCCACTTTGAACCGTCGTGATCGCAGCCAGATGATCCACGGTCCGCTGGACTTGTTGCGCGCCATTCTGGAAGAGGGTGAAAAGGGCTTGTCCTTGCAGCGCTATAAAGGCTTGGGTGAGATGAACCCTGACCAGCTGTGGGAAACGACACTGGACCCGGATGCGCGGACGCTGCTGCAAGTGCGCGTGGATGACATGGTCGAGGCGGATGATCTGTTCACCAAGTTGATGGGTGACGTTGTGGAACCTCGTCGGGAGTTCATCCAGAAAAACGCCTTGAGTGTTGAGAATCTGGATTTCTGATCATGTGTAGGGAGCCCCATAGCACTGCGGATACCCCATAAGTTTGCATAGTTTGCCCATAGTTTTGCGCTGCGCGATTGTCTGCCTTAGCGATGAATTCAATCAGTTTTTGGCTTAGTCGTTGCGGTTATGGTCCTTTGCGTTGCTCGATCACGCAAAGGGCCTTCCTAAGGAACCTTGGGTTCCATGCGGCCTTTTTGCTTGGATTCTCGCGAACCTCTGCGACGCGCAGAAAGCAGACTTTGCAAAGTTTCGCGGACGGCCCTTTTCAAGTTTTATGAAGTCTACTTTGATGCCGCACTGGGGCGATTCGAAGCTGCCGTTCGTTGCATGCGCAAATACTAGTGCCTGAATTTTCTGCCTCCACGGCACTATGCACTATAAGTCTATCTCCATCTGTCAGGACGACTGAACGCCAGCAACGAAAAAACACCGCACTGCGCAATCGGGAACAAAGTCGCGGCAGAGCTGATGAAATTGCCAGACGCGTTCAGCCCGTTTGTGTGATCAAAGGGCGGAAAATCTAGGCGCGAGTGTGGACACTCCCGATAGCACAGCACAAACCCATGGACTTTCTTTGTGAACGAGCTGACCTGGGCGAGAGGCCACCAAAACTCAGAAAATAGGATGCAATCCTACGGACGCAACCAACGCGACATAGCAATCACTATATCCTTAGTTGCCAGAAAGATTGGAGATTCCCGATTTGCGGTTAAACTGAATTATGAAAGCGATCACAGGGAAGCAAATGAGAACTTGGCTGTTTAGGATAATTGGACTCGTTGCGCTACTCGCTTTTGCAGCAATCGCTTTTGTTTGGTTGCTACTTGCTGCGCCGTTGTTCTCAGATATGCGACGCAACCTTGTGGAAAAGGCTCTTTCGGAACAAATTGGGCAGCCGCTTCTGGTCAACGACGATGTTAGCGTCGCACTAGGTCGCATTACCCACATCTATGTCGGCGGCGTGGTCATCCCGAGCGAGACACTGCCAGAGACCTCTCTTGCAGAATTGAAACTGCTTGAACTGGAACTGGACGTTGCCGCCTTGGCCAACGGACGTCTGCACTTTGACAACCTTTTGGTGGACGGTCTTCAGGCTAACTTTCTTACAGCCACGGATGGGACAACAAGCTGGCGAAAAAGCCGACCAATGCCAACGCCTCAAACCAACGGATCGCTTGCAGAGGACAATCAGGATGCTGAGGCCGAACTCGAAACGTCCGAAGTTGGTGGCAAAGAAAACAGTGGGATTCTTACTTTTCTCAGCGACAAGAACGTCAATTTCACATCAATCGGGTTAAACATCGACGACAAGGTCTCGGGCTTCTCATTTGTGTTTGACCTTCAGTCGCTTGCGCTTGAACAAGTAGATAACGGAAAAAGAACAAAGGTCTCTGGTTCCGGCTCGGTCAACGGTCAAGGTTTTGAAATCAAGGGCGACTATCCCCATGACGCGCCGTTTACGACGAGAGCCAACTTTGGAGAAATGACTGTCCGCTACGATGGCGAGCCATTCGCGGAAGACGAAGGTGGCGGTTACCGGGCTGTCCTGGAGATGGATACTGGCGAATTCGGTGACTTTCTCGATGTCATGGGATTGGAACGCGTTCTGGAAGGTAATGGCCAGTTGCAAGCTGAGCTTGTGTCTCAGGACGCCCTAAAGATCGAAGCATTTACTACAACCGTAAGCCTTGAAGATGGGCAAAAACTCGAAGCTGAAGGTTCGATAGATGACCTCTATACAGCTAAAGGCGTCGATCTGCTTTTCAATGCGCGCCTTCACCCAGAGGGGCAGCCGCCTCAAGCAGCAAAGAGTATCCAAGATCTGAAGTTCACTGGCTTTGAAATGCATATGGTTGGATCTCTCGCCTCCTTCGAATTCGAGAAATTACTGTTTGAAACCAACGCCTTTGACCAAGGGCTGGACGTGATCGGTCCAGCCTCTATCGAAAGTATTCGCCGCATGCCGGATGGCCGCCTCGCGATGTTGGGCATTACCTTGCAAGCTGGCCCAATCGAGGAGCCGTTTCTGAAAGCTGAAGGCGAAGTACTCGACCTGCTTCAGCTTCAGGACGTGAGCTTCGATGGCATGCTGAATGGGCCTGCCAAGTTGATTTTGCCCGATCTCGACGAAGGTTTTGTCGACCAGTTTGGCGGTATTAAGGCGGACTTCAGCATATCCAATGCGGGAGGCCCGGTATCACTAAATAGGTTCAACGCGACCAGCTATGACACCGATCTTTGGGCGCTCGACCTTGCGTTGTCGGTCAATGAGCTCAAAGGGCTGGCCGGGCTTGATTTCGACGTGAACCTGGATGTGGGCGATGGTGCTCAATTTCTGAACGCGCTCAACCTGCAACCTATCGAAATTGGCGCACTCGGCATTGATGCTGAAACCTCAAAGCAGGGCGAGGACTTTAATGCTGCAATCGAGTTCGAAGCTGGCTCCTCGCAGCTTCTAGCGGCTTTCGATGCAAAATTTCCGGATGGCTCTTCTGTTATTCGCGGCAACGTTACCAGCGAGAGGCTCGATCTCAACGACCTGAAGAACCTGACTGCCGTGCTGGACCAATTGAAAAGCCTGGTAGGGGAAACCCCAAAAGAACCTGAAGCCGAAGTTCAGCCTTTGGTTTTGTCGAAGGAGACAAACGTCCAGCCCCTGGTGTTGCCAAAGGAAAAAGGGAAGCCTGCCGATCTTCTGGATGTGCAACGCGTGCTGCGAGAAGCTGACGTCGAGGTACAGATCGAATTCAAAGAGATTGTAGGCCAGCAAGTCGTAACATCTGTTTCCAGCCAATTGTCTGCAAAAGACGGAACCGTGGATTTCGGACCTCTTCAGATGGCTTATGGCGGCGGAACCTTCAGCCTGCGGGCGGTCATGGATCTGATTGACTCACCTGATTGGCTTTCATTGTCGGGGTCGACCTCAGGGTGGGAGTTCGGTGAGATCCTTGATGAGTTAGGGATTGGAATTGATGCCTACGGGCGTTTGAGTGGTGAATTCAACGTTTCGGGCAGTACCGCCTCGGGCAAGGCCTTCATCAACTCCATGCGCGGCAAAGCGTCTTTGTCGATGTCGCAAGGTTACATTAGTACCAGTCTTCTTGAGTTGGCCGGGCTAGGTATTTTCCCTTGGCTGTTTTCAGAAGAGTTCAGACAAGGCTACACCGACATCACTTGCGTGGTTGCTCCGGTTGATATTCAGGCCGGGCGGGTCAGTTCAAACTCCATCGTCATTGAAACAGCATCTGTTCAGTTGGTGGCCAGGGGACAAGTGGACTGGCTGAACGATACGATTGCAATACGAGCGGAGCCACGGCGCGTGGGCAAACCCCTTTCCCGCAGCGCTTGGCCGTTTGATGTGACAGGTAAGCTTTCATCACCGAAGTTCAAGCTGGACGTGGGTGGGTCTAGGAACAAGGCTCCAGAGGGCGCTGATGCAATGCCAGTAAACAGGCAACCTTGCGTGCCAGACATCAACCAATTGCAGTAATCGGTCGCGACCTAATTCTTCAGCGGATCTGGCTGCTCCGCCTGACACGCCAGAACGGCCTCAATGGCTTTTGCGGATCCGCTTAAATCGAGTTCGACTTCGGCTCCGCTTTCGCCAATGATCGTAACGCTTTGGCGTTTTCCAAACTCGGTTACAAATGCCGGATTGTCGAAAAATGCGTAGCCACCGGGCACGCCATTCTTGTAGACACCTACGGCCTCACCTTCGAACTGCGCATCACCAAAATCAAATCTTACTATGCCTGTCGCACCGTCCTCGACTTGAACCCAGGCCGGATTGTAGGCGGCAAAAAAGCCGCCAGCCTGGTTTGGTGCAGCGCCAATTTCTACTGTCATATCGTCTTCAAAGGCTCTCCACGCGAGACAACCGTTGCCTTTTTCTGGATCGATGAGAATTGCCCAGTCGCCGGACTCACCCCACTGTTCCATCCCGGCTGCGTGAACAAACCCAGGCAGAAGCACTGCAGTTGCGGAAAGTACCCACTTGATCATCCGGAGCCTCGCTGAGTTCTGAAGATTTCTTGTTTGATTCTAATCATTGCTCAATATCAATCAATCCAATCCGACGACGGCGGTGTTGCGTTTTTGAAGTTTCATAGATGACCCTGACGAGTTGTTAGTCAGATATGTGAGCAAGCTCACACTCAATCAGCTGAAGGTATTTTGGGTTCCGGTGGGTCAGCGATGTAAGACGGAGTCATTATTTGAGTTTCGTTTTCATTAAAAACATCGACAATGTTCTCGCGAAGATCCAACAAAATTTTGGTAAACTCGATCCACGAGAAGTGTACGCGTTGATTTCATAGTTGATCGCGTAATCTGCCAACTGGGTCCAAAGCACAAATGGCTCTGGGCTCTTTCTCAACCCTTGCGTTCGGTGTGCCGCCTCAATCAGCATCGCTTTGATTTTCTTGGGAGGCTCCTCGTAGCCAATCCCCACCGTCGTGTGCACCATTAGCCCCCGGCCATCCACTTTTCGTGAGTAGTTCACAACTTCGGAATTGAGCAGCTGGGCATTTGGAATACATATCATCTCGTTTTTGATCGATTTGATGAGTGTTTCCTTCAGTTTGATCTCTGTTACGTCGCCGATCTTGTCACCGACCTTAAGCCACAGGAGCTGGTTTGTTCGATGGGTTCTCTGTGGCACGCAAACTTATGGGCAAATCGTGCAAAGTTATGCATAAACAAAGCGCAGAGTTATGGGCAATCTTCCAAGATTTTCTTCAATGAAATCAATGTTGGGAATGCAGCGTAATGAGCGGACCTACACATGCGTAGGTGCGCGCATAGCACTGCGGATACCCCATAGTTTTGCGGTATCCGCCCATAGTTCTGCGGGTTAGTTGGTTGGTTTTGAACGGGTGGCTCGGCGTTGGCGTGTCTTCATCGAATCGGCCATACTGCCATGCAGGCGGGCCTGCTCAAATCGAAAAGTGGCTACAGGGAAGCCACCCGATATCTACCTGATGGTACATCGCCCGCCGTTCTTCATGGGAAGCAAGCTCGGTGTGAAGCTGGAATGGCGCTTGAGGAAAACAAAGAACTCGCCCAAGGGCGAGGCACTGGCCAGGCATCTTCTGGCAGAGTGGGATCTGGAACTTGGTCGGTTGATCGTCTTGATGAAAGCCGGGTTTCATTGGATCGTGGGCTCTACTTCTCCTGCCGCCCCGGCGATCAAGACAGGGTCACGGTGAGAATTTTCATGAAATGGCTCAAATCGTTTTAAGCTCTGGTTCCGGCCCAAGCCTCGGGAATGCCGTTATTGGTCAATGCCTTGCGAAGGCCCGTCTGGATTGCATATCGGAAATTGCAAGCCTGCTTGCGGGGCCTCTATGGGCTGCAATCGGTCACTGTGTCAAAACAGGCAACTTAATCCTTTGGATCTTTCCAGATGGACCCTTTGGCAAGTCTTGCAACAAGTGCACCTTATCAGGTGATTTGAAGGCACCCAGCCGTTGGACGCATATCGCGATGAGTTGGTCGGATGAAACGCTTGACCCGGTTCGCAATTTGACGGCGGCCTCGACGCGTTCACCGTAGGTTTTGCAAGGGCGTGCAAATGCGGCAGCCTCGATCACGTCAGGGTGCGAATATAGAGCTTCGTCGATTTCACGAGGGGCGATGTTTTCTCCGCCCTTTATGATCAGCTCTTTCAAACGGCCGGTCACGAAGAAGTACCCGTCTTCGTCCATATGCCCTAGGTCTCCGGTGCGCAGCCAGCCATCGGGCGTGAATGTCGCGCGCGTGGCATCAGGGTTCTTCAGATATTCTCTCATCAAATTGGGGCCGCGTACGGCGATTTCGCCCTTGGTGTTTGGCGGCAGGGGGGTCAGATCTGCCGACAGGATACATGCCTCGTTGCCGTAAGCTTTGCCCGGCGACCCAATCTTGCGGACGCCCGGCGGCAGCGGGTTGGACAAAATCTGTGCGGCTGTTTCCGTCAGGCCCATTGTTTCGACGATGGGGACTTCAAAACGGGTTTCGAACGCGGTTTGTACATCTGGTGCAAGCGGCGAGGATGCCGAGCGGCCGAAACGAAGGCGTGCTCTGGTTTCCTGCGCGGGTGTCAATTCGGAATGCAGCAAGTGCGAAATGATGGTCGGCACCACCGAAAACCACGTGGTTTTGGCGCTCTGGCACTGGTCCCAGAATTTGCGCGTTGAAAACTTTTCGGCCACGGCCAGGGAACCGCCGGAAACAAGCGCGCTCAGCACGGTCACGCAGAGCCCGTTGATGTGATAGATCGGAAGCACGCAAAGACCACGATCCGCCGGTGTCAGCTTGTGCGCAACGGTAGGGGTCCATCCGCCTGCCAGCAGGCTGAAGTGACTGTGCACGACCCCCTTCGGGCGGCCGGTTGTCCCTGAGGTATACATGAGCAGCGCGTCGTCATCGGGACCAAGCGCATGGAGATCAGGGGCCTTATCGAAACGAGAGGCTGAATACCGCGTCATCTCTTTGGGGCGAACTCTGTCGAACAGATCGGCCTGCGCGTCGCCGACGAACGCAATTCGTGCATCGCAATGGCCCAGCGCATATCCAATGGCCTCGTCCCCGGCGACAAGGTTGATGACCGTTGCGCGGAACCCGCCATAGAGCACGCCGTAAAGGCTCTCGATCGCCTCGCGCCCATTTGGTTGAAGGATGGCAACGCTGGCCCCCTTGTCCAATCCCTGCGCGGTCAGATTTTCGGCCAGTTTTCGTGCCCGATCCCTCAGGGATGACCAGGTTAGCGCAGCTTCTCCGTCGAAAAACAGATAAGCATCACGGTCACCGATGGTGCTTGCGCGTTCGTCCAGCCAGCTGCGGATTGTCCCGCCTGGGGGCGTCTGATCTTCCATACTCATGTCCCCGCATCAGCCCAATAATCCGCGAAGATATCTTCGACGGAAGGTTCGATTGCCGGGATTTCACGGATGACTTTGGTGCTTTGGACAAAGTGTTTCCAATGCAGGTTCTCATCAATCGCATTGCCACCCCAGCTGCCACACCCCATCGAAAGCGAGAAAGGCATGCCGTTGTTGAATGACCCTCCGGTCGCAAAGGTGTGAGCCTGATTGACGATTACGCGGCAGGTGGGCATCGAGGCACCCAACGCCACCGCACGGGCATCATCGGCGGTGTGTATCCCGATGGAATGCCCCGCGCCCTGATACCGCAAGATTTGAGCGGCTATGGCTTGGGCGTCCTCGAAATCGTGTGCACGATAGAGCGCAGCCACGCGGCTTAGTTTCTCACCCGAAAGCGGATGATCCGGACCGATCCCCTTGGTTTCAACTGCAAGGAACCTTGTGTTTTCAGGCACCTGACCAACCATGCCCAGTGCCTTGATCATCTTGTCGGCGTCCTGTGCGATCACTTCGCGGCTCAGATGCCCATCCGGCCAAAGCTTTGAGACGATCTGGTTTTCGTCCTTCACCAATGCGCCTCCTTCATCGGAAAGGGCTGCGACAAAATCATCATAGATTGCGTCGACGGCGATGATTGCGTTCTCGGACGAACAGGAGGTCGCATTGTCGAAAGTCTTGGAGGCCGTGATCTTCCGGGCAGCGGCCTTCAGGTCAGCTGTCTCATCGACGATCACGGTGACATTGCCCGCACCGACGGCCACCGCAGGGGTGCCGCATGTCTGTGCGCGGTGCACATTGTTTTGACTGCCGGTGCAGATCACCCGGTCGCAGAGCTCCATCATCGCCTGAGTCTTGGCCTTGGAACCCGGCGGGGGAATCATCTGGACCAGATCGTGATCCAGCCCCAGTTTGTCGAACTCGGCATGAATGTAACGCAAAAGCAGCTCGCAGCTTGCAACGCCTTTGGGTGACGGGGCGACAACAACCGAGTTGCCGCATTTCAACGCGTTGATGACGTTGTTGGCGGGTGTGGCTGCCGGGTTCGTCGACGGCACCACGGCGCCAATCACCCCGATTGGGCGCGCAATCTCGGTGATGCCGGTACTTGCATCCTCATGGATGATCCCATGGGTTCTGACGTCTTTTATGTCGCGCATCAGGCCAAGGGTCTTGCGATGGTTCTTGATCACCTTGTCCGGCACGTTGCCCAGTCCTGTCGTCTTGACCGCAAGTTCGGCCAAAGCCCTGTTGCGTGAAGGCTCCATGATCGCCCAGGCGGCGGCAGCTGCTGCGCGGTCATAGCGCGTCTGGCTGGCGCCGGTTTCGTATTCTTTCTGAGCGGTGCGCGCACGGGTCATGATCAAACTGACTTGGGCGATGTCATCATGTGCATTCATCATTGAATTCCTATTGGTGGGGACAGGGCGGAAACCGCCCCATCCTGTGCCACTGCTCAAATCGTTACAGACCGGCCAGAAGCTCTTGCAGGGTTTCCTGACGTGCGGCCCACATCTGTTGAACCTCTTCGCGGGTCATGACGTGCATGGGTGATCCACCGGCTTTCATTTTTCCTGCTACCCGCGCGTTTTTGAACATTTCCGGGACTGTAGCGGCCAGTTTGTCGATGACCTCTGGCGGGGTGCCCTTGGGGACCATGACGCCGCGGAAATTCACGCTGGCATTGTCGATGTCAAAGCCTTGCTCTTTCAGTGTGGGGACGTCCGGCAGGAACGCGCTGCGTTCCAGATCGAACACGCCAAGGATTTTGACATTTCCGGCTTCCTGTGCGCGGAACGCATCGGACAGGTTGTTCACGCCGCCCATGACGTCGCCTGCAATCACGGCTTTCATGGCCGCCGCACCGCCGCCCTTGGTCGGGATGTACGCCATTTTGACCCCGGCTTCCTTCTCAAGCTGCAAAGCGGCGATGTGGTGCCCGACGAACAGGCCCGCACCCGAAAAGGTCAGCTTCCCCGGGTTTTCCTTGGCATAGTTCACCACCTCCTGCATGGAATTGAAGGGGCTGTCCTTGGCCACGACGAATACCGCAGGATCCGCCCCCCAGTTGGCGATGGGCTCAAAGCTGTCTGCCGAGTATTCAACGCCGCCCTTGATCGACTGGGCGATGAAATGCGGGATGTTATAAGCCGCCAGCGTATAGCCATCAGCTTCGGCCTGTGTCGCAAACCAGTTCCAGCCGACACGGCCACCGGCCCCCGGCTTGTTGATGATCGCGATGGGCATTCCAAGCGCGTCTTCATTTCCCGCAGTCATGGTGACGATGCGCGCCTGAAAGTCGGTGGCGCCACCCGCACCGTAACTGACCATCATCATGATCGGGCGTTCGGGGTAGTCCTGCGCGACGGCCGCGCCACCGGTCAGGGACATCAGCGCCAGTGCAGCGCCTGCCAGTAGATGTTTCATTTCAGATCCTCCCTTGGATTTGCGTAAGCCGCTTTTCGCGCGGTCTTTTTCAGAAAAATACTTCTCGTGGCGTGTAAACTTTGAGGAGCATGGCGAAGAGCCCATACATTACGGCCAAATACCCGATCGTGATGATCACACGCCTGGTCCAGGTTTTGATTTCGCCATGCGGTGCAGGGTCATAGAAGCTGAGCAGCAAGAAGAATGTGATCGTTCCGGCGGTGTAAAACCCAAGCGCCTTGGCGGCCCAAAAGATGTAGATGAGCGCGATAATCAGTCCTGGCAGAAGCCAAATGAAATCCTTGCGCGAGACGCCGTTGCCCACCTTGGTCCAGCCCAGAAGCGCCTTGGCAAACGTCCACAGGGCCAGAACGACAAACACAGTCGAAATCAGGCGTGGGAACAAGAAAGCTTCGGCCGGTTGCTGGGTATAGCTGACCCATGCCACCCAGATCCCGACGGCAGCAATGACACCGGACGCCACAATATGTTGCGCGCGTGGAAGACTGACGGAACTCATGCCATGATCTCCTCTTTTGATGTGTAGCGACGATTGCGAAGCTCCATCCAGACCGAATAGGCGATCGAAGCGATGACGATTGCGATCAGAACGATATTCAGCGTTCCGGTCAGGAAATAGCTGGCCATCCCTTCGCTGGCCCCTGCAATCATCGAACCTTGAATGAAGTTCGCCTCGGCAATCGGGCCAAGGATCAGGCCAAGCACCAGTGGCGCAGCTGAAAAGCCAAAACGCTCAAGAAAGTACATCATGATGCCAAGTGCCGCCATGACATAGACGTCGCCCATGCTGGACTGTACCGAATAGCTTCCGAAGACAGCCAGGCCCAGAACAACTGCGGCCATGACGCTCTGCGGTACCTGCGCCACCCGGGCGGCAAGGCCCGCGACATAAAGACCGAAGATGCACATCAACACCTGCCCGATCAGCATCGAATTTATGAAGGTCCAGGCAACATCCGGGTGGTTGTCGAAAAGGTCCGTGCCGGGAAAAATCCCGTGGATCAACAGGCCGCCCAGCAGCACCGCCGCAGTCGGCGACCCCGGGATCGAGAGCGTCAAAAGCGGAACAAGGCTGGGGCCGACCATGGCGTTGTTCGCGCTTTCCGCTGCGATCACGCCTTCGCTGTGGCCCTTTCCGAATTTCTCGCGCTCGGGACTGAACTTCTTGGTCTGGTCATAGGCGACCAAACCCGCGATCTGTCCACCGACGCCCGGGATCAGCCCGATGACCGAGCCGGTAATGGTGCCGATGCTCAGCGCCCTCGGGCGGCGCAGAAGCTCACGCACCGCATCCATGATCGAGTGCTTTTCGACTTCGATCACTTCGGCATTTGCCGTGTTGCGGCCCTTGGCGAACATGGTCAGGACCTGAGGAATTGCAAAAAGCCCGATGAGCGCGGCGATGATGTTGATGCCGCCACCAAGCGCCGGGTGGAAGATGAACCGTTGCGCGCCCATGATGTCATCGAACCCAATGGTCGCAAGCCAAAGACCGATGCATCCCGACAGCAACCCTTTGACAACAGATGCACTATCCAGCGATCCAATGACGGTTACGCCCAGGATGGCGAGCCAGAACAGGTGGCTTGGTCCAAAGGCCAACGCCCATTGCGCAAGAACCGGTGTCAGGAAGATGAGCAGAAGCACTCCGATCACCCCCCCAACGGCAGACGCCAGAAAGCTCAGCTGCAACGCCTGTGCGCCCTTGCCCTGCTTGGCCATCGTATGCCCATCCAACGTCGTGGCGATGTTTGCGGGCGCTCCGGGAATTTTCAGAAGGATGGCGCTGACCGCGCCGCCGGCGACCGTCGAGGTATAGGCCGCGCCAAGAAGGATCAGCCCCTGAACGGGTGCCAGATGAAACGTGAATGGGATCAGCAGGGCCACGGCCATGGTGGGTGACAGTCCGGGGGTTGCCCCCAAAATCAGCCCGCCAATCGTTCCCAGGAGCAACAGCCCGAACGAGACCGGTGTGAAGACATCTCCGAAGTAATACAGAAATTCCACGTTGCATCCCTGTGTTTGTTTGCGCGTTGACATTTTAGGCTAAGAGATGAAAATAGTTTTGCAAATGTTTTCATAAATAGCCTCGATCGAATGAAAGTTGTGAATAAAAAACATATAGATAAGCCGGATATTGTCGCTGTCGCAAAGGCTGCCGGTGTTTCCATCTCGACGGTTTCGAGAAGCTTCAATCACCCGGAATTGCTCAAGCCGGCGACTCGGAAAAAGATTGACCGGGCGGTGCAGAAGCTTGGTTATATTCGCAACCGAGCCGCGCAAGTCATGCACGGCCGACGCAGCGGAACTGTCGGGTTGGTGGTGCCGACAATCGACAACGCCATCTTCGCTGAACTGATCCAATCCTTTTCGGATGGGCTGGACCAGCATGGTTTCACGATGTTGATTGCTTCGCACGGGTTCGATCTGGAGCGCGAATACAAGATGCTGCGCAAACTGATGGAGCATCGCGTTGACGGGCTTGCGCTTATCGGGCTTGAACACTCGGAATCGACGTATCAATTGATCGAACAACAGGGTGTTCCGACGATTGCAATCTGGAACTATGACGATGAAGCGCGATTGTCTTGCGTGGGTGTTCAGAATTCTGAAGCTGGCCGTTTGTCCGCACGCCACTTGCTGGATTTGGGACACCGCGACATAGGTTTGATCTTTCCCGACCCTGCCGGGAATGATCGCGCATATGACCGGTTGCACGGCGCCTTGGAAGAATTGGGATTGGAACGGATCGAGGTTCCCGAACAATGGCGCCTGGAAGCCCCCTATAGCATTTTGGAAGCCAAACGCGCTTGCATAAGCTTGTTGGATCATTCACCACGTCCTACCGCTATTTTATGCGGCAATGACATTATCGCTCAGGGCGTGCTGTACGCAGCAAAACACTGCGGTGTGCGTGTTCCTGAAGACCTGTCCGTCATGGGAATCGGAGATTTCAAAGGCTCAAGCGAAATCGAACCGTCCCTCTCGACCATTCGCATCCCAGCCAAGCGCATTGGCGCCCTGTCCGCAGAATTGATCACAAGCATTGTCGCAGAGCATTCCGAAAAGATCACGACGACCAAGTGCGACCTGAAAGTGCTGACCAGGGCATCGACGTCCACCCCATCAGGAGCGCCGTCCAGATAAATCTCGGGACTTCCTTAACCGAAACAAGTTCCGAGACCTGTATTTTGGACCGGGCGGTGTCGAAACATCAGCGCCGAAAGTCTGTTCTTCTGGTTTGTTGCCAATCAAATACCGATTTTGAGAAGGTCGGTATTCCGCGTCGACCGTGTTTTGCGCTTGTCGAAATACGCTCAAAGAAGTCCCTTGACCGAACATCTGGATCGCAGCATCGCCCATGACTCTTGAACGTTCGGCGCGGGGCTGTTCCGAGGCCACTTGATCTTTCTGAAGCGGCCAATCCATCAATCTTCGATCAGTGAAGAATCGTCGCCGTCGTTCGATGTTCTTTCGCGGCTTCCTGCCTTTCTGGATCGCCGTGGGCTCTTGGGAACATGGTCGTCGTTCAACGCTTTTTCGACCAGCCAAGTCGCGTGGTGATCCGGGAAACCATATGGGTTTCAATGCGCCCTTTCTGGATATGAAAAACCGTTGGCCGTCGTCCCACTTCTGACAAAAGTCTTCTTGGTCGTTGATCAGATATGAGGGGGCTGACCCAAAGGCTGACAAAGCTCGGATTACTTTGGCGTCGAACTTGAGATCAAGAAGAGTTTCGGCCGAAATCTCATAGTCGACAATCAAACTGTTGGTGACGACAAGCAGCTTACCGTTGATCAGATGAACCCATTCCTCGACGGGATTCCCTTTTCGCTTCACAAAAAGGGAGCAAGAAGCTGAGGCCCTTGATCAAATCCGACGGCAAGGGAAACCTCTCTTCTCCCAGTCAAATCGACTGGACAGGCTGAGAGTACGGAATCGTGTTTTCCCACCTACTGAGCAAAGATGCCCCCTGTACGGCGGAACGCTAAAGCCCTGATGTAGCGGGATTTTGGCGCACCCTGGAAATTTTTCACTGAGTCGCCGGCACGTTTAAACGACAGGGCAACGAAACCGCGAACGTTAGAAAAACGTTTGAAAATTCGAAACGCACATCGCCAGCGATGCGAAATTATTTGTTCATTTTCAATGATTTCAAGTGGTGCCCCCACACGGACTCGAACCGCGGACCTACTGATTACAAATCAGTTGCTCTACCAGCTGAGCTATAGGGGCACTGGCTGTCGATTACTTCCTCTGGCAGTGGACTGCAAGCCTGAATTTTAGCCCAAACTTAGACATTGCCCGATTTCCTGAGAACGTGCAAAAAACGCTGAATTCATCCGTTGCAAATATCTCGCGTGTGGTAACGGACGCGGCTATGCAGAAAAGCCAAGGGGTAAAGGAAAAAATGCAGGTTGCCATCCACGCCGGTGTTGCCTTTTCGGATGAAGGGCTGGTGATGTCCTCGCTTGGTGCGAACAGGAGCGTACTGGCCAAGTACCGAACTGCGGTTCTGGGGCCGCGTCGGTCCCGGCTATTCGTCAAAGTGATGTCTGAATCGATTCTGCAGGATGTATCTGATGCAGACGCACGAAACAGATTGTCCGAGCTTGTTGCCGGAAACCAGAATCTGGACCGCGTTGTTGTGTCGAGCGACAAGTTCTTTGGCCCCAGGCGCACCGCGCTGCAAGACGGCCAGATCTATCCGTTTGCGGGGAATAGAACGGCCCATGCGGACACTCTGCTGGACGGCGTGCAGGTTCAAGTGTTTGCAGGGCTGGTGAACCCCGGGGTTTTTATCGCAAAGATTCTGGCCTCGATCCATGAGGACCATCGGCGGGACATTCTGGCCAGCACCGATTTAAGCTGCCTCAGCTGGCTTGGCATGATCGAAGACCTGCGGGATCTTGCGCCTCAGGTTCAGCTCACCTTGTGGGAACACGAGAATTCGCCGCTTATCTGGGGCGATATCATCCGCGCCATAGCGGGATTGCCTGATGAGGCTGTGCTTCATGAAGAGTTTGCATTCCTGTCCTCACTTTTGACAGAAGCCGGACAACGTCATGTATTGGACATCGTGAGAAAAGGGGACGCCATCGATCACGACCGCCGACGCGAAGAGATGGCAAATATTCTGGACGAATACGCCCGACCGGAGCAGATCGAAGAAGAGCTCGACTTGCCGGGCTGGAATTCCGATATAGTTGAAGCGTTCACAGAGCTTTACGAGCAAGATCTGGCCACGATCCGGTCCATGCCGGACGTCCGTGTTTTGCAAATCTGATCGATTTGCGCAGTTTCGTTGGATTGGGTGCATAACTGCGCGAAGGAAACTTTTTCGACGATTCAAGCGTGAGGGCAGGAACGCATGCCAATTTGGGGCCCTGCCGAATATCAGGCCAGGAACTGGTGGTCTTGCGGCGACGCGTTGATATGTAAAATCCGGCCGATCAACGGATTAATCTGACGGACCATGGCGTTCGACCAAATCGATCATCCGGTTTGCCGCGGAATGGCAACATCTGACCGGTTCAATTGTTTGGCGCAATTCATCAGGCAGCAAAGTAGTCTCGCAATATCCCGTTGAACAGCTCGGCTTTTTCCAGATGCGCCGCATGTGCAGAGTTTGGTATCACCGCGAGGTTTGCATTCGGGATGGATTGCCACAACTGTTCCGTCTGACTCCATGGGTAGGTGCGATCACGATCCCCCCAGATAATCAGCGTCTTGGTCTTGATTGCCGGCAGGTTTTCAGCGCCGCTCCAGGAATGCATCGCATCCAAACCAGCGAGCATGGCCTTCAGGTTGCTTTTCTGGGCTATCGTGGCGCAAAGTTCATATTCCAAAGCATTTTCGCGTTCGAGAAACCAGGTTGCCGCAATCCGTCGCGCCGTCACTTTCGGCCCGTCTGCACAGGCACGGGTTTTCGAGGTGTCGATGGTCTCAAACCGCCCGGGCAGCACACCGACGGAGCCGGTGCCATAAAGAACCAAACGGTCAACACGCTCGGGCGCGCGCGCAACCATTTCCTGCGCGACCATTCCACCCATCGAGTGACCAACCAGGTGGAATGTCTCGATGTCGCGCGCCTTCAGCTCATTCAGCGCCCAGTCCGCGAATCCCGAGATGCTGCAAAACGCGTCACGTTGCGCATTTTCGCCAAAACCCGGCAGATCCAGCGTGATGACATCGTAACCTTTCAGGGCCTCGACCTGCCGCTGCCATTGCCGACTGCCGCCCAGGAACCCGTGAATAAACACGATGGGTGTCATTTCCGGCCGCCCTGTACAATCCGATCGAGGATCATGGCACAGAACAGGATTGAGAACCCCGCAAGAATACCCTGGCCCACATTCGCGTATTGCAACGCTTCAAGAACATCCTCGCCCAGCCCTTTGGCACCGATCAGAGACGCAACAACAACCATTGCCAGTGACAACATGATTGTCTGATTGATCCCCGCCCGGATCGACGGGCTTGCCAGCGGCAAGTCGACTTTGGTGAGCAGGTACCATTTGTTGGCGCCGAAACTGATCGCCGCCTCGCGCACGCTTTCGGGCACGCCACGCAAGCCGAGAACGGTCAGGCGCACCACGGGCGTACCACCGAAAATCATCGTGACCACAACCGCCGCCGGCTTGCCGACACCAAAAAACGCGATCACGGGGACCATGAAAACAAAGGCGGGCATGGTTTGCATGAAATCCATGATCGGCTGGATGAAAGCGTAGAACCGAGGGCGACGCGCCGCGAACATGCCCAGTGGAATTCCGATGACAATCGACAGGCATGCCGCTGTCCCCAACAAGGCCAGCGTGGTCATTGCGCCCTCCCAAAAGCCCAACAGCCCCATATAGGCCAGAAACGCGCCCGAATAGATTGCCGTGCTGACACCCGCAGTCAGCCATGTCAGCAGAATGATGAGACTGGCGATCACGATCCAAGGCGTCTGCACCAAGATGACCTCAAGCGCGTCCAGCAGGGTACGGATGCCGAATGTCAGCCCGTCAAAGAACGCTTCGCTGTTGCGCACGCACCAGGCGATGAAATCTTCCACCCAGGTGATGCTGGTCAGGCGGATATTGGGGTCTGTCGGGAAATGGCTGAGCAACGAGAAACGCCCCGGAAAGCTGTAATGCATCATCGCCGCAGCAACGATCAGCGCCATGAAGATCGCGCTGAACACGATCTGCGATACCGGCATTGCAGATCGGATTGAACGATCTGACAGCCATTCCGAGAAACGCGACTCGAGCGCCCAATTTGCCACCTGAGACTGAACAAGCTTGACGATGATCAGAATGAACAGGCCGGTCAGAACGATGTAAGGCCCTTCAGCGGCCATTGCTTCGGCTTCGGCGCGGATGCCGCCAATGTTTTCCTCGAGCGAGTCCACCGTCCGCTGGTAGACGTCGATCTTGTCCGAGTTGTTTTCGATGGCAGCGGCCAACTGCTGACGGCGCAGCTCAAGCGTCCCTTCAATTGACGCGATGCGTTCCATTGCCTCGGCCGCCAGGTCGCCGAACAACCCGCGCGCGATCTGCACATAGGCTATTGTTTCCAGGATCAGAAATGGCAACGCCCATGACCACAAGCCCCGCGCACCGAACCAGACCGGGCCAAACAACCCGGCCATCAGATTGAAAGTCGGCGTAAATCGGGACGACGCGCCGATCTTGTCGAAGTTGCGGATGTAATAGTCGGGGCTGGTGCGAACAAAGGCCCGGATGTTTTCGCGCCGCTCTTCGGCATATGCCTGGGCTGCTTCGCTCTCGGTATCTTCCAGCGGGTTCACATCTGAAGACCTCATGACACTTCGGTTCCTTCGATCACGGTGCGCAACAGATCGGCACGGGTTATGACGCCAACATCCTCGCCGCCGTCCTCCACAAGGATCGCGCTGTCGGTGTCGATTGCCAGATTGATCAGCGTGCTCAGGTTTTCGCCTTCATTCACACGCGGGGCATCCGAGGGCAGCGGACCGTGGGTCGCGACATGTTCCGGTATGGGCCGCATGACGGCGTGGGCACGCACCACCTTGAGCCTTGAGATACCCGCCACGAAATCGGCGACATAGTCGTCGGCGGGGTTCATGACGATGTCTTCGGCCGTCCCGATCTGCACCACCTTGCCGTCGCGCATGATTGCGATCCGGTTCCCGATGCGGACGGCTTCATCCAAATCATGGGTGATGAAGATCGTCGTCTTTTTCAGGATTTTGCTCAGTCGAATGAACTCATCCTGCAATTGCCGCCGGATCAACGGGTCCAACGCCGAGAACGGTTCGTCCATCAACAACACATCCGGGTTCGCTGCCAGTGCCCGGGCAAGGCCCACACGTTGCTGCATACCCCCGGACAGCTCGTGTGCGAATTTCGATCCCCAGGCTCCGAGTTCGACGATATCCAGAATAGCAGCGGCCTGACGCATGCGTTCATTCTTGCTGACCTGCCGGATCTCCAGCGGCATTGCGACATTGTCCAGCACAGACCGATGCGGCATCAGCGCAAAGTTCTGAAACACCATGCCAATCTTGTTGTTGCGAAACTGCTGAAGCTCTTTCGGGCCCAGGGCCATCACGTCAGTGCCTTCGATTTCGATCTTGCCTGCGGTGGGTTCCAACAGCCGGTTGAAATGGCGAACCAGAGTGGACTTCCCGCTGCCTGACAGGCCCATGATGCAGAATATCTCGCCCCGGTTGACCGAAAGACTGACATCCGCGACGCCGACAACGCAGTTGTATTTCGCCAGCACCTGGGCCTTGTCCAATCCACGGTCGCGGATTGCCTGCAGCGCCACCTCGGGCCTGCCCCCGAAAATCTTCCAGACATTCGAGATTTCAATAACGGTGTCGTCGCTCATAAGTCCCCCAGAGGTGCGCATTTGGGTGGCGCCGTCCATTGCCGCCACCCTGTTTTGGGACGAAAGATCAGAGACCCAGCCAGGCGTCGACACGATCCGGGTTTGCTTCGACCCATTCACGGGCAACGTCCGCCGGGTCGCGGCCCTTGCCGCTGATCTCATAGGCGAACCCGCTGACATCATCCGCCGTCAATGCGAAATTCGCCAAGAAATCGGCAATCGCCGGAGAACGCTCTGGCAGCGTGTTGGACCACGCAATCTGCACGTTCTTGAGCGCGTCCTTGGTCGCAACATTGGATTTGTTGTACCAGTCCGGGTCATCAGACGGTTGGACCATCACGTATTTTGCCGGGTCGAATTGTGGCTCGGTCAACATCTGGACGTCGAACATGTACCAGACAGCATGCGGCTTGTAGCAATAAAAGGCGTAGCCTTCGCCCTTGGCGATGCTGTCCTTGATCCGCGCGGTTTTCACGCTTTCCTCGGCGCGTATCGGCTCAATGAAATCAAGCAGGCCGTAATCGCGGGTTTTGACTTCGTTCACGTTGGCCGAAGCCCAACCTGGCGCGCCAATCCACATTTCACCTTTGCCATTGCCGTCACTGTCCATCAATGCGGCCACATCCGGGCGGCCCAGATCGGCGATGTCGGTGATGTTGTTGGCTTCACCAAAGTCTTTGCTGACGCAGAAACCCTGATTACCCTCGTAGGGGTTCGATGACAGAGTGACGGTGCCCGCTTCGTCCACATATTTCTTGGTGAAGCTTTCCTGGTTGGGCAGCCAAACGTCGGGATGAACGTCGATATCGCCCTTGCCCTGATCCATCGCCTGAAAGATCGTGGCGTTGTTGCCGGGCACATATTCCACTTTGCCCCCGATGCGCATTTCCACTACCGCGCCCAGCACATGGGCAATCGCTTGTGCACCGGTCCAGGATGGCACGCCGATTTTCACCTCTTCGGCTGCGAATGCCGGTACAGCGCAGACGCTGACCACAGCAGCCATCCCCAGCTTTTTCAGATTGGTTCTCATGGTCTTCTCCTCTGTTGAAATGCGCCGTGGTTCGGCGTCGTTCTTTCCGTCGTTCGATTTTCCAGTCGGGCAATAGGGGCGCGCCAACATGTCTTTGGCAACACATTCGGACGGAAGGCTGAAACAAGACCAACCGCCAGACCCTGCCCGGAAGTCTAGAACAGGAGCTTTTCCGAGAGCCAATTCGAACATTTCATCAAACTATTCTTTTTCTGCATAGTTTTCTGTATCCTTGCTGAAGATGCTCTTTCACAAGCGGGGATACGCATTGGATCTGAATTGGTTACGCGATTTTGAATGCCTCGCCCGGACCTTGAACTTCACCCGTGCGTCTGATGAACGTAACATCACGCAATCCGCATTCAGTCGCAGAATCAAAGCGTTGGAAAGCTGGGTGGGGCTGCCTTTGGTCAATCGGGCAACCTATCCGGTGCAATTGACCGAGGCCGGCAAACAATTCCTGCCTGTTGCGCAGGCGGCAATTTCACAGCTGTCTGAATCCCGCCAATCCCTGCGGGACGCCGACCGGGGCGACAGTCGGTTCATCCGGTTTTCGGTTCTGCACACCATTGCGGTTAATTTTTTGGCGACCCGCATAGAAGAGTTGCAGAAGCAGATCCCGGAATTGCGCACGCGCGTCCTGTCCGATTCTCTGAGCACCTGCTGTGATCTTTTGGTCGAAGGCGCGGTAGATATCCTGCTGTGCTACTATCACCATACTGTCTCGCCCATGATCGACGAAACCGCGTTCGAGCGTAAGGATCTGTTGAAGGACCGTCTGATACCGGTGGCTGCCGCACAGCCGGTTCGGACACTGGGTTGGGATTTGTCCCGGCAGGATGGCCCGCCGATCCCTTATCTGGCCTATGACCGATCGTCCTTCTTGGGCATGGTCGTTGAAAACACCGTTGACCGGAAACCCCAGAATACCGAAACGATATATGTCGATAGCCTCGTCGAAACGATCAAGCGAAGATTGATGACTGGCAGCGGATTTGCCTGGATGCCCGAAACGTCGATCTCGGCGGAGCTGGATCAGGGGTTGCTGGTGCCGATCGGTGACGATGCATGGTGTGCAACGTTGACGATTTCAGCCTTTTCCAATCCGGCCAGCTTGGATCAGATCGCGCACCAGCTTTGGCAGCGTTTGTGACCGGACGGATTCGTTTTGGCGCACCGACCGGCCGTTGAACGGAAAATGCGCCTTTACCTCGTATGCCGGCCCGTCTGAGAAAAATTGACGATCGCGCGGACCAGCAGATCGATCGTATCCACTGCATTGGCGTCATCCGCGACGCTGTCGGCAATGAGGGAGAATTCAGAGCAAGCGACAAACTGCAAGTCCGCCCCCGCCTTGACCAAGGCCCTTGAGGACGCTCGCAGCGTTTCGCGCGCCTTGTCGCTTTGGCCGTTGACCTTGATCGCGCGGATCGCCGCCAGCATTGCGTCGTCATCCGTTGGCCAAACGGTTGACAGCCCGCGCGCGTGCAGGGCTGTTTCGAAAAGACAAGTACGGCGCACCGCCGGAGAAGCGAGCACACCAACGCGCCCACCCTTCCCGAGTGTCCCGACGGCGTGATCCGCGGCCAGTTCAACCATGTTCAACAGCGGAACGGTCACGGCTTCGGTGATCGCCTTGGCATAGTGATGCGCCGTGTTGCAGGGCATTGCCAGCGCCATGGCGCCGGCATCCTGAAGACGTCGCGCCATCGCCGCCAGTGTCGGCCCCGGATCTTCGCCCGCCCCTTCGATCAAATGCGCGATCCGTGACGGGACCTGAGTGTTCATGTCGATCAAAAGCGGAATGTGGTCCCGGTCGTCGCTCACCGGCACAGCCTCGACCAGCTTGCGCTGGAGGAGGATCGTTGCCTCAGGGCCCATGCCGCCAAGAATGCCGATGAGGCGCAGTGTCATTGCTCAGATATTCACCCAGCGGCATTTGTGATCGAAGGCAAAGTCATACCCCGCCAAGGTCGCCGCGCCACCCGTGTGAAGGAAAACGACCCGCTGGTCTTTGAATTCGCCTTTGCGCGCCAGATCGATCAGGCCCGCCGCACCCTTGGCCGAGTAGCAGGGATCCAGAAGGATACCTTCCAATTCGGCAAACATCTGGATCGCTTCGATGCCGCTTTCAGTGGGCAGGCCATAGCCTTCGCCGACATAGTCGGTATTGGCCATGACATCTTCACGCTTTACCACGCCCGCGCACCCCAGCTTTTCGGCGGTCTTGCAGGCGAGGTCGTACACCATCTGTTCCTGCTTTGGCCGAGGTGCCCTTGTCCCGATGCCAAGCACCGGCACCTGCGCATTCATGGCGCACATTCCCGTCACCAAACCTGCCTGCGTACCGGACGACCCGGTTGCATGTACCAGCCGGTCAATCCGCAATCCGCTGTCATTGGCCTGACCCAACAGTTCAAAGGCCGCGTTTACATAGCCCAGCGCCCCGGTCGGGTTCGAGCCGCCGCCGGGAATGACATAGACATTGCGGCCTTCTGCCCGTTTCTTCGCGGCAGCCTTTTCCATTTCGCCCGGCATATCGTGACCCCCGGGAAACTTCTGGGTGGTCGCGCCGTGCAAGTGGTCCAGCAGGACATTGCCGTTTGTATTGTAGTTGCCATCTTGATAGCCGGTGCGATCTTCCAGAAGAATATGGCAATCAAGGCCCAGCTTGGCGGCAAACGCTGCGGTTTGTCGACCGTGGTTGGTTTGAGTGGCACCTTGCGTCATCACCATGTCGGCGCCCTGCGCTTCCGCTTCGGCCATCAGAAATTCCAGCTTGCGGGTCTTGTTGCCGCCGGTTGACATGCCGGTGCAATCGTCGCGCTTGATCCAGATTTCCACCCCCAGTTCTTTGGAAAGCCGCTTCATCGGTTCAAGCGGTGTCGGAAGATGGGCGAGGTGAAGGCGGGGAAAGCGCGCAAGATGCATGTCACAATTCCTAATATTGATTTTCGTCAATTTACGCTGTGTGTTGCCGCTCTTCTAATTCGAAATTCAGTGAGTATGTTGCAAAAATTGCATATTAGTAAGGTCTGGGCTATCTTATTCACATGCGTTTGGAATGGATCGATGACATATTGGCCGTGCTGGACAGCGGATCGCTGACGCGCGCCGCGGAAAAACGGCTGCTGACCCAATCTGCCTTTACCCGTCGGGTGCGGCTCATCGAAGGCAGTATCGGAGCGACCCTGTTTGATCGTCGCCGCAAACCCGTATCCCTAATGCCGGGCGTTCAGGCGTTGGAACCTGAACTGCGCGAGCTGAGCGCGCGTCTGCACAAACTGCGTCACAGTTTGAAAACAGAAAGCGATCAGGCCAGCCAGTCTTTGTCGCTCGTGTGCCAGCATGCGTTGACGACAACCGTCTCGCCGAAAGTGGTCCGGATGTTGACCGAAAACAGCGATATCTCGGTTCAGGTGCGATCGGGGAACCAGGACGAATGCCTGTTGCAACTGATCTCGAAAGAAGTCGATTTCGCGATCATGTACGCGGCATCGGACGGTGGGGTGCAGAACCTCGAAAGTGCGTTCGAGGCGAGGACGCTTGGTGCCGACACATTGATCCCGGTATGCGCACCGGCAATGCGCGGGGAATTGGATGGCAAGACTATTCCTGCGATTGTCTACCCGCCTGATGTTTTTCTTGGGCAAGTGTTTTCCCGATTGATTGCACCGCGTTTGCCCGACGAAACCAGACTCGTGGCCAAGGCCGAGACGGCCCTGACGCTGGCGATGCTGCAATATGCCGTGAATGAAATCGGCGTTGCATGGCTACCCCACTCTTTGGTCGCCACGCTGCTTGCTCAGGGGCAGCTTGTAAGCGTTGAAGAGGCCCTGCCTGCACAGGCGCTGACAATAAGAATGGTTCGTTTGGCCGAAGCGAAGCCAGAGTTCAGTGAACAGATTTGGCAACGTCTTGCCGGGCAATCGCAAAGCTTTTGGTTGTCGCCGGATCAAAGCGACGAGACGACTTAAGCAGTTCACCGAGAAAGGCGCCGAGTTTGCGATCAGCATCGGAAGAATACGCAACGGAATAGTGGCAAAACCGAGCTGGATGTATCTAACCTGTGCTGAAAAGACAGCAAAAGGGCAGGTCAGCGGATGTTCAGTAAGGTATTGAAAACGGGTCTAGGTGTCGTGGTTCTGGGCATCGTGGGGCTGCTTGGTTATCTGCTGATCGCCCCGCCCGATTTGTTGAAAGTGGGCACGAATTACTCGGCCAAGATTGTCTGTTCAAACGTTTTCGTTGCCGGACGTGATCCGGAAGAGGTCCTTGCGGTGGATGTGCAGGCCCCGGGGCATCCGCTGCTCAAACATGTTTCGATTGAGGTCGATCGAGAGGCGCAGACTGTTCATGCGCGACTCTTTCGGTTCTTCGCGCCCGCCAGGTCGCAGTTCCGGCAGGGGCTTGGCTGCACCAACGTGCATGCTACATCCCTGAGTGCGCAAGGGCTTGAGGCTGCCAAGCCCGCGCCGACAGGGCTTTGGCCAAGCGGAAACGACGTTGCGCAGTCTCATGATTCCAAATTTCAGGCCGTCTTGTCGGATGATACGCTGCTTGGCGAAGGATACCGCGCCGTAGTGGTGGTTCAAGGCGGGCGTATCGTGGCCGAACGCTATGCGGAAGGGTTTGACGCCGACACACCGTTGCTGGGCTGGTCCATGACCAAGACGGTGACGGCCGGGCTGATCGGAACGTTGATCAAAGCGGGTCAGATGAATGTATCGGACACCCTCGTCGACAGTTTTCCCGAATGGGCAGAAGACGCAAGGCGAGACATTACTGTTGCGGACATGCTGGCAATGACAAGCGGTCTGCAATGGAATGAAGAATACGGAGACGTGTCAGACGTGACCAGGATGCTGTATCTTAGCGATGACATGGCCGGTTTCGCTGCCGACCGTGCACTGGAAGCCGGCATTGGAACCGACTTCAACTATTCTTCCGGCACGTCCACCGTGTTGTCCCGGGTGTGGCAGGACAAGCTGCCCGATGGCGGTTTGAGCTATCCTCGGGATGCGCTTTTTGAACCGCTTGGCATGGCTTCGGCGATCATCGAGGCAGATGTCGCCGATACATTCATCGGATCCAGCTATATGTACGCCACGGCCCGAGACTGGGCGAGGTATGGCCAGTTTCTGCTGCAAAAAGGGGTTTGGGACGGCGCACAGATTTTGCCCACAGGTTTTGTGGACTGGATGTTCGGACCCGTTGCGGCGTCTGGCAGTGAATATGCCAAGGGTCATCTCTGGTTGAAATCGCCGGGCGACCTGCCACCGTTTGAAGACGCGGTTTGGTTGCAAGGGCATGACGGTCAGTCCATCGGAATTTTCCCGTCGCGTGACATGGTCGTCGTGCGGATGGGGCTTACACCTTCACGGGTGGGCTATTCTTCTTTGCCCTTGGCGAAAGCGCTTATTGCGGCTTTCGGGGGGTAGGGGATCGAACATTCCCATCGACGCACCGCCCGACATTGCGGCGGGCATCGCCCGTAGGGCAGGACACTGGGTCGCAGATCGGCATCTTGCACGTCGGTACGCTTTGGTATACCGCCGCATACAAATTCAAGGTGCCGGGCTTTCACATGGCCCGGTGCATCAGCTAAATGGTCGGAACCGTCATGAGCCTTTACACAGAATACCTGAACGAAATCGAGACGCGCAAAGAACAGGGTCTGCACCCCAAACCCATCGAAGACGGTGCTCTTTTGCAGGAAATCATCGGGCAGATCAAAGATACGGGTCACGCTCATCGCGCCGATTCACTGAACTACTTCATCTACAACACGCTTCCGGGCACAACCAGCGCCGCAGGTGAAAAGGCGCGCTTTCTGAAAGAGATCATCCTGGGTGAAGCGACGGTTGAAGAAATCTCGCAGGATTTCGCGTTTGAATTGCTGTCGCATATGAAAGGCGGCCCATCGGTAGAGGTTCTGCTTGATCTGGCGCTGGGCGATGACGCAGAGATTGCGCAGAAAGCGGCGGCAGTTCTGAAAACCCAGGTGTTCCTGTACGAAGCAGATACCAACCGTCTGAAAACAGCCTTTGAGGCCGGGAACGCCGTTGCCAGGGACATTCTGGAAAGCTATGCCAAGGCCGAGTTCTTTACCCGGCTTCCCGACATCGAAGAAGAAATCAAGGTTGTGACCTATGTGGCGGCCGAAGGGGATATTTCGACCGATCTTCTGTCGCCCGGCAATCAGGCGCATTCGCGGTCGGACCGTGAATTGCACGGCAAGTGCATGATCTCACCCGAAGCACAGGCCGAGATTCAGGACTTGCAAAAACAGAACCCGGACAAGCGCGTCATGCTGGTTGCTGAAAAAGGGACGATGGGTGTTGGATCGTCGCGCATGTCCGGTGTCAACAACGTTGCATTGTGGACAGGAAAGCAAGCCAGCCCCTATGTTCCATTCGTGAACATCGCGCCGGTTGTTGCCGGTACAAACGGGATTTCACCGATCTTTCTGACCACCGTCGGCGTCACCGGCGGGATCGGCATCGATCTCAAGAACTGGGTCAAGAAAGTGGATGCCGACGGCAATCCTATCCTGAACAATGACGGCAATCCTATCCTCGAGCAGAAATACTCCGTCGAGACAGGAACGGTACTGACTATCAACACCAAGGACAAAAAGCTGTACAATGACGCAGGCGACAAAGAGCTGGTCGATCTGTCATCATCCTTCACGCCGCAAAAGACCGAGTTCATAAAGGCCGGAGGATCTTATGCCATTGTCTTTGGCAAAAAGCTTCAGACATTCGCGGCCGAGACGCTCGGTCTCGAGGTGAAATCCGCTTTCGCGCCGTCCAAGGAGATCTCGCATGAAGGGCAGGGCCTGACGGCGGTTGAAAAGATATTCAACAAAAACGCGGTTGGCGTGGCCGAAGGCAAAGTTCTGCATGCGGGCTCGGACGTTCGGGTGAAGGTCAACATCGTCGGTTCGCAGGACACCACCGGCCTGATGACGGCGCAGGAACTGGAAGCCATGGCGGCGACAGTGATATCGCCCACCGTTGACGGTGCCTATCAGTCTGGCTGTCATACTGCTTCGGTTTGGGATTCCAAGGCGCAGGCAAATATCCCAAAACTGATGAAATTCATGAACAACTTTGGCCTGATAACCGCGCGTGACCCCAAAGGTGTTTATCACTCGATGACAGACGTCATCCACAAGGTTCTGAACGACATCACCGTGGATGACTGGGCGATCATCATCGGTGGCGACTCGCATACACGTATGTCCAAAGGCGTCGCGTTTGGTGCTGACTCGGGTACTGTTGCACTGGCGCTGGCCACTGGCGAAGCTACCATGCCGATCCCGGAATCAGTCAAGGTGACGTTCAAGGGCCAGATGGCGGATCACATGGATTTCCGCGATGTGGTTCACGCCACCCAGGCGCAGATGCTGAAGAAATTCGGCGACAACGTGTTCCAGGGGCGTATCATCGAAGTTCACATCGGCACATTGCTGGCGGATCAGGCATTCACCTTTACTGACTGGACGGCCGAGATGAAGGCCAAGGCGTCGATCTGCATCTCAGCGGATGACACGTTGATCGAATCTCTGGAAATCGCGAAAAGCCGTATTCAGATCATGATCGACAAGGGAATGGATAACGAGGCCCGGACACTGCAAGGTCTGATCGACAAGGCCAACGCTCGGATCGCGGAAATCAAGTCGGGTGAAAAGCCGGCCCTGAAACCGGATGAAAACGCCAAGTATTTTGCCGAGTTGGTGGTTGACCTGGATGAAATCAGCGAACCCATGATCGCCGACCCGGATGTCAATAACGCCGATGTATCAAAACGTTACACCCACGATACGATCCGGCCGGTTTCCCACTACAAAGGGGAAAAGAAGGTCGATCTGGGATTTGTTGGATCGTGCATGGTGCACAAGGGCGATCTGGTCATCGTCTCGCAGATGCTGAAAAACATCGAGCAGGAGAAGGGCACAGTAGAATTCAAGGCCCCGCTGGTCGTTGCTGCGCCCACCTACAACATCATCGATGAGCTGAAAGAAGAAGGCGAGTGGAGCATTCTTCAGAAGTATTCAGGCTTTGAATTCGACGATCTGTTCCCAAAAAGCAAAGCACGGACGGAATACGAGAACATCCTGTATCTGGAGCGTCCGGGATGTAACCTCTGCATGGGCAACCAGGAGAAAGCGGCAAAGGGTGACACTGTGCTGGCCACGTCCACACGATTGTTCCAAGGCCGTGTTGTTGAGGACGCGGCGGACAAGAAAGGTGAATCCCTGCTGGCATCGACCCCGGTGGTCGTGCTGTCGGCTGTTTTGGGCCGAATGCCGACCGCCGAGGAATACAAATCGGCCGTGAAAGGTATCGACCTGACCAAATTTGCGCCTCCGATGGAAAAGCCCGCAGGCACGAAGTCAGCGCATTTCTAAACGCAAGGCACAAAGTTGATTGCCCGGGCATCCCTTCAGGTGGCCGGGCGATTGAGTTCCGCTGTGTTCAGGCCTGGTTGCAGCGCACGCCGCGAAAAAGCGCGGCATGGGAATGCCCCGGACCTTTCGCACGACTTCGCGTGGACTACTGGGGAAAATCCATGATCCACGGTCATACGGTCGCTGTTTGGCGTCAAGCTGACAGCTCTTTATACATGTAAGTCGTGGGTTCCAGTCTGGTTTCGAAC
This sequence comes from Ruegeria sp. AG6, assembly GCF_056541565.1. NCBI lineage: Bacteria > Pseudomonadati > Pseudomonadota > Alphaproteobacteria > Rhodobacterales > Roseobacteraceae > Ruegeria > Ruegeria sp. AG6. Next base: position 15,394 of record NZ_JBQFYQ010000009.1, on the reverse strand, counting down.
GGGTTTCGGCAATAGTTCGGAATTTCCCCGGCGATCTGAAACCCCAGGTCCAGATAAAGCAATCGAGAAGGATCGGTGCTGCGGGTATCAAGAACCAGCATCGTGCGCTCCAACTCTGTCGCTCGTTGAAAGAGGGCTTCCATCAAGGCGCGGCCAAAACCGCGCCGTCTGGCGTTCGGGTGCACCAGAAGTTTCGCGACATCAGCGCGGTGCGGTTGATTGGGCATGGTCGCGGGGATCAGTTGCACCGTGCCCTGAATGCGCCCGTTGTCGTGGAGGGCAAACAGCTCCAACGCACCGGATTTCAGCCCGGGACGAACATTTTGCAGCCAGTAATTTCGTGCGTCACTCTCGGTAAACGGAAGGACAAAGCCTATGCTGGCCCCGTCATGCACACAGGCGTGGAGGATTTCCGCCAGATCATCCACTGCCGCGCTGAAATCGAGATCGGTCAGACGCGAGATCATATCAGCACCAAAAGATAACGCGCACCGCGAGATGCCCCGGTTTCGAACCGGGTTGGGCCCGACAGGTGATAGCGCAGGCAATCTCCGGCGCTCAGCGCATGGGGGGTTCCGTCAACTGTCAGTGTCAGTGCGCCGTCGATCAGGATCAGATGGTGTTCCTGCCCGGATTTGGGCGGCGCCTCGTAAGTGATGACCGTATCGCGCGGCAGGTGGCATTCCACGACCTCGGCGTTCAAGCCGTTTGCAGGCGGTGAAACTGCACGGCGGGTAAAGCCGGTTTCGGGATCACGCCATTCGGTCTGGCGTTCAAACGCCACCTTGGGGTCAAAGCTGTCTTCGACCATCATCAAAAGCCGGGACATCGGAAGGTCATAAGCGGCACAGAGGCGGCCAAGATTCTCAGCGGTGGGGCTGACCTCTCCTTTCTCCATGCGGGACAGCGTGGCGCGGCTGATTCCGCTGTGGGCGGCCAGTTGATCCAGGGACCACCCGCGCCCGTGGCGGAGTTCGTTCAAACGGACGGCAAGGCGGCTTGAGAGGTTGTCGAGCATGGACCACAAACGAGAGGAGTTTTCATTTGTGGGAAAATTACATAAAAATTATGTGTGTGTAAATGAAAAAAGGCGCAGAGACTCTGCGCCTTTCGCAAGCTTTTGACGAGGTGGTGGATTATTTCCAGCCGACTTCGTTAAAGATTTTCTGTGCTTCCGGGATGTTCTTTGCGACCTCCGACAGGTTCACGTCGTCAGCTTTGAACTCACCCAGGGCCTTTACCGATTCCGCCAGTTCAACACTCTGCACTGCCGGGAATTCGTCATTGCCCGCCGAGAAGTACTTCTGCGCCTGATCGCTTGCCAGATACTCGAGGAACAGGATTGCGTTTTCCTTGTTCGGGGCGTGTGCCGCGATGCCACCGCCCGACAGGTTCATATGCGCACCATAGCTGTCCTGATTGGGGAAGACCCAGCCGATCTTGTCGAGGTCAGAGGACAGGCCTTTGACGTCTTTGCGGATAGCCCGTGCATAGTAGTAGGTGTTCGATACAGCGATGTCGCATTCACCCGAAACGATGCCACGCAGCTGGTCGGTGTCACCTCCCTGCGGGTCTCGGGCCATGTTGGCGACAACGCCTTCCGCCCAGGATTTTGCAGCTTCGGTACCTTCATGTGTGATGATCGAGGCGAGCAGGGTCTGGTTGTAGGTGTTGGTCGAGGATCGGATGCAGATCAGGCCCTTGTATTCCGGCTTGGCGAGGTCTGCGTAAGTGGCCGGCGGATTGGCAACGTTTTCTTTGTTGTAAAAGATGATCCGACCGCGCTGTGAGAAGCCGAACCACTGGTTGTCTTCGTCCTGAAGGTTGGCGGGGATGCGCTCCTCCAGGGTTTCGCTGTCGATGGCTTGCAGAATGCCCGCATCTTTGGCACGCGCCAGGCGAGACGTGTCGACCGTCAGCATGATATCCGCCGGAGAGTTCGCGCCTTCGGCTTCCATGCGCGCGATCAATTCATCCGCCTTGCCTTCGATCCGGTTGATCTTGATGCCGGTCGCTTCTTCGAAGTCCGTGTAAAGACGTTCGTCAGTGTCATAGTGGCGCGACGAATAAAGGTTCAGCTCGCCTTCAGCTGCGGCTGATGTTGCGATCAATGCCGACAGAGCGGCGGCCAGGCAGGTTGTGGATTTCAGCATAGTTTGCCCCAACAATTGAATTTCGCGTCGGTTGATAACCCGACTGATTTGCTCAATTATACGATTCTCAGCGAGATGCAAGAAAATCCGACAGATTTACTTGGTCAAATGAGCGCAGGCACCCTTGCGAGGCTTGTTGGGGGCGGGCGCGAGTTGTGTTGAACGGAAAGATCCGCGTCACACGGCAGTGTCTGGATCACTCACGATCAAGTACCTCAACTGCAAGGATCGTGGGCAAATGGCGCGCGACTTCCGTCCATGTGTCCCCTTCATCAACACTGGCAAAAACCGAGCCGCTGTTGGTCCCGAAATAGATACCGGCGGGGTCTCGGCGGTCTCCGGCCATGGCCTGTCGCAGAACAGTGAAAAAACAGCTTTCTTGCGGCAAGCCACGTCGCTGGTCTTGCCATGTTGCGCCTCCGTTTGTGGATTTCCAAACTGCCGCGGCGGCATCCGGTGGATAGCGCCCGATGCTGTCTCCGTTCAAAGGCAATGTCCAGATCGTGTCCGGATCACGTGGGTGCACATGAATCGGAAATCCAAAGGTGGATGGCAGGCCTTCGGTGATGTCATCCCAACTGCGCCCTCCGTCGGCCGAGCGCCAAACACCGTGATGGTTTTGCTGGTACAGCAAATCCGCGGTTCCCGGAGCTTGAACCATGTTGTGGACGCAATGACCCGTTTCACCATCCCTGGGGGCAGCGGGATGATCATGATGCGTGCAAGATTCGGCGTTGGACAATCTGTTTCGCCGCTCCCAGCTTGCGCCACCATCCTCGGTTGCAAACACACCCGCAGCGGAAATGCCGACCCAGAGCTTTTTCGAATCATTTGGGTCAGTCACGATTGTATGCAGGACCAGCCCCGCACCGCCGGGATCCCAATCGGGTGCCGAGGGGTGGTTTGTCAGGCCCTCAAGCGTGTCCCATGTCCGACCATTGTCGTGGCTGGCTAGCAGGCGGGCCGGTTTTGTGCCTGCGTACAACGTTCCATGTTGATAACGCAAAGACCAGACCTGCGAAAACTCATCGGCGAATGGTGCGGGTTCTCCGGTCCAGCCGATCATCTGGGCAAAATCCTGGTCGTTGGCGGCCCACTCGTCCATTTGGCCCTTGGTGAGTTTTGCGACCTGCCAAGTCACACCGCCGTCTTCGGAACACCAGACTCCGGCGCCATGCCAGTCACCACCGCCCCCGGCCCAAATCGTGCCCGTTTCCTTGTCGCCGATGACGTGGTTGATCGGCCATCCTTCGCAATGCGGGCCCGTCACTTTCCAATCTGACCTGTTCTGATCACCAGAGATAATGAACGTTCCCTTGGTCGTTCCCACCAGTACGTCGATGCCGTGTTCGCGCATGGGTTTCACACTCCGCAATGTCGAAGCAAGGGTAGCACGTCAGGCCCACAGGTGCAGAAAACAAAAAACCGCGCTCAAGGGCGCGGTTTTCTAAAACGGTGTTTTGCTGTTCTCAGCCCTGGCGAGCTTTGAACTTGCGCTGCGTCTTGTTGATAACGTAGACGCGGCCTTTGCGACGCACAACACGGCAGTCGCGGTGCCGATTCTTGAGCGAGCGGAGCGAGTTCTTGACCTTCATGGTCTGTCTCCAATCTGCGGCGCCTTCATCAAGGACGTGGCCAGCGCCTGGGTTACTCGGGTGTCCCGGATCTCCGGAACAGTGAAATCATGGTGGGCGGTACAAGGATCGAACTTGTGACCCCTTCGATGTCAACGAAGTGCTCTACCGCTGAGCTAACCGCCCACTTTCCCTTTGCGTGCCCAGCCCCATAACGAAATGGGGCGCGGAACCCCGCGCCGGTAGCGGGGTCTATAAAAGGAGTCGCAAAGGGGTTCAAGGGGTTTGGTAGAACTATTTTCCGGTCTATGTTGATTGCGAACATGGAGGGATCATGCAGAACGCAGCCTTTGTATTGGATATGCCGGAAAACCGCAGTTCATGCGTGGTTTTTTCATCTCCTCATAGCGGGCGGAATTATCCCGAAGCGTTTTTGAAGCGGTCCGTTCTGAATCAAAGCGTGATTCGATCCTCGGAAGACGCCTTCGTGGATCAATTGTTTGCTGCCGCGGCCGAGAATGGCGCGCCTTTGATCAAAGCGACCATGCCACGCGCCTATCTGGACCTGAATCGCAGTCTGGACGAACTGGACCCGGCGCTGATCAGCGGTGCCCGCAGGCATGGGCACAACCCCAGGGTCGCATCAGGGTTGGGTGTGATTCCCCGCGTTGTGGCCAATGGACGGGCAATCTACAGCGGCAAGCTGACCATGGACGAGGCGCGGCTGCGCATCGACACCTATTGGCGCCCCTATCATGCACGTTTGAAATCCCTGCTGGCCGAATCACACGAGAAATTCGGCCAGGCCATACTGGTGGATTGCCACTCCATGCCGCATGAGGCGGTGGCCATGGCTGGTACGACCCGAAACAAACGGCCCGAGATCGTGCTGGGTGATCGGTTCGGTGCGTCGGCCTCGTCTGAAATCGTGGACCTCATCGAATCGGCGTTTGCTTCGGCAGGTCTGAATGTGGTGCGCAACGCCCCGTTTGCCGGGGCCTATGTGACACAGACTTACGGCCGCCCCACCCGCCAGCAACACGCGATCCAGATTGAAATCGACCGGGCCTTGTATATGGACGAAGAAAAGATTGCGCCGAACGCCAATTTCATGACGTTTTCGAAACTCCTTCGGCAGGTGGTGCGCGACATATCCAGAATCGGTTTAAAACCTCTCCGTCTGGCGGCGGAATGAAACTAGCGCAAAGCGCGGCCCTTCACGATTGCTTCCGGGCCGAACCTCTGGCGGATCTGGTCGGTGGCCCGCTCGGCCTGTGATCTGCGGACGGCGCCGGGATCAAGCAGGTCGCCGGAGATGTCAGCCTGATCCGCCGGGCACAGGTCAGACAGGCCACACCCCAACAGGCGGTATGGCCCCTGATCCCCCACCTGATCGAAAAGCCCTTTTGCGGTGCGATAGATTTTGTCCGCGATCTGCGTTGCGTCCCGCAATGACACGCGCCGTGTCAGAATCTTGTGATTGGCTTTCTTCAGCTTCAGCGTAACGACCCGGCCAGCCAGATCCTTGGCCTTGGCCCGGTCCGAGACCTTCAGGGCCATGCGCCACAAATGTCCGTCCAGAATATCAATATTGGCGGTGTCCTCGAAAAACGTGGTCTCATTGCTGATGGACTTCATCGGTTCATGGGCTGAAACGCGTCGTTTGTCCTGACCCCGTGCCAAATGCCACAGGCGATACCCCATCGAGCCGAAACGCACAGTCAAAGCCTCCTGATCCCAACGCAGTAGGTCGTTGAAGGTTCGAATCCCTGCCCGGTCCAGTGATTCCTGCGCAGCGGGGCCAATACCCCAGATCAACCTTACGGGTTTGTCATTCAGAAACTCAGCCGTCTCGGCCTTGCCGATCACCGAAAACCCACGGGGCTTGTCGAGGTCCGAGGCAACCTTGGCCAGAAACTTATTGTGACTCAGCCCGATGGATCCTGTCACACCCAGTTCATCCTTCATGCGTTTGACCAGGCGCGCCAGCATGACGGCCGGGGGGGCTCCGTGCAGGCGTTCGGTGCCGGACAGGTCCAAGAAAGCTTCGTCCAGTGACAGGGGTTCGACCACTGGTGTCAGTTCGTCCATCATGGCGCGGATGTCCCGTGACACCTGGGCATACACGGACATGCGTGGTTTGATCACGACGGCATCGGGGCACAGTTGCAGCGCTTTGAACATGGGCATGGCGGATCGCACACCGCGAATTCGGGCCACGTAGCATGCCGTGGATACAACACCGCGTTTGCCGCCGCCGATGATGACAGGCTTGTCTGCCAGTTCCGGATTGTCCCGCTTTTCCACCGAAGCATAGAAGGCATCGCAATCCATATGTGCGATGGACAGATCAAACAGTTCGGGATGAGACTTTACCCTGGGACTGCCGCAGGCCGTGCAGCGCCGTTCGTTCGTCAAAGGGGTCAGGCAATCTCGGCAAAGACCGGGCATCTGCGTCCTCATGTGTTCCGCAGTTGTCTTGGGGGTTCCTTATATCATCCCGTGATATCGATCAAAGATCATTCAGAGAAAAGAACCCCCCGCGCTTCGCGGGGGGGAAGTAACGAACCTCAGGAAGAGTAGGTTCGTTGGGGAGTAAATCCCCTTGAGAATCGCTAAGATTTTCCGGTTGAGATAGGGTTTGGCGCGCTTTTCAGAAACTCGCTTTTTGAATGTGTGTTTTCTGGCACAGGGACGATTTGGCGCGGATTCGCGAAAAACTGACGTAAGGTCAACCTGTTGCGGCGGTTTTTTCAGCGTGAATCCCTGTTGAAACGATGATCCTGCTCATCACGTTTTCAGAGAATTTAACTCGGTCAAAACGGCCGCGGCCGCGGATTTTGGATCTTCGGCCTGATAAATGGGGCGGCCAACTACGATATGATCCGCCCCGTCCTGGATGGCGCTGGCAGGTGTGGCCACACGTTTTTGATCGCCCAGTGCCGCGCCTGCCGGACGCACGCCGGGCGTTACGATCAGCCGGCCCGTCGCCTGGGGCAGGGCGCGGATCAGGGCGGCCTCCTGCGGGCTGGCGATCACGCCGTCGGCCCCGGCCTCGAAGGCGTGGGCGGCGCGTTCCACCACCATGTCCTGAACGTCGCCGGCCTTCATCATGCCGGCATCCAGGTCGTCGCGGTTCAGCGAGGTCAGGATGGTCACCGCCAGGATTTTCAGATCCTTGCCCGCCGCCCCTTCCTTGGCGGCGCGCACCACATGCGGGTCGCCATGCACGGTCAGGAAATCCAGATCGAACTGCGCCAGCCCCCGCACCGCGTTTTCCACCGTGTTGCCGATGTCGAACAGCTTCATGTCCAGAAAGATGCGCTTGCCGTGTTCCTGCTTGAGCTCATTGGCCAGTGCCAGCCCGCCGCCTGTCAGCATGCCCAGGCCGATCTTGTAGAACGAAACGGCGTCGCCTAGCGTCTCGGCCAGCTTCAGCCCTTCCAGCGCGTTGGGGACGTCGAGGGCGACGATCAGGCGGTCATCGGCGGTTTGGGGCATTGGTTCGACCTTTCAGGCTTGACGGGATCGGCGCTTCTGTAGAGCGTGTGGCGCATTGAGACAAGAAAAGACGCAGGAAAATACGGGATGATACGGTTGGGTGTGGTGGCCTCGGCGGCTGTTCTGGTCGGGGCGGGCGCAGTCTGGGCCGATGAAACGGATTGCGGCGAGGCCCGACTGGTCTGGGCGGACGTCAAGGACAGCGGGTCGGCGACGGCGATCGAGAGTTTTTCACGGATCTACGCCGATTGCCCGATCTATTCGCAGCTGGCGCGCGATCTGCTGGTCGGGCTGACCGGCGAGGCCTCTGCGCCGGCAAAGGCCGACGACCCCAAGGAACCGCAACGGCGCCTGCGGGTTTCCGACCTGCGCCCCCGGCCGGAACCCAACCCCGACGATCCACCGCAGGACCCCGACTATTCGGACGGAGAGTATGACTGCCTGATGGCCGCTGCCGCTCCGGGGCAGTCGCCCTATTTCGACGGGGTGAAATGGGCCGACATGGACGCCGAGAATGCGATGGCGATCTGCGCCGATCTGCTGTTGAAAGATCAGGATGTCGATGCCGAGGTCGTGGCCGCCTTTGGCCGGGCGCTCATGAAGGGCGGCAAGCTGGAAATGGCGCTCGAGTTTTCGGAACTGGCCGCGATGGAGGGCAGCGGGCTGGCGATGAACACGCTCGCTTCGCTCTATAGTGATGGCGAGATCGTTCCCGAGGACCACGAGACCGCGTTTGCCTGGTACATGGCGGCTGCCGAAAGCGCTCTGCCGATGGGCATGCACAACGTCGCGTATGGCTTCGAGAACGGGAAAGGTGTTGCGCCCGACATCGACAAGGCGCTGTACTATTATGAAAGGGCTGCGTTCTTCGGATATGAGCCGTCTCAGCTGCACCTCGGCGTAATCTATCGCGAAGGAACGCATGTCCCGCGCGATATGCAGCGCGCGGTCGACTATCTGAAGATGGCGGCCCGAAACGGCAGCGCCGATGCCGCGGCGCGATTGGGCTACATCTACGAGATCGGCGAGAACGGCTACTCCAAAGACATCGAACAGGCGCTGGATTATTATTTCCAGGCCGCCAAGCAGGACAATGTCGTGGCGCTGCACAATCTCGGTTCTTTGACCTATCACGGGCGGGACGGTGTGCCTCAGGACACGGAAGCGACCCTGTTGTTCTGGGGCAGGGCCGCAAAGCTTGGCGATGTGAAATCGCAGCGCAAATTCGGCCGGTTGCTCTATGAAATCGGCGATGTCGAAGAGGCGCTGAGGTTTCTTCGCCTCGCGGCCGAGCAGGGCGATGACGAGGCGCAAAAGCTGATCCGGCAGATCGAAGGCGGTTGACGCCCACAGCTGACAAAGGAGCCAGCGGTGTCCTCGCTTTGTCCCAACTGTGCTATGGTGCTGCCACTCTGAAACGAAAATTGCATCAAAGGGACAGACCATGAAGCACCTTGTTCCGCTGGCCGTCGTCGCCACGCTGGCCGCCTGCGACGACACGCCGCCACAGACCGAAACCGGCGCCGCGCCGCCCCCGACCAATGATGATTTGTATCTTGTTCGGGGCTATCGGTCCGAAGATGACTGGTGCCAGTTGACCGGAGAAACCACCTTTACCGGCAATTTCCTCGACCACACCGCCGATCTTGTATCCTGCCCCACGGGCAGCGCCGCCGCGCAGTCGCTGGTCGAGACGAACGATGCCCAGCAGGTGGCCGAAACCGGGGGCTACACTGTCTATACGATTCCGCGTGGTTGAGGCGTTTTTTCACTCTCTAGCCTCTTGAACCGGCAAAGGTATTTCCCAGATTGAATGTGAGGCTTCGACCGACGCGTGCCGCCAGGCGGGCGCATCAAAACGGGGCGCTTGGAAAAGGAGAATATCATGGACTTGAACAAGTTCACTGAACGGGCACGGGGGTTCGTGCAGGCGGCGCAGACCATTGCGCTGCGCGAGGGGCACCAGAGGCTGGAGCCCACACATATACTCAAAGCATTGATGGATGACGATCAGGGGCTGGCAAGCAATCTGATCACACGCGCGGGCGGCGCGTCGAACCGCGTGGTCGAGGCGCTTGACGCTGCCATGGGCAAGATCCCGAAAGTCAGCGGTGATGCCGGCCAGATTTACATGGACGGTCAGACGGCCAAGGTTCTGGACGAGGCCGAAAAGATCGCCACCAAGGCGGGCGACAGCTTTGTGCCCGTTGAACGCGTTTTGATGGCGCTGTGCATGGTGAAATCCAAAGCCAAGGAGGCTTTGGAGGCCGGTGCGGTATCTGCCCAGAAGCTGAATGAAGCGATCAATGACATCCGCAAGGGTCGCACTGCTGACACAGCGTCGGCGGAAGAGGGCTATGACGCGCTCAAGAAATATGCGCGCGATCTGACTGAAGCTGCGGCTGAAGGCAAGATTGACCCGATCATCGGGCGGGATGAGGAAATCCGCCGCTCAATGCAGGTTCTGTCGCGCCGCACCAAGAACAACCCGGTTCTGATAGGGGAACCTGGCGTCGGTAAAACCGCGATTGCCGAGGGCATGGCGTTGCGCATCGTCAACGGCGACGTACCGGAATCGCTGAGGGACAAGAAGCTGCTTGCGCTCGACATGGGTGCGCTGATTGCCGGTGCGAAATACCGTGGTGAATTCGAAGAACGCCTCAAGGCTGTTCTGACCGAGGTGACCGAGGCCGCGGGTGAGATCATCCTGTTCATCGACGAGATGCACACGCTGGTTGGCGCGGGCAAATCGGATGGTGCGATGGATGCCGCCAACCTGATCAAGCCCGCGCTCGCCCGGGGTGAGCTGCATTGTATCGGTGCGACCACACTGGACGAGTATCGCAAATACGTCGAAAAAGACGCGGCCCTTGCGCGCCGGTTCCAGCCGGTGATGGTTCAGGAACCGACGGTCGAAGACACGATCAGCATTCTGCGCGGCATCAAGGAAAAGTACGAGCTGCACCACGGCGTGCGCATCTCGGATTCGGCGTTGGTGTCGGCGGCGACCCTGTCGCATCGCTATATCACCGACCGGTTCCTGCCCGACAAAGCCATCGACTTGGTCGATGAAGCCGCGTCGCGGTTGCGGATGGAGGTGGATTCCAAGCCTGAGGAACTCGATCAGCTGGATCGCCAGATTCTGCAAATGCAGATCGAGGAAGAGGCGCTGAAGCTGGAAGACGATGCGGCATCGAAGGATCGCCTGGAAACCTTGCAGAAGGATCTAGCAGAACTTCAGGAAAAATCCGCCGAGATGACTGCGCAGTGGCAGGCCGAACGCGACAAGCTGGCTGGCGCGCGGGATTTGAAGGAACAGCTCGACAAGGCGCGGGCCGATCTGGAAATCGCCAAGCGCGAAGGCAACCTCGCCAAGGCGGGTGAGCTGTCCTATGGCATCATCCCCGAGCTTGAGAAAAAGCTGTCCGAGGCCGAGAATGCCGAAAGCAACGCCATGATGGCCGAGGAAACGGTGCGTCCGGAACAGATAGCCAGCGTTGTCGAACGCTGGACGGGCATCCCGACCGCCAAAATGCTGGAAGGCGAACGCGAGAAACTGCTGCGGATGGAAGAAGAACTGCATTCGCGCGTGATCGGTCAGGATGCGGCTGTCACCGCTGTAGCCAATGCAGTACGCCGTGCTCGTGCGGGTCTGAATGACGAAAACCGCCCGCTGGGCTCGTTCCTGTTCCTAGGGCCGACTGGCGTGGGTAAGACCGAGCTGACCAAGGCCGTGGCGAATTTCCTGTTCGATGACGACAACGCGATGGTGCGCATCGACATGTCCGAGTTCATGGAGAAACACGCGGTCGCCCGTCTGATCGGTGCCCCTCCGGGCTATGTCGGTTATGACGAAGGCGGTGTGCTGACCGAAGCCGTGCGGCGCAGGCCCTATCAGGTCGTGCTGTTCGACGAGGTCGAAAAGGCGCACCCGGATGTCTTCAACGTGCTGTTGCAGGTTCTGGACGATGGCGTTCTGACCGATGGTCAGGGCCGCACCGTGGACTTCAAACAGACGCTGATCATCCTGACGTCGAACCTTGGGTCTCAGGCGCTCAGCCAGCTGCCCGAAGGTGCGGACAGTTCACAGGCCAAGCGCGACGTGATGGATGCAGTCCGGGCACATTTCCGGCCCGAGTTCCTGAACCGTTTGGACGAAACGATCATCTTTGACCGCCTCAAGCGTGCCGATATGGATGGCATCGTCGATATTCAGATGGCACGTCTGCAAAAACGTCTGGCCGCCCGCAAGATCGAGCTGGCCCTGGATGACAGCGCCAAGGAATGGCTGGCCAATGAAGGCTATGACCCGGTCTTCGGTGCCCGCCCGCTGAAACGCGTCATCCAGCGCGCCTTGCAGAACCCGTTGGCCGAAGCTCTGCTGGCCGGGGAAATCAAGGATGGTGACGTCGTTCCGGTCACCGCCGGGCAAGATGGTTTGATCATCGGTGATCGTTTGGGAACTTCCGAGCGACCGCGCCCGGACGATGCCGTGGTGCATTGATCTGACACCGTGAACTGAAAGGCCCGCTTTTTTGGCGGGCCTTTTTCATGTCGGTTTTCCATAGCCTTTGTTCAGATAATCACTGAGGACCTTCATCCAGACCTGCGCTTTCTCCATTGGAAACTGGGCCGTGAACCTCAGCTTCACAATACAATTGTCCACGACGCCGACTGCCAGAAGTTCGGACAGGCCATCTGATGCTTTGGCCTCGGCCCGATACGGCAACACCTGCGACGGATCACGCAACTGATAGGCGTTGATTTCACCAAGCTCGGCACCGCGCCGCGCAGCTATTGCAGCGATATCGCGTGCAGCTTGTTTAAAGCTTTCAAGGGCCATTTCAGATGAGACGTCCCTTTGTTGATGGTCATAGAAGAAAACCGTGATCTTGGAAGATGGGTCTGCAAAAGTGGCGGAATAGCCGAGGCCCGGATGGCTGTCTTCATAAACTTCAGACCCGATCTGATTCAGATCGCTCAGGACCTGCGGCGCGCGCTCAAACAGCTTTTTGCACGATTGCACATCAGCCAATGCCGATCCGCACAGCAAAGACAAAAAAACAACAAGGGGTCTAAGCAACATGAAGGCAGGTGTCCCGAACAGATCAAGAATGCACGAAGTCTTGGTCTGCAACTGTGGCAGAAGTTTGGCCCTACCGGAAAGATGGCCGGGCGGGCGCTGGTCGGCCGCCCGGGCATTTGTCAGATCAATGCAAAGATCCGCGCCGGCCCGCCGGTGCCGCCTTGGTGCTTGGGTGCGCCGATCACCAGCGTTGCACCCGACGCAGGCACGCGATCCAGCCCAGCCAGACATTCGATCCCGAACCGGCCTGACGGCAACCACGCGTAATGTGTCGCGAAATCTGCGGACATGCCGTGATCCAAGGACAGGGTATCAACGGCAATTGATCGTGCTCCGGTCTCCTCCATCAGCATCTCCGCGGCTTCAACGTGGAAGCCCGGGTAATGCTGCGCTTCGCCGTCGAAATTGCGGAACTCATCCGTGGCGGTTTTGCCTGCCCATCCGGAATGCATCGCCACGCAGGCACCATCAGGAATATCACCATTGGCCGCAATCCAGGCTTTCAGATCGTCCGGGGTGACGCGCGTGTCAGCGTCCTCGGCCGCTCGGGCGGCGATGTCCACGACGCATAAGGGGGCGACCAGATCCGTGACGGGGATTTCATCAACCGACGTCCCATCCGCCGAAAAGTGAAGCGGCGCATCGATATGCGTGCCCGTATGTTCGTTGATTGACAGGTTGAACAGATTGAAGCCGTGATCAGCAAAGTTGAAAGCCTGCTCGGCCGAAATGCCGGGTTCGCCGCCCCATGTCGGGAAATCCGGGCTCAGCGTATGGGTCATATCTTCGACACCGCCATGCCCGGCCGCCAGTGCTGCCGGCGCGACGGCTCCGGTTGCGGCTGCTGCAACACCCGAAGCTGCGGCAGCTTTGAAGAACCCGCGACGAGACAGCATCTTGTCTTTGACGGCATTCATTACGCAGATATCACACATTTTTCTTCCTCCCATTGCGGCCAAAAGGCTGCAGTTGCAGCCTTGCCTCGCGTTCGGCTTGGCGTGGCACCCATCTGACAGAGTGCAGCCTTGCGCCCGCAGTTGTAAAGTTTTGTGCCCGAGTTCTGACGGTAATCCACGAAAACCGCAGTTTTCCGCCGGGCTCCAAAAGTTCTCGAGTCTATGGTTTTCGGTGCTGAAAACGTTACTCGAATGCCCTGTTAAAATGGAACGTTACAATCACTTCGCTCAATCGTTACGCCTGTTTCCATGGCTCTGTGCTATCAGCACACTACGTCAATAGCGACCACTGAAGATGACGGAGACCCATATGGCGCATCGCTGGACCAATACTTTGACACATGCAGACGTCACCCCCCGGGCGGCGTTCCTCAACCGGCGGCAGGTTATGGCCGGGCTGGCTGGTGTCGGCCTGACTGCGATGGCCAAACCGGCGGCAGCACAGGATGGGTTGGAGCCGAACACGTGGGAAGAGATCACCACCTACAACAACTACTATGAGTTCGGGACCGGAAAAGATGACCCGGCGAAATATGCTCATACGCTGGTGACCGAACCCTGGAGCGTCACGATTGATGGTCTGGTCGACCACCCCGGCGACTATGATTTTCAGGCCATCCTGTCCGAGATGACGATAGAGGAGCGGATCTACCGCTTTCGCTGTGTGGAAGCCTGGTCGATGGTAATTCCGTGGAACGGATTTGAGCTGGCCGACCTTCTCAATATGGCGGGCGTGCAAGACGGCGCGAAATATGTGGCTTTTGAGACGGCCTATCGCCCGGATGAAATGCCGGGAACGCGGTTTCCCGTTCTCGATTGGCCGTACCGAGAGGGATTGCGCCTGGATGAGGCGATGCACCCCCTGACAATCATGGCAACCGGAATTTACGACCGCCCGATTCCCAACCAGAACGGTGCGCCCTTGCGTCTGGTCGTTCCTTGGAAATACGGCTTCAAATCGATCAAGTCGATTGTTCGGATCACGCTCACAAAGGATGAACCGCCCACCAGCTGGAACATGTCCAATCCACGCGAATACGGGTTCTACAGTAATGTGAACCCCAACGTGGACCATCCACGCTGGTCTCAGGCTTCAGAGCGCGAGATCGGGGGCGGGCTTTTCGCGTCACGTAAGCCGACCCTGATGTTCAACGGCTATGAACAAGAGGTCGCCAGCCTTTATGAAGGCATGGATCTGGCCAAGAATTATTAAAACCATGTCGGCGATGAACCAGACACTCCGCCGTATTCCGGTATGGGCCGTTTATCTGCTGGGGGCGTTGCCCGCCCCCTGGCTGTTTTATCTTGGCCTGACCGGTGGTTTGGGGGTCGAACCGATTGAGGCGTTGGAGCACAGATATGGGGAACTGGCCCTTCAGTTGCTGATTGCCGGTCTGGCGGTCACACCCCTGCGCCGGCATGTCGGCCTCAACCTGATGAAGTTTCGGCGCGCGATCGGGGTGCTCACGTTTGTATACGTCGCGTTGCATCTTCTTGTGTGGCTGGTTCTGGATGTGCAGCTTCCCAGCCAGATCTGGGCGGATATCCTCAAACGCCCGTACATAACAGTCGGCATGGCGGGGTTTCTTCTTCTGCTTCCGCTGGTGTTGACCTCCAACAACTGGTCTGTGCGCCGACTGGGACCGCGCTGGCGCAAGCTGCACCACCTCGTTTACGCGGCCGCATTGTTGGGGGCGATGCATTACCTCTTGCTGGCAAAAGGATTTCAGATCGAGCCGCTTGCTTACCTGGCTGCCATTATCGCCCTGCTTGTCCTGCGCCTGCCGATTCCCAACCTGTCTTTCCGGTCCAACAGGGCCGATTCCGCCTGACTCGGACGTGAGGCTGTGGGTAATCATGTGCATAACGCGCTGAACCGGGAATTCTGACCTGCCTTTACATAGTTATCGGCGGCAGTGTGCTTGGTTGATCTGAATTAACTATCTGTAATTCTTGGATAAATGAACTTTTCAAGAATTTCTTCTGTTTTTGTGTATTTTCCGCTTGCGGGATTTGTTTGTTATACTTAGAACCCCCTTCACCGGCGCTGCTGAGGCGCTGGGACGCGGCGGAAGCGGCGGTTACGCTCGGGAGAGACCGGGGGCATCTGAGGTTAGGATTTAG
>NZ_JBQFYQ010000008.1:0-176555 GCF_056541565.1 Ruegeria sp. AG6 | reverse complement strand
CGGGCCGTATTCCTTCGGCGCATCGCGCCAGCGCAAACCATTGCGATTAATGAAGACTATCCCGCTCAACACCCGCCGGTCATCGACGCGGGGTTTGCCATGAGACTTTGGCAAGAAGGGCCCAAGACGCGCCATCTGGGCGTCGGTCAGCCAAAACAGATCAGACATGTTCACCGCCCGTTTTTCGAACCGTGAAACACGCAACCCCGCTGAAATCAATGGGTCCTGACCCTAGCTCGAGATCTCGACCCGACATTCGAGACCACCGAGGGTACTGGAAGCGCCCAAAATCAGATGGGTGTCATAAGCTTTCAGCAAATCGACTGCTATCGTCAGTCCTAGCCCGCTGCCGGTGACCGATGTGTCCAAACGACCGCCGGACCGAAGTGCATCGCGGCGGGCGTCTTCCGGAATCCCGGGGCCGTCGTCTTCGATGCTGATTTCGATGCAACCGGGGTTGCGCTTGGCCGTCAAGCGTACACTTTTCCGGCACCACTTGACTGCGTTGTCCAGCAAGTTGCCCAACACCTCTTCAATATCTTGTGCATCCATGCGTACCCAGAGACCGGGGTCACGCACGATCTGCAGAGATTTGCCTTCGCGATCCGCTATTGTTGCAAACAGCCGTTCCAGCCTGTCGATAGCGTTTGTCAAATCCGTTCTCGAATGGGTTAAGTCCGCGGTATGCAAGGCTCTCAATCTGGCGAGAGATCGGCTCAATTGAGCATCGATCCGGTCCAACGCCTCCCGCGCGGTGCCCGTTGCAACTCCTGCACCGGAAAGCGTTTCCAGTTCGTTCCGCAAAATTGTGGCAGGAGTTTTCAAAGCGTGGGCCAAGTCGGCTGCCTGACGGCGAGATCCTGACACGATCTCACGATTCCGACGCAGAAGTTTGTTCAGGTCTTCAACCAGTGGAGCGACCTCTTCCGGATAATCAGCTGGTCTGAGATCTTCATCCTGATCCCAGCGATGCGCGACATCGGAACGCAATCTTCTTAAAGGCCCAAGTATGATAGTCATCAATAGAAGAGATCCGGCCACCCCTATCAGACCGACAAGGGCAAATACGGGCAATAGGCTTTGTTGTGCGGCACGGCGTTCGGCGGCAAGTTGAACCCGACTTTCGGCGACACTTACGCCCCAGACAGAGCCGTCTTCGTACGTGATTTTTTGAAAGGCACTGCGCAGGACCTCACCTTCGGGGCCATTCGTAGTCCACAGTGTTGGCGTATCTGGGTTGCCGGAAGGCTCGGCGATAACTTCGTCAAACAGTGACGCAGACGTAAAGATTTCTCCTTCGTCGTTGCTAACTTGCCAGTATCTACCAGAGTATGGAGAACTGTAAGCCGGATCGAACATCAGATCCCGGAGTGAATCGGGGCTTTGGGTGGTGACGCTCAATCCCACTACAAGCTGTGTGTGGCGGTCCAACAAAGCAGTGTCGAAGCGATCTGATACGCGGTTGTTGATGTAAGAAAAGACGGCAAGTGTACCTAATCCAACAGACACGGCTCCGGATGCAAAGCCTCCTAACAATGCCCGTTGACGCAGTGACAACATCAGGCAGAGTCAATCATGTATCCGCGGCCCCGTACCGTTGTAATCAAGTCGGAGCCAAGTTTTTTGCGCAGACGGGTTATGAAGACTGCAATGGTATTGGAATCCCTGTCGCCGTCGTATTCATAGATATGTTCAGAAAGCTCGGTTCTTGAAATCATGCGCCCGGCATTGAGGGCCAGATAGGTAAACACAGCGATTTCCTGAGCCGTTAGATCGATCGGAACGCCATCAACCGTCACTCGCCCGTTGCGCGTATCCAGAACGACGTTACCCATCTCGATCACCGGGTTCAACTGGCCACTTTGCCGCCGCAAAATGGCGCGGACCCGGGCCGCCAGTTCCGGCATGTGGAACGGTTTGGTCATGTAGTCGTCCGCACCGGCATCAAGCCCATCGACACGCTCACTCCAGCCATCGCGGGCGGTAAGTATCAGAACCGGGGTTTGCACGCCCGAACCACGCCACTCGCGCAGCACCGAGATACCGTCCCGTTCCGGCAGGCCGATATCCAGAATGATCACGTCGTACGGTTCGGTCGCGCCCAGATGTAACGCGTCGAGACCGTTGTTTACCACATCCACTACGCGACCTTCGGCATTCAACAGCTTTTTGATCTGATCGCAGAGGTGCGGTTCATCTTCTGCAAGCAAAACTCTCATGCACCAGCACTATATGCGCGTGTCTCGAAGTTTAAACATCATCTTTTTCCACCGCTGTTTCCCCCGCCATTACCGCCGGAGTTTCCACCACCGTTGCCGCCGCTGTTTCCCCCGCCATTGCCGCCGGAGTTTCCACCACCGTTGCCGCCGCTGTTTCCCCCGCCATTGCCGCCGGAGTTTCCACCACCGTTGCCCCCGCCATTACCGCCGGAGTTTCCGCCACCGTTGCCGCCGCTGTTTCCCCCGCCGTTACCGCCGGAGTTTCCGCCACCGTTACCACCGCTGTTACCGTTGCCGCCACGGTTTCCATTGATGCCATTGTTCGCCGACTTCCCTTGCGATGCAGCAGCAGGATTGCCTGGCGCTGTCTTGGCAGCTTCAGTTACCTGCCGCCCAACACTTGACCGATTGGGTACAACAACACCAGTTTTTGCATTGACGATAACGCTGATTATCTTTCCATTCGGCTTTTTGACCAGAATTCGATAATAGACTTCATCTGTCTGAAAGGCACGCGCATTAACTGGGGTGCCGCCAAAAACTCGCTCTACACCCTTGATAACCTTTTTAAGCCGAATGGCTTGTCCCGAACTTGTCGCCTTGCGTAACTCCGCCTGCTTCAGTTCGCGGGCAGCCGCATCGCTTTCTCCGGGCTGGAGAACCGCGAAAAGGCAGGCAAGGATCAAAAGCTTTTTCATCTTCGGTACTTTTTACGGCGCTGACGCCCGATCAACCTAACGAAGGTTACATGAACCGTTGATGAACGACCAGTTTCCCGTGGGTTCAACATCAATGGGGTTAGATGACAAAAACTAGGACAAGAACCCGGCAAGGACATACGGCCTGTCGGAATCAAGTTTGTAATAGCGCTGACGACAGAAACTCAAAATTGAACAACGAGAAACGCCATGAAAAACACAATGACCGGATTGTTGAAAACCTCAGCTGTTGCCATCGCCCTGATGAGTTCCGCCGCGCTCGTTGGGGCGGTCGCCTTTCCTGATTCTGCCTACGCGAAAGGCGGCAACGGAAAAGGCGGCGGCAACGGCGGAGGAAACAGCGGCGGCAACGGTGGCGGCAACGGAGGTGGTAACGGAGGCGGTAACGGTGGCGGTCACGGCGGAGGGAACTCTGGCGGCAATGGCGGTGGGAACGGAAATGGCCATGGTAGCGGAAATGACGGAGCCGGAAACAGTAGTGGCAAAGGTTTAGGAAAGGGCGCATCCAAAAATGCAGGAAAGTCTGCAACTGGCAAGACAAGTAACAAAGCAACTGGAATCTCAGGATCGCGATCCCAATCTTCAAAAGGGAAAAAATTCTCTTTGAAAGAGATATTTGGTGGCAGGAAGTCCAAGGCCAATAAACCCAAATCCAAAGCAACGAAAACCGCGCGAACAATCACGTCATCGCCTACGGTCACCAGTTCAGTGCGCCCGGAAAAGCGTCCGACAGGACACAAAATGGCTTCGTTACTTGGGGCTCATCCGTCAGAGTTGGGCGCGTTGAACGCAGCAAATGCGAGTGAGACGGCCCTACTGAACGCCGCACCCAACTCACGAGTCGGCCGAATTGCTACTTATCGTGAAACGGTATTGGCTGGCGATGATCTGCGGGCGGCGCTGGAGGAGCAGCAGGAACTTCTGGACGGGATGACGCCGCCAGATCGTTCTGTTTCTGAAATCGAACAGGATCTTGAAGCGGCACAAACTGATGTTCAGGAAAAGCAGGATCGTGTGACCGAACTTGAAGAGGCGCTGGAAGACGCTGGTGGCACCGACCCAGACATCGAGGCAGCGCTTGAGGAAGCAAACAACGATCTACAGGACGCCATCGACACGGCTGAAAGTTTGGAAACCGAGAAACAGGATGCTGTCGAATATGAAGAAGCGGTTGCTGAGGTCGAGGACTTGACTGAGGCTGTTGAAGATCAAGGGCTGACTGAACGCGAAGCACTGGAAAACGCGGCAAACAAGCCCGTTACAGACGAGGTTGAGGCGGCAGTAAAATCACTGCTTGGGTTAGATGGCTAACAGTATTGGCTTGTTATTCTGCAAGCCGATGGTGGCCGGGTCGACCATGTCTTTACCACGAGCATGGCCGGCCCGGCGTCGTGTCGACACCATCTGACTAGATGGATGGAGATACGCTTTTAGCGTCGTGAACGCATTGAGGTTTCTCAATAATAGACCCGCTCCGATACGGAGCGGGCTTTGCAGTATCCTGATTTGGTCGCCGCAACCTGGAAGCGTGATGGCTTGTAATCGTCGTTTCAGGCGTCCTTGTTTGTCTCATCCAGTCGCTTGTTGTTAATGATGTCAGTTAGTGCATTCTCGATAGGAGGGAAGCGATTGGTGCTCGAATTTTCGGCGTTGGAACGCGCGCCGTGAACGGCGACATTTGAGGACTGCATAGTTGCAGGAACACAAGGCTCAACCCCAATGGCAGACTTGATCATTCTTTTCCCCTTCGACAAAGACGGGCTTTTTAAGATAGCCCTGCGGGGAGTAGTATGAGCTAAACACTTTGAACACTCAGAGAATACATTGTTCACGTTCGGTTAATGTTGTCGCCCCGGTGTGAACAAAAGGTTGGGGGTAATCTTGCTGCTTGGAATAACCCGCCAATCAGGCGAACCCATCCAGCAGTGGCATTATTTGAGCAGGACGGTTCAAAGAATGCTGTTGTTTTTAATCGGTATTGCGCTTCTTAGCTGGTACCGTTGTTCTGGATTCATGGAAACCGCCTTGCCAGCGGTGACATGTTTATTCGAGATGCTGCGGTATTTTATGTGGTACTCTTAGATTCAGATTATTAAAAATCTAATAAAAACATAAAATTATGATATTAGTTCGAAGACTCCTCGGTCCGCCACTGGTTTCCTCTCGCCCAACGATTGGCGGCAACTTGCTGCGCCCAAATTCACAAGGCGCTGTTCTGCCTGTTCCTAAGCAAGTCCGGTGGCCAATCTTTGCAGGGCCGTCTCATTTTGATCTTTGTCAAGGTTGAACGCGGGCCGCCGAGATACAGTCACCAATGTATCAGGAGGTCTTGCATGGAAAGACTGGTCGAAATTGGGCGGACATTTGTTCAGGCGATGCGTGATCGCAACGGCTTGGCAAGTGTTGACGAGATGTATGCGGAAAACGCTCAGTCTATAGAAGCGGTTGTGCCTCCGGTGCGGCAATTTCGGATTACAAAGGGTCGCGACGCCATCAAGGCAAAGCGGGAAGATTGGCTGAAAACGCATGAAATCCAAACGCTTACGGCAGATGGCCCTTTTGTTCATCCGCCCAATCGCTTTGGCGTGCGTTTCAATGCCGAGGTCGTGCAGAAAGACACCGGACAACGAATGAACCTTAGCGAGATTGCCATTTATTCCGTTGAAGATGGCAAGATTGTACTGGAAGAGTTCTTTATGTTGCCAAAATAGCGAACGGTGCCTGGCAACACGGGTTCCCAAGCGCTTGCGGCCATTTCAGGAAGCCTCGCCAGGTCCGGCGCTGCAATCAAGTACGTCCAATCAAAATGGGCGGTTGACTGGTCGGTCCGGGGCCTGGTGGGCAG
Source organism: Ruegeria sp. AG6 (assembly GCF_056541565.1). Lineage (NCBI taxonomy): Bacteria > Pseudomonadati > Pseudomonadota > Alphaproteobacteria > Rhodobacterales > Roseobacteraceae > Ruegeria > Ruegeria sp. AG6. The sequence continues at coordinate 170,772 of NZ_JBQFYQ010000008.1, read as the reverse complement.
ATGGAATTAGGTTTGCAGCATACTAGCACTCTGCCCGGATCGGAGAACCTAGATGACCGAACTCTCACCTGACAAGCTGTCTGCTGAGGTCGGGGTTTGTGCGGCAAATACCGACGAGAATGCCCCGCCACACCCCTATGAGAAACTTGACCGCGCAACGCGCGCGGCCCTTGCCCGTGCCACCGCCGGTGTTTCTCCGCATTCGATAATGGCCACCTGGATGAATTGGGCCCTGCACCTGGGTCGTTCCCCCGGACGCCAGCTTGAACTGACAGAACGCGCGGCACGTGATGCGGCCAAACTCTGGTTCTATGCCAGCGAGATGGCGACCGGCGCGAAGGCCACTCCGCCTTTTCAGCCATGTAAGCAGGATCACCGTTTCAATGCGCCCGGCTGGCAGAAGGCGCCATTTTCCCTATGGCAGCAGGCTTTTCTGAGCGCACAGGATTGGTGGCAGGCCGCAACGGACGAAATGCCCGGCATCGCCCCCCGCGACGCCGAACGCGGGCAATTTCAGGTTCGTCAGGCACTTGATCTTGTCTCTCCTTCGAACTTCCCGTGGTCAAACCCGGAAATCATCAATCGCACCTTTCAGACCGGCGGTCGCAATTTGATAGAGGGCGCCGCTCACTTTCTTGAGGATGTTGCCCATACCATAACGCAACAGCACGAACCTGCCCCTAAGGGTTATGAAATCGGTAAAGACATTGCCGCGACCCCCGGAAGGGTTGTTTATCGCAACGCGCTGTTCGAGCTGATTCAATACACACCAAGCACCAAGCGCGTGCAGGCGGAACCGATCCTTTTCGTGCCTGCATGGATCATGAAATATTATGTGCTCGATCTGTCCCCGGAAAACTCCATGGTGCGGCATCTGGTCGAGCAGGGCTTTACCGTGTTCATGATTTCCTGGGTCAACCCCACGGCTGATCAGGCTGATCTCAGCCTCGAGGATTATCGCCTGAACGGTGTCATGGCCGCGATCGAGGCCGTCGAGAAAATCGTTCCGGGCCAAAAGATCCACGCCAATGGGTATTGCCTTGGCGGCACACTTCTGGCGGTTGCTGCCGCGGTGATGCAACGCGATGGCGATGACAGGCTTGCAAGCGTTACGCTGATGGCGGCGCAGGTTGATTTTGCCGAAGCCGGTGAGCTTTTGCTGTTTATCGATGACAGCCAGGTCGCTTTTGTAGAAGACCTGATGTGGTTGCAGGGCTATCTTGACCGCCCTCAGATGACGCGAACTTTTACGACAATCCGCGCCGAGGATCTGATTTATGCCCGGGCTGTCCGTCGCTATTTTCTGGGTGAAGACGACCTGCCTACGGATCTGACCGTCTGGAACAATGACACGACCCGGATGCCGGCGCGAATGCATTCCGAATATTTGCGCGGTCTGTTCCTGGAAAACCGGCTGAGCGCTGGGCGCTTTTCTGTCGAAGGTCGGGTCGTTGCGCTCAAGGATATACGCGTACCCATGTTTGTGGTCGGAACGGAATCCGACCATATTGCCCCGTGGCGATCAGTGTACAAAATTCGGCTGTTTACCGACGGAGACCTCACCTTCGTGCTGACCAACGGTGGTCACAATGGCGGCATCCTGAGCGAGCCGGGGCACAAGTACCGCCACTATCGGTTGGGCCACAGGCCGGCGGACGCGCTGTATACCTCGCCGGATGAGTGGTTCGAGTCGGCCGAAGAAAAGCAAGGTTCCTGGTGGCCTGCGATGGTGAATTGGATCAAAGAACGTTCATCGGGCGAAACCGCGCCGCCGCCGATGGGCGGAAAGCGAAGGGGGGCTGAAAACCTGCCCAAAGCGCCGGGCAGCTACATTCTTCAGGCCTGAAACCGGCGGCGAAGGTCAGACCCGTCAGTGCCCTGTCGATCTCCTTTGGACATCCTGCGCAAGCCCTTCAGGTGAAGTTGAGATTTTGGTCGCTCGGTTGGATCTGGGACTTTGCGATGGATCAAGCCTTGCTGCGGCGCAGGTGTGTTATCGTGCAGGTCGTCGAAACCCTGTGCCACATTTGCGGGTTAGTCGAAGGCCAAGCCCGCAATATGCAACGAAAAGAGGCAATACACAGATGATTTCGGGCGGATGTATCTGGAGAGTTGGACCATGACACGCGCAATGGTTTTGAACGAGGCCGGCCGCGCGCTGAGACTGGAAGACATGGAACTTCCGACGCCGGGCCCTCATGATATCGAGATCCAGATCGAGGCTTGTGGTGTTTGCCGAACGGATCTTCACATCGTCGATGGTGACCTCGAACATCCTGAACTTCCACTGGTTCCGGGCCACGAAATCGTTGGGCGGATCGTGCGAAAGGGGGATGCCGTTACAGGGCTGGATGCCGGTCAGCGCGTGGGTGTGCCATGGCTTGGATCCACATGTGGGAAATGTCCGTATTGCCATCGCGCACAGGAAAACCTGTGTGACGCGCCGGTGTTCACGGGATACACGCGAAACGGAGGATTTGCCGAAGCCTGCCTTGCGGATGCACGGTATGTCTTTGCCCTGCCAGAGGTTGCCGATCCGGTTGCACTGGCGCCGTTGTTATGTGCCGGGCTTATCGGGTTTCGCTGTCTGCGAATGGCCCAGGATGCCAAGAATATCGGCTTTTATGGCTTCGGAGCTGCCGCGCATATCCTTGCAAAACTGGCCGTCTGGCAGGGCCGGAATGTATATGCGCTGACCCGGTCCGGCGATATCGAGGCACAGGAGTTTGCGCGTGATCTTGGTGCGGTTTGGTCTGGTGGGTCTGACGAGCGACCACCGGTGGAACTGGATGCTGCAATCATATTCGCACCTGTCGGGGCCCTTGTGCCCAAAGCGCTGCAAGCTGTCCGCAAGGGCGGCCGCGTGGTTTGCGGCGGAATTCACATGAGCGACATTCCGTCCTTTCCCTACAGCGATCTTTGGGGGGAACGCCAAATCCTGTCTGTCGCAAACCTGACGCGCCAGGATGGTGAGGCGTTTTTTGCAATGGCCCAAGCCGCTGGCATCCAGACACGGACCCAAAGATATTCACTGAAGGACGCCAACACAGCCCTCGCGGATCTGAGCGCCGGACGATTGCAAGGGGCAGCGGTTTTGGTTCCCTGACCAATGGTCTGTCGTGCCCCGCACCGGCTTGACAAGTCACAGCGGACGTCAGCATCCGAAATTAGGGTGGTGCCTTAGGCAAACGGATCCTGATCGTGGAATGGACGAAACACCGGAACACGAAAGACGGCTCAGCGTACTGGGATGTCGCCCACGCGTGCAGGATATGATCATACCGGCGGACTCGTGGACGATCATGCGCCAACAATCAAACTGGACCGTCAGATGAGCGAAGAGCTTGTTTCCATTCAGCGTGTTGAAAATGCTGGCTTTGTATTGCAAATCGGCTTTTGGTGCCGCAGAGAACGAATATTGGTGTCATGCCTGACAACCGTGTCATTGATATTTACATTTAAATATATGAAAAATATGTATTTAAATTAAATCAAACAAAAAAGTTTTTCAAATGATCTTGGTTTTCGTCAAGACGTTTACAAAATTTTGTTTCAAATCCAGTAATTTGTTGTGAAATTTTCCACCGCCTTTCCATTATTGAAATGCACATAAGTGCGCTTTCGTCTGCTGGAAGAGGAGCCAGACGACGAGAGAAAGGGAAATGGGAGGAATTAATGACCAATAAATCTGTCACACGCCGCGGCGTGTTGAAGTCTGGTGCCGTTGCAGGCACCGGTCTGGCCCTGCCTACGATCTTCACGGCTTCGTCGGCGGCCGCTTACACCAACGAACCAACCGGAGGGTCCGTGACCCTGGGCTTCAATGTTCCCCAGACCGGGCCGTATGCGGAAGAGGGCAATGACGAGCTGCTGGCGCAACAGCTGGCGGTGGAACACCTGAACGGAGAGGGTGACGGCGGTTGCCTGAACACCTTCACGTCGAAGGCGCTGAAGGGCAATGGCATCCTCGGCAAGAAGGTCGAGTTCGTCACAGGTGACACCCAGACCAAGTCAGACGCCGCACGTGCGTCCGCAAAGTCGATGATCGAAAAAGACGGTGCGATCATGATCAACGGCGGGTCGTCCTCGGGCGTGGCCGTTGCGGTTCAGGGCCTGTGTCAAGAAGCGGGTGTGATCTTTATGGCGGGTCTGACCCACGCCAACGACACGACCGGCAAGGACAAGAAGGCCAATGGTTTCCGCCATTTCTTCAACGCCTACATGTCGGGCGCTGCGCTTGCGCCGGTGCTGGCGGCCGAGATGGGCAACGACCGCCGCGCCTATCACCTGACGGCGGACTACAACTGGGGCTGGACCCAAGAAGAGTCGATCGTCGCCTCGACCGAAGCCCTGGGATGGGAAACGGTCAACACCGTCAAAACGCCGCTCGCGTCAACAGACTTCTCGTCCTACATCACTCCGGTTCTGAACTCGGGCGCGGATGTTCTGGTTCTGAACCACTATGGCGGCAATATGGTGAATTCGCTGACCAACGCGATTCAGTTCGGCCTGCTCGACAAAGTTGCCAACGGCAAGGACTTCAAGATCGTCGTGCCGCTGTATTCGGAGCTGATGGCCGCCGGTGCGGGCGAGAACATCAAGGGCGTGCTGGGTTCAATGAACTGGAACTGGCAGTTGCAAGATGAAGGCACAAAAGCCTTCGTGAAATCCTTCGGCGAGAAATACGGCAAGCCGCCGTCCAACTCGGCCCAGACCTGCTATGCCCAGGTTCTGCTGTACGCGGATGCGTGCGAGCGCGCCGGCACCTTCAACCCATGCGGCGTCGTCGAGGCCCTGGAAGGCTTCGAGTTCGACGGGCTGGGCAACGGTCCGACCCTGTACCGCGCCGATGACCACCAGTGCTTCAAAGACGTGCTGGTCGTGCGTGGCAACATGAACCCGACCAACGCCTATGACACGCTGGAGATCGTCGAGATCACCCCACGCGCGCAGGTCGAATACGATCCGGAGCATCCGATGTTTGCCGGTGGCGCACTGGGTGAGTGTAACCCGGGCGCATAAGACCGCGTATCAAAGTCTGGCTGCCAAAATGGTGGCCAGACATCTACAGCAGGGTTGATCCTGTTGTGCCACTCAATTCACACTGACCAACCCTGAGGTGGGCCAATGGACGCCATCCTATTGCAAATTCTGAACGGTCTGGACAAAGGGTCGGCTTATGCGCTGATTGCGCTGGGGCTGACGCTTATTTTTGGGACGCTCGGCGTTGTGAACTTTGCCCATGGGGCCCTGTTCATGATCGGTGCGTTCTGTGCCGTCACTTTGCAAAAGCTCATGAACCTGAGCTTTGTAACCATCGACGAGAGCCAAACCGACTTTCTTGGCAACCCGCTGAAAGTGGAAACCCCTTATGTCGAGGCATGGTTCGGCCCGGAGTTTGGTGCGACGATTATCGACTGGTCCGTTCCATTGGCAATCCTGTTTGCGATCCCGATCATGCTGGCGGTTGGTTATGTGATGGAACGCGGGCTTATCAAGCATTTCTACAAGCGCCCTCACGCGGACCAGATCCTTGTCACGTTCGGCCTGGCGATCGTGTTGCAGGAAATCGTAAAGTACTTCTTCGGTGCCAACCCCATTCAGACGCCGCCGCCCGACGCGCTGAGTGGCTCTATCGACCTTGGCACGATGATCGGGTTTGATCCCAACGCGATCATCTACCCGATCTGGCGCCTGGTCTATTTTGGCTTTGCGGTTGCCATTATCGGTGCCGTCTTCTCATTCCTGCAATTCACCACCTTCGGCATGGTTGTGCGCGCCGGCATGGCGGATCGCGAAACTGTGGGTTTGCTGGGGATCAATATCGACCGGCGTTTTACGATCATGTTCGGTATCGCTGCCGCGGTGGCCGGTTTGGCGGGCGTCATGTACGGGCCGCTCAACCCACCAAACTATCACATGGGGATGGATTTTCTGGTCCTCAGCTTCGTTGTGGTTGTCGTTGGTGGCATGGGGTCTCTTCCCGGCGCGGTGCTGGCTGGCTTTCTGCTGGGCATTCTCGAAAGCTTCGCCTCTACGACCTGGGCCACAACGACGATCCCGGGCATCAACCAAATCATCATCTACCTTGTTGCCATTATTGTGCTGCTCACACGCCCGCGCGGTTTGATGGGACGCAAAGGCGTGATGGAGGAATAATCGATGTTGGGACTGAACAAAAAAGACACCAGCCTGCTGATCATCGTCGGCATCCTGACGATGCTGGCACCCTTCATCCTGAATCCGTTCCCGGAAGGCAGCGCCATGGCGCAGTTCAACGCGGGCTATCCGGATCTGATGCAGCGTTTTGTGATTTTCGGCATCTTTGCCATCGGCTTCAACATCCTGTTCGGCCTTACCGGATACCTGTCATTCGGACACGCGGCCTTTCTGGGCGTTGGATCCTATTCCGCCGTATGGATGTTTAAGCTGCTGAGTTACAACATCATCCCGGCCATCGCACTCAGCGTTGTGGTCGCCGGGGTATTCTCATTGCTGATCGGATTTGTCAGCCTGCGCCGGTCGGGCATCTATTTTTCGATCCTCACGCTGGCCTTCGCCCAGATGAGCTTTGCGTTGGCTTACTCGGTGTTGTCCAACCCCAAGTTCAACTTGACGAACGGGGAAACGGGATTGCAGGTTTACGCGGATGATCCACAGATTCTGCAAGGGGCGAACTCGCCGGACCTGCCGCATCTGTTCGGGTTGCCGATGCGCGCAACCTACACGCTGGACGTGGGCGCATGGAGTTTTGATTTCAACGCGGGATACTATCTGTGTGCGGTGATCATGATGGTGGTATTCTATCTGTCCATCCGAATTTTTCGTTCACCTTTCGGGATGATGCTGCGGGCCGTCAAATCAAACCAGCAGCGGATGAACTACACTGGCCTGAACTCGAAACCGTACACGCTGGCAGCTTTTGTCATCTCGGGCATGTATGCCGGCCTGGCTGGTGGGCTGATGGCCGCAATGGACCCGCTGGCAGGTGCCGAACGCATGCAGTGGACCGCATCGGGCGAGGTCGTTCTGATGACGATCCTGGGCGGCACCGGCACACTGATCGGGCCGGTGCTGGGTGCAGGCTTCATCAAGTACTTCGAAAATATTTTCTCGAAGATCAACGACAACGTGTTGCACAGCTGGTTTGCATTCCTGCCTGACGGGCTGGAGGACGCTGTGGTTTTCTTGATCCATCCGTTCATCGGCAAGGGATGGCATCTGACGCTGGGCATTCTTTTCATGCTTGTCGTTATCTACTTGCCGGGTGGTCTTGTCGAAGGTGGTCAGCGTTTGCTGAACCGGCTCAAGCGCAAGAAATCAAAATCCGACGACGCGACGTCGGGCAAAACGGAACCGGCGGAATAAGGGGCGAGCCATGGCAATTCTAAGAGTCAAAGACGTCAGCAAGCGCTTCGGCGGCCTCAAGGCGCTCACGGATGTGAATCTCAGTGTCGAGGAGAATTCGGTTCACGCAATCATCGGGCCCAATGGTGCGGGCAAGTCGACCTTGCTGAATTGTCTGGTCGGCAAGCTCATGCCAGATACCGGGTCCGTATTGTTCGACAACGCATCGGTCTTGGGGCTTGAACCCTTCCAGATCAACCAGATGGGCATAAGCCGCGTGTTTCAAACACCAGAGATTTTTGGTGAATTGACGGTGATGGAGAACATGTTGATTCCGATCTTCGCCATGCGGGATGGCGCGTTCCGGATGCATGCATACGAGACCATCGCCAACGAAAAAGCTGTTGTTGAACAGGCCGAAGCCATGCTGGAAGAGATGAACATGGCCGACAAGCGTGAGATGCATGCGGCCTCGCTGTCGCGCGGCGACAAGCGCCGGCTCGAGATTGGCATGTGCCTCAGCCAGAATCCGAGGCTGTTGCTGCTGGACGAACCGACGGCGGGGATGGCGAGGGCGGATACCAACAACACGATCGACCTGCTGAAACAGATCAAGGAAGAACGCGACATCACCATCGCGATCATCGAGCATGACATGCATGTTGTCTTCAGCCTTGCCGAACGCATCACTGTTCTGGCCCAGGGGACACCCCTGGTTGAAGATACTCCTGAAAACATCCGCGGAAACCCAAAGGTTCGCGAAGCCTATCTGGGCGAGGCTGCGTAAGGAAACGCTATGAACGAGAAACCTGACTTTTCGAAAAACGCCAATCTGGCCAGCACCGCCCCTGCGTTTCTTTCCGTTTGGGATATGCACTCCTATTACGGAGAAAGCTATATCGTGCAGGGTGTCAGCTTCAATGTGCATGAAGGCGAGATTCTTGCTCTTCTTGGGCGAAACGGTGCGGGCAAAACCTCGACACTGCGCTCGATTGCAAGGGTCGCAGAACCCGAAGTAAGACATGGCGAAATCTGGTTGGACCACAAACCGCTGCACAACATGACAAGCTATGAAGCAGCAGCGGCTGGCCTTGGCCTTGTACCGGAAGACAGGCGCATTATTCCCGGCTTGACAGTCGAAGAAAATCTGCAACTTGCACAGATTGCTCCTCCGATCGGATGGTCCCTTGAACGGCTTTACGAGCTGTTTCCGCGTCTCGGTGAGCGCAGGAAGCAGGAAGGGATTACATTGTCGGGTGGCGAACAGCAGATGCTGTCAATCGCCAGAGCGCTTGCCAGGGACATCAAGGTACTGCTTTTGGATGAGCCGTATGAAGGTTTGGCGCCTGTTATCGTCGACGAAATCGAAAAAACCCTCATACATGTCAAGCAGCAGGGTATGACCACGATCATCGTTGAACAGAACGCCGTGCGCGCTTTGGAGTTGGCGGACCGCGCGATCATTCTTGACACCGGTACCATCGTGTTCGACGGAACGGCAAAAGAAGTGCTTGAGGACACCAGTCTTCGTGAGGAGTATCTGGCGATCTGAGCGTTGTTCTGATTGGCAAACAGACCCGATGGGTATGACCAGTTCGTGGCTCACCATGACCCGCGTTCAGGGCAGATACTGCCCATTCGCGCGATCAAAGGTGTTTCACCCCAAAAAATGATGATCGTCGGCTCAAACCCGAATGCGGGTTTGCGGCATTAGGTTCTGTCGGGCCTGCGCTGAATGCGCGCCTCATGCAACGCGCCCCAAAGGACGAGGGGCAAGTTTGCAATGCTTCGCGACATCCGCCACTGCGCCGACCAGACGATTGCGCCGCGCTGTTTCAGGTTGTTGCGCAATGGATAAGAAAGTCAGGCTCTGCCCTTGGGCTGCCAGTGCCTTCGCCGCAGAGGCTGCAAGGTAAACATTCCCCTAGCCATTCCGGGCAACCGTCGTGATCGTGTGCCCATGGTTTCAATCGGCCTGAAAACGCGCCGACGAAACCTGTGCCCGGAATAGGCCAGTGTGTCCCGCTTTACTTCCGGCTTGTACTATCCGGCTGGCCCATTTCGGCTTCCGGTTCCCAGCACCTTCACTTCCAGCCAGTGGAACATCAGGGCAATAATACCGGCAACGAGAATGTAGAATACGGCCAGCAGGATGAGCGGCTCGTAGATGATGAACGTGTCGGACCGCACCCGCGATGACACGGCATAGATATCAACCACCGTAATCGTGGCGACCAAGGGCGTCGCCTTTAACTGGAGGATGGTTTCACCGCCCAGGGTTGGCAGAACGTTGCGGATTGCCTGCGGTAGCCAGATGCGGCGGAACATTGTCAGCCTGGGCATGCCAAACGCCCTTGCCGCCTCCAGCTGACCTTTGGCGACGCCTTTGAAGGCTCCGCGCATTACCTCACCTTCGTAGCCGGCATAAGAAAGCGTTAGTGCCAGCACCGCATAAGGCCAGGCCTGACGCAGATACGGCCAAAGCTCGGACGATCGTATCCAGGGGAATTGAGGGAACAATGAGCCTAGGCCATAATACAGCAACCAAAGCTGCAAAAGCAGGGGTGTGCCCCGAATGATGGTGCAAAACGCCTTGGCGGGGGCCGCAAGGTACCAGGGTCCAACGGCTTGGGCCAACCCGAGTGGTACGGCCAGCAGAAATCCGAGAACGACGGTGACAACAAGCAGCCAGAGCGTGGTCCAGATTCCCTGCAAGGCAAGCGGGGCGTATTTTGGCAACCAGTCCCATCGCAAAGACATGGCACACCAGATTACGATCCCGGCAAAGATCAGCATCATCACGATGCGATGGGGTTGCATCAAAGACCTGAGATCGATCATCTGCCACCTCCTTTCAGAGAAGGTTGACCGCGACGCGCCCATTTTTCGATCCGCGCGAAGATGGCGCCCGAAAACAGGGTGACCATGAGATAGAGAAAACCCGCCGCCAGAAAGAAGGTGAAATAGGCGCGTGTGCTGCTGGCGGCCTGCCGGGTTTCCAGTGTCAGTTCGTTGAATCCCACGACCGCGAGCAGGGCGGTGTCCTTGGTGGCGATCAGCCACAAGTTGGCCAGGCCGGGTACGGCAAAGCTCATCATGGCGGGGATCGTCACGCGGCGCATGGTCATGAAGGCGGGCATCCCGTAGGATTTGGCGGCCTCGATCTGTCCGGGTGGAACCGCCTGTATGGCTCCGCGCAGGATCTCGGTTGCATATGCGCCCTGTACAACGCCCAGAACCCAAATGCCCGCAGCGACGCCATTGACCTCGACCCGACCTCCACCCATTGCAGCGGAGATTTTGTTGATGATGTCAGATCCCACGTAATACAGGATCAGGATCAGGACCAGTTCCGGCACGGCCCGGATCACGGTCGTGTAGATGGCAAGAAGATCGCGCGTGACCTTCCCGCCATAAAGCTTGCCATAGGCTCCGAACAATCCGATCACGAGGCCGAGCGCATATGCACCAAAAGCGATCTGCAATGAGTGGGACAATCCGCGCAGCAGATTGCCCCCCCAACCCGGTGGCGACAGCGACAGAAGCTCTGCGCTCTGCGCCAATCCAAGCGATTCCAACAGTCCGGTCACGGCAGCCGCTTAGTAGATGCTGGCCGAGAAATAGTTCGAAGTGATCTTCTCGTGCGTTCCATCGGCAAGAATTGCCGCGATGCCCTTGTTCAGCGCTGCAAGCAGGTCATCGTCGCCCTTGCGAACACCCGCACCAACACCCCGGCCCAGGATGGCCGGATCATCTGCGACGGCGCCTTTGATTTCACAGCATACCCCGGCATCCGAGTTCACGAAGTCCGCCATGGCAATACTGTCGGCCTGAGTGGCGTCAATACGACCTGCGAACAGGTCCTGGTTGGCCTCATCCTGAGTTTGATAAACCTTCAGTTCGGAATCCTTGAAATATTCCTGCGCATAAGCCTGGTGGATGGTCGACGCCTGAACGCCGACAACCTTACCGGCCAGCGACTCGGGGGTCGCTTCGATATCCATCGATTTGTCCGCGACGATGACGGCAGGTGTGTTGTAGTAAGGATCGCTGAAATCAATGGTTTTCAGCCGCTCTTCGGTGATCGACATAGATGCCATGATGGCGTCGATCTGCTGTCCGGTCAGCGACGGGATGATACCATCCCAGGCGACCGGCGTGATGACACAGTCAAGTTCCGCAGCGGCGCAGACCGCATTGATGACATCGATTTCCCAGCCGACCCAATTGCCTGAACTGTCCAGCGACGCGAATGGCGGGTAAGGTTCGGCTGCGATGCCGATCTTGACCTCTTCTGCACTGGCGATACCAGCCGAAAGGACAGCGGCGGCAAGGCCGGACGCGAGCAGTTTCTTGACGTTCATTTTGATACTCCCTTTTGGTTCATTTTGTTTTTTAGGTTCAGGCGACCGAGCTGAGGAACTGCTTAAGGCGCTCTGATTTTGGGTTTCCGAAGACTTCGGCAGGTGGGCCCTGCTCTTCGATGCGGCCCTCGAAGAGATAGACAACGTGGTCTGCGACTTCGCGTGCGAATTTCATTTCATGGGTGACAAGCAGCATTGTGCGCCCTTCGGCGGCAAGATCGCGGATCACGGTCAGAACTTCGCCAACAAGCTCGGGATCAAGCGCCGACGTCGGTTCATCGAAAAGCATCACCGAAGGATCGACCGCAAGCGCCCGGGCAATGGCGGCGCGCTGTTGCTGACCACCCGAAAGATAGGCCGGATAGGTGTCAGCCTTGTCGCCAAGGCCCACCCGCGTCAGCAATTCATGCGCCCGTGCGATCGCCTGGGCCTTTGGCACCCTGAGCACATGCACTGGCACTTCGATCACGTTTTCCAGAAGCGTGCGGTGTGTCCACAGATTGAACTGCTGGAAAACCATGGCCAGACGCGTGCGGATACGTTCGATCTGGCGGCGGTTGGAGGGGCTGCCATCGGTGTGCATTTCAACGGGTTCCCCGCCGATGGTTATCTTTCCGGAACTCGGCGTTTCCAGAAAGTTGATGCAGCGCAGCATGGTGGATTTTCCAGAGCCTGACCCCCCGATAATGGCAACAACATCCCCCTTGTTTGCGGTCAGGGATACGCCTTTCAAAACCTCCAGCGTGCCAAAGGATTTGTGCAGATCCTCAACCTTGATCGCTTCGTCGGGCGTGGTTGTTTCGGGTGCGGGTGAAACTGCTTTGGCTGTGTCCATATCCAAGAATCTTCTGATTTCAGCTTGCAGTAAGCCCCGAATCTCGCAATTATGCAAGTGTATAATAACTCCGTGCCATGGATGACACTGACGTGCAGGACGAAAGCCGCAAATTCAAACGTGAGTCTGCCGAGGTTCGCCGCGAGGCGCTGATTCTGGCGACTTTGGACCTGATCGCCGAGATGGGCGTTCGGGGTGCCACGGTGCGCGAGATCGCAGCCCGTGCGAATGTGACCCAAGGTTTGATCCGGCACTATTTCTCATCCAAGGACGAACTGGTTCAGGCGGCATATGAGCACCACATGAATACGCTGACGGACCAGACAGCGGCGTCATCAGGAACCGGAAGCGCGGTTTCTCAGTTGACCAACTTCGTCGACGCGTCACTGCGACAGCCGATCGTCGATCCAAGCGCCGTGGCGTTGTGGGCGGGTTTCCTGAACAAGGTGCAGCATGACCCGAAAATGCAGCGCATTCACCAGCGAACCTATGACTATTTCCGGGATCACCTCGAGAAGCTGATCGTCGCGGCATTGCAGGAAGCCGGGCGTTCGGTTGACGCGTCAGAGGCAATGCAACTGGCCATCGCCTGCAACGCGGTGATCGACGGCCTGTGGCTGGAAGGGGGCGCGCTTCCGGATGCGTTTTCCGAAGGCCAGCTGGCGCGGATCGGTTTGGATTCCGTCAGCGCCATCGTCGGGATTCCATTGACCAAAGGGGTGGAGCAGTCATGAAGACCACATCGGTGACAGAACGGTTGGCGGGCTTGGGTGGCGCCAAATGGGGCGTACATCTGAAAGCCCGCGACCTTATCAAGGCCGGAGCGGACATCGTCGAAATGACGATAGGAGAACCGGACGTTCCGGTGCCGGACGTGCTGGTCGAAGCCACCGTTGCATCATTGCGGGCGCAGCGGACAGGGTACTCCAACGGGCGCGGTGAAGCAGGGCTGCTTGACGCTCTGGCTGCGCGCTATTCTGCCTCTCGCGGGCGGGCTTTCGAGCCCGGGAATTTTCTGTGCTTTCCCGGCACGCAAACCGCCCTTTTCGCAGCCATGGCCGGGGTCGCCGAGGCGGGCGACGAAGTTCTGGTCGGCGATCCGATGTACGCGACCTATGAAGGTGTCATTCGTGCATCCGGGGCCGAGATGGTACCCGTACCGCTGCGGCCCGAGAAAGGGTTTCGCATGCAGGCCGCAGATATCGCGGCCCGCATCACTCCGCGCAGCCGCGCCATTCTTCTGACAACACCGCATAACCCGACTGGCGCGATCCTGACCGCCGCGGACATTGCCGAGATCGGGCAGCTGGCGATTGCGCGTGATTTGTGGATCATCTCGGACGAGGTCTATGAAGAACTGATCTTTGACGGTGCACGATTTGTTTCACCATTGGCAGATCCGGAACTGGCGGATCGTGTCATTGGCGTATCATCCATCTCGAAGTCTCATGCCGCTCCGGGGTTCCGCAGTGGCTGGTGTGTCGGGCCCGCCGCGTTCTGCGAAGCGCTGCTGCCCTATTCCGAGACCATGCTTTTTGGCAATCAGCCGTTCATCGCGGACATGACCGAAAAAGCGATCCGTGACGGGTCCGAGGTTGCCCCCGGGATGGCCGCCCGCTTTTCTGGCCGCGCCACCCTGTTGGCCGATCGTCTTGAAGCTGAAACGGATCTGATTGTTCACCGGCCCGAAGCGGGAATGTTCGCACTCATCAATGTCTCTGCCACCGGGCTGGATGGCGAAGCCTATGCCTGGGATCTGCTACAGGCCGGGGTGGCCGTCATGCCGGGATCCGCCTTTGGTGACAGCCTGAAGGACTGGGTGCGGGTCGCTTTGACTATCAATGACACGGATTTTGGTACTGCGGTTTCCCGTATCATCGATCACGCCAACAGCAAATCACGCGAGGTCGCATGAGCAGTATGACAGTTGGCGAAGCTCTGGTTGCCGGGCTGCGCCAGCGGGATGTGACCTGCGTCTTCGGAATTCCGGGCGTTCACACGGTGGAACTGTACCGAGGGCTTGCGGCTTCGGGCATACGACATGTGACGCCCAGACACGAACAGGGGGCGGGTTTCATGGCCGATGGCTATGCCCGTGTGTCGGGCAAACCGGGTGTTGCCTTTGTGATCACCGGCCCCGGATTGACCAATACGCTGACGCCGATGGCGCAGGCGCGGGCCGATTCAATACCGATGCTGGTGGTGTCCGGCGTCAACAAAACCGGATCGCTTGGCAAGGGCTTGGGGCATCTGCACGAATTGCCGGACCAAATCGGGCTGGCGAAAACGGTTGCGTTGGTGTCCGAACAGGTCACCGGCCCCAGCGCTCTGGCCCCGGTTTTGGACCGCGTTTTTCACGGCCTCAGCAATGGTCGCCGCGGGCCGACGCATATCGAGGTTCCGTTGGATGTCGCAGCGGCGGACTATCAGGAAACAGCAGTCGAGACGCCTGACCCTGATCCTCCGGTCAGCCCGGAATTGATCAGACAGGCTGCAGGGCAATTGGCTGAGGCAAAGAAAGTCGTCATTCTGGCGGGCGGCGGCGCGAAACGTGCCGAGGCGGGATTGCAAGCACTGGCCGAAGCTCTGGGTGCCCCTGTTGTGCAAACCGTCAACGCGCGCGGCCTGATGCACGGACATGCCCTGACCGTTCCGGCCAGCCCCAGCCTGAACGCGGTGCGCGCATTGTTGGAAAGCGCCGATTGCGTTCTGGCCTTGGGAACCGAGCTGGGGCCGACCGATTATGACATGTATGCCACCGGCCAGTTTGCGAAACTGCCAAACCTGATACGGGTTGATCGGTGCAGCGATCAGCTTTCGCGGCACGAGGCAGCGATTGCCATTCAAGGTGACGTAGGCTTGGTTGTGCCAGCGCTGTGTAAGGCCTTGCCGCAGAGGGCACGGCAAAGCGACGGTGCGGACCGTGCCAGAAAAACGCGCGATGCGGCCTGGCAGGAGATTGGTCCGGATTATCGCCAACAGGTGGAGATACTGAATGCGATGCGCTCGGCGTCTCCGGATGCTCTGATGGTCGGGGATTCCACCCAGCCAATTTATGCCGGCAATCTTTACTATGACCACGACCGGGCTGGCGGCTGGTTCAATGCGGCAACGGGCTATGGTGCGCTTGGTTATGGCATACCAGCAGCCATCGGTGCGTCGATTGCCGATCCAACGGCGCGGGTAATATGCATCGTCGGCGATGGCGGGGCGCAGTTTTCTATGCCGGAAGCAATGGCCGCAGTAGACGAAAACCTGCCGGTCACGTTCGTGATCTGGAACAATCGCGGGTACCGGGAAATCGCCACATCGATGCAGGATGCAGGCGTGACGGTCATAGGATGTGACCCCACACCCCCCGATTTTGCAGCAACGGCCAGATCCTTTGGCATTCCACACACCAGGGTTCCCGATAAGCCGCAGTCCATCGCGCAAGCGTTACGCGAAACGGCGTCCATGGGCGGGCCCGCGATGATCGAAGTCACCGCCCGAAAATTCGAACCTCAGAGAGATTAAAGCATGTCAGACCCAACTTTTGAGTTTTCCCGCGCCATCACCCGGCGCCCGGCACCGACCATCGCTGACGGATTGCGCGCAGAAGATATCGGAAACCCGGATTTCGATGGGATGACGGCCGCGCATGGGGCATACGTGGCAGCACTGAAAAGCACCGGGGCCGAGGTGATCGAGCTTGATCCCCTGGATGCGTTCCCTGACGCACAGTTTGTGGAAGATACGGCCCTGTGCCTGCCGCAGGGTGCTGTACTGATGCGGCCGGGCGCGCCTTCGCGAATGGGGGAAGTGGCCGAGATCGCCCCGGCACTGCGGACCTGCTATGAAACGGTCACACAGATCAATGGTCCCGGCCATATCGAGGGTGGAGACATCCTTGTAACCGGCCGCGAAATTCTTGTGGGCCGGTCAGACCGCACTGACGCGGAAGGTGTTGAGGAACTGGCGAAAATCACCTCGGAATGGGGTCACAAACTGCGGGAAGTGTTCACACCCGAGGGCGTTTTGCACTTCAAAACGGATTGTTCGCTGATGGATGCCGAGACGATCCTTGCGACCCGGCGATTGGACGCTTCGGGCTGTTTTGAAGGCTACCGGGTGCTGCATGTAGCTGACGGCGAGGAGGCGGCGGCAAACGCGATTAGGTTCAACAATCTGGTGCTGATGGCCGCTGGGTTTCCGCGCACCGCAGAGATGCTGGACCGCGAAGGCTATGAGGTCGTTGAAATTGACAATACCGATTGTGCAAAGCTTGATGGTGGCATGTCCTGTCTTTCATTAAGGTTCTGAGGGGCAGCTGCAGGGTTCAGACCCCAGTGAGTTCGGCAGGTCGCGTGTTGATGGTTCGAAAGACAGGCGGTGAGCAAGCTTGATTTCTTACGGTTGACCGGCGGGCAGGTGGCACTGTTTGAACCCTGTTTGCCAAAGCCCAATGGCTAGGCCCCGCGGCAAGGGTCGGCGGGCCCTGAGTGGGATTGTCTTCCTTGTTCGCATCGGATCGTGCACCGCCGCTGCCGTTGCTACACACTGCGCGCGCACCGGTGTCTGGCTCACTCTAATGGCCCGAATTCGGAAGCGCCAGAACACTCGTGAGTGTTGCCGTTGTTGCCAGCACCACCAACACCATCAATGCCTCAACCTGGATGGAGCGGGCGAGGCGTTGCGCTGCCTTGACCTCTCCACCTTGCATGGCCGGAACAAATCGGAGCTTGTTTGCGGTGGCAAGAAACAACAGCAGCGCCACAAAAAACACTTTGAGCAACAACGCCTGCCCGTAGCCAGTGAACAGCAGCTCTTGGAGATTGCCGACAAGCAACCAGGCCATCCAAAGGCCCGCCACGATCAACGCCGGCACAAGCCAAGTGGCAGCTTGCCCAAAGACATGACCGAGTTCAGCAGCATCCTTCAGGTGTTCAGGAGCAAGGGCCAGATTCCGCAGCGGGCTGAAGATGCCCACCCAGAAAGCTACACACAACAGGTGCAGCAGGAGCAGGAGCTGGATACCAAAGCTCTCCAGTTCCGGCACGTGCCCGATCTGCGCAAACGACCACAGAGCGATCGTGCCACCCAACAGCGCGATCCACTGACCAAAGCGAGGAACGGACAGCCCCACAAGGATCAACGATGCGCCAGAAAGGCGATAAACAAGTGCGTCGCCCACGGATGTCTGCCACAGCAGGCCAAGCATCTTCGGATCGACCAAGCCGTCAACCCCGCCTGTCAAGGCGGCCCCACGAAGCAAGAAGCCAACTGCTGTCGCGACAAGAGCAAGCCATGCCAAGGCCCTGGCATGGCGCGTCATCGCAAGGTTCACCGGCGCGACAAGGCCGGAATAGAGGCATCCAACAATCACAAGCCCGGCGGAGCCCGCAAAGCCGATGTAGAGCACTAGCTTTGCGAGGATCGCGCCAATCGCCCAGATGTCTGGCATGCTCAATCCACGGTAAAGGAAAACGCGCCCTGCATCGCATGGCCGTCTTCACCCAAACCGCGCCATTCGATGACATAGGTGCCCGTTCCATTGCTCGGCAGTGGGATCGTGAATGCCTGACCAAAATTTGTCTGGTCACCCAAATCCAAGCTTACTGCCGAGTGTTCTTCATGGGCCATCTCTATCCGTGTCAGCCGGATGTTTTTTGAGAAGTTGAGGCCAATTTCAGCAGGCACATCCGTTATCCTGGAGCCGTTGGCAGGGGTTGTTTCTTCGACCTTGGAATGCGCCAGTGCGCCGTTGGCAAGCGCAACCATAAGCGCAAATGTCATGATCTTCTTCATTGGGTTACCCTCAGTTTATTCCGTTGGCACGCTGGATTTCGCGAATGTAGGCGATCACCATGGCAACGTCACCTCGTGTCAGCCCCTCCACGGGCGGCATGTCGCCAAATTGCCAATGGTGGCTTCTTACACCTTGTGAAACCGCCCTCTGAAAGGCTTCATCCGCATGGTGACTGGGTTCGTATATTTTGTGGATCAGGGGCGGCCCCGCACCCTCTACACCGACCGCGTTGGCGCCGTGGCATGACGCGCAGGAGACCTCAAAAACACGCTGGCCGATTGCGGTATTGCCTTCGATGGTCGGCATCCGAATTGCGACCATGGCGTCGCCTATGCGTGTTTCATGCGGTGTGGCTTCTTCGATTCCGCCGGGGCGAAGAGTTATGAAAGCGGCGACCGCAGCGACAGTGCATGCGCCGATTAGAAAGTGACTTTTATTCATGGATTGGTCCTGACATTTTGGAAGCTGGTAACGCTGCGGCACATCGCGAACAGCCGCACGTGCTGGTCGCGTACATCCGCAGGGATTCGTGCTGCTTCAAAGGTCAGGGGGCCTGTAGATTGCGCCCGGTTCACTCAGCTTGACTTGGGTTCCAGCATGGAGCTCCGGGTCAGTATCACGCCGACCCTTGGCATCTTCACTGACTTGGAACGGCAATGCAACGGCTTGGCAGATAAAGGGATTGCACTCTCCGGTTTCGGAACTCTCCGGATCATGATGATGACCTGAAGCCGAGACGTCTTCGCTCGTTGCCAATGCAGAGTGTTCGGAAGGTTGCGTATGGTGCTCACAGTGAAGGCCCACGCAGCCCTTCGACAGCGCGTGCGCAACACCGCCAATGCCGGTCAGGATGACCAGAACGCCAACCAATAGAACAAGTGAATATCGCCGGATGACCATGGTGCAGGACGCTAATGCACGGGAGCGCCCGTGACAACGCCATACAGTTCATCCCCCGGAACAAGATCGCTTACTGGTGGTCTGAGATGCAAAAAAGCAAACCGTGTCTGCGGTGCGGTTTTTTGCGCTGCATTCTCACCTTAGTCTTCATGGCCCAATTCGCAGTATCGAATGGTATCAATCATGCGCTCCCTCTGAGACTCATTGAAAAGGCTGAATTTATCCCACGCGCCTTTGTCCTTGCCAAAGCACTCTTGAGACCCCGGGCATCATTGTGCGTGGTTCATGCCCGACTGTTATTTGTGCTTTTTGTCTGACGTCAGCGCCAATGGGACAGTTTAGGTCGATTTGATAAGAGAGGGTTTCTGGCACATCGTAACCACCAAGGAGTGGAGATGAGACAGAAACCCGGAACCAAGCAAAGCCACGGTGAGAAGGTCGTCAAAGACATCCGTCGCGCCACACGCAAACAGTATTCAGCGGAGGAGAAGATCAGGATCGTGCTGGACGGCCTGAAGGGCGAGGATAGCATTGCTGAGCTGTGCCGCCGCGAAGGCATTGCCCAGAGCCTGTATTACAGTTGGTCCAAGGAATTCCTTGAGGCTGGAAAGAAGCGTCTGGCTGGCGACACGGCCCGTGCAGCTACTTCGACTGCTCGAAAAAGAGCATGATTGCGCCCTCTCGGCAGCATGCTTTGCATGCGCCTGTCAGGTGACAGATGGGGGCGACGACGAATGAGGTACCCCGCATCTGAGAAACTGGAGATCATCCGCCTCGTCGAAGGCTCGCACCTGCCGACAGGGCGCACGTTGGACAAGCTCGGTATTCCTAGAACGACCTTCTATCGCTGGTACGACCGGTATCTGGCCGGTGGCCCCGAAGCGCTTGAGGATCGCGGTCCCAAGCCATCGCGGGTCTGGAACCGCATTCCCGAGCCGGTTCGTGAGAAGGTCAAGGACCTGGCCCTGAAGGAAAGCGATCTGTCGCCACGTGAGCTGGCCGTGCGCTTCACCGACGTGGAAAAGTATTTTGTGTCAGAGGCTTCGGTCTATCGCATCCTCAAGTCCTACGACCTGATCACCAGCCCATCCTATGTGGTTCTGTCCGCCGCTGACAAGTTCCACGACAAGACCACAAGGCCGAACCAGCTCTGGCAAACCGACTTCACCTACCTGAAAGTGATCGGCTGGGGCTGGTTCTACCTATCGACGATCCTCGACGACTACAGCCGTTACATCATCGCGTGGAAGCTCTGCACGACGATGAAGGCCTGCGACGTAACCGACACGTTGGACCTGGCGCTGCAAGCCTCAGGGGGCGATCAGGCGACGGTCCTGCACAAACCAAGGCTGCTCAGTGACAACGGGTCCAGTTACATCTCCAGCGAGTTGGCCGATTGGCTGGAAGATCGGCAGATGGATCATGTTCGAGGTGCCCCGTATCACCCGCAAACTCAGGGGTAGATCGAGCGATGGCATCAGACTTTGAAAAACCGCATCCTGCTGGAAAACTACTACTTGCCCGGTGATCTCCGGCAAAAGATCGATGCCTTCGTCGATCACTATAAAGTGACCGTTGTG
This sequence comes from Ruegeria sp. AG6, assembly GCF_056541565.1. Classification (NCBI taxonomy): domain Bacteria; kingdom Pseudomonadati; phylum Pseudomonadota; class Alphaproteobacteria; order Rhodobacterales; family Roseobacteraceae; genus Ruegeria; species Ruegeria sp. AG6. Next base: position 149,958 of record NZ_JBQFYQ010000008.1, on the reverse strand, counting down.
AAAGGCAGCTTTGACGGGCCGCATTGCAGCATTACCCAAGCGAATCCAAAGTATGCTATGGGCCGGCCACAGAACTTTGCGGAGCCCGTTAGACGCCCGGCGGATCGGCGTCGCGAGAGTGAGGTAACGATAAACAGTGATCCCCTGACCACATGTGAAGCCATCCAGATGGCAACCTGTGTCGAATTCAGAATTTCACTGTCGCAATTCACCGGCGCCGGTCGGACAAGGGATGTGACTGTTCAACGCCTTCTCCCGGCCCGGATGATCAGGGAGCGAACAAACACGAGCCTACCAGAGATTCCAATGGCGTCTGGCTTCACCTCTCTCGGGTGGAGGTGGGTGGCGAAATCGGTCAGATCGGCATTGCCACGGTGCCCGAGTAGTTGGCTATCGAGAAGGAATTGATTTAACTGATTTCGATCTGCGTCATTCGCTTGCACAATTTGACCGATCGGCGTTGAATTTCACACATTGAGGTGAGTGGATTAAAAGCCTTGTCCTGGTGACTCTTTCGACTCGGGACTGGTCGCATCCGCAGAATACGGCCTCAGTGTTGTCTGGTTCGACGGGAACAGGCCCGATGGATTGTGGGCCGGCGTTTAGTGTGTAGCGATTTGCCACATCGTTAGAGTTCACTAAGCAATCAGGAAACCTTTTCATGAAAACGTCAAGAAGCTGCTCTGGTTCAACTCCGTCGGTTTTGAAATCCGAACAAAACAACAATGCAGTAGGTTTCCCAGACTCCCAGTCGACCGCTACTCCCTCGGAACGCATCAATGCCAACATATCGTTCGCATACGCATAACCGGGCCCGCCTTCTGAAACATCTCGGAATCGTGGATCGTATTGGGGCGGTTCCGATGGAAGAAGCAGTGCAAGTAATCCAGCTACTGAAGACCCCCCATAGAGAAAGAACTTTATAACTTCTTTGACGGCGTCATCTCTAATGTCCTGAAATATTTTGACTATGTACCAAATAAGGCGCTTGAACGGATTGCTCCAACTTGGGGGGGGATCGGGTGCGTGGTCTCCATCCCCGCCACCGTTACCATTGTCGCCACCCCCACCGTCGCCGCCGTGGCTAACTTCGTCTCGATCTCCTGTATCGCCGCTACCGCCTGTTTCACGGTCGGCTAATTTGGGGTTTTGTTCGATCGCATTGGGTTTCGACTTTTTTTCGTCTTCATCAGTCATCGGGAATTCTCTACCGGCAGGAAAAGGATTTCGACTGAACTTCCGCGCTCATTCACAAATACCAGTTGAGGTAGGAATAACTCTTCAACGGTCACATTGCCTTTCAAAAAACTGTTTAAGCTCTCCAAAGCATCCGGGGGAGACGCCACCCACGCACATCGTGCACCGAAAAAAGACAAGTCCGCATCATGGGCGTCTCCAAAGAAGATGGCTTGACCTTCCTTTAACGCAGTCATGCGAATGCAGGCTTCTATACCTTCTTGGGCTTCGCTCGTTAGTAGCTCGTCGTCAGGCGTATCCTCTGGTGATGCGGCAGCCAGCAACAGCGCGATGCTTTTTGCAATGTCTTCGGAGTTCGTTGAACTCCCACTCGAAATAGCGTTTCTAGCTAAATCGAGAGCATTGAATACCTCCGATTGGGGAGGGCTCCCTGCCGTCACACCTTCTACCGAGAAGCGACATATCTTACTGCTGGTATCGACGGCTATAGTCATGGAAAGACTGTCCGGCCATCCGATCCTTGCTTCACTGTCCACAGCATTGCACACGTCTCGGGCGGCATAAGCCTGGTCAAAGAAGATCGTAGAAAAAATAATTGTTAAGAGTCCAAAACAATATCGATACATTTAATCACCCAAAAAACAAAAAATTCTTAATTGCCTGAAATTACCACAAAACTCGGTAATTTGACACTTTCATCAGAGGACACCGTTCGTGACTGGCATCGTTTAAGGTAAACCTTGATAAAAGGAGTCCTGCCGATTCATAACTTGGCACAATAGAGAGGTGCACCCTACAAGATGTAGTGGCGCATTTTACGTTTCAGGGAGGCAGTTATGCACCCGCGCCGGGGAAAGCCCGACAATCCGAAATTCTCAGATTTCCATGGGGACGCGCCTCGGACAGTCCGTGGTCACAGATTCTCCGGGCGCGCAGGTAGAGTGGGCGACGGCCCTAGGTGCCAGAGGGGACGTGAAACAGGTCAGTAGGCACAGGTTGCTGGTTCAAGTCCTGCTCGCCATGGCGGTAGCTTAAGGGGATAGAGCGGTGCTGAATACCTGCCCATGAATTCCACCCCAACTAACTTGTTTGGGGTAGCCCGTCAGCCCTGGTTGGCGGGTTTTACTATTCAAAGCCAACCCTCCGGATTCTTCCCCTAGGTCACTGAGAACTGGCTTTGACTAACACAGTTGCGGGTCGCATGCAGCGCCCGAAAGGTCGCGTTGGCCAGAAAATGGAAGAAACACGCGAGTTAATGGAAGAACTATGGAGAGTTTTTCAAGTGCGGGATGGTGGAGCCTAGGGGAGTCGAACCCCTGACCTCTTGCATGCCATGCAAGCGCTCTCCCAACTGAGCTAAGGCCCCATCTAGGTACCGCTGATGCGGTGGACGGACGTTTAGGAGACAGTGACGACGAGTGCAAGTCCAAAAATGGAATCGAACGCGAATTTCCGCACTAAGCTGTCCGTGGAACGAAAAAGGCGACCCTGTGGTCGCCTTTGACTTGATCAGTTTTCGTCTTCCGAAGACATGTCGGTGATATCATCCAGCGACACGTCATCACTGGTGTCATCATCGTCATCCAGCAGATCGTCATCCAGTTCGACGTCGACAGAGTCGTCGTCATCCAGAACCAGGTCCTCTTCCGACGCGTTTTCACGCGCTTTGACCGAGGCGGCATCTTCTGCATCCGCCGCGATCATGCGGCTTTTGGATGTTTCAAGCTCCACGATCTCGCCAGTGTAGGGGCTGATGATCGGGTCCTTGTTCAGGTCGTAGAATCGCTTACCGGTGGTCGGGCAAACGCGCTTTACGCCCCATTCTTCCTTGGGCATGTCAAATCCCCTTGATATCAGGTGAGTCGTCTAAATCATTCAGCTCACCTGCCACAGGCAGAGAGCACTGTCAAAGTCTTTGCGCAAGAGAGGTCGCGATATGGGAGAGCATGCACTGCCAGGGACACCACCGGTGCCGCTGAGGCTGCGCAAATCCGCCCGGGCGCGGCGCATCAGTTTGCGAATTTCTCAACTGGATGGCAGGGTTACGCTGACCTATCCGGTCGGTGTGCCTGAATCCGAGGCGCTGAGTTTCGCACGTACCAAGGAAGAGTGGATTCGCCAGCATTTGCAGGACAGGCCGGAAACGGCCGTGGTGCAGTTCGGACAGAAGATACCGATTGAAGGCGTTGTCCGGCGAATCGTGCCCGCCAAGGGTCGGCGTGTTCAGTTGATGGCGGATGAGGTCGCAGTGCCCGAAGGGGCCGAGGCACGCAGATTGGCCCGGTTTCTGAAGGAATTGGCGCGGGACCGATTGATTGGCGCGTGTGATGATTACGCGGCAATGCTGGGGCGGTCGTACAGCACGCTCGGCCTGCGCGACACGCGGTCACGTTGGGGATCATGCAGTTCACAGGGTGGATTGATGTTCTCGTGGCGGCTCATTCTCGCGCCGTCCGAGGTGCTGCACTATGTGGCCGCGCATGAAGTGGCGCATCTTGTCGAGATGAACCACTCGCCCGCGTTCTGGGAACAGGTGGAAAGCATTTTCGGCCCCTGCCAGCAACCCCGCCGCTGGTTGCGTGACAATGGGGCAGAGCTGCATCGTTACAGGTTTGACGCAAAGCCGAGTTGACCTTGCACTGTTTTGTGATCACATAAGCGGATGTTGAGCACACGCCCGTCTGACACCCAAACTGCCACTCATGACCGGGTGTACCGAGCCCTGAGGTCTCGAATCATGCATGGTGAGATGGCGCCGGGACAGGCGCTGACCTTGCGTGGCATCGGCAAGGAATTCGGCGTCTCGATGACCCCGGCGCGAGAGGCCGTGCGCCGTCTGGCCGCCGAGGGGGCTTTGTTCCTGTCCAATTCCGGCCGGGTCTCGACACCTGAGTTGACCAACGACCGGATAGAAGAATTGGCGGCGTTGCGCGCGTTGCTGGAAGTCGAGCTGGCCAGCCGGGCTTTGCCCCGGGCGCATATTGCGCTGATCGACCGCTTGCAGACCATCAACATGACCGTTGCCGAGATGGTGACCAAGCGGGACGCGGTTGGGTACATCCGTTCAAATCTGGAATTTCACCGCACCCTTTACCTGCGCGCTCAGGCGCCCGCGATGTTGGCCATTGCCGAAACGGTCTGGCTGCAACTCGGGCCGACGATGAGGGCGCTTTACGGGCGTCTCAGGCGCACTGAGCCACCGCATTATCACAAGCTGATCATTGCGGCCCTCAAGGCCGGTGACGAACCGGGCTTGCGCCTGGCGGTCCGTTCGGACGTGACGCAGGGATTGCGCTTGCTGGTGAGCTGAGCGGCATCCCGCCGACATTCCCGCGCCTACTGCTCAAGGTTTCACCGTTCTGGCCTGTTCAGTCCGACTGGGTTACTCTTGAGGCAAATCACAAACAAGAGCAGACCACAGCCATGATCACTCGACGGACTTTTTCCATTTGCCTTGGATCAACATTGTTGGCCGCCTGCACGGGTGGCGGTGCGCCATCCAGCGCGCCTGCATCGCGTATGCGGGCTGTTCCCAATGCGGGTTGGGATGCCTGGGTTGCCGGGTTCAAGGGCAGGGCGGCATCGCAAGGTATTTCACAATCCACGATTGACCGCGCCTTTCAGGGGGCAGGGTATCTGCCCGATGTGATCGAGCGCGACCGCAATCAGGTAGAGTTCAAACGCTCGCTCGAAGACTACCTGGCCATTGCCGCCTCGGACGAGCGGATCAGCACCGGCCAGAAGATGCTGCGGCAATACAACGGGACGCTGTCGCAGATCGAGGCGCAGTACGGGGTGGACAAGGAAATCGTCGTTGCAGTGTGGGGGCTGGAAAGCCGCTATGGCGCGCGTCGCGGCGATGTGCCCGTTGTGTCAGCCCTGTCGACGCTGGCCTATGACGGGCGGCGTGGTCAGTTCTTTGAAAGCCAGTTGATCGCGGCGCTCAAGATCCTTCAGAATGGTGACACCACGCCAGACAGGATGACCGGCAGCTGGGCCGGTGCGATGGGGCACACGCAGTTCATTCCAACCTCTTACCTGGCCTATGCCGTGGATTTCACCGGCGACGGGCGGCGCGATATCTGGTCGGACGATCCGACGGATTCGCTGGCTTCGACCGCTGCTTACCTGTCGCGCGCAGGCTGGGTGCGGGGGCAGCCTTGGGGGGGCGAGGTCGGAACCGTTTCCGGCACGCCGGTCGCCGTGCTGCAACCGCAGAAACCCGGGCCGCGCATTGCCGTCTTCCGCAATTTTCAGGTCATCAAGCGCTATAACAATTCGGACAGTTACGCGATCGGGGTCGGTCATCTGGCGGACAGAATCGCCGGTGGCGCGCCGTTTCAGGCCTCGTTCGGGCCAGATGCAAACGGTCTGACATTGGACGACCGCAAGGAATTGCAACGGCGGCTGACATCCCAAGGGTATGATACGAAAGGCGCGGATGGGGTGATCGGCAAAAACACGACGTCTGCTATCAGCGCGTATCAAAGCGCCAATGGCCTGGCGGTCACCGGAGAACCCTCGGTTGCGTTGTTGCGCAGGTTGGGCGGCTGACGGTTACGCCGCCAACCCTTTCGAGCCGATATCGAGGAATTTTTGACGGCGGTCCTGTATCAGGGTCGCCGCGTCTTTGCCGTCCAGTTCCGCCAGCATATCGGTGAGAGCCGCGCGTACAGCCTCGACAGCGGCCGGACGATCGCGATGCGCGCCGCCCTTGGGTTCAGGGATGATCCGGTCGCAAACGCCAAGCTTGTGAAGATCCTGAGCGGTCAGACGCAGCGCCTCGGCCGCTTCACGCATCTTTTCTGCATCTTTCCAAAGAATCGATGCGCAACCTTCCGGCGAGATCACCGAATAGACCGAGTGTTCCAGCATTGCCACGCGGTTGGCGGAGGCAAAGGCCACGGCCCCGCCCGAGCCGCCTTCGCCGATGATGACCGACACCAGGGGCACGCCGATCTTCAGACACATCTGGGTCGAGCGGGCAATCGCTTCGGACTGACCGCGTTCCTCGGCGCCTTTGCCGGGATAGGCGCCCGCGGTGTCGATCAGGGTGATCACTGGCAGGCCGAACCGCCCGGCCATCTCCATCAGGCGCACGGCCTTGCGATAGCCTTCGGGACGGGCCATGCCGAAATTTCGTTCGATCCGCGATTTGGTGTCGCTGCCTTTTTCATGGCCGATCACCATGACGGGTTGATCGTTGAAACGTGCAAGCCCGCCGATCACCGCCAGATCATCGGCAAAATTGCGATCTCCGGCCAGAGGGGTGAATTCGGTGAACAGGGCATTGACGTAATCGTTGCAATGCGGGCGTTCCGGGTGTCGGGCGACCTGGCATTTCCGCCATGGGGTCAGGTCGGCATAAAGCTCATCCAGAAGCTTGGCGGCTTTGGCGTCCAGCGCGGCGGCTTCTTCGGTTACGTCCATCTCTTCGTTGGTGCGGGCCAACGCACGCAGTTCTTCAGCCTTGCCTTCAATTTCAGCCAGCGGTTTTTCGAAATCCAGATACTGGGTCATGACGCCTCTCAACGCGAAAGTTCCCTGCTATATGGCCTGACGGTGCTCCGGATGCAACTCGGCAAGATCCGAGTGGTGAAGATGTTCGATTTCAGATGGGTGAATGGAAAACCGGATACTGATGGCCACCGCCAAGAAAGACCCCGCGCTGCGCGCTCTGGCCTGCACCCACGACAAACTTACGCGGCGTCTGACCCTGTACCCACCCGACACCGCGCCCGAGGATGTGCTGGCCGAAACCTGTCTGGGTCAACTGGGCCAGAGAACGGGATAGAGCGAGGCCACAAGCAGCACCGCCATTGTCCAGTTGAACGCAACCAGCCTGCGCGGGTTCGTCAGCACCCGCGACATCTGCTGCCCGAGAAAGGTCCATGTGCTCACCGATGGCAGGTTGACCGCCCCGAAAACCAACGCCACAAGCGCAATCGCATGCAGGGTCTGATTGGGCGTGTAAGCGGTTGTGGCGGTCAGGGCCATGGCCCAGGCTTTGGGGTTCACCCACTGAAAGGCGGCGGCTTGCAAAAACGTCATGGGTGTCCCCGCTGCCAAATCGCCTGCGGCTGGCGCGGCATGCGCGATCTTCCATGCCAGATAAAGCAGATAGATCACCGATACGACCTTCAGCACTGAATAGCTGACCGGGTACTGGTCAAAGACCTGAACCAGCCCTGCACCGACCAGCAGCACCATGAGCGTGAAGCCAAGGCCAATGCCCAGCATATGCGGGATCGAACGCCGAAAGCCGAAATTCGCACCCGATGCCATCAGCATCAGATTGTTCGGCCCGGGCGTAATGGATGTCACGAAGGCAAAAGCGATGAGCGCCAGAAGGATGTCGTAAGTCATGCTGCGAAGTATCGTCTGACCGGCAGCAAATGAAATTGCTTTTTCGTGCGCATTTCCGCTATTTCTGCAACTTATGATGAAGAATGATCGGATAAATCGCCAGATATTGCACGAACTGACCCGTGATGGGCGCATCAGCAATCTGGAGTTGGCCGAACGGGTCGGGCTGTCTCCGTCCGCCTGCCTGCGTCGCGTTCAAGAGCTTGAGAAGGCCGGCGTAATCACAGGCTATCGTGCGGTTCTGAAACCGGCCGCGATGGGTGTCGGCTTTGTCGCCTATATCGGGGTCGGTCTTGGTGAACACACGAAAGCGGCGCAAGAGGGGTTCGAGTGGGCCCTGCAACAAGCCCCCGAAGTGGTCGAATGCCACAACATAACCGGTACAATCGAATACCTGCTGCGTGTCGAATGCGCCGATCTGCCGTCCTACAAGACCTTCCATACCGAGGTGCTGGGAACGCTGCCTCATGTCACGTCGATCACATCCTATGTGGTCATGGGGTCACCCAAGGATCTGCGTGCTTAACCACTGGAAATGTGAAGCCACACTCTCTTGCAGCGCAAATTTTCAGGGCCTAGTGTCATTGTAATGACGTTGCCAGGGGAAACGCCCAGCCAAAACGGTACGCAAACAGGGAGATTACGATGAAACTCGTTCGAACAGTGGCGACCGCAGTTGCCATCTCGGTCATTGCCGGGGCTGCTTTGTCTGCCCCGTTGAAACTGCAACCTGCCAATCCACAGCCATCTCCGAAGGCGGGGTTGAATGTCAAATACTCTGGTACAGGCAATCAACACAAGAAGATCCGGGATCTGAGTCAGGCAAAAAGCATGCTGTCTAAGGCGAAGCCCGGAAAGCCGTTGCGCGGGTTGGACTACAGGGACACCAGCAAGGGTGAGGATGTCTTGACCTTCGACCAAGCCTACAACGTTGCCGCCGAGGTCACAGGCTATATGCGCTTTGACTCACCTGGCGTTTACGAGCTGGAAACCTGGTCGAATGACGGGATAGAGGCTTGGGTTGGCGGTCAGCAGATTGGCCGGGTAAATGGCATTCAGGGCTGTGAAGCCAATCAACGCACCGAAGTGGAAGTGCCCAAGGCGGGCTGGTATCCATTGAAGATCGTCTATTTCCAGAAACTGGGAACCTCTTGCCTGATGATGAAGTCAGGAAAGAAGGGGGAACGCTTCACATGGACGCCCAATGACGTTTTTGGCCGTTGAAGAATTTGAAAGGGGCGCTCGATGGAGCGCCCTTTTTATGGCTTAGCAGCCCGCCGCAATCAGTTCGGCCTGCGCCACGATGACTTCGGCCTGCTTGATTGAGGCGATGTCGACAAGGCGGCCTTTATAGACGGTTGCACCCTCACCGTTGGCTTTGGCCTGTTCCATTGCGGCCAGGATTTCGCGCGCCTCGGAAACGGCCTCATCCGACGGGGTAAAGACCTGATTGGCCAGTGCAATCTGCTTGGGGTGGATCGCCCATTTGCCGACCATGCCCAGCGTGGCCGAGCGTTTCGCCTGAGCGATGTATCCCTCATCATCGCTGAAATCCCCGAATGGCCCATCCACTGGCAGCACCCCATGGGTGCGGCAGGCGGCAACGATGGCGGCTTGGGCCCAGTGCCACGGATCGGACCAGTGTTTTTCACCCTCGCGCAGCATGTAATAGTTTTCCTGTGTGCCGCCGATGCCCGTGGTCTGCATTCCCATCGAGGCCGCAAAATCTGCGGCTCCAAGGCTCATGGCCTGCAAGCGGGGAGAGGAGGCTGCGATCTCTTCCACATGCGCGATACCGGCTGCGGATTCGATAATGACCTCGAAGCTGATCGGTTTGGTCCGGCCCCTGGCGCGTTCAATGGCGGTGACAAGGGCATCCACGGCATAGACATCCGATGCGCAGCCGACTTTGGGAATCATGATCTGGTCCAGACGGTCGCCTGCCTGCTCCAACACGTCGACAACGTCACGATACCAATAGGGGGTATCCAATCCGTTGATGCGAACGGACATGTATTTGTTGCCCCAATCAACAGTGTTCAGGGCTTCGATGACATTGGCGCGGGCTATGTCCTTGTCCGAAGGAGCAACCGAATCCTCAAGGTCAAGGTTGATCACATCCGCAGCAGAAGCTGCCATTTTCGGGAACAGTTTGGTATTCGATCCCGGACCAAACAGTTGGCAGCGATTGGGTCGTGCAGGCGCGGCGGGTTGGATGCGAAAGCTCATCTGGACCTCGTGTGGGTAATGAAATTGCGATATTCTCGCCCAATGAGGTATTAAATTGCGCAACCTGGCGCAAGGGAGATTGTGCATCTGCGGCAATGCGGGTGCAGAATGCTGCGTGTCAGCAGCTGGGAAGTGGTGATTAAAGTTTAATCATTTTAAAAACTTCGAAGAATTTTGCGTCTTTTGTGCCCGTGGCGCAAGAATGTCGCGTACCTGCCGTGTTTGGCGGACCAAAACGCGAAACGCTCGTTTAAACGCTTCTCTAGCTTAGGCCGGAATCAAAGGAGTGACCGCAATGATCGAGACACCGTACCTGCTGTTTTTGGGCGATGCGCCCGACCAATTGGCGGCCAAAGTGGCTGTGGGCATCAAGGATTGGCGCCCGGAAAACGCCGTCGGCCAATATCGTATGGACGGCTGCAAGGCTGATCTGGGTCTGAAGGATATGACCCTGACCGAGGCCAAAGCGGCCGGCGCTAAAACGCTGGTTATCGGTGTCGCCAACCGTGGCGGTGTGATCAGCAACGCCTGGAAAGAAGTTTTGATTGAAGCGCTGGAAATGGGCTTTGATCTGGCTTCGGGCTTGCACAACCTGCTGCGCGATGAAGGTGATCTTGTTGCCGCGGCACAAACGCATGGTTGCACCTTGCATGACGTGCGTGTGCCGACTGTCGGATACCCGATCGCAAATGGCCGAAAGCGCACTGGCAAGCGTTGCCTCGCAGTCGGAACCGATTGCTCGGCCGGCAAGATGTACACGGCGATGTCGATGGATGCCGAGATGCGCAAGCGCGGCATGAAATCCACATTCCGTGCCACAGGCCAGACAGGCATCCTGATCACCGGGCAAGGTGTTCCGCTGGACGCGGTCATTGCAGACTTCATGGCTGGCTCGGTCGAATATCTGACACCGGACAATGACGAGGATCACTGGGACCACATTGAAGGGCAGGGGTCGCTGTTCCATGTCTCTTATTCGGGTGTGACCATGGCGCTGATCCATGGCGGGCAGCCCGACGCACTGATCCTGTGCCACGAACCGACCCGGACCCATATGCGTGGTCTGCCCGAGTATTCCCTGCCGACACTGGCGCAATTGCGTGACACGGCCCTGCCGCTGGCGCGGATTGCAAATCCGGCCTGTCAGGTTGCGGGTGTGTCGGTCAACACGCAGAACCTGAGCGAAGACGACGCCAAGGCTTATCTGGCCAAGGTCGAGGAAGAGCTGGGTCTGCCCGCAACCGACCCGTTCCGCTTCGGTGCCGGTAAGCTGGTGGACGCGCTGGCCGCAATGTGATCTGAACAATGCGCCGGTGGCGGGGGTGTTTCGCCTCCGGCGTGAGTATTCCGGAAAAGATGAAGGAGCGGGTGCGTGCAGATAGAGGTCTCTCGCGATGTGTTTCAGTTGGCGCAGGTGTTTACCATCTCGCGCGGGTCACGGACCGAAGCAAAGGTGCTGACGGTGCAGGTGTCGGACGGAACGCATCAGGGCTGGGGCGAATGCGTCCCTTATGCGCGTTATGACGAAACGCTCGAGTCGGTCGAGGCCGAGATCGCCGGTCTGCCTGCTGAGTTTAGCCGTCGGTCGCTGATGGACCTGCTGCCTGCCGGTGCCGCCCGGAACGCCGTGGATTGTGCTTTGTGGGATCTGGAAAGCAAGCGCGCAGGAAAACGCGCCTGGGATTTGGCGGGCCTGCCGGTGCCCGGACCCGAGATCACGGCCTATACTCTGTCGTTGGATACTCCGGAGGCAATGCAGTCTCAGGCGGCCGAGAACGCGCACCGCCCGCTTCTGAAGATCAAGCTGGGCACGCCAGATGACATGCCCCGGCTCGAGGCCGTGCGCGCAGGTGCTCCGAACGCCAAGATCATCGTGGATGCGAACGAAGGCTGGTCGGCCGAGGTTTACGCCGACCTCGCCCCGCATCTTGTGCGTTTGGGCGTGGCACTGGTCGAGCAGCCATTGCCGGCCGGTGACGACGACGCTTTGATCGGAATGGACCGCCCGGTGCCCGTCTGCGCCGACGAGTCCTGCCATGATCGCGCCAGCCTGCCCGGGCTTAAGGGGAAATACGATGTCATCAACATCAAACTCGACAAGACCGGTGGCCTGACCGAGGCGCTTGAACTGCGCAAAGCCGCAATCGCGGAAGGGTATGACATCATGGTCGGCTGCATGGTTGGCAGTTCGCTTGCCATGGCACCCGCGACACTGTTGGCGCAGGGTGCGGTGGTGACGGACCTTGACGGCCCGCTTCTGTTGGCCGAAGACCGCGACACCCCGCTGATTTTTGACGACGCCGGAGTTCACCCGCCCGAAGCGGCGCTCTGGGGCTGAGGAGACAAACATGACCCGAACCGTTTATGTAAATGGCGAATACCTGCCCGAGACCGAGGCCAAGGTATCCATCTTTGACCGTGGCTTCCTGTTTGCAGACGCGGTTTACGAAGTGACCAGTGTGCTGGATGGCAAGCTGATCGATTTTGAGGGTCACGCGGTGCGCCTGAAGCGGTCTCTGGACGAGCTGGAGATGGCCGAGCCCTGCACCAAGGAAGAGCTGCTGGAAATCCACCGCAAGCTGGTTGATCTGAATGGCATCGAAGAGGGCCTGGTTTACCTTCAGGTTTCGCGCGGCAGTGACGGCGACCGGGATTTTGTCTTCCCTTCGGCCGATACCAAGCCAAGCCTCGTTCTGTTCACCCAGAACAAGCCCGGGCTGGCTGACAGCCCGGCGGCACGGAAAGGTGCCAAGATCATCTCTATCGAGGACATCCGTTGGGGCCGCCGCGACATCAAAACCGTGCAACTGCTTTACCCTTCGATGGGCAAGATGATGGCCAAGAAAGCGGGGTGCGACGATGCATGGCTGGTCGAGGACGGCTTTGTAACCGAGGGCACCAGCAACAACGCCTATTTCATCAAGAACGGCAAGATCGTGACTCGCCCGCTGTCCAACGACATCCTGCACGGGATCACTCGCAAGGCCGTGCTGCGCATGGCAGCCGAAGCACAGATGGAAGTTGAAGAGCGGCTGTTTACCATCGACGAAGCCAAAGAGGCTGATGAGGCCTTCACGACCTCGGCCAGTGCTTTCGTGATGCCGGTGGTTGAAATTGACGGAGTCACGCTGGGTGATGGTACACCCGGTCCGATTGCCAAACGCCTTCGTGAAATTTACCTGGATGAAAGCCGAAAGGCCGCGATCTGAAGAAATACCACGTTGGACGGCGTTGCGGTAAATTGCTGCGGCGCCGTGTCGACATCAGTCGGGTCCAAGGGGCCGTGAATTTCGCTGTAAATCCCGCCAAGCATGAGCAGTTCACATACGGCTTTCGGCCGAAAGGCAGGTCACTTACAAGGTTGAGCCGGAACACTGGTATTATCGTCGGACCAGTTCCTGCTGTGTCACAGGAATATGGTTGAAGGCGGGGTTACCCGACCTTGAAAGGGCTCAGGCTTTCCTGAAACTGTTCGATGAATTCCAGTGTTACCAATGACGGTTGCTTCAAAATTGGACGCACCAACGAGAGGGTATGCGTCAAGGACGGCTTGAACGGCCGATAACTCAATCCCCACGACGTGTATTGGACAGCATCCAGTTCGCTAACGACCGAGACACCAACACCTTCCAGCGCCAATTCACATGCTGCCGTGAACTGCCTGACCTCGATATGCGAGTTCAATTCGACATTGGCATGTTGAAACACTTTTGAAAGCCGCCCGAAAAAGTCGCTGTCGCGTCGGGTGTGGATGATTTTGCTGTGTGCAAGATCCGCCGGAGTAATTTCGGACAGGCCTTCCAACTCGTGCCCAGTGGGGAACACGCACACCGTGCGAACGTCGATGTTCCTGCTTTCTACGGCCGGATGACCGTGAAAGCTGTCAGTGATTCCGAAATCATACTGCTCGCCGATCATCCATTCCAGAATGCGTTCAGGTCTGTCAGGTTCGATCGTCAGGGTGACACCGGGCCGATCCTTCAGGAAACCGGCGACGACTTTGGGCAAATGGCTGGTGGCAAATCCCGGCAGGCACGCGACACGGATGTGCCCTGCTTTGCGTTGCGTGATATCCTGGCTGACATCCGAAATCTGTCTCATCAATTCGAGAACGCGCTCGACACTTGGCAAGAGATAGCGAACCTCCTGCGTTGGCACCAATCGGCCTTCCCGGCGGTCAAAAAGCTGAAACCCAAGCGATTTTTCAAGATCGGACAGCAATCTGCTGACAGCTGGCTGGGTCACGCCCAGATCAGCCGCTGCGGCCGTGACAGACCCGTTGGTGGTCACGGCCATCAGGGCCTCCAACTGCCGAACTCTCAGAATTTGACTCATTGCTGATCCCGATCTGCTGCGCCATTTCATAACACTATGTTATTTTTTCACCAAGTAGATAGGCCTTGAATTATATTTTTGTAACGTTAACGTCGTGAAATCGTCATGTGGGCCGTTTACGCGTTGCGGTCGGTATTCAACGAAGCATCAACCCTGATGCATGGGAGGAATCATGAAAAAGAATCTGCTTGGCGCTCTTGCCATCACCACGGCCTTGTCCCCCTTGGCGGCAATGGCGCAAACCGAAGTCCAGTTCTGGCATGCCTTCACCGGTCGCCTTGGGGAACTTGTCAAAGGACAGGTTGAAGAATTCAACGCCAGTCAGGATGAGTTCGTCGTGGTCGAAAGCCACAAGGGCAACTACTCGGAAACCCTGAATGCCGGGATTGCTGCATTCCGGGCCGGTGAACAACCACATATTCTGATGGTGTTCGAAGTCGGCACAGCGACAATGATGTCAGCCAAAGGGGCGATCAAGCCGGTCTATGAAGTGATGGCCGAAAGCGGCGCGTCTTTTGATCCCGACGCGTATATTGGCGCCGTCAAAGGCTACTACACAACCACTGACGGAGAGATGCTGTCGCTTCCCTTCAACTCCTCGACGCCGGTCCTGTGGGTTAACCGCGATGCCATGCAAGCAGCAGGCGTTGATCCGGACACGGATCTGTCCACTTGGGAAAAAGTCGGCGAAGTGCTCGAGCAGCTGAAGGCAGGTGGCGCGGATTGCCCGCTGGTGACAGCATGGCAAAGCTGGATTCACCTTGAAAACCTTTCAGCCTATCACGATGTTCCCTTTGCCTCACGTGACAACGGATTTGCCGGTCTGGATACCGAGCTGATGCTGAACGGTCCGGTGCAGGTCGCACATCTGACCGCGATGGGTGACTGGGCCAAGGACGGCAAGTTCATCTATACCGGCCGCAGAAACGAAGGTGGTGCGAACTTCCGGTCAGGCGAGTGCGCATTGTTCACCGAAAGTTCGGCCGGATACGCCGGCATCAAGGCAGAGGCCGAGTTCGATTTCGACGTGCGTCCGCTGCCCTATTGGGAATCCGTAACCAGTGAGCCGCAAAACACCATCATCGGTGGCGCGTCTCTTTGGGTAATGGAGGGTCATGAGCCGGAAGAGTACAAGGGCGTCGGAGAGTTCCTGAGCTTCCTGTCATCACCTGATGTACAAGCGGCCTGGCACCAGAACACCGGTTACCTTCCAATCACCACAGAAGCGGGTGAGGTTACGCGTGCCGCTGGTTTTTATAACGAAAACCCGGGCACCGACGTCGCAGTGATTCAGATGACCACGAAAGAGCCGACCGCAAATTCGAAAGGCTTGCGCTTGGGATCGTTCGACCAGATCCGGGGCATCATCGACGAAGAGCTTGAGGCGATCTGGTCCGGTGAGAAGACCGCTCAGGAAGCGATGGACAGCGCGAAGGAGCGCGGCGATGCGTTGCTGCGCCGGTTCGAATCCGCCAATCAATAAGTCGTAACGTCATGCGGGCCCTTTCGGGGCCCGCATTTTCTTTCTTCGGTGGGTTTTCAGGATGGAAAAACGCGTCACCTTTCGCGGCTGGCTGTTGCCATTGGCGTTGATCGCCCCTCAGGTCATCATTTCCGCTGTTTTCTTTTTCTATCCCGCCGGTCAGGCCATCTGGCAGTCGCTGTTCATACCTGACCCGTTCGGGCTGTCGTCCCAGTTCGTGGGGCTCGGCAACTTTGAATTCCTGCTGAGTGACAAGTTTTATCGCGCCTCCTTCGTGACGACGGCGGTGTTTTCCACGCTGGTCACGTTGTGCTCGATGATCCCTGCCTTGTTTCTTGCGGTCATTGCGGACCGATTGATCAAAGGGTCCGGGGTCTATCGGACGTTGCTGATCTGGCCTTACGCTGTTGCCCCTGCGGTTGCGGGCGTTCTGTGGCTGTTCATGTTCAACACGCGCGTCGGCGTCGTGTCATGGTATCTTGGCCAGCTTGGATATGACTGGAACCACGTTCTGAACGGCACCGAAGCCATGGGGCTGGTGGTCGTTGCCTCTGCCTGGGGGCGCATAAGCTATAACTTCCTGTTCTTTTTCGCTGCCCTGCAATCCGTTCCAAGATCCGTGATCGAGGCGGCGGCGATTGACGGCGCGCATTTCTGGCGCCGATTCTTCACGATCGTGCTGCCGCTGCTGTCGCCGACGGCGTTCTTCTTGCTGGTGGTGAACGTCGTTTATGCCTTCTTCGAGACCTTTGGCGTGATCCACACGATCACCGGCGGCGGGCCGCAACAGTCGACGACAATCCTTGTCTACAAGGTATTCTCGGACGGGTTTGTGGGGCAGGACCTCGGCTCGTCTTCGGCGCAATCGGTCATCTTGCTGATCGTCGTCGGCCTGTTGACGGTCATCCAGTTCAAATACGTGGAAAAGAGGGTGCATTACTAATGGCGGCCCAACAGCACGGAATGGTCGAAAAACGCGGCGCGGGCATCTGGTTGTCCCATGCCCTCATGATCCTCGGTGTCCTGATCATATTTTTCCCGATATGGCTTGCCTTCGTGGCTTCGACCGTGACCCAGGCCGAGATCGTCTCGCCACCGATGCCTGTCGTGCCCGGCGATCAGTTCTGGGTGAACTACAAGGCGGCGCTGTTTTCGGGGGTAAATGTGCCCGTTGCCACGATGCTGTTCAACAGTCTGGTGATGGCAATCGGAATTGCAGTCGGCAAAATCATCATCTCACTGCTGTCCGCTTTCGCGATTGTCTATTTCCGCTTTCCCGGACGAACGACGTTCTTCTGGCTGATCTTCCTGACCCTGATGCTGCCGGTCGAAGTCCGCATCGTTCCGACGTTCGAAGTTGTCGCCGGGTTCGGCATGCTCAACAGCTATTACGGGCTGATCTTTCCCCTGATTGCCTCGGCCACGGCAACCTTCCTGTTCCGTCAGTTCTTTCTGACCATCCCCGATGAGCTTGCCGAGGCAGCCCGGGTCGACGGCGCGCGACCGATGCGGTTTTTCATCGATATCGTCGTCCCCATGAGCCGGACCAACATCGCCGCACTGTTCGTGATCCTGTTCATCTATGGGTGGAACCAATATCTTTGGCCGCTGCTGATCACGACCGATCCCGAAATGAATACCATCGTGATGGGTATCAAGCAGATGTTCCCGTCCGGTGACGACTTTGCGCATTGGCCGACGATCATGGCGACGTCCATTCTGGCGATGATCCCACCGGTCATCGTGGTGGTGTCGATGCAAAAGCTCTTTGTCCGTGGCCTTGTCGATAGCGAGAAGTAAGAAATGGCAACAGTTACCCTAGAGAATGTCAAAAAGAGCTTTGGCCCGACGGATGTGATCCACGGCGTTGATGTCGATATCGCCGATGGAGAGTTCATCGTGATCGTCGGCCCGTCAGGCTGCGGCAAGTCCACATTGTTGCGGATGGTGGCGGGGCTGGAAACGGTCACGTCCGGGGAAATCCGGATCGGCGGTGAACGCGCCAATGACAAAGAGCCCATGGATCGCGACATCGCCATGGTGTTCCAGAACTACGCGCTCTATCCACATATGTCCGTGCGTCAGAACATGGGGTATGGCCTGAAGATCGCGGGGCTGCCCAAGGCTCAGATCGATCAAAAGGTGACCCAGGCGGCTAAGCTGTTGCAGCTTGAACCTTTGCTGGATCGCAAGCCCAGGCAATTGTCCGGCGGTCAGCGCCAGAGGGTCGCGATGGGCCGGGCCATTGTCCGCGAGCCCGCTGTTTTCCTGTTTGACGAGCCGCTCTCGAACCTGGATGCCAAGCTTCGTGTTCAGATGCGTCTGGAAATACGCGAACTTCAGGAAAAACTTGGGATCACGTCACTTTACGTCACGCATGACCAGGTCGAAGCAATGACGATGGCGGACAGGATGATCGTGATGAACGGCGGCATCGCCGAACAGATCGGCACGCCGCTCGAGGTCTATGAAACTCCACAAACGCTGTTTGCCGCGCAATTCATCGGCAGCCCGGCAATGAACATATTCGAAGCACGGCGCCAAAACGGGGCGGTCAAGATCGGAGAAATCGAAGTCGGCCCCTCTGGGGGTCCGGACTGCGCCGTGAAGCTTGGCATAAGACCGGAGCACCTGTTGTCGGATGACAACGGCCCGCTTGAAGCCGCGATTCAGATGGCTGAACCGCTTGGGGCCAACACGTTGCTGCACGGTCACCTGTCGGGCTCTGAAAGCGCGATCACGGCAAGCCTTCCCGGTGTCCACCCGATCGAAGGACGCCATCCGATTATGCGGTTCTCGGTGGCACCTGAGAACATGCATTTGTTTGACCACGCGACAGGCAAAAGGCTGGAAGGCTGATGGAGTCTCAACAGGTTGAGGCCTTTCGCGGCGGGGAGAACCTGATCCGGGTCGTGGGGCATCGAGGGGCACGGGGCGTGTTGCCTGAAAACAGCATGATCGGCTTCGACTTTTCACTTTCCATCGGCGTCCCGCTTCTTGAATTTGACGTTGTCCTGACAGCCGATGATGTGCCGGTCATTACGCACAATCATCGTCTGCATTCGGCCAGTTTCCGTGATTGCAATGGCCTGTTTCTGACCGGGGAAGAGCCAAAAGTTTCCTCGCTGACTTACGAACAGATCCGACAATTCGATATTGGGCGTCTGGACGGCCATTCCGCCTATGGCCAACGCTTCCCGGATCAGGCGCAAATAGACGATGTTCGTGTTCCAAGGCTGTTGGATCTGCTCGATTTGGTCAATGACCCGAATTACAGTGATGCCCATTTGATGCTCGAGCTGAAGTCGGACCCCGACGTGGCCCATGATGCGCTTTACCGGGAAAACTTTGTCCGCAGAGTACTTCGGGATGTTCGCGGCAAGGGTTTATCTTCGCGCGCGGTGCTTCACAGTTTTGATTGGAACCTGTTGGCGGAGTGTCAGAGGCAAGCTCCGGAAATACCTTCATCCTACCTAACGCAACTTCCGGATAATGCCGACGATGTTGGCGAGGATTCCTCAAAATCCGTTTGCCCGGACTTTCGTGGCCGTCGCGACGAAATTCCAAACTTGGTAAAGCAGGCTGGCGGTTCGCTTTGGTGCCCGTACTTTGCGGATGTAACACCCGAAAACGTCAAGCGCGCAAAAGAGCTGGGCCTGTGCGTCGTCGTGTGGACAGTCAATGAACACGAAGATATCGGCAGGATGATCGATCTGGGAGTGGACGCAATCGTATCCGACTATCCCGGGCGGGTTCAAAGACAACTGTCGGAGTCAGGCTTCCGTTGGCAGTAGCGTACCGGTGATCCCGGCACCCCGAGGGTGACGTGGATGAATTTCTTGCGCCGATTGAAAATTGCCTCAAACAAAGGCCCTTCAGCCCGTTATCGCTCAGGATCAGTATGTTTTTTCAACATGATTTGATGAGAGCCTTTGCTCAGGACACCGTTCTTGGGCCCGCGGCTGACGGAAATCCGGAACGCTGCCCCCATTTCTCTGAGCGTCACGCTTGCGGTTGTCGGGATAGTGTTCCGTACCTTTGGGCGATGAAGAAAAATTGATACCTGCACATCAGTTCGTTCAATGCCATCAGGTTTTTTTGGTATTGGTTTCGCCCATCGCTGGTCACAACCGTCATCAACGGGCCGGCGCCCCTGACGAACAGCGCCAAAAATTGAGTCACATTAACAACAATCTTGGGTTTGCTACAGTTCTGTCTCTTTTCCGCCGGAATTTGTGCTGATAAGGAAAAAATTGAGTGTTGGGGTGTTGGTAAGTGCGAGTGGGCAGATGAGAGCCGGAACAAACGGTCAAATAGCTATTACTTGGTGTCAGACGGAAATTGATGGGCTAGAAGACGCGCCCCTTTCCTGTATGACGGTCGGAGCAGCATGGTCATGGCGTGGACAAGCAATCGTCATGAGTGAGACTGCCGAGCAAAGCATCGGAAAAATCGGAAATGTCGGGGGCGTTTCCAGCCCGGTGACCAGCCACTTTCCTATTGTCCGTGAGATTTCGGGCGATGTGACCGGAACCCTTACCCTTACCAACGGTGCGCAGAAGTTCTCTGCCAAGCTTGTTGCCGATGGCAACGATACGTCGCGGGCTCTTGTGTTCGAAGGCGCTTGCCCGCCACGGGACGAAGAGTTCTGGATTGTCGATGTGACCGAGCTTGCGATGATCCCAAACCCCGCCGCGAAAAGTGGCGCGACGGTAGTTTCTTTTCCGGCCTCAAACTAGGATTTCTAGGCGCCGCCTGGCGGTTTGGGTGCGGAGTCCGGTCCGCTGGTTGTCTGCCCTGATCGTTTTTCTGAACTTTGCGGGATGTTGTGTTGACTCCGCCAGCATTGCGGATATAAGCGCGGCTTCATTGGTGTTGGTGGCCCCCGCAAGGGGATGCCTGTCATGGGGGAGACCTCAAGAGGACAACGCCCTTCATAGTGGCCCGTCAGGGCTTCGACCTAACGAAGGAGATCAGCCGTGACCAAACGCACGTCTGCCAAGTACAAAATCGACCGCCGGATGGGCGAAAACATCTGGGGTCGTCCGAAATCCCCGGTCAACCGTCGCGAATACGGCCCCGGCCAGCATGGCCAGCGCCGCAAGGGCAAACTGTCTGACTTCGGTCTGCAACTGCGCGCCAAGCAGAAGCTGAAAGGCTACTACGGCGACCTGACTGAGAAGCAGTTCCGCCGCATCTACGCTGAAGCCGAGCGTGTAAAGGGCGACACTGGTGAGAACCTGATCGGCCTGCTGGAACGCCGCCTGGACGCTGTGGTCTACCGCGCCAAGTTTGTCGCAACTGTTTTTGCCGCGCGCCAGTTCGTGAACCACGGCCACGTCAAAGTGAACGGCAAGCGTGTCAACATCCCGTCCTACCGCGTCAAAGAAGGTGACGTGATCGAGGTGCGTGACAAATCCAAACAACTGGCTGTTGTCCTGGAAGCCGTCGCACTGGCCGAGCGTGACGTTCCTGACTACATCGACGCCGATCACTCGAAAATGACCGCGACGTTCGTGCGCGCGCCGGGCCTCAGCGATGTGCCTTACCCGGTCGTCATGGAACCGAACCTGGTCGTCGAATTCTACGCGAAGAACTGATCTTCGCCGAAATCGAATTCCGAAAGGCCGCGCTTTTGCGCGGTCTTTTTTTTGGTTTGCCCATGGCGCAGCCGTCATCGCGACATTGCCTGCGACTCCTTAGGGTGTTTTTGGGCAAATGTAGTGCGTGTCAGATCGGCAGGGGCCTGCCTTCGGCGATCGCTTCCATCGCGAAATACGAGGTCACGCTGTCCAGCTCGACCTTTTCGATCAATCGTTGATAGACCTTGTCATATGACGACATGTCCTGCGTTACGACTTTCAGCTGATAGTCGTAATCCCCTCCGATCCGATGAAAATCCACGACTTCCGGGATTGTCAGAACATGGCTCCGAAACGCCTGAAGCCACTGGGCAGAGTGGTGTCGGGTGCGGAGCATGACGAAGACCACAAGGCTCAACCCCAGTTCTTCTCGTGCGATGCGGGCCGTGGATCCGATCAGCACACCGTTTTCGTTCAGGGCCTTCAAGCGCCGCCAGCAGGCATTCTGGGACAGGCCAACCCGATCCGCCAATTCCCGCTGTGACAGGGTGGCGTCCTTTTGCAGCTCTTTCAGTATGCGTGTATCAATTTGATCTATTTTTGATGCCATAACTGATCATATGACACAAAAATTCAAAAATCCACGCAAAGATATGTGAAGTTTCCTCGGGCCAGAAATATCACATTGGTATGGCAGTAAGGAGCCAATGCCATGACCCTGTCCAAATTCCGTGCGGAACTCTGTTCCACCGCTCACAATTCAAATCTGCGCGATGGGCTGATCGGCGAGAACGTTCTGATCCCGGGTCTGCTTGGAGACGTGCCGCTTGTCTATGCGGATTACGTCGCTTCGGGCCGCGCGTTGCGGCAGGTCGAGGATTTTGTGGCGCAGGACGTTTTGCCGTTTTACGCAAACAGTCACACCGAGGCCTCCTACTGTGGGTCCTACATGACACGTCTGCGCCGCGAAGCGCGGGCGGAAATAGCCCGCATTGTTGGTGCTCGGGAAGAGGACGCGGTGATCTTTACCGGGTCCGGCGCCACTGCGGGGCTCAATCGGTTGGTCAGCCTGCTAGGGGTGGCAGAGGCTGACCAGCCGATTGTCTTGATCGGACCGTATGAACATCACTCAAACATTCTGCCGTGGCGCGAAAGCAAGGCATGTGTCATCGAAATCCCCGAGGCCGAGGGCGGTGGCGTGGACCTGCATGCGCTGAAAGCCGCGCTGGAGGCCCATGTGGATGCCGATTTGGTGGTCGGATCGTTTTCTGCCGCGTCCAACGTAACGGGCATTGTCACCGATCCTGATCCGGTCACGCGGATGCTCAAGGCGTATGGTGCCTTGGCCGTTTGGGACTATGCCGGTGGTGGGCCTTATCTGCCGATGGACATGGGGTCCGAAGGGGCCCGCAAGGATGCGATCGTGGTTTCGCCGCACAAGTTTCCCGGTGGCCCGGGCGCGTCAGGCGTTTTGGTTGTGAACCAATCGGCCGTTAAACGGACCTGCCCCAGCTGGCCCGGCGGTGGAACCGTAAGTTTCGTTTCACCGTGGCGGCATGACTACAGCACCGATCTGTCCACCCGGGAAGAGGCCGGGACGCCCAACGTGATCGGAGACATTCGTGCGGCGTTGGCCTTTATCGTCAAGGATGTCGTCGGAACGGACGAAATCGCCCGGCGTGAGGCGCAGTACAATCAAATGGCGCTGGACGGCTGGAAGAACAACCCGAACCTGACCCTGCTTGGGGTCGAAAAAGCGCACCGTCTGCCGATCTTTTCCTTCCTGGTGCGCGACAATGCGGGCCAGCCCGTGCACCAGCAGCTGTTTACGCGGATGCTCAGCGATATCTACGGCATTCAGGCGCGGGGCGGCTGTGCCTGTGCCGGACCCTACGCCCACCGCTTGCTGGGGATCGATCAGGCAACGTCAGAGGCGCTGCACGCTGCCTTGTCCGCTGGGGAAGAAATGAAAAAACCCGGCTGGGTGCGCCTGAATTTCTCATATCTGATGAGCGAAGAGACGGTTCAGTTCATCATCGACAGCGTCAATGACCTGTCGCACCGGACCGAAGAATTCACGCCTTACTACAACGCTGACCCGGCAACAGCGCGCTTCAAGGCCGCATGAGGGAATTGCCGCTTTTCTCAACCCTTTGAGACAGGTATGAGAGGCCCATTCAACGGAGCCTCTCATGACCAAGATCACCCCACAACCCGGCATTATGGACATCGCGCTGTATCAGGGCGGTCAGTCGCATGTGGCGGGAGTGGAGCATGTGATCAAGCTGAGCTCGAACGAGAACCCGTTTGGACCCAGCCCCAAGGCCATAGAGGCGGTGCGCGACAGCGCGGCCACTCTGCATCGTTATCCCAGCACCGACCACGCGAGCCTGCGCGCGGCCATCGGCGCACGCCATGGGCTGGACCCGGCGCGGATCATCTGCGGTGTCGGCAGCGACGAGGTATTGCAATTCGTCGCCCAGGCCTACGCGGGGCCGGGGGACGAGGTGATCTATACCGAGCACGGGTTTTCCATGTACCCGATCATCGCCCGCATGGCCGGCGCGACGCCGGTCATGGTGGCCGAACGTGACCGCAAGGTGGATGTGGATGCCATTCTCGCCGCGGTGACGGGGCAGACGCGGATCGTGTTTGTCACCAACCCCGGAAATCCAACTTCGACCATGATCCCGAACGACGAACTGGAACGTCTGGCGCTGGGTCTGCCCGACACCTGCCTGATGGTTCTTGATGGCGCTTATGCGGAGTTTGTCGATGGGTTCGATGGCGGGGCGTCGCTGGTTGACGCCCATGAGAATGTAATCATGACGCGCACCTTCTCAAAAGTGTACGGGCTGGGCGGTATGCGTGTCGGATGGGGCTATGCGCACCGCCCGATCATCGACGTGCTGAACCGGGTGCGCCAGCCCTTCAACCTGTCAATGACCGCATTGGCGGCGGCTGAAGCTGCGGTAAACGATGTGGAATTCCTGACCTTCTGTCAGGCCGAAAACGCGCGCCTTCGTGTGTGGCTGGCCGATCAATTGGCCAAGACAGGCGTGCCGTCGGACCCGTCCTGCACCAACTTCATCCTAGCGCGTTTCGCCGATCAGGCCGAGGCCGAGGCCTGCGATGACTACCTGAAAACGCAGGGTTTGATTGTCCGCCGGGTTGCAGGCTACAACCTGCCGAACGCCTTGCGGATCACCGTGGGCGACGAAGAAGTCTGCCGCCGTGTGGTTGCGGCGATCACTGCATTCAAAGAGGGCGCAGCATGAGCCAGATTTACGACCGCGTTGCGCTGATCGGGCTGGGCCTGATTGCTTCGTCCATGTTCTGGGCGATGAAACGTGCAGGGCTGGCCGGGGAAGTGACGGGTTATGCCCGGTCTGAAAAGTCCCGTGAAACCGCGCGCAGGATCGGATTGTGTGACCGTGTTTGCGACACGGCACGCGAGGCGGTTGAAGGCGCCGATCTTGTCGTGCTCTGCGTGCCTGTGGGGGCTATGGGCGCAGTTGCAGAAGAAATTGCACCCGTGCTGAAACCCGGTGCCACCGTTACGGATGTGGGTTCGGTCAAGCGGGGCGTCATTCGGGCGGTACAGCCTCATATCCCCGACGGAGTGCATTTCGTTCCCGCGCATCCCTTGGCAGGGACCGAGCATTCCGGCCCTGAATCCGGGTTTGCCGAACTGTTTGACAATCGCTGGTGCCTGTTGGTCCCGGTCGAGGGTTCGGACCCGGATGCCATTGCCCGTCTGCGCGCGCTCTGGGAGGGCATGGGGTCGAATGTCGATGAGATGGATGCGGATCACCACGATCTGGTCCTCGCCGTAACGTCCCATGCGCCGCACCTGATTGCCTACACGATGGTTGGCGTGGCCGACGATCTGCGACGGGTAACCGACAGCGAAGTCATCAAATATTCGGCCGCCGGCTTCCGCGACTTCACCCGGATTGCCGCGTCCGACCCGATCATGTGGCGGGATGTGTTCCTGTCCAACAAGGATGCGACGCTGGAAATCCTGGGCCGGTTCACCGAAGAGCTTTTTGCCCTGCAACGCGCCATACGCACTGGCGACGGCGATCATTTGTTTGACTACTTCACCCGCACCCGTGCTATTCGTCGCGGCATCATCGATGCCGGGCAGGATACGGATGCGCCGGACTTTGGGCGGGGAAAGGCAAGTTCATGAGACTGCGCTGGGGGCATATTCTGATTGGGGTCGTTGCTTTGAGCGCCGCGCCGGTTCATGCCGCGCCCCTTGACCAGTCTTTGGTGCCCCTCATGCGCCCTTTGACTGTTCAGCAGGCTGTCAGCGCGCCTGCCCCTTCTGACATTGCCAACCTGCGTCCGGTTTCGCGTCCGGTTTCGCCGCAAGTCACGGCTGCGGCGGCGCGCCCGTCGGAGCTGCCACTTCTGGGGCCGGACACATCCTTGATGCCTTATTTGCGACCCGAGTCTGTCGAGCAGCAGGTGTTGTTCAAAAGGCGCAAGCTGCGCAAAGGGTCTGTTTGCGGGGATATTGCCATTCAAGGCAAACCTGTTGGCCGTGTGGGCAGCAAGAATTCAGCCTGTGGTGTCAAGGATGCGGTGCAGATCACCTCGGTTTCGGGTGTGATGCTCAGCCGCCCCTCGACGATGGATTGCGGCACCGCCATTGCGTTGAACAAGTGGGTCGACAAGACCGTCAAACCCACCTTCAAACGCCGCGGGCCCGTGGTCGAGCTGCAAATCGCCGCCCATTATGCCTGCCGAACCCGCAACAACCGCAAAGGTGCGCGGATATCCGAACATGGCAAGGGTCGTGCGATCGATATCTCAGGTTTCAAAATGGCTGACGGTGAGGTGGTGACCGTCCTGAACGGGTGGCGCAAGAACCCGTCTCAGAAACAGCTCAAGAAGATCTGGCGCGGGGCGTGCGGCCCGTTTGGTACCGTGCTGGGGCCGAATTCCGATCGCTATCACAAGGATCATTTCCACCTTGATACGGCCCGCTATCGCAGCGGACCTTACTGCCGTTAACGCAGGATCAGACGCGGGGCAGGGCCCAAAGGCAATGGCCCGAGCGCCACGAAACCATCGCGGAAATTCAGTTGCAGATCCAGCGCGTTGGGGTTTCCGCCCAGCCCTGCCAGAAAGTTCAGCCCTCGGGTGACGGGATCAACGGCCTGATCGGGCAGGGCACCCGCCGCGTTTGCCATTGCGATCATATCCCGCCAGTTTTCGGCTTTGACGGCAATCTCTCCGGTCGGGATACCTTGGGCGTCCACATCCAGATCGCCGGTCGCGAACAGGCGCAGCTCACCCCATTTGATCTCGGCCAGACGCAGATCGATGGCCACGGGCTGCGGACGGCTGTCTTCGAGGGCGGACCGGCTCCAAACCTTGTCGAAAGTGGTGACCATATCCAGTTCCAGCGTCTCAAAGCTCTGCGGTAACGAACTTGCGGAATGCATCAGGGCCCGCAGTTTTTCCCCCGGTGTAAACCCATCCGCGCGGGCCGTGATGGAATAGGTTTCTGAAATTGGCGTTTGTTCCATGATCAGGCTCAGCGTGTCGCCCGAGGCCAGCGTGGTGGAGTTTTCCGTCACCGACCAGGCCTCGGCCGTCAAAGCCATTTTCTCCAGCATGAGCGAGACGCCGGGCTGCAATTGCAGCTCGGCCAGCAATTCGTCGGCCACAATTGTTGATGTCTGGTCGAAATATGACAGGCGTTGCGGTGTGTCCGCAAACCGCAATATCTGACGACCGGGCCAGATGGCTGGGCTTTTGAACTCGATCCAATCCGCGCTCCATGCCGTGCCGTTCACCGGATCCGCCAGTGCCGGATTGTTCAGACGGGTCATGTGGTGGGTCGGATAGCCCGCTGTCGCGACATTCGAGAAATCCGCTTGCCAGCCGCGCGCCTCCTGCTGTTCGAACCAGCCAGTGATCGCAGAGCGCAGGCCATACCCGGCCACGAACCAATAGGCGCTCCATGCCAGGGAAACAAAAATCAACACTCGTATCATACGCATTCGAAAGGCCCTTTTTCCCGCCTTGGAATTGATGTTTATAGGCCGAAACAGGCAAGGACCAGTGCAATGACGATGTGGGTATTCGGATATGGATCGCTGCTGTGGAATCCGGGCTTTCCGGTGGCACGCAGCGAACGCGCGACACTTCATGGTTATTCCCGCTCCTTCTGCATGAGCTCGATCCACCATCGCGGGACCGAAGAAAAACCCGGCCTGGTGCTGGCACTGGACGAACAGGAGAACGCAAGTTGCACCGGTTTGGCCCTTGCGGTCGAGGCGGGTCACGAAGACCGTACGCTGCACGAGCTGCGCGAGCGCGAGCTGATTTCCTCGGCCTATGTTGAACGTATGCTGGATGTGCACCTGGAAAACGGCGAAATCGTCAATGCCGTTACCTATGTGATCGATGCCGACCACGTCCAGTATTGCGGCGGGATGCCGTTGGAGGAACAGGCCCGGATCATCGCTCATGCGGTTGGCGGGCGCGGTCCGAATGACGAATACCTTTACAACACCGTAGAACATCTGGCCGAGATCGGGCTGCGTGACCATGATCTTGAGTGGTTGGCGCAACGGGTGCGCGACATCACCGCATAAACTCTTGGCGTCACGCGCGGAATCCCGCTAGATTCGACGCAAAGCAGGCAAATACCGGGAACCACGCGCATGGCGCAGGCACATCAGGGCGCGAGACCCCATTTCTCGCATCCCATTCGACAAATTCTGTTGATGTTGATGGCGATCGGCTTGTCCGGGCTGGGCGTGTTTCTGGCACTGCCTTACGTATTGCCGGTTTTCTATGCCAATCCGTATCTGAATGGTTTCATTCTGATCGTATTTCTTATCGGCGTCCTCGCTTGTTTTTATCAGGTTACGCAACTGATCGGGTCCGTGCGCTGGATCGAGGCCTTTGTCGGGGGCGTCGTTCGCGAAGATGCGCGCACACCGCAATTGCTGGCGCCTTTGGCTTCGCTGCTGCGGGAGAGAGGCGCGCGCTCACAGATCAGTTCCACCTCAACCCGGTCCATTCTGGACTCCGTGGCCGAGCGTGTCGAAGAAGAACGGGAAATCACGCGTTATATAACCAATGTTCTGATCTATTTGGGTCTGCTGGGTACATTCTTTGGCCTGGCGACAACCGTTCCAGCCATTGTCGACACCATCCGCAGCCTGAACCCGCAGGAAGGCGAAGAGGGGCTGGCCGTCTTCAATCGCCTGATGACCGGACTCGAGGCGCAGTTGCAGGGGATGGGCGTTGCGTTCGGGTCCTCTCTGCTGGGCTTGGCGGGATCGCTGATTGTTGGTCTGCTCGAAGTGTTTGCCGGGCACGGGCAGAACCGTTTCTATCGCGAGCTCGAAGAATGGCTGTCCTCGATCACCCGCGTCGGATTTGCCGGTGGTGAAGAGGGCGGGGCAGAGATCGCCGTACTGACACCTGTGCTGGATGCCATGTCCGAACAGATGGATGCGTTGCAGGATCTGTTTGCCGCTCAGGAAAGCGAGCGGGCTGAGGTTTCGGCCAAGCTGGGGCAACTGGTCGATGTGATTGCCGAGATGAACTATCGCCAGGCCAATACCGAAAGCGTCACTTCGGCTGTGGAGCGTGTTGCGCTGGGGCAGGATGCGTTGCTTGACCACATGCGCGAACACGGTTCAGGCGATGGCATCGATGCCGAAAGCCGGATGCGCCTGCGCTCGATGGACGTGCAGTTGCTGCGCATTCTCGAAGAGATTTCGGCGGGTCGTCAGGAAAGCATGAACGAATTCCGCAAGGATATCGAACTGCTGGTCAAGGCCCTGACCCTGCCGCGGGGCGCGGTGCGCACCACGCCGGAAGGAGAGTAACCCATGGCGCTGTCCCGCCGCACCGGTCAACGCTTCCAGGGCTCGGTCTGGCCCGGATTCGTGGACGCGATGACCGGGCTGCTGATGGTGCTGACATTCGTTTTGACCATCTTCATGGTGATTCAGTTCGTTCTGCGCGAAACCATTTCGGGTCAGGAAGACGAACTGACGACGCTGGCAGACGAGGTTGCTGCGCTTGCGGGCGCGCTGGGTTTGGAAGAGCGTGAAAACAGCCGCTTGCAGGCAAGGCTGGGTGCGTTGAACACGACGCTGTCGCAGGCCGAAGACGATCTGGCGCAAGCGCAGTCGCTGATCGCCTCACTGACCACCGAACGCGACCGTCAGGCCGCCGCGTTGGATCAGGCGCAGACCCGTATCACGAATTTCGAAGCACAGGTTGCGGCGCTGCTTGCCGAGCAGGAACAGGCTTTGGGCGACATCGCAGCGCTTGAGACTGTGCGCGAGCAATTGCTGACGGAACAAGAGGCGCTGAACCTTGCCCTTGCACAAAGTCGCGAGGAAATCGATGCGCAGACGGAAGCTGCCCGATTGGCAGCCGCCCGCCGCGAGGCACTGGAAGCATTGGTTGCGGATCTGGAGCAAAGCGGCGATGAACGCGCGGCGGAAATCGCCACCCTTGAACAGCAACTGAGCGATGAAGAAGCCGCCCGCCTGGCCGAAGCCGCTGCTGCCGAGGCATTGCGAAACCGCCTTCAGGATGCGGATGCCGAGCTGACGGCCATGACGCTCGCGTTGGAGGCACAACGCAAAGAGGCCGAAGATACGCTGACCCTTCTGGCCGCCGCGCAAGCCGCGCGGGCCGAGCTTGAG
Source organism: Ruegeria sp. AG6 (assembly GCF_056541565.1). Taxonomy (NCBI): domain Bacteria; kingdom Pseudomonadati; phylum Pseudomonadota; class Alphaproteobacteria; order Rhodobacterales; family Roseobacteraceae; genus Ruegeria; species Ruegeria sp. AG6. Next base: position 120,070 of record NZ_JBQFYQ010000008.1, on the reverse strand, counting down.
CGACAATTCGGCGACGTGAATCCTGATGAATTGCGCGCCCAGCTCGAAGCCGCCCTGGAGGCGCAAACGCAAGCGCAGGCGGATGCTGATGAACAACGCACCCTGGCCGAACAAAGGCAGGCTTTGCTGGCTCTGGCAGAATCGACATTGTCGGAAGAGAAAGAAATCTCAGCCGAGGCCCAGCGTGAGGCGGCTCTTCTCAACCAGCAGATTGCCGCGCTGCGCGGGCAGTTGGGGTCCTTGCAGGCCCTGCTGGACGATTTCGAAGAGCGCAACGAGGCCGCCGAGATCCAAATCCAGACTTTGGGTCAGGACCTGAATGCCGCGCTGGCCCGTGCCGCTTCGGAAGAACGCCGGCGCCGCCTGCTGGAAGAAGCCGAGCGCCTGCGTCTCGAGGCCGAGGCCGAAGCACTGGCCGGTCAGAATGAGGAACTGGCAGCGCAGGCGGAAGATCTGCAACGCTATCGTTCGGAATTTTTCGGACGTCTCCGGGATGTCCTTGGCGATCAGGAAGGTGTGCGGATTGAAGGTGACCGCTTTGTCTTTTCATCCGAGGTTTTGTTTCCGACAGGATCAGCCGTGCTGTCCGCGGAAGGGCAGCAGGAGGTTGCGAAAGTTGCCAACATCCTGCGCAGTGTCGCCGCTGAAATTCCGCCCGGTCTGAACTGGGTGATCCGGGTCGACGGCCATACCGACAACGTTCCGCTGGCCGGTTCGGGCCGATACCGGGACAACTGGGAACTCAGCCAGGGTCGCGCGTTGTCTGTTGTGCGCTATATGGTCGACGCGCTGGGCATCCCACCCAATCGTCTGGCGGCAAACGGGTTTGGTGAATTCCAGCCGGTCAATCCGGCTGACACGCCCGAGGCGCGGGCACAGAACCGCCGGATCGAGCTGAAACTCACGGAAAGATAGCAAACCCTTGCCTCTTGCCTGGGTAATCTGCGTGATGGGATCAAACCGATTACCGTCTGCCAAAGCGAAAGCTTTGATCCGGAGTGCCCATGAAGCAGCGGGGTACCACGGGGTAATCCTCGGTCAGAAAATACGCATAGGTTCCTGAAGGGTATTCTGCTGAAACGGTGAAGACGCCGTTGCATTGGTCCAAATTGCCGTGACCCTGAACAAAAACGTAGTCCTCGTTGAAGGTGCCGTCATGCCGCCCGCCCGGCGCAGCGCCACCCGGCCGGTTGCCGGGTTTCAGACGATAGGACGACGTCATTTCGGTCACTTTGCCCCCTACGACGCCAGTGACGGCATATATCGGGAAACCATCTGCGGCATAGCCGATCAAGGGTGAATGCTCGGACGGTGACCATCCCAGCAGCTTGACCAACCCCGTCGGTACACCGTGATAGTGATACTTTCCGTTCGGCTGTACATGCGCATAATTGGCGTCCAATCCCAAGGAAACAGCGCCACCCAGAGCATTGTAGGACCACCCGGACCTGGGGTCGCCATGCCAAAACTCGGCCGCCAGCGGGTCGAACACAACCCCGTTGAGTGACACGCCAAAGTTCCACCCCATTTGCAGCGGCGTGATTGCACCTTTGGTCGTTGGATTTGCAGGCAATTTCAACTTGACCTTCTGCTGTTCGATCTGGTGCGGATTGCCTTGGTTTGGAAACCGGCCAACCAGATGATCAGGAATGCCGTTGCCCGTCACTTTGATTTTTCCGCCTTTTTCTTTCACCGAGGCGCTGCTTTTCCCGGGGTTTTCGGTTGCTGGTACCAACCTCAGCGTTTCTGCGGTCGTTTCGTCGTGATAGCGAAACCTGTGCTGTGCAGTTGCCACAGCGGCAACGGTGGATAGGGCAAAGGCGGCGCCCCAGAGAATTGAAATTTTGCTCACGTGTCGATCCCTGTCTTGCGTTCATCATTGAAGATGACACGCGGCAGAAGTCTTTTTCCGTCGCACTTTATGCTGTCAGCAGAGAAAAAGCCCGGCGATGGGGATCGCCGGGCTTTGAAGGAGTTGTCTGTATTTTGGTCAGTCTGCCGTCAACAGAGGTGGTTTGTCTCCTGAAATGCGCCGTTGGTCCGGGCCAAGAATTTCAAGATCCAGTTCGCCCTTCTTGACCGAGACACGAACCACGCCGCCCTTGGCCAGCTTGCCGAACAACAGCTCTTCGGCCAGCGGCTTCTTAATGTGCTCCTGAATCACGCGACCCAGCGGGCGTGCACCCATCTTGTCGTCATATCCCTTGTCGGCCAGCCACTCGGCAGCTTTTGGGGTCAGGTCGATGGTCACGCCACGATCCAGCAGTTGTGCCTCAAGCTGTAGGACGAATTTCTCGACCACCTGCAAAATGACCTCTTTCGGCAGCGGTGCGAAGGAGATCACGGCATCCAGACGGTTGCGGAATTCCGGTGTGAACATACGCTCGATCGCGGCCGTGTCTTCGCCTTCGCGCCGATCGCGACCGAAGCCGATGGCGGCTTTGGCCTGTTCCTGCGCGCCCGCGTTCGAGGTCATGATCAGCACCACGTTGCGGAAATTCACCGTGCGGCCGTTGTGATCGGTCAACTCGCCATGGTCCATCACCTGCAGCAGGATGTTGAACACGTCCGGGTGGGCCTTTTCGATCTCATCCAGCAGCAACACGCAGTGCGGATGCTGGTCAACACCGTCGGTCAGCAAACCACCCTGATCAAACCCGACATAGCCCGGAGGGGCACCGATCAGGCGGCTGACGGCATGTTTCTCCATGTATTCCGACATGTCGAAACGCAGCAGTTCCACACCCAGGGTATCTGCAAGCTGTTTCGCCACCTCGGTCTTGCCAACCCCCGTCGGACCGGCAAACAGATAGTTGCCGATGGGTTTTTCAGGTTCGCGCAGACCGGCGCGGGCCAGTTTGATCGCGCTGGACAGCGCCTCGATTGCCAGATCCTGACCAAACACCACCCGTTTCAGCGATGCTTCGAGGTCTTTCAGCACCAACGCATCATCCTTGGTGACGTTCTTGGGCGGAATGCGCGCGATCTTGGCGACAACCGCCTCGATCTCTTTGACGCCAATGGTCTTGCGCCGCTTGCTTTCCGCGACCAGATGCTGCGCCGCGCCGGCCTCGTCGATCACATCGATGGCCTTGTCGGGCAGCTTGCGGTCGTTGATGTAACGCGCCGACAGTTCGACCGCCGTCTTGATCGCATCGGCGGTGTATTTGATGTCATGATGCTCTTCGAAATAAGGCTTCAGCCCGCGCAAGATCTTTACGCTGTCTTCTACCGAAGGCTCGTTCACGTCGATCTTCTGGAACCGGCGGCTCAGCGCACGGTCCTTCTCGAAGTGCTGACGGAACTCTTTGTAGGTGGTCGAGCCCATGGTGCGCAGTTTGCCGCCCTGAAGCGCAGGCTTCAGCAGGTTCGAGGCATCCATAGCCCCACCCGAGGTCGCCCCGGCACCGATCACGGTATGGATTTCGTCGATGAACAACACCGCGTCCGGGTGATCCTCCAGTTCGGTCACAACCGCTTTCAGACGTTCTTCGAAATCACCGCGATAGCGGGTTCCGGCCAGCAGCGCGCCCATGTCCAAGGAATAGATCGTGGTATTGGCCAGCACATCGGGGGCCTCGCCACCGACGATCTTGTGCGCAAGGCCTTCTGCGATGGCGGTCTTGCCCACACCTGGATCCCCCACCAGCAGCGGGTTGTTCTTGCGGCGGCGGCACAGCACCTGGATGCAGCGTTCCACCTCATCCGAGCGTCCGATCAGCGGATCGACATCGCCAGCTCGAGCCTTGGCGTTCAGATCCACGCAGTATTTTCCCAGCGCGCTTTCTTTCTGTTCGGCTTCGCCGGATGTGGTCTGGGCGTCTTCTTCCACCTGATCCGCACCGGATACCGAGCGGCTTTCGCCATAGGCAGGATCCTTGGCGACGCCATGCGCGATGAAATTGACCGCGTCGTAACGGGTCATGTCCTGCTCTTGCAGGAAATAGGCGGCATTGCTTTCGCGTTCGGCGAATATGGCAACCAGAACGTTGGCGCCGGTCACTTCGGTCCGGCCCGAGCTTTGAACGTGGATCGCGGCGCGCTGAATGACGCGCTGGAACGCTGCGGTGGGTACGGCTTCGGATCCGTCGATATCCGTGACCAGATTCGAAAGATCCTCGTCGATGAACTCCACCAAAGTGCTGCGCAGCTCGTCCAGATCGACACTGCACGCTTTCATGACGCGCACGGCATCGGGTTCTTCCAGAAGGGCCAGCAGCAAATGCTCCAGCGTTGCGAATTCATGGCGCCGTTCATTCGCAGCCGCCAGGGCCGCGTGTATGGCTTGTTCCAGTGTGCTCGAGAATGAAGGCACGCGGGTGCTCCTCTGTCTTGGGTCAGAAGGGGGCGGTTTCTTGGCCGGAACCCCATCCCAACCATGTCCTCATACTATTAGAGTTTGGTTGATCGTGGCCCGGCTTCAAGGGTTTTCTTTCACTTGACAGTCACATTTGTTGTGACCGTGGCCCTGAAGAGGAGCAAATAGGCATCAGAACCGGTCTTTTCTAGCCCGAATTTCGGCAAAAACGGCCTCGGGGTCAGCGCCCACCATACCCAATTTCGCCTGAATCGCCGGATCGGCGGCCCTCAGGAACGGATTTGTGGCCTTTTCAAGGGCCAGAGTCGAAGGAACAGTGGCTTTCCCGGCCGCACGCGCGCGGTCGATATCCGCAATGCGATCTTTCAAGGCTTGGTTTTCGGGATCGACTGTAATCGCGAATTTGGCGTTGGATTGTGTGTATTCGTGCCCTGAACAGACCAAAGTGTCGTCCGGCAGGGCGGCCAGCTTGTTCAAAGAGGCCCACATTTGCGCGGGTGTGCCCTCGAACAGGCGCCCACAACCCAGCGCCATCAGGCTGTCGGCGGTGAACACCGCGGAACTCTTCGGCATGTAGAATGCGATATGGCCATCCGTGTGCCCGGAAACGTCCAGAACCTGAACCGGTTCGCCGCCGATCTCGAAACTGTCGCCCTCTTTGACCTGCTGATCCAGCGGCGGCAGGCGATTTGCGTCAGCGGCGGCCCCGATGACCTTTGCCGGCTGTTTGGCCAATATTCCCACCAGCCCGTCCACGTGATCCCAGTGATGATGGGTCAACAGCACATATGACAGCGTCCACCCCCGGTCATCCAACGCCTTCAGGACCGGTGCGGTCTCGGGCGCGTCGATCAGGGCGGTCTGGCCAGTGACGGCGTCATGCGCCAGAAAGGCGTAATTGTCGCTCAGGCACGGGATTGTAACGATTTCAAGAGGCATGGCCTTTTGCCCTTTCATTGCTAGACTGCGCCCAGCTAAGCCGATTGACCGGATGTCCGCAATGCATCTTGATGTACAGGATCTGAGGAACTTCTATTACCGCAGCACGTTGGGGCGTGCGGCGCAGGCGGCTATTCGCGGGCGTCTGATCGAGCTTTGGCCCGAAGCAAAAGGCCAGACAGTGGCGGGATTCGGTTTCGCGGTGCCTTTGCTGCGCCCTTACCTGTCGGATGCGCGCCGGGTCATCGGGTTGATGCCGGGACCACAGGGCGTGATGCCATGGCCGGCAGGCATGCCCAACGTTTCGGTCCTGACCGAAGAAACCCTCTGGCCGATAGAGACCGGCCACGTGGACAAGCTTGTGGTGATGCATGGGCTGGAAACGTCGGAACGGCCAAACCAGTTGCTTGACGAATGTTGGCGCGTGCTGGGCCCCGGTGGCCGGGCCGTCTTCATCGTTCCAAACCGGGCGGGTCTGTGGTCACGGTCGGACAAGACCCCGTTCGGGTTCGGGCGCCCGTACTCTGCAACTCAGCTGGAAAACCAGCTTAAGGCGCATCACTTCCTGCCCGAGGTGCATTGCTCGGCCTTGTATATGCCTCCGTCGTTCCGGCGATTCTGGTTGAAATCCGGCAACCTGATCGAAAAGACCGGCCAGCGGATTCCGACGGTGATGGCGGGTGGGGTGCTGATGGTGGAAGTCAGCAAACATATCCGCCCGCCAAGCGGCAGCGTGACCAAAGACGCGGTCAAAAGACCGATCAAAGCGCTGGACGGCTTGCTGAAGCCCGCCTGAGACCCCGGGCAATTCCACGCGAAAAATTGAGGAAAAAAAGTCACAGGAATCGCAAAAACCTGCATATTCGTAACATTTTTCAACTGGGCCAATGTGTTCAAACCGTCGCACTTGCCGTAAGTTAATGAAAAATAACAATTTGTGGATAAATCCGTTACCGCTATAGCGTATTGCTTGGTTGGTTCGGCTCTGCTACATCCCCGGTGATTTTGATCCCCGACCGTTTGGCCGGGGTTTCTTCACGCCCCCGGGGTAGCTGCCGCACGCGAATTCGGGGCCCAAAATATCGGAAGGGTGGACGTGTCCGAACCAGCTTCGATTTCCACTGGCATCGCCGAGCGCTATGCCACCGCGGTCTTCGAGATCGCAAAAGAGAACAACGACCTTGCAGGTCTGGAATCCGGCATCAATGATCTGGCAGCCGCGCTGGACGACAGTGCAGAGCTGCGCGACCTGATCGCATCGCCGCTGGTTTCCCGCGCTGAACAGGAAGGCGCGATCACTGCGATCGCAGACAAGATGGGTCTGAACGCCATCCTGCGCAACACGCTGGGTCTGATGGCGCAGAAGCGTCGCCTGTTCGTCGTGCCGCAACTGCTGAAGGTTCTGCGCGACATGCTGGCTGATGAGCGTGGCGAAGTGACCGCGGATGTCGCCTCGGCCAAGGCGCTGACCAAGACGCAAATGGAAAAACTGTCCAAGACGCTGTCCGAGCGTGTGGGCAAGACCGTAACTATCAATGCGACCGTGGATGAAAGCCTCATCGGCGGTCTTGTCGTTAAAGTGGGCTCGAAAATGATCGACAGTTCGATCCGTTCGAAGCTGAACTCCCTACAGAATGCAATGAAAGAGGTCGGATAAATGGGAATCCAAGCTGCAGAGATTTCTGCAATCCTGAAGGACCAGATCAAGAATTTTGGTCAGGAAGCCGAAGTGGCCGAGATCGGTCGCGTGCTGAGCGTCGGTGACGGGATTGCCCGTGTATACGGTCTGGACAATGTGCAAGCCGGTGAGATGGTCGAATTCCCCGGCGGCATCATGGGCATGGCGCTGAACCTGGAAAGCGACAATGTCGGTGTCGTTATCTTCGGTTCCGACCGTGACATCAAAGAAGGTGACACCGTCAAGCGTACCAACTCGATCGTGGACGTTCCGATCGGTGACGAGCTGCTGGGCCGCGTTGTGGACGGTCTGGGCAACCCGCTGGACGGCAAAGGCCCGATCAACGCAACCAAGCGTGGCGTTGCAGACGTAAAAGCGCCCGGCATCATCCCGCGTAAATCGGTTCACGAGCCGATGGCAACCGGCCTGAAATCGGTTGACGCGATGATCCCGATCGGCCGTGGCCAGCGTGAGCTGATCATTGGTGACCGTCAGACCGGCAAAACCGCCGTTGCTCTGGACGCCATCCTGAACCAGAAAACCTACAACGACGCAGCAGGCGACGACGAGTCGAAGAAACTGTACTGCGTTTACGTAGCGATCGGTCAAAAGCGTTCGACCGTTGCGCAGCTGGTGAAGAAACTGGAAGAGTCCGGTGCGATTGAATACTCGATCGTTGTGGCCGCAACCGCTTCGGACCCGGCACCGATGCAGTTCCTGGCACCCTACGCCGCAACTGCGATGGCTGAATACTTCCGCGACAACGGCCGCCATGCGCTGATCATCTATGATGACCTGTCGAAACAGGCTGTGTCTTATCGTCAGATGTCGCTGCTGCTGCGTCGTCCGCCCGGACGTGAAGCCTATCCTGGCGACGTTTTCTACCTCCACTCCCGTCTGCTGGAACGTTCGGCGAAGCTGAACGAAGACTTCGGCGCGGGTTCGCTGACCGCTCTGCCGGTTATCGAAACTCAGGGTGGTGACGTTTCGGCGTTTATTCCGACCAACGTGATCTCGATCACCGACGGCCAGATCTTCCTGGAAACCGAACTGTTCTACCAGGGCATCCGTCCTGCCGTGAACACCGGTCTGTCGGTTTCACGTGTGGGCTCTTCGGCTCAGACCAACTCGATGAAGTCGGTTGCCGGTCCGGTTAAGCTGGAACTGGCTCAGTACCGCGAAATGGCGGCCTTTGCGCAGTTCGGTTCCGACCTCGACGCCGCAACCCAGCAGCTGCTGAACCGTGGTGCGCGTCTGACCGAACTGATGAAACAGCCGCAGTACTCGCCGCTGACCAACGCTGAAATCGTCTGCGTCATCTTCGCAGGGACCAACGGTTACCTCGACAAGATCGATGTGTCCGACGTTGGCCGTTACGAAGCTGGCCTGCTGGCACACCTGCGTGGCAAGCACGCGGATCTGCTTCAGTGGATCACGGACGAAGACCCCAAGATCAAGGGTGACGCTTCCGACAAGATCAAGGCTGCGCTGGACGAATACGCCGCAACCTTCGCTTAAGGGAGAGGCGGGCATATGCCAAATCTTAAGGACCTTAAAAACAGGATCGAGTCGGTCAAATCGACCCGCAAGATCACCAAGGCCATGCAGATGGTCGCGGCTGCAAAACTGCGCCGCGCCCAGGAATCTGCCGAAGCCTCGCGTCCATATGCCGAACGGTTCAACGCCGTGATGGCAGGGCTGGCGGCTTCGGTCGGGGGCAGCGACAGCGCCCCCAAGCTGCTCCGTGGTACGGGCAGCGATGATGTCCATCTGCTGGTTGTCATGACAGCTGAACGCGGCCTCTGCGGCGGCTTCAACTCGAACATCGCCAAGCTGGCCCGTGTCAAAGCGGAAGAGCTGCGCCTGAAAGGCAAGACAGTCAAGGTTTTGACTGTCGGCAAGAAGGGCCGCGACGCGCTGAAGCGTGATTTTGGCGATCTGTTCGTTGGACATATCGACCTGAGCGAGGTCAAGCGTCTTGGCTATGCCAACGCGCAGGACATCGCGAAGGACATCCTGTCTCGTTTCGACGGGGGAGAGTTCGACGTGGCCACGATCTTCTACTCGAAGTTCGTCAACGTCGTGACCCAGATCCCGACGGCACAGCAAATCATCCCTGCCTCGTTCGAGGACGAAGCGGCGGGTGACGACAGCGGTGCCATCTTCGACTACGAGCCCAGCGAAGAAGCCATTCTGGCCGACCTGCTGCCCAAGGGGGTTGCGACCGCGATCTTCTCGGCTCTGCTCGAAAACGGAGCGTCTGAACAGGGTGCACGGATGTCCGCGATGGACAACGCGACACGCAACGCGGGTGAGATGATCGACAAACTGACGATCCAGTTCAACCGCTCGCGTCAGGCCGTGATCACCAACGAGCTGATTGAAATTATTTCCGGCGCCGAAGCGCTGTAAGAAAACCGGAGACGAAACATGGCGAATGCAAAAGGCAAAGTCACACAGATCATCGGGGCCGTCGTCGACGTGCACTTCGAAGATCAGCTGCCTGAAATTCTGAACGCGCTGGAAACCACCAACAACGGCAAGCGCCTGGTGTTGGAAGTTGCTCAGCACCTGGGTGAAAACACTGTCCGCACCATCGCGATGGACGCGACCGAAGGTCTGGTCCGCGGTGAGGCCGTGACCGACACCGGCGCACCGATCTCGGTTCCGGTCGGCAACGCCACCCTGGGCCGCATCCTGAACGTGGTTGGCGAACCGATCGACGAAAAGGGCCCGGTCGAAGCCACCGAAACCCGCGCCATCCACCAGCCCGCGCCCGAGTTCGACGAACAGTCGACCGAGTCGGAAATTCTGGTGACCGGCATCAAGGTCGTTGACCTGCTGGCCCCTTACGCCAAAGGCGGCAAGATCGGCCTGTTCGGCGGTGCCGGCGTTGGTAAAACCGTTCTGATCATGGAACTGATCAACAACATCGCAAAAGTGCACTCGGGCTTCTCGGTGTTCGCGGGTGTTGGTGAACGGACCCGTGAAGGCAACGACCTGTACCACGAGATGATCGAATCGAACGTCATCAAACCCGACAACCTGTCGGAAAGCCAAGTGGCCCTGGTTTATGGTCAGATGAACGAGCCTCCGGGTGCGCGTGCACGTGTCGCTCTGACCGGTCTGACCCTGGCGGAACAGTTCCGCGACCAGTCCGGTACCGACGTTCTGTTCTTCGTCGACAACATCTTCCGCTTCACGCAGGCGGGTTCCGAGGTGTCGGCTCTGCTGGGTCGTATTCCTTCGGCGGTGGGCTACCAGCCGACGCTGGCCACCGACATGGGCGCCTTGCAGGAACGCATCACCTCGACCAAGTCGGGATCGATCACCTCGGTTCAGGCGATCTACGTGCCCGCGGACGACCTTACCGACCCTGCGCCGGCAACCTCGTTCGCTCACTTGGACGCGACCACCGTTCTCAACCGTGCGATCTCGGAAAAGGGTATCTACCCTGCGGTTGACCCGCTCGACTCGACCTCGCGTCTGCTCGACCCGGCCATCGTTGGTGAAGAGCACTACAAGGTTGCGACCGACGTTCAGCAGATCCTCCAGCGCTACAAGTCGCTGCAGGACATCATCGCCATCCTCGGCATGGACGAACTGTCGGAAGAGGACAAACTGACCGTGGCACGTGCCCGTAAGATCGAGCGCTTCCTGTCGCAGCCGTTCGACGTGGCCGAAGTCTTTACCGGTTCGCCGGGCGTTCAGGTTCCTCTGGATGTGACCATCGCGTCGTTCAAGGCCGTTGTGGCCGGCGAATACGATCACCTGCCCGAAGCGGCCTTCCTGATGGTTGGCGGCATCGACGAAGTGATCGCCAAAGCGGAGAAGATGGCCGCAGAAGCCGCCTAAGGAGTATCCCTGATGGCAAACACGATGCAATTCGACCTCGTCAGCCCCGAGCGGAGCCTTGCTTCGCTTCAGGCGAGCGCGGTTCAGATTCCCGGCGCGGACGGGGACATGACGGCGATGCCCGATCATGCCCCCACCATCACCACGCTGCGCCCCGGTCTGCTCAAGGTCGAGGCACCCGAAGGGTCCAGCGAATACCTGGTCACCGGCGGGTTTGCCCAGATCAACGGCGACAGCCTGTCAGTTCTGGCCGAAAAGGCCATCCCGGTGGCGGAAGTAACCCGCGCGCATCTGGACGAGCTGATCGCCGAGGCACGCGCCTCGCACGAGGTGGCGAAGGAAAACGGCGAACAGACCATTGTCGACGATGCAGCCAAGCTGCTGGCCGACATGGAAGCGCTTGGAACGCATATGAGCCTGTAACGGGCCCACTAGTGAAAAATTTGAGCGGCCTCGCAATTGCGGGGCCGTTTTTTTGTCGTGCTTTTGCCGAAATGCCGGGGTAAGTTGCGGGAATTCAAGAATAATGATGATAAGATGAAAAAGTTTCTAACCCATCCCATTGGAATTGAGCAGGGTGAAAATGTCCTGTTCTCGGAGTTTGCCGAAGGCGGCGATATGTGGACCGGGCAGGGGCCGCGTGAACGCCGCGCAAACATTCGGTTCAAAGAAGCATTTCGGACCCCGCCTATGGTGCAGATCGGGATCTCGCTGTGGGATGTCGACACGTCCTCGGCGCTGCGCGCAGAGGTTCAGGCCGAACATATCACTGCCGAGGGTTTTGACGCAGTATTCCGGACCTGGTCCGACACTCGGATTGCCCGCATCCGGGCAAGCTGGACCGCGATAGGAGAGGTGGCACACCCGGACGACTGGAATATTTCCTGATCCGGGTTCGCCATGTTTTCAGGCGTTTGAACGACTGATTGGGTTCAGTCGTCCTGCGCTTCGATCATGTCCACGCGTGTGGCGTGGCGGCCGCCTTCGAATTCGGCATTCAGAAACGCGTCAACGATGTCCAGCGCCAGACCCTCACCGACAACCCGCGCGCCAATCGACAGCATGTTGGCGTTGTTGTGCTGGCGGATCATGCGGGCCGAGAATGCGTCGGAACAAACGCCACAGCGAATGCCGGGCACTTTGTTCGCAGCCATCATGATACCCTGCCCAGTGCCGCAGAGGACGATACCCAAGCTGCAATCGCCCGAGGCAACGGCCTGCGCTGCGGCCTTGCCGTGCTTGGGGTAATGGGTGCTTTCCGGGGTTGTCGGGCCGATATCAACCACGTCCCAACCTTGCTGTGCGATGTGGTTGGCCACGGACTGGCGCAGCTCGATCGCCGCGTGATCGCTGGAAAGAACAATACGTTTGTTGGCAGTCATGGAGGTGATTCCACTTGTGTCGCCGATCGCGCCCCATGGTCAGATATCCGCGCAATCGGTATTTCAGATATCAGGGGGCGACATGTTCAGTCGCCCCTGTTGCTCAATCCATCTGATACATGGATTCGTAGATCGGGGTCAGCGTCTTGTCTTCGAACAGCGAAGACACACTGGTTCCGTTCCAGATATTCAGGATCGCCTGGGTGAAGATCGGCGCAGTCGGAACGATGCGGATGTTCTTTGCCTTCAAAATCTCTTTGGTCGGCTGGATCGTGTCGGTCAGCACCAGCGACTTCATGACCGAGTTCGTCACCCGCTCGACCGCGGGGCCGCTCATGACACCATGCGTGATGTAGGAGTGAACTTCCTTGGCACCATTGTCCAACAGGACCTGCGCGGCCTTGCAAAGTGTTCCGGCGGTGTCACACATATCGTCGACGATCAGGCAGATCTTGTCCTTCACATCTCCGATAACGGTCATTTCAGCGACTTCGCCTGCTTTCTCACGCCGCTTGTCAACGATCGACAAAGGGGCATTGATGCGCTTGGCCAGTTCACGCGCGCGCGCCACGCCGCCCACGTCGGGTGAAACCACCATGATCTCATCCAGATTGTCCTTGAACTGGTTTTTGACATCCAGCGCAAAGATCGGCGAGGCGTACAGATTGTCGACGGGCATATCGAAAAACCCCTGAATCTGCGCGGCATGAAGATCCATCGTCAGAATCCGCTCGATCCCTGCGCCGGTCAGCATATTGGCCACCAGCTTGGCGCTGATGGGCGTGCGGGCCTTGGTGCGGCGATCCTGGCGGGCATAGCCGAAATAGGGGATCACGGCCGTGATCCGTTGCGCCGACGAGCGGCGCAGTGCGTCGGCGATGATCAGCAGCTCCATCAGGTTGTCGTTGGCCGGGTTCGAGGTCGGCTGGATAATGAACATATCCTCGCCGCGTACGTTCTCGAACACTTCGACGAAGATCTCGCCATCGTTGAACCGTTCGACGCGTGCATCGACCAATCCCTGGTCGACACCGCGATACAGGCTCATGCGACGGGCGATGGTTTTGGCAAGTGGAAGGTTGGCGTTCCCAGCGATAAGCTTGGGTTCGTGAAGTGTCGGCATCGGCTGAGGTCCCCGGGCAGCAATGGCAATGTGACAGATTCGTGATGTTGACACCGCTTAGCATGGCCTTACCGTCCCGCAAAGGTAACGCAGCGGAGAAAGTGAACATGACCCGGATTGACTACTTTTTTGCGACAATTTCGCCCTACAGCTATCTTGCGGGGAACCGGCTGGAAGAGATTGCGGCGAAACACGACGCAACGATTAACTACAAGCCGCTGGACATCATGGCCCTGTTCGCACGTACCGGGGGCACGCCGCCGAAAGACCGTCATGTATCGCGCATCGAATACCGCGCTCAAGAGTTGCTGCGCCAATCGAAGAATCTGGGGATGGAGTTCAACCTGCAACCGGCGCACTGGCCGACCAACATGGCGCCGTCCTCCTATGCGATCATCGCCGCGATCAAGGATGGTTCGGGCGACGTGGGCAAGTTGTGCCAGTTGATACTGCGCGCCTGCTGGGCCGAAGAAAAGGACGTCGCTCAGGATGATGTGATCCGGGACTGCCTGGCAAATGCCGGGTTTGACCCGGAACTGGCCAACAGCGGTCTGCTGGTCGGGGCCGAAACCTATGCCGCCAATCTGGAAGAAGCCGTGGATCGCGGCGTGTTCGGCGCGCCGTTCTACATCACGCCGGATGGTCAACGCTTCTGGGGGCAGGATCGCCTGGATGATCTGGATCGGCATCTGTCCGAGATCGATGGATGACAGCCCCGACGGCGATGCAATCCGGTTTCGTGAGACGATTGGGTGACGGAGGGCGCAATTTGCTTGCCCTTCATTGCACCATTGCACATTCCGGCGCGTGGTCCGGCCTGGCCAAGGCATTGGATGGCAGCGTGTGTCTTGTTGCACCGGACATGCTGTCTCATGGGCGCAGTCCGGATTGGGACGGTCAAAGCGATTTCTTTGACGCTGTGACAGAGCTGGCGGCGGTCGAATTGACCGAGCCCACGGATCTGGTCGGCCATTCCTTTGGGGCGATCGTTGCGCTCAGACTGGCCATCGAGCACCCGGACCGTATTCGAAGTTTGACCCTGATTGAGCCTGTGTTCTTTGCGGTGGCAAAACAGGACGCGCCCGGTTTCTACGATCAGCACCTGCGAGAGTCCCAGCCGATTGAAGCAGCGTTCCAAGCAGGCGACGAAGCGCTGGCCGCGCGGTTGTTCAACCGGATGTGGAGCTCTGGCATCAGCCCCAAATGGCATGACCTGCCAGAGCGGACGCGCGCCAGCATGGTACGTGGGATTCATGTTGTTCCCGCGTCTTATCCCGTTCTGTACGATGACCGGGAAGGGTTGCTTGACCCCGACAGATGCAAGCGCGTATCGATGCCAACCCTGTTGCTGAGCGGATCAAAGACCCACCCGACGATCCCCGCAATCTGTAAAGGATTGCAGCGTCGTCTGCCGAACGCACGCCATGAAGTCGTTCAAGGTGCGGGGCATATGCTGCCCATTTCGCACCCCCTTGAAACCGCCGTGCTGCTTCAGGAGTTCTGGAAAGCTGGCCACGGGGCGGGTGTTACAACAGGCTGAGAAACTGATCGATCTCGGCTGTTCCGATCGACCAGTCGCAGACCAGTCTGCACGCAAGGCTTTCATCGTCATCGTCACCTTCCAGCTCGGCCCCCCAAAGGTGGTAGATTGCCCCGGCCTCATGCAGCTGTTTGTGCTTCGCGCGTGAAAAAGCGGCAAAGACCATATTGGCCTGCGGTTCGTGCAGGAACTCGGCCCCTTTTGCACGCAAGCCATCGGCCAGCCGGGCACAGTTTGCATTGGCCTGACGCGCCAGCTTCAGCCACAGATCATCATCAAGATAGGCCGCCATCTGAGCGGACAGGTAGCGATGCTTGGAAAACAGATGCGCCCCGCGTTTGCGCCGCAGCTCGAATTCCCAGGCCTTGCTCTCGTCAAAGAACACCACGGCCTCGACGCCCATCAGGCCGTTTTTGGTACCACCGAAGCTGACTGCATCCACCCCGGCTTTCCATGTCATGTCAGCCGGAGAGCAATTCAGGGCCACCAGGGCATTGCTGAACCGGGCCCCATCCAGATGGACGGGCAAGCCATATTCCTTTGCGACCCCGCACAGCGCCTGCAACTCCTCCAGCGAATAGACCGATCCGCGCTCGGTGACCTGGGTGATCGACACCGGCCCGCGCTGCGGCCCGTGAACACCACGGGTTTCTTCGCCCAAGATGGACCCGCGCAGCGCGTCCGGCGCCATCTTGTCACCGCCGGGAACAAGGGTCAGCTTGGCCCCGGTGTAAAACTCGGGCGCGTTGCACTCGTCTTCGTGAATATGGGCAACCGGAGAGCAGAAGATCGTTTCCCAAGGGTTGGACAATGTGGCAAGAGCCAGAGAATTTGCCGCTGTCCCCGTCGCCACCAGATAGACGGCCGCCCCCGGAGCTTCAAAGATGCTGCGAATGCGGTCACGCACCTCGTTCATCATCGTGTCGGCGCCATAGGCCATCTGATAGCCCTGATTGGCCTCGGCCAGTTTGGCCATGACCTGCGGGTGAACCGGCCCGGAATTGTCAGATGCGAAATACATCAGCTAGGCTCCTCGATAATGTAGTCTTCCCACTCTTCCATGGGGGTTTCGAACTCGGACACCGTGCGCCCTCGGACCGACACGCCTGCGGCGTGCACGGTTTCCGGCGTACCAGACAACAATGGGTGCCAGTCGTAAAGCGGTTTGCCCTCCCACAGCAGCCGATAGGCGCAGGTTTGCGGCAACCAATAGGCGTGTTCGTCGATATTGTCGGGCGTCATGACGATGCATTCAGGGACGAATTGATGCCGGATGTCGTATTGCGTGCAGCGGCAGCTTTCATCGTCCAGCAGGCGGCAGGCGACGCAGGTCAGGGCAACTTCGCCCGAGTCTTCATCTTCCAGCTTGTTGAGGCAGCACTTGCCGCAGCCGTCACACAGGGCCTCCCACTCGCGCTGGTTCATCTTGCGCAGCGGTTTGCGTTCCCAGAACCGGGCGGGCAGGCCGGTGCGTTCAATCGGATCGGCGCTCATAGGGCGGCCAGAATGCCCCGGGCCTGTTCACAATCGGCATTCATCTGCGCGATCAGACCATCCAGCCCGTCAAATGTCATTTCAGGGCGCAGGAATTCGATCAGCCCCACCGACAAGGTCGCCCCGTACAGGTCGCCGGAAAAGTCGAACAGGAAGGTTTCGATATTTGGCACTTCGCCATGGAACATCGGGCGGACCCCAACCGAGGCCGCGCCGTTATAACTGCCCTGATGCGGGCCATCCAGCACGTCGACCAATACGGCGTAGACACCGAACTTGGGCGGGTGGAGCCCTTCGATGGACATGTTCGCGGTTGGGAAACCCAGCTCCCTCCCGCGCTGCTCGCCCCCGATCACCTCGCCTTCGATCCTGTGCCAATGGCCCAGCATCGCGGCGGCATCCTTTGGGCGACCCTCGCTCAACGCGGTTCGGATGGCGGTTGACGAGACCACGTTTTCCGACCGCTGCATCAAAGGGGCGATCGTCACGCCAAATCCCATCTCTTGCCCGAACCGAACCAGATCGTCAGCCGTCCCGCTGCGGCCCTTGCCAAAACAGAAATCGGCCCCGACCACGACATGGGACAGGCCCAGCCCGTCACAAATCACGTTGCGCGCGAATTCATCGGGGGAAAGCCCGGCCAGCGCCGCGTTGAACGGCAGTTCATACAGTTTCTTCACACCCAGTTTCTCAAGCCGATGCGCCCGCGCATTGCCGCGCATCAGGCGGAACGGAGGAGAGTCCGGCGCAAAGTATTCACGCGGATGCGGCTCGAAGGTCATGACCCCCAGTGGCGCATCCGGGGCCGCGTCGCGGGCCAGTTCGATCACCGACTGGTGCCCCACATGAACGCCATCAAAATTCCCGATCGCAACGCTGGCGCCGCGATCTTCTGGCTCGACAAACTGGAAATCCCGGATGATGTGCATAGGCGATTGCGTAGCGTTGCGTTGCGATTTGTTCAAGCGGCAGTTTGAATTCAAGGCACCGGTCCTGGCGAAACACACCAAAACCATTTGCCGGACATGATTGCACACGGGGCATCCCTGGAATGCTGTACAACATTTGGTCAACTGCTTGATCCAAAAAAAATACTGGGTGTAGACTGGGTTTCCGGCCCTCGGACCACGCTGGGCGGCGGACGATGGCCCGGCCAGGTTCAAATGAACCCAGCACAGGAGGCAGACCCATGTATCGATTGCGACTGTTCGCGATTCGCAACGCCCGTGCGTTCGAGTGGATTTACAAATGTGTCGAACGGGGCATGGTCGCGATGGATCCGGTCTTTGCAAAGATCGGCTACAACCGCGTTGAACGCCCCATTGCGCTGGTCGAAAAAGGCGTCAAAAGTCTTTTGTTTGATTGCAAGATGTGCGGACAATGCGTTTTGTCTTCGACGGGTATGTCTTGCCCGATGAACTGCCCCAAGCAACTGCGCAACGGCCCGTGCGGCGGTGTACGTCCCGGTGAGTTCTGCGAGGTGAAGCCCGATATGAAATGCGTCTGGGCTTTGGCCTGGGACGGCGCCAGCCGCATGCAACACGGGGGCAACAAGATAAAAGAGGTTCTTCCGCCCGTGGAACACACGTTGAAGGGATCATCATCCTGGCTGCGGGTCAGCCGCGAGATCGCCGCACGGGAACGCGAGGCCCGGGACGCTGCCCGCGAAACGCTTGCGCAGGCGTTCCCGGAGGCGCGTGAAAACGAACCCTCTGCGGCACCTCTGGCTGCAGAACCCCCCAACGCGGTGAACCGGGAGCTGAAGAAATGAATGATGCCCATCGCAGCGAGGTCGAGCCGATCGGCTATGTGCCTGTTCCCGAAGGCTATGTCTCGCACAGTCGATTGGAAAGAGTTCTGCGTTCGGGTCGCTTTGCGGTGACTGCTGAACTTAACCCGCCAGACAGTGCTGACCCCGAGGATGTGTTTCAGGCGGCACAGCCGCTGGGCGAAGTGGCGGATGCGATCAATGCAACTGATGCGTCTGGTGCCAACTGCCACATGTCTTCGATAGGGATCTGTGCGTTGTTGACCCGCGCAGGGTATTCTCCGGTCTATCAGATTTCCTGCCGAGACCGGAACCGGATCGCCATTCAGGGGGATGTTCTGGGGGCTGCTGCGCTGGGCGTCAGCAACGTGCTGTGCCTGACGGGCGACGGTGTCGGGGTTGGGGATCAACCGGGCGCAAAACCTGTGTTTGACTTTGATTCCCTGACCTTGCTGCGGACGATCCGAACGATGCGCGATCAGGGAAAGTTTCTTTCCGGCCGCAAGATCACGCGCCCCCCTCAACTGTTTTTGGGTGCAGCGGAAAACCCCTGTATACCGCCCTATGACTGGCGCCCGGAACGTCTTGCAAAGAAGGTCGAGGCGGGGGCCGAGTTTATTCAGACCAACTATATCTACGACATTCCGCTCTTTGAAAGGTTCATGGACCGGGTTCGGGATGCCGGTCTGGACGAAAAAGTATTCATCATCGCGGGTGTCGGCCCAATCGCTTCGGCACGCGCGGCACGCTGGATGCGCAGCAATGTGCCCGGAATTCACATCCCGGATCATGTCATCGAGCGGATGGAAAAGGCCGAAAAGCCCGCGGAAGAGGGCAAGAAGATCTGTATCGAACTGATCCAGCAGATCCGGGACATCGCCGGTGTTTCCGGGGTTCACGTGATGGCCTACAGGCGTGAACACGTGGTGTCGGAAATCATTCTGGAATCAGGTGCGCTGAAAGGGCGAAAACGAACCCGTTCTTCCTGACGACCTTGTGTGCATTTGAGTGCCCAAACAATAAAGGCGCCGGTCCGGCGCCTTTTGCGAGACTGTGTTTGCCAGTCAGTCGAACTTGCGCGACGGGGCAAGCACCATCGCTTCGCCGATCAGGACCTTCTTGCCCTCGACCGAACAATGGCAGTCCAGCTTGACGCGGCGCTTGGCAAAATCGATGTCGATCACTTTCACCTCGGCATAGACCATGTCACCCGGACGCACAGGTGCCAGGAACTTCAGTGACTGACCCATGTAAACGGTGCCATGACCCGGCAGTTGTTCACCAATCACGGCCGAGATCAGACCCGCCGTCAGCATTCCGTGGGCAATACGGCCTTCGAAGATCGTATCGCGGGCATAGTCGTCGTCCAGATGCACCGGATTCCGGTCGGTCGAGACCTGCGCGAACATTTCGATATCTTCATCCGTCACCACTTTGCGCAGGTGGCGGGACATGCCCATTTCGATGTCTTCGATACAGATCGTTCCGCGCGGAAGATTGTCCAACATGTTGCCCTCACTCGAAATCGGCCGTGAAAGAAAAAACCATCATTTGGCCAAGGTTGGCAACTTTATTACTTCGCAGTTGCAGAAAATCAAGTCTTTTCTTATTACCTCAAGCGCCCGATCGTGTAGGTTGGATTGATCTTTTCCATTTCAATATAGGCGGTTAGAGATTCGTGGTGCGGATGATGCGACGTTTTTGTTTCTGCCGCGGCCAATCCGCCCGAGATGAACAGAGAATCAATGCCCTCTCCCATGCCGCCCAGAATGTCCGTGTGGGGGCCGTCGCCGATCACCAGAATGTCGCTGTCGGGGATGTCGTGCCCCAGTTCCTGCAACCTGCGGCGGGCCAGATCATAGATCGGGGGATGCGGTTTGCCGAAATACAGGCTCTCGCCGCCCATTTCGGTGTACAGCCTGGCCAAAGCACCGGCGCACCATTCGCGCACCTCGCCGCGGTCCACGACAATATCAGGGTTCGCACAAAGCAGTTTCATCCCCATCTGCTTGGCGTACAGGAAATCCGGCCGGTTCACATCCGGGTCGGCCATCGGGTCGAACGGACCGCAGCAGACAATACCCTCGGCTTCCTTCAGCGGCACACGCTCGATATGGATGGGGTGATCCAACAGTTTCAGCGGTTCGAAAAAGCCCGCATCGCGCTGCCACTCGCCCATGAAGTAAACCTTGTGCCCCACAGCACCCCGGAACATCGCAGATCGCGCGGAATCCCCGCTGGTGGCGATGGTGTCATACGCGTCGGCAGGGACGTTGAATTGCACGAGCTGCTCTGCCACCCCGGCGCGAGGTTTGGGAGAGTTCGTGACCAAGACCACCAGTCCACCCTTGGCGCGATAGGCCTTCAGCGCTTCGACCGCCTCGGGGTAGGCCGTGATGCCGTTGTGAACACAGCCCCAAAGGTCGACGAACAATGCCTTGTAACGGTCCGAGATCTCGGAAAGCGAGGAAACGATCTGGGTCATGGGTGCCTCTGGGTCTGATATCGCGCTGGCGACAGCTATGGCAAAGCTTGGGCCCGAACACCATCCCGCATTCCCGTTTGCGCCAAGGAATGGGTGAATCTGCTACTCGTCTTCGGTAATTTTCGTGACATCCGGGGCCTGCTGAACGTTTTCCGTTCCCAGGATGATCTGGGCCCCGATACGCGGCTGATACCGGATAATGGCCAAGTATCCGGGTCCTAGTTCCTCCTCCAACACCCCGACCAGAGGGGTCTCACGCAGCTTGGGTGGCAGCAAACCGGCAATGGAAGAAACCTTGAACTGCGCTTCGGCCGGCAGATCGACGATCAGCCAAACCTCGGCCCGCTTGCGCTGAGCGTTGACGTCGATGCGGATGATTTCCACGGAAACCGGATCGGCCCATGCACGAATGGACTCGGCCAGTTGCGCCTCGGTCCGCGTTTCCAGATAACGGTTGTAGGTGGACTTCCCAAGCTGCAGGACGACGACGACCAGAAACGCGATCGCGACAAAGACGCTGGCGGTAAAGTTCAGTTTGCGCTTTCCCTTGCTGAAAACCACGGAGCGCGCGGCATAGACAAGATAAACCGCGCAGGCTGACAGAATGATCGCGCCAAGGTTCGTTGCGAAAAGCAGCCCTGCCTCATAGGCCTCGGCGGGTTCGTCAAAATATAAAAGAATGCCCGAGGCCGACAGCGGGGGAACAAGCGAAACACCGATGGCCGCGCCGGGTAGAAGGCTCAATTCGGACTTGTTGATCTGAACATAGGCCCCGGCCACACCGGCAGCGAGCGCGACGATCAGGTCTTCGGTGCCGGGATCGGTGCGCGCCAGGACCTGGTCGGGGATCAAAATGCCACGGGGAACATCTGCGACATAGACCAGAAACCATGCCATCATCACGCAGACAATGGCAGCCAGGAAAACCGTAAGCGCCAGCGTCACCGCGCGTTTCAACCATCCCATGACCATCGCGGCGGCCACCCCGAGGATCGGGGTCATCAGCGGCGCCACAAGCATGGCCGCGATCACGACAGCGCCTGAGTTGCGCAGCAAACCCATGGTGGCAATCACGACCGACAGCGTCAGCAACATTGCAAAACGTCGCCAATACGCCGCCTTGTCGGTACCTTCAAAAAGAAGGATGCTGCGGGTGGTGCTCAGTTTTCGTACGACCATTGCATTTACCTGACCTGGGATAGGCTTTTGACCCCCGGTCAGACTAACAACCGGCAACGCCTCCGCAAATGGCTGTCAGCAAAGAAAAAAGGCGCCCGAATTGGACGCCTTCATATTTGGGTCGCTTGAGGATCAGACCTTCAGGTTCGGAATGATCTGCTTTTTACGGCTCATGATACCGGGCAGAACTACGGCGTCGCCGTCCACGGTTGCGCCAAAGCTTTTCTCGGCCACGGTTTTGACCAGATCATTGGGGACCAGCAGCGTGGCCTCTTCGTTCAGGATATCAACCACGAACAGCAGCACCTGCTCGACGCCGTCTTCCTTGGCAACGGCCACCATCGAGTCCGCCAGGCTGGCCTTGCGGTCCAGAACGACACCGGGGGCGGTGGTTTCCAGAACCGAGACCCGGAATTTGGTGCCGTCGACCTCGTATTCTTTACTGTCCATGCGGATCAACTCGGCGTCCGAAAAGGACGAGACATCCGATTTCGCCGCGAACATGTCTGCCGCATATGCCGAAATGTCCAGCTCGAGCTCGGCCGCCAGACGTTCTGCAACCTCGCGGTCATGCGCCGTGGTGGTGGGTGAGCGGAATTCCAGAGTATCCGACAGAATGCAGGTAAGCGCGGCGCCCTTGATGGCGTCGGGCATCTTGGCCGCATCTTCGCCCATCAGATCAACCATGATGGTGGCGGTGCAGGCCAGGGGGCGCACTGTGATGTCGATCGGGCCTTTGGTTTCCAGGCCACCGACCAGCTTGTGATGGTCGATGATGGCGCGGATGTCCGCGTCGTTGATGTTGGCCGGCAGTTCGGCGGGGTTGTTGGTGTCGACGATAACCACCGGCGTTTCCGCGGGCAGGTCCTCAAGGATCCGCGGCTTGGGCAGGTCCCAGTTTTCCAGCATGAATGTTGCTTCGGTGTTGGGTTCACCCAGCAGTACGGGTTCGGTCTGCTCACCCTTGACCTCGTTCAGGTACCACGACCACAGGATCGGCGAGCCTGTGGAATCTGTGTCGGGGGATTTGTGGCCAAATACTAGCGTCGTCATGTCAGTGTCCTGCGGAATGGAAATTTGCGCGCCTTATAGGGCGGCTAAAGGCCGTTGTCACGCCGCTGAGCACTGTCTGCGACGCTTGGTCTGAAAACCACTGGGTCCGTTCAGAACTCGGCGCGTGTCAGAACGTATCCAGCTTCTTCCAGCTGATTCAGCAGGCCGTAATCATCGCTCAGGTGTCCCGCGCCGACCGCAATCACAACCGTCTGATCCCTGATGTCCAGAATCTGCGCCATCCAGTTGGCATTTCGCTGCACCAGCAATTGCTGCTCGAAATCCTCCCATTCCGCATCGAAGGCTTCGGGGCTCAGGCCCGACTGCTCAAGCCCCTGTAGGCGGGCAAGCTGTATGATCTCGGCGTGCTTTTCTTCCAGATACGCGTTGGCCATGGTGGCCAACTGGTCTGCATTGCCCAGCATCGCCCCGGACAGGCGCACAAGCGACTCGACCTGTTTCTCAAGCGGATAACTGTCGAACATGGCCATAAGGTCTTCGATTCGTTCCAGCGAGTGCTGCGGGATACCTTTTTCAACGGCCAGATCGTTCAGGCGGGCGTCCATTCCATAAGTTGAATTCGGGTCCTCGATCATGCAGGGCGGAATGCTCAGCATCATGGTCAGGAACCACGGACGCATCTTCGCAGCCATCCAGCCGGGGATGCCGCGCTGGGCCAGGGCTGCGGACAGCGCATCCCAGTCGTCTTCCTCCATCAGATCGATCAACGTAGGGCCCGAGGTAATCATTACCGCACTCAGGTCGTTGGCCATCGTCTTTTCGAAGGCGTCCATGTCGTGCTGAGTGACTTCGAAATAAAAGGCGTCCGCTTTGCTGAGTTCGGGCGACAGGCGGTCAATCACGTCTTCCATGCGCGGATCGTAACTGTGCAACGTGCCGATGATGTGCAAAACCGTGTCGCCCTTGCGTGCAATCCAGTGATTGCCTTCGGGATAAGCGATCTGGCCCACTGCACTTTGCAATTTTGTCCGGGTTTCCTCGGGCAGTTGTGGCCGCAGGTCCACCCCCTCGCACGCGGCCTGAGCCGAGATCGGAAACAGAAGGAACGCAAGAAACGTGAGCAAACGCATGGGGCCAGCCTGAATGGTGTCAAGAAGTTGAACCCAGACTTAGCCACGCCACCTGCCGATGTTCAAGCCGCCCGTCTGGTATTCCCTGGCAATCTGCGTAGCATGGCCACATGAACCGCGAGCAGGATCTCTATCCCCCGGTCAAGGCGCTGCTGGAGCGTCAGGGATACACCGTCAAGGGTGAAGTCGGCGCAGCCGACATCGTGGCAGTGCGCGATGGGGATGCGCCGGTGATCGTCGAACTGAAACTGCGGTTCACGCTGTCCCTGTTTCATCAGGCGATCACCCGGCTGAAACTCACCGATCTGGTCTATGTTGCCGTCTGCAAACCCACCGGCCGAACGGCCCGGCGGGCGCTGAAAGATAATCTGGCACTGTGTCGTAGGCTCGGCTTGGGCCTGATCACCGTGCGGGCTGATGGTACGGTCGAGGTTCAGTGCGATCCCGGCCCCTACGCGCCCCGAAAGAACAAAGCCAGGGCCGCACGGTTGCTGCGCGAATTCGACCGGCTGCAAGGCGACCCGAACGCTGGGGGCGCGACGCGCCATGGTATCGTGACGGCGTATCGGCAGGATGCGCTGAAATGTGCGGCCTATCTGGCCGAGAATGGCCCGTCCAAGGGGGCGGACGTCGCCAGATCGGTCGCGGTCCCGGTCGCGACCCGGCTGATGCGGGAAAACCACTACGGGTGGTTCGAGAAGGTTGAAAAGGGCATCTATGGGCTTACGTCAGAGGGCGCAGAAGGGTTGAAGCATTGGGCCTATAGCTGGGAACAGGCTGACTGATCCAAGTTGCAAAAAAATCTCTCACAAATTGTTGACTCGGACTTTTAGACTCCCTAGCTATGCGTCGTTATCACTCACACACCCCGAGTGCTAACGCCTCGTCGAAAGGCGGGGGGAGGATAGATAAACTTTGAGCCCAAGGAGCTACAAAGATGGCATTGAAACCGCTTCATGACCGTGTGCTGGTTCGCCGCGTAGAGAGCGAAGAGAAAACCGCAGGCGGCCTGATCATTCCTGACAGCGCAAAAGAAAAGCCAAGCGAAGGCGAAGTCGTCGCAACCGGCGAAGGTGCGCGCAAGGACAGCGGCGAACTGATCGCAATGGCTGTCAAGGCTGGCGACAAGATCCTGTTCGGCAAATGGTCGGGCACCGAGGTTCAGGTCAACGGCGAAGAGCTGCTGATGATGAAAGAAAGCGACATCATGGGGATCATCGAGTAAGCGCGCGCTTTCTCTGATCTTCATTTCAAATCAATTTCTCAAGGAGAAACGACATGGCTGCAAAGGACGTCAAATTCGACACCGATGCCCGCAACCGTATGCTGAAGGGTGTGAACATCCTGGCCGACGCGGTTAAAGTGACCCTGGGCCCCAAAGGCCGCAACGTGGTTCTGGACAAATCCTTCGGCGCGCCGCGCATCACCAAAGACGGTGTTTCGGTTGCCAAGGAAATCGAACTGGAAGACAAGTTCGAAAACATGGGCGCGCAGATGGTGAAAGAAGTCGCCAGCCGCACCAATGACGAAGCCGGCGACGGCACCACCACCGCAACCGTTCTGGCACAGGCGATCGTAAAAGAAGGCCTGAAGCAGGTTGCAGCTGGCCTGAACCCGATGGACCTGAAGCGCGGCATCGACCTGGCAACTGCCAAGGTTGTTGAAGGCATTAAAGCTGCTTCGCGCGAAGTAAAAGACTCGGCAGAAGTCGCTCAGGTTGGCACAATCTCGGCCAACGGCGAAGCGGAAATCGGCCAGCAAATCGCAGACGCGATGCAGAAGGTTGGCAACGAAGGCGTTATCACCGTCGAAGAAAACAAAGGTCTGGAAACCGAGACCGACGTTGTCGAAGGTATGCAGTTCGACCGCGGCTACCTGTCGCCTTACTTCGTCACCAACGCAGACAAGATGATCGCAGAACTCGACGACTGCATGATCCTGCTGCACGAAAAGAAACTGTCCTCGCTGCAGCCGATGGTTCCGCTGCTGGAGCAAGTGATCCAGTCGCAGAAACCGCTGCTGATCATTGCCGAGGATGTTGAAGGCGAAGCGCTGGCAACTCTGGTTGTCAACAAACTGCGCGGCGGCCTGAAAATTGCTGCTGTCAAAGCACCTGGCTTCGGCGATCGCCGTAAGGCCATGTTGCAGGATATCGCAATCCTGACCGGCGGTCAGGTTATCAGCGAAGATCTGGGCATGAAGCTCGAGTCCGTGACCATGGACATGCTGGGCACCGCCAAGAAAATCGAAATCACCAAAGACGAAACCACCATCGTCGACGGTGCTGGCGAGAAAGCCGAGATCGAAGCACGTGTTGCTCAGATCCGCACCCAGATCGAAGAAACCACCAGCGACTACGACCGCGAGAAACTGCAAGAGCGCGTTGCCAAACTGGCAGGCGGTGTTGCTGTTATCCGCGTCGGCGGCATGACCGAAGTTGAAGTGAAAGAGCGTAAAGACCGTGTGGACGATGCTCTGAACGCAACACGCGCTGCCGTTCAGGAAGGCGTTGTTGTGGGCGGTGGTGTTGCTCTGGTCCAGGCCGGTAAAGCACTGGAAGCTCTGAAAGGTGCAAACGCCGATCAGGACGCAGGTATCAACATCGTTCGCAAGGCAATCGAAGCGCCGCTGCGTCAGATCGCCGAGAACGCAGGTGTCGACGGCGCGGTTGTAGCCGGCAAGGTCCGCGAATCGTCGGACGCAGCATTCGGCTTCAACGCGCAGACCGAAGAATATGGCGACATGTTCTCGTTCGGTGTGATTGACCCGGCCAAAGTGGTTCGGACTGCTCTGGAAGACGCTGCATCGGTTGCTGGCCTGCTGGTCACCACCGAAGCAATGGTTGCCGACAAGCCGGCCAAGGAAGGCGCGGCGCCTGCCGGCGGCATGCCCGACATGGGCGGTATGGGCGGCATGATGTAAGCACGTCGAATTCGCCCCGGCGAATTCTGACGACCCGACAGGCGCTTGGCGATATCGCCAAGCTGCCGATAGGGAAGCCGTATAGCTTAAGAACGGGGTCGCCTTCGGGCGGCCCCGTTTTGTGTTGACAGTTCTGTTTTCAAGGCGTGTTTAGACGCTGCTTTGTCCGGCGCCGGATGTCTGTTCCCACAACCTTCGCGAAAGTGAGTGTGCAAATCCCGCCCAAACGGCTATGCGGATGGCATGAGATTGTTTTTGCTCACCGCCCTGACCATGTGTGCCTTTGCGGCGAACTCCATTCTGAACCGGTTGGCCATCGACAGCGGAGCCAGCGATCCGACCGGATTTGCCATCGTTCGGGTTTTGGCGGGGGCCGTGGTCCTGGCCGCTCTTGTGCTGGCACGCGGAGGGCGCCTTCCGCTGCGCAATCGAAGGCGGATCATTGGCGCGGGGTCGTTGACGCTCTACATGATCGGATTTTCAATCGCCTACCTGACGCTGGATGCAGGCTTGGGCGCATTGATTCTGTTCGGCGTGGTGCAAATTACGATGTTTTCTGTCGGCGCATTGACGGGTGCTACTCCGACCGCACGGCAGGTGGCAGGGGCAGGGGTCGCGCTTGCTGGTCTTGCCTATGTGCTGTGGCCGACTGGAGCCGTTCAGGTCGACTTGGCTGGCGCGGCTTTGATGGCCGCCGCCGGTATTGGTTGGGCCCTTTACTCTATAGCGGGTCGATCAGAAACAAACCCGCTGGAGGGAACGGCCGCCAATTTCATCGTCGCATTGCCGTTGACTGCCCTGGCGATGCTTGCCGGCGGCAGCGTCTGGCAGATGAGCGGGGCGGGATATCTGCTGGCCGTCCTGTCCGGCGCGGTAACATCCGGGCTTGGCTATGCTTTGTGGTATCGTGTTTTGCCTCAATTGGCCCCGTCCGTGGCGGCTGTCGTTCAACTCAGCGTGCCGGTGATCGCAATTCTCGGCGGTGTCGCCTTTCTGGGCGAGATTGCCGGAGTGCGGCTGATCATCGGCGCCACGCTTGTTTTGGGCGGTATCGCGCTGGCCGTGCTGCGACGTCACCGGGGCTAGGGCTTTTATCAAAGGCTGATAGGCTTTATCTGGCGGTTATGAAACTTTTGATTGCCTTGCTCTTCTGCCTCGTTCCTGCCGCAGCCAGTGCGAAATGCGTGATCCTTCTGCACGGCCTTGCGCGCACCGAGGCCTCGTTCACCGTGATGGAGCAGCTGTTCAAGGCGCATGACTATACCGTTGTGCGCCACGGGTATCCATCGACCGAAATCGGTATTCCGGAACTGGCAAGGCAAACCATACCGGACGCGCTTGCGGCATGTGGCGATGACAAAGCCAATGTCGTTGCGCATTCCATGGGCGGTATCCTGTTGCGCTATTGGCTCAAGGACCATCGGCCCGAAAACCTGGGTCGTGTCGTCATGCTCGGCCCGCCCAATCAGGGCAGCCAGTTGGTCGATGAGCTGAGCGCATGGGAAGTGTTCGGGTATCTGAACGGCCCGGCGGGCCTGCAATTGGGCACAGGTCCCGAAGGCATTCCGCGCCGCCTGCCGCCGGTGGATTTTGAACTGGGGGTGATCGCGGGTGAGAATTCGCTCAACCCGCTGTTTTCCTCGCTGATCGACGGGCCGGATGACGGCAAGGTTTCGGTTGAAACCACCAAGGTCGAAGGGATGAAGGATCATCTTGTTCTTCCGGTGACCCACACGTTCATGATGAACAACCCACGCGTTATGGCACAGGCGCTGCATTTCATCGAATTCGGCCAATTCGATCGGCAGATCACCTGGCTGGACGGCGTGATGGAGATAATCGACGAGATCTGCATCGGGCAGGATTGCTCGGAACCTGACTCGGAGCCCACACAATGACTTTTCTGGATCTGACGTTGACCGGCGCAGAGGTTCTGTTGCCGGAGGATGGGCTGTTGCGCTGCGATCTCTCGATGGCGGAGGGCGTTATTCAGCAAGATCGGACCGGGCGCAGGGTTGACCTGACCGGTTATCTTGTCCTGCCCGGTATCGTCGATCTGCACGGGGACGGGTTCGAACGCCACATCGCCCCGCGCCGGGGCGCAATGAAGCAAATGAACGAAGGTATTCTGGCAGCCGAAGCCGAACTGGCCGCCAATGGCATCACCACCGCGGTGCTGGCGCAGTTCTACAGCTGGGAAGGTGGCGTGCGCGGCCCCGAGTTTGCCGCGCAGGTATTTCGGGCCATCGCTGCGGTCAAGAACAGCACCGTCACGGATCTGATCCCGCAATTGCGGTTCGAGACCAACATGCTGGAGGACTACGAAGGTCTGGCCCATCGTATCGCCGAATGGCAGGTGCCCTATGTGGTGTTCAATGATCACCTGCCGCATGATCGTTTGGCGCAGGGCAAAAAGCCGCCGCGCCTGACCGGGCAGGCGTTGAAGGCCGGACGCAATCCGGATGCGCATTTTGAGATGCTGCTCAATATGCATGCCCGCAGGAACGAGGTTCCCGCTGCCGTCGAAGCACTCAGCGCCGAACTTGTCTCAATGAGGGTGCGTTTGGGCAGCCATGATGACGCGACCGCCGAGACTAGGGCATGGTGGCGCGACCGGGGCGTGCGCATTGCCGAATTCCCCGAAACGCTTGAAGCCGCCGAAGCCGCGCGTTCTGCCGGGGATCACGTTATCCTCGGTTCTCCCAACGTCGTGCGGGGCGGATCACACAAGGGGAACGCAAGCGCCGTCGAACTGATCGCCATGGGGCTCTGTGATGCGTTGGCCTCGGATTATCACTATCCCAGCCCGCGCCGCGCGGCGCTGATGCTGGCCAAAACCGGTCTGCTGGATCTGGCCAGTGCCTGGGCGCTGGTCTCGTCCGGCCCCGCGCGGGTGCTGGACATGCAGGACAGGGGCACGCTCGTGCCGGGAAAACGCGCGGATCTGGTCATCCTGGATGCGGACACCCATCGCGTTGCAGCCACCCTGGCCGGTGGGCGCGTCAGTTACATGTCAGGCGACATCGCCGCCCGGTTTCTGGATTAGGCACCGCAAAACCTTCATCTTTTCCCAAATACTCTCGCCGAAGGCGTCGCGCGCAGGCGCGATAGCCTCAACGTTTGATGCGGTTGAAGTGCCCCATCTTGCGCCCGGCCTTTACCTCGGCCTTGCCATAGAGATGCAGCGCCACATCCCGCTCGCGCGCCAGCTCAGGCACGCGGTCCATGTCGTCGCCGATCAGGTTCTCCATCACCACGTCCGAATGGCGCTGCCCGTCCCCCAAAGGCCAGCCCGCCACCGCGCGGATGTGCTGTTCGAACTGATCGACAGCACAGCCGTTCTGCGTCCAGTGGCCCGAGTTATGCACGCGCGGAGCGATCTCGTTCACGATCAGTCCGCCGGGTGTCACGAACAGCTCAACGCCCATCACGCCGACATATTCGAGAGCGTTCAGAATATTGGCCGCCAGCAGGATGGCATCGGTGCGCTGGGCGGGGGACAGGCGGGCAGGGATGGTGGTGGTGTGCAGGATACCGTCGCGATGCACATTCTCACCCGGGTCAAAACAGGCCACCTGACCGTCCAGCCCCCGCGCTGCAATGATCGAAACCTCGTGTGAGAAATCAACGAACCCCTCCAGAAGGGCAGGCGCACCAGCCATATCGGCCAGCGCGGCCTCGGCATCCCGGGGGGTGCGCAATCTGGCTTGTCCTTTGCCGTCATAGCCAAAGCGGCGGGTCTTCAGGATGGCGGGCGTACCGATTTCTTCGATGGCCGCATTCAGGCTGTCCAGATCGGTGATATCCGCAAACGGAGCCGTTTTCAGGCCAAGCCCTTGCAGGAACGTCTTCTCGGTCAGGCGGTCCTGACTGACCCTCAATGCCTCACGCCCGGGGCGGATCGGGCGGTGCGCTTCCAGAATGTCCAGCGCTTCGGTCGGGATGTTCTCGAACTCGTAAGTGATGACATCGACCGCATCGGCAAAGGCTTTCAGCGCGTCTGCATCGTCATAGGCCGCAGTGGTGACGCGATCCGCAACCTGCCCCGCAGGTGGGTTCGCACCCGGCTCATAGATATGGCTGACAAAACCCAGCCTGGCGGCTGCCACGGACAGCATCCGGCCCAGCTGACCACCCCCCAGAATCCCGATCACTGCACCTTGGGCGAGCATTTCCGCCATCTTCAACTCTCCAAACGTTTGCCAATTGCCCCAAGCGCGGAACGCAGCGCCTTGTGCGCGCCCCCGTCTTTCAGGGCGTCCGTCATTTGCAGGCTCAGCGTGCCCTCCGTCGCCAGCGCGTCACGCTCCTGCGCCAACCGCCCGGAAGTGCCTTTTTCCATCGAGGCCAGAAAACCCGCCATCAACTGCGTTGTATAGAACTCGGCCCCGTCCGCATCACCGGTTGCGTCACCCAGCCATTCGGCACCCGTTGCCATCAGGTCCAGAATGCCGGGAACCATGGCACAAATGGCGAAATGCGCGTTCAGCGCGGCTTCATCCGCAACCTTGATCACCGGGTTCTCGGGCTCGAACAGTTCCGCTAGCAGGCGATCATTGCCAAAGGCGGCCATCGGGCAGCCGCCGGTTTCCAGAAAACCCAGCGGGATGGTCTGCACGAAATCCGACGCCGGGGCGCAAAGCGCGGCCAGATGCTCGGCCGAAACCGCCGCCATGACCGACACGATCTGCTGATCGGCGCGGAATGTCAGCGGGTCCAGAGCCTCGGCCGCGATATGCGGGCGCAGGCACAGGAACACGATGTCCGAGGTGTCAATCACGGCCTGAGGCGCAGCGACGGTCACGCCCAGTTCGGCCTTCAAGGCGGCTGAAACCTTGGCGTTGCGCTCGGTCACGCTGATCTGGTGCCCCTTGGCGGCCATCAGCCGCGCAATCGGCGCGGCGATATGGCCGGTGCCGATAAAGCCGATCCGGCTCATCCCTGCGGTTCCTGGGGGATCGAGGCTGACAACGCGTCACGCCATCTGTCCAGCCGTTCGGCCAAAGCATCATCCTGCAATGCAAGAATGCCCGCCGCCATCAGGCCGGCATTGGCCCCGCCGGCGGACCCGATCGCCATGGTCGCCACCGGAAATCCCTTGGGCATCTGCACGATGGAATACAGCGAATCCACGCCCGACAAGGCACGGGTCTGCACCGGGACGCCAATCACAGGCACCCGCGTTTTCGACGCCATCATGCCCGGAAGATGCGCAGCCCCACCTGCACCTGCAATGATCACCTGCAACCCACGCGAAACAGCGGTTTTGCCATAGTCCCACAGCCGGTCCGGCGTGCGGTGAGCCGATACGATGCGTGCTTCGTAGGCGACGCCCAGTTCGTCCAGAATATCCGCGGCCTCCTTCATCGTGGGCCAGTCCGACTGGCTGCCCATGATGATCCCTACTTTCACATCGCTCATCCGCATACGTCCCCGCGCTCAGAAAGAGCGCGCACTATAGCCAAATCCGGTTGGCTGGCAATGCGGTACAGGGCGTTCAGGCGATGATATCGGGCGTCAGGCGGTCTTCGATCAGGCGGATGATGTCTTTCAGGCGCAGTTTCTCTTTTTTCAGGCGCCGCAAGGTCAGTTGGTCGGCCGTTCCCTTGTCATGCAATGCCTGAATCGCCTCGTCCAGATCGCGGTGCTGTCGGCGGAAGACCTCAAGCTCAACACGCAATACTTCATCTGTTTTCATCGAAAGATCGGTAGGCGCGTTCATTGGCGACTCGAGTTGGTTGTGGTGCTTGGCCAACAAGATAGTGTGTCAGACGTTATCGCGCCAGACCTTGTGGACATCCTGGTTTCTTCCCATATTCTATTGCAGGCGGTTGCCAGAACGGGGCCGCACACCACGTCGCTTTTACAAAGAAGGACGAAAATACGTGTCGAAACTTACTCTTGGCTCATACCCGCATCTTTTGGGGTTCGAGCAGTTGGAACGCCTTCTGGAACGGTCTGCAAAGGCCGGAAATGAAGGATACCCGCCCTATAACATCGAACAGACCTCGGATTTTTCCTATCGCATCACTCTTGCGGTGGCCGGGTTTGCCGAGGAGGATCTGTCAATCACGATCGAGGATCGCCAGTTGGTGATCCGGGGCCGTCAGCGCGACGACAGCGAGGGGCGCATCTTCCTGCATCGCGGCATTGCGGCGCGTCAGTTCCAGCGCATGTTCGTGCTGGCCGATGGCGTCGAAGTGGGCGAGGCGATCATGGAAAACGGTCTGCTGCATGTGGATCTGACCCGCGCCGTGCCGGAAACAGTGGTTCAGACGATCAACATACGGAAGGGGTAAGAGCAATGAATACACCGATTGAAATCAACGCCCAGGGCAACCGTATTGTCTATGTCAAAACGGTTGAAGTATCTGAATTGCCTCGGGAAGTTCGTGAACAGGCCGGCGATCTGGATCAGCTTTACGCCGTCCACGATTCCGACGGGCAGCAACTGGCGCTGGTCGCTGACCGCAAGCTGGCCTTCGTGCTGGCGCGCGAACATGACCTGTCTCCGGTGGCGGTTCACTAGGCGGCCTGAAACACTGCTGAAAAAACGTGACATTTTCCGCCTATGCAGTGATCGTGCCACAAATGCTAAAGCAGGAGTGGCTTCATGGGCTGGTTTGACTTTGACTGGGTGGACGCCTTCAGTGATCGCGCCTTCGGTGGCAACGGATGTGCCGTCGTCCATGAAGGTGCGCGCCTGACACAAGAGGTCTGCATGGCCTATGTGCGCGAAACCTCTCTGGTCGAATGCACCTTTACCGGGCCGTCCGACGTGGCCGACATCCGCGTCCGCTACTTTCTGGCTAGCCGCGAAATTCCCTTTGCGGGGCATCCGACTATCGCCACCGTCGCGGCGATGCGATCCCGCGGCATGATCTCGGGCGATGGTCTGACGCTGGAAACCGGTGCCGGCCTGGTGTCGATCCGGTTGCAGGGGGATCAGATCGAAATGACTCAGGTCGCACCGCAATTCGGTACACGCGTTCCCGCGGAACTGGTGGCGGCAGCGGTCAGTCTGCCAACGGGAGCCATCATTTCTCCGCCTCAAATGGTTTCGACCGGCTTGCCGTTCTGCATCACTGTTCTGCGGGATCATGCGGCCTTGCGGGCCGCTCAACTGGTTGAAGGCCCGTTGCGCAAAGTGGCTGAAACTGCTGGGTATTCCGGCTCGGACATGGCCGAGCCGTTTCTTGTCACGCTGCAAGGGGCAACCGATGAGGGGGATACGTTTTCGCGCCTTCTCATGGCACCGCCCAGCCCGCCCGAAGATCCGTTTACGGGGTCTGCCACCGGTGCGATGGCCGCCTATTTGTGGAAACAAGGCTTGATGCAAAAGGAAAGCTTCATCGCCCAGCAGGGTCACGATATGGGCCGCCCCGGGAAGGCCATCGTCACGCGTGTCGGCCCGCCTGATGCGATGACGGGCATCAGGGTTTCTGGTCAGGGGCATATCCTGATGCGCGGGCAGGTCGACCTGCCGGAAACGCCGACACACTAGGCGGGCGTTTACCAAGGGCTGACCCGCGAAACCCTGGCCGGATGCGACGGGCTACATCCAGGCCAATCGCAGAATCGGGGCCGTACTTGGTTCGATCCCATGTCGTTTGCACAACCTGTCCAGATATGACCCTGAAACCGGCAGCCCGCCCATCCGGTTGGCCATCAGTTTCTTCTGATGGCCGTAGATGTGTACCGAATGCACGGTTTCGGTTTCGATTTCATTCGTCCTGATGCGCGGATCGTGTAGCTTCCACAATTCCTCCTGCGCCAGCGGATAAAAGGTTTCAGCAGTCATGGCATGGCGGTCCTCTGCCGTCTGGCGCAGGAAATGGCCAAAGGCTTTGGGCCCCGAACTGGCCCAGGGCAGGGCTTCGATGCCCCAGCGTTCCCCTCTTGCGGTTCGTTCCCGATTGTGGCGCTGCAATCTGCGTCCACGCCAGGGTTGGGACGGGTTAGACGACATGACAAATTTCAGCATCTGTTCCAGGGTCGCCGATCTTGTGGGCAGGCGCAGCACACCCGTCGGGAAGTCGCCCCGCCTGGAGCGACCGAACACGAAATCCGTCGAAAAGTCGAACGCCCGTACGCAATAGGCATCCAGATCGACCCAGATCACCTCGCTTTGCCGCATCAAGTGCAGCCGGAAAATATCCGAGAAGACGGCAACGCCCTGCCTATCTTCGGCATCGACCACAAAAGGTGGCGGCCAGAAAACGTCGCTGGCAAGGCGGGTTTCGACACCTGCCGGAATGCCTTTTACCTCGTGCGCGACATAAAGGACGAAGCGGTGGCCATGATCCAGAAAGGACTGAAGGCAGAGTTGCTCCAACCAACTCAGATCGGATCCAAACCAGAAACTGGCAATGGTCGGAGACTTGTTCGTCATCTCAGTTTCACACCCGCCTTGAGGTCCTGAAAAGCATCAGGACCAGCGGCAATTGTCAATTGGCGACCAAAAAAGGAACGGCCCCCGGAATGACCGGGGACCGCCAAACAAGGTCAGATGAGACCGTTATCCGTTTGCTGCGATCAGGCCCATGCTTTCCAGTTTCAGCAGCACCTGATGGGCGCAGTTGTCGACCTCGACATTTTCGGTCTCGACCCGCAGCTCGGGGTTCTCCGGAACATCGTATGGGTCCGAGATGCCGGTGAACTCCTTGATCTTGCCCTCGCGCGCCAGCTTGTACAGACCCTTGCGGTCGCGGCGTTCGCATTCCTCGATGCTGGTGGCCACATGAACCTCGCAGAAGGCACCGAACTGTTCGATCTCTTCCCGCACGGCACGGCGCGTGGTGGCATAGGGCGCGATCGGGGCGCAGATGGCGATGCCGCCGTTCTTGGTGATCTCGGACGCCACATATCCGATGCGGCGGATGTTCAGGTCGCGGTGTTCTTTCGAGAAGCCCAGTTCCGAGCTGAGATTCTTGCGCACGATGTCGCCATCCAGCAGCGTCACCGGGCGGTCGCCCATCTCCATCAGCTTGACCATCAGCGCGTTTGCGATGGTCGACTTGCCCGAGCCCGAAAAGCCGGTGAAGAACACGGTGAAACCCTGCTTGGAGCGCGGCGGGAAGCGGCGGCGCAGTTCCTCGACCACTTCGGGGAACGAGAACCACTCGGGGATTTCCAGCCCTTCACGCAGGCGGCGGCGCAGTTCGGTGCCCGAGATGTTCAGGATCGTGACGTTGTCCTTGTCGAGAATCTCGTCATTCGGTTCGTACTGGGCGCGTTCCTGCACATAGACCATGTGCTTGAAGTCTACCATTTCAACGCCGATTTCGTCCTGGAACTGTCGGAACAGATCCTGCGCGTCATAGGGGCCGTAGAAATCCTCACCTTTGCTGTTCTTGCCGGGGCCCGCGTGGTCGCGGCCGACGATGAAGTGGGTGCAGCCGTGGTTGGCGCGGATCAGCCCGTGCCAGACGGCTTCGCGCGGGCCAGCCATGCGCATGGCCAGGTTCAACAAGCTCATAGAGGTGGTCGAAGCGGGGTACTTGTCCAGCACCGCCTCGTAACAGCGCACGCGGGTGAAATGATCGACGTCGCCCGGTTTGGTCATGCCCACGACCGGGTGAATCAGCAGGTTGGCCTGTGCCTCTTTGGCGGCGCGGAAGGTCAGCTCCTGATGTGCGCGGTGCAGCGGGTTGCGGGTCTGGAAGGCCACGATGCGGCGCCAGCCCAGCTTGCGAAAATAGGCGCGCAATTCGTTCGGGGTGTCGCGGCGCCCACGAAAATCGTAGTGCACGGGTTGTTGGATTCCGACCACCGGTCCGCCCAGATAGACCTCGCCGGCCACGTTGTGCAGATAGTTCACTGCCGGGTGGGCATCGTCATCGGCGCCAAAGACCTTCTCGGCCTCGCGGGACTTGTCCGGAGTCCAGCGGTCGGTCACGGTCATGGTGCCCAAGATCACGCCTTCCTGATCACGCAGAGCGATATCCTGCCCAAGTTCGATCAGATCCGCGAAGTCTTCGCTGACATCCAATGTGATGGGCATTGGCCAAAGCGTTCCATCGGCCAGGCGCATATTCTCGACCACATTGTCGTAATCCGCTTCGCTCAGAAATCCCTTGAGCGGGTTGAACCCGCCATTCATCAGCAGTTCCAGGTCGCAGATCTGACGCGGGCTCAGATCCCAGCTGGTCAGGTCGGCCGCTTCCACCTTCAGCTTCTGCGCCGAATCGTATGACACATACAGTTCGGGGATCGGGGCCAGATTGCTTAACATCGTCATTGGAATTCTCTTGTCGCAGTGTTGATTTGCCA
Organism: Ruegeria sp. AG6; assembly: GCF_056541565.1. Classification (NCBI taxonomy): domain Bacteria; kingdom Pseudomonadati; phylum Pseudomonadota; class Alphaproteobacteria; order Rhodobacterales; family Roseobacteraceae; genus Ruegeria; species Ruegeria sp. AG6. The sequence continues at coordinate 82,971 of NZ_JBQFYQ010000008.1, read as the reverse complement.
GTGGATATCAGGCGGTTTCGAGGCGTTTGCACCGACTGACAGGCGAAGTCCACAGGCGGGAATGTAACAAAGGAGGATATGCGCCGAATATTTTTGAATTGGAAGGAATTTCTAATTCACAAGTCAAATCGATGATCTGATCCTAACGATCAGAGGTTATTGCTTCATGCAGAGAATTCCTGTTCCTGTTTTGTGGCGTTCTGCTCAAGTGTGGATGCACGGGTGACGGGCAGGGCGGGAATCGGTTCAGACACGCCGCGCAGCTGGAACAATCTGATATCGTCCTGGGGCACGACTACACCGGCGGCCTCCAGCAACTCTTGCGAGACCAGCAGTTCGACCTTCAGCGCCTTGGTTTCGCTTTCCAGACGACTGGCGACATTGACGGCGTCGCCGATTATGGTTTTTGACGCATGGCCCGCGGCGCCGATCTCACCCACCACCAGATCCCCAAGATGCAGACCCATCCCGATGCGAATGCCGGGGCTGCCTTCGGCCTCGAGCTGTGCGTTGAATTCATCAAGGGCGTGACTGATGTCGATGGCGGCTTGCAACCCGGCACGGGCGGACGCCGCCGCATTCGGCTTTTCAAAAACGGCAAGCAGCCCGTCTCCCATATATTTGTCCACGACACCGCCTTCCTTGGTGATGGCAGGCACGACCGCATCGAAAAACCGGTTCAGCAGGAACACGATGTCATAAGGCAATTGGCCGGTCGTACGCGCAGTAAAGCTGCGCATGTCCAGAAACAAAACAGCCAACTGACGTTCCTGACCCTGGCTGGCATGCCCGCGTATGCGCCCGCCATCTGGCCTGAAAACCCGAAAAACGGTGGTGGGTTCCGTAGGGCGTATCTGGCAGGCCAGTCGCGTCTGCGGCGAGGCGCCCACAGCAGCAAGGCTGCGTGCTTCGACGTCGCCGGGCGGGGGCAGGGCGTCGTTGCCATCCTCTACGATGACTCGGCATGTGGTGCAGCGCCCCTTTCCACCGCACAGGGCGGCGTGCGGCACGCCGTTCACCTGCGAAATCTCAAGCAAAGTCATGCCTTTTTCCGCGACCACCTCGGGGCCTTTGGCGTAATTCACGCGCACCGAATGCCTGCGCCGCCACAGTTTGCGCCCGATGTAAACCAGACCCGTCGCCCCCAGAGCCAGCCAGAAGATCAAAAGGCCATAGTCTTTTACACTGAACAGGGTCTGGAAGGTCTCGGGCGATGGCCAATTGTAGTGCTCGATATATTGCTCGCGCAGGAATTCATCAGCAAAGTCGGCCCATATGCGTCGACCTTCGGTCAGCAATCCGGCCAACGCGAATAATGGCACGAAAACCGCAACGCCGATCAGATAGGGCACGACCCGCGGCCACCACCGGGTCAGCCGCAACCACATATGCAAACCGATGCAGCCGTGTATCCAAACGATCAGCAACAAGGCGCTTTGCATCCATACGGCGATACTGGGCCACATCAGGATGATGATATATCCCATCTCGTCATTGACGTCATAGACTTCGTGCGCGACCCGCGTCTGCACGATGTGCGAGATCAGTTGCAGCGGAATCAGCAAGCCCAGAACGACCTGCAACGCCGTGCTGAATGGCATGCGCAGGGTTCTGCGTTGCGCGATCGATGTCAGGGCCAGACCTGCATGCGTGAACAGGGCAGCATAGAAAAGCACGCTCATGACATCGTGGCGTGTGACGGCCTTTCGACCGTCCTGCATCCCGTGCAGGTAATCCGTGTGAAACAGGCCCAAGCCAATATTTATGAAATGAAAGAATGCGAACACAAACAACACAAGACCACTGACGATCCTGAGTCGGGTTGACCACCCGCCGCGCCAAAGAGCGTTGTTCAAATGTTCACCTGTTTTTCGCTTTTCCCTCAGCAATCCTGATACGCCGCTGGCTGGGGGTCAAGGGATTGGCAGGTGGCATCGGCTGCCGATCAGTGATTGCAGCGCAGCGTATGCTTTGCAGTGCCCCCTTAAACCCCGGGGGCACTGTACTGAAAAGGCTGACGGCCTTCGGATCTGAATTCACCGGGGCAGCCCTGCAAAATTCAGAATTCGCGTTATTCGGTTTCCGCCAGGAACCGTTCGGCATCCAGTGCCGCCATGCAGCCCATACCGGCGCTTGTGACCGCCTGACGATAGACGTGATCGGTCAGATCGCCCGCTGCGAACACGCCCGGAACCGAGGTTTCCGTGCTGCCCGGTTTGGTGACGACATAGCCACCCATATGCGTTTCAAGCGTGTCCTTGACCAGCTCGTTCGCGGGTGCGTGGCCGATGGCAACAAACACGCCTTTACAGGGGATTTCAGTGATCTCTCCGGTTTTGACATGCTTGACGCGAACGCCCTCGACGCCCAGCGGCGCGTCGGTGCCGATCACTTCTTCCAACTCGTGGAACCACAGTGGCTCGATTTTGTCGTTCTTCATCAGCCGGTCTTGCAGGATCTTTTCCGCGCGCAGCTCATCGCGGCGATGGATCAGAGTCACCTTGCTGGCGAAATTGGTCAGGAACAGGGCCTCTTCCACGGCCGTATTGCCGCCGCCGATCACCACGATTTCCTGTCCACGATAGAAGAACCCGTCGCAGGTGGCGCAGGCTGAAACGCCAAAGCCCTTGAACTTCTCTTCCGACGGCAGGCCCAGCCACTTGGCGCGCGCGCCGGTCGCCAGAATGACGGCGTCCGCCGTATAGGTGGTGCCGCTGTCGCCCTTGGCGGTGAAGGGGCGCTGGCTGAGGTCCAGATCGTTGATGATGTCTCCGATCACTTCGCAACCCATGGCCTTGGCATGATCCTGCATCCGGACCATCAGGTCGGGGCCCTGTACCTCGGTGTCGCCGGGCCAGTTCTCGACCTCGGTCGTTGTCGTCAGCTGGCCGCCGGGCTCGATACCCTGCACCAGGATGGGTTCCAGCATGGCGCGGCTTGCGTAAACGCCCGCAGTGTATCCTGCTGGCCCCGATCCGATGATCAGAACCTTGGTGTGTCGTGTGTCGGCCATGGTAACTCCGCTCGAATTGCCTGAATTGGGCTTTTGGCCCGTCGCCCCGATATAGCGACCGACAGACCCGGCTTAAAGCCCCTTACTGTTCAAGCCCATTCAAGCCACCTTGCGCAGGGTGAGGGCGAAATGAGAGATTTGAAAACAAAGAAAATTGCGCATGTACGAAACATTATTGCGCGCACGTGGGGGGCTGATATAAGAACCGCAAAAATCAGGAGCATTTGATGGTCACGACTCGGCTGGATGATATCGACCGCAAGATTCTGGCGGAATTACAGGCAGACGGTCGGATGACCAATGTGGAACTTGCCAAACGGGTCGGAATTTCGGCGCCGCCCTGTCTGCGCCGGGTGCGCACCCTGGAAGAATCCGGTTATATCACCGGTTACCACGCCGAGGTGAATTCCCGCGAGCTGGGATTTGAAGTGCAGGTGTTCGCCATGGTCGGTCTTGACAGTCAGGCCGAGACCGAGCTGCGCGCGTTCGAAGAACGCTGCCGCGAATGGCCTCTGGTCCGTGAATGCCACATGCTGAACGGCGAGGTGGACTTCATCCTGAAATGCGTCGCACCCGATCTCAGCAGTTTTCAGCAGTTCTTGACCGGTGAACTGCTGACCACGCCAAATGTGGCCAGCGTCAAGACATCGCTTGTTATCCGCGGCGCAAAAGACGAGCCAGGCGTGCCGTTCGACGTTCTGGAAGAACGAATGAACCGGACGGCGTAACCCCCAGACGTTTTGCAGGTGCGGTGTTCGGTGGCAGCATGGCAGCCACCGCCAAGGATAGAATCCAACTTAGTAACAGCTGCATGATGCCCCCCATAATGCAGTAATCGCTATCGTACTCAGGCTGTCATCGCGTCGATTTCTCCGTCCCCGGCGCGCGGCATCAGCAGCGGACCAAAATCGTTGAGCGACTCGATATGCGCAAACAGGTTCAGATAAACCGACCGCAAAGAGTGGCTGATCATCCGGACCGCGTTCACACCTGGGTGATACGTTTCGAACTGTAAACCATCTACCCGAATAACGGAATGCCGTTTCAGACAAATGTGAAACAGTTCAACTGGCGTCGGCGGCATTGTTTCAATCACACCCGTTCCATCCTGAAATTCGGACACAGGTGTCAGAATCGGGTCATTTCCATACAAATGCCGTAAATGCGTCGGTGTGCCCACGATCCGTGCCGCAGGCCCGGCGATTACACCCGACATCGGCTTTTGGATCCCGAATGTATCTGCCGTGACGCGCGTAAGCGGCCGCGTGCGGCCCCGCGAATCCGGACGTCCCGGGATCAGAGTGACAGATCCCTTCCACAGCACGGTTTCCGACGCGCCATCCTGAGTAAGGACAGTATCCCCCGGCATCAGGTCTTCGATGGCCATGGGCCCATGTTCCGTTTCAACCAGCGATCCGCGCGTGAAGGCACAAAAGGCGTCTTCGAACATTGGCAGGGCAGGCGCTATGTGTCTGGTCTGAACCACGTTTCCGTTTTTCAACAGGGTGCTGACTTCATACCGGCGCAGCTGGGCCTTTGGTTTCGCAACCGGTCGCGGTGCGTCCCGCAGCATGGCTGTCGTTTCGATCGCATTTCTGGCCGCACGGGCCAGTGAACTAGGAATAGTCATAAATATTCCTTCCCCTCAAATTGTCCGGTCAGGCGCGGCGTAACCCCGTACAGGCCAACCTGGCGAACTGGTTCTTTGTCTTGAAACAAATGGGTGACCCTTGGGCGGCGGTCGGTCGGACCCCGCATTGCGACAAAATCTCGCTTTCCAATGGTCAACACATTGACCCCCCAGACAAACTCGTACTTCACGGGCGAAAATTGCCCGCACACACACAACTCCTGAATCCGTCTCGACCCCCTCAGATCGCGACGCATCACACATCGGGCAGGAGCAAGCCCGAAGCGCGTTCACCCAATCGAGACCGGCAGCTTGGCCTCGGGGTGTTTCTGTCTCAGCGTCGTGCCGCGATGCGGCTGGCGACCCTGACAGAATGGCTTGATACCCGCTTCCACGGCATTTCCAGCTTCTGGCTCCGCGTGGCGGCAACCATGGCTTTGAGAAAGCGAGATTTGGTTTTCATTTTCTGGTCCTGCTCCGAACGGGTTTGTTTCCCGCATCCGTTATGAACCTTTTGTGACGCACGTTTGCGGCATGGATAAGGCTTATCCGGGATGTTTTGCAGACAAGAAATTTATACTCGGTCCATCCTTCCACTCAACACGCCAGCGTCCGAAACAAGGACGTCAGAAGACCATCTGATAGCTGGCAAAACTCGTTACGATTCTGAGTCCGGTAAACACAACAAATGTGGCGGAAAAGTGGCGCGACGCCTAAATCTGGGCCAAAATCACAATCTTATGACCGAGATCAACCGCCCGTAATCGGCCTCGTTTGCATGTGTTGTGCGGCGATATGAATAGAACCGGTCCGGGTCGGAATATGTGCAGTGCCGGGTCCATTCCGCCTGCCCGACACCGGCCTGCCGCAATCGGTGCAAACCAAAGGCGGGCAGGTCGAATTGCAGCCGGTCATCCTGTCCGTTCGCGAAGAACCGGGTGTTGTCTGGAGAATCGGCGATAAATGCGTCCAGAAACTCGGGGCCCACTTCGTAGGCGCGTTGTGAAATGCTGGGGCCGATGACGGCGTTGATATTCCGGCGTGCTGCGCCAAGCGCTTCCATGGCGTCCAGAGTCGCCTCAAGCACACCGTCGAGTGCGCCGCGCCAGCCCGCATGCGCTGCTCCGATCACATTGGCTGCGGGATCGGCAAACAGAACTGGCTGGCAATCTGCCGTCAAAATTGTCAGCGCCAGACCAGGTGTCGCCGTCACGACCGCGTCCGCGCGTGGTTTTTCACCTTCCAAGGGCTGTTCAACCGTCAGAACTGTTGGGGAATGAACTTGATGCAGGCCGATCATCGCCTCGGGCGCGACGCCCATCGCATCGGCAACCCGCCGACGGTTCAGTGCGACAATTTCGGTTTGATCAGACGATCCATAACCGCAATTCAACCCGTTGAAGATACCAGAGGACGCCCCGCCGCGACGGGTCAAGAACCCGTGACGAAATGGGGAAAGCAAGTCCGAAGTCAGAATTTCCAGTGTCATGGCTCTAATCCCGGCGGTGGTGCAGCATAGGCCGGATAGAGGCCCATCACCTTGAACAGATTTCCCATTTCGGCCGGATGCGTCAACCGGCGATGCGCGGCAGCCAGCGCGTCCAGCTCGGAACCGCTCAGCGACCGGGACAAAGCCTGCGCCCTGGCGGTTATGCCAAGCCGTTCCAGAAACACGCCCTGCGGTGTCAGGCGTGTGTGCCTGGCTCCACAGGCGCGGGTCGCAATGGCCAGAGGCTCAAAATCCACATGTGCCGTCAGGTCGGCCTGACCGGGTGACGCCAGCGGATCGGCGGGCTTGTGGTTTTGCAGGGCTTGCAGTGTATCGCCCAAAGAATGCCAGTCGCCATAATCGACGATCAGCGCGGCACCTCCGTGGCTGGCGATCCGACCGGCAATCACGGTCAGAATGGGGATCGCAGCCGCGCACAGCTCGACCAGATCACCATCCTTGGTGTCCGAAAGCCTGTCCGCCAGCGCCACTTGTGGCCCATTGGGCCCTCGCCCAAACAGCAATTTGCCGTCGCGCTCGCCGACCAGGCGTTCACTCCAGCCGTCACCGTCGCGCAGGAACTGCCGGACAGGCAGCGCGTCGAAGAACTCGTTCGCCACCAGCAGCAGTGGTTGGTCCGGCAACTCTGCGACCCTGTCAGCCCAGTTCGGTGTGTAACCCTTCAGGGTGTCCGCCTGCACCTGCTTCAGGGCAGGCGAGGCCTCGATCAGCACAATCCGGGCAGCATCGTGAAATCCCTGCACGGTTCGGGTGGCACGCAATATGTCACTCATCAGAGTGCCGCGCCCGGGCCCCAATTCGCACAGGGTGAATGGCGCGGGACGGCCCTGATCCATCCAGCATTGCGCAAGGCACAGCCCGATCAGTTCGCCAAACATCTGGCTGATTTCCGGTGCCGTGGTGAAATCCCCGTCAGCCCCCAACGGATCACGCGTCGTGTAATAGCCCAGTGTGGGATGCAGAAGGCATTCGGCCATGTAGTCGGCCACGCTCATCGGGCCATCCTGTCGGATGCGGGCGATCAGGTGATCGGTCAGGCTCATTTTGCCCGCCCTGCGCGCAAGACAAACCACAGGCCAAGCGCGATCATGGGCAATGACAGGATCTGGCCCATGGTCAGGCCATATCCGCCCACATGCCAGGCCAATCCCAGCGGATTGCCGGGCGACACGAACTGCGCATCCGGCTGGCGGAAGAATTCAACAATAAAGCGCGATGCGCCGTAACCGGCCAGAAACGTGCCCATGATCAGGCCGGGTTGCTGAAAGGCTCCCCGGCGATAGACCAGCCACAGCAACAACGCGCCCAGCAACACGCCTTCCAACGCCGCTTCGTACAGCTGCGAGGGGTGCCGGGCACACATTCCCGCAACCACGCCGGGGCAGTCCTGCGCGGCAAAACCGGGAAAGATGACGGCCCAGGGCAGCTCGCTCGGGCGGCCCCACAGCTCGGCATTGACGAAATTGGCAAGCCGCCCCAACAGCAGGCCGGGTGGCACCGTGTAGGCAACCAGGTCGCCCAGCGACAGGGCCGGAATCCGATGGTGCCGGGCAAACAGATACGAGGCCAGAATCACGCCCAGCAGCCCCCCATGAAACGCCATACCGCCCTGCCAGACCTTCACGATCTCAAGCGGATGCGACAGGTAATAGCCGGGTTGGTAAAACAGCACGAAACCAAGCCGCCCGCCCAGGATCACGCCCAGAATGATCCAGGTGACCAGATCCTCCAGTTGGCCCGGTTTCATCGGCGGGCCGTCCGCAGGCCACAGGGCAGGGCGGCGCAACGCCACGACTGCCAGCCGCCAAGCAATCAGGATACCCGCGATATAGGCCAGCGCATACCACCTCAACGCGAATTCCATCCCGAACAGCGAGATCGAGAACAATTCGGGCGACAGATCGGGGAAATTCAGAACAGCCTGCATGTGCGTCTCATTGCCCGGGGTTTGCAGGGCAAGTCAACCTTGAGCCTGCGGCAATCTTTCCCCATATAGAGATCAACCGCGATACCGGAGAAAAGATATGCAAACCCGCAACAAGATACTGGACGACATGTCCCAGCTGATGACCAACGCCATGGGTGTCGCGCAGGGCGCGCGGGAAGAGGCCGAGAACGCGATGAAGTCGATGATCGACCGCTGGCTGGCCGACCGTGATTTCGTCACCCGCGAAGAATTCGATGCCGTCCGCGCCATGGCCCAGAAAGCGCGCGAAGAAAACGCCGCACTCGAAGCCCGCATTGCCGCACTCGAGGCGAAACTGGACAAGTAACGCCGCGGGCGTTCCCTGATTTCACAGTTTTGGACAAACTCTGCCGCCGCGCAATCCGACCGGGATTGTGCGGTGTCGTGCATTCTGACGTATTGCGGGATTTAATCAAGACAAAGCTGACCCGACAGCCAATATTTTGATCCACGTTGCCTTCTGTCCACAACTTATTGCTGTTATCCCCAACAAATAGGGTTGCCAGAACCCACGCCACATCGCACCATATTTAGTACAGGCCTATGGGGGAAGCCCGGTTTGTAGAGCAGGCAACTAGCGCTGGGGCGCTGCCAGCCCCAAGATGCTAGAGATTAGTGAGGTGGCATTATGGCCCTTTCCGAGCAGTATCTCGAAGAAGACATTCATCCGATCGACATTGTTGAACATCTGGCCGAACACCACGACTGGGATTTTGACCGCATTGGGGACGATCAGATCGCCATGGCTGTCGAGGGCCAGTGGCGGACGTATTCGATCACCCTCGCCTGGTCCAACTATGACGAAACGCTGCGGATGGTGTGTTCGTTCGAAATGGAACCACCGGCCGAGCGGGAAATGCAGCTCTATGAGCTGCTCAACAAGATGAATGATCAGTGCTGGGCAGGTGCCTTTACCTATTGGGCGAACCAGAAGTTGATGGTGTACCGGTACGGGTTGGTCCTTGCCGGGGGGCAGACAGCCAGCGCCGAACAGATCGACACGATGATCACCGCTGCCGTCATGAGCGCGGAACGGTACTATCCGGCGATTCAACTGGTCACCTGGGGCAATCGAGAGCCAGAAGAAGCCATGCAAGTGGCCATTGCAGAGGCCTACGGCCGGGCGTAAAGCTTTGCCCCGAACCGACATGTAACGCGGGAGGGGCAAATGGACATGACGCGTGTGGCCGAACAGGGGCTTGTGCTTCTGGGGTGCGGAAAGATGGGGTCCGCAATGCTGGCGGGATGGCTGGAACACGGCCTCCCGCCAGCGTCCGTTTGGGTGATCGATCCGCACCCGTCCGACTGGCTGAAGGCGCAGGGCGTCAACATCAACACACCCTTGCCCGAAGCCCCTGCCGTGGTTTTGGTCGCGGTCAAGCCGCAGATGATGGGCGAGGCCTTGCCCGCCATTCAGGCGCTGGGCGGTGGCAGCACGCTGTTTGTTTCGGTCGCGGCGGGCACCTCGATTGCCACGTTCGAATCCGTTCTGGGCAGCGATACGCCGATCATTCGCGCCATGCCCAACACCCCCGCCGCCATCCGTCAGGGCATCACCGCGTTGATCGGCAACAGCCACGCCTCTGCCGAGGATCTGGCTCTGGCCGAAAACCTGCTGTCGGCGGTGGGTGAGACGGTTCGTCTTGAAGATGAGACGCAGATGGATGCGGTCACCGGCCTCAGCGGATCCGGTCCTGCCTACGTGTTCCATCTGATTGAAACACTTGCCAAAGCCGGCGAGGCGCAGGGCCTGCCGCATGACCTTGCGATGAAACTGGCCAAATCGACGGTGGCCGGGGCCGGCGCACTGGCGATGGCCGCTGACGAGGATCCGTCTCAACTGCGGATCAATGTAACGTCGCCGAACGGCACGACCCAGGCCGCGCTTGAGGTGCTGATGCATGAAGAACGGGGCTTCCCCGACCTGCTGCACCGTGCCGTCAAGGCCGCAACCGACCGATCCAAGGAGCTGTCACGTGAGTGAGATTTCTTTCGACGATTTTCTCAAGGTTGATATCCGCGTGGGCGAGGTGATCCGCGCCGAACCCTATCCCGAAGCCCGCAAACCCGCGATCAAGATGTGGATAGACTTTGGTGATGAGATTGGCGAACGCAAGACCTCGGCCCAGATCACCGCGCATTATGATCCGTCGACCTTGGTGGGCAAACAGGTCATGGCAGTGGTCAATTTCCCCCCTCGCCAGATCGGCAAGTTCATGTCCGAGGTTCTGGTGCTTGGCCTGCCCGATGATAGCGGCGAGATCGTTTTGATCGGCCCTGACGGTAAGGTTCCTACAGGCGGGCGGATGCACTGATGAGACTGCTGATCACGCGCCCGATGACTCCGGCAGTCGAATCGCGCGCCCGCGCCGATTTCGATGTGACCATCCGGGAAAACACCCTGCCCATGGCGCGGCAGGAGATGCTGGCCGCTCTGGCCGATTACGACGTGGTTGTCCCGACGCTGGGCGATCAGTTCTCGGCTCAGATCTTTGCCGAGGCCGGTCAGCCGCGCTGCAAGCTGCTGGCCAATTTCGGTGTTGGCTTCAACCATATCGACGTGGATGCTGCACGCAAGGCCGGGATTGATGTAACCAACACCCCTGGCGCTGTCACCGACGCCACGGCCGATATCGCCATGACCCTGCTGCTGATCACAGCCCGGCGCGCCGGTGAGGGTGAGCGGCTGGTGCGGTCGGGTCAGTGGCAGGGCTGGCACCCGACGCAGATGTTGGGCCAACATGTGACCGGCAAGCGCGTGGGCATCGTCGGCATGGGCCGCATCGGGCAGGCCATCGCGCGCCGCTGTCATTTCGGGTTTGCCATGCAGGTGGCCTATCAGTCCCGCAATGCAAAAGATCTGGATTTCCCGGCAGAATTTACACCTGACCTTGAAGCCCTTGCCGCCTCGGTCGATTTCCTTGTGCTTGCGGTTCCCGGCGGTGCGGAAACCCGCCACCTGATCAATGCGCAGATTCTTCAGGCGATGAATCCTTCGGCCATTCTGGTCAATATCGCGCGGGGTGAGGTCGTGGACGAAGCGGCCCTGATCGCGGCGCTGCAATCGGGTCAGATTGCCGGGGCCGGGCTGGATGTCTATGAGTTCGAGCCCAAAGTGCCCCGGGCCCTTTGTGAAATGGAAAACGTCACCCTGCTGCCCCATCTGGGCACGGCCACCGAAGAGGTGCGCAGCAGCATGGGGCAAATGGCACTGGATAACGTGGCGGCATTTGTGGCGGGCGAGGCGTTGCCCAACCCGGTCTAGTCGCCCACCGCCTCGCGCCAGTGTTTGCGGCACAGCGAAACATAGGTCTCGTTGCCGCCGATCTGAACCTGGGCACCTTCGGTGATGGCGTTGCCGTTTTCGTCCTGACGTATCACCATCGTGGCCTTGCGTCCGCATTTGCAGATGGTGCGGACCTCGCGCATCTCATCAGCCAGAGCCAGCAGCGCGGCTGATCCGGGAAACAGCTTGCCCTGAAAATCCACCCGCAGCCCGTAGGCCAGCACCGGTACGTCCAGATCGTCGACGGCCCGGGCCAGCTGCCAGACCTGCGCTTCGGACAGGAACTGTGCCTCATCGATGAACACGCAGGTTACCGGACCGTCGTCCAGTCTGTTTCGGATCATCGCGAAGACGTCGTCGCCGGGCGTGAAGGTATCGGCCTCCTCCGAGATGCCGATGCGTGATGCGATCCGTCCGGCACCCGCCCTTCCGTCAATGGCCGCGGTCATCAGGTATGTCTGCATCCCACGCTCGCGGTAGTTGTGCGAGGCTTGCAGCAATACGGTCGATTTCCCCGCGTTCATGGTTGAATAGTTGAAATACAGCTTTGCCATGACGCGGGTCTAAAACGCTTGGGGAAAAGGAACAAGATACCAATCTTTTTGATGGAGCGACGTCGCCGTTGCGTTCGCAGAGGCCGAGCTACGCTCTAGGGGATGGAACCCCCACATCTGCAACAGCGACGCCGTCGGCCAACATGTGGCCAAAACGCAGCAAGGCTTAACAATATCACCCCGCAATCACTCATTACCGGCTTGAACTGCCGCCACTCACTCACAAAATCCCCCGCATATCTGAGGGATAGCCAATGTATGACATTTCAATTATGACTTGGTTATGGGAAATTTACCCACGCTTTCCCCCGTTTGGACATCGGGCAGGCGTTTGCAGGTAACAAAGGTAAAACAATGGCAGATATCGGGGCCTATCTGAAAAAACACACAGAAGCGCTGGTCAAGGATGTTGGAATCGAAGCCGCGTGTGAAATTACGGGGAAATCCAAAGCCACTTTGGGACGATACTATTCCGACAATGCTGAGCACGAGGACAGGTTCATGCCTGTGGACGCGGTGGCCCGCCTTGAAAACGCGGCGACTTACCCGCACGTGACGTCGGCTTTGGCGGATCTGAAGAACATCACCTTGTCCTATAGCGACCGCAACACCTCTACCCCCCGCACCGGTGGCGTCAATTCGGATGTCATTGCGCTGAGCCAGCGGTTTGCGATGTTGATGACCGAGTATCAGGCCGCAATCGAAGACGGAATCATCACCGTCAACGAAGCCAAACGGTTGCTGAAAGAAACCAGTTTGCTGCAACAGGTTCTGATCGAGATGAAGCTGCATCTGGAAGAAGAAAGCGTCAGCTAGCCGGGGTCAGGAACCGTTGCGCTCATGACCGGCCAGTTTTCGCCTGTGCGGCTTACCTGTTTTCATGCTCGAAAAGTCAGAAACGCTGACTGTGCCTGTTGCCTCAATTCAGTCACGTCTGTCTTGTAAGGTCCGTCGCGGGCAAGATCGTCAAGGGCAGAGAACCATGCAGAAATCGCAGGGAACATACAGGATTTTCGCAGACCGGGTGGTTCTGCGATTTTTTGTATGCGCCTATGTGGCACTTCTGGTTCTGATGACCCTGAGTGGTCATCAGGATGGCTCTGACGACGTGATGCGCTGGGTGGTCGTGCAGGATCTGTTGCAGGGGCAGGGCTGGTTCGACAACCATCAGTATCGGCTGGGTCCCGAGGGCGGTACTTTGATGCATTGGTCCCGATTGATCGACGCGCCGATCGCCTTGCTCTACGGAACATTCGGTTTGGTTTTGCCGCCCGATACGGCCCTTCAGGTGACGGCATTCGCCTGGCCCTCACTTTTGGCCGGCCTGGCCTTGTGGGCCTTTGCGGTGACGGGAAGCGTTTTGGGCGCGCGGGAAGGCGCTGTTTCGGCACTGGTTGTGGGTGTGCTGGCGCTCGAACACTCCAGGAAGTTCGACTATTTTTCGTTTGATCACCACAATGCTCAGATTCTTCTGTTCGCCACGGCCCTGATGCTGTTTGCGTTGCGCAGGGACAAACCATATGCCGGATGGCTGCTGGGTGCCTGCTTGGCGCTTTCGGTGTCGATAGGCACCGAATCGATATTGCAGATCGCACTTGTCGCCGTGTTTTTTGCCATTGACTGGATCGTCAACGGTGAACCGACCCGTCGCCGGACCATGGCATTCGGTATCGGGCTGGTCGTGACGCTTGTACTGACCAGCCTTGCAACAACGGGACACGAGGCCTTTCTGTTTCCAAGCTGTGACGCCCTGACTCTCAGCGTGGCGTTGCCGGCGAGCGTTGCCGCGGCGGGGCTTTGCATTGTGGCCTGGATCGGGTCTGGCTGGTCACTTTGGGGCCGGGTCGGCGCATGTGTTGCAATTGGCGTGGTGACATTGGCCTGCGCTTACGATTTCGCCCCGCATTGTCTCAGCAATCCGATCGAAGCCCTGCCTCAGGACATGCGCGACTATTGGCTGAGCCAGGTGGCGGAAGCCCAGAAAATCAACGTCACTCTGCAACGGCACCGGGGCGAAGCGCTGGCCCTGATCGCGATGTCGATCCTGTGCGTGGCAGCCGCCCTGATCTTTGCAGTCAGATCGCCCTTCAGACTGGAATACGCCCTGTTTCTGGCCCTGATCGTGACCGGCCTGGTGGTGTTCCTCTATCAGTCCAGAATGATGACATTCCTGGGCGTTTCGCTGGTGGCTGTCCAGGCGCAGATCCTGCGTGTCCTATACACCTCTTATGCAAGCAGTCGCCGCGCGATGTCAGGGCTTGCGATGGTTGCTTTCATCCTCTGCATCTCGCCGAAAACCGGCGCCAGCATCGATGAGCAGTTGGGGCGCTTTGCCGAGCCGTCCTTTGCCGCATCCGCGATGCCGGCCCGACAGTCACAGCAAAATTCGGGGGCATCCTGCAAAACGCCCGAAGCCTATGCAGCCCTGCATGGCCTGCCAGCCGGCAGAGTTCTTGTTGATTTCGACTTTGCCGCGAACGTGCTGCGCCATACCGACCATTCCGTATTGGCGGGCAATTATCACCGGAATCAGGCTGGAATTCTGGCGCAGATCGAACTGTTCCGATCGGACGCCGACCAGATCGGATCACGCCTGACCGAGCTGGACGTGGATTACGTCATGCTCTGCACGTCCGCACCGCGCGCCGAATTCTGGTCCTGGGCGTCACAGGGCCGTGGTTTGCAACCGCGATTGATTGCGGGTGAAATCCCGGCCTATCTCAGACGGATACAAGCTGCGGAAGGTACAGCCTTTCAGGTCTTTCAGGTGAGTGGGGCAGGCTAGGTCACACAAGATCAACCGTCAGGCGTGGCGCTTCACGATCACCGAACCGACGGAATACCCGGCGCCGAAGGAACAGATCAGGCCCAGATCACCTTCCTGCAAGTCGTCGGAATACTTAGAAAACGCGATGATCGACCCCGCAGAAGACGTGTTGGCATAATCCTGAAGGATGTTGGGTTGCTCGCCCGGCTCGGGTTCGCGGCCCAGAACTTTCTTGCCGATGAAGTCGTTCATCGTCTTGTTGGCCTGATGCAGCCACAGGCGTTTCAGATCAGAGTTTCTGACCCCTTCGGCATCCATGTGGTCGCTGATATGCTTGCTGACCATCGGCAGTACTTCCTTGAATACTTTCCGACCGTTCTGCATGAACTGCATGTCGCGCCGATCGGTCAGCCCGTCAGGGCGCGAGCGGCGCAGAAAGCCGTTGTTGTTGCGAATATTGTTGGAAAACGCAGTAGCACAGCGGGTCGACAGGATTTCGAAATGCGGGCCTTTGGCGTCTTCGATCCGCTCGATCAGCGTTGCCGTCGCCACATCGCCAAAGATGAAATGACAATCCCGGTCGCGCCATTCCAGATGGCCCGAGCAGATCTCGGGGTTGACCACCAGCGCCGCTCGCACCGATCCAGACCTCACCATATCCGCCGCGGCCTGAATGCCGAACGTGGCCGAAGAACAGGCGACGTTCATGTCAAAGCCGAACCCGTTGATCCCCAGTTCCTGCTGAATTTCGATCGCAATCGCCGGATAGGCGCGCTCGTGGTTCGAGGCCGCGCAGATTACCAGATCGACATCCGCCGCTGTGCGCCCCGCCTGCGCCAGCGCCTTCCTGCAGGCATCCACTGCCATCTCGGTCATGATCCCGGGCTCGTCATCGCTGCGCTGGCGCAGCGTCGGGTGCATCACGTCCGGGTTCAGCACCCCGGCCTTGTCCATCACGTAGCGGTTTTCGATCCCCGACGCCTTGACGATGAACTCTTCCGAGGAATGCTGCATCGCCTCCATCTGCCCGGCGGCGATGGCTTCGGCATTCTTCGCGTTCTGTTTGTCGGCATAAGCGTTGAATGCTTCGACAAGCTCGGCATTGGTGATGACGTTTTCCGGCGTGAAGACACCGGTACCGGTGATGGCGGGGGTATACATGGCGAGCCCTGAGTGTTTCGGATTTGCCCAAAATGCAGTCACGGTGTGATTTGATCAAGGTATGTTGACCTAAGGGAATGTGCATAAAGCTGTAGCTTCATATCTTGAATAGTTCAGAAACTGAAGTATATGACCGCTCCAAACGCGCGGAGATCCCCGATGCCCGACGATATCAGCACCAGGCTTGGCCGCCTCAGCCCCGAGATTCAGGCGATCATGGGCGTCTATGCCCTGTACTGGAAACTGGAAGAGACCTTCGACTGTATCGAAACAGACCTGAGCCACCCCGAATGCCATATGCTGATCAAGCTGGATCAGCCGAAACGCATGGGGGTTCTGGCTGCGGATATGCTGAGTGTACCGTCCACAATCACCGCCACCGCGGATTCGCTGGAAAAAGCCGGCTATCTCATGCGCGAGCGTGACCCCGAAGACCGCCGCGCCTGGTTGCTGGTGCTGACCGAGCGTGGCGAAGAAGCCCGCAACATGCTGGTGGCCGAGGCCGGAGACCTTTTTCACAGGGCCTCGGGCCTGAACGACGAAGAAACAGCCGAATTCGCGCGACTGGCGCGCAAAATCCGTGACAACGTTTTGAAAACGGGAATTCCCGAGGGACTGAAGAAATGAAACTCCTGACCTCTCTGGGCCTTGCACTGGCCGTTCTGGCAACTCCGATTACCGCTCAAGATACTCCGAAACCGGTCAAGCTGATGCAGGTGCACGAAACAACGCCCGGCTTCACCCGCCAGTTCTTCGGTCGTGTTGCCGCGCGGCAGACGGTCGATCTTGCCTTTCAGGTTGCCGGTCAGATCGTCGAAATGCCGGTCAACGAAGGGTTTGTCATCCCCAAAGGCGGCCTGATTGCGCGACTGGATCAGGAGCCGTTCGAACTGCGGCTTGAGCGGGCGCAGCTGCAAAAGGAACAGGCCGACCGAACCGTCGCCCGCCTGTCGCGTTTGCGGGGCACCACGGCCAGCCAGGTGGCGGTCGATGACGCGGAGACCGAAGCGCAACTGGCCGCGATCGCACTGCGCGATGCCGAATACGAACTGGAACACGCGACTCTGACCGCACCATTTGACGCGCTGGTCTCCAGCCGCGCGGTCGAGGCTTTCACCACCGTATCGGCGGGCACGCCGATCGTCCGCATCCACGACATGTCCGAACTGCGCATCGAGGTGGACGTGCCCGAGATCCTGTTTCAACGCTCGGGCCAGAACGACGATATCACCATCACCGCCAAATTCCCCGTAAGTGATGAAGTCTTCCCGCTGGAAATCCGTGAATTCGACGCTGAAACCTCAAGTGTCGGGCAGACCTTCCGCATTCAGTTCGGCCTGACCCCGCCCGAGGGGCTGCAAATTCTTCCCGGCTCGTCCGTCACCGTCAACGTAAAGGTCCGGGATGAGCGCACAGGCATCGTCGTGCCGGCGACAACCGTCATCGCGGATGCAACAGGTGAGCTGGGCGTCATGGTGTTCTCGCCGGCCGGTGCGGATGAAGGCACGGTCCGCCGCGTTCCGGTGACAATCGAACCCACGCAGTCGGGCGATGTTCGGGTGTTGAAAGGCTTGTCCGACGGTGACGAAGTTGTTGTGGCTGGCGGTGCTGTGCTGACAGACGGTCAGTCCGTGCGCCGGTTCACCGGCTTCGCGAACTGAGGGGCAGACAGATGAACATCGCGCGCGCCTCGATTGATCGACCGCTTTACACATGGCTGATCATCCTCATTGCCCTCTTTGGTGGCATCTGGGGATTCACGTCGCTTGGTCGCTTGGAAGACCCGGCTTTCACCATCAAGAACGCGGTCATCGCCACGCAATATCCCGGTGCCACGGCGGAACAGGTGGCGCTTGAAGTGTCCGAACCCCTTGAATCCGCGATCCAGCAGATGGGCGAGGTGGATGTCATAACCTCTGTCAACCAACCTGGACAATCGCTGATCGAAGTAGAGATCAAGTCGACCTACGACGGCACCGAACTGCCCGATATCTGGACCCGCCTGCGGGCCAAGGTGCGCGATGCTGCCCGCGGGCTTCCGTCGGGTGTCAGCCAACCCTATGTGAATGACGGGTTCGGTGATGTGTTCGGCCTGTTCTATGCGGTGACTGCCGAAGGGTTTTCGGACGCCGAAAAGCATGAACTGGCAACGTTTCTGCGTCGCGAACTGCTGACCGTGGACGGCGTCGCCGATGTCGAGGTTCAGGGCCTGCCGGACGAGGCGATTTTTGTAGAGCCCGATCTGGCGATCTCGGTGAACCAGAACGTCCCGCTGCAAGCGATCAACGAAGCCATAGCCAACGCGGATTCGGTGAATTCCTCGGGGTCTTTGCGGTCTGAAGATGCCCGCACCACCATTCTGACGGCCGAGGGTTCGGACAGTGTCTCGGCCATTGCGGGCCTGTCTGTCGGTTCGCAAGGGCAGGTGATCAACCTGTTCGACATGTCCGATGTCTATCGCGCCCGTCAGAACGATCCGGACATCATGATCCGCTATAACGGGACCGAAGCCTTTACCCTCGGTATCGCCGGTCTGGCGACGGAAAACATCGTCGAGGTCGGCAAGCGAGCTGACGCCAAATTCGCCGAGCTGGATGCGAATATCCCCTTCGGTGTCGATATTCTGCCGATCTATCAGCAACATGTGGTGGTCGAACAGGCCTCGAACGACTTTCTCGTGAACCTTGCCATGTCGGTGGCCATCGTGGTCGCCGTTCTGGGCATCTTCATGGGCTGGCGCGCGGCCATCGTTGTCGGTTCGACCCTGTTGCTGACCGTGGTCGGCACGCTTCTGTTCATGTCACTGTTCTCGATCGAGATGGAACGGATTTCCCTGGGTGCGCTGATCATTGCCATGGGTATGCTTGTGGACAATGCCATCGTGGTGGCCGAAGGAATGCAGATCGCGATGTTGCGTGGCCAATCCTCGCGCGATGCGGCTGAGGATGTGGCGTCCAAAACCCAGATCCCCCTGCTTGGGGCCACCGTGATCGGCATCATGGCCTTTGCCGGGATCGGGCTCAGCCCGGATGCGACGGGCGAGTTTCTGTTTTCTCTGTTTGCGGTGATCGGCATTTCGCTGCTGCTCAGCTGGATACTTGCCATCACGGTCACGCCTTTGCTGGGGCACTATTTCTTCAAGCAGGGCAAGGAGGGTGAGATCGACGCCTACGGGGGCATCCTGTTCCGCACATATGGCGCGATCCTGCGGTTTGCGCTCCGCTTCCGGTGGCTGGTTGTTGCGGGTCTCATCGGCGTAACCGTTGCGTGCTATGCCGGGTTCGGGTTGATGAAACAACAATTCTTCCCCAACTCGAACACGCCTTTGTTCTTTGTGCATTACAAGCTGCCTCAGGGCACGCCGATTGCCCGCACGGCTCAGGACATGGCGGTGTTCGAAGATTGGCTGACCCAACGCGATGACGTGGTTTCGGTCACGACATTCGTCGGTCAGGGGGCAACCCGGTTCATGCTGACCTATTCGGCGGAAAAACCGAACCCGAGCTATGGTCACATGATCATCCGCACGGAAAGTCTGGATAACATCCCGGCCTTGCAGGCGGATCTGGAAGCGTTCGGGTCGGTCCAGTTCCCCGAAGGCGAGTTCGGAACCAAGCGCCTGGTGTTTGGCCCCGGTGGCGGTGATCCGATCCAGGCCCGGTTCTCGGGCAGCGATCCGGTGGTCCTGCGTCAACTTGCGGATGAGGCCGTGCAGCGCATGGCGGCGGCGTCGCCCAACGCGCTGCTCGTTCATCATGACTGGCGCGAACAGGAACTGGCGGTGCAGCCGATCTATGCCACAGAACGGGCCCAGACCGCGGGTGTTACGCGCGAAGACATTGCGGCCACGCTGCAATTTTCGACCGATGGCATCACGGGCGGTGTGCTGCGGGAACGTGACCGCCTGATCCCCATCATCTTGCGTCGTCCGGCGGACGGAGATTATTCCATCGTCGATCAGGTGGTGTATTCGGACCAATCCGGGAAATTTGTACCAATCGAACAGATGGTCGATGGATTCGAGTACAAATCCCTCAATACGCTGGTTCATCGCCGCGATCGTGTTCTGACCATCACCGTCGGCGCGGACATCCCGCCCAACCTGACGGCGGCTCAGGTACACGCCGAAGTTCGGGACGCCATCGAGGCAATCGAATTACCCCCCGGATACAAGATGGAGTGGGGCGGTGAGTTCGAAAACTCGCGTGACGCGCAGGAAAGCCTGGGCAAACAGTTGCCGTTGAGCCTGCTGATCATGGTGCTGATCTCGGTTCTGCTGTTCAACGCGATCCGACAGCCGATCATCATCTGGCTGCTGGTTCCGATGTCGGTCAACGGCGTGGTCATCGGCCTGTTGGGCACAGGGCTGCCCTTTACCTTCACGGCCCTTCTGGGCCTGCTCAGCCTGTCGGGCATGCTGATCAAGAACGGCATCGTTCTGGTGGAAGAGATCGACCTGGTTCGCGCCACGGGCAAACCCTTGCGCGCATCCATCGTCGAAGCCTCGGTCTCGCGTTTGCGTCCTGTGATGCTGGCTGCGATCACCACTATTCTGGGCATGGCGCCGCTGCTGACCGATGCGTTCTTCGTCTCGATGGCGGTGACGATCATGGGCGGGCTGGCTTTTGCGACCGTCCTAACAATGGTCGCCGCGCCGGTGTTCTACCTGCTTTTCTTCGCGGGCGATGAAAAACGCGAACTTGCAACGGTGTGATCCCTTTTCAAGATTGCAATGGAATCCCAGCTAAAACACACCGATCCTTGTGTGCCAGTTTAATCGTACCGAACCATTCAAAGTGACTCAGATCAGAAGGCGTCGGGAGGGTCGTAGAATGGTCGCCTGAGGGGCGGCCTTCATGGAACTCGTTGTTTGACGATGGTCGCCGCTCATCGAGAAACGCAAGGCTTGCCAGGCTCTTCTTCGTTTGCTTCAGTGTGTTAGGAATTTGCACGAGGAATTCAATGGATAACAAAATTGGCGTGGCGGGCGTCGCTGGGGGGTTGGTCGGTATAGGGACCTTGTTATACACATACATTGATGGGGAACGAGCCAACGCGCGTGAGCAGGATTTGGGATTTAGCCAGTTTGCTGCAAAAATTTCTCGTCTCGAGGCAGATCTTGAACAAATAGACGAAGAACTCACTTTAAAGGATCAAGAGATTTCTTCGTTGCGCGACGCATTGAGTGCCATCAGCGAACGAGCACCGGTTGATCTTACGTTGCTGGAAAAACGCCTTAGCGATCTTGAGGAACAGCCTGTCGGGCAAGGACAAGCCGCTTCTGTAGAGGCTGTGGCAGCTTTTTTAGTACAGAACCACTTGGATGAGCTGCGCGGACCACAGGGACTGGCAGGTCCGCAAGGCCCGGTGGGTCCAAAGGGGGAAGCCGGGGCTGCTGGTAGCTCGGCGGCACTGAATCCGCGCGCTCCTATCGAAGTCACTGGCGACTTTTCGACAGATTTTGAACCGCAGTATTTCGGGTCGACCAAAGCGAACCTCGTGGGATGTGCAGGAAAGGGCGTGCGGGTTTCCTGCACCATGCTTTTGGAACCAGAAGATGCCGCGTCATATCACTTTCAGGCCAGAGGAGACAAAATTCGCCTGGCATTGCCGACGGCGGAATGGGTCCAGGCGAAAGAATTCAAAGTTGGTTCACAAAAAAACTGGGTTGTCGGGGGCAATTTGTCCGCGGGTATCCCCCAGCGTGTAGATATTGCTTTCGACCTGCCGAGCGGTGGGCACAAAGGATTTCTGGCATTGGAAGTTTTTGAAGGTCAAAGCAGATCAACCGCCGTTTGGAAAGACATCCCTTTGGCAGAATGATGAGGAAGCTCTGGAGCATATCCAGAGCTTCTAAACGCTGATAGCCACGGCGCTTATCCCTGTAGCGACTTCACCTCGACATCCCCTTCGGCCTGCGCCTTGATCGCCAGAGCGGCAGCATGGCTTGCAGCGGCAGTGGTGTAATACGGGATCTTGTCATAAAGCGCGATGGACCGGATGGCCTTGCTGTCCTCGACCGCCTGCGCGCCTTCGGTGGTGTTCATCAGCAGTTGAACCTGACCGTCTTTCAGCATGTCGACCACGTCCGGGCGGCCCTCATAGACCTTGTTGACCACGTCGCATGGCACACCCTGTTCCGCCAGCCAGCTTTGCGTGCCGCGGGTGGCGACCAGCGTGAAGCCTTGTTCGACCAGAACCTGGGCGGCCTCGAGCATCGCCGCGCCCTTGTCGGCATCCTTGATCGAAATAAAGGCCCGGCCTGATGTCGGCAGGACCATGCCCGCGCCCATCTGCGCCTTGAGGAAGGCGCGCGGGAAATCGCGGTCCCAGCCCATGACCTCGCCGGTCGAGCGCATTTCCGGGCCAAGGATGGTATCGACGCCCGGGAAACGGGCGAAGGGCAGGACCGCCTCTTTCACCGAGAACCATGGCATGTCCGGGTCGGCCAGCGTCATCTGATCCGCGATCTTTGTGTCGTCCACGGTCTTGTAGGGCGGACGCTGCGGGAAGCTCGCCAGCTTTTCGCCTGCCATGACGCGCGCGGCGATGGACGCAATCGCGCTGTCGGTGGCCTTTGCCACGAACGGCACGGTGCGCGAGGCGCGCGGGTTGACCTCGATCAGGTAGATCTCGTCATCCTTGATCGCGAACTGAACATTCATCAGGCCGACAACGTTCAGCGCCTTGGCCAGCTTGAACGCCTGATCCTTGATCTGCGCGATGATCTCTTTCGACAGCGAATAGGGCGGCAGCGAACAGGCGCTATCGCCCGAGTGCACGCCGGCCTCTTCGATATGCTGCATGATGCCTGCCACATGCACATCGGTGCCGTCGCACAGCGCGTCCACGTCCAGCTCGACCGCGCCAGCCAGATAGCTGTCCAGCAGAACGGGGCTGTCGCCCGAGACCACCACGGCCTCGTTGATGTAGCGTCGCAGCTGGTCCATGTCGCGAACGATCTCCATCGCGCGGCCGCCCAGAACGTAGGACGGGCGGATCACCAGCGGAAAACCGATTTCCTCGGCGATTTCCAGCGCCTGCGCGTCGGTCGAGGCGATGCCGTTCTTGGGCTGTTTCAGCCCCAGTTCATTGACCAGCGCCTGAAAACGCTCGCGGTCTTCGGCCAGGTCAATCGCGTCAGGCGTGGTGCCCAGGATCGGGATGCCCTCGGCCTCGAGCGCGTTGGCCAGTTTCAGCGGTGTCTGTCCACCGAACTGAACAATGACGCCGTGCAGCGTGCCGTTTTCCTGTTCCTTCGTCAGGATTTCCATGACGTGTTCAAAGGTCAGCGGCTCGAAATACAAGCGATCCGAAGTGTCATAATCGGTCGAAACCGTCTCGGGGTTGCAGTTGATCATGATGGTTTCATACCCCGCTTCGGTCAGCGCGAAGCAGGCGTGGCAGCAGCAATAGTCGAACTCGATGCCCTGACCAATGCGGTTTGGGCCGCCGCCAAGAATGACGACCTTTTTGCGGTCGCTCGGGCGCGCCTCGCATTCGACCTCGCCCATCATGGGCGCTTCGTAGGTTGAGTACATGTAAGGTGTCTGCGCCTCGAACTCGGCGGCGCAGGTGTCGATGCGTTTGAACACCGCTGAAACGCCCAGATTGCGGCGCGCGCGGCGGACGTTGTCTTCGTCACGGCCCGTCAGCTTGCCCAGACGCGCATCGGTGAATCCCAGCATTTTCAGCTTGCGGATACCATCCTCGGTGACGGGCAGACCGTCCTTGCGGAGCTGACGCTCGGCCTCGACGATCTCGCGGATGCGAGCCAGGAACCAGGGGTCGAACTTGGTGACGCCGAAAATCTCGTCATCGCTCAGGCCATGGCGCATCGCTTGTGCAATGGTGCGCAGGCGGTCGGGTGTCTGCTGGCTGATCGCCTTGATCACGGCGGCCTTGTCGTCGGCCTCGTCCCAGAGGCCTACGTTCAGGCCGGGGATTTCGACCTCATCAAAGCCGGTCAGGCCCGATTCCATCGAGGCCAGTGCCTTCTGCATCGATTCGTGGATCGTACGGCCAATCGACATCGCCTCGCCCACCGACTTCATCGCGGTGGTCAGATAGGGTTCGGAACCGGGGAATTTCTCAAACGCGAATTTCGGAATTTTTGTCACGACATAGTCGATGGTCGGCTCGAACGAGGCCGGGGTGACTTTGGTGATGTCGTTGTCCAGCTCATCCAGCGTGTAACCCACGGCCAGTTTCGCAGCGATCTTCGCGATCGGGAAACCGGTGGCCTTGGATGCCAGCGCCGACGAGCGCGACACGCGCGGGTTCATCTCGATCACGACCATGCGACCATCGACCGGGTTGATCGCCCATTGCACGTTTGAACCGCCGGTTTCGACACCGATTTCACGCAGCACGGCAATCGAGTGATTGCGCATGATCTGGTATTCTTTGTCAGTGAGCGTCAGGGCAGGGGCCACGGTGATCGAGTCACCCGTATGCACGCCCATCGGATCGACGTTTTCGATGGAACACACGATGATGGCGTTGTCGGCAGTGTCGCGCACCACCTCCATTTCGTATTCTTTCCAGCCCAGAAGGCTTTCGTCGATCAGGATTTGACCCACGGGCGAGGCATCCATACCCGAGCGGCAAATATGGATGTAATCCTCACGGTTATACGCCACGCCGCCTCCGGTGCCGCCCAGTGTAAAGGCCGGGCGGATGATGGCAGGAAGCCCCACGGTTTCAAGGGTTTCAAGCGCCAGCGCCACGCCAGCGTCCAGGTCTTTCTTGCCGCTCTCGTCCTTGGGGGCGGTCACAATCTCGGCCTTGGGGTTTTCGATGCCCAGCCGGTCCATCGCCTCGCGGAACAGGGCGCGGTCTTCGGCCATTTCGATGGCATCGCGCTTGGCGCCGATCATCTCGACGCCGAACTTGTCCAGCACGCCCATTTCTTCCAGTGCCAGCGAGGTGTTCAGGCCGGTCTGTCCGCCCATGGTGGGCAACAGGGCGTCAGGGCGTTCTTTCTCGATGATCTTGGCGACCACTTCGGGTGTAATCGGCTCGATATAGGTGGCGTCGGCCAGACCGGGGTCGGTCATGATCGTCGCCGGGTTCGAGTTCACCAGAATGACCCGGTATCCTTCCTCGCGCAGGGCCTTGCAGGCCTGAGCACCGGAATAGTCGAATTCACAGGCCTGACCGATAACAATGGGGCCCGCCCCAATGATCATGATCGACTGGATGTCGGTTCTTCTCGGCATGGCCTTGTTCCTTCGATTGTCCGCGAGTCAGGGCACCGCCCCAGCGCCCAAATTGTCCTGCGTTATAGGGACCGCGCAAAAAGGTGCAAGAGGTATCGGAAACAGGGACGAAATTGCCGCTTTCCCCTCTTTCACTTGGCAGAGTATTCTCTATATGGCCCCTCACGGCAAATGAGGATGCAAGTGCGTATTCGTTTCGATCAGGGACCGGCCGGGCGAGGAACCCGGTTTCAGCGTCCGTCTCAGGTGATCCGCGCGGATGTAGCGGAGGACGTGCCCCAGGCTCTGGCGGCGCTGGACGAGGCGCGCGCAGGCGGTGCCTGGCTGGCAGGGTATGCCAGTTACGAGCTGGGCTATGCGCTTGAACCCCGGCTCAATGGTCTATTGCCGGAAGAACGACGCCTGCCTTTGTTGTGCTTTGGGGTCTATGATGCACCGGATCGTGTCGCCCTTCCGTCGCCTGCGGGTGAAGTGGGCGCATTCCGGCCGCGCTGGGATGAAGCGCGCTACGGCAAGGCCTTCAGGGCCGTGCATGACGCCATCGGTGCCGGCGACATCTATCAGGCCAATCTGACATTTCCGATTGATCTGTCCGTCTCGGGCAACAGCGAAACGCTCTATGCCGCGCTGGCGGTGGGGCAGCCAGTGGGCCACGGAGCACTGGTGCAGCAGGATGGGCTGCCCGATCTGCTCAGCCGCTCGCCGGAGTTGTTTTTCCGCACCGATGAGGGTGGGCGGATCGAAACCCGGCCGATGAAGGGCACGCAACCGCGCAGTGAAGACCCGGATGAGGATGCGCGCCGCCGAGCTTTTCTGAGCGCGGACGAAAAGAATCGGGCCGAGAACCTGATGATTGTTGATTTGCTGCGCAACGATCTCAGCCGCGTCGCGCTACCCGGATCCGTTCATGTGCCTGACCTGTTCCGGGTGGAAACCTATGCCACCGTACATCAGATGGTCTCGCTGGTGCGGGCGCAGCTGCACAAATGCGTGGGGTTGGGTGAAATTCTGACGGCACTGTTTCCCTGCGGGTCGATCACCGGAGCCCCCAAGATCCGCGCGATGGAAATTCTGGCGGAACTGGAGCCATGGGCGCGCGACATCTATTGCGGGGCGATTGGCTGGGCCGCGCCTGATGGTCGGTCCGAGTTCAACGTGGCCATCCGCACCTTGATGCTTGAGGATGATCAGGCCACTCTGAACGTAGGCGGCGGTGTCGTTTGGGACAGCACCGCCCCGTCAGAGTATGAGGAGGCGTTATGGAAAGCCCGCTTCGCCCGCCAGCTGAACCTGATTTCAGCCTGATTGAAACACTGGCCTTCCGCCCGGATCAGGGCTTTGTCAGGCTGGACCGCCATCTTGCACGAATGGCCCGTACTGCGCGGGTGTTCGAGATTCCTTTCAACCCCGATGAAGCGACCGCCCGACTGAATGGCGCTGCTTGTGACAACCCGCTGCGTTGCCGCCTTACGCTGGATGTGTCGGGATCGTTCGATCTGTCGACCGGCGAACTGGTGTACAATCCCAGAATCTGGCGCGTCGCTCTGTCGGATCAGCGTCTGGCTTCGAATGACCTGTGGTTGCGTCACAAGACCACGCGCCGTGCGCTCTATGATGCCGCGCGCGCAGCGCTGCCCGAGGGGGTGGACGAACTGTTGTTTCTGAATGAACTGGATGAGCTTTGTGAAGGCACCATTACGAACCTGTTTCTGGAAATGCCTGATGGCCGGGTTCTGACGCCCGCTCTGTCCTGTGGGCTCTTGCCGGGGATACTGCGCGAAGAACTGTTGGAAAATAAAGCGGTCACCGAAGCTGTGCTGACCTTGACCGACCTGAAAAATGCGCAAACTGTGCGGATCGGAAATTCACTGCGCGGACTGATCGAGGTGGAGCTGATAGACGGGTGACAAAAAACAGCATGATGATCGGACCGCCGGTTGCATTGCGACAGCTGAGGCTGGAATTTGGCCTGTTCTATATTGGCTTGCCGCTGCTGATCGCTGTTCTTTTCCCTCCGAACTGGATGTTTCCGGCGCTTTTTGCGCTGACCGGGCTTGGTATCGTGCTATTGCACCGGACGCCCGGGTTTCAATGGGCCGAACTTCGTTATGACTGGGCCAACTGGACCCTGCGCGAGGTGGCTTTGTTCTCTGCCATCGTGGCTGCCTTTTGTGTTGGGTTGATTCAGATCACGCGCCCGGATGCCGCGTTCTTCCTGCTTGTGCAGCGCCCCGAAATGCTGGCCTTCATCTGGGTCGGCTACCCACTTTTGTCAGCGCTGCCGCAAGAGCTGCTGTTCCGTCCTCTGTTTTTTCGCCGCTATCACGCGATCCTTCCGGATGGGCGTGCGGCCTATCTGCTGAACGCGGCCATATTCTCGTTCGCGCACCTGATGTACTGGAGCTGGATCGTCGCGCTGATGACATTCGCCGGCGGCCTGCTGTTCACATGGGCCTACCGGCAGCGTGGGTCATTCTTCTATGCGGTGTTGCTGCACGCGATTGCGGGCAATATCATTTTTGCGGTGGGGCTGGGCGTATATTTCTACTCGGGCAATGTGCAAAGGCCGTTTTGAAGGGGCAACCCGCCTTGACTTTCCGGGGCTGACAGGGTGTATCGGCGCGACGAATTCTGCGCCCGAAGGGATATTCCATGCACGCCTATCGCAGCCACACCTGCGCCGCCTTGACCGCCGCCAATGTCGGAGAAACCGTTCGCCTGTCCGGTTGGGTGCATCGGGTTCGAGATCATGGGGGCGTGCTGTTCATCGATCTTCGCGACCATTTCGGTGTAACCCAGATCTTGTGCGACGGCGACAGCGCCGCCTTTGCCGAGCTTGAAAAGGTGCGGTCCGAATGGTGCATCCGTATCGACGGCACCGTCAAAGCCCGTGACCCGGACTTGGTGAACCCGAAACTGCCCACCGGCGAGATCGAGGTTTACGTGCGCGAACTGGAAGTTCTGGGGGCCGCCGACGAATTGCCGCTGATGGTCTTCGGCGATCAGGAATACCCCGAGGAAACGCGTCTGCGCTATCGCTATCTGGACCTGCGCCGCGAGGCGATGCAGCGGAACATGACCCTGCGCTCGGACGTGGTAGCCTCCATGCGCAAGCGTATGTGGGATCAGGGCTTCCGCGAGTATCAGACGCCGATCATCACCGCCTCGTCGCCCGAAGGCGCGCGTGACTTCCTGGTGCCGTCGCGTCTGCACCCGGGCAAATTCTACGCGCTGCCACAGGCACCTCAGCAGTTCAAACAGCTGATCATGGTGTCGGGCTTCGACAAATACTTCCAGATCGCACCATGCTTCCGTGACGAAGACCCGCGCGCCGACCGCTCGCCCACCGATTTCTATCAGCTCGACCTCGAGATGTCCTTTGTTGAACAGCAGGACGTGTTCGACACGATCCAGCCCGTTCTGACCGGCGTGTTCGAAGAGTTTGGCGGTGGCCGCAAGGTTGATCAGGACTGGCCGCAAATTTCCTACAAGGACGCGGCGCTGTGGTACGGCACAGACAAGCCGGACCTGCGGAACCCCATCAAGATGCAGGTGGTCTCCGAGCATTTCCGCGGTTCCGGTTTCGCGATCTTCGCCAAGCTGCTTGAACAGGAAGGCACCGAGATCCGCGCGATCCCCGCGCCGACCGGTGGCAGCCGGAAGTTCTGTGACCGCATGAACGCCTTTGCCCAGAAGGAAGGTCTGCCCGGCATGGGCTATATCTTCTGGCGCGATCAGGGTGAGGGGATGGAGGCTGCGGGACCGCTGGCCAAGAACATCGGCCCCGAACGCACCGAGGCAATCCGTCAGCAACTGGGTCTGGGCGTTGGCGATGCGGCGTTTTTCCTGGGCGGCAAGCCAAAAGCCTTTGAAAAGGTTGCCGGCAAGGCGCGTGACGTGATCGGTGAGGAATTGAACCTGACCGAAAAAGACCGTTTTGCCTTTGCCTGGATCGTCGATTTCCCGATCTATGAGCAAGACGAGGAAACCGGCGCGATCGATTTCGAACACAACCCGTTCTCGATGCCGCAGGGCGGTATGGAGGCGTTGCAGGGCAACCCGCTGGATGTGCGCGGCTACCAGTATGATCTGGCGTGCAACGGGTACGAGCTGGTTTCAGGCGCGATCCGGAACCACAAGCCGGAAATCATGCTGAAGGCCTTTGAACTGGCGGGCTATGGCGAGGATGAAGTGAAATCCCGCTTTGGTGCCCTGTTCAATGCCTTCCACTACGGCGCCCCGCCACACGGTGGATGCGCGGCTGGTATCGACCGGATCGTGATGCTGTTGGCAGATGAGGCCAATATCCGCGAAGTCATGATGTTCCCGATGAACCAGCGAGCCGAAGATCTGATGATGGACGCACCTTCGGACCCGACCTCGGATCAGTTGATGGAGCTGGGTCTTCGCATTATCCCTCAGGACCAGTAAAAAAAAACCGCCCGCTTGTCGCGGGCGGTTTTTTTTGCACGCAGGCAGTCTGTGTCAGTCCAGCGGGTCTTTCAGATTGGTTCGGTTGACGCGGATGGAACGCGCGGCCTGCCGTGTTTGGCGGTACAGCCAGATGCACAAAAGGGTTGCAGTGATGAAATACGCTGTCACCATTTCAAATCGCCTCTCGCTGTTCCAGTCGGTTCTGCACCATCCCGGCAACCTGCGCCGCCTGCGCCATGATCGGCGTCCCATTCGCGCGTGACAATGCCAGCTTTCGCGCTGCTTCCGCCAAGGGCCTGTCATTTGCTTCGCGCGCGACGCCGTGCAGGAACTGTGCGGCGTAGTCCAATGTACGGTGATCGTTGGGACCTGCGAGCACATCGGCGATATGGGCCATGTCGTCCTGATAGGCCAGAGGGTCCGGGCGGATGATTTCATCGCGCACGGCATGAAGCCCGCTGGGGCGCCGGTCCTCTGGCAGGCGTTCCAGAATGGATTTCTGAAAATGGGACATTGATTTTAGCGGCTTGGACAAAAAACCATCCGCGCCGGCCGCAAGAGCCATGTCTTCGCTGCCGTCATCGCCCGAAAGGCCCATGATGACACTGATACGGGGCGTGGCCTCGGCCAATTCGGCGATCAGGTCGGCGCCGGAACCGTCCGGCAGGCCCATATCGACCAGGATAACCGAAGGCCGATAGATCTGTAGGTGCCTTCGGGCCGATTTCAGGCAATCCGCACGGCGAATGCGCGCGCCGCTGTGCAGGCACATCAGGCGGATGGCATCGCAAGCGTACCGGCTGTCTTCGACAACCAATATGGTCTGACCCAGCAAGGGTCGAGTCGCGGTAGGCGCGGCGGCGGTGGTGGCAAGTAGGCCCGAATCGTCCATGGCAGCTCTCCTATGCAGCAGATGCTTCACGCTAGGAACTTCTGGCTAACACGACGTTAACGCGCGATTTGGCGCACTTGTCCTTTGGCGGATCAGCCCCCATAACCCATGCAACGCAGGACAGCAGGAGTGAGACATGATTGGACGTCTGAACCACGTCGCCATCGCCGTACCGGATCTTGAGGCGGCGTCTGAGCAATACCGCAACGCGCTGGGCGCCAAAGTCGGCGCGCCGCAGGACGAGCCGGATCATGGTGTCACGGTCGTGTTCATCGAACTGCCCAACACCAAGATCGAACTTCTGTATCCACTGGGTGACGACAGCCCGATCAACGGGTTCTTGGAAAAGAACCCGGCCGGCGGCATCCACCATGTATGTTACGAGGTCGAGGATATCATCGCGGCCCGTGATCATCTGAAAGCGACCGGAGCCCGGGTTCTGGGATCAGGTGAGCCCAAGATCGGTGCGCATGGCAAACCGGTTCTGTTTCTGCACCCCAAGGATTTCAACGGCTGCCTGGTCGAGCTGGAGCAGGTATAACCCCCCAGCCCCGGAGGGCCTGAAATGACCATTACTGCCGCGCTGGTGTTGTTCGCCGTCATCTGGTTCATGACGTTATTGGTGGTGCTGCCCATTCGCATCAAAACCCAGGGCGATCTGGGCGACATCGTTCCCGGCACGCATGCGGGCGCGCCGGAAGTGCATCACATGAAAAGAAAGATGTGGATCACCACCGGTATCTCTGTGGTTCTGTGGGCGATCATCGCCGGGATCATCCTGTCGGGCGTGATCTCGGTGCGGGATTTCGATTGGCTGAACCAGTTGGAGCCAAGGTAATCCCCGTCAGGCCTTTTGGCCTGACAAGGCATGATAGATATGGGTGAACGTGGCGGCTCCGATGATCGGGATCACGAGGTTCACCAGCGGCACTGAAAGCGGAATGGCCATCAGTGTGCCCGCCACCCAGATCGTCGTTGAATGTTTGGCCCGCAGTTTGCGCGCGCCGTCGCGCCCGATCCTTCGCATCGCGGCAAGGGTAAAATATTCACGCCCCAGCAAAAATCCGTTCATCGCCCAGAAGATGAAAGGCGCAAGCGGGGTGAAAATCGCATAGAGGATCAGCGCCAGCAGGTTTGCCACAATCAGAAGGCCAAGGAAGCTGAGACCGTCCATAAGCGCCTCTGACACCGGGATGCGCCGTGCGGGCGGCAATGTCGGAAAATGTTTGTCCTCAACCGCCTGGGCCACCTCGTCCAGAAAGATCGAGGTGATGGCCGACGCGACCGGCACCATCAGGAAAACGGGCAGGATCAGAACGAGCACGATACCGGAATAGTTCAGAACGTCGTTCAGCCACGGCACAGCTCCCACAAACGGCAGTGAGATTTCGCTGCCGGACAGCCAGTTGATCAACCAAATCGCACCTGCACAGGCCAGAACCAGCAGCAGAATGGTCAGGCCCACGCCGCGCAGCAATACGGCGCGAAACCTGGGGTCTCCGGTCTGGCCAAGTGCGCTGAAAAAGGCGTTCAGGATGATCATTCCGAAACCCACTCTGTCAACGCGGCCACGTTGGGCCGCGGGCGTTCCGGCGGGGTCGCTCCCTCGGTGGCGATATGAATCAAACCGGCCACGCGTTCGTTTTCGGCAAGCCCGAAAGCATCGACACAGAATTCGCGATCATGTGTTTGCCAACCCGACAGCCAATTGGCGCCCCAGCCCGCAGCCAGCGCGGCATTCAGCAGCGCCAGACAGACCGCGCCAGCAGAGTAGGATTGTTCGATGGCCGGAATCTTTTCGGATTGTTTGCGAACCTCGATGACCGCGACGGCCAGATGCCCCATATCGAACTGGCTGCGCGCTTTGGCGATATCTTCCGGGCTCTTGTTCAGCCTTTGTCCGCAGGCCTCGGTCAGGGTCGCCAGGCGTGACATGGCGCCCTTTTCCAGAACGATAAATCGCCAGGGCTCCAGTTTGCCGTGATCGGGGCTGCGGGCTGCGGCCGTCAGCAACGGCAGCAACTCTTCCCGGGTTGGGGCCGGAGCAACCAGTGTCTTGGCCGGCCGGGACCGGCGCGACTGCAAAAACTCCAGAGCGGCGGGGTTTTTCAGGGACATATGTTAACTTCCTTTACATCGGGACTCTGTATCTTGGTCGGTATTCTGCCCGTTTCAAGGGCACGCCAATGGATTGCGTGGATCAATTTCATTACGACGTGCTTCGTGCAAGACTTTGAGAAAAAAGAGGAGACAATGGCGAAAACCAAACTGCGCGATCTGCCGGATCTCAGCGCAATGGCGCAGGCCGGGGCCGTGTTCAAACTGAAGGTGACGCCCAAGGCGGCCCGCGATCGGGTAAGCGTCGAAGACGGGCAGATCAGGGTATCCGTTACGGCCCCGCCGGAAAACGGCAAGGCCAACAGGGCCGTGCAGTTGCTGCTTGCAGAATGTCTTGGCGTCGCGCCCTCGACCTTGACGCTGAAGCAGGGGCCAGCCGCACGGATCAAGCTGTTTTCCTATGACCCCTGAGGTCCGGTTTCGCGAATTTGATAAACACCTTCGGGCAGATCCAGCGCGGCCGCCAGATCCCGCACCTGCTCGGGTGACAACGTGATCTTCTGTATTTGATCGGTTCGGGGATCAAGTTGTTCCAGCGTGACGCATTCCGCGAAATTGTTGATCACCACATCTTCCTGCAAAGGTTGTTCACCTTCGTCCACAAGCGTAATGACCGTCGAGTCGAATTCATGCTCAATCGTAAACATGAGGCCAGAGTGCAAGCCGCTGGGGCGCAATGCAAGCCGTTCGTTTAACCGGTGGTGTGGTTTCGCCGGCACGGGCGTACTATGTTGAAATCACGGCCATTCGGTCTCAAAGGATATGACATGCACAGATGGTTTGTTTTATTGCTGTCCCTGCTGCTTGCGGCATGTGGAGGGGGGGCCTTGCGCGTCCAACCCGCCGAGGAATGGCTGGGGGACGAGCCAGAGGCCGAACCGATGGTGCAAACCTTCCGAGAGGTCAGTCGCGCTGTTGGAGCGGAAGCCCGCAGCCAGTGTCTGAAACAGACGACCGGGCAGAATTGCGACTTTCGGATTCTTGTCGACCTGAACCCTCGGGCTTCGGTCAATGCATTCCAGACGCTGGATGAAAACAAGCAGCCGGTGATCATATTCACCCGCTCGATGATCGAATCCACCCAGAACGCGGATGAACTGGCGTTTGTCATGGGGCATGAAGCAGCCCACCACGTGTTAGGGCATATCGGCAGGCAGAGTGAAATCGCCAGCGCCAGCGCGGCTGAGTTCGGGCGGGTGGCAGAGTTGCGCGGCGGGGATGCCGCCGCCATTGAAGAGGCACAAAAGCTGGGCGCGCAGGTTGGCGTTCAGGCTTATGTGAAAGACTTTGAGCTGGAGGCAGACCAGTTGGGAACCATCATCACGTATAATGCGGGATACAATCCGTTGGTCGGGGCAAGATTCTTTGATCGCATCCCGGATCCTGGTGACAGGTTTTTGGGAACCCACCCACCAAATGCACAACGTGTGCAGATCGTGCGGGAAACAGCAGAGCAATTGGGTTTGTCCCAATGACCGAACTTACATGCTTGGGTGTTGTCATGACGGATCGCGGCTCGAAATACGCGGTGTCCGGGGCGCAGGTCACGACGCGGGCTGAAATCGATGCCGTTCTGAACGATTTGAAATCCGACAAGAGCTATGCCAAGGCCACCCACAACACCTGGGCTGCGGCTTTGCCGACCGGCGCGTTGAAAGCTGATGATGGGGAAAGCGGCGCGGGCATGGTGATCCTTCGGATGATCGAACGCGCCGGGCTGAAAAATCACGTAATAATCGTGACGCGCTGGTATGGCGGCAAGAAACTGGGCGGGGACCGCTTTCGCCGTGTTCAGGATGCCACGCGAGCCTATCTGGATCACATCGGCGTCCAATCTTGACCTGAGTCAATGTTTGCCTTCGCAGATGCGCTACCCTTTGGACACAGCGTGAAAGCGAAAGGAAACAGCATGCCCTCCCACGAGACCCTGCGGCTGCATGCCGGATTGGTGGACGATATGGCCAGAATGCTGGACATTGATCTTGAGGAAGCCGCCATTGACGGGTCCGTTTCCGTGGACCAGATTTCTGATGCTGTTTTGCGCTGTACCGACTGCCCGAACCCGGATCACTGCAAGAGTTTGCTGAACAATCCCGGATCTGCCCGGCGGACGCCCGAATACTGCCGAAATCAGGAATTGCTTCACAATCTCCTGCCTTGACACAAAGGTCTGCCATGACACATCTGGGCGAAATCATGACCCATCTGCGCTTGGTATTGCGTATGGGGCAAACAACCGGAACCGATTTGGCTGCGGCCTATCGGAAAGGTCATCTGAAACAGCAAGAATGGGCTGAAATCGTGCAGCAGTGTCGCGGCTGTTCCTGGGCCAGGGACTGCCCGGAATGGTTGGAACGGCGCGAGCAGGTTGAACAGGCACCGACGACATGCCCGAATCGCAAGTACTTTACTGCCCTCAAAACCAAGCAGGTGGAGAACGCTTGATGTCTCAGGTCACGTTGGGGGAAATCGAAAAGCACTTTTGGCTTACGCGCTCGGTGTCACGCTGTATGGGCATTTCAATGACCGAAGCGATGGCCGAAGGACGTCTTTCACCTGAAAAATACGCCGAGCTTGTCACGCGGTGCCGTGCTGCCGGATGTGACGTACAATGCGAGTTTTGGCTTGCCCGGCAACAGGGCACAGCGACCACTGCCCCGGATTTTTGCCCCAATGCCGAGATACTGAATGGGCTGAAAACCTGATCAAAGCCCGTTGTGCGTTCCGTCGCACAAAGGCGGTTTCGAGCTTTGCTTGCACCCACAAAAGAAGACCTTTTTGCTGTTTTCCGCAGTATATTTCACAGGCTCTAACCCGGTGCCTTTGTGCGATCCGTCGCAAAACGGCTGGCGGCTGGATTTGCCGCAGGCGCACCAGAAATAGGTTTTCCCTTCGACGACCTCGACCGGAAAAGGCGATTTTCGGGCAATGATGGGTGCGTTTGACATATGGCTTCTCCGTCTTTGGATGAATTCGCTGCAACAGTTTAGGGCGCCGGAGTCAGAAGGATAGGTTTTACGCCTCAAAGAACGTCATTGCGCCATTGGATTGGCATGGATTCGCTGTGACTCACGAAGACGTGATCGATTCAGTTGCCAGATTGTCGTTCAGCCCGTATTCTTAACCTGGCCCCGAAAAGCTGGGCAATATCAGAAAAGTAATAAAGGATTGACGGACATGAAACTGAAACTCGCTGCCGTTGGCGCATTTGCACTGATCCTGACTGCCTGTGCGCAGCAGGAAGAACCGACACCTGTTTACGTTCAGCCCAGCTATGACAAAGCCGGCACACCCAGCTGTCCAGGTGGTTATCAATTGGCCACAACCGAGGCTGGCCAAACGGTCTGTGACCCAATCACTCAGTAAGCCATTCGCAGGCGGCCCGGACCCGGACCGCCTGTACGCTTTCGGGAAAAACCGCCACCAGTTGTGGCGGTTTTTTCTTGCCTGCGATTTCTCGGCTATCGGACAGGTTGCGTTCTTCGCGTTGCGTGAACCCTGTTTAGTGCCTTTTGAAGCCGTAGGTATGCTTGAACTTGAATGACTTGAATTTCTGTCGCTTGACCGACCCGTAGGGGATATGCCCGATGACACGCCGTTTGGGGGCGGTGTATCGATAAACCGGGGCCGGCTTTTTGATATGCGCCTTGGGCCGCTTGGCATGTGACCTGGCCTTCGGGGCCACGTAATACCAGTTTATCTTGTGATGGCCGTTTTTCTGAAAGCTCAGGTGTTTGCCGCCAACCGTAATGAATCCGGCAGAGCCGACCTGTGTAGGCTGGGCGTAACCGGGAGTGGCCACGAAATGCGCGGCCATCAGGAAAACCACGCAATTCAGGCCAAGCTTGAAGATACGAGACATGAAAACCTCCATGATTGGCTTTCAGTCCAAGATCGGGTCTGACCGCGTGTTCGGCCAATAAACTCGGTTCACGCTTTGCCCATATGCCGTGTGCTCGACGCGGTGTCAGACCTTAGACGGGTTTGCCCCACAAATCGTATTCTCCGGCCTCGTCCACTTCGACCG
Source organism: Ruegeria sp. AG6 (assembly GCF_056541565.1). Taxonomy (NCBI): domain Bacteria; kingdom Pseudomonadati; phylum Pseudomonadota; class Alphaproteobacteria; order Rhodobacterales; family Roseobacteraceae; genus Ruegeria; species Ruegeria sp. AG6. Next base: position 46,392 of record NZ_JBQFYQ010000008.1, on the reverse strand, counting down.
TGACGATGTCACCGGGCCTGAGGTTTTCGAACCCCTCATCGATGAACAGGTTACCGTCGATCTCGGGCGCGTCTGCTTTGGTGCGGCAGGTGGCGGCCTCGTCGTCGACCTCGTCCACGATCACCTCAAGCGTCTGTCCGACCTTCGCCCGCAACTTGGCCTCCGAGATCGCCTGTGCCTTTTCCATGAAGCGATCCCAGCGTTCTTGCTTGATTTCGGCCGGAACGTGATCGGGCAGGTCATTTGACCGCGCGCCATCGACGTTTTCATACTGAAAACACCCGACCCGATCCAGTTGAGCCTCGTCCATCCAGTCCAGCAGGGTCTGGAATTCCGACTCCGTCTCACCCGGATAGCCGACGATAAAGGTCGACCGCAGGGTGATATCCGGGCAGATCGCGCGCCAGGCCTTGATTTCATCCAACGTTCTGGCCGACGCGGCCGGGCGGGCCATGCGTTTCAGCACATCCGGGTGGGCGTGTTGAAACGGGATATCCAGATAAGGCAGCACGTTGCACCCGGCATCCGCCATCAGTGGGATCAGGTCCCGCACATGCGGATAAGGGTACACATAGTGCAGCCGCACCCAAGCATCGAGCTGCCCCAGCTCGCGCGCCAGATCGGTGATATGGCTGCGCACTTCACCGTCTTTCCACGGGTTGATGTCGTATTTCCGGTCCAGCCCATAGGCCGAAGTGTCCTGGCTGATGACCAGCAATTCGCGCACGCCGTTTTGCACCAGTTTTTCCGCCTCGCGCAGAACCGCATGCGCCGGGCGGCTGGCCAGTTTTCCGCGCATGTCGGGGATGATGCAGAACTTGCACTTGTGGTTGCAGCCCTCGGAAATTTTCAGATAGCTGTAGTGGCGCGGCGTCAACTGCACACTGCTGGCGGGCAACAGGTCCACGAACGGATCAGGATCGGGGGGCACGGCGGCGTGCACCGCATCCAGCACCTGCTCGTATTGGTGTGGGCCGGTGACAGCCATGATGCGAGGGTGATGCTCGCGAATGTAATCCGGCTCGGCCCCCAGACAGCCGGTCACGATGACCTTGCCGTTTTCCACCAGCGCCTCTCCAATCGCGTCCAGCGATTCCGCTTTGGCGCTGTCGAGGAACCCGCAGGTGTTCACAATGACGGCATCGGCCCCGGCATAATCTGGCGAAATGCCGTATCCTTCGGCACGTAGTCGGGTCAGAATGCGTTCACTGTCGACCAACGCCTTCGGGCAGCCCAAAGACACCATGCCGATGGTTGGCTGGTTCGATTGGGGTGTCTCGGTGATCCGGGCAGAAGGCGCCAGGTCGGGGCGGAGGTTCGGAGGGTTTGTCGTCATGCGCGGCATATAGTCGGGAAAGCTTCCCCTTGCAAATGTGATGCGTGATTTGAATGATCACGGCAATGACAAGCCAAAAGGCGGAGAGCAGAAAATGAAATGGCTGATGCGCATCCTGTTTATCGTTGTCGCCGTGATCGCGTTGATCATCGGCGCGCTGTTGCTGATGCCGGGGGAAAAGCTTGCCGCGATTCTGGCCGAGCAGGTCAAAGCCCAGACCGGCCGTGATCTGACGCTGACCGGTGATGTGCGCATTTCCTTCTGGCCGGTGGTCGGGATGGAAACCGGGCCGGTGCGTTTCGGCAACGCAAGCTGGGCTGGACCGGAGCCGATGCTCAGCGCGGATAGCCTGGCCGTCGGGGTAGACGCTGCCGGGCTGTTGAATGGGGATCTGCGGATCAAACGTGTTTTTGCAGACAATCCCGTGTTGCGGCTGGAACGATCCGATGGTCGCGGCAATTGGGAATTGAGCGCCCAGACAACCGCGACAACTGCGGTCGCGACCGGGGGCACGACGCCCGCTGAGCATTCGGGGCAGGTCACGCTGGATCAGCTGGAACTGACGAATGCACGGCTGATTTACGTGGAAAACGGTTCGACGCAGATGGATTTCTCGGGCGTGACACTATCTGCGAGCTGGCCCGAGGTGGCGGCCCCGTTGGTGATGGAGGCCGCCATGCCAGTGCCCGGAGGTGCGGTTCAGGTTGACCTGAAAATCCCGGACTTGCCGGCATTTGCCGCCGGGTCAGTGACTGATCTGGAATTGGCTTTGACGGCGCCGGGCGGAGAGATCGGATTTGACGGGCGCGTCAATCTTGCGGGTGAAATGGATGGAACCACCAAGGTCGTAACGCGTGACACTGAAGGGATGCTTGCCGCCTTCGGTCAGGCTGGCACATCCGTACCGCCCGGATTGGGCGAGACTGCCGACATTTCAGCGCATATGACGTATACGCAGGATGGGCGGGTTTCCATGCGGAACATGGTTGCGCAATTGGATGACAACCGGTTCGTGGGTGAGGCGGATATCACCATTTCGGACCCGCCGCGTATCGTGGCCCGTCTGGAAGCCGGTGATCTGGATCTGTCGCGGATTTCCGAAACTGCTTCTGCCTCAGGCGGCACGTCTCAGGCAAACGCTCCTGCACCTGAGGGGTGGTCGACGGCCCCTATTGACGCATCCGCTCTGGCGCTAGCGAATGGTAAGATCCGCCTGACGGCGAACTCGATCGCCGTGCCCGGGATGACGTTCGGCAAAAGCGATCTGACCCTGTCGCTGGATCAGTCGCGGGCCGTTCTGGAAATGCACCCGGCCACGCTGTTTGCGGGTCAGTTGCACGGTCAGGTGGTGGCCAACAACCGCAACGGTCTGTCTGTGGGCGGCAACGTGACCGCCACCGGGATCGATCTGAAACAGGCACTGACCACGATGGCCGGGGTCAAACGCCTGTCGGGAACCGCTGCGGGAGCGTTTGAGTTTCTGGGTGTCGGCCAGTCCGAGGATCAGATCATGCGGTCCCTCAGCGGCAAGGGAAACCTGGATGTCGGTCCCGGAGTGATTTCCGGGCTCGATCTGGACCGATTGATGGGGCAGGGTACCGGATCAGGCGGAACCACCGTGTTCAACAGCCTGACGGCCAGTTTCACCATCGACCAGGGCGTGTTGACGAACAGCGATCTGCTCATGTCACTGAAGAATTTCCGCGCAGATGGCACCGGCACCGTGGATCTGGGGGCTCGCAACATCGACTATCTGTTCACGCCCGTGGCGCTGCGGGCCAATTCCGGGCAGGGGATATCGGTTCCCGTTCGCATCAAAGGCCCCTGGAGCGACCCGTCGATCAAGCCGGACCTGACCAAGGTGATCGAGGCGGCGGCGGATGTGAAGGTCAAAGAACTGGAAGACGACGCCAAACAGAAGGTTTTTGAAAAGGTCGGAAACGAATTGGATACGACGATCACCGACAGTGACCAGATCGAAGACGCCATCAAGAACAAGCTTGAAGAAGAGGCAAAAAAAGGTCTGCTCAAATTATTCGGCGGCGACTGAGCAACCATCGTGCTTGGGGCATCGGGATATGCCCCAAGCAGTTGTTTTCAGATGGTTTGGTCGTAATCGCCGACACCGGGCTCGGTTCGGATGACGGCGTCAATGTCCGCGAAGATGGCGCGCATCTCAGCCTCGCTTTCGCTGCTTTCACAGACGACGACCAGATTGGGGGTATTGGACGAAGCCCGCACCAGACCCCAGCTGCCGTTGTCCAGAATCACACGTGCGCCGTTCACCGTAACCACTTCTTTGATTGCGCGGCCTGCGAGTGTTTCGCCGGCATCTCCCTTGGCGACCAGCTTGTCGACCAGCCGCTGAAGGATATCATATTTCTGGGTATCGGCGGCGTGGGGTGACATCGTGGGCGTGGACCAGGTCTTGGGCAGGGCCTTGCGCAGGTCCGACATGCTCTTGCCCGGGTTGCGGTCCATCAGTTTGCAGATTTCGACCGCGACACGCATCCCGCAGTCGTATCCACGCCCGATCGGTTCGGCCAAAAAGTAGTGGCCTGATTTTTCGAACCCTGCCAGTGCCCCGATTTCCTTGACGCGGCGCTTCATGTGGCTGTGGCCGGTCTTCCAGTAATCGGCTTTGACGCCCAGGGCCTGCAACTCGGGGTCGCTGGCGAACAGACCGGTGGATTTCACATCCGCAACAAAGGTCGATCCGGGGTGAAGCTTGGCCAGGTCGCGGGCCATGATGACGCCAACCTTGTCGGCAAAAATCTCCTCACCCTCATCATCGACGACGCCGCAGCGGTCTCCGTCACCGTCAAACCCCAGCGCCAGATCGGCACCGGTGGATTTCACCGTGGCGGCCATGTCGTGCAGCATCTCCATGGCTTCCGGGTTCGGGTTGTAGTTGGGGAAGGTATAGTCCAGCCGGTTATGGCTGGGCACGACCTCAACCCCGATCCGTTCGAAAATCTCGGGCGCAAAGGCCGAAGCCGTACCATTCCCGGTCGCGCAGACCACTTTCAGTGGACGGGACATTTTGAAATCCCCGACCAGTTCGTCGATATAGGCCTCTTTGACGCCATCGACGAACTCGTACGAGCCGCCTTCGCGCGCGACGCCCTCGCCGTTCAGAACGATGTCACGCAGTTCCGACATCTCATCCGGGCCATGGGTCAGCGGGCGGTCAAAACCCATTTTGACCCCGGTCCAGCCGTTCGGGTTGTGGCTGGCGGTGACCATGGCCACCGCAGGCACATCCAGATGGAACTGCGCAAAATAGGCCATGGGGCTGAGCGCAGGGCCGATGTCTTTGACGCGGATACCAGCCTGCATCAGGCCCAGCATCAGGGCATTTTTGATCGCCAGTGAATAATCGCGATAGTCGTTTCCGACCGCGATCACAGGCTCTATCCCGCGCCTGTGCATCTGTGTGCCAAGTCCCAGCCCAAGCGCGGTCATGCCGGGCAGGTTGATCTCTTCAGGATATTTCCAACGGGCATCGTATTCACGGAACCCGGTGGGCGTGATCATCGCGTCGCGCAGAAAGGTCCAGCTGTTGGGTGTTACCTCGGTGAGGGGTTTGATCATAAGAAATCTCAATCGTTAAATCTGAATCGGATTCTCTTTAGCAAGCGCATCAAATTGCATCAATGTGTCAACAAGTTGGGGCATCTGATCGAGCGGGATCATATTTGGCCCGTCCGATGGGGCCGAGTCCGGATCCTGATGGGTTTCAATGAACACGGCCCCGACACCCAGAGAAACCGCGGCGCGCGCCATCACCGGTGCAAATTCGCGTTGTCCGCCCGAAGACCCGCCCTTGCCTCCGGGTTGCTGCACGGAATGGGTGGCGTCCATCACCACCGGATACCCGGTCTTCGCCATTTGGGGCAGCGCTCGCATATCGGCAACCAGCGTGTTGTAGCCAAATGAGGTGCCACGTTCGGTCAGCAGGATATTCTGATTCCCGGTGCTTTCGATTTTGTCGACGATGTTGGTCATTTCCCATGGTGCAAGGAATTGCCCCTTTTTCACATTGACCGCTTTTCCGGTGTTACCGGCCGCCAGCAGCATGTCGGTCTGACGGCACAGGAATGCCGGAATTTGCAGAACGTCTACCGCCTCGGCGGCGATGGCGCATTGCGCTTCGGTATGAACATCGGTCAGAACCGGGATGCCCATCGTTTTACGGATGTCATCCAGTACCTTCAGCCCCGCATCGATGCCCATGCCACGCTTACCCGACAGGGATGTCCGGTTCGCCTTGTCATAAGACGCCTTGAAGACGTATTGCGCCCCGGCTGCGTCGCAGGCTTCTTTCATTTTGCCCGCAATCATCTGCGCATGGTCTGCCGTTTCAAGCTGACATGGCCCAGCTATGATGGTCAGCGGAAGGTCGTTGCCGACTGTCAGGTCGGAGATTTTAACATGTTTCATGAGTTTTATGAGGATACCTGTTCACGAAGGACCGACGCGGTAAGCGAGATCATCAGGTAGATACCAGCAAACAACAGGAATGCCAAAATCGTATTTTCGAACTTGCGCGGATAGCTGGGCTCCTGACTGGGAACGGGGTTGACCGAGACGGTCAGATAGCGCACCTGCCGGTTGGCTTCGGACCGGGTCGCTTCCATTTGCTGCATTGCCGTTTGCAGCATCATGTCACGCGCCGCCAGGTCCGCCTGCGCGATCTGGATACGCACGCTCAGCCGCGCCAGCGAGTTTTCGCCGTCCGAGGCATCCTGCATCTCGGCATTCAGTTCTCTCAGAACTTTTTCCAGGCGGGCGATATCTGCCTTGACGCCATCAACCTTTGCCTTGTTCGGGCGCAGGTTGTCCTGAAGCGCGGCGAGCTCAAGCTCTTTGTCCTGAACCAGTATTTCAATTTCGTTGATGCGGGCACGCAGGCTGGCAATGACGTTTTCGGGGTCAAGAACAGCGCCCTGAAGCTGAAGCTCGATCAACTCTTCCTGAGCCTGCCTGCGCGCTTCCTGCGCCGCTTCGAAACTTTGCAGCGCGTCGCGCATCTGGTCTTCGCGTTTTTTTCCGGACAAGGCGTTCACCCGGTCTTCGGCATAAGAAATCAGGCGCTCGGAAAATTCGGTCGATGTCTGCGCGTCGGGGGCGGCAACCTCCATCCGAATGACCCCTTCGGTCGGGTCATAGCCGATTGTAATCATGCGTTTGAACAGCTTATAGGCGTCTTCAAGCGAGGCGTCTGGCGCCAGTCTTTGAATCGGGTCGATCCATTCCTGCTTGAAAACATCAGAAAACCCGGCATCGCGGTCCAGCAACAGCAAAGCTTCTTTCGATTCCAGAAAGGACTGAACCGAGATCGAATCCTGTGTGGTGGCGAATTGCGTGCCGGCAAGCAGACCGCCGATATTGCCCGGTCCGCCATCCGCTTGCAGAATCAGGAATTCGGAATCGCTGGCATACATCGGCGTGGCGATGCGATAGAAATAGAAGCCGACAATGAAGGTCGGCAGGAACACAAAGGCCGCCAGACGCGCAAACAGTCCAAACAATTTACGCTTGCGACGACGGGCGATGTCTTTTTGGATTTGGCCAATTTCAAAATTGCGCCGCTCAGCCGGGCTGAGCTCGGGCCCGGGCAGATTTGTTTTCTCGGCACCCATGGCCTGCGGCAGTTGAACGTTGATCCTGTCCTTGGGGTTGTCACCCTCGTCCGATGGCCTTGCGGCGGCAAGGTCCAGAAGATTGGTGCGCTGGAAGGGGTCGATGCCCTTTTTGCGCAGCAATCGCACCGCGTCATAGTCCGACGTCGCGGCCAGACCATGTTTCTGCGCCAGACGTCGTGCGATACGCAATTGACGGCCCGTCAGGCCTTCGCGCTTGATGTCGTCCAGCTGCGTCCCGGGCTGTGCTTCGTCGGCGGCCGCAGGGCCTTGCGTCGCGTTGCGAATACGCGAGATGGCGTCCGATCGCGCCTCGGCCGAGTTTTCCGTCTGGCGTCTGCGGCGCCAGTTGTATTTTCTAACCTTGGGTTTCGTAGTCATACAGCTGCTTTGCCTCTTCCAAGGAGTCAAACATATACAATTGCCCGTCCAGAAGTACGGCCGCTTTCTGGGCGAATTTCTCCAACACGGACGGGCTGTGCGATACGATTACCAAAGTCGTCGTGCGCAACCTTTCCTTCAGGATCGCCCCTGCCTTTTCGTTGAATTCGACATCTGTTGTCGCCGGCATCCCTTCGTCGATGAGATACATGTCAAAGTCCAGCGCCAGCATCAAAGAAAAGGTGAAACGCGCCCTCATCCCAGAGGAGTAAGTGGCAAGGGGCTGGTCGAAATATTCGCCCAGACCGCAGAGCCATTTGCAATAGGCCTCGATATAGTCGGGGTCCATACCGTAGATCTTGGCGATGTAGCGCGCGTTCTCAAGCGCTGACAGTTTTCCCGACACGCCACCGGTGAACCCCATGGGAAAGGACACCCGGCATTCGCGGCGGACCACGCCTTCGTCGGGTTTCTCCAGGCCGGCCATCATGTTGATCAACGTGGTTTTTCCGGTTCCGTTCGGGGCCAGAACGCCCAGTGAGGTGCCCAGTTCGACCCGAAACGAGACCCGATCCAGAATCACCTTGCGGCGCGTTCCGGTCCAGAAGGATTTGCTGACGTTGTCGAATTCTAGCATTCGCGGTCTGCTGCTCGTTTCGTTTGTGTTGTCGCACTTGCGGGCGGCCAGAAAGGGTATTTTTTACCGGCCCATGTTGGCTACATTATGTCGAATTATGAAACAAATGATCAATGCGGTCCGGCTGCGCGCATGAATGTCTGATTGGGTGCAGCAAAGGTTATCGGTCACTTGGTGCGGCGTCAGGTCGTTATTATCTGTTTTGGCAGCCGACAACAGACGGGATGGGCAGGGGCCTTCACGATCATATGAACGCTATACGTCAGGAAATCCGCGCCTGCCGCTTGTGTGCCGACAGGTTCGCGCAAACAAAAACCGCACACGAGCCGCGCCCGGTGGTCTGGTTCCGCCCCGGAACACCGATCCTTGTCGCGGGGCAGGCACCGGGCGCCCGTGTGCACGAGTCGGGGCGGCCCTTCACCGACCCGTCCGGCGACAGGCTGCGGCACTGGCTGGGGATTGATGAGACGGTTTTTTACGATCGCGACCGTGTTTCGATTGTACCGATGGCGTTCTGCTTTCCGGGGTACGATGCGCGCAATGCTGATCTTCCGCCACCTGCGATTTGCCGCAAGACCTGGCATGACCGGGTGATGCAGGACCTGGGGCGTGTGCCGCTGACCGTGTTGGTCGGAGGTCATGCACACAAGTTTCATCTTGGCGCGCGCGGGTCGGTTACGGACACCGTCCGCAACTGGCGGGACCATGCGCCGCGGGTCTTTGCCTTGCCTCACCCGTCCTGGCGCAATACGGCATGGTTGAAGAAAAACCCGTGGTTCGAGGCTGAACTGCTGCCTGTTTTGCGTGCACGGGTCCAAGAGGTGCTGAATGATTGAATCCACGGCGTTGGACACTGCGCATGCCGCGATGCAGGCGGACCCGACAAGTGATGCCGCTCGTCTGCGTTTCTTCGAACGGCTTGCGGATAGCGAGCTGTTTCTGATGCTGACCGAAGAAGCGCGGGACGAGAATATCTCGCCCGAATTGTTCGATGTGGCTGACGGGCGCTTTGTTCTGGCCTTTGATCGTGAGGACCGGCTGGCGCAGTTTGCCGGGCGGCCCGCGCCTTATGTGGCGCTGTCGGGGCGGGTGCTTTCGGGGATGCTTTCGGGGCAGGGCATCGGGCTTGGTCTGAACCTGGAGACTGCGCCATCTTCGATGCTGGTCCCGGCGGAAGCCCTGGAATGGTTGGCTGAAACGTTGCAGCACCGCCCGCAAAAGGTCGAGGAAGAGCTTGCCGAGTTTTTGCCCCCTGCCGGCCTGCCGCAGGCCCTGCTGACCGCGTTGGATGCGAAACTGGCGACGGCAGCTGGACTTGCCAGTGCGGCCTATCTGGTTGCCACCAAGTCCAAATCGGGCGCGCAGGGCCATCTTTTGGGATTTGTCGATGCCATCGAGGGGGCCGAGCCCGCTTTGGCCAAGGCCGCGTCCGAGGCGCTGACCTTTTCCGGGATTGAGGCAGGCGCGATGGATGTCGGGTTTTTCACCGCAAGCGAGGCCGCCGCCGCGCTTCTGGCCAAGGTGGGCCTTCGGTTTGATCTGCCCCAGCCGCAAATTGCCGAAGCGGTCCGCGAAGCCCCCGGCAGCAATCCGGACAACCCACCCATTCTGAAATAACCATCCAAACACAAACACGCAGCGCAAGCTGCACCGCGTGTCGTTGCGCCTAGGATATGTTTATTCCGCCGCCGCTTCCAGCTTATCCTGCGTGCGGGTTTCGAAATCGCTGGCGTCGTGGCGTTCGTGAAGCTGCGTGTGCGGCTCGCCAAAGGCGCGGTTGACCATGCGGCCGCGCTGAACCGCCGGGCGCGCGTCGATTGCCTTGGCCCATCGCATGACGTTCTTGTAGGATTTCACGTCCAGGAACTCTGCCGCGCTGTAAAGGCGGCCCAGAACCAACTGGCCATACCAGGGCCAAATCGCCATGTCGGCGATCGAATAGTCTTCGCCCGCGATGAAGGTTTTCTCCGCCAGTTCACGATCCAGAACATCCAGTTGGCGCTTGGTCTCCATGGCGAAACGGTTGATCGGGTATTCCCATTTCTCGGGTGCATAGGCGTAGAAATGCCCGAACCCACCGCCCAGGTAAGGCGCGCTGCCCATCTGCCAGAACACCCAGTTCATCACCTCGGTCCGCTCGGGGCCGGATGCGGGCAGAAACGCGCCGAACTTTTCAGCCAGATGGAACAGGATCGAGGCGCTTTCAAAAACACGAACAGGTTTGTCACCTGACCGATCCCAAAGCGCGGGGATTTTCGAGTTCGGGTTGGCCTCGACAAAGCCCGAGCTGAATTGATCGCCTTCTCCGATGTTGATCAGCCAGGCGTTGTATTCAGCGCCTTCATGACCAAGTGCCAACAGCTCTTCCAGCATCACCGTGACTTTTACGCCATTGGGTGTCGCGAGCGAGTAAAGCTGAAGAGGATGCTGTCCGACCGGCAGGTCCTTGTCATGGGTCGCTCCGGCGATCGGTCGGTTGATGTTGGCGAATTGTCCGCCACTTTTACTGTCCCAGGTCCAGACCGCTGGAGGGGTATACGAGGATTGGTCGCTCATCTCTTGCCTTTCTTGCCTATGTCAGGGCTGCCATACAGCTAATATTGCAAACCGCCGAGTCCAACCCCACTCAACTGGCGTATTCTGTAACAATCCGCCGCCAAACTCTCACGTTTTCTCGTGTCGGGTCACAGCGGCGTTAGGGGGACTACGCACCGCTTGGGAATCGCATATTGTCCTGTCAGACCTGCCGCAAGGCATCACGGATTTAGTTGACCCGAAAAGGATGAACGACATGAAACGCTTTGCATTGACACTCGCTGCGGCCATAGCTCTGGCGGTTCCGGCTTTTGCCGGCCCTCAATATATCGACGGCACAGGTTTTGCTGTTTCGGGTTATGATGTCGTTGCCTATCGCAGCCTGGATCAGATGCCTGTGGGCCAGTCGCAGCCCGAAGGTGTGCGCGGAAATGCCAACATCACCGCCGAGTACAACGGTGCGACCTGGGCATTTGCGACCGAGGAAAACCGCGACAAATTCCTTGAAAACCCAGCATACTACGCGCCGCAATATGATGGGCACTGCGCTTACGGCGTGTCGCGTGGTGGCAAGGTTCCTGCAAATCCAAACCTGTGGCGGATCGTGGATGACAAGCTGTATCTCAACATCACCGACGTGGTTGTCGGATTTTTCGAGGAAGACATTCCAGGTAATATCAATCTTGCCGAAGGAAACTGGCCCGGTATCGAACCAAGCGACGCTTCGACCAATGTGATCCCGAAATTCACGTCGGAAGGCCCGGTTTCAAACTGATCCGGCCTCAAAAGACCCAAGCCCGGCTGGTCCAGCCGGGCAGAGGCCGTTACCCCGCAAGCCAGAATTGATCCCGAATATCCTGATCGGCATCAAACCTGATCCGCACGCTCTTGGCGCCCGGAAACTTCCGTTCGCGGATCGTATCGGGGATGATGACTTCTCCGGCGCCGGTATCTTTTGACTGAAAGCTCAAAATTTCAGCCTCGGTGTGGCGCGCGTTGGTCAGGACGGTCGTCGGCAAGGCCACGCGATTTGCCCCATGATGCACGGGCGTGGTGACAAAATAGGTCAGATGCCGCCCGTAACACCCGACCGCGTCGGGAATGTGATCCGAGACACATGCATCAGATCTGTCCTGAACATCCGCTTCATCGTGCATTTGCGGCAACCTCTGGTCGGGATTCAGCATCGCCTTGCAGGCGGCGATATCCTCCAGCGGAAGTTCGATGATGCGCTTCTTCAAACGGGGTCGGCGCGGTTGCGGAGGGCCGGAACTGGCACCACCTTTCATAACCAAACCTTCTTTGCGCAGAAAATCATAAGCCGCCTTGGCGCGCGAAAAACCGGAACTGTCCCCATCCTTGTGATCGGGGTGTGAATGGAATGCGATCTGCCTCCATGCGTCCCTGATCTCTTGGGAACCGGCGCAGGGGCTCAACCCCAGATCCGCCAACGCATCCGCGCGTGCCCGCACTTTATCGACAGGTTCCATACTCAAAACACTCTTTACAAACTACACAGTACCAGTGTGGTCACAGTCATAGTTTTGTCAATTTTCAAGGATGATTTGCGGGGCTGGTGACAACAATCGCGATGTTGAGATTCAATTGTCCCTCAAAGGCGCCGTTTTATAGGCGTGGTTGTGAAACAGTACACATCTTCCGAAACGACAAACGCCCGGGCGTAAACGTAACCCGGGCGAACCATTGGATTTTTTGAAAGTCAGGCAACGTTTTCCAGTTCAACGCGCGGTGTAATGCCCAGTGCGAAGCAGACATCGCGCGTCAATTCGGGACGGTTCAGGGTATAGAAATGCAGCTTGTCCACGCCGCCTTCGATCAGGTCTGAACACAGCTCTGTGCAGATTGCCGTGGCCAACAGATCCTCACGCCCATCGCGCACCGCTTTTTCAAACGCCTGTTCGACCCACTGGGGAATATGCGTGCCACAGCGCTTGGCGAAGTTGCGGGCGCCTGCCCAGTTCTCGATCGGCAGGATGCCCGGCACGATCGGTTTGTCGATGCCGGCCTTGGCGCAAGCATCGCGGAACCGGAAAAAGGTTTCGGCTTCGAAGAAGAACTGCGTCAGCGCTTCGTCTGCACCTGCGTCCAGCTTGGCCTTCAGCCAGTCCACATCCGCAGCCATGTTTGCAGCCTCGGGGTGGGTGTCGGGATAGGCCCCGACACGAATGCTGAACATTTCGGTTTCGGCCAGTGCCTCGATCAGTTCAACAGAACTGGAAAACCCGTCGGGGTGCGGCACAAACTTGTCCTGACCCTTTGGCGGGTCGCCGCGCAGGGCGACGATGTCCTGCACGCCGGCGCGGGCAAAGGTGTCTGCAATCTCCAGCGTTTCCTGCCGCGAAGCATCGACACAGGTCAGATGAGCGGCCACGTTCAGGCCCGATGACTTGTGCAGGGTCGAAACCGCGTCGCGCGTCAGTTCACGCGTCGTGCCACCAGCGCCGTAGGTGACGGAAACAAAACGGGGATCCAAAGGGGCCAATGTCTGGACCGTGTCCCAAAGGCGGAAAGAGGCTTCCAGAGTTTTGGGCGGAAAGAACTCGAAGGAAATTTCAGGTTTGGACATCGTGGCCTCACTGGATCAACTGAGCCTCTTGTGCCATGGCATGCATTGTGAAACAAACTCATATTACTCAACAACAACATGAATGCTGTTTGAAATGCATATTGAATTCCGGCACCTGCGCACCATCAAGGCGATCCATGAATGCGGCGGGCTGGCCCGCGCTGCGGATCAGTTGAACATCACCCAGTCCGCATTGAGCCATCAAATCAAAGGGTTGGAGGATCAGGCCGGGGTCGAGCTGTTTCTGCGCCGCTCCAAACCCATGAAATTGTCGGCTGCCGGTTTGCGGCTTTTGCGCCTGGCCGAGCAGATACTGCCGCAGGTCGAAGCCGCCCAGAATGAATTTTCTTCGCTGCGGGACGGGCGCACGGGGCGGATGCATATAGCCATCGAATGCCACGCTTGTTTCGAATGGCTGTTCCCGGTGCTCGAATCCTTCAGGAAATCCTGGGGCGACGTGGATGTCGATATCCGCCCTGGTCTTGCCTTCGACGCGCTTCCGGCCTTGCAGAAGGAAGAGGTCGATCTGGTGGTCTCGTCCGATCCCGAAGACCTGCCGGGTGTCGAGTTTGTCGAACTTTTTGATTATAACGCGGTGTTTGTGGCCGCTTCGACCCATCCCCTGGCCAAGAAAGACTATGTCGAGGCCGAGGATTTTCGCGGCCAGACCCTGATCACCTATCCGGTGGAACGCACCCGCCTAGATGTGTTCAGCCAGCTGTTGATCCCAGCGCGGGTTGAGCCTGCAACGATCCGGCAGGTGGAACTGACCGCCGTCATTCTGCTGCTGGTCGCATCGAACCGGGGCATTTCAGTGCTGCCGGATTGGGTCGTGCGCGAGGTCAAATACAACTCGGACTACGTCACCAGACCCTTGACGAAAGAGGGCATTACACGGCGTCTCTATGCCGCGGTCCGTTCGGAAGATCTGGAGAAACCCTTTGTGCAGGAACTGGTGAAACTGGCCCGGGAAGAAGCGCGTAAGCTGCAATCCCAGTAACGGCGTTTCCTGCGGGTCTGTTATGCGCATCATTCCTCTTGGCAAGGGCGCATTGCGGCAGTATACGCGCGGTTTGACCGGACAGGAGCCTTTTGACAATGGTTGGCAGCGCAAATCTCAACATCATGATCAAGGCCGCGCGCAAGGCGGGGCGTTCTTTGGTCAAGGATTTCCGTGAAGTCGAGAATCTGCAGGTGTCGATGAAAGGCGCCGGTGATTTCGTCTCGAAGGCCGACATCGCCGCCGAAGCCATCCTGAAAGAAGAGCTGCTGGGCGCACGACCGACCTATGGCTGGCTGGCCGAAGAGGGCGGCTCCATCGATGGTGAGGATCCGACCCGCCGCTGGATCGTCGATCCGCTGGACGGCACCACCAATTTCCTGCACGGCCTGCCGCATTGGGCGATTTCCATAGCACTGGAACACAAGGGCAAGATCGTTGCCGGCGTGATCTATGACGCCGCCAAGGACGAGATGTTCTTTGCTGAAAAAGGTGAGGGCGCTTGGATGAACGACACCCGTATTCGCGTGTCGGGTCGTCATCGCATGATTGAATCGGTCTTCGCGACCGGTCTGCCCTTTGGTGGCCGCTCGGATCTGCCTGCGACTTTGCAGGATCTGGCGCGTCTGATGCCCGCCTGCGCCGGTGTGCGTCGTTGGGGCGCCGCCGCGCTGGATATGGCATATGTGGCCGCAGGCCGGTACGAAGGCTTTTGGGAACGCCGCCTGAATGCGTGGGATCTGGCTGCCGGTGTGATCATCGTCAAAGAGGCTGGCGGCTTCGTGCAGGCGCTTAACCCTGAAGGCAACGTGCTGGAAGATGGTGAAGTGATCTGTTCGAACGAACCGATCTTCGATCAGTTCGCCAAGGTGATCCGGGGCTAGGCGCCCTTTGAACCGGCTTTAGCGGCGCGGAACGCGCGGAATGCGGGATTGTGACAGCTTGTACTTCGCTTCCGGGTGGGGCGGATGTCCGTGGGTGCGATCCCAGAACTGAATTCCGCCGCGTCTCAGCCACAGCGGGATGCACAGGATCAGGCCAACGGCAAATCCCCCGGTATGGGCCCAATAGGCGATGCCGCCTTCGTCTGGATTGCTGGTGACGCTGCCAAAGAACTGTATCGCCAGCCAGACGCCCAGCATGATGAAGGCGGGGATGGTAAAGACCCTGAAATAGACGATCAGGATCAGCAGGATATCCACCCGTGCTTTCGGGAACAGCAGCAGATACCCGCCCATCACGCCCGCAATCGCGCCCGAGGCCCCAACAGTGGGAACTTGGGACTCGGGCCCGGTGATGACGTGAATCAGGCCCGCGCCGATTCCTGCCGCCATGTAAAACAGCAGGAAGGGCAGATGGCCCATCTCGTCTTCCAGATTGTCACCGAAGATCCACAGAAACAGCATGTTGCCGGCCAGGTGCATCCACCCCCCGTGCAGGAACATGGATGTCACGAGGGTTTCCAGCCCGAACCCGTCGCTGACCCGCGCCGGAATAATGGCGTAGTCGAAAAACAGCCTGCCGATCCGTGGCCCATCATTCATGATCCCCACATAGCTGAGGAAGATCAGGATATTGGCCGCCAGCAAGGCATAGACAACATAAGGTGTGCGCCCCGAAGGGTTATGGTCGCGGATCGGAAACATGCCGTGACGCTGGGCTTTTGTGCGCCCAGCGTCAAGGCAAGCTTATGCCGCACCTCCCAACAACACCGCGTTTCCACCCGCCGCGGTCGTGTCCACGCAGACATGGCGTTCACCCAGAACACGCGCGCGGTCGGGCTTGCCGGGAATAAGCGGCAGAATCGGGCCGTCGCGGCGCGCCAGATGGTGTTCGATCTGCCCCGCTGTTTCCTCGTCTCCCCACCACAACACGCCCGAAATGCCGGTCAGGTTTTCCAACCGGTGCAGGTCAAGCATCCCGGTCGCCTGAATGGTGGTGCCACCCAGCGCAGATACAGCATCGGCCTGCGCACGCGCTGCGGCCTCTCCGGGTCCCAAGCAAAGAAGAGGCGGACGGGGATACACGCTCAGGCGGTTCGATTCACCGGTCGGGCCGGGCAGGGACCGGGTTTTGACCGGCGCAGGTTGACCTTGTGCAGCAGGCAGATCAGCCACGGCGCCCCAGGTATCCGCCGTGCTTTGACGGTCGGGTGCGCAGAACCGGATCATGTAGTTCGGCCCACCCGCCTTGGGGCCGGTGCCTGACAATCCTTCGCCACCAAAGGGCTGAGACCCGACGATGGCGCCGATCTGGTTGCGGTTTACATAGATGTTGCCCGCATGGATCGCCTCGGTCACATGCTGCACGCGGTCGTCTATGCGGGTGTGCAGGCCGAAGGTCAGGCCGTATCCGGTGGCGTTGATATCGGCGATGATCTTGTCGATCTCTTGCGATTTGAACCGGGCGACGTGCAGCACCGGGCCGAACACCTCGCGTTCCAGCGCGGCGATGCCGGGGATCTCGATCAGCGTCGGAGAAACAAAGATGCCTTCGGGCGGCAACGGAAGCTCCTTCAACACCCGCCCTTCGTTGCGCGCCTTGGTCACATGTTCGGCGATGCCCTGACGGGCCTGTTCGTCGATCACCGGTCCGCAATCCGTCGACAAAAGCCAGGGGTCGTCGACCGACAGCGCATCCATCGCCCCTTTGAGCATGGTCAGAATGTCATCGGCGATGTCTTCCTGCAAATACAGGCAGCGCAGGGCGGAACAGCGCTGGCCCGCCGACTGAAAGGCGCTTTCGATGATCGATTGCACGGCTTGTTCGGGAAGGGCGGTGCTGTCGACGATCATCGCATTCAGACCGCCGGTTTCCGCGATCAGCGGCGTACCGGGGCGCATGGATCCGGCCATCGCCGCACGGATTTTCAGCGCGGTGTCTGTTGACCCAGTGAAGGCCACGCCCGAGATGCGCGGATCCGACGTCAGCGCCGCACCCACGGCAGGCCCCCCCGGCAACAGTTGCAGCACATCGCGTGGTACCCCCGCCTCGTGCATAAGCTGAATGGCACGATGTGCGATCAGGGGCGTCTGGGGCGCAGGCTTGGCCAGAACCGCGTTTCCGGTTGCCAGCGCAGCAGAGATCTGCCCAGAGAAAATCGCCAGCGGGAAGTTCCACGGGCTGATGCAGGTGAAAATCCCCGCGGGTTCGGCATCGGGGATGTTGGCTGCATAGTAACGCAGGAAATCCACCGCCTCGCGCAGTTCGGCCACCGCATCGGGCAGCGACTTCCCGGCCTCACGCGCCAGCAGGGCAAACAACTCACCATAATGCACTTCGTAAAGATCGGCTGCGGCATTGAGGATGCGGGCGCGTTCGGCAGCGGGGGCATCCCAGGGGTTGGCCGAGGCCAATGCCATTTCCACATCCGCCGCGCTGGCTGGGGCCACCGCGCCGGGCTTGTCCTGAGGCCGTGCCGGATTGATCACCGGCTCATCCGCATCGGGTTTAGCCGCATCGGCCAGCAAGGGTTGCGCATACCAATGATGGGCGCGGAACTGATCCCGTGCCGCATCAATCTGATCCAGGGTTGGTGTGTGATGCAGGTCAAAACCCTTGGAATTCGGTCTTTCAGGCTGGAACAATTCCGGCCCGGTCGGCAGTGCGGGCGGAGGGGTCCGGACCGCAACAAACGGATCGGCGGCGACCACTTCCGGTGGCACATCTTCGTCCACAATCTGGTTGACGAAGGATGAATTCGCGCCGTTCTCCAACAAGCGCCGAACCAGATAAGCCAGCAAGTCGCGATGCGCCCCCACCGGTGCATAGATGCGGCACCGGGTGTTCTGCTTGTCCATCACGATCTGATGCAAGGTCTCGCCCATGCCGTGCAGGCGCTGGAACTCGAACGGTTGATCCTTGGCCATGTGAAGGATGGCGCTGACCGTGTGCGCGTTGTGCGTGGCAAATTGCGGATAGATCCGATCGGTCATGCCCAGCAATTTGCGTGCATTGGCGATATAGGAGATGTCGGTTGCCGCCTTGTGCGTGAAGACGGGAAAGCCATCCACACCTTCGACCTGCGCGCGTTTGATCTCGGTATCCCAATAGGCACCTTTGACCAATCGCACCATAATCTGGCGATCGTGACGTTCGGCCATGCCATACAGCGTATCCAGTACCAGCCCTGCGCGCGGGCCATAGGCCTGAACCACGATGCCAAACCCGTGCCAGCCGGCAAGGGCCGGGTCGGACATCACCGCCTCTATCACCTGCAACGACAGCGACAGGCGATCCGCCTCTTCTGCATCGACGTTCAGGCCCATTCCGGCCGCCTTGGCCAGCAGGGCCAGTGCCCGCAGCCGCGGCACCAGCTCGTCCATCACACGCTGTTCCTGTGCCAGCTCATAACGGGGGTGCAGGGCGGACAGTTTTACCGAAATGCCCGGGTTGGCGCGGATATCGTCATGGGTGCAGGCCTCGGCAATGGCCGAGATGGCGCGGGAATAGGACAGGTGATAGCGCGCCGCGTCCGCTTCGGTTCGGGCCGCTTCGCCCAGCATGTCGTAGGAATAGGTATAGCCCTTCTCCTCCATCCCGCGTGCGCGATCCATGGCGGACTGAATGGTTTCCCCCAGAACGAACTGCCGGCCCATCTCTTTCATCGCGCGTGCCACGGCAGTGCGGATCACCGGCTCGCCCAACCGCTTGATCGCACCGCGCAGCGCCCCGACCGGAGACGCCTTGCCCTCGTCCAGCACCTTTCCGGTCAACATCAGTGCCCATGTCGAGGCGTTCACCAACGAGGACGAGGATTGCCCCAGATGCTTGCCCCAATCGGAGGGCGCGATCTTGTCTTCGATCAGCGCATCGATTGTGTCGGCATCCGGCACGCGCAACAGCGCCTCGGCCAGACACATCAGGGCGATACCTTCGTCGGTGGACAGGCCATATTCGGCCAGAAACACCTCCATCAACCCCGGAGAGGTGCTGGACCGGATGTCGCGCACAAGCTGCGCAGCGGCGGTGCCGATGGCGCTGCGATCCGTGTCTGTCAGGTTCGCCTGAGAGATCAGTGTATCCAGAACTGCCGACTGATCGGCATAGGTGGAAGTATCGATGAGGGTGCGCAGGCTGTGTGACATATGTCCTCCGGTCTTTGCGATAATATAATGCGGAAAAATCAGGACAACGGACTGAGTTTGCTATATTTGAAGGAGGATGATCTGAATTTTTAGCAGCGGACAGTTCAAATGAGTTTTCCTGATCTTGATCGGTTTGACCGCTCGATTCTAAGGATTCTGGCCGAGGACGGCCGTATCTCGGTGGCCGATCTTGCGCGCGAGATCGGGCTGTCGAAATCTCCGACGCAAGCGCGGCTCAAACGGCTTGAGGCGAGCGGAGTGATCCAGGGCTATCGGGCGATGCTGGATCCGATCCGGCTGGGTCTGGATCACGTCGCGTTTGTCGAGGTGCGTTTGACCGATACCCGCGAAAAGGCGCTGGCCGAGTTCAACGCAGCCGTCCGCAAAACCGCCGAGGTCGAGCAGGCCCATATGATCGCGTCCAACTTTGACTATCTTCTGAAAGTGCGCACCGCCACCATGTCGGAATACCGCCGTGTATTGGCCGAGAAGATCTCGTCTCTGCCGCATGTCGCCAATACCTCAACTTTTGTTGCGATGGAGGCCGTGAAGGAAACCGGTATGCTGGGCGGTTTTGAACATCAGTCTTGACCCGGCAGAATTTTGGCCCACCCTTGTTGCGTGATGCGAACCTGTGCTGCAACGTTTTTCCTGATCGCGTTTTCATGCTCGGCCATGGCCGAGACATGCCCCGCGGCTCCGGATCATATCGAAGGTGTGGATGCGCTGATCAAGCAGGTCCAAAAGGCGCAATCGCAAAGCGACGCCCGGGTCATCTCGAATAAAATGTGGGAACTTTGGACAGACGCGCCGGATGCCCGATCGCAGACCCTGCTGGATCGTGGAATGGCGCGACGAGAGGCGTGGGATTTGTCGGGCGCATTGGACGATTTCAACCAACTTGTCGAATATTGCCCGGATTACGCCGAAGGCTACAATCAGCGAGCTTTTGTAAACTACCTGAGGCAGGATTTTGACGCGGCATTGCGCGACCTGAATGTCACGATCGAAATGTCGCCAAACCATATCGGTGCGCTAAGTGGGCGGGCTTTGTCCCTGATGGGGTTGAGACGTTTGGAAGACGCGCGTGCAGCACTGTCCGAGGCGCTTGAGCTCAACCCGTGGCTGTCCGAGCGGGCCTTGTTGGAGCCAGGCGGCCTTCTGGAACCGCCCGGAGAAGATATATGACAGCCGGATCGGGCAAGTTTGGAAACCGGTCGCAAATCGCCAAACAGGTGCTTTTCGCGGCCACCTCGTGGACTTTGGCCCCGCAATCAGAAAGGAAAATGGGTGACAAAGCCGTCAGCGTGACAGTATCCGGCGCTTTTCGGCCATGGCTTCGCGTCGCCTCTGCTCGATCCCGAGTTTGAAAGATTCTTCAACAAAGTCGATGTGATCCTTTGCCGCTTTTTCGGCCCGCTTCTCATCCCCTTCGATCACCGCGCGACCAAGCTCGAGATGTTGTTGCAGCAGCTTTTCGCCGGTCCCGTCAATCGTGCGCAGGAAGTCACGATTGTAGAAAACGCCCTTGCGGGTGAGTTCGTAGATCGACGCCATCATGTGGATCAGGGTCGCGTTCTGGCTGGCATCCACAATCGCGGAATGCAGCGCAAAGTCCGCCTCTTGCGAAGCCTTGGCGTCCTGCTCTTGCCAGGCACGCTCGTTTTCATCAAGGATCTCGGAAATCCGTTCCTTGTCTGCCTTGGTGGCGCGACGTGCGGCAAGCCGGGCCGCGAAACCTTCCTGCTCACGACGATACTCAAGATAGTCGAAGAAAGCCGGCTCGTGGCGTTCGTACAAAGCAAGAAGCGCGGGCATCATGGCTTGTCCGGTCAGGGCTGCGACGAATGTTCCCTCACCGTGTTGCGTTGTGACCAGACCGCGTTCTTCCAGCACCTGAAGGGCTTCGCGCAGCTTCGGGCGCGACACGCGCAACATCTCGGCCAGATCACGCTCGGAAGGCAGTTTCCGGCCCTGCTTCAGGATGCCCGAAGCGATCAGGTCCTCGACCTGTGAAACCACCGCATCAGCCAGCGATTCGTGTCCAACCGGTTCAAAAATCGCCGTGGTGTTCATGAGATGCTGCCCCGTGTGACGCTATAATAACCAGAATAACTGGTAAACAAAGATAACCATATCTGTTCAAATTTCAAGCGCGAGGCTGTTCTTCCCGGACGTGAATTACGTGTCTGTTTATGAATGATTTTTGGAGAATCTGTTGGCTTTTTGAAGCAGTCGCATCGGGATTTTGCAGGGCTTGTCGAAGGCGAACTTCCAGTTTCGGTTAGCGCCAGTGGTAAACAAAGTTATTGACTGGTTTGAGCTGGTAAAGTTAGTTTACCACCGGAGCGGCGCTGGAAGAGCCTGCGCCACTGATCGGAGAAAACCCGACCAAACCTGGAGGAGATTTCATGAAGAAGACCCTGACAAGCCTGGCCGTGGCCGCCAGCCTGCTGGCGGCACCCGCAGTTGCGGCGGACAAGCTGCTGCTGAAAACACCGATTGCCTTTTCGACCGAACTGCCGGGCCTGGGTTCACCTATTCCACGTGTGGCTGATCAGCTGGAACTGATGTCCGGCGGCACGATGAAGATGAAGGTGTACGAGCCGGGAAAACTGGTGCCGCCCTTCGAAATTCTGGACGCCGTGTCCACCGGCAAGATCAACTCGGGCTACACCACGGCTGGTTACTGGGCCGGTAAAATCCCGGCTGCGCCGCTGTTCTCGGCCGTGCCGTTCGGCCCCGAGGCGGGCGAATACATGGCTTGGCTGTATTATGGCAACGGCATGACCCTGTATCAGGAGATGTATGATCAGGCCGGTTACAACGTAAAAGTACTGCCCTGCGCCATCATCGCGCCGGAAACCTCGGGCTGGTTCGCGTCCGAGATCAATTCGCCCGAAGACCTGAACGGGCTGAAGATGCGTTTCTTTGGTCTGGGCGGCAAGGTGATGCAGAAACTGGGTGTAGCGACCTCGCTACTGCCAGGTGGTGAGATCTTCCCCGCATTGGAAAAAGGCGCGATTGACGCGACCGAGTTTTCGATGCCTGCCATCGACGCGCGTCTGGGCTTCCACAAGCTGGTCAAGTTCAACTATTTCCCCGGCTGGCATCAGCAGGCGACCGTGTTTGAACTGCTGATCAACAAGGACGTCTGGAACGAAACCAGCGATCAGCACAAGGCAATCATCGAAAGCGCCTGCAAGGCTTCGATGGCGGACAGCTTTGCCGAAGGCGAAGCCATCCAGCACGCGGCCCTGATCGACAACGTTGAAAACAACGGCGTCACCATCAAGCAGTGGTCGCCCGAGATGTTGGATACCTTCCGCGCGACCTGGGAAGAGGTTGCCGCAGAAGAGGCCGCCAATGATGCCTTCTTTGCCAAGGTTCTGGCCGACATGAACGAATTCCGTGACGGCTATAACCTCTGGAAGACGAACGCCTTCCTCCCACGTCAGTAAACTCTCCCTCACTGACGTTGCCGGGGCGGCCCGATCCGCCGCTCCGGCCTCTGCTTTTCGATCTTCGGACTTTCTAACTTTTCACTGCCCGTATTCCGGGTTGCTGAGCGAGGAATGACCATGACCACCCAAAAGAACCTCAACGATCCAGTCGAAGCCTATGAAGGCATCCTGGAACACCCCGAGTCCGACCGCCAGAAAATCGCCGTCACAATCGACGCCGGGGTCAAGGCTGTGGGTCATGTCGTCATGTGGGCCAATGTCCTGCTGATGGGCGCGATCTTCGCACAGGTCTCGTTGCGCTACCTGTTCAGCCAGAACTACCCGAAACTGGATGAGATCCAGTGGCATTTCTATGGAATCGTCACGATGATCGGCATCTCGTATGCCTTGATCACCGACAGCCATGTGCGTGTGGACGTCCTGCATATGCAGCTTTCGCGCCGCGCGCAGCGGATCATCGAGGTGATCGGCATCCTGACCCTGCTGACCCCGTTCATCTATCTGATGGTCGATCAGGGCTATGATTATTTCTACGAAAGCTTCCGCGTCAACGAACGCTCGGACAGCCCAACCGGCCTGCCTGCGCGTTGGGCTTTCAAGGCGGTCATTCCGATCAGCTTTGTACTGTTGGCGCTGGCCGCGTTGGCACGGTTGATCCATGACGGGCACGCGCTGATCTACGGGCCGGCCTCGGAACGTGAAGGCGCGCCGCTGCGCCGTGTTCTTCTGGTGCTGGCGGTATTCGCAGCCGTCTGTGTTGGCCTGACCTTCCTGGTCGAAACAACCGAGGAAAAGCTGGTCATCGCGATGTTCCTGACCTTTATCGCGCTTTTGTTCACCGGTTACCCGGTGGCGTGGGTGCTGGCCGGTGTCGGCGTCGCCTATTGCGGTCTGGCCTATCTGTTCGACAACGATCTGATGCTGTGGACCGGGTTGGAAAGCACCTTTACCGGGCTTGATTATCTGACGCTTGGCGCGGTGGTGAACCGGGTCTACGCGACCATGTCCAACGCGGTTCTGGTTGCCCTGCCGATGTTCATCTTCATGGGGCTGATGCTGGACGAATCCGGAGTGGCCGAGCGTCTGATGTCCTCGATGCAGCGCCTGTTCGGGACGGTGCGCGGAGGACTGGCCATCACCGTGACCCTGATCGGGATCATTCTGGCGGCTTCGACCGGCATCATTGGTGCCTCGGTTGTACTGCTAGGCGTGCTGTCGCTGCCGTCGATGATGCAGCAGAAATACCAGCCGACGCTGGCTGCGGGCGTGGTTTCGGCCTCGGGGACATTGGGCATTCTGATCCCACCCTCAATCATGTTGGTGATCATGGCCGACCAGATGGCGCTGTCCGTCGGAGACCTGTTCATGGCCGCGGTTTTCCCGGGCGTGATCATCGGCGCCTTGTACCTGACCTACATCTTCATTCTGGCTCTGGTGAAACGCGACGCGGCTCCCGTGCCCGAAGGTGCGAAAGCCCCCGACTGGGCAGCCGTGAAGGACGTTCTCATCGCCGTCATCCCTACGCTGATGCTGATCCTTGCCGTGCTGGGGTCGATCTTTGCCGGTCTGACCACACCAACCGAAGCGTCCGGCATCGGTGCCTTGGGTGCGACCTTGCTGGCGCTGGGCTATCGCAAGCTGACCTTTGCCAAGCTGTGGAACGTGCTGGTGTCGACCTTCAACACCACCGCCTATATCTTTGCGATCTTCCTCGGTGCGACTGTGTTTTCCTATGTGCTGCGCGAACTGGGCGGGGATGAACTGATCGAACATGTGGTGCAATCCACCGGCTTTGGTGCCAACGGAACAATTCTGTTCATCCTGTTCATCGTCTTCCTGCTGGGCTTCGTACTGGACTGGATCGAGATCACGCTGATCGTGCTGCCCCTGATGCGCCCCATCGTGAACGGTCTGGGCATCGACATCCCCGGCTTTGGCGTACTGGATGAACCGGCGCTGGTCTGGTTCGTGATCCTTGTCGCTGTGACGCTGCAAACCAGCTTCCTGACGCCGCCCGTTGGCTTTGCCTTGTTCTATCTCAAAGGTGTTTGCCCGCCCGAGATCAAGCTGACGCATATCTATAAGGGCATCATCCCATTTGTCCTGCTGCAATTGACCGGTTTGGCGCTAGTGTTCCTGTGGCCGACCCTTGCCACCTGGTTGCCGTCGGTCGCCTATTAAGGAGCTTATCGGATGCGTCTGAGCCAATGTCATAACTTCCACGACTTCCGGCGGCTGGCCAAACAGCGGCTGCCGGGGCCGATCTTCAACTATATCGACGGTGGCGCGGATGATGAGGTGACGTATCGGGAAAACACCAAGGCGTTCGACCGCTGCGATCTGTTGCCTTCGGTCCTGCGCGGGGTTTCGGACGTGGACATGTCCGTCACGGTGATGGGGCAGAAACTGGACATGCCGGTCTATTGCTCACCCACCGCGTTGCAGCGCCTGTTCCACCATCAGGGTGAGCGCGCGGTCGCGGCGGCGGCCGAGAAATACGGCACCATGTTCGGAGTTTCCTCTCTGGGAACCGTCTCGCTGGAGGAGCTGCGCCAAAAACACAAAAACCCGCAGGTCTATCAATTCTACTTTCACAAGGATCGCGGGTTGAACGCCGCCATGATGCAGCGCGCCAAAGAGGCGGGTGTTGAGGTCATGATGCTGACCGTCGACAGCATCACCGGCGGCAACCGCGAGCGTGATTTGCGCACGGGGTTCTCGATCCCGTTCCGCTTGACGCTGGGCGGCATGATCCAGTTCGCGATCAAGCCGATGTGGGGGATCAACTATGTCACTCATGAAAAGTTCCGGCTGCCTCAGCTTGAGGAACATGTGGATATGGGCGGTGGGGCCAGCTCGATCGGCGGGTATTTCACCGACATGCTCGACCCGTCGATGAACTGGGATGACGTGGCGCAGATGGTGCGCGACTGGGATGGTCAGTTCTGCCTGAAGGGGATCATGACCGTCGAAGATGCCAAACGCGCGGCTGAGATCGGTTGTACCGGCATCATCCTGTCGAACCACGGTGGCCGACAATTGGACGGATCGCGCACGCCGTTCGATCAACTGGCCGAGATTGTCGATGCAGTCGGCGACAAACTGGACGTGATGATGGACAGCGGCATTCAGCGTGGCACCCATGTGCTCAAGGCGCTGTCGATCGGGGCCAAAGCGGTGGGTATCGGGCGGCACTACCTGTATCCTCTGGCTGCCGCGGGGCAGGCTGGGGTTGAACGGGCCCTTGGGCTGATGCGTGCCGAGATCGAGCGCGACATGAAGCTGATGGGTGTCACCAGTGTTGGCCAGCTCAGCCGCGAGAATATTCGTTTCCGCAATCCCTAACCCGAAACGGGGGCCGATATGACCAATGACGCGTTGATCAAACATTTCCGCTCTATCGTCGGTACGCGTCACGTGCTGATCGGAGCGCGCGCGACAGAGCGCTTTCGGCGCGGTTTCCGCTCGGGCGAGGGTGAGGCGCTGTGCGTCGTTCAGCCGGGGACCCTGCTGGAGCAATGGAAGATCCTGCAAGCCTGCGTTGCAGCCGACAAGATCGTCATCATGCAGGCGGCCAATACTGGTCTGACCGAAGGGTCTACGCCGTCCGGCACCTATGACCGTGACGTGGTTCTGATCAACACGCGCCGGATGGATACTCTGGTGCCCTTGAACGACGCAGAGCAGATCGTCAGCTTTCCGGGCGCCACGCTTTTTGCGCTGGAAAAACTGCTGGCCCCGTTCGGACGCGAGCCGCATTCGGTGATCGGTTCGTCCTGCATCGGCGCGTCGATCGTGGGTGGGGTATGCAACAATTCCGGCGGTTCTCTGGTAGAGCGCGGTCCGGTTTACACGGAACTTTCCGTCTATGCGCAAATCACCGAACAGGGTGAATTGGAACTGGTCAACCATCTGGGCATCGATCTGGGCAGCACGCCGGAAGAGATCCTTGCAAACCTCGATGCAGGCAGGTTCGAACGCAATCCCGGAGCAACCAACAAACGCGCATCGGCCAGCGACTACGCACAGATCGTGCGGGACGTGAATGCGCAAACGCCTGCGCGGTTCAATGCGGACAAGGCCAGGCTTTTCGAATCTTCGGGCTCGGCCGGGAAGCTGGCCGTTTTTGCGGTGCGCCTTGACACCTTTCCCAAGAACGAGGTTGAGAAGGTGTTCTATGTGGGCACCAACAATCCCGACGATCTGGCGGACCTGCGGCGCCACATATTGTCAGGGTTTAAATCGCTGCCGGTTTCGGCCGAATACATGCATCGCGAAGCGTTCGATATTGCAGCACGCTATGGCAAGGACACGGTCGTGATGATCGACAAGCTTGGCACGGACCGTCTGCCGATGTTCTTTGCGATGAAAGGCGCCGTGGATGCACGCCTGCGGCGCATTCCGTTTTTGCGAAATTTCACTGATCGTTTCATGCAGGCAGCTATAGCTTTGTGGCCACGTGTCCTGCCCAAACGTATGACGGATTTTCGCGACAAATACGAACATCACCTTATCCTGAAAATGAAGGATGAAGGTGTATCCGAGGCCGCTGAGTGGTTGCCGCGATTTCTGAGTGGCCGGGATGGCGGATTTTTCGAATGTGATGCGCGCGAGGCCAGAATCGCAGGCCTTCATCGGTTTGCGGCGGCGGGCGCGGCGGTGCGTTACATGGCGATCCATTCGGACGACGTCGAAGATATCATCGCACTGGACGTCGCACTGCGCCGCAACGACCAGGACTGGCTGGAGAAGCTGCCGCCTGAGATCGAAGACCAGTTGGTTCACAAACTCTATTACGGGCACTTCATGTGCCACGTGATGCATCAGGACTACATAGTCAAAAAAGGAGCTGAACCAAAAGCTCTGAAGGCCGCAATGTTGAAACTGTTTGACGAACGCGGCGCGGAATACCCTGCTGAACATAACGTGGGGCACCTTTACAAGGCCAAGCCCGACCTGGCGGCACATTACAAATGCTGCGACCCGACCAACTCGTTCAATCCCGGTATCGGCAAAATGTCCAAGGCGAAGAATTACCAATAACCGGTTTTCCGGCGCGGCAGGGTGCTGTGAAAACGGCCCGCAGATACACCGGGTTCTGATGAAAAGGGTGTTGGTGCCCGACTGTCTGATATCCTGAGCGCAACCCCGCAAGCATCTGCCGCGCAGAAGGCTGCCAAAACCGAATGAGCGTCGCGTGTCAGGTATAGGGGAGATTCGGAAGGCGCAGTCGGGGTCGTCGGAATCGGCAGAGAATGTCGCGTTGAGACGCGGAATTCAGTAGCGTTTGACGCAAATCGTTTGGTTTTGAGTATCACAAACACGCATTTGACAGGCTGTCCGGGATCTGAACCGGCGGGTTCATGCGGTCAATTGACAGAGCACCTTTCTGTTCAGGTAATTTCAGGGTCGCGTGATTTCTGGCAGGTTTTCCTAGGGTTACCCTTGGCTTGCAATCGGCTGCAGATCACCCCTGTGAAGCTGCGGGCCGGAAGCCTGTCTTGCATGCGAAAATTTGCAGATGACCGGGGCCGGGAAAGCGCCACTTATCCCTTATTATTCGCGTTTCTTGGGGAACTACGGGAAACCCCCAATTTCGCGCCGCGACAAACAGGGGTAAACATATTTTACCGTACTTACCACACAAACACACACGGTACTAACTTTCCCCGATGAGGGGCTGGTCACACCCCCTCGGCCGGCCCCTCTTAACTTTTGGGGTCCATGGCAGTTGGGGTCAGTGGTCATGCGGATCGTTGCCGGTGTCAGCTTTTGATCAATTTGGCGACGAAGGCGGGCAAATCTTGTGATGCGCCATAGGCCACGGTGTGTGGAATTTCGGCGACCGGCGTCTTCCGGTATCCTTCAGTAAACAGCAAAAACGGGATCTTCGCACGCGCAGCCGTTTCCGCGTCAACTTCGCTGTCGCCGACGAACAGACGCGGGCCGGACGCCTGAAGCGCATCGAAGCTTGCGAACAGATGGTTGGGATCCGGTTTTCGCGTCGAAAGGCTGTCGCCACCCAGAACCGCGTCGAAAAACCGGGACAGGTTCAGTGCCTCCAGCACATGCCGCGCCGGTGTTTCGGGTTTGTTGGTGCAGACGCCTAGAACGCATCCCATTTGCTGCAATTTGGCCAGTGCCTCCGGGATGCCGGGGTAGGGAACGGTCGTTTCGCTTGCAGCGGAATTGTAGTGTTTGAGGGTCAGTTGGGTCAGTTCCGCATGGCGATCCAGCGGCAGCCCGCAATGCCGGATCATGCGTTCGACCAGCTTGGGTAAACCGTTGCCGACGAATCCTTTGATGATATCCGTCGCCAATGGATCATGCCCAACGTCGTTCAGCGTGCGGTTGGCCGCCGCCGCCAGATCGCCCAGGCTGTCCACCAGCGTTCCGTCCAGATCGAATACAACTGCTGCGGTCATGTTTGCTTGCCCTTCATCACCCGACCCAAGACCTAACCCGCCCTGTACCGAGGGGCAATCGCCTGTTTCAAAACCATGCTTGACAATCCTTACTAAAATAATCAGATTAAGCGGCAGGAACAGAAAGCCAACCCTTTCGGGGTCAGCCAAATCAAGTGAAACGCGATAGATATGGCACCATGCCGAAACGCTCTGGAGATGTCCCGATGAACGTACAGAACCCGACCCCAACCCAAGGTTACGCTGTCTCGATGCTTCCCGCGCACAAGGCCGAGGATCTGACCAAGGGCGGCAACCTGGCCCATATAGAACTTGGCGATCAACTCTATACCCTGCGCATCACCCGTGCAGGCAAACTGATCCTGACGAAATGAGCGCGCCTTTCAAGCGCGGCGGTGCAGCGGTTGGCCGCCTTGCCGATCTCGATCCCATCGAAGCGGGCGCCGTTATGTATCTGCGGATGTGGAGCGAAGGCGAGGGCGGTCGTGCCGACGCTGCCAGCGATTTCCAAGTCGCGCTGGGCGCGGATTGCGGGCGTGCGGCGATGCTGACTTTGGATCGTTTATGCTCTCTATGCGCCACCCATGGCCGCCGCCCCCTGATCCGGCATGGTCTTGGATGTGCATGCCTTGGCGCGGACGAGAATTGCTTTGCACAGATGATCGCGGCAGCGTCCGAAGGGGCGCGTGAAGATGCGATGATGCTGGCGTCTTTGATCGTACGTCCGGATTTTGCCCCCGCGCTGGCATCCCTGTCGGAAGAACTGGGGCTGACTCTCAGACGTATGACCGCAGGTTTCAAAATGCCGACCACCGGCCACCAGACCCCCTCGGCCGTGCTCCACTGACCCTGAGTGTGGAACGGTTGAACCCCGGCGCTGCGCCGGGGTTTTTTCGTTCAGCAGCACCCGCATCCGGCATGGTGATGGTCATGATCGCAAACAGGGGCAGGGGTAAAGTCGCCCACCTCGGACAACACATTCCGCAGCGCCCAGAGGATCATGTCAACATCCTCGGCCTCGATGGTCAGGGGCGGACGGATTTTCAGGATGTTGTCTTTGGGCCCTTCGCTGCCGATCAGGATGCGATGATCGCGCATCCGGTTTTTGACATAGCTGCAAATCTCGGTGCCTTCGCTTCCATCGGGGTTGATCAGCTCCACGCCGAGAAACAACCCCATACCCCGCACGTCGCCAACGCAACCAAAGTCGGCTTCGATCTGGCGCAGTCCCGCCATCAGACGATCCCCCATCCGGCGGGCATTGTCCTGCAACCCCTCGTCATCGACGATATCCAGCACCTCTTTGCCGATCCGGCAGGACAGGGTCGAGCCGCCAAAGGTCGAAAAGAACTCGATCCCGTTGTTGAAGCTGTCCGCGATCTCGCGGGTTGTCACCAGCACGCCCAGTGGGTGCCCGTTTCCGATTGGCTTGCCCATCACTACGATATCCGGAACCGCGCCCTGGTGTTCGAAGCCAAAGTAATACTCACCCAACCGTCCCAGACCTGTCTGCACCTCATCGGCGATGCAAACACCCCCCGCAGCACGTATTTTTTCGTAAACCGCAGGCAGATAGCCCTTGGGCGGAATGATCTGGCCGCCGACCGACGGGAAGGTTTCCGCGATGAATCCGGCCACGCCCTGTCCCCCGTTGCGAAGGGCGGCAATCGCCGGATCGACAAGATCAGCAAATTTCTGTGCCCGGTCCGCATCGTCCCGCCTGAATGACCCGCGATAGTCATCGGCAACCTCGACCAGTTCAACCCAGTCGGCTTTCCCGATGCCGCCCGGTTTGTTGAATTTGTAGGCCGAGATCGCCACCGCAGCGTTCGTGTTCCCGTGATAGCCGTGATCCGGCGTCACGATCCCCTTTGCGCCGGTATGGGCGCGGGCCAGCCGCAGGGCAAGTTCGTTTGCCTCGGTGCCCGAGTTGACGAAAAAGCAGACCTGTAGGTGATCCGGCATCTTCGACAGAATCTTGTCGGCAAATTCCACCTGTGCCGGATGCAGATAACGGGTGTTCGAATTCATCCGCTTCAGCTGATCCGCCGCCACGGCCTGAATGCGTGGATGCGCGTGCCCCACATGCGGCACGTTGTTGTAGGCGTCCAGATAGGGGCGTCCCCATTCGTCGAACAGGTGATGCTTCCAGCCGCGCACCAGCATGACCGGATCGTCATAGGTCAGGGATAGGTTGCCCCCGAAATGCGCCCGCCGTTTGTGCAGGATTTCCGCTTTGTCAGTTGGGTGATAGAACACCTTGTCATCCGGCAGGTTCAGCAACGCCGCCGGGTTCGGGCAGACCGCGTGCCACAGCTCCAGTTCGTCCGGGTCTCCGACACCGGGCCAGTCCGCTTCCATGCCATCGGTGGTCAGGGCCAGCTGGAAATGCACATGCGGGGCCCATCCGCCATTCTGGTCGGCATCGCCCAACCGCGCAAACGCGGCGCCCTGTGCCACCGGGTCGCCGGGTTTCAGCCGGTCACAGCATTCCGGATCCAGATGGCCATAGAGCGTATAGAACGGGTCGCCTTCGGGCGTTTCGTGATGCAGGATGATCACCCCGCCGTAGTCAAGGTGCTGGTCGCGGTTTTCGACCACTTCGATCCGCCCGCTCATCGGTGCATGCAGAACCGTCCCGGCAGGCGCAAACACATCCACGGCCAGATGAACCGTCCGCCTGTCCGAGGCTTTCCACGGGCCCTTGCGGAACCCCGGCTCGGCATAGATCAGGCGGGGCTCGTTATAGTAACCCAGCCACAGGTCCTGCCCGTATTCCTCGCCAACGCGCGCGGCCTCGGCCAAAGGCATGTGGAACGGGTTCCGGGGCCAGACGCAGTTTTCGACCGAAAGCGAGCCCATGGGCACATCGCCCAGGTCCTGGCCGAACATGTCGGTAAAATGCCCCCGGTGTTCCTGAAGATAGGCGTGGATGCGTTCAGCCCCATCAACCACGGGCAAGCCGCAAGCCGCCCGCAACCGCGCCGACATCAGCCCGCCATTGACTGACGTGTTCTCAAGGAACCGCCAAGCAGGCGCCTGAGAGATCGTCACATAGGGATCATCCGGATTCTCGGCCGCCATCAGGGTCGAATTGACGACCGATACGGCAAGCCGCATCCTCAGCAACGGCCAGATCAGGTCAACCTCATCCGCCCGCAGCCGGTTGGCCGCGTGATAGCCCTTTACCAACGCAGCCAGTGCCCGTTCCGGCTTGGGGTGATCCAGCACGACATACGCGCCGGCAATCGCCAGATCGCAGATGCGCGGCGCGGCGCACATGTCGCCCAGATCAATCAGGCCCGAGATCCGCCGCCGCTCGCCCAGTTCCCCTTCGACCAGAATGTTGTAGTCATTGGCGTCATTGTGGATGGCCTGTTTCGGCAGGTCCGCAAGGACATCCGCGATTGCAGTGAACCCCTCGCAGATTTCCGTCAGCAGTGCCTGCCGCGCGGGGTCAGAGATCGCGTTTAACTTGGCAGCAATCCAGCCCGCCTGCATCAGGTCCCATTTGAAACCGACCCGGTGCAACTCTTCATGCTCAAACCCTTCCAGTGCCCGGTCGGTTGCCCCCAATACGCGGCCCAGTTTCAGGATCAGCTCTTCGGATTTTGGGGCGGCCTTCGCGTAACATTGGCCCGGCAGGCACTCCAACAGCCAAATCAGCCTGCGCTGTCCTTCAGAATCGGCAATCTCGGGCAGCATTGCTCCGGTCAAATCAGGGAACACCTTGGGAAACGGCAACCCCGGTGCCTCAGAAGCGATATGCGCCAGCGCCTTGATTTGCAAATCAACCAGATCCGCATCGCATCCGGCCCGCATGGCCTTAAGCACATAATCCTGACCATTGGTGGCGTGCACCAGAAAGTTCAGATCATATTCACCATCCAACCGCGTCAAGCGGGCGTCCAGCCCCCAGAGCTGCCGCAGCGCGGCCGTCCAAAAAGCACTTAAATCGTCCATTCCCGTCTCCGCTCCGATCGCGCCGGAGCCCTCTTCATCTGGCCAAAAATATCCTCGGGGGGAATCGCGCCTTGGCGCGATGGGGGGCAGACAGCCCCCCCGCGTTACCCCAGGGCCCGCAGGCGCTTGATCAACGACGAGGTGTCCCAGCGGCCACCGCCCAGTTTCTGAACATCCTTGTAAAACTGATCGACCAGAGCGGTAACAGGCAGGGACGCACCGGTTTCATTGGCGGTATCCAGACAGATACCCAAATCTTTGCGCATCCAGTCGACGGCAAAGCCATGTTCGAACTGATCATCCAGCATGGTCTCATACCGGTTTGCCATCTGCCAGCTGCCAGCGGCGCCCTGGCTGATCACCTCGACCACGGCCCTTCCGTCCAGCCCGGCCTTCTCGGCGAAGTGCAACGCTTCGCTCAGGCCCTGAACCAACCCTGCGATGGCGATCTGGTTGCACATCTTGGTCATCTGGCCCGCGCCGCTGTCCCCGATGCGGCGGCAGATCTTCGCATAGACCTGCATCACCGGTTCAGCCGCATCATAAGCCGCCTGATCTCCGCCGCACATGATTGACAGAACACCGTTTTCGGCGCCTGCCTGGCCGCCCGAGATCGGCGCGTCCACAAAGGCGATACCCTGTGATTGGCCGGCAGCGTACAATTCCCGCGTGACCTTTGCAGAAACCGTGGTGTGGTCGACGAAAACAGCCCCGCTGGACATGCCGTGAAATGCGCCGTCCTCGCCCGTGCAAACCATGCGCAGATCGTCGTCATTGCCGACGCAGGCCATCACAAACTCGGCGCCTTCAGCCGCGTCTTTCGGGGTGGCTGCCATCGATCCGCCATGCTGCTTTACCCAGGCTTCGGCCTTGGCAGCCGTGCGGTTGTAGACAGTGACGTCATGGCCTGCGGCCTGAAGATGCCCAGCCATGGGATAGCCCATGACGCCCAGGCCAAGGAACGCGACTTTTGCCATTTTGTGATCCTCTCCGCTGTTCGGTCGGCTTCAGCGGTGCGTGCCTGGCCGAAATGTTTGGCGAAGACAAAGCAAAGCTGCGCCCAAAGGGCAACCCCAAGTCAGCCCTTCCCGCCCAGATCCTGCAGGATCGGGCAATCCGGCCTGTCATCCCCTGCGCAGGCGTCGATCAGGTGGCTCAGCGTTTCGCGCATCGCGTTCAGGTCGGCGATCTTGGCTTCGATCTGCGCCAGATGGTCCCGCGCGACCTGTTTCACATCTGCGCTGGCGCGGGTTTCATCCTCGTAAAGCGCCAGCAATGTCCGGCAATCCCCGATGGTGAATCCCAAAGCCCGGGCACGGCCCAGAAAGTTCAGCTTGTGCACATCCTGATCGCGAAATCGGCGATAGCCGTTGTCGTCGCGCAGCGGTTTGATCAGGTCGATGTCTTCATAGTACCGGATCGTCTTTGCAGGCAGGCCGGTGCGGGTGGACACATCTCCGATATTCATGCGTGCACCTCCTTGGCGGGCGGTATCGGGGTTTCCGGCACGCTGGCTTGAACGCGACGCAGACGCAGCGCGTTCGAGACAACAAAGACACTCGAAAGCGCCATCGCGCCCGCGGCCAGCGCCGGAGACAACAGATGGCCTCCGAACGGGTACAGCGCACCAGCGGCGACCGGGATCAGCAGGACATTGTAACCGAATGCCCATCCCAGGTTCTGGCGAATGTTTCGCATCGTTCTACGGCTGATCTCGGTTGCATTTGCAACCCCGCGCAGATCGCCGGACATCAGAACGACATCAGCCGTTTCGATGGCCACATCGGTGCCCGTCCCGATGGCGATGCCGATGTCAGCCGTTGCCAGCGCCGGGGCGTCGTTTATGCCGTCGCCGACGAAAGCCAGCGTTCCGAACTGGTCCCGCAAGGCGGTGATCGCATCCACCTTGCCGTCGGGCAGCACTTCGGCGGTGACGTGATCGATCCCCAGCCGATCAGCCAAGGCCTGCGCGGTGCGCGCGTTGTCTCCGGTGACCATGGCCACGGTCAGACCCATTTGGTGGAGCCGCTCCAGCGCCTCTTCGGTGCCGGGTTTGACCGGGTCGGACACAGACAACGTGGCTGCGGCCTGCCCATCCAATGCGACGAACAATGGTGTTGCCCCTTCGGCGGCGCGGGCCTCTGCCTCGCTTGCCAGGGGACCAAGGTCGATCCCGCGTTGTTGCATAAGACGGTGCGACCCGATCAACACGTTCCGGCCTTCAACCAGCCCCTGCATGCCAAGCCCGGTAAGCGACAGGACGTCCGTCGCCTGTGGCAGCGTCGCAGGCCCGGCCCGGGTGATCGCCGAAGCTATCGGGTGTTCCGACCGCGCCTCGAGGGCGGCGGCCAGCCGCACAACCTCATCCCTGTCAAACCCGTTCGCCGTCAGAACATTGTCCAGTTCCGGGCGGCCCAGTGTCAGGGTCCCGGTCTTGTCCAGCGCGATGACGCGTGCCTGCTGAAGCTGCTGCAAGGCATCGCCCTTGCGGAACAACACCCCCAGTTCGGCCGCGCGCCCGGTGCCGACCATGATCGAGGTCGGAGTGGCCAGACCCATGGCGCAGGGGCAGGCTATGATCAGCACGGAAACCCCGGCGACAAGCGCCAGCGGCAGGGCGGGGCTTGGGCCGAAGATCAGCCAGGCTGCGACGGTGATCACGGCGACCAGGATGACCGCCGGGACAAAGCGATATGTAATCCGATCGACCAGACCCTGGATCGGCAGTTTGGCCCCCTGCGCCTGCTGCACCATGCGAATGACCTGGGCCAGCACCGTGTCGCCCCCCACGCGCGTCGCCCGAACCCGCAAGGCGCCGGTGCCATTCACGGTGCCGCCGACAACAGCCGCGCCGGCTGATTTTCCAACGGGTATCGGCTCGCCCGTGATCATGCTTTCATCGACGTAAGAGGTGCCCTCGAGCACTTCGGCATCCACCGGCACGCGTTCGCCCGGGCGGATGTGCAGGATGTCGCCCACAGCAATCTCGGCGATAGGGCGGTCTTCAATCCGACCATCAACTTCGACCCGCGCGCTTTTGGGCTGAAGGCCCGCCAGTTTACGGATCGCAGCCCCGGTTTTGCCCTTGGCGCGCGCCTCCATCAGACGGCCCAGAAGGATCAGAACGACAATCACAGCCGCCGCCTCGTAATAGACGTTGGCAGTTCCCATCGGTAACGCGCCGGGGGCGAATGTGGCCACCACCGAATACAGATAGGCCGCCCCGGTTCCCAGTGCGACCAGCGCGTTCATATCCGGCGTGCCCCTCAGCAACGACGGGATGCCCTTGCGATAAAACACGCGACCGGGCCCCAGCAGCAGGGCCGTTGTCAGGGCGAACTGAATCAACTGGCTGGTCTGCGTGCCGATGGTGGCGTGTACCCAATGGTGGAAGGCGGGGATCATGTGCCCGCCCATCTCAAGAATGAACACGGGCAGGGCAAGAGCGGCCGCCAGCAGAGTGGCCCGGGTCAGCCCTGCTGTTTCAGTGTCTGCGCGATCTTCGGGTGTCGAAACGGCTTGAGGCCGCGCCGGGTAACCGGTGTCGGTGACCACCTGTGCCAGCGCCTGTGGCGATGTTGCCCCCGCGGCGTAGGTCACCGCGGCAGTTTGTGTCGCCAGATTGACCTGCGCTTCGATCACACCGGGGCTGGCCGTCAGCGCGCGCTCGATCTTGGCCACGCACGAGGCGCAGTTCATACTTTCAATGCTCAGATCCGCCCGGCTGGTCTCGGCCGGATACCCTGCCGCGTCCAACGCTTTGGTCAGCGCCAAAACCGGCCCGTCAAAAGCCACCTGTGCGGACTTGGTTGCAAAGTTGACCGAGGCCGTTTCAACCCCGGGCACATCACGCAGCGCCTCTTCAACGCGTCCCACGCAGGATGCGCATCCCATGCCCGTGATTTTCAGCTCTGTCAGTGATTTTTGCGCCATGCGACTCGCCCATGAAGTTTCCTTACCCACCAGATGGGGGTTCCAGTGACGGGAAGGTCAAGGGCCTGGGGCAGCTTTTTTTAGTGCCCCGAGCCGCGCATGTTTCGTTCCATCATGCGCTGATAGAGGCGCGGTGACAGACGGTTGAGCCACCAGGACAGGCGCGCCACGCGGCCAACCGGGATCATGGGCTGCGATTTGTCCAGCCCGCGCAGGATCGTCTCAGCGGCGGCCTCGGGGCTCATTTCGTCCATCCCGTCCTTCGCCGATCCGGGGCGCGCTGTGCCATCCGCCTGCTCTTGTGCGTTGCCGGGGTTGGTGGCCACAAAGGAGGGCGCAGCGATCAGAACGTCAACGCCATGAGGGGCTTCTTCCGAGCGCAGCGATTTGAAGAACCCCTCCAGCGCGTGTTTCGAGGCAGCATAGGCCGTCCGATGGTAAAGCGGTGCAAACCCGGCCACCGATGAGATGGCCAGATGTGTCCCCTTTGACGCCCGAACCGGGTGCAAGAAGGCGCGGGCCATTTCAACGGCCGCAAAATAGTTGATGTCAAACAGAGTTCGGTGGCTGGCCGCGTCGGACTTTTCAAAGCCCCTGATTTGCGTGACGCCGGCGTTGTAGATGACCAGATCGATACTGTCACTGGTCGCGATCACCTTTTGAGTTGCCCTGGCAAGCTGGTCGGGATCCGTTAGATCGCAGCCAACAGGCAACTGGTTCGGCCCGGTGTCCAGACCTGAAACATCGCGATCCAGCAGCACCACCCGCCACCCGCGACTTTGCAGAGCATGGCTGAGGGCCCGCCCCAAACCGCCCGCCCCGCCGGATATGACAGCCGTCTTCATAGCCCCGCTTGCTTTTGCCAGAGCGAGAATACCTGGGCGCTGGTTTTTTTCGGAGTGTAACCGAAGTCGGATTTCAGGGCGGTGTTGTCCAATACCGGTCGATATTGCAGAAATCGCACCTGTTCCGGCCCATAGCGGGACAGACCCAGCGGACGTGCAGCGGCCAAAGCCGATTTCAGCGCCCAAGCGGGCAGGCGCAGAACCGGTTTCCCCATCGCACGCGCCAGATCGGTCACGCCCATCGCGCCGTCCCCGGCGACGTTGTAAACGCCAACCGGCCCGTCGGTTGCCGCGCGCTTCAGGATGCGTGCCAGATCATGCGTCCAAATGAACACAAACGGGCTTTCGCTGCCGACGACGGCCAGCAGGCGGGGTTTGCGAAACAGGGCGGTGATCTGGTTTTCGGACCCGGCCCCCAGAACCGTGCCCACGCGCAGCACGACCTGTTCCAGATCGGGGGCGGCACTGCGAACCTCGGCCAGCATCTCTTCGACCTGCCTTTTGTGATCGGAATACGGAAACTCGGGGTTGCCGCGCAACGGATCATCCTCGCGCAGGGGCACGGGGTTGTCCGGGTGATAGCCGTAGGCTGCACCCGAGGATGTGACCACCAATCTTCGCACTCCGTTGGCAAGGGCCGCGTTCACCACCTTGCGGGTGCCCTCGACATCAACCGCATATGCCGCCGCCCGTTCCATTTTTGGCGGAGGCGTCACGATGGAGGCCAGATGCACTATGACATCAGGCTTCACGTTGGAGATCACGCGCGCGGGCGCGTCGGTCGTCACATCCAAGGGCAGATAGTGGACGTTTTCCGGCATGCTGTCGGGGCGTTTGATATCCGTTGCAAAAACATCGTGCCCCTTGAGTTCGGGCAACAGTGCCTGCCCGACCATACCGGCGGCGCCCGTGATCAGGATACGGCTCATCGCGCGGCCTCGGTTCGGGCCATGAACGACGCCAGGGCAATCCCCGAGATCGCGTGCCAGATGCCCCAGAACGCGGCCACCACGGCCATGCCGCCCAGCCCGTGAAAAAAGGCAAAGATCAGCACCAGCCCAAGGCCGGAATTCTGAATGCCGGTTTCGATGGTGATGGCGCGGCGATCGAAAGGGGACAGCCGGGTCAGAGTGGCCACAACCCAACCGCCCCCCAGCGCCAGGGCGTTGTGAAGGATCACAAGCCCGGCAACAGCCCCGGCAAAGCTGAGGAAGAACCCCCAGTTCGCGCCCAGGGCAAGTAAGATGAAAGCCGAAAAAATACCCATCGACAGGTATTGCAGCGGCGCACGCAACCGTGCGGTCAGGGCCGGGCGGCGCTGGTTCAGAGCGATGCCCAGGACCAGAGGCAGGATCAACATCAACCCGACAAGGATTGCGATTTGCACCGGGTCAATCTGGGTCTGTTGCAGGATCGCGCGTGTTGGCGGATACAACCCGCCCCAAAGCGCAATGTTGAAGGGCGTCATGAAAATCGCGCCGATGGTGGCAAAGGCGGTCATCGACACCGACAGCGCCGCATTGCCACCGGCGCGGTGCGTAATGAAGTTCGAGATATTGCCCCCCGGACAGGCTGCGACAAGGATCAGCCCAAGCGCAATAGACGGTCGAGGAGCCGTCACCCACACAAGTGCAAAAGTCAGCGCCGGCAGGACCAGGAATTGGGATACCAGCCCGACGATCACTGGCTTCGGCGCGCGCCTGAGGCGATCAAAATCCCTTGGTGTCAGATCGATCGCAATCGAGAACATCACGATCGCCAGTATCGCATTCAACAGCGTCAGAGAGGCCGGGCTGAAATTCAGCGTAATTTCGTCGATACCACTCATACGGCGGCTTTCCGCAGCCGTTCGATCCACCCGGTGACAGCCTTTCTGTAGGTGGTCTTGTCCACGTAGTAAGCCATTCGCGGCAGATCGATATAGCTCATGCCTCCGGTGGCGCGCGTATAGTCTTTTTGTTTTTTGGATTTCAGATCGGCCGCCACCGGGCAGCCCTTTTGAAGACCTTTGATATAGCGCGCCACCATTTCGGCCTGCTCGTGCCTGCCTTGCCAGCCCAGACCCGTGGCCTCGACCATGCCCAGCACAAAAAGATCGTCCCGTTCGGGGTGCATCGCGTTCAGGTACAGATGTGGAGCATCGCCCTGCCAGTTCAGCAGGCCCTGGTCGATGAACGGATAGTGCAGCTTGTATCCGGTCGCGGCGAGAATCATGTCATAGTCTGCGCGCGTGCCGTCCTTGAAATGCACGGTTTTGCCTTCCAGGCGGTTGATATCGGGGCGAATGCGCAGGTCGCCATGGCCCGCGTGATACAGGACAAGCGAATTCACCACCGGGTGGCTTTCGTAAAGCTGATAATCGGGCTTGGGAAAGCCGTATTTCTGCGGATCACCGACAAACCAACTGAGGATGAGGCTGTCCACCTTGCGCTTCAGCCACATCGGCAGGCGGAACTTGCCGCCCATCGTGTCGGCCGGTTTGCCGAAAACGTATTTCGGCACGAAGTAATAGCCGCGCCGCATCGACAGATCGCAGCGTTCTGCGTGATGGATTGCGTCAACCGCAATGTCACAGCCGGAATTGCCCGCGCCCACGACCAACACACGCTTGCCGTCGAACTGACTCGGGTACCGATATTGCGAGGCATGGATCAACTCGCCGTCAAACGTGCCGGGAAAGCTGGGCATATTCGGTTCCGACAAGGTGCCGTTTGCAATCAGAACCCCTGCGAATTCGGCCTGATGTTCACCTTGGGCGTCCCGCCAGCCAACACGCCAACCATCACCGGATTTGCCCAGCGGAGTGATCCGGGTGACTTCTGCATTGAACCTGTAGGTTTCACGCAGGCCGAAACGATCGGCAAAGGACCGGAAATAGTCGCGCATCGCTTGGTGCGAGGGGTACTCGGCCACCGCCTCATCCATCGGGAAATCCTCGAATTCGGTCATGCGCTTTGAGGAGATCAGATGCGCCGATTCATACATGGTTGATCTGGGGGCATCGATATCCCACAGACCGCCCACATCCGAATGCAATTCGAACCCCTGAAAGGCGATGCCCTGTTCCTTCAGCACCTTGGCTGCGGCCAAACCCATCGGCCCCGCCCCGATCAGGGCGAATGCGTTGCGCGTCTGTGTCATGAACCCTCCCGAAGTTCGTGACGCTTAACTTGAACGAACGACCAAAATAAGGCAAGATGAAATTCATGAGTCCAAAAAACATCGAAAAACCAAGGCAAAGAGCCCCGTCCAGGCGATCGCTTGAAACCAAGGCGCGGATCATGGATGCGGCTGAAACCGTCTTTGCCGAACGGGGATTCGAGGGTGCGTCGATCCGGGATATCGCGGCCTTGGCAGGGGTTCAGATTGGTCTTGTGCACCATCATGGTGGTGGCAAGGAGGAATTGTTTTACAAAACCGTGGCGCGGCGCGCGGACGCGCTGGCGCAACTTCGGATCGACGCGTTGAACAGGGCCAAGGCCGTCGCTCCGCTGACGCTTCACAGCATTCTGGACAGCTTTATCCGACCCTATGTGGACCTGGCAGAAACGGGTGGGCCCGGATGGATGGCATATGGGCGGTTGGTGGCCCACGTATCGGTTGACCCCAGGTGGCGCGATATCGCAGCGGAATGTTTCGACCCTACCGCCCAGCTGTTCATTACCGAGATCGCCACGCTTTACCCGGATGTCGATCCTGCGGTTTTGGCAAGTGGCCAGGTTTATTCGGTCTCGGCGATGCTGGCCCATCTCAACAGCGGATGGCGGGTCAAAGCCCTGTCGCAGGGCGGTGACGTATCAGGCATGGAGCGTCTGGTGGACTTTTGCGCCGCCGGTATCGAAGCAATGGTACGATCCGACCATTGATGAACCATCACGCGGTGCCCGGTTGCGTGTTCAATCGTTCAGTTGGCGCCTTGTATACGAAGTATCTGTTTCCAATAGTTGGACAATTGGTGCATACCAGATGATCGTGTCCTTTTCGACGCTCTTTGGGGCGTCATTCGCCTTGATTGAGGTGAAAACGTGGCGTCAATGTGGCGTTTGAGCTAGGAACATGATCCTGTTGTGCTACTCTTTCCCAGAGTGGTTTGTAACGAGTATTCATACGTAAGGTGGGCACATGACATTGATACGAAACATAGCTGCGATCGCTGTTGCAGGTGTGATGGCTGCAAGCGGTGCGTCGGCGCTGACCATTTCCAGCATCTCGCCCTCTTGGCAAAACGTAAATCCAAGTTCCGGCGTTACTGAAAGCACCTCTGGTTCTACGATTTCTCTTCGGTGGGGAAGTGGCAGCAGCTCAAGTGGTTACGATTTCACGCCAACTGGCACGCCAATTTCAGGTCTGTTGCCTGGAACGGCATTTGCTCTGGGTCAGTTCTCGCATCTGAATTTCCCGATCACTGGAACAACACTTAGCTCGGTTGACCTTCTTGTCGATATATTGATAAGCGGTGGCCCTCTGGTGTCCTCTTCGTTTGCCCTGACGCATAACGAGACATTGAATCGCCCAGCGAACTGTCCGGCGGATTCCACCCCTTGTGATGACATCGTGACCATTGCCAACAATTTGGGCTCTCAAAGCTTTAATTTCCGTGGACAAAATTATGTGTTCTCGGTCCTCGGTTTCTCTCAGGACGGCGGCAGCACCATTTCTAACGGCTTCAGCACAACGGAAAACATGCAAAACGTCGCAACGCTGTATGGGGAATACACGATTGCCCCCGTGCCGCTGCCCGCTGCTGGCTGGCTGCTTCTTGGCGGCATCAGCGGTTTGTTTGTGATGGGGCGTCGGAAAAAGCGCAGCACGGCCTGATTTGGCTTTACATGCTCTCACCATTATTGGTGGTGAGAGCAGACCCGGAACTGTGCCGACCTTTTTCGACCAGGATTTTCAGCCTGACAGCGCATGCGCCCCCTGGGTTCGACTTGATAGCTTTGGTTGGAATCGACAAGCGCGCTTGTTGGA
This sequence comes from Ruegeria sp. AG6, assembly GCF_056541565.1. Lineage (NCBI taxonomy): Bacteria > Pseudomonadati > Pseudomonadota > Alphaproteobacteria > Rhodobacterales > Roseobacteraceae > Ruegeria > Ruegeria sp. AG6. The sequence continues at coordinate 3,583 of NZ_JBQFYQ010000008.1, read as the reverse complement.
CACCTGTCGCGGTGACGCGCGGTCATCATTCTTGCTGCAAGTGTTCAAATAAAATCTTGCTGAATACCGATGGCGGCGATGTTCGTACCGCACTGGGTGAAGCGAAAAAACCGAACATGATGATCAGAATGATCAGAGCAGTACCGGCAAGGCAAGCCGCCGAGAGGTGAAAGACCGAGCGAACCATTGCGACACTCCCTTCTCTTGATATCCGTAAATTTTGTGAGGGCTGAAACGTCAACCTGACTTTGCCAATTGCTGTTTCAGCCTTTGGTTTTCCGCCTGCAACTCTGCCAACTGCTGCCCCAGCCTGTTCAGATGAGGGCGCAACTCTGCTTCGGTGAAGCGCGGCGTGATGTGGCTTGGGCAGTTCCAGTCCAACGCCTCGACGCGGATGACCACGGCCCGTTCGGCCGGTGCCTCAGCCTCTTCCGGGTAAAGGGTGGCGGCCGCTGTTTCGCCTTCCGTGAACACGACACGCCCAAGGATCTTGAGACGGCGTCGGTTGGCGTAATCCATCAGGATCATTGCAATACGATCATTGCCGTCCAGATTCCCGCGCGAGATATACTGTTTATTGCCGGAAAAATCCGCATATCCGATGGTCTGAGGGCCAAGCACCTTCAGAAACCCTGTCGGCCCGCCCCGATACTGCACATAGGGCCAGCCGGTCTCGGACACGGTGGATTGATAGAACCCGTCCCGCGCCTGAATGAACTCTTTCTCGGGGTCTCCGATCAGATGGCCTTGCCGCGGGCCACCTGCAATGAACTTGGCATAGGTTCTGGCCGATCCCATCCTTTCTTGATGGGCGCGGACTGCGGGTGTGAAGGTCAGTTCGGAAAAAGCGCGGGGCATTGGAAAATCCTTTCAAAGACCCAGTTCGGACAACCCGGGGTGGTCATGAGGGCGTTCGCCCAAGGGCCAATGGAACAGCCTGTCATCTTCGGCTATCGGAAGATCGTTGAGCGAGGCATGGCGATGTGACATGCGCCCGTCATCGGCGAACTCCCAGTTTTCATTGCCATAGGATCTGAACCACTGACCGCTGTCGTCGCGCCATTCATAGGCATAGCGTACGGCAATGCGATTTCCGGCAAAGACCCACAGTTCTTTGATCAGGCGATAATCCAGTTCCTTCCGCCATTTGCGGGTCAGAAAGGCGTGGATGTCGGCATGGCCGGACAGGAATTCAGCCCGATTCCGCCATTGACTGTCATCCGTATAGGCGGGCGTCACGCGGTCGGGATCGCGGCTGTTCCAGGCATTTTCCGCCGTGCGCACTTTTTGAGTGGCAGTTTCCAACGTGAAGGGAGGCAAGGGAGTTCTGGACATTTCGCAAAGGCTTTCAGGTGAGGGAGGCGGCAAGAAGAGCCATGGTCAGAAGGAAGGGGACGTACTGAGGTGGAAAAATGCTGGCGCGACGTTTCATCGGTCAAATCCTCGGGTGTACAGATCGGTTAATTTACAGGCAAAGTGTACCGATCTGTAAACCTTTGCAAGTGGAAATTTCATGGTGAGACAAGGCGCCTGGTAAAACTATTTCAAAACAACGCTTTGGCCTGGGGTCATTGTACTTCACGCTCCATGGTAATATGTACAGAACGGTACACCATGGAGCCGAATCATGCGCCCAAACAAACGGGATGAGTTGGTCAGCAAGGCCCTGAAGGTCTTTTACCGCGACGGGTTTCACGCAACCGGCATGGACAAGCTGGTCGTGGAAACAGGCGTGTCCAAGACGTCGATGTACAAGCATTTCCGCACCAAGGAAGACCTGATCGTTGCCGCGCTGCGCTTGCGGGATGAGAACTTTCGCGACTGGTTCTTTCAGCGCATCGACGAGATGGCGGAAACACCGGCCGAGCAGATCATCGTCAGTTTCGATGCCCTGAAAGAGTGGTTCGAAGAGGACGGGTTCCGGGGCTGCATGTTCGTCAAGGCCGGGGCCGAGTATCAGGACAAGGATCACCCGATCCATGTACAGGCCGCCGAACACAAACAGCTTTTGCTGGAACACTTCACGGCCATAGCCCAGCAGGCCGGCGCGCATGATCCTCGGAAGCTCGCGAGTCAGATCGTGTTGTTGCAAGAAGGAGCCATCGTTTCCGCCGTTCTGCTCAAGAACTGCGATCCGGCGGAAGACGCCAAGGATGCGGCCAAGCACCTTTTGGCCAAAGCACTGACTTAACCCCGCCAGCCAATAGGTATTCTCTGACATCGTAGGCCAGGGAACGTTGCGTTGTTCCGCAAAGGGACGCGGCGTCACAAGGATTGGCGTGAACCGAACACGGCGCTAGCCTTTTCCGGAAAGACCGATTGGAGGGCGTTCAATGTCACTTTTCACTTCGACTGCGGCATGGGTCACTGATGAACACCGCATGTTCGCGGATATGGCGGGTCGGTTCATGGATGACGAACTGTCGCCTAATATCGAAACCTGGGTTGAAAACGGCGTTGTGGATCGCGATTTCTGGCGCAAGGCCGGCGAAACCGGGCTGATGGCAGGTGCGGTCCCCGAAGAATATGGCGGCGTCGGCGGCGGCATGGGCTTTGACGCCATCACGGCCTACGAACAGGGCGCGCGGGGTGATGCGGGTTGGGGCTACGGCATCCAGTCGATCGTGACCCACTATCTCACCGCGTATGGCAGCGAAGATCAGAAGAAGAAGTGGTTGCCCAAACTGGCGTCGGGTGAATTGGTCGGCGCGCTGGCAATGACCGAACCCAGTACCGGTTCGGACGTGCAGGCGGTGCGGACGACTGCCGAGAAGGACGGCAACTCCTACCGGTTGAACGGGTCCAAAATCTTCATCACGAACGGACAGACTGCGGATCTGATCATCGTGGCCGCCAAGACCGACAAAACCGCTGGCGCACGCGGCGTTTCGTTGATCGTGGTGGAAACTGACGGGTGTGAAGGTTTTCGCCGGGGGCGGAACCTCAAGAAACTGGGCATGAAGGGCAATGACACTGCCGAACTGTTTTTCGAAGATGTCAAAGTGCCGATGACAAACCTGCTGGGCCCCGAGGAAGGGCAGGGATTCTATCAGCTTATGAAACAGCTGCCGTGGGAACGGCTGAATATCGCGATCATGGCGCTGGGCGCGATCGATTTCGCCATCGGCGAAACCGTGAAATACGTGCAGGAACGCAAAGCCTTCGGGCAGCGGGTGATGGATTTTCAGAATACCCGGTTCAAACTGGCGGAATGCAAGACCAAGGCCGAGGTTCTGCGCAGTTTCATCAATGATTGTATCGGGAAACTGGAAGCAGGCGAGTTGGACGCGGCAACTGCTTCGATGGCCAAATACTGGGGGTCCGAGGTGCAGAACGAGATCATGCATGAATGCCTGCAACTGTTCGGCGGCTACGGGTTCATGATGGAATACCCGATTGCGCGTCTTTACGCGGATGCCAGAGTGCAGATGATCTATGGCGGCACCAATGAGGTCATGAAAGAGCTGATCGCGCGATCGCTCGACGTCTGAGCCCACCACGCGGGCCCTCCCGCCCGTCGTCTTCATTCCTGACGGAATGACTCCTCCGGTTGGGCCCGGCAGGCCCGGGCAAAGCCCGGGCC
>NZ_JBQFYQ010000007.1:0-191356 GCF_056541565.1 Ruegeria sp. AG6 | reverse complement strand
GTCACAAAAACTGTCGCGGGATGGAGCAGCCCGGTAGCTCGTCAGGCTCATAACCTGAAGGTCGTAGGTTCAAATCCTACTCCCGCAACCAATATTACCTACATAAAACAGTATGTTACGCACCGCCTCAAGGCGGTGTTGCAATTTGTGCCAACCCCGCTGGAAGCACTGTGGAAGCATCAGGAGCGGAGTCGTCCTGTGGTGAATGTGCAACAAAGGCTAGGCGCCGAGCCAGCGCACGTGTGGTCTACCTTGCTGCACCTCGTTCAGATAGGCAAAAAGGCTGATGGCATCCCCGCCTTTTTCACCCGTCGCGAAGTCTGCCCACAGTCCGCTGTCGAGATTGATCCGAAACGAACCCCGCGACCGATCTGCGCAGGTGGGATTCGGCGCCACCCATTCGCGCCCAATGATCCGGCCATCTGGCAACCATTCGGCCAGTAAAACTTGCAGATTCATCCGGGCCAGTGCAGCAATGGTCGCAAATTCGATGGGCTTCCAGTTACCAGTCATTTGTAACCACCTCCTGAAGACGCGCGATCTCGAACGCTTCTACATCTCCCATGCGATAGCGGACCAATCGGCGATGGCCGGATGCGGTAAAGGTGTTGAGAACTCTGCCAACACCTCACATGGACTGACCGCAAAATGCCCTGCTCAACTTGGATTTGGTGAAGCGGGTTGCCGGGGCTGAAAATTGCAAAAATTTTCGAAAAACCTTAAACTCAGCAGATTAAGGCCAAAAGCCATTTCCGGTTTTTGACAGCAAAGTCATACGAAAACAGAAAATTCCCGGCTGAATTTATTTCGTGGAGCCAAAAATATGACTGACAAAAACACCTTTATTGACATGCACACCCACCTGTTCACGGCGCGATATTTGCCGTTGCACAGTATCTTCTACTCGTTCACTTCACTGTATTGGTTTTCGCTTGGGTTGGCCTTTCTGGCGGTTCGTTTGACCCGCATGAGTGACTTTAGCAAACTTGCGACGGAAGAACCTGACCAGGACGATTTGATCGACGCGTTGCTCGATCACGATGTGGACCGGCTTATGCGGGCCATTGCACATCCAGTTCGCGAGAAGATCAGAGAGTATCAATCGACTCCCAACCCCAGCCACCAAGATTGGAAGGACATAGAGGAGCTGATCCGAGCCCTGAACGATATTGACCGTGATATCAACTATTCAAGGGCGGGTGACCTCCCAATAGGTGTTCAGCTTGTGGGCGGCGACAGAATTTCTGAAAGGTCCGTCTTTGGAGACAGTGGCACGGACCCTGATTTGCTGGACCGTTTTCTGGCCGAGGCCTTCAGGGTCGCTGGTCAAAAAGCGGCAGAACGAGATTTCTTTCATGAAGCTGAACACATGCGGCCGGGTGAGTTGTACAAACCTGGATCTGATGCCGGCTTTCGTGCCGTCGACATTCCAATCGGTCAAATCGGCATTATCTTTCAGTTGCTTGAGTTCTTTGTCATCATGACCTTGTCCGAGCGAAACCGGTTCAAAGCGCTCAAGAGGGATTTTAAGGAGAATGGTCAGCCGAGCGACCCGGAAGCCAGCCTTTTCGTGGGTATCCTGCTGGATATGCGCCGTGCCTTCGACAAGCTCAAGGAATTTTGGATGCCCGGATTCCTACCGCCGTATTTTGACTTCACCGAACAAATGGACCGGATGCAGTCACTCGCAGCTGAGAACCCGAATGAATTGATCAATTTTGGGGCAGTTGACCCGTTTCGAGGCGGGAACTGGAAACAGATTGTCGATTCAGGCGTTGCACTAGGGATAACGGGATACAAAATCTATCCGCCCTTGGGGATCCGGCCGATCGATATGCGCGGCTACCAGACCCCGGTCGCCCCTGGGCGAAGTCTGGACAAGTACAAAGAAAAAGCGCAGAACCCTGCGCCCTACCCGATGGCACAGGCCAAGATGGGTGACATCATTCGCCATTTCTCCAGCCACAACCTGCGTTTGTTTGCCCATTGCAGCCCGATGGGGTTTGAGGTGGAGAAAGGTTACGGCGTCTATTCCGATCCAGAGTTGTGGAAGCACGCGATGGAGACCCACAATGCCCAGGACCTTTGGTTGTTCCTGGCTCATGGTGGTGGCGCAAAAGAAGTAGATTGGATGGGATGGGCAGCAACCAACAATTTTGACCAAACATTTGCCTATCGTGCTATTCGCTTGGTTGAGGAATTCGACAATGTCTATCTTGGCTTGGGTCATTTTTTGGGAATTCTGGATTCAAAGCTCAAGCCAAAGATATTTCAGCGATTGAAATCAGTACTAGTGGCCAAGAGAACCAAGAACGCACCGCACCATTTCCGGGACAAAGTGTGTTTTGGAACGGATTGGGCGATGCCCCTGATGGTCGGCAGAACCCGTGAATACCTGATCGAATTTGACAAGTTCTTCAGCGATCCACAGATCAGTCCTTGTGCACCTAACTTCTTTGAAGGAAATGCAAAAAAATTCCTGGGTATTTGATGGATTTCCAGGCTGAGAGTGCCTGACCGGCGTCCATGACAACCTGAATTTCCGATGGTCCTGTTTCACACGGACTCCCAATACCTGAGGCGATCTCTGAATAATATATTGTGCATTGTAAATACATGTTATGTTGGTTGGGGGGTATTTTTATGAGTCGTATTTTGGAAGAGTCTTATAGGGCTTACGAACCTCGTCCTTTTACTGCGGATCAGCGCAAGGATGTCACCCTGTTGTTTGGTGGGGTTACGTGGCGCGCCGAAAAACTGCTGGAAGGCCTGTTCAAAAGCGCGGGCTACAATGCGCAGCGCCTGCCTGATGTGACAGTTGAAGACTTGTACCTGGGACGTGAACTGGCGGATGTCGGACAGTGCTGCCCCACAGCTTTCACGACGGGCAACTTGTCGAGTTTCCTCAGAAACGAAGCCGAGGCCATCGGGGCTGACGAAGTGGCCGAAAAATATGTTTATGTGACCGCCGGGGCCTGCGGAGCCTGCCGTTTCGGTCAATATCACCAAAGCTATGAGCTTGCGCTGAAGAACTTGGGGCTCGAGGCGTTCAGGATGTTCCTGGTTCAGCAGCATGAAATCGATCAGTCGAAAGGCAAAGACGCCGGTTTGCAGACTGATATTCACCTGCTGCTGAGCACGGCCTTGGGCATGATGGCAGCGGATGCCATTCAGGATCTGGAATACCAGCTGCGGCCCTATGAGCTGGAGCAAGGCGCGACCAACCGGGCGGCTCAGAAGGCGGTTTCCGAGATATACGACGTCATGTTGAGCAGGCCGAAACACATGCCGAAATGGGGATCAGTCCTGTGGCATGCGACGACCAGACGCTTCCTGAAGGCCATGAGGCGTGCGCGCGGCCATTTTGAAGACATCCAGCTTGATCGCTTGAGGGTCAAGCCCATGGTCAAGATCACCGGCGAGTTCTATCTGGCCACCGCCGAAGGGGTGCAGAACTACAATATGCACAAATGGCTTGAAGGCGAAGGCGCCGAAGTTCAGCCGGCGCCGATGGTCGTATGGTTCGATTACCTGATGCGGTATGGCGGACAAAAGCTGGAGCTGGGTTTCGGGATAAAAGAAAAAGCGCGTCAGAATTATGTTCTGTTGAAACTTGGGCAGCGCTTTTTCAGGTTCAAATACGATCAGATGCGCCGGATGCTGGGGAGTGTTCCGCGTCCGATGCCCGATCAGACCAAGCTGGGCAAATTGGCGGCTCCGTTTTTTGACAACATGATCAACGGGGGCGAGGGTGATTTGCTGATCGCCAAGGCGATCTGGGCGCATACCCAGCGAAAGGCACATATGATTTGCGAGCTGTCGCCCTATGGCTGCCTTCCCAACACAATGAGCATCGGCGCAATGGCGGCCGTACAGGGCCGGTATCCGGACATGCTCTATGCCCCAATCGAGGTAAAAGGGGACAGCGACGTACACGCTTTGTCGCGGTGCCAGATGGTGCTGGCAGACGCCAAGATCCGCGCGCATGAGGAATTTGAATCTGCTCTTGCCGCCGCCGGGTTGACTGCGGACGAGGCCAGAAAGCGCGTCAAAGAGCATCCCAAGGTCAACACGCCATTTTGGAAAGTTCCCCATCGCGGCGCCGTGGGTACGGCATCCAATGTCGTGCTTGAGCTGGGAAATACCACGTTGTGAAATTCGCTGGGGTAGATATTGGATCGACAACTGTAAAAGGCGTCGTGGTGGAAGATGGCGAAGTCATCTGGAAAGCCTATGGTCGTCACAAAACACGCCAGGCCGAGAAAACCCTTGAACTGCTGTCGCAGATGGAGCTGGAGGCCGGCCTGACCGCCGGTCGCGATGTCGTCACGTTTACAGGATCCGGGGCAGGGACACTGGCAGATCATGTGAACGCGCGGCAAATCCAGGAGGTTGTCGCCGTCGCCGCCGCCGTCGAAGCGTTGCATCCGGATGTGCATTTCGTGTCTGAAATTGGCGGTGAAGACATGAAGACGTTGTTCTTCACACCAACTACCGCAGGCAAGGCCAAGCAGGTCTATATGCAATCAGCGTGCAGCGGCGGTACGGGCACCTTTATCGAAAAGTCCGCACGAAAACTGAACATCTCCCCGGACGAGCTGACCACTCTGCCATTCGATGGACAAACCCTTCATCGGATCAGCGCCAAATGTGGGATCTTTGCAGAGACGGACGCAAACAGTCTGGTCAAGGCCGGAGTTCCTAAGACCGAAATCATCGCAAGCTTGTTTGACGCAGTCGTGCGGCAGAACCTGGCGACTTTGACAAAAGGCAACACCCCCACACCATCAGTGCTTTTGCTGGGTGGGCCGAACATGTTCTTTCAAGGTCTTCAGCAGGCTTGGGCAAGCCATTTGGCCGCGCTCTGGGACGAGCGCAATGTCGTATTGGAAGCAGGACAGAGCGTCACCGATGCAATCCTGGTTCCCGGCGATGCCTTGTACTATGCAAGCCTTGGTTGCGTCGAGATATCTCGTCGGGAACAAAATGTATCCCGGGCCTATTCCGGCACGGATGGCCTGAAATGGTGGGTGGAAACAGGCCAACACGGTGAAAAGGCCAAGACCGGGCAAGAGGCCTTGGCCCGGAACGGTGAACTCGTCCGGTTCCTGGAGGATTTTACGCAACCAGTGATCCAGATGCCCCAGCCCGTTGTGGCCGAGACATATTATGTCGGGTGCGATTTCGGCAGCACTACGGTCAAGGCGGTGGCGTTGGACTGCGACGCTGAAATTAAGGCTTCGGTTTATCAGCATAGTCAGGGAAACCCGATCGAAGACGCCAAGTCCGTTTTCCGCAAGTTGCGCGATGCAGGGATCGAGGATATCGGCGCTCTTGGCCTGACGGGGTACGGGAAAGATCTGCTGAAGGATATTTTGGGGGCGGACGTGCCAGTGGTTGAGACGGTCGCACACGCGGCTGCAGCCATGCACATACATCCCGACGCAGACGCGATATGCGACGTCGGTGGGACCGATGTCAAAATCATGCTGTTGCGGCAGAAAGCGGTCGTCGATTTTCGGCTCAATTCCCAATGTTCTTCCGGCAATGGGGCGTTTCTTCAAGGCGTTGCCGAACGCTATGATGTCCGGCTTGAGGATTACGCCGAAAAAGCCTTCAGCGCCAAGCGGATGCCGAAACTGATGATGGGGTGCGGCGTGTTCCTTCAGTCCGACATCGTGAACCAGCAACGCAAAGGGTGGGCGGCAGAAGAAATCATGGCAAGCCTTGCTGCGGTCCTGCCCCTGAATGTTTGGGTCTATGCCGGGCAGTTTCAGAACCTCAAGGCCATCGGCAGGAAGTTTGTCCTGCAAGGTGGAACACATCGAAACCTGGCCGTCGTCAAAGCCCAGATCGATTTCATCAGGGGTAAAATTCCTGACGCGGAAATTACCGTGCACCCTCATGCTGGCGAGGCTGGCGCTTTGGGCGCCGCCCTTCTGGCGCTCGAACATGTGAACACCGGGCAAACGTCCCGCTTCGTCGGGCACGACCGCATCGAAGAGTTGGAATATGTCAGTACAACCAACAGCAAAACCACCTGCAAGTGGTGTGCGATGAACTGTAGCCGGGCCTTTGTGGATGTTCAGATCCCCGGCGGCCGTGGCCGGGCAAACAGCAAGGTCCCTCTGGCGGAAGGGTGGGAGCGGGTGATTACCGGCAATTCTTGCTCGAAAGGGTTGATTGAAGACGCAGCCGAGATGAAAGCGCGAAAAAAGCAAATCGACGAGGAAGCGAATGCCAATCCAAATATTGCAGAAAGCGTTCGCGAAGGCGCCTTTCGCTAAGTCCAAACCACCCAAGCGGGATTTTCGGATCGGCATCCCTCGGGTCCTGAACCAGTGGTCGACGCACAGGTTTTGGACGACATTGTTCGTTGAACTGGGAATCAATCGCCGCAATATCGTCTATTCGTCGGACACATCAGAAGCACAACAGCTGAAATTCGGAAAAGGGCGTGGTGCTGTTGATTGCTGTTACCCCGTCAAGTGCATGTCCGGCCATTATGGTGAATTGCTGGACGGGCAAAAGCGCCCCATTGATATCCTGTTCGTTCCCATAATCCTGACTGTCCCATCCTTTTTGCGGGGTCATGTTCGGGAAAACATGGCCTGCCCGCGCGTTATTGCCGGCCCCGAAAGTACACGAGCCGGATTTCGGCGAGAAAAGGACGTGTTCAAGGAAGTGGGCGTACATTATCTTTCGCCCGCCGTATCCTTGGCAGACCCACAAATTGCGACCCGGCAGCTGTACGATGCCCTGAAGGGCGTAATCACCGACTTGCGCTTGGCTGAACTGCGCGCTGCGGTTTCCAAAGCTTATGACGCCCTTCAAGAGTTTGATCAGAGTCTGCGGCGGCAAAGTCTGGCGGTACTGTCCGAGTGCGCCACACAACATCGGCCTTGCATCCTGGCCTTGGGCCGCCCCTACCACATGGACACCGGAATTGGCCACGCCATTGAAAGTGAGTTGCAGGCCTTTGGTTATCCGATCCTCTGGGGTCAGTACCTGCCATTGGACGCAGAGATACTGGATTGGTTATACGGCGATCTGATCAAAGCTGGCCGAATTCAAAGCCCTTTTGACATTTCGGATATTTGGAAAACGTCTCACAGTGCAAACACCAACGAACTTCTCTGGGCTGCACGCTATGGATCTATTATGCCGTGGATAACCTGTTCAATCCGGTTTTCAAGCTATGAATGCGGAATGGACCAGCCGACTTATTCACCAGTCCAGGAAATTACCGAAGCGCTTGGAACGCTTTTCTTTGTGTTTCAGGATCTCGATGAGACGAAACCTGCCGGCTCTGTCCGAATTCGCGTGGAAACCATTGCTTACTATCTGGAACAGAAATCGCCGAATATCATTCAGAGCAAACTGGAGGCCCTGAAAACAGCACCACCTGAATTGTTGTTGCCAACTTGATCCAACGGCCGATTTTCAGGGCAGTACGGCACCCGTTTGCGGGCGCGAGGCCAAAAGCGGTTCAGGCTGTGTTGGCGTCGCGACGCGAAAGTAGCTTCTGAACAAACAACCTGTGGCTTATCGACTAAGAAAGGGATTTGAGGGATATTTTGCATAGAGCTGGCGCGGGGGCGATGCTTTGCTGAAACACATTGTGGACTCTGAAAATCCGATCGACGATGGAAAAATAAGACGAAAAATGCAAGTTGTTAACGTTGCAGCCTTTATTGCGTCGCTTGGGTTCGGTTTCACAGCTTTCTACCAGTTCCAACTTGGACCAGACTGGAGATATCTCGCATGGGTAAACTTTGGTCTTGGCTTCGCGGCACTTTTGACTATGACGTTGGATCGCTTCGGCCTTGAGGTCAAAGTCGCTTATTTTACAGTGTGGTTATTCCTGTTTCTGGCCCATGACATCAGCGTCGGCAAAAACGGTGAAGATCATCTGGTCTTGCTGGTCGGCCCGCCCTTGCTTTTTTATTTTCTAGGGGCCGCATATTGGCGCTGGATCACTTTGATAACGATCCTCAGCGCAGCTTTGTTTATTTACATATCGCTTGTCGTTCCTTTGCATATACCGCCCGGCGAAACGATTTGGGATATTATTGCGCAGTCATATCGGGACGGATTTGTAAGGCAGCCTCAAGATGTTATTTTCATTGTATTGATTTTGGGAATCGTCTCGGCGCTTTTTTTCACCTCCTATTCTGCAAATGCCGCAATAGATCGATACGAAGATGCTTTGGAAAGGGAATTTGCTGTTTCCGAGCGGCTGATAAATGTTCTTTTGCCTTCGCGCATTGCAAGGCGCATCAAAGCGCACCCGGACAGGTTAATCGCTGAAAGAATTGATGACGCCACAATTCTGTTTTCTGATTTGTCTGGATTTTCTGAATTCGCGGCCGCCAATGGGGCAAGGGCGACGGTCAAATTGCTGGGCTCCGTGTTCTCAGCATTCGATGAACTGGTTTTGAGCTACAAGCTGGAGAAAATCAAAACCATCGGTGACAGTTACATGGTTGCAGGTGGTTTGGACCCCTCGGTCAAAGAGAGGCAACCGGATTCTGTTCGCATGGCTGCGTTGGCGATTGATATGATTGCGACGGTCGAGCAGGTGACAGACAAACTGCATCCAAAGGTGTCCCTGCGGGTCGGAATTCACAAAGGCCCGGTAATCGCAGGTGTAATCGGCGGCGACAAACCGTTTTTTGACGTTTGGGGTGATACAGTCAACATCGCCTCAAGAATGGAAAGCACCGGAGAACCCGGGCGCGTTCAAATCTCACCCGAAGTAAGAGACGAGATAGCCGAATATGTAGATTGCGAGAGACGAGAGGTTATCAATATCAAGGGAAATGGCGAAATCCAACCGTATTGGCTGCTGAAGGTCCACGACAAACCTGCAACGTCACACTCGTCCGAGCGGCTCATCAAAGGCTGAAAACCTTATCTTCTCGGTGAAACGTGCCAATGTCAGTGCGGGTTCAATCAGTGACTGGAATGGGGCGAACCTGGGTCAGTTGAAACAACAGATCACGCGGAGGCAGCTGCGAGCCGCAGCCGGATGGCCTGTTGTGACAGTGAGAGCATTCCTTTGAAGCCCGGCCGCTTTTTCAAAAACGAGCCGCCGGATGAAAACCCCGGCGGCTCGGACCTTGGCGCTTTACGGTGAAACTGGGACAACCGTGGTCAGCGGTTTTATGCGGCAACTTCCTGCTCGGGCGCGCTGAGCGAGATGACAAGCACCACGGCCGCGCCGTTCAGCCAATAAAACACCGCATCCAGTCCTGAGAACCCCAGGACGCTGGGTGCAAACAGGAATGTGATGCCGACAATCAAGTCTACGGCCAGATGGAACTTGTAGGGAAGGACCCGCCAAATCCCAAGGTGGTGATCCGTCAGTACAGTCAGAACAAACGCAGCAACACCGGTGACAACCGACAGCCACAGGGCCAGGGGGTTGGATTGGCCCAATCCCAACAGGAACGGCAACGTCATGAGGGCAATGGCGACGGGGTAGTCGAGGTAAGCATGGACAGAGCGGGTAACGAAACGCAGGGACATCAGATCTTCCTTTTCTCAATCAATGATAAAGGGAAGGTAGGACGCCCAAGCCGAACGCTGAATTCCTGATCGTCTCTAATACCATGCAGATCGTTCAAAAAACCTGGGGGGTCAATGCATCGCCCGGTACGCAGCCGGTGACAGCCCAACCTGTTTCTTGAACACGCGTGAGAAAGCCGCCTCGGAGGCATACCCGACCTCGGCCGCTGCATCTGCAACGTTCCATCTTGCCTCGGTCAGGCCGTGGCACGCGATTTGCATCCGCCAATCCGTGAGGTACTGCATCGGCGTAGTGTCCATCTTTTCAGCAAAACGCTGAGCAAAGGCAGTGCGCGACATACCCGCCACACGTGCCAAAGACGCGACGCTCCAGTCCTTGGCCGGGGCCTGGTGGAACGCGGTCAAGGCCCGCGAGATGCGCTGATCAGCAAATCCTGCCAATGCGGAATCCTGCGGGCTCTGACGCTCCAGATAGGCCCGGATCGCCTGTGCGAACAGGGCCTCGGACAGTTTCAGCGCGATCAGGTCGCCACCGATTTTTGCGCCTGAAACCTCAGAGCCGATCATGCGCAGGGTGGCTTCCATCCACGATCCGGCCTCTTCGCCATAATTCTCGATCAGGATATAGGGCGGTAGGCGGTCGATCAGCATATGCCCGGTGCCGTTTCGGCCGGCCGGGCCGGAAAAAGAGAAATGACCGCAGATCAGCTGTGTATCCCGTTCCTCGTCATCACCGCCATAGACCAGCACGCCTTCGCCCGAGTAGCCCGCGCGCTCCAGCACCTGCTCCAGAGGCAATGCGTCCAACGGCTTGACCTCGGCGCAGAGCAATGCGTGTGGCGCCCCGTGGGGGATCAGGATCAGGTCCCCCTGCCTCAACCGCAGCGTTTCGCCCGTGGTCGAGACATGAACCTTCAGCTCACCACGCTGCACAAAATGAAACCGCGCCACGTTTTCGAACCCCGGCACCTGAATTCCGAAGGGCGGAGTGAATGACGTGCGAAAGTAAAACGTGCCGCGCAGGGAAAGGCGGGTGAGAATATCGCTGAGAAGGTCCAACATGTGCCGAAGATACGCAATCTGTGCAATCCGTCCAGATGGCCGAACGGTTTGCACAAAAAATTGCACGTTTGGCAACAAAAAGGCCCCCGACAAAGCGGGGGCAATGTCTTACGAGCGAACCAGTTTCTCGTAATCTTCGGCGATTTGGCGGGTCAGGTCGCCGACCTCGAATGTATATTCGCCGATCTGTCCGACAGGCGTGACCTCGGCCGCGGTGCCGGTCAGCCAGCACTGTTCGAAGTCAGCCATTTCTTCGGGCTTGATGCGGCGCTCATGCACGGTGATGCCCTTGTCTTTCAACATCTGGATCACCGTCTGGCGGGTGATGCCGTTCAGGAAGCAGTCTGCCAGCGGGGTGTGCACCTCGCCATCCTTGACGAAAAACACGTTTGCGCCGGTGGCCTCGGCGACATAACCGCGCCAGTCCATGAACAATGCGTCCGAGCATCCTTTGGCCTCGGCCTTGTGCTTGGATATGGTGCAAATCATGTAAAGACCCGCGGCCTTGGCATGGACTGGAATGGTTTCCGGGCTGGGGCGTTTCCATTCGGCGATGTCCAGCTTGGCGCCCTGCAACTTGGCATCGCCGTAATAGGCGCCCCAAGGCCAGACTGCGATGGCCATGCGCACCGGATTGCGCGCCGAGGCCACGCCCATATCCTCGCCCGAGCCACGCCAGACCAACGCCCGCACATATGCGTCCTGCAAACCGCTGGCTTTCAGCGCTTCTTCCTTCGCAGCTTCGATTTCATCAACCGAATAAGGCATCGGCATGTCCAGCGCTTCGGCCGAGGCGATCAGACGCTGGGAATGTTCGCGGCTTTTGAAGATCTTACCGTTGTATGCGCGCTCGCCTTCGAATACCGATGACGCATAGTGCATTGCGTGGGTCAGAATGTGCACATTGGCCTCACGCCAGGGCACCAGCTTGCCATCCATCCAAATGGTGCCATCACGATCATCATACCCCGCCATGCGAAACCTCCTGAACCGGGTTGAGTTTTCGATTGTTGCGCGATTTAGGTCCGGTGCGGACACAATATTGCGCAAAAACTGCAATTCGATACCGCTCTACTCTTGGAATGTCAATAACGCTGACATAAACTCGGCCCCGGTAGTAACGAATGAGGCATGATATGTCCGACGTCCGTCCGGCCCCGCGTTATGGGGGCGAGAGCCTTTTGTTTTTGACCGATGAGCAATTGAGGCAGGGGATCGAGGCCATGTTCTTCGCCTATCGTGGCTTTACGGCTGATCCCGACCGCATCCTCGCAGAGATGGCCTATGGCCGCGCCCACCACCGGGCAATCCACTTCATCAACCGCGCGCCGGGCACGACGGTCAACAATTTGTTGGCCATCCTTGGCGTGACAAAACAGTCTCTGAACAGGGTTTTGCGAACCTTGATCGAGGATGGTTTGGTGGAAAGCCGCGTGGGTACAGTGGACAAACGCGAACGCCACCTATTTCTGACAGAAAAGGGGCAGTCGCTGGAAACCACGTTGTCGGATGCTCAGCGGGCAAGAATGCGCGCCGCCTACAAGGATGCCGGTCCCGAAGCCGTGGCCGGATTTCGCAAAGTGCTTGAAGCAATGATGGATGCTGATATGCGTCATGCCTATACGAAACTTCGGGATACGACCACATGAGCGATATGGATGCCCATCTGCTGATTGTTGACGACGACGAGCGCATTCGTGATCTGCTCAAGAAGTTTTTGATGCGAAACGGGTTTTTGGTTACTGCGGCACGGGATGCGGCCCACGCGCGGCGCGTATTGTCGGGGTTGGATTTCGACATGATCGTCATGGACGTGATGATGCCGGGCGAGGATGGTGTCAGTCTGACCCGCGCTTTGCGGGAAACGCATACGACACCGATCCTGCTGCTGACAGCAAAGGGCGAGACGGAACACCGGATCGCGGGCCTCGAGGCCGGGGCGGATGATTACCTGGCAAAACCGTTCGAGCCGAAAGAGCTGCTGTTGCGGATCAACGCGATCCTGCGCCGGATGCCGGAGACACCGGCAGAAGAATCCGCGGCGAAGATCCTGAACCTCGGGCCCATCCGCTATGACATTGAACGCGGTGAGATGTGGCAGGGCGAAGACCCGGTCCGTCTGACCGCAACCGAAAGCCAGTTGATGAAGATATTCTCGGCCCAGCCCGGAGAGCCCATCAGCCGCGCCAAGCTGGTCGAGGATCTGGGCCGCGACAAGGGTCAGGCGCAGGAGCGCGCGGTGGATGTGCAAATCACGCGCCTTCGACGCAAAATCGAACAGGACCCCAAGCAGCCACGCTATTTGCAGACTGTGCGGGGCGCGGGGTATATGCTTGCGCCGGATTGAGATGCCGCTGCGCGGCGTTTTTTGGCCTTCGGCGAGGATATTTGTAGCCAGATGAAGATGGGATCCCAATGACAACCGCCCTTTTGACCCACGCCGATTGTCTGGGCCATGTGACACCTGACGGGCACCCGGAACGGGTGGCGCGGCTGGAGCATATATTGCATGCATTGGAAGCGCTGGAGCTGAAGCGGGTGACGGCTCCGCTGGCTGCGGATGACGATCTTCTGCGCATTCACCCCGAGAGCTATATCCGCGACATTCGGGCCGCGCGCCCTGCGGACGGGTTCGCCCAGATCGACGGGGATACGTTCCTGTCTCCGGGATCGGTGGACGCAGCATACCGCGCGGCGGGTGCGGCGGTGCGGGCCGTTGATCTGGTTTTGGGCGGTGAAGCATCGAACGCGTTCTGTGCCATTCGCCCGCCGGGGCACCATGCGGAAACCGAAACGGCCATGGGCTTCTGCCTGTTTGGAAATGCAGCATTGGCGGCGAAACACGCGCTGGACCATCACGGCTTGAATCGTGTGGCCGTGGTCGACTTTGACGTGCATCACGGCAATGGAACCCAAGACCTGTTGTGGGATGAAGCGCGGGCATTGGTGATAACCAGCCAGCAGATGCCTTTGTGGCCCGGATCGGGCCGGCCCGAGGAAACGGGTGTTCATGATACGGTTCTCAACATCCCTCTGGCGCCCGGCAGTGGCGGCGTCGAGATGCGTGCCGCCTATGAAACGAAGGCCTTTCCGCGCTTGCGGGCCTTCAGGCCGGAACTGATCATCATTTCCGCCGGGTTCGACGCCCATCAGGACGACCCGCTGGCCAATCTGAACTGGGCCACTGATGACTTCGCCTGGATCACCGCAGAGCTGTGCAGGATTGCCGACGAGGTTTGCGACGGTCGTATCGTCTCGACTCTGGAAGGCGGGTATGATCTGAACGCACTGGCCCAGGCCACACGCGCCCATGTGGAAGAATTGATAAAGGCAGCCCGATGACCCAGACTCCCGTAGACCAGATGACATTCGAACAGGCGATGAAAGAGCTTGAAGCCGTAGTCGGCCAGCTGGAACGTGGCGATGTCGCGCTGGATCAATCAATTGCGCTGTACGAACGCGGCGCGGCGCTGAAAAAGCGGTGCGAGGAGGAGTTGAAGCGCGCGGAAGAAAAAGTCGCAGCGATCACTCTGGACGCCAGTGGTCAGCCGACCGGTACGACGCCTGTCGAAGGTATGTGAATGTTCCCCGAAAGACTTACGCAGGATGCTGCCAGCATTCAAAGCCATTTTGATCTGGTTTTGGGCGCGTTTGCAGACGTGGATGTAACCCGGGCCATGGCATATGCCACCCGAGGCGGAAAGCGGCTGCGCGGGTTTCTAGCATTGGAAAGTGCCCGACTGCACGGTGTTGAAGAAGACCGGGCGATCTGGCCGGCCACGGCCATAGAGGCGCTGCACGCTTATTCCCTGGTGCATGACGACCTGCCCTGCATGGATGACGATGACCTGCGCCGCGGGCGGCCCACCGTTCACGTAGAGTGGGATGAGGGCACGGCTGTTCTGGCCGGGGATGCCCTTCAGACGCTTGCTTTTGAACTTTGCACCTGTTCGCAGGTTGGGTCCGCAGACATTCGCGCAGACCTTGCCCTGACCCTGGCCAAAGCCAGCGGCGCACAAGGTATGGTGCTGGGACAGGCGCTGGACATTGCGGCGGAAACGGCCGCCAATCCGCTGACGCTGGACGAAATCACGCGTCTTCAGGCCGGCAAGACGGGCGCCCTGATCGAGTGGTCTGCCTGCGTTGGCGCCGTTATGGCCCGATCCGATCCTGACCCGTTGCGCCGATATGCCCGGGCAATGGGTCTTGCTTTTCAGATCGCAGATGACATCCTTGATATCGAAGGCGATGCCCAAAAGGCGGGCAAGCGATTGCAAAAGGATACCGAGGCAGGGAAAGCCACTTTTGTTTCGCTTTTGGGTCTGCCTGCTGCCAAAGCCCGCGCAAGTGAACTTGTGGATCAGGCCTGCGCCGCTTTGGACGGGTTTGGTCCGAGGGCGGAAACCTTGAAGGAAGCCGCCCGCTTCGTTATTGCCCGGGACAGCTAAGCCAGGAACGCGACACATGTCTGACCGCCCCAATACGCCCTTGCTGGATCTTGTGAACCGCCCAGCGGATCTCAAGCAGTTCTCGGACGCGCAGCTGCACCAGGTCGCACAGGAGTTGCGGGCCGAAACAATTTCGGCGGTTGCCGTGACCGGCGGGCACTTGGGGGCCGGCTTGGGTGTCGTTGAACTGACCACCGCGTTGCACGCTGTGTTTGACACGCCCCGAGACAAGATCATCTGGGATGTGGGTCATCAGTGTTATCCGCACAAAATCCTGACCGAACGACGTGATCGCATCCGCACATTGCGCATGAAGGATGGCCTCAGCGGTTTCACCAAGCGCAGCGAAAGCCCCTATGACCCATTTGGCGCTGCGCATTCCAGCACGTCGATCAGCGCTGCTTTGGGTTTTGCTGTCGCACGGGATCTGGGTGGTGTCACGCCCGAAGGGCTGGGCGACGCAATTGCGGTGATCGGCGATGGTTCGATGTCTGCGGGCATGGCCTTTGAGGCGATGAACAATGCAGGCCACCTGAAAAAGCGTCTGATCGTCATTCTGAACGACAACGAGATGAGCATCGCGCCGCCAGTTGGTGCGTTGTCCAGCTATTTATCGCGTATCTATTCCGAAGAACCGTTTCACGATCTGAAAGCTGCTGCAAAAGGCGCTGTCTCATTGCTGCCCGAGCCATTCCGGGAGGGTGCCAAGCGCGCCAAGGAGATGCTGAAAGGCATGGCGGTGGGCGGCACGCTGTTCGAAGAGCTTGGGTTTTCCTATCTCGGCCCGATAGATGGCCATGACATGGACCAGCTGCTGCCTGTTCTGCGCACGGTCAAAGCACGGGCAACCGGGCCGATTCTGATCCATGTATTGACGAAAAAAGGCAAGGGGTATGCCCCCGCCGAACAGGCCCGCGACAAAGGCCATGCCACGGCCAAGTTCGATGTGGTTACTGGGGAGCAAAAGAAGGCACCTTCAAACGCGCCCTCTTATACGTCTGTATTCGGCAAGGCGCTGGTGGATGAGGCCGCGCGTGACGACAAGATCGTTGCCGTGACTGCTGCGATGCCCGACGGAACTGGCCTCAACCTGTTCGCCGAGCGCTATCCGTCACGTTGCTTTGATGTGGCGATTGCCGAACAGCACGGCGTGACGTTTTCGGCTGCGCTTGCCGCAGGAGGAATGAAGCCGTTTTGCGCAATGTATTCGACCTTTCTGCAGCGTGGTTACGACCAGGTGGTACATGACGTGGCGATTCAGCGCCTGCCCGTACGTTTTGCAATCGACCGGGCAGGTTTGGTCGGGGCTGACGGCGCCACCCATGCGGGGTCGTTCGACATTGCCTATTTGGCCAACCTGCCCGGTATGGTCGTCATGGCTGCCGCAGACGAGGCCGAGCTGATGCATATGGTGGCGACCGCCGCCGCGCATGACGAAGGCCCCATTGCGTTCCGCTATCCGCGCGGCGAAGGTGTCGGGGTGGACTTGCCCGAACGCGGCGAGGTTCTGGAGATCGGCAAGGGCCGCGTTATCCGGGAAGGTGCGCGGGTGGCTTTGCTTTCATTCGGTACACGTCTGGCAGAGGTTCAGAAGGCGGCGGAATCCCTTTCAGCCAAAGGCATAACGCCCACGATTGCCGATGCTCGTTTTGCCAAACCTCTTGACCGTGACCTGATCCTGGATCTGGTATCCCGCCACGAGGCGTTGATCACCATAGAAGAAGGGGCCGTTGGCGGTTTTGGCAGCCATGTCGCTCAACTTTTGGCAGATGAAGGT
Source organism: Ruegeria sp. AG6 (assembly GCF_056541565.1). NCBI lineage: Bacteria > Pseudomonadati > Pseudomonadota > Alphaproteobacteria > Rhodobacterales > Roseobacteraceae > Ruegeria > Ruegeria sp. AG6. Next base: position 174,538 of record NZ_JBQFYQ010000007.1, on the reverse strand, counting down.
GTATTTGATCGGGGGTTGAAATACCGTTCGATGGTTTTGCCGGATATTTTCATCGATCAAGCCAGCCCCGCGGACATGTATGCGGTGGCCGGCATGAATGCCGAGCATATCGAAGCGAAAGTTCTGGACGTTCTGGGTGTTGCCTCGATCGGAGAGAAACGCGCTTAGCGCGCCAGTCGGCAGGGCAGCGGAGGTTGCGAGGGCCGAATTCCGTTTGACCTGGATATATCTGGTGCCGCTGAAGGGACTCGAACCCCCGACCCCATCATTACGAATGACGTGCTCTACCAGCTGAGCTACAGCGGCACCTTAGGTCATATGGAACTGATTATGACCGGATGCGAAGCTTCGTTTAAACCGTCAGTCTGGCGCCTGCAAGCCCGGTCGTAACCGTTTTGACGTTGCTCAGCACGGCTGGGCCTCGAGTTGTGAACCGAAAGCCTGCGGCCAGTCTTTCAAATTGGCGCTCTGATCCGTGAATTTTTTGTGACGATGCGGAATAAAATTGACCCATCTTCTTTATTTTAATAATTCATGAAATATGATAGAAAAGATAATCGACCAGTTTACCATCCTTGGCCACCCGCAGCGCATCACCGTGTTTCGCATGTTGATGCGACGGTTTCCTGACAGGGTTCCCGCGGGCGAGCTGGCAGCGGAGCTGGATATCAAACCCAGTACCATGTCGAACTACCTGAATGCATTGCAGCGGTCGGGATTGGTGAAACAGGAACGATCCGGGACGTCTCTGCTCTATTCGATTGAAATGAAAACTGTGCAGCAGATGCTGGATTTCCTGATCGTGGATTGCTGCCGTGGCCGTCCGGATATCTGCATGCCCTTTCCCAAAGACACCGCGACGAACCGAAAGGTCAATGTGCTGTTCATTTGTTCCGGCAACTCGGCCCGTTCGATTTTTGCCGAATCCTTGCTGCGACAGATCGGCGGCGACCGGTTCAACGTCTATTCGGCCGGGACGCGGCCCAGTTCAGAACTCAATCCCTTTGCGGTGCAGATTCTGCACGACAAGGGGCTCGATATCTCGGGCCTGCGGCCGAAGAATCTGTCCGAGTTTTCGGCGCCGGACGCGCCCGTCATGGATTTTGTCTTTACTGTCTGCAATCAGGCCGCCAACGAGGAATGCCCGGCTTGGGAGGGTCAACCGATAAGTGGCCATTGGGGCGTGGAAGATCCGGTCAAGGCCGAAGGTACCGACGCCGAGAAAAGCCTGGCCTTTCAAACCGCCTATGGTGCACTGAAGCGCCGGATTCAGGCCTTTTCGTCATTGCCGGTCGAAAGCCTTGACCGGATCGCATTGCAATCCGCCGTCGATGAAATCGGGCGTACGCCTATCGAGGAAACGAAATGACCACCTACGCACTAAACGGCCTTGGCCGTATGGGAAAACTGGCCCTGAAGCCCTTGCTTGAAAAAGGCGCAAAGATAGCCTGGATCAACGATGCCGTCGGTGATCCCGAGATGCATGCGCATCTGCTGGAGTTCGACACCGTGCATGGGCGCTGGGAGGCGGAATTCGACCATGATGCAGACAGCATCACGGTCAACGGTACCCGCCTGCCGTTCGTTGGCACAAAAGACCTGAGCGCGTTGCCGCTGGACGGTGTTGACGTGGTGATCGACTGCACCGGCGTGTTCAAGACCGAAGCGAAGCTGGCACCGTATTTTGACGCTGGGGTGAAGAAGGTTGTTGTCTCTGCTCCGGTCAAGGACGGGCCGACGGCCAATATCGTCATGGGTGTGAATGACGGAACCTACGACCCCGCGGCGCACAGGATCGTGACGGCGGCCTCGTGCACGACAAACTGTCTTGCGCCTGTCGTGAAGGTAGTTCACGAAAACCTGGGCATCCGCCATGGATCAATGACGACGATTCACGACGTAACCAACACGCAGACAATTGTGGATCGGCCTGCCAAGGATCTCAGGCGCGCTCGCTCTGCCCTGAACTCTTTGATCCCGACCACGACCGGGTCGGCCACGGCCATCACTCTGATCTATCCGGAACTCAAAGGTCGTCTGAACGGCCATGCGGTTCGGGTGCCGTTGCTGAACGCCTCGTTGACCGATTGCGTGTTCGAGGTTGAGCGTGAAACCACGGTTGAAGAGGTCAACGCCTTCTTCAAAACCGCTGCCGAAGGCGAACTGAAGGGCATTCTGGGCTATGAGACGCGCCCGCTGGTGTCCACCGATTACACCAATGACGAACGCTCTTCGATCATCGATGCGCCCTCGACCATGGTTGTGAACGGGACGCAGGTGAAAATCTATGCGTGGTACGACAACGAGATGGGTTATGCGCATCGGCTGGTGGATGTCGCGCTGATGGTCGGGGCATCATTGTGACGCAACGCCCCGAAGGACTGTCGGCTTATATCGCGGTCACGGCTGCCTATTGGGCCTTCATGCTGACCGACGGGGCGCTCAGGATGTTGGTGCTGTTGCACTTTCACACCCTGGGCTTTTCACCGGTGCAGCTTGCCTATCTGTTTGTGCTTTATGAAATCGCCGGGATTGTCACCAACCTGTCCGCCGGTTGGATCGCCGCACGGTTCGGGTTGACCTCGACCCTCTATGCTGGGCTGGGGGTGCAGATCGTCGCGTTGCTCGCCATGACGCAGCTTAACCCGAACTGGACCGTCGCGGCTTCGGTCACTTTTGTCATGATCGTGCAAGGGGCCAGTGGAGTAGCCAAGGATCTGGCCAAGATGTCTTCGAAATCGGCGGTCAAATTGCTGGCTCCTTCCGAAGGAGGCGCGTTGTTTCGATGGGTTGCGGTTCTGACGGGTTCGAAAAACGCGGTCAAAGGGCTGGGATTCCTGTTGGGTGCCGCCATGCTTGCAACACTGGGCTTCCTTCCGGCAGTGCTTGCCATGGCCGCCGTTCTGGCGGTGATCCTGGTCGCGGTGATGCTGTTCATGCCAGCGGGCCTGCCGAAGGGGCGCAAGGGCGCAAAGTTCTCTGAGGTTTTTTCAAAATCCGCAAATGTGAACTGGTTGTCCGCGGCGCGTGTCTTCCTGTTCGGCGCGCGGGACGTCTGGTTCGTGGTCGGCATCCCGATCTATTTCTATGCTGTTCTTTCAGATGGCACCGAAGAGGGCAAGCGGGCCGCGTTCTTCATGATCGGAACATTCATGGCGGTGTGGATCATCCTCTATGGCGCCGTGCAGGCCAACGCGCCAAGGATTCTTCGTGCGTCAGATCGAACCGAAGGTGATCTGATCCGTGCCGCACGCAACTGGGCGGCGATCCTGTTCTGTGTTCCTGCGGCTCTGACACTGGCAGTTTTGCTGTCAAATGGGCCCGAGACCTGGCTGACCCTGACGCTGGTCGCCGGGCTTTTGGTCTTTGGTGCGATCTTCGCGGTCAACTCATCGCTGCATTCCTATCTGATTCTTGCCTTCACCCGGTCCGAGCGTGTGACGATGGATGTCGGCTTTTACTACATGGCAAATGCGACGGGGCGGTTGGCCGGCACCGTCTTGTCTGGCCTGACCTATCAGGTCGGAGGGCTGCCCATGGTGCTGGGCACGGCGGCCGTGATGGTCGGGCTTGCCGCGCTGACCTCTGGCAAACTTACGGATCAAACGACTGAGGCGCTGTCATGAGCATTTTTGAACGGTATCTCACGATCTGGGTTGCACTTGCGATGATCGGTGGCGTCCTGATCGGGCTGGCCGCGCCGGGGCTGGTGCACCTGGTGGCAAGCGCCGAAATCGCCAGCGTCAATCTGGTGGTGGCGGTGCTGATCTGGGCAATGGTTTACCCGATGATGGTCAACGTCGATTTCGGCGCAGTTGCCGGAATCGCCCGCCAGCCACGTGGTCTGATTGTGACGCTGGTAGTGAACTGGCTGATAAAGCCTTTCACCATGGCACTGCTGGCCGTCCTGTTTTTCGACTATGTCTTCGCACCCTGGATCGCGCCCGAAGATGCCGCGCAATACACTGCCGGTCTGATCCTGCTGGGGGCCGCCCCTTGCACCGCCATGGTGTTTGTGTGGTCGCAGCTTACCAGAGGCGACGCGACTTACACGCTGGTTCAGGTCTCGGTCAACGATCTGATCATGGTCGTGGCATTTGCGCCGATCGCGGCCTTTTTGCTGGATGTCACCGACATCGAAGTGCCGTGGCAGACTTTGGTTTTGGCCACGGTCCTTTATGTGGTGCTGCCGCTTGTCGCCGGGTTGATCACCCGTCGCAGATTAGGCTCTAAACAAGCGATAGAAGCCTTTTCTTCGCGGGTGAAACTGTGGTCCGTCATGGGATTGATTGCAACCGTGGTCATCTTGTTCGGCCTGCAAGGTCAGACCATTCTGGCGAAACCTACGGTCATCGTTCTGATCGCCGTTCCCATTCTGATCCAAAGCTATGGGATTTTTGCCATTGCCTATGGCGCCGCTTATGCGCTGAAGGTTCCCCACCGGATCGCAGCGCCCTGTGCCATGATCGGGACATCGAACTTTTTTGAACTGGCCGTTGCCGTCGCAATCAGCTTGTTCGGTCTTCATTCCGGCGCGGCACTGGCGACGGTCGTGGGGGTCCTGGTCGAAGTACCGGTGATGCTGTCGCTTGTGGCTTTCGCCAACCGAACACGCCAGCGTTTCCCGGAACCTGCGACATGACAGAATCGGTCAACGCAGCAGGGCGATAATCGGAACTGGCGGCTATGCACCGCCAGCCTTGCAGCAACGTTGCTTCAGAAATCCACGCCGCGCTGTGCTTTGATGCCCGCTTGGAACGGGTGTTTCTCCTCGGTCATTTCCGTGACCAGATCAGCATAGTCACGCAGCGCGTTCGGCGCGTCGCGACCAGTCAGGAATACGCTGGTCTTTTCCGAACGCGTGTTCAAACCTTCGATGACCTGTTCGACCGACAGGTATTCGTAACGCAGGGCGATGTTGATCTCGTCCAGCACAACCAGATCGTATTCGCCGCTGGACATCAGGGCGCGGGCCTTGTCAAAGGCGGCATTGGCAGCCGCAATATCGCGTTCCCGGTCCTGTGTGTCCCAGGTAAAACCTTCGCCCATCGTATGCCATGTCACCAGATCGCGCTCTTCGAAGAAACGGCGCTCGCCGGTTTTCCACTTGCCCTTGATGAACTGCACCACAGCAACCTTCTGGCCCCAGCCCAAGGCACGAATGACCACGCCGAACGCGGCCGAGGACTTGCCCTTGCCCTTGCCGGTATTGATCAGGACCAGACCGCGGCCTGGATCCACGGCCTCGGACACTTTCTTGCGGTGCTGGGCCTGCACCTTCTGCATCTTTTCCTTGTGATCCTGCGCGTCGCTCATTTGGGAACCTCTTTGACTGTTCGGCCCAACCTAGGGGAAGATTGCAAAAGGTAAAGTCATGCTTTGGGGTCTGTAACCGACCGGACCTTGCCGCGCTCCAGCCCCAACTGGTGTTCGCGCCAGATGACGACAACATTGCCTGCAATCACCAGCGCGGCCCCGATCAGGATTGCAAGCGTTGGCAGTTCGTCGAACCAGACATAGCCGATCACGATCGCAAAAAGCATGGTTGCATAGTCATAAGGCGCCAGCATCGAGGCCTGGCCAAACCGATAGGAAGATGTGACCAAAATCTGCGCGACGCCGCCGATCAGGCCCATCATGACCATGATCAGAGCCTGATTCCAGGTGGGCATCGTCCATCCCCAGAATGCTGTCAGAGCGGACAGGAGCGTCGCGGTCATCGAGAAATAGAACACGATGGCCGCAGGGTGATCGACCTTGACCAATTGCCGGATATGGATCTGAACGAAGGCACGGGCGAGGGTTGCGCCCAACACGCATAACGCGCCGATGGTGGCGGCGAGTTCCATCTTGGTGGTGCCAATACGTGGCCATATCATGATCAGGACGCCCAGCAGACCCAAAGCCACAGCGCCGATACGGATAAGCCGAATCCGTTCGCCCAGCATGACGGCGGCCAGAATCAGGGTGAAGATCGGTGTCGCATAGCCGATGGCAGTAACTTCCGGCAGGGGCAACAGGCTGAGGCCGGTAAAGGTAAGACCCATGGCGCTTGTCCCCAGAACACCGCGCCAGAAATGGCCCATGGGTTTCTTGACCACAAAGCCTTTCGACAACTCCCCCCGCGCGATGAGCCAAAGAATGATCACGGGGATTGCGAACAGGGACCGGAAAAACACCAATTGGCCCGGCGGGAATTCATCTGAAAGTGCTTTGACCAGCGCGGACATCGACGTGAACAGGAACAAGGCGCACAGCTTCAGCGTTACGGCAAGCAGAGGTCGATGCGAAGTTAAGGGTTTTGTCATCGGCGCGAACCTGCGTCTTTGACGGGCAAAGATCAACGGGTGGATTCAGCAATTCACCCAGGATTGCGGCAAGGAACAGCCGATCTCTTCGGCGAATTCTTCAAGAAAGCGGATCATGCGAGCGGTGCGTTGTTCTGCAATCCGCCTTCCGGTTTCGGTCAACATGTCACCTGGCAGGCGCAGAAGTTTCACCTTCCAGTGGTCGAGCGAGAAATGAAGGTCATCCAGTGGCCGGGCTTGGGCAAAAGGGTCCGCCGGATCGTAAAGAGTACGCCCCAAGGCTCCGGAAACGGAAAAGTTGCGGGCGATACCGATGGCGCCTAGGGCGTCAAGGCGGTCCGCATCGCGCAGAATGCGTGCCTCGATCGTTTCAGGGGGGATATCGGCCGAAAAACTATGGGCTTCGATCGCGTGCTGGATCGCACGGACCTGATCGGCCTCAAACCCGATTTCCTTAAGAATAGGCTCTGATTCAGCTGCGGATCTGCGCGAGGCAAGATGCCGGGCGGGATCGTCCTTGGGCAGATTCACAAGATCGTGCAGGTAACTTGCGGCCAGCAGCACGGACATATCGGTTTGATCATCTGCGATGGCCCGGGCGTTGGTCCAAACACGATCCAGATGGGCCAGATCATGGGCCGGATCCGTTTCCATGCGATGTGCGACCACAGCCCGCAGGCGGGAGCGCAGATCAGCCGATCCGTCCACGGTTCTCTCCGATCTGGCCGCGATGCAAGAGCAGGTGGTCGAGGATCACGCAGGCCATCATCGCCTCTCCTACCGGGACCGCGCGAATACCAACACAAGGGTCGTGACGGCCCTTGGTGATGATCTCGGTCTCTTCGCCTGATTTGGTGATGGTTTTGCGTGTGGTCAGAATAGACGAGGTCGGCTTGACCGCAAAGCGCACGACGATGTCCTGTCCGGTTGAGATGCCGCCCAGAATCCCGCCCGCATGGTTCGAGCTGTATTGTGGGCCATTCTGGCCCATGAAAATCTCATCCGCGTTGGCCTCGCCCGTCAGTTCAGCCGCGGCCATGCCTTCGCCGATTTCGACGCCTTTCACCGCGTTGATCGACATCATCGCAGCGGCTAGATCAGTGTCTAACTTGGCATAAACCGGCGCGCCAAGCCCTGCGGGCACGCCGCGCGCCACAACTTCGACAATTGCGCCAACCGAGTTGCCGGACTTGCGCAGATCGTCCAGATAGGTGGCCCACTTCTCGGCGGCTTGCGCATCCGGTGTCCAGAACGGGTTCTGCTCGATCTGGGACCAGTCGAAATTGTCGCGCTCGATCTTATGCGGCCCGATCTGGGTCATGTATCCGGTGATCTGCACGTTGGGCGCAATCTGTTTGATCGCCTCACGCGCCAATCCACCCGCAGCAACACGTGATGCTGTTTCGCGTGCAGAACTCCGCCCGCCGCCGCGATAATCCCGGATCCCGTACTTCTGCCAATAGGTGATATCGGCGTGCCCCGGGCGGAACTTTTCCATGATATCGCCATAGTCTTTCGAGCGCTGATCGGTGTTCTCGATCATCAGTTGCACAGGCGTTCCGGTGGTCTGCCCTTCGAACACACCAGACAGGATTTTCACCTGATCGGGTTCGCGCCGCTGGGTGGTGAACTTGTTCTGCCCCGGTTTGCGCTTGTCCAGCCAGTGCTGGATCATGGTCTTGTCGATCGCGACACCCGGCGGACAGCCGTCAACAGTGGCACCCAAGGCGGGTCCATGGCTTTCACCCCAGGTGGTGACACGGAATAGATGGCCAAAACTGTTCATCGACATGGGGCGGGCTCCTTTGGGATCGTGATTAGCGGGGAGCGCCGTGAGCCTCAAGGGGATTTGCGAATTGGTGCGCGCCACCTTGTGGTGGCGCGAATGAGTAGTTTTGAGAAGATGAAGATCAGGCGGCCTGCGTCAGCGCCGTTCGGGTCGCTGTGATTTTCAGCGCAGCTTGTGCGGCTTGGCGGCCTTTCTCAACAAAATGCGCGCGGTAGATGGCGTTGTGATGGTCGGTTTCCTGATACTGGTGCGGCGTCAGGGAGACGGACAGGACCGGTACGCCGGTATCCATGCCGGCGCGCATCAACCCGTCCACGACGGCCTGCGCCACGAAGTCGTGCCGGTAAATGCCGCCATCCACGACAAATGCGGCGCAGGCGACAGCCGCGTAGCGGCCGGTTTGGGCCAGATCGCGGGCCAGCAGCGGCATCTCGAACGCGCCGGGAACGTCGAAAACATCGACCTGATCGGCCGGGATCAGTTCAAGAAACCCGTCCAGCGCGCGGTCGACGATGTCGGAATGCCAGTTGGCTTTGACAAAAGCATAGCGGGTGTGTGTCATCGTGATCTCCTTTCAGTTCGGTGGCCTGCTGGCGGTCGCGAAAACCTTTGCTGCCAGCCCGGCATGACACGTCACCCAAGGCGATCACGAGCAGGCGCGCCGGTTCACCGGCACGACTTGCACGTTCTCTTCCATCCGGACTTTGACCGTCGGCTCTGGCCTCTCACCAGATCTGCTGACACTCTTTCGTGGTTCCACACTTTGTCCGAATACCGGCTCCTGCCGTTCGGATCGTGGACACGGCAGAGCCGCTCGCGGGCTTACGGGTCATGGCCCGCATACCGCCGGTGGGGAATTCCACCCCGCCCTGAGAACGAGGCAGACCTTGCCAAGAACCAACCCCATCTGCAAGAGATTTGGCAGGAGGTCGCCCATGCACCCAAATCCAGCCTTCCGCGCCGAGGATCGTGCGCGTCATATTGAATTCGCCCGTGACCGGGCTTTTGGCGTTCTGGCGATTTCCGGCGACGGCGCGCCATTGATCAGTCACGTGCCCTTTCTGCTGTCTGAGGACGGTGCGGTGGTCGATCTTCATCTGGTGCGATCAAACCCGATTGTCCGTATGCTGCACGGGCCGAAAGAGGTCAGGATCGCGGTGCAGGGGCCTGATGGCTATGTCTCGCCCGACTGGTACGGTGTCGCCGATCAGGTTCCGACTTGGAACTATGTAGCCGTGCACCTGACCGGACGGCTTGAACTGCGCCCGCAGGACGAGCTGCGTGATTTGCTGGATCGACAAACGGCATTCTTTGAAGATCGACTGTTGCCCAAAGCGCCATGGGTCACCGGGAAAATGTCTAATGACGCGTTGGCCAGAATGATGCGGATGATCGTACCATGCCGGATGCAGGTAGAGGATATCCAGGGCACCTGGAAACTGGGCCAGAACAAGCCGGAGGATGCAAGAATCGCTGCTGCCGACAAAGTGCCCGGCGGATTTGGCAGTGAAACCGGTCAGCTGGCCGCCTTGATGCACAAGGCGTAACCAGCACCGGGAAACAGGATTACTCGGAACTGAAAGTTGCCAGATAGGCGGCGATATCTTCCGCGCCTTTCCTGAGCTTGACGCTCATGTTCGGGCGGGCGGTTTCGTCATCCAGATACTCTTTGATGAAACCGATGGGGTCTTTGGAATAGGCGGCAATGTTTTCTTCGGTCCAGATCAGACCTTCTTCGCCAGCACGGATCATGTCATCGGTGAACATACCGACCGGCAGGCGCTCGCTGCCGTAGCGATAGTCATTTTCGGACCCGGCGACACGTCCGACGACACCATAGAGATTCGGGCCGGTGATTCCGCCTTTGACCAGTACTTCGCCGTCCTTGATGATCGCATGACAGGATGAACAGCGGTTGTACATCGCCTCGCCTTTCGCTGGATCACCTGCCGCAAGTGTTTGCGAGGACAGGGCCAATGTGAGTATCGCAGTGGCCAGGGTGATTTTTGACATTGGGGTCTCCTTGCAGGAGTTCGCGCGTTTTTGCGCTGTCCGGTATTCACGCAAAAAGTGCAACTGTGTAATTGCGCTCAATTTTCGATTTAAATCATCTATTTGGCAAATATGATTTACCCAGCAGACAATCGCTGCTTCGCGATGCTGATTGTCAAGAATACGCTCTCAAATGACTGGCCGACTGGTGGTCAGAATCGGGCTGGATTTCGCCTGCAAAACTGAGTTCGAAGTTCGAATCAATCCCCGTTGATTCGAAGCCGCAGGTAAAGTTGCGGACGAGAATCACCAAAAAAAGCCCCTCGTCACGTGCATGAAGGGACACATGCGGCGTATTGCGCGTTTATGAACGCTGGACGAACACTATTCTCCCCGATAGTAAGCGCGGTTAAGACACCGCATTCGTGCGGTGCGCGAGCTATTTGCCCGTCCGCGGGCGCCAGATAATCGGAGATAACCTCGTGTCCCACGCAGAAGACCACGAAGGCACCCGCAGAGATTTCCTGTACTACGTCGCTGGCGGCGCAGGTGTCGTTGCAACGGGTGCAGCCGTATGGCCACTGATCAACCAAATGAACCCGTCGGCAGACGTTCAGGCGCTGTCCTCGATCCGTGTGGATGTGAGCGGCGTCGAGCCGGGCACGCAACTGACGGTAAAATGGCTGGGAAAACCCGTTTTTGTCCGTCACCGCACCGGTGCCGAGATTCAGGAAGCCCAGGAACAGGACGCCGAAGGTGTTGATGCGCTGCCAGATCCGCTGGCACGCAACTTCAACCTTAGCGCAGATGCGCCTGCGACTGACGCAAACCGTGTCATGCCGTCACCGGAAGGCGAAGCGCCGGGTGCTTGGATCGTTCAGATGGGCGTTTGTACGCACCTCGGCTGTGTGCCTCTGGGGGATGCCGGCGACTTCGGTGGCTGGTTCTGCCCGTGCCACGGCTCGCACTACGACCTCGCCGGTCGTATCCGTAAAGGCCCCGCGCCTGAGAACCTGCCTGTCCCGCCCGCAGAATGGGTGGACAACAGCACAATCAAACTCGGCTAAGGGAGACCCAAACTTATGTCCGGAATTCCCCACGATCATTACGAGCCGAAGACAAACGGCGAGAAGTGGCTGAACAGCCGCCTGCCGATTGTCGGCCTGCTGTACGATACCCTTATGATCCCGACCCCCAAGAACCTGAACTGGTGGTGGATCTGGGGCATCGTTCTGGCGTTCTGCCTGGCGCTGCAGATCATCACCGGTATCGTTTTGGTGATGCACTATACCCCGCATGTCGATCTGGCCTTTGCCAGCATCGAGCACATCATGCGCAACGTGAATGGCGGTCACTTTATCCGCTATCTGCACATGAATGGCGCGTCGCTGTTCTTTGTGGCGGTTTACATCCACATGTTCCGCGGCCTGTTCTACGGCTCGTACAAAGCCCCGCGTGAAATCACGTGGATCATCGGTATGCTGATCTATCTGATGATGATGGGCACCGCCTTTATGGGCTATGTTCTGCCCTGGGGTCAGATGTCCTTCTGGGGTGCGACCGTGATCACCGGCCTGTTTGGCGCCATCCCGTTTGTCGGTGATGCGCTGCAGACCTGGCTGCTGGGCGGACCGGCGGTGGATAACGCCACGCTGAACCGCTTCTTCTCGTTGCACTATCTGCTGCCGTTTATCATTGCGGCATTGGTTGTGGTGCATATCTGGGCTTTCCACACCACCGGCAACAACAACCCGACAGGTGTTGAAGTGCGCCGGGGCTCGAAAGCTGAGGCCGAGAAAGACACGCTGCCGTTCTGGCCGTACTTCGTGATCAAGGATCTCTTCGCCCTAGCCGTGATCCTGGTCGTGTTCTGGGCCGTCGTGGGCTTTATGCCGAACTATCTGGGCCACCCGGACAACTACATCGAAGCCAACCCTCTGGTGACACCTGCACACATCGTTCCCGAATGGTACTTCCTGCCGTTCTACGCGATCCTGCGCGCGTTCACCGGTGAGGTCTGGGTCGTTCAATTCGCCAGCTTCATCACCGGCGGTATCATTGATGCCAAGTTCTTCGGTGTTCTGGCGATGTTCGGTGCGATCCTGGCCATGGCGCTGGCGCCCTGGCTGGACACCTCGAACGTGCGTTCGGGCAAGTACCGTCCGATGTTCAAATGGTGGTTCTACCTGCTGGTCATCGACTTCTTTGCCCTGATGTGGCTGGGTGCGATGCCCGCGGAAGAGCCCTATGCGACCTTCTCGCTGATCGCGTCCGCCTACTGGTTCGCCTATTTCTTCGTGATCCTGCCGATCCTCGGAGTGATCGAGAAGCCTCTGGCACAGCCCGAGACCATCGAAGAAGACTTCAACGCGCATTATGGCAAGGCTGACGCCAAAGCCACGCCGGCCGAGTAAGAAGAGGGACCGGAAACATGTTCAAGAAACTTGCAATCGGCGCCGCGTTTGCCTTGGCCCTGACCCCTGTTGCATCCATTGCAGCAGGTGGGGGTGAGCAGCATATCGAAGACTTCGACTTCTCGTTCGAAGGTCCCTTCGGTACCTGGGACCAGCATCAGCTGCAGCGCGGCCTGCAGATCTATACCGAGGTCTGCGCAGCCTGCCACGGTCTGCAATATGTGCCTCTGCGCGATCTGGAAGCGCTGGGCTATTCGGAAGAAGAAGTTATCGCTTATGCAGCGGGCAACTTCGAAGTGTTTGACCCCGAGCTGGACGACTTCCGCCCGGCGATTCCGACTGACCACTTCCCGGCCAACAACGGTGTCGGCGCGCCGGACCTGAGCCTGATGGCCAAGGCCCGCGCGGGCTTCCACGGACCTTACGGTCTGGGCATCAATCAGCTGGTCAAAGGCATGGGCGGAGCCGAGTACATCGCCTCACTGCTGGACGGCTATACTGGTGAAGAGAAGGAAGAGGCAGGCACTGTCCTCTACGAAAACAAGGCCTTCCCCGGCGGCTGGATTTCGATGGCACCGCCGCTGGCGGATGAACAGGTCGAGTTTGCTGACGGGCACTCGAACTCTGTCGAACACATGTCAGAGGACGTCGCGGCGTTCCTGATGTGGGCGGCCGAGCCGAAGATGATGGAGCGCAAGAACGCCGGCTTTGTTGGCGTGATTTTCCTCACCGTTCTGTCGGTGCTTCTCTATCTGGTCAACAAGCGCCTGTGGGCTCCGCACAAGGGCAAGAAATCCGCCTGATCCGTCAGGGTAGGTTTAAGAAAATTAAAAAGGCCCCGTGCGTCGCACGGGGCTTTTTCTTTGAAACCGCTCGACAACTTGTTCCTTGACGCGAACCCCGTGCAACACGACGCTGGTTTCATTGTAGAAGTCATTTTGGAGTGAATTGTCATGAACGCTTTGTCGAATGCCGCGAAACTGCGCGAGGCCTTTTCCAGATGGAACGAATCCAAGGGTTCGAACCTGAAAATGTGGGACGACTACACGACCGACGATATCTGCATCCGGTCCCTTGGCGACGGGAAAAACGGGCTGGACTTCAGTTGCGCCCGCAAGGGGCAGGGTCAGATGCACCAATATCTGAAGGAATTGACGGATGCCTTCGAAATGGTCCACTGGACGTTGCAGGACACCATAGCCCAGGACGACCGGGTCGTCGGGGTGGGCGTCACGGCCTGGACACACAAAGCCAGCGGCCAGAAGGTCGAAACGCCGGTCGTTGTCATTTGCAAGTTCTGCGGCGACCGGGTCTGCGAATATCAGGAATTCTACGACACGGCCGCCCTCGCTGCCGTGACCGGGCAATGAATGCCGCCGGCAGCCGACGCCATCACGCGATCAGCTGGGTTTGAGTATGACCGGTGACTGCCGCCGTCACGATCTCGCCCTCGGTCCGGGGGGCCGAAAAGGACACTTCGGTGAATTGCTCGGTTCGGCCCATGTGCGGGCTTTCCATCAGGATGTGATGGGTTTTGCCGATTTGTTGTGACAAGTGCTTTGTGACCTGAGCGTCGCCTGCTGCGCGCAACCGGGCGGCGCGATCCTTGATGACCGTTCCATTCACCTGCTGCGGTATGCGGGCCGCCGGTGTGCCTTCACGCTTGGAATAGGGGAAGACATGCAGCCAAGTCAGGTCGCAGTCGCTGATCAGCTTCAGCGAGTTTTCGAAATGCGCTTCGGACTCGGTCGGGAAGCCTGCGATGATATCCGCACCAAAGGTCATGTCGGGGCGCAGCTTGCGTGCCTCTTCGGTAAAGCGGATGGCGTCGTCGCGCAGATGGCGGCGTTTCATGCGCTTTAGAATCAGATCGTCGCCGTGCTGAAGCGACAGGTGCAGATGCGGCATCAGGCGCGGCTCGGTTGCGATGGCCTGCATCAGATTCTCGTCCACCTCGATCGAATCGATCGAGCTGATGCGCAGGCGCGGCAGGTCGGGCACCAGCTTGAGGATGCGCATGACAAGATCGCCCAGTTTGGGGCTTGCGGGCAGGTCGGCGCCCCAGGATGTCAGATCGACCCCGGTCAGCACGACCTCGTTATAGCCCTTGTCGACAAGCCGCTTGATCTGATCCACCACCACACCGGCCGGCACGCTGCGCGAGTTGCCCCGGCCATAGGGAATGATGCAGAAGGTACAGCGGTGGTCACAACCGTTCTGGACCTGCACATAGGCGCGCGAGCGGGTGCCGAATCCGTCGATCAGATGGCCGGCCGTTTCGGTGACCGACATGATGTCATCCACCTGCACCGCCTCGGTCTGACCGATGAAATCAGTCGCCATGCCTTGCCAGGTCTCGGGCTGCATCTTTTCAGTGTTACCGATGACCGCATCGACCTCGTCCATCTGCGCAAAGGTTTCGGGCTCGGTCTGGGCGGCACAGCCTGTGACGATCAGGCGGGCATTCGGATTCTCGCGCCGTAGCTTGCGGATTTCCTGCCGGGCCTTGCGCACGGCCTCAGCCGTCACGGCGCATGTGTTCACCACCACAGCGTCTGTCAGACCGGCCTGTTGCGACAGTTCTTTCATCGCCTCAGTTTCATAGGCATTCAGGCGGCAGCCCAACGTGGTGAACTTGGGCGGGTTCATCCCAGCGACCTCAGAAATTCAGGCGTCAGAGTGCCAGAGAAAACGTGACATGTCGGGCCGGTCATCCAGACACCATCGTCGCGCCAGTCGACCCAAAGCGTGCCACCATCCAAATCAATCCGCGCCTTGCGCCCGGTCAGCCCCCGTCGCGCGGCAGCCACGGCCGTTGCACAGGACGAAGACCCAGATGCCAGAGTGATGCCTACTCCGCGCTCCCAGACGCGCATACGGATGTGATCCGGGCCAATGACCTGGGCCACCTGGACATTAGTGCGTTCGGGATAAAGCGGGTGGTATTCGTAACGCGCGCCGAATTCTGCCAACGGGATCGCTTCGGCGTTGTCAACGAAGAACGTGCAATGCGGGTTTCCCATTCCCGTTGCCGTCGGGGTGCCTTCGATCGGCAATTCCAGCGTGTCCATCTCTTCTGCAAGAGGAACTTCGCGCCAGTCCAGCTGCGGGTGCCCCATGTTGACCGAGGTGAGCCCATCGCCGGCATCCCGCGCATGAAGGGTTCCCCGTTCCGTGGTGAGCTTGAGGGCAGAGCGACCCGTCTCATCCATAAGCAACCGTGCAATACAGCGGGTGGCGTTGCCGCAGGCGGCAGAAGTTGATCCATCGGAATTGTAGAACACCAGATGCGCGTCGGCTTCACCCTTTTCGATAACGGCCAACTGATCGAATCCCACTCCAAATTGCCGATGCCCGATTCCCCGGGCCAGCGTCGGCGTGATCGGGGCCTCCTGTGCGCGTGCGTCAACAATGACAAAGTCATTGCCCAGCCCGTGCATCTTTATGAAGGGCAGTCCGGTGTCGAGTCTCTGTTGCATGGCGGGCATATAACGTCGGTCCGAACATGAATCCACCCTGTCGCGAAGATTCCTCAAAAAAGGGGTTGACCCTCCAGCGCCACCTGCCTAATTAGGCCGCCTATCGGGTTGCCGGAAACACGCGTTGTTACGGCGAAACGAGGCGCAAAATAAGGGCTTGAACCCGGTCGGGGAATTGCCGTAAAGAGCGCCACGGATCAACAGATCCAACAAAAGAGTGGGCCGTTAGCTCAGTTGGTAGAGCAACTGACTTTTAATCAGTGGGTCGCAGGTTCGAATCCTGCACGGCTCACCACTTTTTTCCATGGACTATGATCTTGGCTTACAGCGAACTGCTTGTGTTTGGCCCAGCTGTGAACGACGGTCGAAGCCACGGGCTTGATCGAGGTGCCGGACACGCTTTGTGCCATCCAACACGACCTCGGCGGAACAAATCTCGAATTCGGCCAGCATGGTATCAAGCGGGATGCGATGGAAGAGGTCCACGCCTCGCACATGTCGAAACCCAGAGCAGACGGGCAGCTGGTTCTGCGTGAAGATGACAAAGTTCTGAAAGTGCCGGACATCCGGCGACCCAATCTGGCCCGGATTCTGCAACGGGCAGAAAAAACGCGCCGAAAGCCGCAGCGGGTGTCAGCCACGCTGCGGCTTTGATCGGGATGCGAAGCACCTAAACCTCGACTTCGACCTTGCCGATCGGGTTCGAGCAGCAGGCCAGAATGTACCCCGCGTCGATGTCGTCTTCCGAGATCCCTCCGTTGTGGACCATGTGGACCTCGCCAGCAGTTTTCTTGACCTTGCAGGTACCGCACACGCCGAAGGTACAGCCTGACGGAATGTTCAGGCCAACCGAGCGGGCGGCGGCAAGCACCGTGTCGGTCTCGGCAACCTTGGCCGTTACGCCCGAGGTCGCGAACAGGATTTCGGCGCTGCTGTCGTCGTCCAGAACAACGTCATCCAACTCGGGCTGATCCGCCTCGGTTTCCACCGGCGCGCCGAAGCTTTCCTGATAATAGTTGTCCATATCAAAACCAAGACCGGCCAGCGCGTCGCGCACCGCTTGCATGAAGGGCTCGGGACCGCAGCAATAGACTTCGCGCTCAAGGTAATCCGGCGCCATCAGGCCCAGCATCAATTGGTTGAACTGACCCTGATATCCCGTCCATGGGCGGTAGCGGTCCGGCTCTTCCACAACGAATTTCAGGTCCAAACCATCCGTGCGGCTGGCCATCTGTTCCAAGCGCTGGCGGAAGATAATCTCGGATGGCCGCTTGGCGCAGTTGATGAAGACAACGTCCAGATCGCGGCCTTCGTCCCACATGCAGGTGGTCATTGACATCATCGGTGTGATGCCTGAGCCAGCCGAGATAAACAGGAACTTGCGCGCATCGCTCAGTGCGTTGGTGAACAGGCCCGCAGGCCCAACGGCCTTGAGCCGCATGCCGGGTTGAAGATTGTCCAGCATCCAGCGCGTGCCGATACTGTCGGGTTGCGCTTTGGCGGTGATGGTGATCGACCGCGGCCGCGATGGCGACGATGAGATTGTGTAGGTGCGATACACGACTCCCCCGGGCTGGCCGGGCGCCGGAATCTCGAGCGTCAGGAACTGACCGGGGTGATAGGCGAACTGCGCCCCCGAGGGGGCTCGGAACGAAAAGCTGGCGGTGTTCGGCATCTCGGGCACGACCGAGACACATTCCAGCATCTCTCCATCCTGCCAAACGGCTGATGAAAGCGTGTCCAGATCTTTCATCAGACTTACTCCGCCGCCATGTAGTCAGGGGTCAGGCGGGCCGACACTGTGCTGCAATACCAATCCACGAATTGCAGTACGCCGGATTCCTGAATGGCTGAATACGGGCCGGGCACATAGGCCGGGCTGTTGATGCCCTGCTGGTTGTCCTCGACCACCTGACGGTCTTCGTCATTCGTGGCGACCCAGACTTCGGTCAGGCGTTTCACGTCGTAGTCAACGCCTTCAACCGCATCCTTGTTGACCAGCCATTTGGTCGTGACCTCGGTCTCTGTCGGGCTGATCGGCGTAACACGGAAAACAATCGAGTGATCGGCAAGAAAGTGGTTCCACGTGGTCGGATAGTGGAACTTCAAAAGCGATCCCGCATCCGCAAAGGGCGACCGGCCCAACCAGCGGCGCACGGCGGATTTCCTGTCCATCGTATAGCTCTCGGCGCCTTCTTTCAGCGGCATCCGCGCCAGACGGAATTGGCCGTCCTCGTGCAGATAGAACTGCGATGGCATACCCGCTGACTGGCACCTGTCGAAATGGGCTTGCATATAGGCTGGGGTTTCACCGCCTTCGATCCCCGTCACGCCCGGATCATCAGGGAAGGTCCGGCACAGCGCAGGGTGGTTGCCGCCGCAGTGATAGCACTCGCGATTGTTTTCCCAGACCAGTTTCCAGTTGCCGTTCTCGATGATCGAGCTTTCGAATGCGACCTTGGCATTCGCAAGATCATGCGGCTCAAGATACGGGCGCGCGATATTGGCAAACGTGTCAAAATCCGGGGCGACATCCGCCAGACAGATATAGACCAACCCGGCAAGCTCGCGGCAATGAACCGTCTTCAAACCATGCTGTCTGGGATCAAACTCCGGCCCCATGTCGCGGGCCCACAGCAAAGAGCCGTCAAGCTCGTAGGTCCATTGGTGATACGGGCAAACCAGCTTCGGCGCGTTGCCTTTTGCTGCCTTGCATATGATCGAGCCGCGATGGCGGCAGGTGTTGTGAAACGCCCGGATCTGGTTGTCGGCGCCGCGCACGATGATCACGCGATAGGCACCCACGTTGTACGTTACATAGTCGCCGGCTTTCACCAGTTCACAGGCCGGAATGGCAAAGAGCCATTCGCGATAGT
Source organism: Ruegeria sp. AG6 (assembly GCF_056541565.1). Lineage (NCBI taxonomy): Bacteria > Pseudomonadati > Pseudomonadota > Alphaproteobacteria > Rhodobacterales > Roseobacteraceae > Ruegeria > Ruegeria sp. AG6. The sequence goes on along the minus strand of NZ_JBQFYQ010000007.1, from coordinate 155,680 downwards.
GGATGGTTTCCAGGTCGGTCTGAAAGATCTCGGGGTCGGTGTAAAAGGCCCGTTCCAGAGCATAGCCCGGGATTCGACGCGCCAACAGGTTTTGGACATTGTTCACTTCTGGCTCTCCTGCCGCGCCCCGCGGCATTGCTTGGGCAGATGACAGGGAGGAACCGTCCGGAGGCGCGCGAGGACCACGTCCGAAACCCGTGTCCCCACCGCCACCCGCGGTTTGACATATCTGCAAGGCTGGTTTCCGGACTTGAAAGGGGCTTGCACCCGGTTGCGACACCTTCCCGGGATCCTCGTCCCAGTGGTTGATTGTCGAACCTGACCTTCCTTACCGTTGCGGGGGCAGCGCCGGAATTCCACCGGCTTCCCAATTCTCCGCGGTCTGAGAATCAAACAGCGGCACCTCACGATGGCAGCCTACTTTCTACCTGCTTGGGCGCTGAAATGCTTGCGACATTTCCGGTTTCAAAACAGACATGGAAATTTTCCGGTTGAGTGGACGGCGCCGGGATCACGGTCCTTGGCACAGGGGCATGGCAAGCCCGCCAGCACGGCGTTCTGCAGGGGCCAGTGGGCTTTGCGATGGATGCGGCCACGTCTGACATCCGCGCCGTCAAATTGTCCCCCAGCCGTGACAGCGAAGGCCCGGCTGCTCTGCTCAGAAACGAAACGCTGCACGTCGCCTGAGCATGGCTGGAAAAGAGAGAGTCAGGCCAAGTGAAGGAGGTTTGCAGCAAACCCTTTTGGGTGAAGTTGATCCGTTTGGGATAGTGCTGGCTTGCCATGAGGCAGGTGAAGAAGGCGAATATCCGTCATGCGAGAGTTGTCAGTCCATCCTGTCAACGGACGGTAGAAAACCTCATTTTGTCCATAAAAAATTGTCTTTTTCGGGAAAAACCATTACGTTTTCCGAAAATGGTGGAAAACACCGGAGGCAGTAAGAGAGCAGATGCCAAAACCGAAAACAGGTGTTTTGCGGACAACAGTTCCTTCGCGCCTCATGGGAAAACGGGATGGTCTGTTTTTCCTCTGGGGGCAGATAGAACGCGCGCGCTTGAAGGTCGAGGGCGGCGAACGCGCCGAGGGCGCAGCCTCGGACGGGCCAAGGGCAAACACGGCCGGTGAGGTCAAGGGATCGACGACAGCATTGGTGGACGAGTTTATTTTCTACTGACTTTTGTGATGAAACCGGGCCTGACGGCCCTATTTCTTCTCGAAGAACAGGATGACTTCACCCAGACGGACGCCATAGCGTGAGACATACGCGCGGTTCAGCAGACGGTCGTCATCCAGCAGCCACATCCAGTCGTCGAATTTGACACGCATGGTCCCGTCCTTGATCGGCAGGTCGATCTTGTATTTCCAGTTGAACGTATCCCCGCGTTCAATCCCGCTGGCGGTGCCCAGCACGCCAGGCGCCGTACCGGTCCACGTATCCTCTCCGGTTTTGGTCAATGTCCAGATGCGTTGTTCCGTCGCGCCATCGTCGTAGACGAAGTCTTCGACCAGGGTCAGGGTTTCGCCGTCCCATGTTCCGTCGATATCAACCGTGAATCTGCGGGGGATATTTCCCAGAACATCCTGAAACTGACCGTAGGCCACTGTTTTACCCTCAAAAAACTCTTCCAGGTTCAACTGCCGGTCCGACAGAAACGTTTTTGGTACCTTCGGTTTGCTGGAGCAGGCCGCCAGAAGTGTAAGGCTTGCGATGGCAATGCAGGCGATGAAAGAGCGAAAGGTGATCATTGCAACGGCTTCCCTTCCAAAGTCGCGTCATACCCGTTTGACCCACTTGGATGCATCGGTTTCGATCTGGGGCTTGGACGCATTGTGGCGATCAGTTCCGCGACCTTGACGCCAAACTTGCGCATCTCGGACCGATTCATGATGACGCCGGTTTCTGTCAGGTACATCCAATCGGTGACATCCAGTGTGTGTCCACCAGCGTCATCTGGCAGAATGATACGATAGGTCAGTTTTACCGTGGACCCCGAGATAATGCCCCGACCTTCGCCCACGATATCATCCGCCATTGCCGTGAATGTGTTGCCAGTTCCCAGCGTCAGGTACCATTTGCGGGTCATCTGTTTTCCGTTGGAATAGGTGAAGTACTCGGTCAGCGTGCCCGAGTTGCCTTGCCATTCGCCGGACATGCGCGCGACAAAGCTGTTCGACATTTTGCCGTTGGGGCCATAGATCAGGCCTTCGGACAAGATCTCTCCGTTCAGGTGTTTTTTCAGCGAAAAATTTGGCCCGGTGCCACTGTAATCGGACGGCGATTGCGCGCGAAAGCTCAGCAGCCTTGCACGGATGAAGACGGCGGTCAGAAGGACCAGAAGGATGATGCTGAAAGCGTTCATTTGCTTGTGACCTCGGTGGGCAGGGTCAACACCATCCCGAACGCTCCGACTTTCAGGATGCAGGGCAGCACCGCATAGGCAAGATTGAGTGTATCCAGAGCCTGTGCTGAATTGGTTTGACCGGGGGTGAAACCGCTGCGTTCCAGCAGCGGCAGAGTGAAAAAGGCAGCCAGGGCGAGGCCCAGTTTGCCAGCGAAGGACCAGATGCCAAACGCGGCTGATGCGTTCAGCCCGGCCCGGGTAAGGACGATCGAGAACATCGCAGGCAACACGACCATATCCGCGCCCAACGCCGCGCCCGAGGCGAGACAGATCATTGCAAAACCCGCAAGGTTTCCTGAACTCAGTGTGGCAGCGCCGATAAAGCCGGCGATCGAGAGCGGCATGGCGATAATCAGAGTCTGTTTCGGGCCAATTTTGTTACTGAGCTTTGCCCACAGCGGAACGCTCGCGCCTGCGCTCAGGAAGAACAGGATCAACAAAGGACCCGCCTTGCCCGGCAGTTGCAGCCGGTCTTCCACAAAAAACAGAAACAGGGTGGAGGTTATGGCAACCGGGAGGCTGTTGACCAAAGCCAGCGCAAGAAGGCGCAAGCCACCGGCCTGACCCAGACCCGCAAAGGACAGGCCTGATCCGGTGATCGGTCTGCGTCGCCAGATCGGGATCGTCAGTATCAGGGTCACAACGGACAGAAGCCCCAGGAACGCGCCGAATGCGGGGTAGCCTTGGGAGTGTGCCCCGAAAGCAACCAACAGGGCCGGAGCGCTGGCTGCGATGACCACTCCGGTCAACTGCCCGCCTTCACGATAGGCGGCCAGTGTCATCAGCTCTTTCGGATCGGTTCGCTTCGCCAGAGTTGCGCTGCGACCATACAGAAGGATGGTTCCCAGGCTGTATGCCGAGAACAGCAAGATCAGGATCGCGACCAGTTCCGGCACGCTGGCACCCTGCGGCAGATTGAAAAGCAGGGGAAACCCGATCGCCAGCCCCAAAGCCGCCATCGCGGCAAATGCAAGCTGGCCGCCGGGCCATCGGTCGATTGCCCAACCGATCAGCGGATCCTGCACCAGATCCACCAAACGGATCACCAGCAGCACCGTACCAATGACCCCAAGGCCAATACCCAGGTTCACGGCTGCAAAGCGCGGCAAGTGGATATAAAGCGGGATACCCGCCGCAGCGAGCATCAGCGCATAGAGACTGACCCGGGGATAGAGCATCACCGCCCCTGTAGCCTGCGCGTGAAGGACGCGGACCTCGTGTTGTCTCCCAAGAATACAGACATGAAACTGCGCTTGATGCCCGGATGCGCCATGGTGCACGTCTTTTGCCCGTTCAACCAGAAACTGACCTTGTCGGGACCATCAGAAACCGCCAGATAGCTGTCCCCTTTTGCCACGGCTTTGAAACACCGGTTCAGTTGGTCGCGAACCGGTGCTGAACGGCCGATGCGGTCCATCTCGTCAAGCGTCGAATTGACCAACGCTTTCTTCTTGATGTTCTTGCGATAAGTCAGTTGCAGGGCGATATCTTCGCTCCAACTGAACGGCGCACCTTTGGGCGTATAGAGTTTGGCGTCATAGATCGGCAAACCCAGATACCGGAACGTCGCGGTTCCGCGCAGTTGGGCACCGTTCAGTTCTTCCGTGACCGGCGATGCGATCAGCCCATTGGGGATCAGCAAGGAAAGTGCAAGAAACGCTGTGCGCCATATCGCCTTATTCTGCGGCAACAGATAGGGCCGGGTCTTTCCCAAGAATGCCATTATCAGCTCCGATGGTTTGCGGGGCACCATTTATTCGAGCAACGACATGCATCGCGCTGGCTATCCCGTCTTCGTGAAATCCGTGCCGGTTGTAAGCACCGGCAAACCAGGTTCGGTTCTGTCCCTGCATTTCGCGGATTTGCCCTTGCGCCTTCAGCGCGGCCTTGTCGAAGACCGGATGGGCAAATTCGACTTTGTCATAGATCTTTTCCGCGGGAATTTCTGATGAAGCGTTCAGCGTTACAAACAGCGGGTCACTGTCCGGAATGTTCTGAAGCCGGTTCATCCAGTAGGTTACCCCCACGTCTCCGGCTTGCGATCGATAGGTCCAGCTTGACCAACAGGCGCGCCGCTTTGGCATCTGACCTGGGTCACAATGCAATATGGCCATATTGGGCTGGTAGCGGATTGCGCCCAATGCAGCGGCTTCCGCGGGGGTCGCGCCATCACCTAAAATGGCAAGCGACTGGTCCGAATGGGTGGCCAGGATGATTTCATCGAACTGATCCACGGCGCCCTGGCTGTGGATGGTGATGCCCATCTCGTCACGGGATATATTCTGAACGGGGCTGGCCAGACGTATTTCTGCCCCCCGCGCACGAAGGGCTGCGTCGATCCGGCGGACATACTCTATGCTGCCGCCTTTGACCGTGTACCATTGATGCTGGTTTGCGCGACCTCTTGCCAGCAAAGCGTGATTGCGGAAAAACTGTACCAAAGAGCGTGCGGGGAACTGATCCACGAACTCGACCGGCGTAGACCAGATGGCACCGCACATCGGCATCAGATAATTGTGCCGGAACCAGTGACCCAGCCGCAGCTGGTCCACCAATTCGCCAATCGTGGTGTCATCGTCCTTGGCGGCTTCGGGGGCTTCTTTGCCAAACCGCAGAATATCAGCGATCATCTTATAGTAAGCCGGACGCGCCAGATTGCGCTTTTGAGCGGTCAGTGTGCGCAGATTGTTCAACCCGTATTCAATGCGGCCATTGTCGATTGTCGCGCCAAAGCTCATCTCGCTTTCGATCACGGGCACGCCGAGCTCATCAAACAGCCGGGTCAGGTAGGGATATGTCGCATAGTTGAACACGATAAAGCCCGTATCGACCGGTTGATCCCCGTTCTTTCCGGCCATCACCGTGCGGGCATGGCCACCAAGCCGAGGCTCGGCCTCATAGACTGTCACGTCGTTGTTTTTTGAAAGATAGTAAGCGGCGGAAAGACCCGAAATGCCTGCACCTACAATCGCGATTTTTTTCCGTACACCCCGGGGTTCGTCGAACATTCCAGCCTCTTTATGTGACAGTTTACAAGAAGATACGCAGGGTAGGCACAAGTGGATCAATCCGATTAGAAGTTTTTAACAGATGCATTACCTTGTGGCGTCTGGTTTGAGCTTCCGTGACCTGCGCCACCGTTTTGATCCGAAGCGGGCGCAAGGCCGTATTATCGTGAAACACAACTGAATTGGCCCACACATGAGCAGCTTTGACGGCAAAACCATTTGGATCATCGGCGCTAGCGAAGGGCTGGGTCGCGCTTTGGCGCATGCGCTTGGCCAACAGGGTGCTTCCCTGATCCTGTCTGCGCGCAATCTTGAGAGGTTGTCCGAACTGTGTTCTGAACTGTCGGATGCGCGCGCGATTCGGTGCGATGTGACCCATTTAGACTCTGTTCGTTCGGCTGTTGCCGAGGCGGGGCATGTCGATGGGCTGGTTTACAATGCCGGGGCTTATGACCCCATGCGTTCGGCCGAATGGGACACCGAGGCGTCGCTCAGGATGAGCGATGTGAACTATCTGGGTGCGCTGCGGGTTCTGGGTGAAACCGTTCCGGGTTTTGTCCGGGCAGGCCAGGGAGAGGTTACTCTGATCGGGTCACTGGCCGGGTATCATGGGCTGCCTGCCGCCATCGGGTACGGAGCCAGCAAGGCCGCACTGATTTCTCTGGCCGAGACGATGCGACACGATCTGGCGGATACTGGCGTGACGGTGCGTATCGTCAATCCGGGCTTTATCAAGACCCGACTGACCGAAAAGAACGGTTTCAAGATGCCGATGCTGATGTCGCCCGAGGATGCGGCGGATCGCGTGGTCAAGGCGATGGCGCGTCGCCGTTTCCGTACGGATTTTCCGGCACCGTTTTCCTGGTTCATTCGTCTGATCGACTGTCTGCCGGATCTGCTGGTTTATCGTGGGAAATAGACTCTAACAAAACTGCCCCTGACAGAACCAGCCTGCGGACATCGCGCCCCCGTGCCCATAGAACAACCACAGGCGCTCCCCTTGTTCTGTCACCACCACCCAGTAATCGCGTACCCCGCTGCGCCAGTTGGGATCATCCAGCCACCATTCCGGCGCGATGCGTTCCGGGCCGGTGGCCTGTGCCAGTTGCCAGTCTCGTCCACGCCAGCGAAAGGTGCGGGGCACATTCGGGGTTTCCGGGGCCATCACGGGTTCGGGCTGCCACATCTGCAAGGGGCGGGGGCGCGGCGGGGCAGGCCAGTCGCGCGCGGGTTCCGACCAGGCCGCCGCCAGCGTTTGCGCCGTTTTCTCGGGGATATGAGAGGCCGCAGGATGCCGCCGGGTGATCGCGTCCAGCCCTACCCGCGCGCCCAGTTTCCCAATCAGGTCATCCACGGCTGTATTGCCCTCAAGCCGGTTGCGGGCCACGCGGCGCGCTTCGGCATGACCGGCGATGGTGCGGGCGTGGATGGGTTCTGTCTGGATCGCTTCAAGCCGCAGCAAGTCGATGCCATAGCCTGCGTCGATCTTGTCAACTTTCATCTCTAACAAAGGGCGAATACGGTTTTTATCATAGGTCGGACGGGCCAGGCCGATCTCGATAATTTCAGCGGCCTGATCCGCACGGTGGGCTTCCAGGCGCAGCGTGCGGACCCCGCGCCCCTTCTCTTCCAGTTTGGTGCAGAGCGTTGGCAGAATCCGATCGACAGCGGCCATCACGTCTTCGACCAGGCCAATCGGGTTGGGCAGAGTCATCCGCACCGCAAAGTGATTGGGCGGACGGGCGGGCGAGACCGGCTCGGGCGCGCTGCCCATGGCCTGATCCAGACGCAACACCAGCCCGCGGCCGAACCGCCGTGCCAAACTGGCACGCGGCTGGCCCAGCAGATCACCGATCCGGCGCAGGCCCAGGCGGTTCAGTTGCGCCACGGTCTGATCGTCCAGCCGCAGCGCCGCGATGGGCAAGGGGCTGAGCGCGCCATAGGCCTGCCCCGGCGCGGCAATCCGCGCGCCACCGCCCAGCGCCATCACCTGTGGCGCGGCCCCGCCCCTGGTCCAGTGCCGCCGCTTGCTTGCCCGGGCGCGGGTGGCGCGGGCCTCTTGGTTGATGGCGTCGCCGTTGCGATCGGACGTGGCCTCTTGCCCGGCATAGCGCGCCAACGCCCAGGCTGCGCCCAGCGTGTCGGCGATGCCCATCTGCACGCTCAGGCCCATGTCGGCGCAGTCGGTCTCAAGCACGCTCAGCAAGGCCTCTTCACCGCCGAACAGATGGGCACAGCCCGACAGGTCAACGATCAGGCCATCGGGGGCCTCTTCGGCCACCCACGGGCTGAACTTGCCCGCCCAGCGGCGCAGCGCGGTCAGAAACGCAGCCTCGGCCGGGGCGTTGCGAGGGCGGGTGATCAGGCTGGCGCACATGGCATGGGCATCGCGGACCGGCTGACCCACGCGCAATCCGGCGGCCTGCGCCTCGGCATTCAATGACGTGACGATCTGCATGTTCGACTGTTCGGCCACAACGGCCAAAGGCCCGGCATGCAGGCCCCGCGCGGCGCGGACCAGCCGTTCGGCCCCCAGACGGGGAAACCAGAGCGAAAGAATTCGGCGTTTGGGCATCGGCAGGCATCATTGATGTTCTTATTTTGTTCTTAATTCAGAATCACCTGCCGAGTCCACGCTTACCCGCAGGTCAGACGCTGAATAACACCGGCGTCGTTCACATAGACGTTCAGCCTGTCGATACGGTAATCCTGTGTCGCGATGTCGTCCGGGCCCAAAACACGAGACCGTTCGGGAAGACCAGCCTGAATCGTTGAAACGGGCTGACCAACGGATTCGGCAAAGGGCTCGCCCTTGCAAAATGCCAGATCAACAGGTGCGTCTTCTGAGGTGGCGGCGACATCCTGCGGGACGCTTGTGTCTGCGCAGGCCGCCAGAAAGATAAAGATCGGTAAAAAACGGTGCATTGGCGTTCCTCATTCTGGCAATGTCGTTTCTGCAATATCAAATAATTAGCCAACCTGCCAAGAAAGCACAGTTGAAACCACCCTGTATTTGACGCAGGGTCGGGGCAAAAGTGACAGGGAGATAAGTACCATGCGTACCCGTGCCGCCGTCGCCATTCAGGCAGGCAAACCTTTGGAAGTGATGGATGTGAACCTCGAAGGCCCCAAGGCGGGCGAGGTTCTGGTCGAGATCAAGGCCACCGGTATCTGTCATACCGACGAATTCACCCTGTCGGGTGCCGACCCCGAAGGCTTGTTCCCGGCCATTCTGGGCCATGAAGGCGCAGGCGTGGTGGTCGAAGTGGGTCCGGGCGTAACCAGCCTGAAGCCGGGCGATCATGTGATCCCGCTTTACACGCCGGAATGTCGCGAGTGTGAATACTGTCTGCACCCCAAGACCAACCTGTGTCAGGCGATCCGGGAAACCCAGGGCAAGGGTCTGATGCCCGATGGCACCTCTCGTTTCTCGACCTTGGATGGCGATCCGATCCTGCACTACATGGGCTGCTCGACCTTCTCGAACCACACAGTTCTGCCTGAAATCGCGCTGGCCAAGGTGCGCGAGGACGCGCCGTTCGACAAGATCTGCTATATCGGCTGTGGTGTCACGACCGGTATCGGCGCGGTCATCAACACCGCCAAGGTGGAAATCGGCAGCCGCGCCATCGTGTTCGGTCTGGGCGGTATCGGCCTGAACGTCATTCAGGGCCTGCGTCTGGCCGGAGCAGACCAGATCGTCGGCGTCGACCTGAACCCCTCCAAGGTGGAAATGGCCACCAGGTTCGGCATGACCGACTTCGTGAACCCGTCCGAAGTAGAAGGCGATCTGGTGCCGTATCTCGTCAACCTGACCAAGGGCGGTGCGGATTATACGTTTGACGCCACAGGCAATGTCGGCGTGATGCGCGCAGCACTTGAATCGGCTCATAAGGGCTGGGGTGAGTCGATCATCATCGGCGTGGCACCTGCAGGGGCCGAAATCTCGACCCGTCCGTTCCAGCTGGTCACCGGCCGGTCATGGCGCGGCACCGCCTTTGGCGGCGCACGTGGGCGCACGGACGTGCCCAAGATCGTCGACTGGTACATGGAAGGCAAGATCGAGATCGACCCGATGATCACCCACACCATGGGTCTGGACGATATCAACACCGGCTTCGACCTGATGCACAAGGGCGAAAGCATCCGGTCTGTGGTGATTTACTGACTACCAGAAATTGCAAGGGCGGGGTTTAACCCGCCCTTCTTGTTTCCTATCTTCAGAATATTGATAAATATTTGAATAGAGGGACTAAATTGATCACTGAAGCAACGGAGCGCCTGGCCGTTCTGATTGACGCCGAGAATGTACCGGCAAAGCATGTTGCCGAGATTTTCGAAGAAGTTGCCACACTGGGTGAGGCAAGCCTGCGCCGGATCTACGGAGATTTCTCGGGCGGCACGCCGCAGGGTTGGAGCGCCGAGAAGCTGGCGGAATACGCCATCGTACCGCACCAGCAATTCGCCAATACCACTGGCAAGAACGCCGGGGATATCGCCCTTGTGATTGATGCCATGGACATATTGCATTCCGGCCGGTTCGGTGGGTTTGTACTGGTGTCGTCAGACAGCGACTTCACCCGGCTTGCCAGCCGGATCCGCGAACAAGGGTTGAGCGTGTTCGGGATCGGCGAGGAAAAGACGCCCAACGCCTTCAAGAAAGCCTGTAACCGCTTCATTCTAATTGAGAACATCAAAAAGGAAGAGATGAATGGCGGCGAGAAGGTAAATGCAGTTAAGCTCAAAAAAGAGCTGAATCATGCTTTCCAGTTAATCCGGAATGTCGTGCTCAAGTCCGAGGAACCGGACGGATGGGCGGGCCTTGGCTTGGTAGGCAGCCAGCTCAGCATGAACTATCCGGATTTTGATACGCGAACCTATGGCTTCAAGCGCCTGAGCGACTTGGTGCGAGCCACCGGGAAATTCGAGGAAACAGGCGAAAACGGCGGCCTGAAGATCAGACTGAAAGATCAGTAGCAGCCGCCCTACGACCCAGGCCGCGCAGAGGCGCCGGTGTCGGAACGCGGCGAGCGGACGCGCAGAACAGGCTTGTTCGGCGACACATTGGCCCGGCTCTCGCGCCAGACAACGAACACACCGGACGCGATGATGATGCTGGCCCCGACTGCGACCCACATGTCGGGCGTTTCGCCAAAGAACATCATGCCGAATATCGTGGCCCAGATGATCTGGCTGTACTGGCTGGGCGCGATGACGCCGGCGGGCGCAGCGCGATAGGCCAGAATGATCAGGTGCTGGGCGATCACGGAAAACACGCCGACCAGCGCCATCATGGCCAGATGCAACAGGGACGGCGGCTGATAAACGGCCGGTTGGGCCAGGCTCATGACCACGATCGCCAGCAGCATTGGGTAGAGGATCAGCACGGCCGATCGTTCCTCGTTTCCGATCTTGCGCACCAGCACCGATGCAAAGGCGCTGCAGAATGCGGCCATCAGGGCGGCCAGATGGCCGAGCGTGATATCCGTTGCGCCGGGGCGCAGAACGATCAGCACCCCGATCAGACCCACGCCAACCGCAGCCCAGCGCTGGGCCCGGACGACTTCGCCCAGTATCGGAATCGACAGGACCGTGACGATCAGCGGGAAAGAAAACAGCAACGAATAGACCTCGGCCAGGGGCAGGACCGAAAAGGCATAGAACGCGCAGGACATGGCCGTGACCATCAGACCCGAGCGCAGCAACACCAACCAGGGGTGATGCGGCAGGAAGTTGCCCGTGGTCCGGTCCGTCAAGATCGTCACGGCCATCGGAACAAAGGAAAACAGCGTGGCAAAAAAGATGATCTGCATCACCGAGTAGGTCCCGCCCAGCACCTTGATCAGCGCGTCATGGGTGGCGAAGACCGCAAAGCCCGCGAATGCATAGCCAAGACCCCGGAGGGTGGTGTTCTGAGTGCTCATGGGTCGGCCTCGGGTGATGTGTCGATGTGAAGGGGCAGCGCAAAAGGGGCTGTCGTGTCTCTGACTAACCCTATTTCCTCGACCCGCATAGCCCCTAATTTACCGCTAACATCGCAAGGCAGCCATGACGTGGGCTCAACGCAGGATCGGTGGCGCGTTCTTGGGCTGGCGGGCCGATTGCACCCCGGCTTTCATCCCAACACCGATGCGGCGCGCCAGAGCGACCCATGGGGTGGCGGTTTCCGGGGGCAGGGTCTGGGTGGCGACCTCTTCGAACAGGTCCAGCCAATGGGCGAACATCTCGGGCTTCACGTCCGGTCGTTCGATATGCACCCGCTGCGGGTTGCCGTCATAGCTGCGCTCGAACAGGATGGCGTTGCGCCAGAAGGATGCGATCTTTTCCTCATGCGCGGGCCAGTCGGTGACATGGTTGGCGAATACCGGGCCAAGTACCGCGTCCTGCCGCACACGGGCGTAAAAGGCGCGAACCTGTGCGTTGATCTGCTCGGGCGTCGCGGGAAAGCGCGGCGGAAGGGTTGGTCTGGTCATGGTGGCCTGTTTTCACCTCTGTTTTTTGGCAGATAGGCGGTTCCGGCGTTATGTGACAGAGGTGGTATTGTCGCGCTGCCCCGGCGTCAGCAGGTGCCGCAGCAGGGCCACGGGATGCGCCCGCAGGCTCAGGCGGGTGGCGACGTAATCCTCGACCACCTGTTCGCCCAGCGACATCCGGGGCAGATGGGCGGCGGGCTCGTCCAGCGCCTCGCCTTCCAGATCCTGCGCAAACAGGGGCAGAGGCTTGGCTGTGGCAATTGCCTTGGCCTGCCACAGCGCCTCGCGCCGGGTCAGGCTGCAGGCGGCAAAGGCATCGGCCTCGGCCAGCCGTTCGATCACCGACGGGCCCAGCCCCGCACGACGCCAGACATCATCGACCTGATGGTAGCCGTTGCCGCGCGCGGCGGTCAGCCAGCTGGCGTCTTCCTCGCTCAGCCCCTTGATCTGGCGAAAGCCCAGCCGCAGGGCCAGCCCGCCCTGACCGTCAGGCTCCATTACGTTGTCCCAGAAGCTGGCATTGATGCAGACCGGGCGCACCTGCACGCCATGCTCGCGCGCATCGCGCACGATTTGGGCGGGGGCGTAGAAGCCCATCGGCTGCGAATTCAGAAGCGCGCAGGCGAAAATCCCCGGGTGGTGGCACTTGATCCAGGCGCTGGCATAGACCAGCAGCGCAAAGCTGGCCGCGTGGCTTTCGGGGAAGCCGTAGGAGCCGAACCCCTCGATCTGCGAGAAACAGCGTTCGGCAAATTCGGCGTCATAGCCGTTGCGCTGCATCCCGCGCAGGAACAGGGTGCGGAATTCGCTGACACTGCCATGCTTCTTGAAGGTCGCCAGCGACCGTCGCAGCCGGTCGGCCTGTTCCGGGGTGAACCCCGCACCCACAATGGCGATCTGCATCGCCTGTTCCTGAAACAACGGCACGCCCAGCGTCTTGCCCAAGACCTCGCCCAGTGCGTCCGAGGGAAAGCTGACCTCCTCCTCTCCGTTCCGGCGGCGGATATAGGGGTGAACCATATCGCCCTGGATGGGGCCGGGGCGGATGATGGCGACCTCGATCACCAGATCATAGAAATTGCGCGGCCGCATCCGGGGAAGGAAGTTCATCTGCGCGCGTGATTCCACCTGGAACACGCCCACCGAGTCTGCCTTGCACAGCATGTCATAGACCACCGGATCCTCGGGCGGCAGGGTGGCAAGGGTGTAGCTGGTCTGGTGATGCTGGCCGATCAGGTCGAAGGCCTTGCGGATGCAGGTCAGCATGCCAAGGCTGAGGACATCGACCTTGAGGATGCCAAGACTGTCGATATCGTCCTTGTCCCAGCAGATGACCGTGCGGCCCTCCATCGTGGCGTTTTCGATGGGGACAAGCTCATCCAGCCGACCCTCGGTGATGATGAATCCTCCCACGTGCTGAGAGAGGTGGCGGGGAAAGCCGTCGATCTCATGAACCAACATTAGAGTCTGTTTCAGGCGGCGGTCTTGGGGGTCGAGGCCGATCTCGCGCATCCGTTGTGCCTCGAGCCCCGAGGCCGAGAAAAACCCCCAAAGCTGTGAGGAAAGCGCCGAGATCGTATCTTCGGTCAGGCCCATGGCGCGGCCCACCTCTCGGATGGCGCGCTTGCCCCGATAGTGGACAACCGTGGCGCACAGCCCCGCGCGTTCGCGGCCATAGCAGTCATAGATGTGCTGGATCACCTCTTCGCGGCGTTCATGTTCGAAATCGACATCGATGTCGGGCGGCTCGTCCCGCGCCTCGGAGACGAAACGTTCAAACACCATGGTGCCCATCTCGGGGCTGACCTCGGTGATGCCGAGACAGAAACAGACGACAGAGTTTGCTGCCGAGCCGCGCCCCTGGCACAGGATACCGCGCGAGCGGGCGAAATGGACGATGTCGCGGACGGTCAGGAAGTAGGGTTCGTATTTCAGCTTGCCGATCAGCGTCAGTTCATGCGCCAGCATCTTTTTGGCTTTCTCGGACGCCCCGGCGGGATAGCGCCATTTCAACCCTTCATGCGCCAGCCGATGCAGGCGCTGGGTCGGGGTTTCCTGCTCGCTGCCCTCGCTGGGGTATTCATAGCGCAGCTCGTCCAGCGAGAATGTGAGTTCTTGGCTGAGCGCATAAGCGCGGGCCACGGCGTCCTCAAAGCCCTTGAAAATGCGCAGCATCTCGGGTTCCGAGCGCAGGCGCTGTTCGCCATTGGCCAGCGCGTCGCGGCCCAGATCATCCACCTTGCGGCGCAGGCGGATCGCGGACAGCACATCACCCAGCTTGCGGCGCGACCCGTGATGCATCATCGGCGCGGCGCTGGCGATTGTGGGCAGGTTCAGATGATGAGATTCAGTCTCTAACAGATGAAAAAATGCGCTATCGGCGCCATCATACCGGGGGTGAATCAGCAGATGCATGCGACCGGAAAAGCGGCGCGTCAGCTGTTCCGCCTGTGTCCGCCATCCGCTCGCGCCGCCGGTTGGGCGGCCCGCCTGTGGCCAGAGCAGCAGGTGCAGACCGTCGGAAAATTCCAGCAGGTCGGACAGGTGCAGGATGCAGTCGCCCTTGGCCGCGCGCAGCCGTCCGGTGGACAGGAGGCGGCACAGGTTGGCCCAACCCTGCCGGTTGATGGGCAGGGCGGTGACGGGCGGGGCATCGGTAAAAATCAGCCGCGCCGCCGGGATCAGGCGCGGCACCGCATGCACCGGGAACGAGGGCGGTTTCGGGATGTGATCGGGGCAGGGCGGGCCGATGGGCGTGTTCTGCTCGTCCCACGCGCGGCGCTCACGGACCTTGCGGGCGATCTCGCGCGCCTGGGTATGGGCGCGGACGATGCCGGCCACCGAGTTGTCATCGGCGATGGCGATGGCGGGCAGGCCCAGGGTGACGGCGCGCTCCATGTACTCCTCGGGGTGCGAGGCCCCGGTGAGGAAGGTGAAGTTCGACGTGATCGACAGTTCGGCATACATGGCGATTCCACATTATATTCACGTTTTGTTCTTTTTCGAGTCCTTTGCGCAGGAAACGGGTCGCCTGAACCTGGCCAGGCGCGCATGGTTGCAGAAAAAGGAGACCTGATATGTTCAAGATCACCGCTCTGCCCACTGACGAAGTCCGCGCTCTTCAGGCAGGCCAGCCTGATGCATATGGCGCTGCGCCCGAACGCGCCGTTTCGTCGGGGGCAGGCAACCCCTGTCGCCACTGCCTGAAGAACATTCCCGAAGGCGCAGAGATGCTGATATTGGCGCATCGCCCCTTTTTAGAGCCACATCCATACGCTGAAACAGGACCGATCTTTCTGTGCGCAACGCCTTGCGAGCGCTATGAAGGCGACGCCCTGCCCGAGATTTTGACCACTGCACCCGACTATTTGATCAAGGGGTATGGACCAGATGACCGGATCGTTTATGGTACCGGGGCAATCACGCCCAAGGATCAGATCAACGCAAAAGTCAGCGACATTTTTGCCCGCCCGGACGTGGCCTATATTCACGTCAGATCTGCACGGAACAACTGCTACCAAGCACGGATCGACCGGGCTTAAAGCTTGACCCGGTGCAGGCCCCGGCGCGGCTGGTCCCGATCGTCGGCCGGGGCATCGTCGGTGCGCGAGGAGGTCAGGGCCAGAAACACGTCCTCGAGATCGGCCTCTTCGGTGCGCACGTCGCGGATGCGGATGCCCGCCGCCCGGACGGATTCCAGAACCTGTTCGGCGCTGGTCCGGGCGCTGCGATATTGCAGTATCAGGCTGCCGTCTTCACGTAAGCTGGCCTCGACGCCTTCGGTCACCGGCAGGTCGACCACCGGGGTGTCGGGAACAATGACCATGGTCCGGCTGTCCATTCGGCCCAGCAGGTTGGCGGTACTGTCCTGAGCGATCTTTTCACCGTGGTTGATGATGGCGATTTCGTCGCACATCTCCTGCGCTTCTTCCAGATAGTGGGTGGTCAGGATGATGGTCATGCCCTGCTGGTTCAGCTTGCGCACATTGGCCCACAGCATCTGGCGCAGTTCGATATCCACGCCTGCCGTGGGTTCGTCCAGCACCAGGATTTTCGGGTGGTGCACCAGCGCCTTGGCCAGCAGCAGCCGCCGCCGCATCCCGCCCGACAGCGTGCGGGCATAGGCCTCGGCCTTGTCGCTGAGGCCGACCAGTTCAAGGATTTCATCGCTGCGACGTTCGGATTTCGGAACGCCGTACAGGCCTGCCTGTACTTCCAAGGCGCCCCGCGGGGTGAAAAACGGGTCAAGGTTCAGCTCCTGCGGCATCACACCAATCGCGGCGCGGGATTGCCGCGGATTCTGATCCTGATCGAAACCCCAGATCGACACACGGCCCGAGGACTTCACCACCAACCCGGCCAGAATATTGATCAGGGTCGATTTCCCGGCGCCGTTCGGGCCCAGCAGCCCGAAAACCGAGCCCCTGGGAACAGTCAAATCAATGCCCTTCAGCGCGTGTTTCTCAGGCTGACCCTTGCCGCCACGATAGGTCTTGCGCAGACCTTCGATCCTGATTGCCGCATCGCTCATGTGGCTCTTGCCCCCGGATTGCTCATCGCTCATAAACGCACCTAATACATGCCCGCGAGGCCGACAACCGAAGAAGGATCGCCAGCCGTGACCATCGAAGCGCCGGAAACCAAGATCGTCGAAACCGCCCGTGTCGCCTGTGACGGCGGCGAAGGCGCATTGGGCCATCCGCGCGTCTGGCTGCAAATCCCCGAGGATACAGGCTGGGTCGAATGCCCGTATTGCGACTGCAAATATGTGCTGAAGGGCCGTGATCAGGGCTGATTGCCCGACCAGCCGGGTTTGGCCCAAATCTTGCCTCGGTTTTCATGTTAGTGCTTTGGCGCAACCAAAGCAGGGATACGTGATGACCGGAATTTCGGCCACTGACAATGTTAACCCGGTTTTCGGCTGGGCTGGGTTCTGCATCGCGTCTTTGGCGTTGTTTGCTGCGTTGTTCGTATTCTGGGCGGGGCCCTTTGCACCTCAGCAGACTGCGGGTGTGTCACTGGGCGAACTGGCGGCCGAGATCGGCAAGTCGACCCTGAGGGCCGCCGCGGGGATGGAACAACCCGAGCCCGTTACCCGCGCCCGCGATCTGGATGATTTCCTGCGGATCGGAGTCGCCATGCTTGGCGGGCTTGCGATCGTCATCTCGGCCGTTGGCATCCTGCGTCACGAAAAGCGGCGCCCTGCCATCGCCGGAATGGTTATAGGTACGGGGGCAATCCTGTTCCAGTTCTTTGCCTTTGCATTTTTTGCCTTGCTGGGGGTGTTGGTGATCATGGCTTTGCTGAACAGTTTCTCTGACGTCTTCTCGGGATTGTTTGGCGGTTAGGCTGCGTTCTTGGCTGGTCACCCGCGCGACCCTGTGGCAGAACCATCCCTGACCGACAGGGAGCGCGCGCATGAGCAATTTCGGAAAAGGATGTCACCTGCATCTGATCGACGGATCGGCCTTTATTTTCAGGGCCTATCACGCGCTGCCTCCGCTAACCCGCAAGTCGGATGGTCTGCCGATTGGGGCGGTGTCCGGGTTCTGTAACATGCTTCAGAAATATGTCGAAGGAAACACCGGGCCGGATGCGCCAACCCATGTGGCGGTGATTTTCGACAAGGGGTCGCACACATTCCGGAATGATCTGTACGACCTGTACAAGGCCAACCGCGAAGCGATGCCCGAGGACCTGCGCCCGCAAATTCCGCTGACCCGTGAGGCGACAAAGGCGTTCAATATCGCCTGCAAGGAACTCGAAGGCTATGAGGCCGACGACATCATCGCCACCCTGACCGTGCAGGCGCGCGAGGCTGGGGGCCGCGTGACCATCGTAAGTTCCGACAAGGATCTGATGCAGTTGGTCGGTGATGGCGTCGAGATGCTGGATGCGATGAAGAACAAGCGCATCGACCGGGACGGTGTGATCGAGAAGTTTGGAGTTGCTCCTGAGCGCGTTGTGGATGTTCAGGCGCTGGCCGGGGATTCCGTTGACAACGTGCCGGGCGCTCCGGGAATCGGGGTCAAGACGGCCGCGCTGTTGATCAATGAATACGGTGATCTGGAAACACTGCTGGACCGGGCCGAGGAAATCAAACAGCCCAAGCGCCGGCAGACCCTGATCGAAAAGCGCGATCAGATCGAACTGTCGAAGAAACTGGTGCAGCTGGACGAGAACACACCGCTGGATTTCACGCTGGATGACCTTGAAGTGAGAGAGCCCGATGCAGAGACCCTGCTGGGTTTTCTGGCGGATATGGAATTCCGCACACTGACCAAACGGATCGCCGACAAGCTGGGGGCCGAAGCACCGGCCATCGCCGACGCTCCGGCGCCTGCGGCCAAAGAAGTTGAGGCCGAGACGATCCCGTTTGACGCGGCAAAGTATGAATGTGTCCGTGATGCAGCGGCATTGCAAAAGTGGATCGATCAGGCCCATGAACGAGGCTGGATCGCTGTTGATACTGAAACCACCGGTCTGAATGAAATGATCGCCGATCTGGTCGGTATTTCGCTGTGTGTCGAGGCCGGCGAAGCCTGTTACATCCCGCTGACCCACCGCGATGGTGCGGCGGATGATCTGTTCGGGTCGGACGCGCTGGCTGAAGGGCAAATGCCCCTGGATGAGGCGCTGACGCTGCTGAAGCCGGTGCTTGAGGACCCCTCGATCATCAAAATCGGGCAGAACATGAAATACGATGCCAAGATTTTCCGGCGTCAAGGTATCGATGTGGCCCCCATCGATGATACGATGTTGATGTCTTATGCCATGCATGGCGGTGAGCATGGACACGGCATGGATACACTCTCGGAACGGTATCTCAGCCACACGCCGATCCCGATAAAGCCGCTGCTGGGGTCAGGCAAATCTGCGATCACCTTCGACAAGGTGCCGATCGACGAGGCCACTGCCTATGCCGCCGAGGATGCGGATATAACGCTGCGCCTGTGGCAATTGTTCAAACCGCAGCTGCACCGGGTGCAGGTGACGACTGTCTACGAGACACTCGAACGACCACTTGTGCCGGTTCTGGCCGAGATGGAGATGCATGGCATCAAGGTCGACCGCGACGTGCTGAGCCGTATGTCGAACGCCTTTGCCCAGAAAATGGCCGGTTTAGAGGCTGAAATCCACGAGCTGGCGGGTGAGAATTTCAATGTCGGCTCACCCGCGCAGTTGGGCGAGATCCTGTTCGACAAGATGGGCCTGGAAGGCGGCAAGAAGGGGAAGACCGGCAAGTACTCGACCGGGGCCGATATCTTGGAAGATCTGGCGACCGAGCATGAACTGCCGCGCCGTGTGCTGGATTGGCGCCAGCTGTCCAAGCTGAAATCGACCTATACCGACGCGCTTCAGACCCATATCAACCCCGACACGGGCCGGGTGCACACGTCTTATGCCATCACCGGGGCGAATACGGGGCGTCTGGCCTCGACTGACCCCAATTTGCAGAATATCCCCGTGCGCACCGAGGAGGGCCGCCGCATCCGCGAGGCCTTTGTCGCCGAGCCCGGAAATGTTCTGGTCAGCCTCGACTACAGCCAGATCGAGCTGCGCATCCTGGCGCATATCGCCGACATTCCGACCCTGAAACAGGCCTTTTCCGATGGGCTGGACATCCACGCCATGACCGCGTCGGAAATGTTCGACGTGCCGCTGGACGAGATGACGCCGGACATCCGCCGCCAGGCCAAGGCAATCAACTTTGGTGTGATCTATGGCATCTCGGGCTTCGGCCTGGCGCGCAACCTGCGCATACCGCGGGCCGAGGCACAGGGTTTCATCGACCGCTATTTCGAACGCTTTCCGGGCATTCGACAGTATATGGATGACACGGTGGCATTTGCCAAAGAGCACGGCTATGTCCAAACCCTGTTCGGGCGCAAGATCCACACGCCCGAGATCAACGCCAAGGGGCCGCATGCAGGATTCTCGCGCCGGGCGGCGATCAACGCGCCGATTCAGGGCACGGCGGCGGATGTGATCCGACGCGCGATGGTGCGGATGCCGGGTGCGATCAACGGGCTGCCCGCCAGGATGCTGTTGCAGGTCCATGACGAACTGTTGTTCGAAGTCGCCGAGGATTCCGTGGATCCGCTGATCGATGTGGCGCGCGAGGTGATGGAGGGTGCCTCGGACCCGGCGGTGAAATTGGATGTGAAGCTGAGCGTTGATGCCGGCCAGGGTGCGAACTGGGCCGAGGCGCACTAGCGCCGGGTCAGCCCCCCAAGTCAGCCTTGTGGCCTGACCCACCCTTCGACCATACGTTTCACCGAAGGTCCCAGGACCAGGATCACCGTGAAGGCGATGGGCCAGCAAAAGGCCCAGGACGCCATCCAGTCGCCCAGCGTTTCAGGATGGAACCCCACTGCCTTGACCGTAGCGATCCCGGTGACAATGCACGACATCAGCCCTGACATGATCAGTCCAAAGATGGCATGGGCAAAGCGGGCAGGGATCATATCGGTCATCCTTGAAAACGGCTTGCCCGATATGTGCGCCTTTCGGGCTGCTAATTCCAGACCAATGAACGGCGTTAACGTCGCATCCAAGCCAGTGTCGCATCCGTTCGAGCGGTAGAAGGCGCGTATTCGGCGCTGACCCAACCGGTGTAACCAGCATCATCCATTGCCGCGAAAAGCTGCGTGAAATCCGTAGGCCCGCGCCCCGGTTCAGAACGTTCGGGGGCGGCCCCGATCTGGGCGTGGACAACGCTGGGGTGAAAACGCTTCCAGACGGCCAGCGCGTCGCCGTGGATCATATGTGCGTGAAAACTGTCATATTGCAGACCGACATTCGGGCGATCCACGCGGCCCAGTACCTCGGTCGCCAGATCATAGTCGTTCAGGAAATAGCCGGGTTGGGACATCGGATTGAGGGGTTCGATCGTAAATGTCTGCTGCGGCGCGAAATCGGCGGCCCACTGTAAGTTTTGCACGAAGCAGTCCAACGCATCCGTCCCGGCGGCGTATCCGGACATGATATGAATGAAACCCGGCCGCAGCACCTGAGCGTAGCGCAGAACGCGGCGGATATCAGACTGAAACCGGGACGCACCGCCGGGGATGGCGGCATAACCCGGTGCGCCACCGGTATAATTCGGCGGGGGCGCGTTGATCAGAACCAGTTCGAGCCCGTTGGCCAGCAAGGCACGCCGGGTTTCTTTTGCAGCCAGTTCGTACGGAAACAGGATCTCGACCGCCTTGAACCCGGCATCTGCCGCTGCCTGAAACCGATCCAGATACGGAAGTTCGGCAAAGAGCAATGAGATATTCGCGGCGAATTTTGGCATAGGCGGCCCATGGATTTCAGGTGGCCCGACCTTATCCGCGCGTTGATTTCTGTGAAAGTGACAGAAAACGACAGTTTGTCGAAATTCGACCAGATCGACCCGATGAAATCGGAAACGCTTCCTGCATTGCGGCGAATCAATTTTCTGACGCCGTGCCAATGGAAGGTTTGAAAACGATGGCGATGAGCCCAGACCCCGTCCGCGGGAACAGTCTTTCTGCGCCGGCGGGACAGCATTCTGCCTTGTCGGGCAACGGGTTGGCCGTGGCTTCGATGCTGACATGGGCGGCCGGGTTTCCGGCGGCCGAGGTGCTGTTGCAAACATGGCCGCCCGTTGCCCTGTTGGCCGCGCGACTGGCGCTGGCCGTGTTGGTGATGGTTCCGGTCTGGGTAATTCTGGACGGGCCGCGCCGGGTTGTTTCAGCCCGCTGGGGTCATGCAATGACCGTCGGAGGCCTTGGAATCGGGTTGGGAATGTTCCTGTTGATCTTGGCGCAAAAGCTAACCGACCCGGTAACGGTAGCAATCATCGTCTCCTGCGCACCTTTGGTGGCCACATTGCTTGAATTGGCTGCTGGCACACGCCGGCTGAAGTGGAATTTTGCGCTGGGCGTTCTTGTGTCGATTGTCGGCGGATTGATCGCCACCAGCGCCTTGGCCCCGGCCCAGTTGGGTCTGGGCGCGACCTGTGCGGTTGGATCAACGGTGTTGTTCTGCTGGGCCAGCATGGCAACCGCCCGTGATTTCGCCGAACTGAGCCAGACCGGGCGCACGACGATCACCTTCGTCGGAGGGCTGGCCATGGCATCGCTGCTGGTTTTCGGATCGGCGCAGTTTGGTCTGGACGTGATGCCTGCAACTGCGTTCGACACGCAGCAGGCGGGCATGCTGATGATCTATGCGCTTATCTCCATGGGTCTCAGCCAGGTATTATTTATCACCTCCGTCGGCAAGCTGGGCGTGGCGCTGGCCTCTTTTCACATCAATGTTGCCCCTTTCTACGTGATGCTGATCATGCTGATGCTGGGGGACGAGTGGAACTGGACCCGGGCATTTGGTGCGGGCATTGTTGCAATGGCTGTCGTGCTGGCACAGGATCGCGCGCCGCGGTCAGCTCAGGTCGGCTGAAGGGATCAGGCCAAAGAACTGCCCGCCTGACCAAACACCGAACCAGCCGTCGTGGTGCGTTCCGATCTCGACGAGGCGGTAAAAGCTTTTGCGGTCTATCCGAGCTTCAAGGTTGTCGCGGATCAATATGTAGGGTGAGGGTTCATCTGTTTCAGGGTCGATTACAACTCGGATCGGATGATCAACTCCGGCCGAGGCCCGGTCGCCAACATGGGTTGTGAAGGTCAAGGACTGGTCCTTTCCATCCCCGTCCCGGTCGAAATCCACAGCGACAAACGGCGCGTCATCGACAGTGATTCCCACCTTCTCGACCGGGGTGACTAGGAAGTATTTGCCGTCTTCCTTCTTAAGAATTGAGGAAAAAAGCTTCACAAGCTCGAAACGGTTGATGGGTGAGCCTAAATAACTCCATGTGCCATCTTTTGCGATCTTGATGTCCAGATCGCCGCAAAACGGAGGATTCCAGAGGTGAACGGGCGGTAAACCGTTGGTTTTGGCCGCCTTGACCGATGCCGCCAGACCATCTGGCGACGGTTTCACAGGTTTTTGTCCGCTCATTGCTTTTGCCATTTCCTCTCAGCGCGATACACTTCAATCATAATAGTCCACGGAAGGGAAAGTCATGACCGAACCTGCCGACCTCGTAGCCGAGATCGAAGCGCTGGAAAACAAGCTGCAAGAGGCCAAGGCCTCGATCACCCGCCGCTTCATCGGGCAGGAGAGGGTCGTGGACCTGACGCTGACCGCACTTTTGTGCGGCGGCCATGCCCTGTTGATCGGTCTGCCGGGTTTGGGCAAGACACGCCTGGTCGAGACTCTGTCGACGGTGATGGGCCTGCATGGCAGCCGCATTCAGTTCACGCCCGATCTGATGCCCGCCGATATTCTTGGGTCCGAGGTTCTGGACACTGCCGACGATGGCAGCCGCCATTTCCGGTTCATTCCCGGCCCGATCTTCTGTCAACTGTTGATGGCGGATGAAATCAACCGGGCAAGTCCGCGGACACAATCGGCGCTGTTGCAGGCGATGCAGGAACGCACCGTTACCGTGGCGGGTGAAGATCGTTCATTGGGTACGCCGTTCCACGTGCTGGCAACGCAAAACCCGATCGAGCAGGAAGGCACTTATCCGCTGCCCGAAGCCCAGCTTGACCGGTTCCTGGTGCAGATTGACGTCGAATACCCCGACCGCCAGACAGAGCGGGATATTCTGCTGGCTACGACCGGGGTTGAAGAGGAAGAGGCGCATCAGATTTTCAGCAAGGAAGAGTTGCTGGCCGCGCAGGTCTTGTTGCGCCGGATGCCGGTCGGAGAATCCGTCGTTGAACTGATCCTTGATCTGGTGCGGGCGTTCCGCCCCGAAGAACCCGGTGTGTCCGAACGGGTTGCCGAAACCGTGGCCTGGGGTCCGGGCCCCCGTGCCGCGCAGGCGCTGATGATGACGGTGCGCGCGCGGGCCATGTTGCAGGGGCGCCTGGCACCCAATGCCGAGGATGTTCTGGATATGGCGCGCCCGGTGCTCAGCCACCGGATGGCGCTCAACTTTGCGGCAAGGGCGCGTGGTGACAGCCTTGCAGAGCTGATTGATTCGACCGCTGTCGGGCTGATCCGGACCGAGGCCGCGGCGT
Organism: Ruegeria sp. AG6; assembly: GCF_056541565.1. NCBI lineage: Bacteria > Pseudomonadati > Pseudomonadota > Alphaproteobacteria > Rhodobacterales > Roseobacteraceae > Ruegeria > Ruegeria sp. AG6. Next base: position 131,744 of record NZ_JBQFYQ010000007.1, on the reverse strand, counting down.
GAATGCCGAGCTGACCCTTCGCGAAAGATCCGAAGCCGAGGCATCGCGGCTACCGCCCCTCTTGGCGCGGGCTGAGCACTTGGCCGGAACCGTTCTTCTGGGCGACCACGGTCGACGGCGGTCCGGGATGGGGGATGATTTCTGGCAATACCGCCCGGCACAGGTCGGCGACAGCCGTCGCATGATCGATCACCGCCGCTCGGCGCGGGGGGATCAGCAGTTCGTACGTGAACGGGAATGGCAGATCGCGCAATCCGTGATGCTGTGGGTCGATCAGGGGGCTTCGATGCGGTTTGCGTCCGACAAGACCCTGCCGACCAAAGCGGATCGCGCGCGGCTGTTGGGGCTGGCGACATCCATCCTTCTGGTGCGCGGCGGTGAACGCGTAGGTCTGACCGGCACCACCTTGCCGCCCCGGCGCGGCAATGCGCAGATCATTCGGCTGGCGCAGGCCTGGTCCGAGGATGATCAAGCGGATTACGCCCCACCCGAACACCGCGCCATGATCCCTCATGCCCGCGCCGTGTTCATCTCGGATTTTCTGGGCCCCATGGATGAGGTTGAACTTGCCCTGACCAAAGCCGCCGACCGTGGCGTGCGCGGCGTGGTTCTGCAAGTGCTGGATCCGGGTGAAGAGTCGTTTCCCTATCGCGGGCGCACCATTTTCGAAAGCGTCGGAGGGTCCGTCCGACACGAAACGCTAAAGGCCGCCGAGCTGCGGGACCGTTATCTGGAACGCCTGGCGCACCGCAAGGACGCGCTGAGGCAACTGTGCCGAGCGACGGGCTGGCAACTGGGCCTGCACCACACGGGTGACAGCGCACAAGCGGCTCTGTTATGGCTTTATCGGGCCTTGGATGGGGGCACGCGATGACGGTTCTGGCGGGCATCGGCTTTACCGCGCCATGGGTGTTGCTGGGTCTTCTGACTCTGCCGATCCTGTGGCTGATCCTGCGCGCGGTTCCGCCCGCTCCGATCCGCCGCTTGTTCCCGGCGGTCACGCTGCTGTTGGGCCTTAAGGATGACGAAAGCGTATCCGACCGCACCCCATGGTGGCTGCTGCTGCTGCGGATGCTGGCGGCGGCTGCGATCATCATCGGGCTGGCAGGGCCGGTTCTGAACCCGTCACGGGATGAAACCGGAACCGGGCCGCTGCTGCTGGTGCTGGACGCCAGTTGGGCCGGAGCCGCGCGCTGGCCGGCGACACTTGACCAAATCGACACGCAACTGTCGGAGGCCGGGCGCGCGGGCCGAACGGTTGCGATTTTGCGCCTGACAGAGCCGGAAACACCGGTATTTCAGGCTGCGGAAGCGTGGCGTGGGCGTTTGCCGGGGCTGACCCCGAACCCCTGGCAGCCGAATGCGGATCAGATTGCTCAGATCATTGCCGCGTTGAACGCCGTTGACGGCGGATTTGATACCCATTGGTTCAGTGACAGGCTGGATTATGCAGACCACGCTGAACTGGTGTCCAGCCTTCAGGCGCGCGGAGATGTGACGGTCTATCAGGCGGCCTCCCGGCCCGTGGCGATCCGGCCTGCGGCCTATCAGGACGGGCTGATCCAATTGACCGTTCAGCGCGCGGGCCCCGGACCGGAAGACCGCGTGACGGTATTGGCGCAAGGCCGTGATCCGGCTGGCACGGCCCGGGTGCTGCATTCCGTTGAGCTGACCCTGGAGGCCGGCGAAACCTCGGCGCAGGCCGATCTGGCGCTGCCGTCGGAATTGCGCGCCCGTATCACGCGGTTTGAAATTCAGGGCCAAAGGTCCGCCGGGGCCGTGACTTTGACCGATGACAGTCTGCGCCGGCGCGAGGTTGCGCTGATTGCCGGAACCCGCAACCGTGAAGGGCTAGAGCTGTTGTCACCCCTCCATTACCTGACGCAGGTTCTGGTCCCGACCGCGGATTTTGTCGATGGCGGCCTGCTTGAGGTTCTGCCCGCCAACCCGGATGTGATCGTCCTGTCGGACGTGGCGCAGATGTCGGAGCCGGAAGAAGCCGCTTTGATCGAATGGGTCGAACAGGGCGGGCTTCTGCTGCGTTTTGCCGGTCCGCGCATGGCGGCCAGCGATCTGGGCAGGGATACCGAAGACACCCTGTTGCCGGCGCGGCTGCGCAGCGGTGGACGATCCGTCGGCGGTGCGATGAGCTGGGGCGAAGCCAAGACGCTGGCTCCATTCCCCGAAAGCTCTCCGTTTTTCGGCCTGGATATCCCAAAGGACGTGGTTGTTTCGACCCAAGTCATGGCGCAACCAGACCCTAACTTGGCGGATCGCGTGATTGCTTCGCTGTCTGACGGGACTCCGTTGGTAACACGCAAGGCTTTGGGGCTTGGGCAGGTGGTGCTGTTTCACGTCACTGCGGATGCCGAATGGTCCAGCCTGCCGTTGTCGGGCCTGTTCGTCGAGATGCTGGATCGTTTGGCCGTGGCTTCGGCAGCCAAGTCGCGGCAAGAATCGCAACTGCAAGGCACCACGTGGGAGCCGGTTCAGATCATGGACGGGTTTGGCGCCTTGTCAGATGCCGGAACCCTGGCCGGTGTGGATGGCGTTCAGCTGATCTCGGGCCGGATCGGGCCAGATTTGCGTCCGGGTCTCTATGAAAGCGGAAAGCAGAAGCTGGCATTGAACGTGGTTTCGGAAGAAACCGAGCTGCGCCCGGTGACCTGGCCCGCCAATGTGCCGATCAAAGGGCAGGAGGTCAGCACGGAAACCCCGCTTGGTGGCCTGTTGCTCAGCCTCGCGCTGATCTTGTTGACGGTTGACGTGATTGCCTCGCTGGCCTTGTCGGGCAGGCTGGGCCTGGCGCGAACGGCGGCTGCCGCGCTGGCCGCTTTTCTGCTGGTGCCGGACGTACAGGCGCAGACGCCCGAAGATACCGAATTTGCCCTCGCTGCAACGCACGAGCTTGTGCTGGCGCATGTGCTGACCGGTGAGACGCAGGTGGACGATATTGCCGAGGCCGGATTGCGGGGCTTGGCGCAAACCCTGTTCTTTCGCACCTCTGTCGAACCGGCGGACCCAATCGGCGTTGATCTGGAACGAGACGAGCTGGCATTCTTTCCGCTTCTCTATTGGCCCATCACGCCGAACCAGCCGCAACCTTCGGCCGAGGCGTATATCAAACTGAACGCCTATTTGCGTTCGGGTGGGATGATCCTGTTTGATACGCGCGATGCGGATATTGCCGGTTTCGGCGCATCCAGTCCGAATGGCCGCAAGTTGCAGCAACTGGCCGGACCGCTGAATATCCCTGCATTAGAGCCGATTCCCCGCGATCACGTCCTGACCAGAACATTCTATTTGCTCCAGGATTTCCCGGGCCGCTATTCCGGCGCAGAAGTCTGGGTCGAAGCTGCACCCGGGGATGCAGAACAGATCGAAGGGATGCCATTCCGCAACCTCAATGACAACGTGACACCGGTGGTTATCGGCGGCAATGACTGGGCCGGGGCCTGGGCCGTGGATCGCAACGGCCAGGCCCTTTTGCCTGTCGGTCGTGGGTATGCCGGGGAACGGCAACGCGAACTGGCCAATCGTTTTGGCGTCAATCTGGTGATGCACGTGCTGACCGGGAATTACAAATCCGATCAGGTCCACGTGCCCGCCCTTTTGGACAGGTTGGGACAATGACCGGAACCGTCATATTCGACCCGCTGATCCCGTGGCCGCTTTTGGCTGCTGTGGGGGCGATTGCCGCTGTCGGAGTAGCTCTGGCCTTGTGGCGCGGCTTGTCGGGCTGGGCCCTGCGGGGATTGGCGGCCCTGGTTGTCATCGCGGCACTGTCCGGTCCGGTCTATCAAGTCGAGGACCGCGCGCCGCTGACGGATATCGTTTTGATGATCGAGGATGAAAGCGCCAGCCAGACACTTTCGGACCGGGCCGAACAAACGGCGCAGGCCGCCGAAGATCTGGCCGCCGAGATTGAGGCGCGCGACAATACGGAACTGCGCCGCATTCGGATCGGCGACGGTGACGGGGATGAGGGCACGCAGGTCATGGCCGCCCTGAATGAGGCCCTGGCCGAAGAGCCGCGTGCGCGCATCGCAGGCATTCTGGTGGTATCGGACGGGATCGTGCACGATGCCGATCAGGCCCCGGAATTGCCAGCGCCGATGCATCTGCTGCAATCCGGGCGTGCGGACGACTGGGATCGCCGGCTTATCGTCCGAAATGCGCCTGCCTTTGCCATCATCGGTGAATCGGTGACTTTGACCCTGCGCGTTGAAGACAGCGGAGCAGCCCCCGCGGGTGCCGCGACAGCGCCGCTGGAGATTTCCGTGGATGGTGGTGAGCCTCAGCAGCTGAGTATTCCAATCGGTCGGGATGTCGAACTGCCTGTCACCCTGCCTCATGGCGGGCGCAACGTGCTCCAGTTTTCCGTGCCCCTGGCCGAAGGCGAGTTGACCGACCGCAACAACACCGCGCTGATCCAGATGAACGGCGTTCGGGATCGCCTGCGCGTTCTGCTGGTCTCGGGCGAGCCGCATCCGGGCGGGCGCACATGGCGCAACCTGCTGAAATCCGACAGCTCGGTCGATCTGGTGCATTTCACCATCCTGCGCCCGCCCGAGAAGCAAGATGGCGTGCCGGTGGACGAATTGTCTTTGATCGCCTTCCCGACCCGCGAGTTGTTTCTGGAAAAGATCAACGATTTCGATCTGATCATATTCGACCGTTACAAGCGGCGCGGCATCCTGCCTGCAATCTATCTGGACAACGTCACCAGTTATATCAATGACGGCGGCGCCGTTCTGATTGCCGCCGGTCCCGATTTCGCCGGAGCTGACAGCATTTTTCGGTCGCCGCTGGCGCCCATCCTGCCAGCGCAACCTTCCGCGCGTGTCTTCGAGGAACGCTTTGTTCCAAAGGTCAGCGCGTTGGGTCAGCGCCATCCGGTGACAACAAATCTTGGCGATTCCGAGGATTGGGGGGCCTGGTTGCGCCAGATCGATGTGAACCATCGCTCGGGCGAGGTTCTGATGACGGGCATTGACGAACGCCCCCTGCTGGTTCTGGACCGAGTGGGCGAAGGGCGTGTTGCGATGCTGGCATCGGACCATGCCTGGCTGTGGAGCCGTGGCTTTGAAGGTGGCGGTCCGCAACTGGAACTTTTGCGCAGGCTGGCCCATTGGATGATGAAGGAACCCGAACTCGAGGAAGAGGCGCTGTGGGCCGAAGCCAACGGCCAGTCCATGCGCATCATTCGACAGACGCTTGGGGATGATGTGGGTCCGGTGACTGTGACGCGCCCGAACGGCGAAACGCTGGAAATCACCTTGCAGGAGGTCTCTCCGGGGCGGTTCGAAGCGCAATACTATGGGCCCGAGATTGGTCTTTACCGTTTGCAGGAAGGTGACCACATGGCCGTGATCGGGCTTGGTCCCGCCGCGCCGAAGGAGTTTGAACGCACCATCGCTACGGGGGATGTTCTTGAACCGGTTCTGGCCGGCATGCGGGGCGGCGTGATCCGGGTGGAAGATGGATTGCCGTCGATCCGCAACGTGCGCGCCGGGCGCCCGGCGGCTGGTCGGGGCTGGATCGGTCTGACCCCGCGCGATGCCTACGAGACACGGGATGTGACCCAGGCGGGTCTGCTGCCGCCTTGGCTGGTTTTGCTGTTGGCAGGAGGTTTCCTGTTGGGCGGTTGGCTGCGGGAGGGGCGGCGCTAATCGATCCTGATTGACGCCCTGTCGGATTGACCTTGCGCATCCACCACGACAAGTGAGGTGAAGCCGGTCCCCGGATTTGGGATTTCGAACTCTCGTCGCCGCTGCCCGGTCAGCACCGGCACGCCATCTGCCAGTACGGAAAACGGCCCGACGCCGCCACGCAGTTTGACCGTCAGAGGTGCTCCTGACGTCTCTAATACGGCGTTATCGGGCGGGAACAGCAGGTCCGGTGCCGCGGGATCATCCTTGAAAGCTGTCGTGCGGGGGCGAAATCGCTGCAACGGCTGAGGCAATTGGGCCGCGCCGACAAGCAAGGTCGAAGGTGGCGGTGGGCGCAGGGGCGTTAGATCGGGTTTCAACAGGTTGAAAGCCTCGGCCAACAGGGGCGCGGCAAGGTCGCCCCCGAATGCACCAGGAACAGGCGTTCCATCGGCGCGGCCCAGCCAGACCCCTATGACGTGCTGCCCGTCAAAGCCGATGGCCCAGGCATCGCGGTGGCCATAAGACGTGCCGGTCTTGTAGGCCAGCGACCCTGTTGCACCGCCTGCCGGTGGCGCAAGCCCGGCCAGAATGTCCGAAACCTGCCAGGCCGAGGTTTCCGACAGAACGCGCCGGGTGCGCTGGGCGTCTGCCAGAACGTCATGATGCAGGATCGGGCCTGTGCCGCCAGCTGCCAGAGTGGCGTAAACCTGCACCAGATCGTGCAGGCTCAACCCCACGCCCCCCAAAGAAATCGCCAATCCGGGTGTTGCGCCATTCAGACGTGGCTCTGATCCGGCCAACCTCAATGCTGTCATCAACCGAGCGGGGCCCAGCTCATTCGTCAGGCGCACGACGGGGATGTTCAGCGACAGCTGTAGGGCGTCCCGCACCCGGACATCGCCACGAAAGGCGCCGTCGAAATTGCGCGGTGCGTATCGGCCAAACATCACGGGGCTGTCGCTGATCAGGGTCTCGGGATGGGCCAGCCCCTGATCGAAGGCCAGCCCGTAGACCAGAGGTTTCAGGGTCGATCCGGGCGACCGTACGGCCCGGGTCATATCCACGAACCCCTGACGGGCATCTTGGTACCCGGCAGATCCGACCGATGCCAGAACCTCGCCGCTGCGATGGTCGGCCACGATCAGAGCCCCGGAAACGCGTGGTCCGACGCGGTTGGCGGCCCGGGCCACCAAGGTTTCCAGCCGGGCCTGCAATCCGGCATCCAGAGTCAGATCGAAGGCCTGTGTTGCGGGTGCTTGCCGCCTCACGCGGTCAGTCAGATGAGGTGCAAGACGCGGAAACGGATTCATCCGATCCGGAAGAGGCTCGGTCATGGCCGCGCGCGCTTCGGCATCGGTCAGGACGGTGTGGCGCACCAGCCTGTTCAGAACCCGGTCGCGGGCCTGCCGGGCAGCCTCGGGCTTGCGATCCGGGCGCCGGGCCTCGGGGGATTGCGGCAACGCAACCAACAGGGCGCTTTGCGCGGGCGTCAGCCGGGTGGCGTCCTTTCCAAACCACGCGCGGGCGCCGGCGCGGAGCCCTTCCAGATTGCCACCATAGGGGGCATGGGTCAGATAAAGGTTCAGGATTTGCTGTTTGCTCAGACGCCGCTCCAACGCCAATGCGACTCTGATCTGGCGAAATTTCCCGCTCCAGCGCCCGGTTGGACCATCTTCGATCAACCGCGCCACCTGCATGGTCAGAGTGGACCCGCCCGACACGTTACGCCCGTTCCACAGGCTTTGCCCGGCAGCCCGCAGCATCGCGATGAGGTCCACTCCGGCGTGGGTCCAGAACCGTTTATCCTCGTACCGGATCAGCATAGCGATGAAATCAGGGTCAACTGCGCCGGGCCGCAGCCTCCAGATGCCATCCTTAACTGGAAACGCCCGCAGAAGGTCGCCATTCCGGTCCCGCATCTCGACCGGAGTTTCAGCCATAACGGAAGGCAGGGTTGTGGCATCGACCCAGCGGTCAACACCATCCCGTGCCAGCGCCGTCAGATAGAGTGCTCCGGCCAGCGCAAACAAGAGCCGCGACCGCTTAGGCATGACGACCACCCAAACAAGGGTATGGCGCAAGTCCGGTCACTGGATCGCGACCCGTCCGGTAGATGTCCGCGCCCGGTTCTGCGGGCGGTACATGTCTTCGACCGAGGCCGCCGGATGATGGAACACGCCAGGTGTCACGGCGCGCGCCACGTAGGCCAGCGTCACGGTTTCACGACCGGACAAATCAACGGCGGCCAGGAACCGGTCCGAGCGGAACTCGGTATGGGTGGCGTCGGACAGATCCAGCCAGTCCAGCGATCGGACCTCGCCCGAGCGCAGCAGGCTTGGGTTGTCAATCTCGATCCCGGCGGCCAGTGGATCGTTCACCATCAGCCGCGCACCGCCGTTTTCGAACGGTGTAACTTGCAGCACAGTGACGAACCGATCACCCACGGCAAAGCTGTCTGAATCGATCAGATCGCCATCCATCGAATAATACCGCCGTTCGATTGCATAGCCGGTGCCGCCTGCCTCGGGCGGAACCTCCGGGATGCCTGTGACCGTCAAAGTGATATCCGTCGCCTGACCGTCGGCGGCCGTGACGTGGATCTCATCCGCCTGTCCGGATTGCAGAACTTTCACAAACGGACCGGAAACCGGCGCCCCGTTGACCATCAAGCCCGATCCCGTTGGGTCAGACACAAGCGCGTGCGCCGCCAGCAATGACCACGTGGCCTCCTGAGTGGACAGCGGCGCGCGGCCCGTGCTCACCCATTGGATCAAAGCATCGCGGTCAATCGCCTCGCTGCCCGCGTCCACTGCAAGGCTCAACAAGCCCGCTGCGTCCCGCAGGTGGGTGCCGTAGTCAGCGCGCCAGACGTTCTGTTGCTGGTTCTGTTGCCGATCCAGCATCCGCGCGGCACGGTTGAACATCGCATCCGCTCGAGTCTGGTCTCCGTAAGAGGCCAGAGCTGCGCCCAGTTGCGCCGCCGCCAGAGGGGTGTCGAAGGCATCCCCTTTGACATCCGCGTAATAGCGCAGATCGCCCATCGAGGCCGCGCCTTCCCGCGCAAGAACCATCAGGGCATAGGCGATGTCCTGACCGCCTTCGTCGAAATCAGGCGCGTAATTGACCCTGTTCCGAAGATTGTCCATCGCCTGAGCGAACGCCCGGTCCGGCACGAGATGCCCCTGAATGCGGGCACGGGACAGGAAGTCGGTCACATAGGCGTCCAGCCAGAAATCCCCGCTGTCTGCGCGCCACAGGCCAAAGGCGCCGTTTGCGGCCTGACGAGTCAGGATACTGCGGATCGAATCGGCGATGCGTTGATCCACAACCGGGCCATCCCCCAGCCCCGTGGCTTGCGCAACGGATGACAGGTACAGCAACGGCAGCGCTTTGCTGGTGATCTGTTCGGTGCAACCATAGGGGTAATGGTTCAGCTGATCCAGCAGACCGGGCGTGTCGAATTTGGCCAACGCTCCGGCGGACAGGATGGCCTTGGCCGAACCCGGCTGGAACCCGTCAAACACATCCTGCGAAAACAGGAAGCTATCGCCTGCGCCCAAGGCAAAACGCCGCGTCTGTGCAATCACCGGGTCATTGGCCCGCACCGGCATGCGCAGGGTTTGCGACAGGTCGCGCCCATCAGGTGTGGTGATCGATACGCTGATTTCAGGATCGCCGATGGCGCTGGCCGTGATCGGGATCTCGAAAACCGCCTTGCCACCGTCCTCCAGCAAAAAGCTGGCCGGTGCCGCGCCCAGTTCCAAACCCTTGGAGGCGGTCAGGCCAAGTGCCATTTCTCCGGGTGTGCCATCCGCATGGACGATCTCAAGACGCATCCGGCTTTGATCGCCCGGGGCAAGGAAGCGCGGAAGGCTGGCGGTAGCGACCACCGGGTCGCGGACGATCATTTCAGCTTCGGCCTGACCGACGGCTTTGCGCGACCACGCGACGGCCATCAGCCGGACGGTTCCGTTGAAGGCAGGAAGGGGAATGTCGATCTCAACCTCTCCATCCGCGCCGATCTCGACCGGGCCACTGAACACGGCCATCAGGTCTTGTGTCGGTGGCGGAGATTGGCGACGCATCCCGCTGTCATTGTCGCCGCCCGAGCGCACTGTGCCCATGGCTCCGTTCATGCCGTCGATCAGTCGCCCGTAGACATCCCGCAGATCAACACCCAGACGGCGCTGCCCGAAATAGTATCCTTGCGGGTCCGGGCTTTTGAACCCGGTGAGGTTCAGAATGCCCACGTCGACGGCGGCCAGCGTCAGCCAGACCGGCTCATCGTCCACGGTATTTTCGACCCTGATACGGGCTTTTTGCGTCTGACGCGGTGCGGTGACCTCGGGCACGTCGACAGTTACGGAAAGTCTGCGGTCCACTGGATCGATGCTGGCATGGGCAACGCCCATCGCCCGCGCCGGGTTCTGACCGGCTGCAACATCCATTGGGCGGATCACGGTTGCGGTGACATAAGCCCCGGCGCCCCAATCCTGGGTCACTTCAATCGGGATCAGAGTTTCCCCTTCGGGCACCTCCACGATCTGGCGGTGGATCAGACGGTTCGAAAGGACTTCGATCTGAGCGACACCGGCCATGCGGGGCACGATCCGCAACTGCGCCGTATCCTCGATGCGATAGCTGTCGCGATCCAACGACATTTCAAGCCGGTCCGGCGTGGTCGATGCATCGGCGGCCTGATACCAGCCCGCATAGAAATCGACGGCGGTTTCGGAATATGTTCCGTCAACTCGCTGCACCACCAGTTCATAGCGCCCCCATTCCACCGGTTGCGTCAGCGTCAGAGGGTCAGAGAGGACGTCCACCTCGCCGGTGGCGACACGGCTGCGGCGCGTTGTCGGTTCCCAGTTCCAGTCGCCGTGAAGCTGGTACCATTGATAGCGCGTTTCTATCTTGTTCAGCGTCCAGCGGAGACGCATCGGAACGGGCGTCAACTCAGGAGACAGGCCAACGATCTCGAACGCTGCCTCGGTGCCTTCCGGGATGACTTCGTCGAACAGAGGTTTGACACCAATAACAGGGTGCGGCGGCAGGACGGGCGCGGTCAGGCGACGCTCGACCGGGCGGCCCGAGCCATCGGCCAGCCGGGCGATGATTTCAGCTTCGATTGGCTTTCCTTCAGTTTCTAACACGGGGACTTTGACCGCCACGGTCGCGTGCCCGGTTGCGTCTGTGCGCGTGTCTCCGAAATATGTGCTCTTGATCGAGGTTTCTGCATCATAGCGGCCAAAGCGATATCCGTCGTAGCCCGGGACCGTGTTCGCCGGGCGGGCGATGACCTGCCCGTCAATGCTCAGGTCCGACCCCGGCGCTCCAAACAGATAGCGCGCGTCGATCGCGAGCGGTGGACTGTCGCCGGGGCGCAGGGGTGCGTCGGACAGGGTCAGTTCGAAATCGATCCGTTCGGGAAGGAAATCCTCGACAAGAACGGTCTGACGCGCCAGCGCATCGCCTTTTGGATCGGATTTGATTTCAATCTTCCATGCGCCGCGCGGTACGTCTGCGGCCACGGGCAGGGCAAAGACATGGCCCCCGGCAACACCGCCATCCGAGACAGACCGGCGGTATTCCACCCCGTCCGGGCGATACAGGATCGCCGTCAGAGGCAGGCCCTCGATGGCCTGCGCTTTGCCATCGCGGGACAGGGCGGTGACATGGATTACTTCACCGGCCCTATAGGCACCTCGGTCGGTGGTCGGAAAGACATCGACCGGCCCCGCCGGTGCGCGCCCTTCAACGCCGCGATCCGACAGGTCAAAGGCAGGATCGGTCAGCGAGAGAAAGCTGAAATCCCTCTCATCGATTGCCGCCGTCACCAGAGCAGGCGCACTGGCCCCTGTGCCGCGTGTCAGGCCCGGATCGAACCTTGCATAGCCGGTTTCATCGGTCTGTGCCGATGAGATGACGGCGTTCGCCCCTGAGACCAGCGAAACTTCGACACCCTCGCGCGGTGCCGCATCGCTTAGCCCGCGCACGGTCACGTGCAGCCCGTCAGTGCCCAGGGCGGTGCTGATCCCCAGATCAGAAAGCACAAACCATTGCGTTGCGCCGGGATCGTCATAGGGATCGGCCCCCGGAACGCGGGCGGTCAATGCATAGATACCGGCAGGTTGATCCGAGATCGCTTCGGCCATGGGAAGACGTGCCGTCATGGTCTGGTTCAACTGGTTTGAAACCTCGGCAGTACCCGTCCAGATGTCCTGGGCAATCTGGTCCGAGAATTCTTCCTCCTGCCATTCGCTGAGCGGGCGGCCGAAAAAGTCCTGTTGCACGGCCCGCAACAGGTTCCGGTCACTGACCCGCCGCAGGGTCAGGTCCAGTTCGGTGACATTGACCGTTTCGACGGGCAAGGCCGCGTTGGCAGATTTCGGAAGGACATAGCTGCGTCCGGGAAACCGAACCGAAGGCGTCCGGTCGCGTACATAATGGGTCAGTTCGATGCTGCGATTCAGTGCTTCGCCCGAGGCGGCAGGCAAGCCTTCGCGCAATGTCAGGCGATAACGCTGGCCATGCGCGACCCCATCGATGCAAAGCTGGCTGTCCTCGGCCTGCACGACCAGCCCATCGGCGTCACGTTGAACGAAGGGATCATAGTCGACCCCGGCCTTGACCAGTGATTCCGAGAATTCGATACAGATCCTGGGGGCTGCCGCATCGCTTTCGACCGAGCTGTCGACCACGCGGAAACCGTATTTGCCGATGGCTTTGTCCAATGCGGTCAGCACGTCTTCGCGCGGCTGCACCTGCTCGGCCAACCGAAGAACGGGAATCATGTCGCGCCCGCGCTCAACCTCTTCCAGGGCTTCCGCAAGGGTCATCAGAGCAGCGATCTGGGTGCCGGGGGTTTCGGCGCGCAGATAGCCATTGATCGCCGCATTCAGCGCGCGGTTGCGCAGGTCGTGCCGCTCGTTCCAACGCGAAGGGTTCATGGCCAGCAGCAGGTGCGCATATTCCTTCCAAAGATCCGCGCGGTCGCTGAGCGATACGGCAACACCGGTCCACTGCATCGTTTGTGCGACACTGCCTGCGTCGCGCGCCGCATCCAGAACGGCCCGCAGATCATACCCCCCTGCCGGGTGCAGGAATCCCAGATCGCGGGCTTGTTTTCTTGCGTGATCCAGATCGTCAGAACTCAGGACGCTCAGTGCTTGCGCGCGCGTTTTTCCCAAGATTAGAGTCTGTTCGCTGCTTGGCACCTTTTGCGCGGACAATGCGCCTTGATACGCCTCTTGTCTGTTCACGCCACTTTTGGGAAAGCAGGCATCGGAACGGGTGTTATAGGTGAACGCCGTACATTGCGCGTTGGCCGAGCAGGCCTGAACACAGGACTTCAGATCGGTGTCGAACAACGGATCCAGATCCGACCCGTAAAAATCCGTGTCCCGAGAGGTGACATAGCGGAACTCAGGCACCGCACTCTGCGCCAGAACGGCAGCGGGAAGGATCAGAAGGCCAATTATGTAAGTTATTGAAATAAAAACAAAGCGGTGCATCGTGCTCTCCTCTTTGGGCTCAACCTTGCATGGCGCGCGCCTGTAGCGCAACGGCTTAAACAGTTTTTCATTCTCTGTCGCGATGCTGAAATCCGAACGTCCCGGAATCGATCAAAATGAGTCTTGCAAACAAACTGGCACAGGAACGGCGTGCGCGTCTGGCAGCCGAACGAATGCTTGCCTTGAAACAGGCCGAGCTTTCGGCCGCCAATCGCAAACTGGGCCAACACGCCATGGCGCTGACCAGGCGCATTGGTGAAACTCAGGCCGAAGTCGAAACTGTTCGTGGGGAAAACGAAAAGGTCAAATCCGATCTCACTGTCGCTCATGCCAAGATCGAGATTGCCGAACGCCGCCTTTGGCATTCGATCCAGACCATTCAGGACGGGTTTGCATTCTTTGACGGCGACAGCAGGCTCATCAGCGCAAACGCTGCATATCTCAGCGTGTTTGAAGGGCTGGATGAGGTGGCGCCAGGGATTTCCTACCAGCGCATTCTGCAATTGCTGACCACCGAAGGAATTGTCGATACCGGTGACGAAACTGCCGAGGAATGGCAGGCCAGAATGCAGGCACGCTGGAATCGGGCCAATCCAACTCCGATCGTCATGCAGCTGTGGAACGGTCACTACATTCGCCTGATTGATCAGCGTGGCAGCGGTGGTGACGTGGTCAGCCTGGCACTCAACATCACCGCGTCGGTCCGGCACGAAACAGAACTGAAGGTTGCCCGCGAACGGGCGGAAGCGGCCTACAGGGCCAAATCAGCCTTTCTCGCCAATATGAGCCACGAAATCCGCACGCCGATGAATGGTATCGTGGGTATGGCCGAACTGCTTGATGAATTTCCGCTGGACGAAGAACAGCGGCTCTATGTCAACACGATCCGCAATTCGGGTGAGGCATTGTTGGTTATCATCAACGACGTGCTTGATTACTCCAAGATCGAGGCGGACAAGCTGGTTCTGCACCCTGAACCCTTCGATCTGGAGCGCTGCATTCTTGAAGTCGCGATGCTGTTGCAGCCAAGCGTGCGTGACAAGGGGCTCACGTTGCTTGTGGATTACGACCTGTTCCTGCCCACCCTTTTTGTGGGCGATCCGGGCCGAATACGGCAGGTTCTGACCAATTTGGTCGGCAACGCAGTCAAATTCACCACGGAAGGTCATGTCCTGATCCGTGTGACAGGCGTTCCGCATGCCCAGGCTCAGACATGCGACATCCATGTTGCCATCGAAGATACCGGCATCGGTATCGATGCAGAAAAGATCAACCACGTTTTTGGTGAGTTCAATCAGGTCGAAGATGAACGCAATCGTCAATTTGAAGGTACCGGGTTGGGTCTTGCGATCACCAGGCGCCTGATCACCATGATGGGCGGTTCAGTCTGGGTCGAAAGCGAACCGGGTCGGGGATCCTGTTTCGGGTTCAGGGTGTCGCTGCCCACGGCAGAAGGCCCGCAGCCCGAACCTCCGAAACTGGCGGATTGTGTGAATCACGTCATGGTGGTCGAGGATCTGGCCGTAAACCGGGCTATTTTGGCGAAACAACTTGGCCGTTTGGGGGCCGAAGTGACGGTTTGCGCATCAGGGGCCGAGGCGCTGGCAGAAATGCATGACGCGATTGAACTTGTCCTGTGCGATCATGATCTGCCGGATATGGATGGCTTGGATCTTGCCGTCACCCTCAAAGACCGTGGGTGGGGCGACGCCTCGGTCATCGTGATGTCTGCAAATCCATCTCTGATCCACACGCACCCAGCCCGCGAACTGATCGACGGTGTGTTGCAGAGGCCGATCCCCAGGGCCGAGTTGTATTCCAGGCTCGTGGCTCTCAAGGACACCCCGCCGCCAGAACGTCGTTCGACGCAGCGAAAACCCGTCTCTGTCCGCCAAGAAACCAAGGCCTTGGAAGCAAGGCGCATGAAGGTACTTGCGGCCGAGGACAATCTTACCAACCAGCTGATCCTGAAAAAGATGGTCAAAGACCTGCATATAGATCTGCGATTTGCGTCCAATGGAATAGAAGTCGTCGAGATGTTTCAGGAATTTGACCCGGACTTGATCTTCATGGACATATCGATGCCAAAAATGGACGGCAAACAGGCCACTGCTGAAATCCGCAGGCTCGAGGTCGAAACAGGGCGTCATGTCCCGATTGTCGCCTTAACTGCTCATGCAATGGCCGGTGACGATCAGGGCATCCTGTCCGCGGGGTTGGATCACTACATGACGAAACCGCTGCGCAAAAATCATATTCATCAAATGATCCTGCAACACCAACCGGATGGCGTAAGCGAAGTCATGGACAATCACCTCGCCCAGAAACATGCACCCATGTGTGACCGCGAACAGGATCCCACTTCATCTGGCTGAAAATATCCCGGGGAGCGCGAGGGGCTGGCCCCTCGCTCGGATCCACGGCCCAGAACCGTGGAAGGAAATATCGATCAGGTTGTCAGGGTCTCAGGACGAATAAGGTCGAACAAAGACAGGTTTATCCTTTTCCGATAGGTCAGCACGATACGCGTAACCGCCCGCATCGAAATCCAGCAGGGCATCGGGGTCGGTCAGGCGGTGCTGAATGACATATCGCGCCATTGCACCACGCGCCTTTTTGGCAAAGAAACTCACGATCTTCGGAGTGCCGTTCTTGTCTTCCATGAACACCGGCGAGATGACGCGCAATTTCAGAGCGTTCGGGTCCACGGCGCCGAAATACTCCTGACTGGCGCAGTTGATCAGAACGTCGCTGCCGATCATGTTGCCTTGTGTGTTCAGAGCTTTGCTCAGCTGGTCGCGCCAATACTCATACAGGGTCTTGCCGCGCCGTGTTTTCAGCTTGCTGCCCATCTCCAGCCTGTAGGGCTGTATCGCATCCAGTGGCCGCAAGACACCATAGAGACCTGAGAGGATGCGCAGATGATCCTGTGCCCATGCCAGTTCATCAGGATCGAGCGAAGCTGCTTCCAGACCCTGATAGGTGTCCCCAGCAAAGGCCAGCGCGGCCGGGCGCGTTGCATCGGCGTCTGGCATTTCGGAAAAAGCACGATAGCGATCGCGGTTCAGGCGCGCCAGATCATCGCTCAGACCCATAAGCTTTTTCAGATCGCCAAGGGTCAGATTGCGCGCGGTTTTGGACAGTCTGATCGCATCATCCTGAAAATCGGGCTGTGTGACTTCAACATCCCGCTCTGTCCAGTCCAGCCGCTTGGCCGGGGAAATCACTACCAGCATACCTGCCCTCTTTCCTTACCTGTCCCGGCGTATCTAGCCCGCCTCACGCAGCACGTCCAGAAAGGCGGTGCCGAACCTTTCGTGACGCCGGTCGCCCAGCACCTGTTCAAGCCCGCGCAGGTCATCCGGGCGCATCTGTGCCACCTTTGCCAGTTGCGAGGCCGAGCAGGTCAGAGGCTTGTCTATCCCCTCGGGACCGCGGGACAATTGGGACTGTACTTCCAGCAAACGGTCATAGATGTCGCCCTGATCGCGACCGGCCAGCTTGCGCCGCGCCGGGTGCAACGCCTGGGCCTCGCCCGCTATCACTTCAAGGAAGGTGTCGCCATACCGTTCCAGCTTCTTGGCGCCGACGCCGCCGATCCGGGCCATCTCGTCCAGCGTCATGGGGCGTTTTTCCGCCATTTCGATCAGGGTACGATCCGGAAAAATGACATAAGCCGGGACCCGGGCGGATTCTGCCAATGCGCGTCTCTTGGCCTTGAGAGCCGACAGCAAGGGCGCATCTTCATCGGACACCATGGCTTTCACGGCGGGGCGACGGGTTGCCTTGCGTAGGGCGTCCTTGCGCAGGTTGATCTTTGCCTCGCCCTTGAGAATTGGTTTGGCGGCCTCGGTCATCCGCAAGGCCCCGTGGCGTTCGGGGTCGGGGCGCACCAGATCGTGCCCCATCATCTGGCGGAATATTGCCTGCCATTGCGCGCGCGACCAGTCCTTGCCGATGCCCCAGGTGGACAGACCATCATGACGACGGGCGCGGATCTTGTCGGTCTCGTTTCCCAGAAGGATGTCGATCAGATGACCGCTGCCAAACCATTCCTCGGTGCGAAGAATCGCGGACAAGGCCATTCGGACGGGTGTTGTTCCATCAAATACTTCGGGCGGTGTATCGCACAGGTCGCATTTGCCACAGGGTGCGGCCTGTTCCCCGAAATAGCCCAGCAGGGTCTGGCGGCGGCATTCCAGCGCCTGGGCCAACCCCAGCAGCGCGTTCAACCGCGCATGATCCGCCATGCGGCGTTCGGGTGGCGCCAGCCCCTCGTCAATCTGGGACCGCCGCAAACGTATATCGTCGGGGCCGAACAGAGTCAGGGTCTCGGCCGGCCCGCCGTCGCGCCCAGCGCGGCCGATTTCCTGGTAATAGGCCTCGATGGATTTCGGCAGGTCCGCATGGGCGACCCAGCGGATGTCGGGTTTGTCGATGCCCATGCCAAAGGCCACGGTGGCCACCACGATCAACCCGTCCTCGCGCGCGAAGCGGGTTTCGACGATGCGGCGGTCCTCGGCCTCCATCCCACCGTGATAGTGGCAGGCGCTGTGGCCCTGTTCGCGCAGCGCCTGCGCCAGAACTTCGGTCTTGTTGCGGGTGCCGCAATAGACGATGCCCGACTGGCCCCGGCGCGCATCGGCGAAATCCAGGATCTGCTTGCGCGGGCTGTCCTTGGCGGCAAAGGCCAAGTGGATGTTCGGGCGGTCGAAGCCGCGCAGGAACTTGCGCGGAGGCGTGCCGTCGAACAGTTTCTCGACGATCTCGTCCTGTGTTTCGGCGTCGGCGGTCGCGGTGAAGGCGGCCAGAGGCACGTTCAGGGCGTGCCGCAACTCTCCGATCCGTAAATAATCAGGCCGGAAATCATGGCCCCACTGGCTGACGCAATGGGCCTCGTCCACCGCGATCAGGCTGACATTGATCCGCCGCAACATGCCCAGTGCCGAGCCTGCCGCCAGCCGTTCGGGCGCCATGTAAAGCAGTTTCAGCCGCCCGGCCTCAAGCGCTTCCCACACGGCATCGGTTTCCTCGGGCGTGTTGCCCGAGGTCAGCGCGCCGGCCTCGACCCCGGCTTCTTGCAGCCCCCGCACCTGATCGCGCATCAGGGCGATCAGCGGCGAGATCACCACCGTGACCCCGTCGCGCAGCAGGGCAGGCAGTTGATAACACAGGGATTTGCCGCCGCCCGTGGGCATGATCGCCAGCACGTTCTGGCCGGCGGTTACGGCATCGACGATCTCTTCCTGCCCGGGGCGGAATTCATCGAATCCAAAGACATCTCGCAGCAGAGGCGCGGCGTCGAACATGTGCGGGGGTGCCCTGTTTCAAGATTTGACTGCTCTTGAAAGGACAATCACACAGTCGGAATCGGGGAACAAGAGGTCAGTAGAAATAGACCGCGTTGTTGATCAGGATGATCCGCAGCGCATAGACCCCGATCAGCACCACCAGCGGCGTCAGGTCCAGACCGCCCATATTGGGCAGGATGCGCCGGATCGGGCCATAAATAGGCTCTAACAGGCGGTTCAGCCCGTACCAGATTTGCGCGACCAGCTGTTGGTGCAAGTTCAGCACCTGAAAGTTGATCAGCCAGCTCATGATCACATGGGCCAGGATGATGAACCAGACAATGTCCAGGATCAGCAGCAGGATTTGGATCAGCGACAGCATGGGTTCTCCGTATTCTTGTTGGCCGAGACCTAAGCACCATGGCGACAAAGAGCAAGTGTCTGGCACTCAACGCTTGCGATTTGAATGAAAGCCCAGTCATATAATCGCAACGATAAACAGGGGCAGAGATGGCAGAGATTTCCAAGCGCAGGCGCATCTGGGGCTGGTGGTTCTTTGACTGGGCCAGCCAGCCCTTTCACACCCTTCTGGTCACCTTTGTCTTTGGCCCTTACTTCGCGGGCGTCGCCGCCGGGTATTTCACCACTGAAGGGCTGGATGCGCAGGCGGCTGCGGCGCGCGCGCAGACTGTTTGGGCGAACTGTCTGACGATCACCGGGCTGATCATCGCTTTTGGTGCGCCGCTTCTGGGGGCGATGGCGGATGTCTCGGGGCGGCGCATCCCGTGGATATTTGCCTTTTCGGTCATGTATGCGGTCGGGTCCGCGGCGCTTTGGTATACGATGCCCGATGGCTCGAACATGTGGCTGATGCTGTCGGCTTTTGGTTTCGGCTTTGTAGGTGCGGAATATGCGCTGATCTTCATCAACTCGCAGCTACCCGATCTGGGCGATGACAGCGAAGTGGGCGAGATCTCGGGCTCGGGCTTTGCCTTTGGCTATTTTGGAGGGCTGATTTCGCTGGCGATCATGCTGGCGCTGTTTGTGGAACAGCCAAACGGCAAAACCCTGATCGGGATGACGCCCGCCTTTGGTCTGGATGCCGCCACCCGGGAAGGCACGCGTTTTGTCGGCCCATTTACGGCAATCTGGTTCATTCTGTTCATGGTGCCATACTTCCTGTGGGTCCGCGACGATGCGGCGACGGACAGGAAGGGAAGCGTGGGTGAGGCGCTGCGCCTGTTGTCGAAATCAGTGTCTAACTTGCGCTATCGCGTCAGTCTGGCCAGTTATCTCGGTTCGTCCATGTTCTATCGCGACGCTCTGAACGGGCTGTACAGTTTTGGTGGTGTCTACGCGCGGCTGGTGTTGGAATGGGATCTGATCAAGATCGGAGTATTCGGGATCGTCAGCGTTCTCGCTTCGGCCGTTTTTGCGTGGATCGGGGGGAAGGCAGACAAGAAATACGGCCCGAAACCAGTGATATTGGTAGCGATCTGGGTATTGATTTTCGTCTGCGTCACAGTGGTGTCGATGAACCGGACGCAGATCTACGGCATCGGCCTGCCTGACGGATCCAACCTGCCAGACATGGTCTTCTTTGGCTGTGGTGTGCTGATCGGTGGCATGGGAGGCATTCTGCAATCGGCCAGCCGTTCGATGATGGTGCGCCACACCGACCCCGAAACCCCGGTCGAAAGCTTTGGTCTTTATGGTCTGTCGGGGCGCGCGACCGCTTTTG
Organism: Ruegeria sp. AG6; assembly: GCF_056541565.1. Taxonomy (NCBI): domain Bacteria; kingdom Pseudomonadati; phylum Pseudomonadota; class Alphaproteobacteria; order Rhodobacterales; family Roseobacteraceae; genus Ruegeria; species Ruegeria sp. AG6. The sequence continues at coordinate 111,544 of NZ_JBQFYQ010000007.1, read as the reverse complement.
CGGCCCCGTTGTTGATCGGGATTGCAACAACCGCAACCGGCAGTGCGCGTCTGGGGGTGTCACCAATCATTCTGTTGTTTATTCTGGGTCTATTCCTGATGCGCTGGGTCAGACCTGAAGGGGATCAGAGCAGATGATTTTACTACGTTTTTTGGCACTACTGGTAACAACCGCGCTGGCGAATACGGCATCGGCGCAGCCCTTGGCAAAGCAGTTGTTCGGGGCACAGAAGGTAAGCTCGCAACAAAAATCGGCTGCTTTCGGCAGTTATTCGCGCGGATGTGCGGCCGGATCGGTTCAATTGCCCGAGACCGGGCCCACGTGGCAGGCTATGCGCCTGTCGCGCAATCGCAACTGGGGGCATCCCGAAGCGATCGATTACGTGCAGGACCTCAGCCGGTTTGCGGCGAAACAGCCGGGTTGGAACGGTCTCTATATTGGGGATATCAGCCAGCCGCGGGGTGGGCCAATGACTTCGGGCCACCGCTCGCACCAGCTGGGGCTGGATATCGATATCTGGATGCTTCCGGGTGACAACATGCGCCTGTCGCGCAAGGCGCGCGAGAATATTTCGTCCATATCGCTGCGCCGCTCGAACGGCGCCTATGTCAACAGCAACTGGACCAAACAGCACCACGCGGTACTGCGCGAAGCCGCCAAGGACAAGCGCGTGGCACGTATCTTCGTGTTCCCCGGGGCTAAGGTTCAGATGTGCAACGATGAAAAAGGCAACCGGGCCTACCTGCGCAAGATCAGGCCCTGGTGGGGGCATCACTACCACTTTCACGTACGCCTGAAATGCCCAAGAGGATCAAAGGGATGCGTCAACCAGGATGCACCACCCAAGGGCGATGGCTGTGCCGAGGCGCAACAATGGGTGCGTAACATTCTGAACCCGCCGCCGCCCGATCCAAACGCGCCGCCGCCCAAGAAACGCCGGGAATATGTGCTGGCCGATTTGCCGAAGCAATGCGCCTCAGTCTTGCAATCCAAGTAGGTGCGGCACTGTTTCTGGCCACGGCGGCCCCTGGAGTGGATGTAAAAACCGCCACACATCAAAGCAGTTTTGCATGGCGTGACAAGGCGGATTGGTTCGGTGGATTCTCGGCGCTGCACATTTCGGACAATGGGCAGCAAATGATGGCGCTGAGCGACCGGGCACGGTTGGTGATTGCGCGCATTGAACGTCTTGATGGCGAGATCACCGGCATTCGCATTCTGGGGCAATGGCCGGTTCTGTCCAGCAATGGGCATCTCATGTCCGGCGGCGTTGGCGATTCCGAGGGGATTGCGGCGGCTCCTGACGGTGGATTCTATATCTCATTCGAAGGGGTGCACCGCGTCGCCCATTACCCCGCACCGGGCACGAAGGCGCGTGTATTGCCGCGCCCGCAGGCATTTCAGCATCTCGCCGACAACGGGTCCTTTGAAGGTCTGGCCATCGACAGGCGCGGGCGGCTGTATACGCTGCCGGAAACGAACCGCACCTCGGACGGAGATATTCCCGTCTATCGCTGGAATGGCCAAACCTGGTCGACCCCATTTGTTCTGCCCCAGCGTGGTTGGTTCAAACCGGTTGCCGCTGATTTCGGTCCTGATGGGCGGTTCTACGTGTTGGAGCGAAACCTCACGGCAATCGGATTTCGCTCGCGCCTGCGGCGATGGGATCTGACAGGCGACGTGCCAAACGCCGAGGAAACCCTGTTCGAAACCGGAACCGGCGCGCATGACAACCTAGAAGGCTTGTCGATCTGGCGGGATGATCGGGGACGTTTGCGGGCCACGATGATCTCGGATGACAACTTTCTGGCACTGCAACGGACCGAGTTGGTCGAGTATCTGCTGCCCGATTGACACACGGCAGATGAAGGTCTAAACGCACAGCCTGCCTTGGGACGGTCCCTTGGCCAAGTCGCCGCTACCTTGTCAAAACGGGCATCACAAAATGCAACGCAACTATATTCCCGGCATTCTTGCCATGGCCGCCATCGTCGTGGCCTCGAACATCCTGGTCCAGTTCCTGATCTTTGACGGCCTGTTGACCTGGGGTGCCTTCACCTATCCGCTGGCCTTTCTGGTCACTGATATTATGAACCGCGTCTATGGTGTGGGCCCGGCCCGCAAGGTTGTTTTCGCGGGCTTCGTCACCGGGGTGATCTGCTCGCTGATCGGCAGCCAGATCATGCTTCAGGGTGACGGGTTCACCTATGCCGCCGTGCCGCTGCGCATCGCCGTCGCTTCGGGCACCGCGTTCCTGATCGCGCAGTTGACCGACGTCACAGTGTTCAACGCCATGCGCGGCGGTCAATGGTGGCGTGCGCCGCTGGTCTCGACCCTGGTAGGTTCAGCGCTGGATACCGCGATCTTCTTTATTATCGCCTTCTCGGCCTCGGTCACCTTCTTTGGTGCCGATGCAGATGCGGCCATCAATTGGGCGTGGGAGCCCGTGCCCTTCATGCTGTCAGGCCCCGAGGCGCCGCTGTGGGTGACGCTGGCCTTTGCCGACTGGTTGGTGAAACTGTCGCTGGCTCTGATCGCGCTGATTCCGTTCAAGGTGATCGTTGCGCGACTGACCGCTGCACGGCCTGCGTAAAAAAGTGCTTTGAGAATGGCGCATCTTGTGTCACGCTTCTTTTCAACCGCAACAGATAGAAAAGGAGGTGATCCAGTGTCGAGAAAGAGATTGGAGAGAGGTGTCGGAACAACCGGGAGGACCGCCTGCTAGGGCAGCCCTTGGCCGAGCGTACGCTCCGGCTGGTCGATTGATCTAACCGACCCGACCTCCTGAACTTTCGAAGGGCCGTCCCAGCGGGGCGGCCCTTTCTGTTTTTACCCGCTCCAGCTATGGTCTTGCCCATGTTGCGCATCTCTGACGATATCACACTGCAAGACTGGGAAATGACCGAGAGCTTCATGCGTTCCTCCGGGCCTGGCGGGCAGAACGTGAACAAGGTCTCGACCGCCGTTGAACTGCGCTTCGAAGCCGCGCGCTCACCCTCGCTGCCCGATCCGGTCAAGGCGCGGCTGAAACGGCTGGCCGGGCGCCGCTGGACCAAGGATGGTGCGATCATCATTCAATGCGAAGAAACACGTTCCCAAGCCCGCAACAGGGAAATTGCGCGAACAAGGCTGGCCGAGCTGATCGGCAAGGCGCTGGTCAAACCTAAGCGGCGCATCGCGACGAAACCCACCTATGGTTCGGTCAAACGCAGGCTTGCGGCGAAAAAGGCGCGGGGCGACGTCAAGGCGCTGCGCGGCAAGGTGTCCGAAGATTGATCTGGCATCTCGTCCGGGCGTTGATAGTCTGGCCTTCAAAAGGTGCAGGAGAGTAACGCCATGAGGCTGGAGGGAAAAACCGCAATCGTCACAGGCGGTGCATCCGGGTTTGGTGCGGGGATCGTAAGGAAGTTCCTGGCCGAGGGTGCGCGTGTTATGATCGCTGACATCAATGGCGATGCTGCGCATGAACTCGCAACCCAGCTTGGGTCCGAGGCGATTGCTCAGCAGGTCGATGTAGGCAAGGGCGCCTCGGTTCAAAAGATGGCGGATGCGGCTTTCTCAACCTTTGGCCATCTCGACATCCTTGTGAACAATGCCGGTGTGACCCACCTGCCAACGCCGCTGGAGGAGGTCAGCGAAGCGGATTTCGACCGTGTTTTCAACGTGAACATGAAATCCGTCTATCTGACCGCGCGTGCATTGGTTCCACCTATGAAGGCGCGCGGGGCGGGTTCAGTACTGAACGTTGCTTCAACCGCAGGCCTGTCGCCGCGCCCAAACCTGAACTGGTACAACGCCTCCAAGGGCTGGATGATCACCGCAACTAAAACGATGGCGGTCGAGCTCGCCCCGTCCGGCGTGCGGGTGAATGCGATCTGCCCGGTTGCCGGGGAAACGCCGCTATTGAAATCCTTCATGGGCGAGGATACGCCCGAAATCCGTGCCAAATTCCTGTCGACCATCCCGTTGGGCCGCTTTTCAACCCCCGAAGATATGGCCAATGCCGCCTGTTTCCTGTGTTCGGACGAGGCCAGCATGATAACCGGCGCCGCGCTCGAGGTGGACGGAGGCCGATGCATCTGATCCGCTCTTCATCTGGCCAAAAATATCCCCGCCGGAGGCAGCGCGCGCCAGCGCGCTTTCCAGCTCGACCACCGAGGTTTGCATGATCCCCGGACCCAGAAACCTGATCACGGATGTCCCCGGCCTGAAGGTCGGCAACGCACAGAACGCACCTTTGAAATCAGGCGTCACCGTCCTGACCGGCGCGCAACCACTCCGAGCCTCGGTGCACGTGATGGGTGGCGCACCCGGCACGCGCGAGACAGATTTGCTGGCCGCCGACAAGACCGTTGAACAGGTGGATGCGATCGTGCTTTCGGGCGGGTCGGCCTTCGGGCTGGATGCCTGTTCGGGCGTCATGGACGCGCTGCATGCCCTGGGCCGCGGGTTTAAGGTGGGTTCCGCCGTGGTTCCGATCGTGCCCGGGGCGATCCTGTTCGATCTGCTGAATGGCGGCGACAAGGCGTGGCACGAGAATCCCTATCGCGCATTGGGCCGTGCTGCGTTCGAGTCCGCGTCGGACCGGTTCGAACTCGGAACAGCAGGTGCAGGAACCGGGGCTTTGACCGCGATGCACAAAGGCGGGTTGGGTTCGGCCTCGGTTGTTCTGGACAGCGGTGTTACCGTTGGCGCATTGGTTGCAGTCAATCCGCTGGGCAGTGTCACCACGCCGGGTGACAGGCATTTCTGGGCCGCCCCATTTGAAATGGACGGCGAATTCGGTGGATTAGGGCCTGATTCCAATGCCGGACTGGGCCAACCAACGGTCAGTCGCAAAGCGCAGGTGATGCAGTCCGCGAAGCCGGACAAGGCCAATACCACGATTGCCATCGTTGCGACAGATGCGGACCTGACCAAACCGCAGTGTCAGAGACTGGCCGTTGCCGCCCATGACGGTATTGCCCGTGCTATTGTACCCGCCCACACGCCGGGGGATGGTGATCTGGTATTCGGGGTCAGCACGGGCGCGCGGGGTGTCGCCACCGACACCGAACCAGGTGTCATCGGGCATGCGGCCTCGCTGTGCCTCGCGCGAGCTATTGCGCGCGCCGTGTATCTGGCGACTCCGTCCGTGGGCGATCTGTTGCCTTGCTGGTCCGATGTACATGACAAAAGTTAAGGACATCCTATTTGTCGCAGTGGCACAGTAAGCGCGCGGCAATCTGCGCGTTGACTCTTTTTTGCGCCGACGGTCCATTCGGTGCAGCCAATTTCTATCGGAGCAAAAGCTATGAATCGTATCCTCGCTACCGCAATCGTGGGCCTTCTGGCCCTTCCTGCTTATGCTGAAGGCGACGCTGAGGCGGGCAAGAAAACCTTCAACAAATGCAAGTCCTGCCACATGATCGCCGACCCGGCAGGCGAAGTGATCGTCAAAGGTGGCAAGACCGGCCCCAACCTCTATGGAATCGCGGGCCGCACCGCCGGTACCGTTGAGGGTTTCAAATACGGAGACAGCATCGTTGCCGCCGGTGAGAAGGGTCTGGTCTGGGACGAAACTACTTTTGTCGAGTATGCTCAGGACCCCAAGGCATTTTTGAAAACCTATCTGGATGACACATCCGCCAAATCGAAAATGACCTTTAAGCTGAAAAAGGGCGGTGAAGACGTCTATGCCTATATCGCAAGCGTGTCGGGTGAATAACACCTGATACTGTGCACCACTGCACAAGGACCAAAGGCCGCAGCCCCTGCGGCCTTTGGTGCGATTGATAACAATGTGGAACAGCCGCACTTTGAAGTCAGACGGCGGATTGCCAAGCAACGCCGCAAAGCCAAGCCGGTCCGGCAACAGCTATAATCAACATCAGGGCTCGTCAGGCGGATTGGCAGCAGGAGAGGACAGATGGGTATCATGATCCCAGCTTGGGTCGATGGTGAGTTGACCCCTGTAGACAAGCTTGAAGTTCACGAAAAGGGGCTCAAGCATAAGGCTGTGTCGGTTTTTGTCGTACGGGGGACCGAGATCCTGCTGCAGCGTCGCGCTTTGGGCAAGTACCACACGCCCGGCCTTTGGGCGAACACCTGCTGTACGCATCCCGATTGGGACGAAAGCTCGTCCACCTGTGCCGTGCGCCGCCTGCATGAGGAGCTTGGGATCACAGGCCTGTATCCCGAATACCGACACCGGCTGGAATATCACGCCGATGTGGGCAACAGCATGGTGGAAAACGAGGTTGTCGACGTCTTTCTGGCCCATGTCCGCGGCCCGCTGAAAATCGCGCCCAACCCGGATGAAGTCATGGATATCCGTTGGATCGACTATCACGATCTGTTGGCCGAAGTGAAACGCCACCCGGACCGGTTTACACCCTGGTTGAAGATATATCTCCACAGCCACGCGGACACGATTTTTGGCCCGGATCTGATCATTTCTGCCAAATCATGACCCCGGCTGGAAATCCGTGCCTTGCAAGGGCGGCGCAAGCCGCCTAAATCAACCCGTCATGGCCAAGCAGAAGACAGACCCGAATTACAAAGTGATCGCCGAAAACCGGCGCGCCCGCTTCGATTATGCGATCGAGGACGACATCGAATGTGGTATCGTTCTGCAAGGATCCGAGGTCAAATCCCTGCGCGCGGGTGGCTCCAACATCGCGGAAAGCTATGCCACCGTCGATGACGGCGAGCTGTGGCTGGTCAACAGCTATATCGCGCCGTACGAGCAGGCCAAAATGTTCAAACACGAAGAACGCCGCCGTCGCAAGCTGCTGGTGTCCCGCAAACAGATGTCCGATTTGTGGAATGCGACCCAGCGCAAGGGCATGACGCTGGTGCCGCTGGTTTTGTATTTCAACCACAAGGGGTTGGCTAAGATCAAGATCGGCATCGCCAAGGGTAAGAAAACCCATGACAAGCGCGAAACCCAAGCCAAACGCGATTGGTCACGGCAGAAACAGCGTTTGTTGAAAGACCACAGCTAGAACGCCATCGCAGCCTGTACCGCAAGTTGCCAACGGTCATAGGCCGCATCGCGTTCGGATTGTTCCTGCGTTGGCTCGAACCGGCGATCCAGCGCCCATGTTTCCGCAAACCCGGCCTGATCGGGATAAATTCCGGCTTTCATGCCTGCCAGCCATGCGGCGCCAAGGGCGGTCGTCTCTTGCATGACGGGGCGGTCCACAGGCGCGCCGAGACAGTTCGACAGGCCTTGCATGGTCCAGTCGGACGCGGCCATCCCGCCATCGACGCGCAGGATGACATCGGCATCGGCGCCCCAGTCGCCTTGCATGGCATGCCACAGGTCGCGGGTCTGGAAGGCGATGCTTTCCAGCGTGGCGCGGGCAATCTCGGCCCGGCCGGAATTGCGCGTCAGCCCAAACAGCGCCCCGCGACAGTCAGGTTTCCAATAAGGCGCGCCGAGGCCGGTGAAGGCGGGCACAAGCACCACATGCTGGTTCGGATCGGCCTGAGCCGCCAGTTCGCCGCTTTGTGGCGCCGCGTCGATGATCTGCAACGCGTCGCGCAGCCATTGCACTGCGGCCCCCGCGATAAAGATCGAACCCTCCAGCGCATAAGTTCGCCGGCCGTCCAGTTGATACGCGATCGTCGTCAGCAGGCGGTTATTCGACTGAACCGGCTGCGCGCCGGTGTTCAGCAGCGCAAAGCAACCCGTGCCATAGGTTGATTTCATCATACCGGGCTGGAAACAGGCCTGCCCGATGGTGGCGGCTTGCTGGTCGCCTGCAACGCCCAGAATGGGAATGTCGCCGCCGAACAAAGTGGTGGTTCCGAAATCCGCGGCGCAATCCTTCACTTCGGGCAAAAGGTTCAGGGGCACATCCAGCAGGTCACAAATCTCGGCGCTCCATGTGCCTTTGTGGATGTCAAACAAAAGGGTACGGGCGGCGTTGGTGGCATCGGTTGCATGAACACGGCCTTCGGTCAGCCGCCAGATCAGGAAACTGTCGATCGTGCCGAACAGCAGGTCTCCGGCTTCTGCGCGCTCGCGGGCGCCCGAAACGGTATCCAGCAGCCATTTGACCTTGGTGCCCGAGAAATAAGGATCCAGCAACAGACCGGTCTGAGCTGTGACGTCATCCTCGCACCCGGCCTGTTTGTAGCGCGCGCAGATATCGGCAGTGCGTCGGTCCTGCCAGACGATGGCATTGTGGATGGCCTTGCCGGTCTGTTTGTCCCAGACAACCGTCGTTTCGCGCTGGTTGGTGATGCCGATACCGGCAATCTGATCCGCTGAAACACCGGTGGTCTCCATCACCTCGCGGCACACGTGCAGAACGCTTGACCAGATATCCTCGGGGTCGTGTTCAACCCAGCCTTCCTGCGGAAAGTGCTGAGGAAACTCCTGCTGGGCGGTGCCAACAGGCCGCATCTGCGCGTCAAACAGAATGGCGCGCGAGGATGTGGTGCCTTGATCGATTGCCAGAATATGGGTCATTTCCGCTCTCTCCCGGTATCGTTTTGCCGGACTTTAGCGCAAACAATGGCGAAGGGGCCAGTGCAGAAATCAGGCCGGATTGACAGGAATATTGTCGATCAGGCGGACGCCGTCGGCCCAGGCCGTGACGAACAGGCGGGCGGGTTGACTTGCGCTGGACAGGCTTTCCAGCGTCTCGACACAGCGCAGGTCGATATACTCGACTTCGGTGAACCCGACCTTCAGCAGGGTTTCCTTGGCCTCCTGCGCCAGCATGGCAAAGTCTGCTCCCTTGGCCAGATCGTCCGCCACCTGACGCATGACGCCGTTCATTTGCTCTGCGATCTTCAACCCTTGGGGGGAAAGAAGAAGGTTGCGCGACGACATCGCCAGGCCCGAAGGTTCTCGGACAGTCGGGCAGCCGATCACCTCGATCGCGATGTTCAGATCGCGCGCCATCCGGCGGACAACCAGCAGCTGTTGATAGTCTTTTTCCCCAAAATAGGCTCGATCCGCCTGTGTTTGCAGGAACAGCTTGGCGACCACCGTGGCCACGCCTTCGAAATGTCCGGGGCGGAATGGGCCTTCCATCACGTCGGTCAGACCGGCAACCGATACCGTCGTCGAAAAACCTTCCGGATAGATTTCCTGCGGGTCCGGTACATAGATCGCATCCACACCATACGGGGCCAGCTTTTGAGCGTCTTCATGTTCGGTGCGGGGGTAATTTGCCAAGTCTTCGGGATTGTTGAACTGCTTGGGATTCACAAAAATCGTCACGATCACCCGGTCGCAGCCCTGTTTCGCAGCCTGCGCCAGTGACAAATGCCCCTCGTGCAGCGCACCCATGGTCGGAACCACGCCGATCCCCTCACCGTTTCGGTGCCATGTGGTGGTTTTGGCACGCAGCTCGGCCAGAGAGCGCAAAATCGGTGCGGTCATGTCTTTTGTCCTTTGGCCGGAGCCTGATCGGCAAAGACATGTTCGTCCGCCGGGAAGGTCCGCGCGCGCACTTCGGCGGCGTATTCTGCGATGGCTGCTTCCGCCAACGGGCCTAGCTCGGCATAGCGTTTGACGAATTTGGGTTTGAAGGCGGTGAAAAAGCCAACCATGTCGTCCACGACCAAAATCTGCCCGTCACACCCCGCAGATGCACCGATGCCGATGGTCGGGATCGCAATCTCTTCGGTGATCTGGTTCGCCAGACCTTGGGGCACTTTCTCCAGAACGACCGAGAACGCACCAGCCTCGTTTACGGCGCGGGCGTCTGCCATGACGGCTTCAGCCTGATCGTCACGGCCCTGCACCTTGTAGCCGCCCAGCGTGTTGATCGACTGCGGCGTCAGTCCGATATGAGCCATCACCGGGATGCCTCGTTTCACCAGAAAGCGGATGGTTTCAGCCATTTCCACCCCGCCTTCCAGTTTGACCGCGCCTGCATTTGTGTGCGCCATCAGGCGTGCGGCGTTACGAAAGGCTTGTACCGGGCCTTCCTCATAGCTTCCGAAAGGCATGTCGATGACCATCATCGCACTTTTTAGGCCGCGTGATACGGCCTGACCATGCAGGATCATCATCTCCATCGTGACCCCCAGCGTGGATTCCAGCCCGTGCAGCACCATGCCGACGCTGTCACCGACCAGCACGAAATCGCAATGGGCGTCCATCAGGCGCGCCATTGGCGTGGTATAGGCGGTCAAAGAGACCAGAGGTTCGCCGCCTTTTCGGGCGCGAATGTCCTCGGCGTTCGGGGCTTTCTTGCGGGCGGTGGCGCTCATGGATCGCTCCTGCAGTATTATGTTGCAGTGCGGCATAGCAGATCGGGAGGGGCCGAAGAAACCCCGGTTGCGCGAACATTCCCTTGATTGACCTGAGGTTTACAGGAAGACTGTCAGTAAAATGGCCCTGAAAACAAGGGCACAACCCGTTTCAGTAGGGAGAGTTCACATGACAAAATTCCTGTTCCGGACCTTTGCTTCGACCCTGGCCGTGGGGGCCAGCCTGCTTGCCACGCAGGCTTTGGCCAAGTCGGACATCACCATTGCGATGCAGCTTGAGCCTCCGCATCTGGACCCGACAAGCGCCGCGGCGCAAGCCATCGACTCGGTGGTTTACACCAATATCTTCGAAGGCCTGACACGTTTCATGGGCGACGGCTCGGTCGTGCCCGGATTGGCGGAAAGCTGGGAGATTTCCGAAGACGGGACGGTCTATACCTTTAACCTGCATGACGGGGTGACCTTCCATGATGGCACCACCATGGACGCCGAGGATGTCAAATTCAGCCTTGACCGCGCAACCGCGGAAGACAGCGCCAACGCGCAGAAGGCCCTGTTTGCCGGTATCGAAACCGTCGAGGTCGTCGACCCGCTGACGGTGAAAGTCACCCTGTCAGAACCGAACGGAAATTTCCTGTTCAACCTGGCCTGGGGGGATGCGGTCATCGTCGCGCCGGAAAGCATAGGCAACATCAAGACCAACCCGGTTGGTACCGGTGCCTATACCTTTGGAAACTGGGTGCAGGGCGACAGTATCACGCTGAACCGAAATTCCGATTACTGGGGCGAACAGCCCACATTAGAGACTGCGACGTTCAAGTTCATCTCGGACCCGACCGCCGCTTTTGCCGCCATGATGGCCGAGGATGTCGACGTTTTTGACAACTTCCCGGCGCCGGAAAACCTGCCCCAGTTCGAGGCCGACCCGCGCTTTCAGGTCCTTGTAGGGTCGACCGAAGGTGAGACGATCCTGTCCACCAACAACAAGCAGCCTCCGTTTGATGATATCCTTGTTCGTCAGGCATTGGCCCATGCGATTGACCGGCAGGCGATCATCGACGGCGCAATGTTTGGCTATGGCACGCCGATCGGAACCCACTTTGCGCCGCACAATCCGGCCTACGTCGATCTGACCGCGCAATCCGCTTACGACCCCGAAAAAGCCAGAGAGTTGCTGGCAGAGGCCGGATTCGAAAATGGGTTTGAGACCACATTGCATTTGCCGCCGCCGTCTTATGCCCGTCGTGGGGGCGAAATCATAGCGGCGCAGCTGGCCGAGGTCGGCATCACGGCCGAGATCATCAATGTGGAATGGGCCCAATGGCTGGAATCCGTGTTCAAGGGCAAGGAATTCGGTCTGACCATCGTCAGCCATACCGAGCCTATGGATATCGGCATTTATGCGCGGCCTGATTATTACTTTCAGTATGACAGCACGGATTTTCAGGCGCTGATGGACACTCTGAACACCACCACCGACCCCGAAGAACGCACCCGTTTGCTGGGTGAGGCGCAGCGCCTGATCGCAAGCGACTATGTCAATGGCTACCTGTTCCAGTTGGCCAAACTGGGCGTTGCGAAAGTCGGCGTTCAGGGCCTTTGGGAGAACGCGCCCACCGCCGCAATCGATCTGACTCAGATCAGCTGGTCCGAGTAATGTTACAGCCCTGGGCCGCGCCGGGCGGCCCGGGCCTTCCTTTGTGTCAGGGTGTTCTCACGTATGTTCTTGCTCCGTGCCATTCCCGTCTTGGTTTTAGGTTTCTTCCTGGTGTTCGGTTCTTCGATCGCGGCCACGGCGCAGAATGTGTTGGGGGGTCGGATGGATGCCCTGCCCGGAACGCCCGAGAATCCGTTGAATGTTGGGATCGGAATTCGCATCGACCAGATCACCGGTGTTGATCAAAAGGCCGAAAACTATGGCGCGGTTGTTGTCTTGCGGGTGGAATGGACCGATCCCGCGCTGGCATTTGATCCTGAGGAACTGGGGAGGGATATCAGGGTCTTCAACCCACCCGACCTTGCCAATTATGCGGCAAGTATCGGGTCCGTTCTGCCGGCTTTTGTCATTCACAATCAGCAGTCCAACAAGTGGATCCACGAATCCGCCGCATCCCTGCGTTACGACGGGCGGGTGCTGTATGTCGAAAAATCGTCTCTTACACTCCAGGCGCCTCATTTCGATTTCCGAAAATACCCGTTCGACACGCAGGAGTTTCATTTCGAGGTGGTTTCGGTCTTTCCCTCTGAATACGTCACTTACCATCCGTTGAACGAATTCTCGGGCCTCGGAGATCAGCTGGGCGAAGAAGAATGGATTCTGAACAATGCACGGTTGGAAACATCCAGGGTCTTGGGTCTATCCGGGAAAGAAAGCGATCAGGTCGCGCTTGTTTTTGAGGGCAATCGACATCTGACCTATTACGTCATTCGGGTTTTCCTGCCGATGCTTGTCTTGATCTCGGTCGGCTGGGCGCTGTTTTTTCTGGATGAATACCGCCGGAGGATCGAGATTGCGGGCGGCAACTTGCTGGTCTTTGTCGCGTTCAACTGGGCAATATCCGCAGATCTGCCCAAGCTGGGTTATCTGACTTTTCTGGATTTTGTCCTTCAGTGCATGTTCCTGATGACCGGGGCGCTGATCGTGTTCAACGTCGCGCTGCGACGATTGAAAGTGTCCGGCAAGGAGGGGGCGGCGCGCACCCTGGACAATTATGCGATCAAGTGGATCTATCCACTGGGCTATGCCGCGATCGTTGCCTATGCGGTTTCCGCTTTCCTTCTGGTGCCTTAGACGCTGGACCCGTGCCTGATGTGACCCTAACGTGGTGCCAATGCTCCGCTACGTCCTAAAACGACTGATTTCCTTGCTTGTCAGCCTGGCCGTCGCCTCGGTGGTCATCTTCGCCGTGATCGAGGTTGCCCCAGGTGATCCGGCATCGTTCATGCTGGGCGTCAATGCGCAGGAGGACACGCTGGCGGCGCTGCGGGCCGAGCTGGGCCTGGATGGGTCAAAGATACAGCGCTATTTCCACTGGGTTGGCGGCATGCTGGTGGGCGATTTCGGCACGTCATACACCTATCGCACACCAGTGTCGCAGATGATCGCTGACCGGCTGTGGGTGTCGTTACCCCTGGCGCTTTACGCGCTGACGCTGTCCACATTGATCGCCTTTCCCGCCGGAATCTATGCCGCTGCGCGTCGGGGCAAACCGGGGGACCTTGCAGTGATGGGGGCGACGCAGCTTGGCATCGCAGTCCCGAACTTCTGGTTCGCGATGATGCTTGTGCTGATCTTCGCCATCAATCTGCGCTGGTTCAATGCAGGCGGGTTTGTCGGTTGGAACGACGGTTTGTGGGGCGGCCTGCATTCCCTGACCCTGCCTGCCGTGGCTCTTGCCTTGCCACAGGCGGCGATTCTGGCGCGGGTCATGCGGTCGGCCTTGCTGGACATTCTGGGTGAGGATTTCATGCGCACGGCTCGGGCCAAGGGCCTGTCCCGTCGTCAGGCCCTTTGGCGGCATGGGGTGCGAAATGCGCTGATTCCGGTGCTGACCATCATCGGCTTGCAGTTTTCCTTTCTGCTGGCGGGGTCGATCATCATCGAACAGGTGTTCTATCTGCCGGGCCTCGGGCGGCTGGTGTTTCAGGCCATTTCTGCCCGAGACCTCATCGTCGTGGAGTCGGTCGTGATGCTGCTGGTCTTTGCTGTGATAACGGTCAATTTCCTTGTCGATCTTGCTTATGCGGCCGTGGACCCACGACTGAGGAGCAGGACATGAACCGGAACCTGATCCTTGGGGCCTTGTTATCGTCGCTGGTGGTTCTGGCCGCGTTGGTCTCGTTCATCTGGACCCCTTACGACCATGCCGCGCTGGACATTCCCAATAAATTGCAGCCACCAAACGGGCAGCATTGGTTTGGAACCGATCATTTCGGCCGCGACATGTTCTCGATGATCATGGTCGGTGCGCGTACGTCGATTGCGGTGGCGTTGGTGGCCGTCGGCATTGGCATGGCAATCGGCGTTCCTCTTGGCCTGGCAGCGGCCGCGCGCAAAGGCTCATGGGTGGATGAGGTCATCATGCGTGGCAACGATCTGGTCTTCGCTTTCCCTTCGCTGGTGATCGCCATCCTGATCACGGCCGTCTATGGCGCCGGAGCGATCAACGCCATTGTTGCGATCGGTATTTTCAACATCCCCGTCTTTGCCCGTATCACCCGCGGGGCTGCTTTGTCGCTTTGGGAGAGAGAGTTCATCCTCGCCGCCCGTGTGTCGGGCAAAGGGGCCGCGCGGATATCAGCTGAGCATATTCTGCCCAACGTGGCCAATCTGCTGATCGTGCAGGGGACCATCCAGTTCAGCCTTGGCATTCTGGCCGAAGCGGGCCTGTCATATGTCGGTCTGGGCGCTCAACCTCCGACGCCCAGCTGGGGCCGGATGCTGGCAGACGCACAGACGATGGTCAGTTTTGCTCCGCATTTGGCTCTGATTCCGGGTCTGTCGATCATCGTCACGGTGCTGGGTCTGAACCTGTTGGGCGACGGAATGCGGGACTGGCTGGATCCCCGGATCAGGGTGGCGCGGGCATGAGTTTGTTGCAGATTGAAAACCTGTCGCTGACGATCCACGGGATGCCAATCCTGAAACAGGTCAACTTGTCGATCGACCCCGGCCAGATCGTGGCGGTGACGGGTGAAAGCGGCTCGGGCAAATCGATGACCGCATTGGCGGTGATGCAACTGCTGCCGCATGGGGCCAGCGCGGAAGGTGCGATCTGGCTGGACGGTCAGGATCTGTTGACACGGTCAGAGCCCGATTTGTGCGCCTTGCGCGGCGCGTCCGTGGGGATCGTATTTCAGGAACCGATGACAGCGCTCAATCCGGTAAGAACCGTCGGCGATCAGGTGATGGAGACGATCCTGATCCACAAGGCGATGCCTCCTGCTCAGGCCCGGACCCGTGCCAAAGAGGTGCTGACCCGCGTTGGCCTGCCACCTGATCGGTTCCCCCTTTCCCGCTATCCGCACGAACTGTCCGGCGGGCAACGGCAACGCGTGGTCATTGCCATGGCCATCGCTCTGCGCCCCAGGCTGTTGATCGCGGACGAGCCGACGACAGCGCTGGACGTCACGACACAGGCGCAGATTCTCGACCTTCTCAAGGGGCTGGTGCGCGAATACGACATGGGGCTGCTGATGATCACCCATGATCTGGCCGTTGTCTCTGATATGGCCGACCAGATCATCGTCATGCGCCACGGAGAAGTGGTTGAAAGCGGGGCCACACAGCACCTGCTGAGTCACATGCAACACCCTTATACCCGAATGCTGTTCGAGGCGTCTGGCCATCAGGTCACTTTGCCGGAACCCGCGCAACCGCAAACGTTGCTGGAGGTAACCCAGGTTGTTCGGAACTACCGATTGCCCCGAAAGGGCCTGTTGGACGCGCCGCGGCATCACCGGGCAGTGGATGGTGTCAGCTTCTGCCTCAACCGAGGCGAGCGGTTGGGGCTGGTCGGGGAATCCGGATGTGGAAAATCGACCCTGACACGGGCAATTTTGGGATTGGAGGAGGTTCAATCCGGTCAAATCCGGTTGGATGGTCAGCCGGTTTTCACCGGCCACAGGCCCAACCTTGCCGTGCGTCGGAGGATGCAGGTCGTGTTTCAGGACCCATATGGCAGCTTCAATCCCCGCCACCGTGTCGCGCGCCTGATTACTGAACCCTTTCACCTGTTGGAAACGCCACCAAAGGATTCAGAACGCCAGGACCGGATTTCGGAAATTCTGACGGCAGTGGGCCTCGGCCCTGATGATGCGGGCAAATACATCCACGAATTCTCGGGCGGGCAACGACAACGGATCGCCATTGCACGCGCCCTGATCATCCGGCCCGATCTGATCCTGTTCGACGAGGCGGTTTCGGCGCTTGACGTTTCGGTCCGTGCTCAGATCCTCGATCTGCTCGCTGAACTGTGCGACGCCTATGACCTGACCTATCTGTTCATCAGCCATGACCTGAGCGTTGTCCGCACGATCACCGACCGTGTGCTTGTGATGCAGTCCGGGCGGATCGTCGAACAGGGTCAGACCAAGCAGGTGTTCGAAAACCCGCAACATCCCTATACGCAAACCCTGATTGCCGCCTCGCCCCGGTTGCCCGAGATAAGGCCGCTGACGGCGTAGAGTTCCTTGTTAGAGCCTGATTGGAGGCCCAAAATGACCCAGAAGATTTGGTTTGATCCCACCTTGTGCCTGATCGGCGGTCGCTGGATCCGGGCGGCCGCGGGCGACAGCCTGCCCTTGATCAACCCTTCGGACGGGACCGAGATCTGCCGGATCGCCCGAGGGTCCGAGGCGGATATCGACGCGGCGGTACAAGCTGCCCGGTCTGCGTTGAATGGTGATTGGGGGCGAAAGACGGCGTTGGAACGCGGCCGCATCCTGACCCGGCTGGGCCAGCTGGTGCTGGAACGGGTGGACGATCTGGCGCGGCTTGAGGCGAAGGATGTCGGCAAACCGCTGACGCAGGCCCGGGCAGACGCGGTCGCCCTGGCGCGCTATTGCGAGTTCTACGGCGGCGCGGCCGACAAGGTGATGGGTGAGACCATTCCCTATCTCGATGGCTACACCGTCTATACCCTGCGCGAACCGCATGGGGTGACGGGCCATATCGTGCCCTGGAACTATCCGATGCAGATTATCGGGCGTTCGGTCGGGGCGGCGTTGGCCATGGGCAACGCCTGTGTTCTGAAACCTGCGGAAGAGGCCTGTTTGACCGCGTTGGCCTTTGCCCATCTTGCGCAACAGGCCGGGCTGCCGGCCGGTGCTTTGAATGTCGTGCCCGGTCTGGGGGCCGAGGCGGGTGCGGCGCTGTCCGGACATTCGGGTGTAAACCACATCTCGTTCACTGGTTCTGTTGCCACAGGGGCCCTTGTGCAGCAGGCGGCGGGACGCAACGTGGTGCCCGTGACGCTGGAACTGGGCGGGAAATCCCCGCAATTGGTTTTTGACGATGCCGATCTGGATGCGGCGCTGCCGTTTCTGGTGAATGCGGGGATCCAAAATGCGGGCCAGACCTGTTCGGCCTCGTCCCGGATCCTGGTGCAGCGGGGCGTTTATGAGCAGGTCAGATCGCGCATGTCCCAGGCCTATGAAGAACTGACCGTCGGCCCGGCGATGCAGGATCTGCGGGTTGGGCCGTTGATCTCGGACCGGCAGAGACAGATTGTCAGGGGCTTTCTGAAAACCGCCACGGACCTGACGATCGCTGCGCAGGGACAGATTGTCGAAGACGCGCCAGAGGCCGGAGCCTATGTCCGGCCCACTTTGTTCGCGGACGTGCCGCCAGATCATCAGTTGGCACAGGACGAAATTTTCGGCCCGGTTCAGGTTCTGATCCCGTTCGACACCGAAGAACAGGCTCTGCATATAGCGAATAGTACGGATTACGGCCTGGTCGCCAGCGTCTGGACGCGGGATGGCGCGCGGCAGATGCGGTTGGCGAAAGCGCTGCACTCCGGTCAGGTTTTCATCAACAACTACGGTGCAGGCGGTGGTGTTGAACTGCCGTTTGGCGGTGTGGGAAAATCCGGCCATGGCCGCGAAAAAGGGTTCGAAGCTTTGTACGGCTTTTCACAGTTAAAGACAGTTGCCGCGTTTCACGGATAGCTTTTACCCAGGCAAGTCAGATCAGCTTTGCTTCCAATGTATGATTGCCCCAAATCTGTGATGTCCGCGTGGCAGAATGCCCACTGAACCAACCTCCGACCACCTCGTCGGAAACGTTGGCACTGGCGGGGAACTTTTGTCTGCCGCCGTCTGCCAGGATCACGAAGTCAAACCAGACCCGAACTGAATACGGCACATTGATCCGGCCAGAATTCAGGTTGTACTTGTGCCAGTGTACCGGGCAGCTCAAGAAAACGACCTTGTTGAAATGCGCCCCCATCTCGGCGGCTTTCATGACGACATTGCAGCCGTGGCTGTGGGCAACCACATCGCAGCCGTGATAAGCCTCAAGGTCTATCCAGTTTTTCAAGTGTTTGGCAGCAATATGTCGGCCGCGGTCGGACCACCGGCCCTCCCATTCATAGTAGTTCTGCCCTGAATAGATGTCGTTGCGATGCGGCTTGATGTAATTGTGCAAATCTCCGACATGGGGATAGTACCATGTGGGGTCAGGATTGACTTCGAAGTGAGTGCCATGAACAAGAAGCAACCCCGGGACACCGGCTAATTGTTGTGCGGGCGCCGGTGGAACCTGTGAAGCGGGCGGGTCTGAAATCAGAGCGGACGACAACACAGTAAGCAAATCTTGCGAGAGCGGATCCAATTGCGTCCAACGTGCCGAAAACACACCAAGCCAAAGACGTGGCGGAAAGGATTCTGGCGAATACAGTTTGAGGCACGAACTCAGTGCGGCAAGAGCAACAATTGAATCAGGGGCCGCAAGTCCAAGCTTCAAAGCAGCGTCGATATATTCGACGTTCGGCTGTTCTTCTGCTGCTATGATCGCCTCGAACAAACGTTGGTAATACCCCTCAGGCTCCGGCAAAGAAAACAGGTCGAAGGGCCTCAGGTCGCCGGGGCCATCAAAGAAACGCATGTATTCGTGGGCGGATATTTGGCGGTCGTCAATTGGCCGGAATCCGAGCATGACAAGCTGTTTGGACAGAACGGCATCGTCAGTTTCCTCCAAATCGCCGTCCAACAGGAAAAGATCGCTGTCATTGCCTTCGGCTTGCAGAAACTGCGCGCGGGATATCAGGTATGCGGCGTAGGAAAAAAGTGAAAGCTCATCCCGGGATCCGCCGGTTTCGTTGAAGTTCCTTGGTTCAAAAATCATTGTATCTCAACCTTAATGCTCAATGGGAATGCCTTCCAAAATAGCATCAGGTGAGTTGCCGATAAATGATGAATGCGCCGCCGTGGTTCAGACGATTACCTCGATCGCCTTTTGCTCTCCGACCCCAAACACCCGCTTGTAGCGTTCGATCTGGTCTTTCGGACCCATCGCCTTTTCCGGGTTGTCCGACAGTTTCACCGTCGGGCGGCCATTGGCGGATACCGCTTTGCAGACCAATGAGAACGGCGCCAGCGCGTCATTGGGAACAAGCCCACGAAAATCGTTGGTCAGCAAAGTTCCCCAGCCGAAGGAAATATTGGCGCGGCCCGCGAACTGGGCGTGCAATTCCTGAATTTTCTCGACATCCAGACCGTCAGAGAAAATGATCCGTTTCCCTGTCGGGTCTTCGCCGCGTGCATTCCACCAGTCAATTGCGATCTCGGCCGCCGCTGCCGGGTCTCCGCTGTCGATGCGAATGCCGGTCCATCCCGCCAGCCAGTCAGGAGCATTGTCCAGAAACCCCTTGGTGCCATAGGTGTCGGGAAGGATGATGCGCAGGTTGCCGTCATGCTCGTCATGCCAGTCGCTGAGCACGTCATAAGGCGCCTGCGCCAACGCTTCATCCGTATCGGCCAGCGCGGAATAGACCATGGGCAGTTCATGCGCATTGGTGCCGATGGCCTCGACCTCGCGTCGCATGGCGATCAGGCAGTTCGAAGTGCCGGTAAAGGATGCGCCCAGCCCTTCGATCATCGCCTGCACGCACCAATCCTGCCACAGGAAGGAATGCCGCCGTCTGGTGCCGAAATCCGCGATCCCAAGCCCGTTTATCGAGCTCAACTTTTCGATCTTTTCCCAAACCCGGGTCATCGCGCGGGCGTAAAGCACCTGCAATTCGAACCGGCGCATATCGTTCAGCACCGCGCGCGAGCGCAGCTCCATCAACACCGCCAGCGCGGGAATTTCCCACAGCATGACCTCGTGCCACTTGCCTTCAAAGGTCAGTTCATATTGGTCGCCTTTGCGTTCAAGATGATAGGGCGGCAGGCGCAAATTCTCGAACCACTCCATGAAGTCCGAGCGGAACATCTGCCGTTTTCCGTAGAACATATTGCCGCGCAGCCAGGTGCTTTCCCCACGGCTGAGGCTGAGAGAGCGGATGTGATCCAGCTGTTCCCGCAGCTCGCCTTCATCGATCAAACGCGCCAGGGGAACGTGATTCGACCGGTTGATCAACGAAAATACGACATCTGTTTGGGGCTTGTTTCGAAACACTGACTGGCACATCAGCAGTTTGTAGAAATCAGTATCGATCAAAGACCGTACAATTGGGTCAATCTTCCATTTGTGATTGTAGACGCGGGTCGCGATGTCGACCATGGGGAACTCCTGCGATTTCCGTAGTTAGATCAATCGACTCTGGAAATGGCAAGAGTCACTGATTTGGTGACAATGCCAGTTTGACGTCACAATACCGGCATATTGTGCATTGTTTTTACCGGTTAGTGAGAAGAGGGGATGGAAAGTCGAAACTGAGTTTGTAAATGGGTATCGAGTACGATTTTGATATTGTTAACGTAGCGCTGGAAGATCTGGACCCCGAAAAGCTGGGGTCTGCCTCTGATACGGAACGCCAGGTATGTGCGGTGTTCCGCGATATCAGAGCCGCGGACGCGTTGCGTGGAACATCGCCGAAAATCCGCAAGATTTTCATGGATGCCGGGTTCAGCCTCGAGTCGCGCAACAGTGGCATCGTGCCGGGTGTATTTCCGGCCGAGGATCATGCGGATCGGGTGCGAATTCTGCGGTCGCTGTTTGACAACATCAGGACGCGTGGAATTCAGGGTGAATATTGCGGCGATTTCAACCTTTGGGATTTCCTGCATTATGTGCGAACCGCGCAACCCATGGCTGGGATCGTGCGCAGCCGGCCGATGCGCGTTCCGTCACCTCCGTCAGACCGGACCAACCCGGAACGTCGCACGATACCAGGGCGCATTGGGTTTGCGCTGGGTCTGGCGGTTATTCTGTTCGTGATGATCAAGCTTCTGGCCGCCGCAGGGGCCACACCTTAGGTCAATACGACTCCGGCATCTCGCATCGCCTGCTCGGCGGCTGCCAGCGAACCGTCCATATCAATCGCGCGGCACGCGCCCATGCGGACCGTGACATCGAAACCCAACCTGGCGGCATCTACCGCGGAATAACGCACGCAGTAATCGGTGGCCAATCCCACAAGGGTCAAACGGTCGATACCGCGTGTATCCAAATAGCCTTTCAGGCCTGTCGGTGTCTGGTGGTCATTCTCGAAGAATGCGGAATAGCTGTCGATGGTACTGCGGAATCCTTTGCGAAGGATCAGGTCGCCATCCGTGCGCAAGTCGGGATGAAAACCGGCGCCGCGCGTGCCCTGCACGCAGTGGTCGGGCCACAGAACCTGTGGGCCATAGGGCATGTCGACCAGGTCGAACGGGTTTTTGCCATCGTGGGAACTGGCAAACGAAGAATGTCCCGTCGGATGCCAGTCCTGAGTCAGGATCACGGCATCGAATTCATCCATCATGGCGTTTATCGGTGCGACGATCTCGTCCCCTTCTGCCACGGCCAGTGCCCCGGCTGGGCAGAAGTCGTTCTGGACATCGATCACGAGCAGGGCATGGGTCATGGCGGCCTCCTTTTACCGCTCTATCGGTAGGCGGCGGCGCGCGGGGCGTCAATGCAATCCCTTGCGACTCTGGGTCTGCAAAGGTAGATCGCGCGTATGTACACAATCGCTGCCCTCTATCACTTTACACGTTTCGCGGACCCGGCCGCGTTGCGCGACCCCTTGCTGGACCTGTGCCGCGCGCAGTCTGTCACAGGTACGCTGCTGCTTGCCCAGGAAGGGATCAACGGCACGATCGCAGGTCCGCGGGCCGGAATCGACGCTGTGCTGTCACATGTCCGATCCTTGCCCGGTTGCGCTGATATGGAGTGGAAAGAAGCGACCTCGGACCACCCGCCTTTCGGCAAGATGAAGGTGCGGCTGAAGAAAGAGATCGTGACCATGGGCCAGCCCGACGTGGACCCGCGCGCCCGTGTCGGCAACTATGTCGACCCGCAGGAGTGGAATGACCTGATCCGTTCTGACGATGTGGTGCTGATCGACACGCGAAACGATTACGAAGTGGCAATCGGGACGTTTGAAGGCGCTATAGACCCTGAAACAGCCAGTTTCCGCGATTTCCCGGAATGGTGGGAACAGAACAAGGACCGCTTTCACAACAAGCGGGTCGCCATGTTCTGCACGGGCGGTATCCGTTGCGAGAAATCCACCAACTACTTGTTGGGGCAGGGGGTCGAGGATGTCTATCACCTCAAAGGCGGTATCCTGCGGTATCTGGAGGAAATCCCAGCCGAAGACAGTTCCTGGCAGGGTGAGTGCTTTGTATTCGACAATCGCGTTTCGGTTGGCCACGGGCTTGTTGAAGGGCCGCACAAGCTTTGTCATGGCTGCCGGCGTCCTATCCTGCCCGAGGATATGAAGCGCCCGGAATACGAGCACGGCGTTTCATGCCATCAATGCATCGATGAGACGTCCGATGCTGACAAAATGCGCTTTCGCGAGCGGCAAAAGCAGATCCTGCTGGCGCGGGAACGGGGTGAGGCGCATCTGCGGCAGGATTGAATTCGGGTTGCGGGCGATGCCTTTAGGTCGGATGATTGCCCGAAGACCGGATTGAGGGGGCGTTCATGCACCGCAAACCCACGACATTGGACGAATGGAAATCGACCCTGATTGCGGCACTGGGGCTGGTTCTTGCTAGCTTCCTGGCCTGGTATGGCCTGTCCCGCCTGAGCGAGGCTGCTGCAGGCGATACGATTGGCACAGTCGCCTCGATCGGGTTGTTGATCTGGCTGGTGTCACAGTCCTGGTATTACATGACACAGGTGAAATCGCCCCGCAGGCTTTTGTTTCTGATGGGTGTTTCGTTCATACAGGTTGTTCCATTCCTGTTCGCCGCAGTTTACGGGGCCTTTGGGTATAACGACCACTGTGTCATTGGTGCGCAGGGTCCGGGGGATATCCTGTATTTTTCCTATGTTACCTTTACCACAGTCGGATATGGCGACATGTCCCCGACCGGTATGTGCCGTGGGCTCGCCGTGTCCGAGGCCGTAACAGGCTATATCCTACTGGGTATGTTTGTTGCCGCAGCAGTTTCGCTTTATGCCCGCAACCACAATCCGGATAGACCCTAATTCGGGGCTATTTGTTGTGATCGATCCAGCGCGACATCATTTTCTTGTCGCGGAAACACTCGGATGGGATCGGGCGACGCTTGCTGCGTGAAATCCGCTCGGCAAACGCGACTTGTTTTCCCGTCGGGTAATTGTCGAACTGCGAGGTCCCGCGTGGTTTGTGGGCTGAAATCCAGTCAGATAAAAGCCGCCGGTCACGCTGTGCCTCGACCGGAATCTCAAGGGCTGACTTCTCGGCAATCGCTCGAGCATACCGCATCTGCCGATCGGTGACCGGAAGCAAGTGATAGTCGTTGTTCGGCCCGTTCAGGGCTGTGGGACGTGTTTGCTGGGTCATCGGTTTGTCCTCTGACTATGTAGAACATAAATAGAACATTAACCAAAAATTTCAAGGTTTGCGGGGTTTGGCAGTCGTGAAGCCACCCCTTCGATGATTTTATTGACTGGTCAATCAATAACCGATAGGCCGATTTTCGACTTACCATTTGTCCCGTCCTGACGGGTGCGAAAGAAAAGGACACGGTATGAAGTTTCAGCCCCGGGCCAGCCATTTCATTGATGGCGAATATGTCGAAGATACAAACGGCGCGGCCATCGAAGTGATCTATCCCGCTACAGGCGAAGTGATTGCACGTTTGCATTCGGCGACGCCGGCGATCGTGGAACAGGCTCTAAACAGCGCAAAAAACGCTCAGGCAGCATGGGCGGCCCTGTCCGGGACGGAACGTGGCCGCATCCTGCGCCGCGCCTCTGATATTATGCGCGAACGCAATTACGACCTGTCCGTTCTGGAAACCCATGATACCGGCAAGCCGATTCAGGAAACCACAGTGGCCGATGCCACCTCGGGGGCCGATGCGCTGGAGTATTTTGGTGGATTGGCCGCCTCTCTGACTGGCGAGCATATTCCGCTGGGCGGGGGGGATTTCGTCTATACCATCCGCGAGGCGCTGGGCGTTTGCGTCGGGATCGGCGCATGGAATTACCCCACGCAGATCGCCTGCTGGAAAGGTGCACCTGCACTGGCCTGCGGCAACACGATGGTATTCAAACCTTCGGAAACCACGCCCCTTTCGGGATTGAAAGTGGCCGAAATTCTTGTCGAGGCCGGCGCGCCCAAAGGTGTCTACAACGTGATCCAGGGTTACGGCGATGTCGGTGCTTCGCTGGTCACCGATCCGCGCGTGGCAAAGGTCTCTTTGACAGGTTCTGTGCCGACAGGCCGCAAGGTCTATGCTGCTGCGGCGGACGGCATGAAGCATGTGACCATGGAACTTGGCGGCAAATCCCCGATGATCGTCTTTGACGATGCCGACATCGAAAACGCTGTTTCAGGTGCGATCCTGGGCAACTTCTACTCTTCGGGCCAGGTTTGTTCCAATGGCACCCGCGTCTTCGTTCAGAAAGGTATCAAAGAGGCCTTCCTGAAACGTCTGTCAGAACGTCTGGATCACGCGAAAATCGGCGATCCAATGGACGAGGACGTCAGCTTTGGCCCGATGGTCAGCGAGAACCAGATGAACATCGCCCTGGGCTATATCGAAAAGGGCAAAGCCGAAGGCGCAAGATTGGTTTATGGCGGTGAACGGATCGAAAGAGACGGCTATTTTGTGCAGCCCACGGTTTTTGCTGACGTCACGGACAACATGACCATCGCGCGCGAGGAAATCTTTGGCCCCGTCATGTCGGTGCTGGACTTCGAGACTGAAGAAGAGGTGATGGCCCGCGCCAATGACACCGAGTTCGGTCTGGCCGCAGGTGTCTTCACCAATGATCTGACCCGGGCGCATCGAATCGTGGCCGGATTCGAAGCAGGCACTTGCTATATCAACACCTACAACCTTGCCCCGGTCGAAGCGCCGTTTGGTGGATCGAAGATGTCCGGCGTCGGGCGCGAGAACTCGAAACTGGCGATCAATCACTTCTCGGAAATGAAAACCGTCTATGTCTCGATGAATGATGTTGAAGCCCCGTACTGAATCCAGGACGGTTGTCCGCTGTTTTTGACGCCTCAGCTCCCGGTGCCCGGCACCGGGAGCTGAGGAAACGCCAGCCAGTGGCGGGCAATACTGCACTGGCAATACCGATGCCTGTCAGCGTGTCGGAAAAGGCGGGCTTGCAGAATTTGTGTCCAAAGACGTTGCCATCCCAAGCCGGTTGGCCAGGTTTGATGAGGAGACACGTCCGCGATTTCTCAGGCCACTGAACTCATTGAAGGCGCGGAACTTTTACCGCCGTATTTCGGATGTGGCGTCTCGTTTTCACGCTTATGCCGCAAATGCCACGGCACCGGTTGCTTTACGGGCGGTCAGCCGTCGTGACCTTTTTGGTTGAGGAACGTGGCCTGAAATTCGGCGGCCTGTTCTTCTGTGTCATGTCTGGAACACAACATCCTTGAAAGAAGTTGGAGCCATGTTTGCATCCCCGCCTGATCGGGCGTTCTGATTGGACCCGCTTTGAAGCAACGGCGCCGGGCTCCCAACGCTGCCACCGGTTGAAACGCATCGCAGGGTATACCGGTTTAGGGACCAGCGTTCACTTTGCCGGGTGCGGCCGGAACAGTCCCGATATACGTCATTTTACCCCAACTGCGTTCAACATCTCATCGATCCGCTGGCGGGCCGACTGGCTGTCCTTCAACAGGTTTTCCGCAACCGCCAGCGGTTTTTCCGCCAACCGTTCCGGCAGGTCAGACAAGGCTTGGGTCGTTTGGTTCAATGCCGCGTATTTCCCGTCCGCAGGTTCCAACCTTTCATCCGACATCCCGGCCAGCCAGAAATACCGGTTTGCCGCTTCGATTTGTTCGAGATCTCGGAGCATATCGGCGGCAGCTGCAAATTCTTCTGTTGAAACCTTCGCGCGCGCGCGCAAGGCTATCGCCTCTTCGGAATTGTCATCAGCCAGCTCTAACAGGGCTTGATGAGGGCGCCCCGACAGCAAAGCGGCCCGAGCCCGCAACCGAGCCCGATCCGAGCGCCGCGACTGATCTTCCGGTCTGTTCGCCAGCGCAAATGTATGCTCAGCAAAGCCCAGATCAGCAAGGCGGCTTGCCAATGCAATTGCAGTATCGGTTGTCAGCACCACCGTCATGTCCGGCTGCATTACCTCCATCGTCTGGCGTAGAAAGGTTGCGTCATCCGATCTTTCAGCAAGCAATTGCAGATGCCGATTGATCGCGCCGTCACTACCGGGTCCGGGTGGCTGCGCTTTGATCACGTCAAATGCACGGTCGAATTCCTGGCTCAGGCTCAGAGCGATCGCATAGGTGCGGTTCATCATCGGGCCCAGCTCCGATCGCCTGAGCTCGACCGCATAAGATGCCGCCAGATCAAGCTCCTGAGAAGAAACAGCTTTGCGTTCAGACCAACGTTTTTCCACCAAGCGCGCCAAAGCCAGCGGAGATTCAGCGGCGGCGTCGGTAGAGGTTATAACCTCGGTCAACAACTCTTCTTCACGGTCACTGTTTCCTTCCGCCTTGGCAACGCTGGCTTTGGCCTGAGCGACACTGGATGTCGTTTCCGGTTCAATCCGGTCAACCGAGCGAAGGATTCTGCGGGCAGCCTCCAGGTGTTGTGCTCTCACCAGTATTCCTGATAACCGCGGCCCCAGCTGGCGGCGAAGATGATCCGGCAGTCTTGAATACGCGTGTTCGATTGCTTCCACGTTTGCGTCAGGTGCCAGTTCCCCTTCGGACAACACAGCCCAAAGCGCGGCATCGCTGTCACATCGTTGCAGGTCGTTGAATGGATTCCTGGGCAGCGGCGGCCGGTTATCTACAACCCGCGCAATTGCCGCAACGGGTTCGAAGCCCGCTGGCGGCGTCTCCAACAGCCTCAAGACACTCAACGCTTCGGCTCCGAAACTGAAAGAGGCGTAGAGTCTGGCCAGGGTCATGACCTTTTCGCCGTCAAGTTTGTCAAACTCTTTGTACAGCCCAGAGCGGAGAGCTGACACCTGATCCGGAAAAGGCGTGTTCCCTGACCAGGACGCAAAATTCAGCTCAGCAGTCGAGATGCAGGCCGGTCTTTGGTCAATTGGTTGCAGTTCTGCGTTCAGAACATTCTGCAAATCGTCCAGAACCGTGGTCAGACGTAGGTTCGAACTCAATTGGGGCGGCACAACGCGTGTACCGGACGGGGCGGTGTTGCGTGGCCCGACAGGAGCAAGCTCCAAGTCCAGCAGCTTGCGATCGGTCCCTTGCAGAAGACGAGTGGACAGCTGGTCTTTTATCCCCTGCTCAGTCATGGTGAGAAGCGGCAGGTGCAACCCTGTCTCCACCGAGGGCGGTTTGCCTTTGGCCGTTTTTCCGATCAAGGGTGGCGGTACATTCTCAAGAAGCGGCGGCAACAATTCCCCTGGTGCGATGTCCAATACGATCATCGAGTTTCTGTACAGAAACGCCGACGCCACGCAGTCGCACCCGAACTCCAGCTCCAACGCGCTGCCGGGGTTTTCTTGCGACAATGAGGCCAGTCGGTTCGTGTTCAAACGCCCAAAAACCGAGCTGGTCTTGAATGTCACGTCGTCCAGGGCAATTGTAAGGCTGGCGCCGTTCTTCCGTTGCGCCAGCACCCAGCGGGTATCCGGTGGCACGTCGAAAACCAGACGTGTGAATCCGTCATGCTCACCGGATCGCACCACCACGTCCTGTGCGGTCACGGCAGATGCAGCCGTGACCAAAACCGCAATCAGAAACCCGATGCGCTTCATGCTGCAGCCTGCTTGAGCTCTTTCAATGCGTCTTCCAGCTCGGAAAAGCCAGGGCGGTTATGGGTTGGGGTGTTCTGGCGTCCGACCTCAATGCACATGGCAGCATTGTGGTTGTGCAGGTTGGCCACCAATACTTCTTTGATCAGCTGATAAAAGTGGTTGTCTTCTTCAACCACGGCTTTCAGTTTGCCTGCGAAGGGGCCGACCAGACCATAGGCCAGAAAAACGCCCAGGAACGTGCCCACAAGGGCACCCCCAATCAGCTTCCCCAGCACTTCGGGCGGCTGATCGATTGATCCCATCGTCTTGATCACGCCCAGAACCGCAGCAACGATCCCCAGCGCGGGCAGGCCGTCTGCCACTGTTTGAAGTGCATGGCTTGAGTGCATGGCGTGATGAAAGTTCGCCTCCATGCGCTTCTCCAGAACCTCTTCAACCTGATGCGGATCGTCATAATTCATTGCCGCCGACCGCATGGTGTCACAAATCAGGTCGACGGCCTCCTTGTCTGATTGGATCTTGGGGTATGCGGAAAACAAGCTGGAGTTTTCGGGGTCTTCAATATGCTGCTCGACCTCAACAGGGTTGGCTCGGGCAATGCGGATCAACGAAAACAGAAGGCACAGAAGGTCACGATAGTCTTCGGGCTTCCATTTCGGGCCCTTGAACACCTTGCCCATGTCTTTGATCGTATGTTTCACGCCGCCCATGTCATTGCTGATCAGAAAGGCTCCTACGGCAGCACCACCGATCATCATCATTTCGAAGGGAAGAGATTTCATGATGATGGTCATCTTGCCACCTGCCGCGAGATAGCCGCCGAAGACCATTACGAAGATGACAACAATTCCAACAATTCCAATCATTTGAGATCTCCAGATGAGTTCTGTGCGTTACCGGGCAACACGAGCGACTACTCCTGTGGGGCCGAGGCGTTGCGTCCGGCCATGACAACGCTGATTGTATAGGCCGCTTCGGGGCTCAGGCCCGCCAGTACGCCAGCCGCTGCGTCCGCCGGCATGCGGGACAGGAACCCTGCGGCAAAGGTCGGGTCCATGGTTTCAAACAACGCGGCTGCGTCCTTGGGTTTCATGTTCTGGTAAACATCCGTCAGGCGCGCCAGATCGTTCTCTGCCGCTTTGTCCGCAACCGCCAACGTGGCACGCAGGGCATCTTCTGCTTCCTTCAGGGCCGTCAGACGCGTTTCAACGGCCTGGGTTGCGATCTCCAGTGCTTTTTCCTGATCGCGTAATTCAGCCTCTCGCTGTTTGACGCGATCCTCCCGGCGCAAAAGCTCCGCCAGCACAACCTGAACATCGCGTGTTTCGGACGCGGCAGGCTCGTTTTCCACGGCTTCGGGTGTCGCCGGTTTGGCGAGCGCGGGTCCTGCCTCCAAGCCAACGCGAATGGCTGCCGAGCCGATCATCAGCAATGAGATGACAGCAAGCACACCACCGCGCGGGCGTGTATCGTGTTTGGCGTTGCGCGCAAGGCTCATACCTGCGCCCCGTTCTGCTTGCGGTCATGGCGGAAGAACATCAGGCCCTCTGGCGCCTTGGCTTGCTCTTCCCGCGCACGAGTTTCGACCGGTTCCGCTGCTTTCTCGTGCTTGGTGCCCTGTTCCTCTTCAGGCTGGGGCTCGTCTTGGACAGGCTTTGCTTTTTCCGGGGCAGCAGTTTCTTCTTCGGGGATGACATCATGCAGAGATGCCATCATCAGCTCCAGGCGCTGCGCCACGGTCTCAGCCCTTTGCGTCAGCGCCTTCAGCTGATCCCCCGATTGATCAGAGGCATTTCGCGCGCTGTCCAGGGATTTCTTCAGCTCTTCTGCCTGGGTCGACAACACGGCCACCGCGCCACCGACGCCTTGTTCAAGATCGGTGAACCGCCTGAGGCGGCGCGACAGCACAAAACAATAAAGACCCGCGCCCAACGCACCGGCGACCAGCAAAATATCCGCAATCAGCTCCAATTCCGCCTCCTAATTCAGTACAAATTCCATCACCAGCACATCGCGAACGCGCCCTTCGCCAACGACAATTCCAATGCGTCGCAGCAGGTGACCTCGGATGCGCGTCAATGCCAGCGAATCCTCCAGGTCCTTCAATTCGACGGCTCGCAGGTATCCGTTCAGGACATCTATGATTCGTGGCTGCATTTTTTTCACATCAGCTATGTACGGCGCGTTAACTTCGAGCTGAGCGTGGAACTTCAAATGTCGTGACTTGCCGGAATTCACCGATACAACAACCGGCGGCAGATCAATGAACCCGACATCTGCCAGCGCTTTGGCAGGTTCCTCTTTCGCCTTGTCCTTGCCGGCCTCAACCGCGGCCTTGCCACCCAGCGGAATCAATCCGGATGACGTCAGGAAATACCCGCCCGCAGCGCCGGCGATGGCAAGAAGCATACCGATCAGCATTCCCTTTTTCCCTTTTTTCCCGGTGGGTTCCGCCAGTTCGTCGGTTGCGTCGGTCATGACGTCCTCATTCATCCGTTCCGACCCCGTCATAACCGCGCAGGGACTAACCGATTGTTAAGAGCAATCGTCCAAACAGAGGGTGCGTCGGGCAGAATGCCGGCGAGTCGGAGGTGAGCGTGCAGCAGATCGGAACTGTCTGGGCTAATTTGGACAGGCGTAAACAAATCATCGTCGCCGGTGCGGTTGCGCTGGTGTTTCTGGGAATCCTTGGCATGTCGCGCCTTGTAACGGCTCCGTCCATGACGCTGCTTTATGCGGGTCTGGAAAGCGGTGCCGCCGGGGAAATAGTACGCGCGCTGGACCAGCGCGGCGTCACATATGAAATTCGGGGCGGATCGATCTACGTATCCGGCGCGCAGCGCGACGAGCTGCGAATGACCCTTGCCAGCGAAGGCCTGCCCGCAAACGGCAATAAAGGGTACGAACTGCTTGATTCGCTAAGCGGGTTTGGCACTACCTCTCAGATGTTCGATGCTGCCTATTGGCGCGCGAAAGAGGGTGAACTGGCGCGGACGATTGTCGGTAGCCCGCATATAAGTCAGGCGCGCGTCCATATTGCCAACGGGACGGCAAACCCGTTTCAGCGCAGCGTGTCACCAACGGCTTCGGTCTACCTCGTGCCATCCGGGACCGAAATTACCGGGGATCAGGCCAAGGCCATCCGGTTCCTCGTTGCCTCGGCCGTCAGCGGCCTGACGCCCGAGAACGTCACGGTGGTTGATTCGCACGGGGCCGTGATTAGCGGGCAGGATACCGCAGCGCCTGCGGACACTTCGGACGACAAGTCGCGCCAGTTGCGGGAACGTGTTCTGCGTCTGGTCGAGGCGCGTGTCGGTACCGGCAACGCCGTGGTCGAAGTCAGTGTCGATACCGAAACCAGGACGGAATCCATTCGCGAGCGGCGCTTTGACCCCAAAGGCCGCGTGGCGATCAGCACGGATGTCGAAGAACGTTCGGACAGCGCCCGAAATCAGTCATCGGATGTCACCGTGGCGTCGAACCTGCCGGATGGCGATGCGGCGGGCGGGGACGAATCGAACTCGACGGCTACCCAGACTCGTGAGCGGGTGAACTACGAAGTCTCCGAGACAGAGCTGGAAGTCCATGAAGCCCCCGGCGCGATCAAGCGTCTGACGGTTGCAGTTCTGGTCAATGGGAAAAGATCGGTGGACGCCTCCGGTGCCGAAGTCTTCACGCCCTTGCCTCAGGAAGAGCTTACCGCTCTGGAAGAGCTCGTGGCGTCGGCAGTCGGGTACGATGCGGCGCGCGGGGACGTTATTACACTGAAATCCATGGATTTGCCGTCGGTCGAACCACAGGGCACTCTGGTTTCGTCGTCGCTCTGGCAGAACATCCATCTGGATGTCATGTCCTTGATACAGATGGCTGTGCTGGCTTTGGTTTCGCTCGTGCTGGCCTTGTTCGTGATCCGCCCGATCCTGACAAATGCAACACCGACACCGGCGCTGCTGGCGGCGGCAGGAGGGGCGGATTCGGATACCCTGGCACTGACAGGTGAAATCGCACCGGAGGAACCGGCAGAGCACTCGACCCTGCCGGCAGAGCGTGGTGTTCCGGCTCTCGGCTCGAACGCCACTGAGGATCCTGTCGACCGGCTGCGCGCCATGATCGGTGACAAGCAGGAAGAAACTGTCGAGATCCTGCGCAGTTGGCTTGAAGAAGGCGAGGAGCGGGTATGATGTCGATTGCCCATCTTCTTGAGGATTTCACCACCCAGACCGGTACGGGGCCCGTTCTGATCTTGAATGAGGACACGCTGGAAGAACAACGGCTCTCTGCCTTCGAAGACGGGTATGGGGCCGGTTGGGAAGATGCCTCGCGGGCGCAGGAGCAAAGCCGCAGCCAGATTTCGGCTGAATTGGCAAGGTCGCTTGAGGATATGTCTTTCACCTATCACGAAGCCATCGCCCGCATGACCCTGTCGCTGGAGCCCATGTTCACCAGCCTGGTTCAGACCGTACTGCCTGAGATGGCCGATCGGGGCCTGGCAGCCCGCATTGTGGAGCAACTCTGTGAAATGGCGCGTTCGCGGATAGAGCAGCCGATGCAGATTTTGGTGCCGCTGGGATGTGCTGAGAGTGTCGCAGCGCTGTTGCCGCAAGATCTGCATTCTACTCCTCAGGTGATCGAACACTCTGAACTGGAGCCGGGTCAGGCCCGCCTTCAGGTCGGCACGAGCCGACGTGAGGTTGATTGCACCGCTTTGCTCGCCGCCATCGAACAGACCTTTGACGCTTATGTCTTTGAGACAAGAGAGGCTTTGTCCAATGAATGACACCCAGATCCCGAAATCTGAAAAACCCAACCCATTCGACTCGGTCCCGATTGAGGTGACCGTTTCCGTTGGTCGTGCGCGCCCATTGATCAAGGACCTGTTGAACATGGGAGAGAATGCCGTGCTGACCCTGGACAAACGGATCGAAGACCCGGTTGACCTCTATGTTGGGGATCAGTTGGTGGCGCGCGGGCTGTTGGAAGAAATGGAAGGCGATCAGGCAGGGCAACTTGCAGTGCGCTTGACCGAGATTGCGGATTTGCACAACGGAATCGGTTGATGCGCTATGTATTCTGCCTGGCTTTGGTGGCTGTGTTGACGCCCTCACCGGCCGCTGCCCAGGATTTGACCTTGTCCCTGGGCGAGGGCGGCTCGATTTCCGCCCGGACGATCCAGCTGATTCTGCTGATCACAGTCCTGAGCATCGCTCCGGGGTTGGCGATCATGATCACCTGCTTTCCCTTCCTGATCACCGTTCTGTCGATCCTGCGGCAAGGGATCGGCCTGCAACAATCTCCGCCCAATATGCTGTTGGTCAGCCTGGCGTTGTTCCTGACCTATTTCATCATGGACCCGGTGTTTTCAGAAGCATGGGCGACAGGGATACGACCGATGATGGAAGAGACGATGGAAGTGGAACCAGCGTTGGAGCGCGCGTTAGAGCCGTTCCGTGCCTTCATGGCGGCCCGACTGGATGCGGACACGTTCTATGCCATGGCGGCTTTGCGCCCCGGCGGTGAGGCTATGGAGTTGTCCGCACAAGCGCCGTTGTCTGTCTTGATGCCGTCCTTCATGCTGTCGGAAATCGCGCGGGCGTTTCAGATCGGGTTTATGATTTTCCTGCCGTTTCTGATCATCGATCTTGTCGTGGCCGCTGTATTGATGTCGATGGGTATGATGATGGTGCCTCCGGCCATCGTATCCTTGCCATTCAAGCTGGCGTTTTTCGTGATCGCCGATGGGTGGGCTTTGATTGCAGGCGCTTTGGTGCGCAGCTACATGCCGTGACCTCGACATGTAGCCGCGGCGCGCTGAAAAAACAGGTGGTCAGACGCCTCTGCCCCACTGTTGCCAAAGGCGTAATTCAATGTCCCGCCGCAAGTGAAATGGATCAGCCCGTCTTGTTCAGGTCTTTGATCAACTGGTCCAGGTTGCCTTTGCGGGCATCCAGCATCGCGCCGATTTCGGTACGCTCGGTCAGCAACAAATTCACGCCTTCGATGAACATGTTGTAGAATTTTTCACGCCCTGACTTGTCCGAAACAAGGAACGTCACATCAAACGGAGCCGAGCCGCGCAGCTTGACAATTGTGCGCACTTCATATCCGGCCTTGATCTTGCGGGCATTGCGCACGTTGACCTCACCGCCGATGAACTCGCGGAAGCGGCGACCATATTTACGCGAGATATAGCCCTGAAAAGCCTTGGTGAATTGCTTTAGCTGGGATGGGGTGGCCGTGCGGGCATCGGCACCGAGGGCATAACGCGCCATGATCGGGACGTCGGCATATTGCACAAAGATCTTCTCGAAATCACGCAGCATCGCATTCTCTGACTTGCCCGATGCGATAACCCTGTTGATGTCGTTGACCACACTGTTAACCAGTGCCTTGGCTGATGCCTCGGTTTGGGCAAACGCGGATTTGGGCAAGACGGCCAAAGCCAGACCGGCTGCGACAAAGTTACGGCGGTTCAACTCGTTATTCAGCATAGGGGTCCTCGTAGGGGTCTAGATAGGGGTCCCTGACCGGGTCTGTCCCGGTTTCGGCATAGGGGTCAGAATACAAATCCAGATAGGCGTCTTCGTCATCTCTTGCCAGTTCGAAGCGACGGTTTTGCAGATAGATCAGGCGGGCCTGCGCATAACTGTCTGCGCTTTCATACAGAATCGAGTCCACGGTATCCGAGAACCGTCCACGATCGCCCATGCGGCGAACGACTTCGGCATAAACGCCCAGATTGTCGGCGGGCCGGACCGGGGTAAAATTGATCGGATTCGAGAACAGGTTGATCACGACCCCGATGGCATCCCTTTGGGTCGACGGGCCATAGAAAGGCAGTTCAACATAAGCCCCTTCACCGACCCCCCAGACGTGCAGGGTCTCGCCGAAATCAGTATCGACGGGCGGCAGGTTCAGCTCATCTGCGGGCGCGGACAGGCCAAAGCCGCCCACGGTCATGTTGATCACAAATCGCAGCAGCGCATTGCCCATCTGTTTCGGGTTGCCCTGAAGCAGGTAGTCGACCGCTTGTCCGGGCAACGAGATGTTTTCGGCGAATGTGCTGAAACTGGTGACCATGGGATCAGGAACGATCTTCACGTACCCTTTCGACGCAGGTCGAAACAGAAATCGGTCAACGCCCAGATTGAACTTGTGAATTCCCCGGTTCGCGTTTTCGTAAGGGTCGAACACGTCGCTGCGAGAGGCACCCTCGGGCGGGGTCGTTGCACAGGCGGACAGAATGGCCATGAGTGACAGGACAACCAGGTGTTTCAGGCGAAATCTGCTCGACACGATCTTTGCTTCTCCCAAATGCCCGACATCCGCTCTGTCGGGCCAACAATCACAATTCACCAATACTTACACGCCTGTAAGGCACAAGTTCTTGTCACATAGTCGTTTCAGGTCTCAAATGAAACACCTAGCGTGTAACCTGTCCGTCAGGTCCGGGTAAAGTAATTGAGTATCTACAAGTCATAATAAGTAAAGATATGCTCAGATCGCATGCAAGCCGGAATTTGCCGCATTCCGTCTTTCCACGGCTGTGCTTCCCGGTTAGCGTCCGGCAGAGTCAATCAGGGAAGGACCCTCTCAATGAGCATCGCTGCAAAATTGGAAAGCCTCGGTGTCACGCTGGGCGACGCACCCGCGCCAGCGGCAAATTATGTGCCGTATGTGCGTGTGGGCAATATCGTGTACGTGTCCGGCCAGATATCGAAATCAGACGAGCTGATCACCGGCAAGCTGGGCGATGATATGGATGTCGAGACCGGAGCCGCAGCGGCGCGGGTCTGCGCGATCAATCTGCTGGCACAGGTCAAGGCGGCCTGTGGCGGAGATATCGACAAACTGGTGCGTGTCATCAAGCTGACCGGTTTCGTGAACTCGACCGCAGATTTCACTGCGCAGCCGCAAGTGATCAACGGCGCATCCGACTTTCTGGTCGAAGCGCTGGGCGACGCCGGTCGCCACTCGCGCTCTGCCGTAAGTGCTGCGTCGCTGCCTTTGGGCGTGGCGGTCGAGATCGAAGGCATATTCGAGATCGAATGATACCGCCCCTGCCAACTGCGTTTTTGCAGGCCCCGATTGCTCATCGGGCGCTGCATGACGTCTCGAACAACCGCCCGGAAAACAGCCGGGCGGCCATTCGTGCCGCCATTGATGCCGGATACGGGATCGAGATCGACCTTCAGCTGACATCTGATGATCGTGCCGTCGTGTTCCATGATTACGACATGGGGCGTCTGACCGGCCAGCCCGGGCCGATCCGGCAGGTGTCGGCGGCGGCGGCGTCTGAATTGACCCTTCTGTATGGGGATGACGGCATTCCAACGCTGGATGAAGTGCTGGACATGGTCGCAGGCCAGGTGCCGCTGCTGATCGAGCTGAAGGATCAGGACGGCGTTATGGGTATGAATATCGGCGCCCTCGAGCACGACACCGTGCGCGCATTGCAGGGCTATGACGGCCCGGTGGCCCTGATGTCCTTCAATCCAAACTCGGTTGCGGAACTGGCGCGGCTGGCCCCGCATCTGCCGCGCGGCATCACGACTTGCGCCTATGAGCCCAGTGTCGAGCTTCTGCCGCAAGACGTCTGCGACACCCTGCGCGACATTCCTGATTTTGACCGTGTCGGGGCCGGTTTCATCAGCCACGAGGCGGAAGATCTTTCCCGCCCGCGTGTGGCCGAACTGAAGGCGCAGGGCGTGCCGATCCTGTGCTGGACCGTCCGAACGCCTGAACAAGAGGCAGAGGCCCGCATGGTTGCCGACAATGTGACCTTCGAAGGGTATCTGGCCGCGCATTCAGCTTGAACCTTGCCGCCTCGGTCACAGATAAAGGGCTGGTGCGGAGGAAACATGGATCAGGCCCAAATCGAAGTTCAGGTCATTGGGTCTCTGTCGCGGATTTCAGCGGCCGAGTGGGATGCCTGTGCCTGCCCCGAGGCCGCTGATGGTGGGCGGCCCCTTGATCCCTTCACCACGCATCGCTTTTTGCTGGCGCTCGAGGAAAGCGGCTCGGTCGGGCGCGGTACGGGTTGGCAACCGCAATACCTGACCGCCTTTCTTGACGGGATCCTGATCGCAGCGGCCCCGATGTATGCCAAATCGCACAGCCAGGGCGAATACATCTTTGACCACAGCTGGGCCCATGCCTATGAAAGCGCAGGCGGACGGTATTATCCCAAGCTGCAAATTGCGGTGCCGTTCACACCCGCCACCGGGCGGCGGTTTCTGGTGCGCCCGGGTTATGACAGGATCGGAATGTCGGCTTTGGTGCAGGGTGCCGTTCAACTGGCGGCCGACAATCAGGTCTCTTCGGTTCACGTAACCTTCTGTACAGAAGCCGAGGCATTGGCCGGAGAGCAGATGGGGCTAATGCTTCGCAGCTCGCAGCAGTTTCACTGGCTGAATGATGGCTACGCCGAATTCGATGACTTCCTAGCGGCCTTGTCCTCACGCAAGCGCAAGAACATCCGCAAGGAACGCGCGCAGGCCAATGGTTTTGGCGGTGAAATCCACACATTGACGGGCGATGACCTGCGCCCGGAACACTGGGATGCATTTTGGCGGTTCTATCAGGATACCGGGGCGCGAAAATGGGGGTCGCCCTATCTGACGCGTCAGTTTTTTGACATCGCACAAGAGACGATGGCGAAGGACATGGCCCTGGTTTTGGCTGAACGGGATGGTCATGCCATTGCGGGTGCGCTGAACTTCATAGGCCGCGAAACGCTTTTTGGGCGGTATTGGGGCTGCATTGAACATCATGCCTGCCTGCATTTCGAACTGTGCTACTATAGGGCGATAGACTTTGCCATTGCCCACGGTCTGGCCCGGGTGGAAGCGGGCGCTCAGGGCGAACACAAGCTGGCGCGGGGCTATTTGCCGACACGCACGCATAGCTTGCACTGGGTCGGCGATCCGGGGTTTGCCGATGCCGTCAAAAAATATCTGGACGCCGAAGGCCGCGCAGTGGGAGAAGAGATCGAGATTCTGACGGATTACGGCCCGTTCAGGAAATCGAACCCGGAGGAACAGCAATGACTGAACTTTTGTCCGCCGAGACCCGTGGCCCGCTGCTGGATCCGCTGTTCAAAAACGGCTGGACCATGGTCGAAGGCCGCGACGCGATCACCAAGACCTTCATTTTCGACAACTTCGTGCACGCATTTGGCTGGATGACGCAAGTGGCGATCTGGGCCGAGAAATGGAACCATCATCCAGAATGGTCCAACGTCTACCGCACGGTCGAGGTGGTTCTGTCCACCCATGACGTAGGCGGCCTGTCGTCACTGGACGCCAAACTGGCCCGAAAGATGGACAGTCTGTGCTAGCGGTCGTTGCCTGACCCTTGGCCACCGGCAAGCGACGCAGCCGTGCCCATCTGCTTGAATTCCGCAGGTGTGACGGTGCCATCGCTGACATCGATGGACCTTGGGATGCCAGTGGTCTTGTTCCCGATCTGGCGCACGCTGCGCGCCGCTGGGTTGATATCCAGACACCGGTTTTCATAGCAGGTCAGGCCAGACGGATTGATCTGGATGCGGGCCTGTCCGTCAGGCCCCGTCACCACAGGAGATTGCTGAACGTCACAGGCCGCGGCCAGTGCCAAAGCACCCATTCCGATCCATTTTTTCATAGCAAGCTCCCTCAAGCGGGCTTAGTCCAGTTGACCATTGCCATTCTGATCTGCCACGCCAAAATCTTCATTCATCTGTGCATCATATTCCGATCTTGAGATAAAGCTGTCCTTGTTGCGGTCAACATCCTGGAACTGCTTTATGTCCAGAAACGGCTTGGCCTCGGCCTGACCCAGTGTGCCGTTCTTGTCTTCGTCCATGGCCTGAAACGCATAATCCGAAAAAGCGTCGAATTCGTCTTTGGACAGGAACCCGTCATTGTTTGCGTCGATGGCATTCAATTCTTTTTCATGCAGCTTGGCCACGGTTTCGGCATTGGTCGCCGAGGCCAGGAATGCAGCCGTGAATACAAAAATCGTCCGTTTCATGTCCAATCTCCTCAGCATGCAAACCTTTGGCCTTCAATGCCACCGGCAGCAGCGCCGGCTGCGGTCAGGATCGTCTTGCCCGATCCGCCGCCGAACTGGTTGCCGATCGCGCCGCCGATCAAGGCGCCGCCCAATGTGCCGCTGAGGCAGGCAATTTCGTGCTGCCGGGCGGCTTGCTGTTGCGGGGTTGGGGCCGGACCGCAGGCTGCCAAAAGGGCTGCGCTGGTCAGGATGGATGGAAATACCTTAAGTTTCATAAAAGTCTCCCCAATTTTGTGCGACGAGTATTCGCGCATTGAGGCAGTGCTTCAAGTTAAATTGGGTTCACGCGGCCCCGGACAGACCGGGGCCGGCCAAATTCAGATCACCTCCAGCAGACCTTCACCCGCCGAGATCCCGCAAGCACCGGGGTTATCTTCCAGGTTCAGGGCCGTGACCTTGCCGTTCTCGACCAGCATCGCATACCGTTTCGAGCGTGCGAACAGGCCAACGGGCGGGGCGTCGAAATCCATGCCGATGGCTTTGGTGAATTCTGAGGCCGCGTCTGAAACCATGGTCAGTCCGGCTGCGGCCGCGCCGGTGGATTCACCCCAGGCCTGCATGACGAACGGGTCGTTGACCGACAGGCACAT
Source organism: Ruegeria sp. AG6 (assembly GCF_056541565.1). Classification (NCBI taxonomy): domain Bacteria; kingdom Pseudomonadati; phylum Pseudomonadota; class Alphaproteobacteria; order Rhodobacterales; family Roseobacteraceae; genus Ruegeria; species Ruegeria sp. AG6. Next base: position 71,884 of record NZ_JBQFYQ010000007.1, on the reverse strand, counting down.
GATCTCGTCCACGCCCTTGTCGTCGAACTGCTTTTTGGTGCGAATGAAGCTTGGCACATGTGCGGTGGTGCATGTGCCGGTATAGGCGCCGGGCACAGCGAAAATGACAACCTTGCGCCCTTTGGTCTTGTCTGAAATCCGAACTTCCTCTGGCCCGTCGGCCCCCATCTGGATCAGTGTGGCCTCGGGCAGAGTGTCTCCTGTTGAAATCATTTTTCAGCTCCTGTCGTTTGGATTTGCAGAATTGGGCTAAGCCGCAATATAGGTGGTCAAATCAGAGAGACCACGGGAAATCTGCAGGGTGGGCAAAGCATGAGCCATATTGTCGTGATTGGCGCGGGTCAGGCAGGAGCGTCCTTGGTGGCGCGGTTGCGCAAGGACGGGTTCGACGGAGAGATTACTCTGATCGGGGCCGAGCCGCATCTGCCGTATCAGCGCCCGCCTTTGTCCAAGGCCTATCTTCTTGGAGAGATGGAACTGGAGCGCCTGTTCCTGCGACCCGAAAGCTTCTATGCCGAAAACAACATCACTCTGCGGCTTGGCCAGCGCGTGACCGGCATCGACCCCAAGGCCAAGACGGTCACTGTTGGGGATGAAGTCATCCCGTATGACGAACTGGCGCTGACCACCGGGTCAGATCCGCGCCGCCTGCCTGCCGCCATCGGAGGTGATCTGGACGGCGTGCACGTGGTGCGCGACCTGGCCCATATTGACGAGATGGAACCCAAAGTGACCGAAGGCGCCCGCGCGTTGATTGTGGGCGGCGGTTACATCGGGCTCGAGGCCGCCGCCGTCTGCGCGAAACGCGGCGTCAAGGTCACCTTGGTCGAGATGGCCGACCGCATCCTGCAACGGGTCGCTGCGCCAGAAACCAGCGCGTATTTCCGCGCGTTACACAGCGAATACGGTGCCGACATCCGCGAAGGCGTCGGGCTGGATCGTCTGATTGGCGAAAATGGCAGGGTTGTGGGGGCCGTGTTGACGGACGGCACGACGCTGGACGTTGATTTCGTCGTGGTTGGTGTGGGCATCACCCCCTCAACCCAACTGGCCGAGATGGCAGGGCTCGAACTGGACAACGGCATCAAAACCGATGCCCATGGTCGCACGTCTGATCCGTCGATCTGGGCGGCGGGCGATTGCGCCTCTTTTCCGCATGGCGAAGGGCGTATCCGTCTGGAAAGCGTCCCAAACGCCATCGACCAGGCCGAAATTGTGGCGCAGAACATGCTAGGTGCCGCCAAGGATTATGTGGCGACCCCATGGTTCTGGTCGGACCAGTACGACGTCAAGCTTCAGATCGCGGGCCTGAACACCGGATATGATCGCGTGGTGACCCGCAAGGGCGAGGGTCAGACCGTGTCTTTCTGGTATTACAAAGGCGACAGGCTGATTGCTGTGGACGCGATGAATGACCCGCGGGCATACATGGTCGGCAAGCGATTGATCGAAATGGGCAAGACCGCTGATCCCGAAGTCGTGGCAGATCCGAACGCGGACCTGAAACCGCTGCTCAAGGCGTGAGGATCATAGCCGGAGAATTCCGGGGCCGCGCCCTCGCCTCGGTTGGCAAGGGTGATGCGGGCGCGCATCTGCGCCCCACCACCGACCGCGTGCGTGAAAGCCTGTTCAATGTGCTCAACCACCAGATCGATTTTGACGGTTTGCGCGTGCTGGATCTGTTCGCGGGAACCGGGGCGCTGGGGCTCGAGGCGCTGTCGCGGGGGGCGTCGCATGTCACCTTCGTCGATGACGGGCGGGTGGCTCAGGGGTTGATACGCAAGAATATCGACCTGACCCGCAGCGCCGACCGTACCGACTTGGTCCGTCGCGATGCGACCCGGTTGGGCGACAATCCCGGCGCGCCATACGATCTGGTTTTTCTGGACCCGCCTTACGGGAAATCCATGGGGCAGAAGGCCGTCGCCGCCTTGGCCAATGGCTGGATCGCGGATGATGCCTTGTTGGTCTGGGAAGAAAATGCCCCGATGCAGGCGCCGGCCGGGTTCACATTGCAAGACAGTCGCAAATATGGCGACACGCATATTTCCTTGATGTGGAAAGATGTGCCAGGCTGAGATGTTCCGTGCGGTTTGGCCCGGGGCCTGTGTTTGCATTGACGGGACAGCTTGGATAGGCCGAGCGCGAGGCACAGCAGGAATCCCATATGCACGATCTTGTCATTTTCGATTGCGACGGCGTTCTGGTGGACAGCGAAGTGATCTCGAACCAGGTGCTGGTGGACAATCTGGCGCATCATGGCCTGCAACTGGCACTGCGTGAATGCATGTCCCTGTTCGTGGGCGGAACCATGGTGGGGGTGCGGGACAAGGCCCGCGCGATGGGCGCCGTTCTGCCCGAAGACTGGATAGATCAGGTCTATGCCGAAACCTACGACCGCCTACGCGCAGGTGTGCCATTGGTCCCCGGCATCGCAGACCTGCTTGCGGGGCTGGATCAAAAGGGTATCCCCTGTTGCGTCGCGTCGAATGGCAGCCCGGACAAGATGAAGATCACTCTGGGTCAGAACGGGCTTTGGGACCGTTTCAAAGACGTGATGTTCTCGGCCCATGTGCTGGGCACCGGAAAGCCGGACCCAAAGATGTTCCGCCTGGCCGCCGAGCACTTTGGCGCGACGGCTCCGGTGGTGATCGAAGACAGCCACAGTGGTGTCACGGCGGCGATCCGCGCCGGCATGCGTTGCCTTGCTTATGCGCCTCATGGAGGCGGTGAAAAGCTGGCGGATCTGGGGGCCGAGGTGATCACGGACATGTCACAGGCGCATGGGTTGTTGGGACTTTGACCCGCGGTTGTGCTAGTGTGCACGCATGGACCGCACCCTGACACCTTTTGCCTGGACCTTTTCCAGTGATGCAGAAGTTTCCACCAGCCCAGAGCGCAAACCCTTGCGCGCGCCGGTCTTCATCCACGACGCGGTCACGCCGTGGGGGGCTGAAACGGTGCTGCTGAAACTCCTCCGTGAGCAGGCCGCGGATCAGGAGGAATAGGTCGGGTGAAACTTGCCAGCGGGTGACAGGGTAAAGATATCGACCCCATCCGAGGTGACGCCCACCGAATGCTCGAACTGTGCCGACAACGATTTGTCGCGGGTCACGGCTGTCCAGTCGTCGGCCAGAGTCTTGGTTTCCGGGCGACCCAGATTGACCATGGGTTCGATGGTAAAGAACATACCCTCTTCCAGCACGGCACCGGTGCCCGGGCGACCATAGTGCAATACGTTCGGTGGCGCGTGAAACACACGACCCAGACCATGACCGCAGAAATCACGCACGACGCTCATCCGATGTGCTTCGACATAGGACTGGATGGCATGGCCGATGTCGCCAAAGGTATTGCCCGGCTTGACCATCTCGATGCCCTTGAACAGTGCGTCATGGGTCACCTGGATCAGCCGTTCCGCCTTGCGCGGCAGCTTGCCCGCCACATACATGCGCGAGGTGTCGCCAAACCAGCCATCGACGATGACGGTGACGTCGATATTCAGGATATCGCCGTCCTTCAGCTTTTTCTCACCTGGAATACCGTGGCAGACCACGTGGTTCACGCTGATGCAGCTGGCGTGCTGATAGCCTTTATAACCTATGGTGGCCGAGGTCGCACCGGCGTCTTCGACCATCTGCGTGATCAGCCCGTCAATGGCGCCCGTGGTTTGTCCGGGAAACACATGTTCGGCAATATCATCCAGAATCCGCGCCGCCAAAGCCCCCGCCGCGTGCATCCCGGCGAAGTCACCTTGTTCATAGATGCGAATGCCGTCCTTGGTCAGGCGGCCACGATGCTCTTTCATCGACGCTAAGCTCCAAATGTTGCGCGCAGCATTCCTTTTACGCTGCTTGTGCAGAAAGTACCAGAGGGCGCGTGTTCAGACTGCGTAAACCATGCGGGAAACTTGGTTCCGTTGGCTCAGGATTCAAGAGTAGGGGCTGCATTGCAGCATCTCGGACCCCACCGCCTCGACTGCAATCCGTACGGCTACTGGCTTGGACACTTTTCACGGCAGGCGGATCAGTATCTAATGATTGCACTTTTTCTTGAGAAAATCAGGGAACCGGATGCATGTCACAGAAACGAGAATTGATCTCTAACGGAAACCCCATGGAAAGCATCGTTGGGTTCAGCCGAGCGGTTCGGGTCGGGAACTTCATCGCGGTCGGGGGAACCGCACCAGTCGATGCTGACGGCAACACTGTGGGTGTCGGCGATGTCTATCTGCAAACCAGACAATGTTTCGAAATCATCAAAGATGCGCTTGAGCGTGCCGGGTCAGGGCTGCACGATATTGTCAGAACGCGTGTCATCCTGACCGAAATCGAAAACTGGAAACAGGCGATCGAAGCCCGAAAGCTGTATTGTCTGGATGCTCGCCCTGTAGATACTATCATGGCCATCGAACGATTTGTGAATCCCGAGTGGCTGGTCGAGATTGAGGTTGATGCTGTCGTTGCGGACTGACTCAGCCGGCCAAGATCCTCATTTCAGTCTGCACCCAAACCCCCGACGGCGTTATCCGCGTCCCGCAAACGATCCGTTCCACCCCTTGCGCCTGCGCCGCCTCAAATGCCGCCGCGTAGGCTGGATCAATATCGGCCGCCAAAGCAAACCGGTCGCAATCGGTTCGCTGAACCAAATACAGCATGATCGCCCGGTGCCCTTGTGACGCCATCGCGGCCAACTCGCCCAGATGCTTGGTGCCACGGGCTGTGACGCTGTCGGGAAACTCGGCCAGTCCGGGCTGGCGTGAAAGTGTCACGCTTTTCACCTCGACATAGGCATCCGGCAGGCCCGGCCCCGTCAGCAGGAAATCGATGCGGCTGTTGTCGCCGTATTTCACCTCGGGCCGGACGGTGTCATAGGCGGCCAGTTCGGGGATATCACCGGCTTCCAAAGCAGCCCGCAGCGCCCGGTTCGGGACCGAGGTATCGACCCCGGTAAAATGCCCGTTCTCGTGGTCCACCAGCCGCCATCCGAATTTCAGCTTTTTCTTCGGATCGTCGTTGGGTTCCAGCCAGATTTTCTCACCCGGTTCGGCCAGCCCCATCATCGATCCCGGATTGGCGCAATGGGCCGTTACCTCACTTCCATCCTCAAGCCTGCAATCGGCCAGAAAGCGTTTGTAGCGGCGGATCAGCCGGGCGGGGACAAGAGGGGTTTCAAAACGCATGTCTCACGGCCTATACCTGCCCCTGAAAACGATCAAGAGGGGACAGCGCCATGGCCAATCCAACCGCAGCGATGCTGGTGATCGGGGATGAAATCCTGTCGGGTCGCACCCGCGATGCGAATATGCATTTTCTGGCGCAGGAGCTGACCAAACACGGCATCGACCTGAAAGAGGTCCGCATTGTCAGCGATGATGCCCCTGCCATTGAAGCGGCCGTCAAAGCGTTGTCCGATGCCTATGACACTGTCTTCACCAGCGGCGGCATCGGCCCGACCCATGACGATATCACGGCCGATTGCATTGCCCGCGCTTTCGATACACCCATTGATGTGCGCGATGACGCGCGCGCGCTGTTGCAGGCCCATTACGACAAATCCGGGCTGGAACTGAATGCCGCCCGCCTGCGCATGGCGCGTATTCCGGACGGGGCGACGCTGATCGAAAATCCGGTTTCGACAGCGCCCGGGTTCACGCTTGCGAATGTGCATGTCATGGCAGGTGTGCCGTCGGTTTTTCAGGCGATGGTGGCGAGCGTGTTGCCAACATTAACCGGAGGCCGCCCTTTGCTGTCGCAAACTCTGCGTGTGGACCGCGGAGAAGGTGATATCGCCGCAACCCTGGCGGCCTTGGCCGAAGATTTCAGTGACTTGTCCATCGGGTGCTATCCGTTTCAGATCAACGGTGCCTTCGGGGCCAACGTGGTTGTACGCGGCACCGACGGAGGCCGGATCGACGCGGCCACCACCCGCCTGGCGAAAGAGCTTGAGCTTTGAGCAATAACTGGGCGGAAATAGTCGACGGAACATGGCCCGCCGCACGCTATCAGCGGCTTGGCCCGTTTCTGCTGCGTGAGGGGCGGGGCGGAGGGTCGCGCGTATCAGCGGCCAGTGCATTGGGCCCGGCCAACGAAGACGATATCGACGCCGCCGAGGCCGCGATGCTGTCCATGGGGCAAAAACGCATCTTTTGCCTGCGGCCCGGGGATGAAGCTCTGGATGCAATGCTGGCCCAGCGGGGATACGACATTCTTGACCCGGTCAACATTTATGTCTGCCCCATCTCTCGGCTGATCGATCAGCCGATCCCACCGGTCATGGTGTTTTCGATCTGGGAACCGCTTGAGATCATGCGCGAAATCTGGGCCTCGGGCGGGATCGGACCCGAGCGGATCGCGGTGATGGAACGTGCCAAGGGACCCAAGACAGGATTTTTGCTGCGTCACAACGACAAACCCAGCGGCGTGGCTTTTGTGGCGATGCATGCAGACACTGCGATGGTCCACGCGCTGGAAGTGTTGCCCGAACACCGTCGTCAGGGGCTGGGCCACTGGACCATGCGCGCGGCCGCATTCTGGGCGCGTGATCACGGTGCGCAGAACCTCAGCGTGATCTGCACCAAGGCCAATGCGGGCGCCAACGGTCTTTATCGTGCCCTCGGGATGGAGATCGCGGGCGAATACCATTACCGTCATCTTGTCTGAACCGAAGAGGCCGCCGTGACACAAAAAGACATGCCTACCGCGCTGAACCTGCCCATGGTCGATCCGCTGCCGCCGGAAACGCAGAAATACTTTGATATCTGTGTCGAAAAACTGGGCATGGTGCCGAATGTGCTGAAAGCCAACGCATTCGACATCGACAAGCTGAACGCCTTCACCGCGATGTATAACGACCTGATGCTGGCTGACAGCGGGCTGACCAAACTGGAACGCGAGATGATCGCGGTCGTCGTCTCGTCAATCAACAAATGTTTCTACTGTCTGGTCGCCCATGGGGCGGCGGTGCGTCAGCTTTCGGGCAATCCGCAACTGGGCGAAATGCTGGTGATGAACTATCGCGTCGCCCCGCTGGAGCCGCGTCAACGGGCGATGCTGGACTTTGCCGCAAAGATGACCACCGCCAGCGCCGAGATCGAAGAGTCCGACCGCCAGCGCCTGCGCGATGCAGGCTTTTCCGACCGCGACATCTGGGACATCGCCAATGTCGCCGGGTTTTTCAACATGTCAAACCGGGTCGCCAGCGCAACGGCGATGGTGCCCAACGAAGAATATCACGCACAGTTTCGATGATCCGCGCCACCGCCCTTGTTGCCCTGCTGATGACAGGACCTGTTGCCGCGCAGGACCTGACCTTGCCGGCCAGTGCCCGACAGATCAGCGACCGAACATCGCCACTGGACAGCTATGACCTGCCGACGGGGCCTTATGCAAATGGCTCGGTTCCCGCAGAAACGCTCGAAGGGCGCGTGGAACGCTATACGTGGCGGCTTCAGGCGGGGTCGAGCACGACATTGCAGCTGCTGGCACCGTTGCGGGACCAGATCGAGGCGCAGGGCTACAAGATCCTGTTCGAATGCGACGCGCGGGTTTGTGGCGGCTTTGATTTCCGTTTTGGCACCGAGGTCGTGCCAACCCCGGACATGTATGTCGCCATTCAGGATTACCGGTTTTTGTCGGCCACCAAGGGGCCGGTTGCCCTTAGCCTGCTGGTCAGCCGCAATCCCCCGGATGGCTATGTTCAGATGATCCGGGTCACACCCCAGGACGCGCCGGACCCGGACCCTGTGGTGATCGAGCAAGCCGTGGAAGGCCCGGTCGGATTGCTGGAGGCCTTGGCGACAACGGGCCACGTGATCCTGGATGACCTGCATTTTCCGACGGGCGAGGTTGCCTTGGGCGAAGGGCCGTTTGACTCGCTGACCTTGCTGGCCGGATACTTGACCGACAACCCGAACACACGCCTGGCGTTGGTGGGGCACACTGATGATACCGGCGTCTTACAGGCAAATATTGCGGTTAGCAAAAGCCGGGCCGAGGCGGTGCGGACCCGCCTGATCGATGCGCATGGCGTGGCACCCGACCGGATCGAAGCGCAGGGTGTTGGCTATCTGTCTCCGCTCACATCGAATGCAACTCCGGAAGGGCGCGATCTCAACCGTCGGGTCGAAGCCGTATTGCTGGTCAACTGACCCACCACAGGTACAGCGGCAATCCGACGGTGATGTTGAACGGAAACGACACCCCCAGCGACAAGGTCAGATAGATCCCGGCCTCGGCCTTTGGAAGGGCGATCTTCATCGCGGCGGGAACCGCGATATACGAAGCCGAGGCTGACAGCACCATGAACAGGAACAAGCTGCCCTGTGGCAAGCCGATCACGGCACCTACCGCCCAGGCCATAAATGCGCCGATCAGGGGCATCAAGACACCAAAGGCGAACAGGCCAACCGACAGCTTGTCTCGGTTGCTGATCAGGCTGCGCCCTGCCGACAGGCCCATATCCAGCAGAAACAGGCACAGAATTCCGGTGAAAGGCGTCACGATGAAGGGCGCGATCATCTGCATGCCTTCACCACCGGTGATGGCTCCGATCAGGAAGGCACCGGTAAGCAGCACGATCGAGCCATTGGCCAGCAGATCGCGCCACAGCTTGTCATCCTTGACGCCATTGCTTCCGGTCTTGTGCGCCAACCAAAGCGCCGACAGGATTGCGGGCACCTCCATCGCAGCCGCAACGGCCACCATGAATCCGTCATGGGTCAGCCCCACCAGATCCAGCAGGCTGGTGGCCGTAACAAAGGTGACGATCGAGATCGAACCATAGTGCCCTGCCACCGCCGCCGCGTTCAGCGCATCCAGCCGTGTCATCACCCTGAGCAGGCCAAAGGCCACGAAGGGGATGGTAAAGGACAAGGCGACACCGCCCAGCAGCGTCAGGAACAGTTGCAGGTGAATGCCATGCGCGGCCAGACTGGCACCGCCTTTGAACCCGATGGCCAGCAGCAGGTAAAGCGACATGAACTTGGCCGCGCCCGCCGGAATGGACAGGTCACTGCGTACAAAGGCAGCCAGAAGCCCAAGGGCAAAAAACAGTATGGTCGGCACAAGCAGGTTGCTGGAAAGCGTCTCGATCACTCCGGGCATAATTGACTCCTGATCCCTCGTTTTCGGGTTAGGTGCCTTGCAAAACTGATTTCGCCAAATACTATCTTTCTAAGTTATATATAGTTTCAGGCTATGAAATGCGTCCCACATTGCGACAGTTGGAATACATCGTTACGGTCAGTCGCCTTGGGCGATTCAGTTTGGCTGCCGAGGTGCTGAATGTCAGCCAGCCCAGCCTGTCGACGCAAATTGCGACTGTAGAACAAGAGCTTGGCGTTCGGATCTTTGAGCGTAACCGGGGTGGTATCCAGGTGACGGCGAAAGGAGAAGAATTTATCTTGCGCGCACAGAAGATCCTGGCAGAGGTCAAGGACCTTCGCCACGCCATGTCGAACGATATGCCCGTCGGAGGACGATTGCGACTGGGGGTTTTGCCTTCGATCGGGCCTTATCTGTTGCCGCAAGCCATCAAACAGGTGCACCGGATTCGCCCCGGATTGCGTATTGCGGTTCGCGAGGAAAACACACTGGATCTGGAACAGGGTCTGAAATCCGGTCGCTTTGATCTGATATTGTCCACGCCCGAAGATCATCCGAATACCGTGCAACACCGGTTGTTCAACGAACCTCTTTGGGTCGCGGTTGCCGTTGATGACGTTCTGGCGCGGGACTTGCAGGGTGTCAGTGCCACCGATCTTCAGAACCGGATCTTCCTCACCCTGGATCAAAGCCACCGCCTGTCGCGCATCGTCTATGCATTGGCGGCGGAATGCGGTGGGGTTGTTTCGGATGAGTATGAAGGCACGACGCTTGATTCCATTGTTCTGATGGCGGCTTCGGGTGTTGGTGTTGCCGTACTGCCTGATCTTTATGCTCGCAGACAGGGGATCTACCGCGACGAGGTGCGCTTGCGACCGCTCTCCATCGCCAATGCAAATCGCGATATTGCTCTTTTGGCACGCAGTTCCGAGACCCCACCGCCGGGTCAGAATGTGCTGACGGACAGCTTGCGCACTTCCGCCCGGTCCATGGGACTGTCAGTGATCGACCCGTAAAAAAAGGCCCGCACTTTTATACGCGGGCCAAAGGTTGGTCTTCAGGGAGAAATTACCAGTCCATCGGACCCTTCCCGTGGAAGGAATCAACGAGGAAATCGATGAAGGCCCGCACTTTGGGTTGCGTAAAGCGGCCCGGCGGGTAGACGGCGTAAACGCCTTGAACTTCGTCAGGCAGGGACGGCATTGCATCGACAACCAGCCCGGCCTTCAGGGCTTCGGCGTAAAGATAGCTGGGCAGATAGGCGATACCCAGGCCGGAAACCGCTGCGTTCAACAGGGATTGGCCATCATTGACACTCAACCACCCGGCGGTACGAACCTGACGTTTTTCGCCGGACGGCGCGGTCAGTTTCCAGACATTGCCCGAGGATTGGCTGGAATAATGCAGCAGCTTGTGTTCGTTCAGATCATCGATCTTCTGCGGCCGGCCGAATCTTTCGACATAACTGGGCGCGGCGACCATGCGTTTGACCGTCTCGGTCAGTTTGCGGGCGCGCAACGTGCTGTCTTCCAGCTCACCAATGCGCACGGCCACGTCAAATCCTTCGGAAATCAGCTCGACATAGCGGTTGTTCAAAACCATGTTCACGGTGATGTCGGGGTAGGCTGCAAGGAACTCGGACAGAACAGGTGACAGGTGATTGACGCCGAAATCCGTGGCGACGCTGATGCGCAAAAGACCAGACGGGGCCGATTGCATTGACGTGACCAGTGAATCCGCTTCTCCGGCATCATTCAACACGCGCCGCGCGCGGTCATAATAGGCCAGCCCGATTTCCGTTGGTGAAACCCGGCGCGTGGTGCGGTTCAACAGCCGCGCTCCCAGACGCGCCTCAAGGCTCGATACGTGTTTGGACACAGCTGATTTGGAGATGCCCATCTTTTTGGCCGCATCGGTGAAGCCACCCTGGTCCACCACATTGGCGAAGGCTTCCATTTCGGTCAGTCGGTCCATACTCGTTCCCCAGATCTTGATTTCCGTCCTGACTATGGCGCTGAATCTGGGCGGAAACGGGGCAGACATGGGATAATATCAGGGATTTGAATCGGATCGTTTGCGTATGAGAAACGCAGAAACAGTGGTTTCCAAACTCACCTCAGGCATTGTGATGCTGTGTTTTTCAGGCAATCGCGCTAAGATCTCTCATTGAGAATGGCATTTTTGTGACCAGGGAGGAGATCATGAGAACCTTTTTCGCCATTGCTGCGCTTTGCCTTTCTGTGGGCTTTGCGCATGCCGGAGGAGAGACCCCGTCGAATCCTGATGCAAAAGTCTATTTCGTCAACCTGTCGGATGGCGATACCGTGCAATCACCGGTCACGGTTGTCTTTGGCCTAAGCGGCATGGGCGTCGCGCCCGCCGGAACCGACAAAGAAAACACCGGGCACCACCACCTGCTGCTTGACCGTCCCCCGCTGGGTGAAGGCGAGGATGGCGAGGATGAGTTGGCCAATGGCCTGCCCGCCGACGATAATCACATGCACTTCGGAGGCGGTCAGACCGAAGTAACATTGGATCTGTCGCCGGGCCAACACACCCTGCAATTGGTTCTGGGCGATGCCGGGCATGTGCCGCATTCCCCGCCTATTGTATCCGAAGTGATCACGATCACCGTGGAATAGCCGCAGGTCGTTGAAACCGTCCGTTCGGTTCATGTGATGGAAAGGCATTTACATTTTCGGCGCACTTAGTGAATCTGCCTGCATTTGCAGGGGGTAATAATGTCGCTGGAATTCTTCGTCACATCATTGATTGTTGTTTTGCTGCCGGGTACCGGCGTCATCTATACTTTGGCTGTCGGTCTTGGGCGCGGGTTTCGCGCAAGTCTTGCCGCAGCCTTCGGATGCACACTTGGGATCGTTCCGGCGGCCTTGGCCGGCATCATCGGACTTGCAGCCTTGCTGCACACCAGTGCCGTCGCGTTTCAATTCATCAAATATCTTGGCGTCTTGTACTTGTTCTACATGGCATGGGGTATCCTGAAGGACGGCGGTGCCATGGATGTCGCGGCGGAGAAATCCGCAAAAAGCGACTTTGGAATTGCCGTGACAGGAACGCTGATCAACGTTTTGAACCCAAAGTTGTCGCTATTCTTCCTGGCCTTTCTGCCTCAATTCCTGCCGGCGAACGCAGCAAATGCAGGAATGGAACTGGCCAAACTGGCGCTGGCCTTCATGGCCATGACATTTGTTGTTTTTGTCGGGTATGGGGCATGCGCCGCACTGGCGCGGGACTATGTGATCCGGCGCCCTGCTGTGATGGCGTGGATAAAGCGGTGTTTCGCAACCGCTTTTGGTGCATTGGGTGCAAAGCTCGCGCTGTCGGACTGAAGACACTCTGAACGAGTGGCTTCAGAACTCTGCGGCAAGGCGTGTGCCCTGATTGATCGCGCGTTTGGCGTCCAGTTCGGCCGCCACGTCCGCCCCACCGATCACATGCGGGGTGATCCCGCGTTCGATCAGCGCGTCGGCCAGCGACCGCTCGGGCACCTGTCCTGCACACAGAACGATCGTATCCGCCTTGATGACGGTCGGATCGGCGCGCTCTTCTCCGAACGAGACATGCAGCCCCTCGTCGTCTATGCGTTCATAGTTCACGCCGCCCACGAAGTTGACATCCTTCATCTTCAGCGTGGCGCGGTGGATCCAGCCGGTGGTCTTGCCCAGCCCCTTGCCATGCGCCTGCTTCTTGCGCTGCAGCAGCGTGACCTGCCGCTTGGGCGTCTCGGGTTGCGGGCCTTCGGGCGCCAGGCCTGCGCGGTGCTGTTCAGGGTCGGCGACGCCCCATTCCTTCATCCACAAGGGCAGGTCGGTGGTGGGCGAATGGCCTTCCTCCAACAGGTATTCCGACACGTCGAAGCCGATGCCGCCGGCGCCGATCACGGCCACCGATTTGCCCACCGGGGCCTTGTCGCGCAGCACGTCGATATAGTTCACGACATTGTCGCTGTCTTCGCCCGGGATCTGCGGGTCGCGCGGGTTGACGCCCGTGGCGATCACCACCTCATCGAACCCGCCCAGATCGTCGGCGCCGACTTTGCGGCCCAATTCGACCTTGACGCCCAGATCGTTCAGCATGGTGCGGTACCAGTCCACCAAGCCCCAGAACTCTTCCTTGCCCGGCACCTGCTTGGCCATGTTCAGTTGGCCGCCGATCTCGTCGGCCTTATCGAACACGGTCACGTTATGGCCGCGCTCCGCCGCCGTCATCGCCGTGGACAGGCCCGCCGGACCCGCGCCCACGATGGCCACGCGCTTGGGCGTGGCGGCCTTTTCGATCACCAGCTCGGTCTCGTGGCAGGCGCGCGGGTTGACAAGGCAGGATGTCAGCTTGCCGCTGAAGGTGTGATCCAGGCAGGCCTGGTTGCAGGCGATGCAGGGCGCGATCCTGGCCGACTCGCCGGCCATCGCCTTGGCCACGAAATCCGCATCCGCCAGCATCGGCCGCGCCAAAGAGACCATATCGGCACAGCCCTCGGCCAGCACCTGCTCGGCCACATCGGGCGTGTTGATCCGGTTCGAGGTGATGACCGGAATCCCCACCTTGCCCATCAGCTTCTTGGTCACCCAGGAAAAGGCCGCGCGTGGCACGCTGGTGGCGATGGTCGGAATCCGCGCCTCGTGCCAGCCAATGCCAGTGTTGATGATCGTGGCCCCGGCCTTTTCGATCTCCTGCGCCAGTTGCACCACCTCGTCATGGGTCGAGCCGTTGGGTACCAGATCGATCATCGACAGCCGGTAGATGATGATGAAATCGGTTCCCACCGCCACGCGGGTGCGGCGAACCACCTCGATAGCCAAGCGCATGCGGTTCTCATAGGACCCGCCCCAACGGTCTGTGCGCTTGTTGGTGTGGGTCACCAGAAACTGGTTGATGAAATAACCCTCGGACCCCATGATCTCGACCCCGTCATAGCCCGCCTTTTGGGCCAGCACGGCGGCGTTGACGATGTCGCTGATCTGTTTCTCGATGCCGTCCTCGTCCAACTCGTTGGGGGGGAAGGGCGAGATCGGAGACTTCACCGGGCTGGGCGCCACGCATTTCGGCCCATAGGCATAGCGGCCCGCATGCAGGATCTGCATCGCGATCTTGCCACCTGCCTGATGCACACGGTCGGTGACGACGGAATGATTGGCCACGTCCTTGTCGCTGGTCATCATCGCCGCCCCCGGCAGGACCGAGCCTTCAAGGTTCGGCCCGATTCCCCCCGTGACCATCAGCGCCACGCCACCGCGCGCGCGGGCGGCATAGAACTCGGCCACCCGGTTCCAGTCGCCGGTTTCTTCCAACCCGGTATGCATCGAGCCCATCAGGACCCGGTTCTTCAACGTGGTAAAGCCCAGATCCAGTGGTGCCAGCATGTTTGGGTACACAGTCATGGCAAAACTCTCCCTCCTGAATTTGTGCGATAGATTGACGTTCGCGTAAACTTTGTCACGCGAAACCCCACGTCACCCTCTTTGCTGTTGCGCCGGTGGTTGCTAGAGGTGGGCGGAACAACCCGATGAGGCCGCGCATGACCCCCGAAGATATTGCAAAACTGCCCTACCGCCCCTGCGTCGGGCTGATGCTGATGAACGATCAGGGCCAGATCTTTGTCGGACAGCGCAACGACCGCCACACGAACGCCTGGCAAATGCCGCAGGGCGGTGTGGACAAGGGCGAATACCCTCGTGATGCGGCCTTGCGAGAGCTGTTGGAGGAAACCGGAGTCACGGCTAATCTGGTTGAAATCATCGCGGAAACCGAGGGCTGGCTGCCTTATGACCTGCCGCATGACATCGTGCCCAAGATATGGAAGGGCCGCTTCCGCGGGCAGGAGCAGAAATGGTTCCTGATGCGGTATCTGGGAACCGACGATCAGATCGACATCGAAACCGACCACCCCGAGTTCACCTGCTGGAAATGGCAGGAGCCAGACCGGCTGATCGCCGAGATCGTGCCCTTCAAGCGCGAGGTGTATGAGCGCGTGGTCGAGGCTTTTTCCGACTATCTAAGCGAATTCTGATCGCTTGGGTTGCGTTTCAGATTGATCCGCTAGGCGGACAAAGCCGCCATAGACAATCGAAATGAAAGCAGGCTCTGTACTGCCACCAAATTGGTGGCGGTGGGCGCTCTATTCCATTTCGTTCACGTAAACCGCGCCGTTTAGCATAACGAGGTCGATCGTATCGATTGGCTCCCATTCCTCGGGTGCGTCGAACCACTGATCAGTACCGCCGATTACGGTGATGTCCTCAAGCGGGTTCCCATCCACCAGAATAAGATCGGCATATGCTCCAGCCTCAATAACGCCGAGTTTTCCGGCCTGATATGGGTTCCTCGGCCCAGACATCGCGATCATTTCTCCAGCGGTTGAAGTCAATTGCTTCAATACCTCAAAGTTGCTGTCGAACGTCTGAGTTCGCCACCAGATTTCATAACGGCGCGCCCGTTCCGCATCGGCGAATTTGCCGACATAGTCTGAAGCGAAGACGACTTTCACGCCATTTTTCAGAAGGTTGCGTCCAAAATCAGCATACTGCTTCCCAAGTTCCTCAACCAACGGAATTTTGGCTGCTGGCATGAGAGGGTTGCGAGCAAGATCGGGTGAGATACCCCACATTTGCGGCACCATGAAGCCGCCTTCTGCAGCAATTCGTTGCATTGTTTCTTCTGAAATGAAGAAGCCGTGCTCGAACGTTTTCACACCGCAATCAAGCAGGCGATTCACAGCGCGATCAGTGAAGGTGTGTGCCGCAACATATGTTCCCCAATCTGCTGCTGCACCTGTAATTGCGCAGATTTCATCTTCGGTAAATTGCGTGGTGTCAATTGGGTCGAAGCGAGATGAACCTCCGCCGCCGCCCATAATCTTTATCTGCGTTGCACCATTGCGCAGGTTGAGGCGGGTCGCTTTCAGGGCCTCAGGCACACCGTCCACGACGTTGCCAATCCCCATGCGTTCGAAATTTGATAGGTCGCCGGCATCGTGAATGGAGAAGCCTCCGTCGGCGCGATCACGGAAATCCCCGTGGCCAGAAGTTTGCGAGATAAAAGCACCAGACGGATATAAGCGCGGGCCAACCACACGACCTAGATTGATCGCTCTTGCCAGACCAAACGCGGGCCCACCCATGTCTCTGACGGTCGTGAACCCATCTCTGACAAAACGTTCAGAAACTATGACCGCGTTATAGCTGATGTCTGTAATGTCGAGGTCACGCTCGACTGGTCCAAAGTCATCGTTGATCATGACGTGAGCATGGCCATCTATCATTCCGGGCATGAGCGTGCGACCACCCCCATCGATAACCACGGCATCCGCTGCATCGATGGTTCCTGCTGAAACTTCAGAGATCAGGCTACCTTCAACCAGCACACTTCCTGCTGTTAGGCCATTGTTGACGCCATCAAAAATGTTGACGTTCGTAATCAGTGTTTTCTCAGGCCGCTCTGCGTCGAAAATCATCGCGGGCAATTCGCCGGGCGCATAAGCACTTGAAATGTCTGACTGCGCAGCGGCCTCAAATGCCGTGATCGAGACGCTGGCCGCAAGCGCGGCTACTAAGCCAGACTTTGAAATGCTCATGGTGTTTTATCCCCCGCTTTTCCCAAGAGTAACACCAACCGGTTCATCCAAGCAACGAGAGTCCGCCAATTCGCCATGCGCACAAAAAAATAGGTTCCATAGTGAACGTGCCTCAGACGATACGTTCACGCGTGATAACGATGGATTTCACTGACCGCTTCGGGCTCAAAGCAGCCCTTCCTCCCGCAGCAATTCCAGCATATCCGCCTCGGGTCTCGGGCCGATATGGCTGATGACCTCGCGGGCGCAGACATTGCCAATACGGGCGCAGGTCTCGAAATCGCGGCCGGTTGCCATGCCAAACAGGAACCCGGCGGCAAACTGGTCGCCCGCACCTGTTGCATCAACGGGGACGACCTTCTCGACCGGTACGTCAATGCGAGCGTCGCCGTTCATAACCGTCACCCCGTCGCCCGACCGGGTGCAGACCACCAGCGGGCAGATCGCCGACGTGCGCCGCAGCGCCTCTTCCAGGTCGTCGGTTTCGAACAGGGATTTGATCTCGGCCTCGTTGCCGATCACGAAATCCAGCTCGTTTTCAATCAGCAGCAGGAAATCCACCCGGTGCCGTTCCACACAGAACGGGTCGGAAATGGCGATCCCGGCCTTGCCGCCACCCTTGTGACAGGCACGTGCGGCCTCAAGGAATGCCGCCTTGCCCTTCTCTTTGTCGAACAGATATCCCTCAAGGAACATGATCTGGCTGTTTCCAGCGACCTCATCCGAAACGTCCTGAGACGACAGTTCCGAGGAAATGCCCAGATAGGTGTTCATTGACCGCTCACCATCTGGCGAGACAAAGATCATCGAGCGTGACGTCGGCAATTCGCCACCCGGAACAGGCGGGTTCACGAAGTCGACGCCATCTTCATTCATCGCATCTGCATAGAACCGGCCCAGAGCGTCATCGTGTACCCGGCCGATGAATGCTGCATCCAACCCAAGCGCGCCTGCGCCCGCAATGGTATTGGCCACCGAGCCGCCCGGCGTTTGAACTCGGCTTTCCATCGAGGCGTACAGCACCTCGCCGCGTTCCTGTTCGATCAACTGCATGATGCCTTTTTCGATGCCCATCAGCTCCAGAAAGCTGTCATCGGCCTGGGAAATCACGTCCACAACGGCATTTCCGATGCCGGTCAGTTGATAAGTCTTCATAGGGTTTTGTCCTCGAATTGGCAGAGATCACGGATGATGCAGGTCGGGCATTGCGGCTTGCGCGCCTTGCAGTGGTACCGGCCATGCAGGATCAGCCAGTGATGCGCATGAAGTTGAAAGTCAGCGGGAATATTGTCTTCGATGGCGCGTTCGACCGTGTCCACATCCTTGCCGGGGCAAATACCGGTGCGGTTGCCGACGCGAAAGATATGGGTGTCCACCGCCTGCGCCGGTTGCCGCCACCACATGTTCAAAACCACGTTGGCCGTCTTGCGGCCCACACCCGGAAGGGATTGCAGGGCAGCCCGGGAATTGGGAACCTCGCCGCCATATTCGTCAACCAGGATACGGCTGAGCTTGATGACGTTCTTGGCCTTCTGGCGGAACAAGCCAATGGTCTTGATGTGCTCGATCAGGCCGTCCTCGCCCAGATCCAGCATCTTTTGCGGCGTGTCGGCGATCTTGAACAGGTCGCGCGTCGCTTTGTTGACACCCGCATCCGTGGCCTGCGCCGAAAGGGCCACGGCGACGACCAGAGTATAGACGTTCACATGCTCCAGCTCGCCCTTGGGTTCCGGGTCGGCCTTCTGAAAGCGCGTGAAAATCTCGCGGATCGTATGATAGTCGAGTTGCTTTGCCATCCGGGCCTTAATGCCGTCCACCGCGCCCTGACACAAGCACAAAGCCAATGCGCAAGTTCCGGGTCGCGACAGCGTGGCCAGCGCGCTATGGTTTTGTCAGATGATGAGGTGGAACCATGAACGTCCAGACCCCAGAAAGCGGTTATCATTACAACGTCATGCGCCGGGCAATCGAGTTGATCGATCAGGGTGGTGAAGGCCTGAGCCTTGATGAACTGGCACGCCAGATGGATATGAGCCCGGCCCATTTCCAGCGTTTGTTCTCGCGTTGGACCGGAGTGTCACCGAAACGGTATCAACAATACCTGACGCTGGGCCATGCGAAGGCATTGTTGCGTGAACGGTTTACGACATTGGAAACGGCCCACAATGTGGGCCTGTCCGGCAGCGGACGTCTGCATGACCTGTTCCTGACGTGGGAATCCATGAGCCCCGGCGAATATGCCCGCAAAGGCGAAGGTCTGACGATCTATTGGGGGTGGTTCGAATGCCCCTTTGGCCCTGCGCTGGTCATGGGGACCGACAAGGGCATCTGCGGCATTGCCTTCGGCGCCGAGACCGGCGAAGAGGCCGCGATGGAAGACATGATCTCGCGCTGGCCCAAGGCGACGTTTGTCGAAGATCCGATGCGTCTGCGTCGTTGGGCGCTGAGTGCTTTTGGCGCTGCCAGCGACCGGTTGGAGCCGACACCGGTTTTCCTGATCGGATCACCTTTGCAAATCAAGGTGTGGGAAGCGCTGATGCATATCCCGTCCGGGCAGGTCACGACCTATTCCGAGATCGCCCAGCGAGTCGGCTCGCCGCAAGCCGTTCGCGCCGTGGGAACGGCAGTTGGCCGCAACCCGGTCAGTTGGTTGATCCCCTGCCATCGGGCATTGCGCAAATCAGGTGGTCTGGGGGGCTATCACTGGGGCTTGCCTGTCAAGCGTGCCATGCTGGCCTATGAGGCGGCGCAGGCAGACGCCTGATTGACAGACGGCCCGGCCGCTGCCAAAAAGGCACCTCAGGTTCGGGTCCCCTGCCGTTCGCGGCCATTGGCTTTGGTGAAACCCGGTTTGAAAAGCATCTGTTGCCCTTTCCCGGCGCGCGGATGGAAATGCGAGCCCCGTCCTGACTTCGCGCCCGTTCAAGGACACGAGGCACATGATGATACGATCCCAAACCGTTGCTCCGGTTGAAGAGCTGAAAGCGCAGGCGAAAC
Source organism: Ruegeria sp. AG6 (assembly GCF_056541565.1). Classification (NCBI taxonomy): domain Bacteria; kingdom Pseudomonadati; phylum Pseudomonadota; class Alphaproteobacteria; order Rhodobacterales; family Roseobacteraceae; genus Ruegeria; species Ruegeria sp. AG6. Next base: position 52,192 of record NZ_JBQFYQ010000007.1, on the reverse strand, counting down.
GCCTGCGGGAAGACTTGAAAACGAAGGGCGTTTCGCTGTCGCACAGTGCGGCATTGGAACTGTTGGCCCATCAGCATGGCGTTCGAGACTGGAACACCTTGCACGCAATGGCCGGAAACCGGATGCATCTGCGCGTGGGTGATCGGGTCGAAGGGCGCTATCTGGGTCAGGCGTTCACGGCCGAAATTCGCGGTCTGACCATGCTTGGCGATGGCGCGCGTCGCCGAGTGACCCTGCATTTCGATACGCCGGTCGATGTGGTGCGCTTTGACAGCTTTTCTGCATTTCGACAGCGCGTCACCGGCGAGATTGGGTGGGACGGTCAATCCCAGCGCCGCACGTCCGATGGCGTACCCCAGCTTGTGGTGCGGCCCCTATAGGGGGTTGCGGGCGGGGCCAACCGCGTTGCCCCGCCCGATCTGTCTGCTTTGCAGGTAAGTTACTCTGCCGCCCAACCACCGACAGCTTTGATCTCGAGGAAGTCCTCAAGCCCAAAGACGCCGCCTTCACGCCCGTTGCCGGATTGCTTCATGCCGCCGAACGGTGAGCCCGCGCTGCGCGATTGTCCGTTCATTTCGACCATGCCCGACCGCAGCGCCCGCGCCATGCGATTGGCACGCGCGCCGTCCTGCGTCTGAACATAGTTGGTCAGGCCATAGGGTGTATCATTGGCGATTTCGACAGCCTCTTCTTCGGTGTCGAAGGGGATCATGGCCAGAACCGGGCCAAAGATTTCTTCGCGGGCGATGGTCATCTGGTTGTTTGCATCGGCTAAGACCGTGGGGCGGACATAGTAGCCCTTGTTCAGCCCCTCTGGCCGTCCGGTGCCGCCTGCGACCAGCCGCGCCCCTTCATCGATGCCCTTCTGGATCAGGTCCTGAATCTTGGTCCACTGAACTTCATTCACCACCGGTCCGATATGGCGGCCTTCCTCTGAGGCAGGGCCAACCTTGACCATGTTTGCGACCTCGGCCGCGGTTTCCACAGCCTTGTCATAGATCGGGCGCTGCACCAGCATCCGACTGGGGGCGTTGCAGCTTTGGCCGGTGTTTTGCATCATGTGCAGCACCCCACGCTTGACCGCTTTTTCGTCCGCGTCCTCAAAGATGACGTTGGCCCCTTTGCCTCCTAGCTCAAGATGTACTTTCTTGAGGGTATCAGCCGCATTTTTGGAAATCGCGGTGCCTGCGCGGGTCGAGCCGGTGAAGCTGACCATGTCTACATCCGGATGGCCCGAAAGTTGCGAACCAACCCCCGCGCCGTCGCCGTTGACCAGATTGAACACACCGGGCGGGAAGCCTGCCTCGCCCATCATCTCGGCAAAGATCATCGCGTTCAGCGGGCTTTGTTCCGACGGTTTCAGCACCATGGTGCAGCCCGCAATCGCAGCAGCCCCAACCTTGAGCGTGATCTGGTTCATCGGCCAGTTCCACGGCGTGATCAAAGCGGCAACGCCTACCGCCTCGTAAATGATGCGATCATTCGGCGCATGATCCCCCAGCGGGCGTTCAAATTCAAACGACCTGGCGGCGCGGATGAAGTTCTTCAGGTGATAGATGCCGGCACCCGCCTGCGCCGAGCGCGCCAGATCGATCGGGGCGCCCATTTCCAGCGACATCGCCTGCGCCAGATCCTCTGCCCGGGCTGCATAGAGTTCGACCAGTTTTTCCACCAGCGCGATGCGGGTTTCCACTGGCGTGGCCATCCAGCCCGGCAGGGCGGCCTTAGCCGCGGCAACGGCCGCATTCGTGTCGGCTTCGGCGCCAAGCGAGATCACAGCGCAGGGGTCTTCGGTTGACGGGTTGATGACCTCGAAGTCATTGGGCTGCGATGGGGCCACCCACTGACCATTAATATAGAAATCCCGCTTTTCGATCATCCTGAGCCCTCCTGAAGGTCTGCCTGAAATCGGCTGTTCGGGGCCACTCTGTCACCCATGCACAGGCTGAGCAATAGTGAATTTGATCAAATTATTTTCTGGCAATGCCCACGAAATCCGTATCCTCAAGCGCGATGGACGGTTTAACCTGCACACAAAGTGATTAGGTTCCAAACAACCGATTCAGGTTTTTCACAGAGAAGGAGATGCCCCATGGGTTTGCGTATCAACGACACCGTTCCGAATTTCACGGCAGAAACGGATCAGGGCACCATTCAGTTTCACGACTGGATTGGCGATAGCTGGGCCATTCTGTTCTCGCACCCAAAGGATTTCACACCTGTATGCACCACCGAGTTTTCGGCCGTTGCGCAGTTGAATGACGAATGGGCCGCGCGCAACACCAAGGTGATCGGCGTATCGGTCGATGGTGTCGAAGACCACAAAAAGTGGAAGAAGGACATTGAGGAATACGGCAAGGCCGAACCCGGCTTTCCGATCATCGCCGACGACGGTCTGGCTGTGTCCAAGGCTTTCGACATGCTGCCCGCCGAAGCATATCTGCCCGACGGCCGTACACCGGCTGACAGTGCCACGGTGCGTTCCGTCTTTATCATCGGACCGGACAAGCAGCTGAAGCTGTCGATGACCTACCCTATGACCGTGGGCCGGAACTTTGCCGAAATTCTGCGCGCGCTAGACGGTTTGCAGATGTCGGCCAAGGGCGTTGCGACACCTGCCAACTGGGTGCCGGGTGAAGACGTGATCATCCCGCCAACCGTGTCGAACGAAGACGCCAAGGCCAAGTTTGGCGAGTTCGAAACGATCTTCCCCTATCTGCGCAAGACCAAAGCGCCGTCGTAAGCCGGTTGCCGGGTCAGGGGGGCTGTCTGCCCCCCATCGTGCCCGCAGGCACGATTCCCCCCGAGGATATTTTTAGCCAGATGAAGCAGGCGGTTGTTGCAGGTCGAGCGACCACCGAGATGTCCTGCGCGTACTGCATTTTCGGGGTTTTCCGGGTGCCCCCGCGCCTGAGGCGCGAGGGCAAAGAGGTGCAGGAAACCGGAGAGAAACCTGACACCCGAAGCAATCAGAAATTATGGCGAAGTCCGAAATTGATGCTGAAAGTATCCAGATCGTCCTCTACGTTGCCGGTCAAAGCTCCGTTGGGGGCCAGGCGCTGCGACGAAACATCAAAGGCGCGGGCGTAACGGGCGTCAATCGTGAACGCTGTCGACGGGTTGATGTCATATGCCACACCGGCGATCAGCTGGGCGGCCAAGGTGGTGTCGGTGTCGTCCAGCGCCACACCCGGCCCGTAAGAAAAATCCAGATTCGAATAGGTGGCACCCAGCCCAAACCCGGCAAACGGTGTCAGCGCGCCGGCCTGTTTGAAATCGAACAGCAGATTGGCAAATAACGAGGTCTGCGTGACGTCGCCCGAGATATTGCCCTCGGGCCCCGGACCATAGCCGGTAAAGTTTACACCATCCACGTCACTGTCGCGATATGACAGTTCCAGCTCGATCCGCGTTCCGATGATATCGTTGGACCATTGCGGGATTTCCTTGCCTACCGCGAGGCCCAGTCCGAAACCTGCGTCGAATTCGGTATCGACCGATTGCGTCGCGCCACCGATCGTCCCGGTGAAATCGCTGTCCTGTAGCTGGCTGTAGCCGATGAAGCCGTGAATATAGGTGCCGTCGCCCAGGCTCTGCGCGGCAAGCGCCGTTGCGTTGATCGCCAGAGCTGAAGAGGCGAGAATGAGGCGCGTGAACATAACCATCTCCAGTGTTCCAAAGTCCGCATGCCATGGATGTGGACGAGGCTGGCCCAAAAAGAAAGGCGCCGGGCCTTCACTTCGTTTCACAGGTTTTTAGGAATGTGTGAGTGAATAGACACGAGGCTCTGCCACTGTTTCAGGGCACATCCTTGACCAACGGTTCTGACAGGAGTTCGTCGACAAAGAAACTGAGCAACTGCACCCTGCTGGAAACGCCCGCCTTTCGATAGACCGCAGCGCTTTGGGCCTTGATCGTCCCTTCTTTCGTCTGTCGCATTCCGGCGATTTCCGCGATGGAAAGCTCCTTGATCGTCAGCATGGCAACGTCACGCTCAGCCTCACTAAGCTGCCACGCGCTGAACTGGGTTTCGATGACCTGGGCAAAAGCCCCTTGCGCCACTTGCAGTTGCCGCTGCATGTCGCGCACCCGTCTGGACTGGGAACGGATCAGGGCGATCGTGGCGCTCAGGCCGCCGACAAGCGCCAGCGACAAAAACAGCTCGAACGAATGAAGGTGACGAAATCCCGCGCCGTCGCCGCCTGTCCAATCCAGCAGCGCATCCGTCATGAAAAAGGCGGCGCAGAGGGCCTGCACCACCAGAAGAAGCCAGAGCAAAGACGTTTGAGTAACTTTCATGCGGCCCCATGGACGTTGCGGGTTCAGTCGTCGTCCTCTTCGAGCTCGATGGCTGTCACCACCCCGTCCGTGTCAGACAGAACCAGTTCAGTTTCCACGCCATCCTTGGTGAGTTCAACCTCGATCTTCCCACCTTCGAATTCGATCTCTTCGATCTGGTACCCCTGGGCTTCAAGCGCCGCGCGGATATCGGCTTCGCTTGTGCCCAATTTGTCGCCCAGTCCGACATTGGCCAAAGCAAGAACTGGTGCGGTTGCGATCAATCCCGTCAGTGTCAGCAGTTTCAAGGTTTCCATATCGCATCTCCTTTTTGCGTTGTGGCGATGCAGTGGAACTGGGGATGGCAGAGGCGCCCTGCGATTGGTTTTTGGTTGAAACAGGGTGAATAGAACCAAGGTTTAGGCCATTCGCAGCCGTTTGCGCGCGTCAGGTTCAGATTGCAATCAAGTTGTGCTAGTTTGTTTTGCGGAAACATACGGGCATGGGACCAACGATGTCGGGCTTTCTGACTGTCCTGAACAGGAGAAAACCATGGCTTTTACAGATTGGTACGTCGAGGGAGAAAGCTTCGGAAACTGCAACTGCGGCTATGCCTGCCCCTGCCAGTTCGAGGAATTGCCGACGCATGGCGATTGCCGCGGCTTCGAGGTGCTTGAAATATCCACTGGATATTTTGGCGAAACGGATCTGAGTGGAACCAAGGCTGCGTTGATCTATGCATGGCCCGGGCCAATATTCGAGGGTGGCGGTGAAATGCAGGTGATCGTCGACCCCGCGGCCTCACCGGCGCAGCGCGATGCGCTAGAAAAAGTCTTTCACGGCGAAGAAACCGAAGAGATGGCAACCCATTGGTACGTGTTCCGAGCCATGTGTGAGACGGTGCACGACACGCTGTACCTGCCGATCGAGCTTAAGATGGATATCGAAGGACGAACAGCCAGCGTTGCCGTTGGCGACGTTCTAAAGTCGACCGGGCGCCCGATTCAGGCCCCGCATGGTGGCGGCGAACACCGTGTACGCATCGATATTCCCGGCGGGATCGAATTCACCATTGCCGAGATCGGCAGCGCCTCGACCCGAGCTTATGCGGCGATCAAACTGGATCTGAAAGACAGCTACGGCCAGTGGCACCTGTTGAAACATGGCCCCGGTGGCGTCGCGCACTGACCTGCGGTCAGGCGGCTTTCGCGGATTCATCGGGGCGGATCTTCCAGCCCGGAACCGCCAGATCCGCCGACAGCACCCGGACTTCGAAGGGTTTGAGGACCGGCAATGCGGTCGAACCGTAACAGCCTTCACCATTGGCCAGTTCCGGGAACAGTTCGAACAGCTCGCTTCGGGTGGCGGGTGCCATTGCCCTAAGACTTGTGTCACCGGGGTAAAAGGACTCGGACCAGAGTCCTTCGACATTTACCAACTCATGCTGATCAAAGAGGATATGAATGTACTCCACCCCATGTGCGGGCGTTTCCTGAACGATGGTATGCCCATTGATCAGCCCCTTTGCGGGGGCCAGCATCGCCGGCTCGCAATGCATAAGCTCCATCATGGTCGAGGTCACGGCAATCCGGTGCTGTGGGGAAATGACGAGATCGCGGCTTGGGCTGTTCGGCCCGAAACAGCCCGCCTTGATCCGTACAGGGGACAGGTGCGTGTTTCGCCGCAACTCAGCCGCGGACAACCGGCGCTTGCCGATCCAGCGGACCGGGCGTGCTTGGCCGCCGGCGGTGATGACCGGGTCGCCGGGCTCCAGCGCCTCGACCCTGCGCAGCCCAGTCGGTGTCTGGATCAGAGATCCTGTGGTGAAACACACGAAAGAAGGCAAAGTGTCATACGCGGATGACGGCGCGGTGCCGGCAAAACTGGTATCTGAAATCGTGTCATTCAGTTCGGCCTGACCCGAAGTGACTATGATGTAACGCGGGTTTGAAAACTGGATCAGGATGAACGTGACCGGCGCGCCATCGACCGTGCCTGTGTAGTTTTCGAAAGTACTGAAATTCTGGGTCGAGCCGGAAAAGCCGGGAAGAGACGCGAGGTCAAGTTGCGAGCTGCCATCCGGGTCGGGATCTTGCAGCAGGGCGTCATTATCCGTGACTTCGACCGAATACGCAGCAGTAATATCAACACTGCGGTTGCTGAACGGGTCTGCGCTGATTTCGTAAACAGTAATCGATGCCACGGTCGAACAGCTTCCTTGAAAACGGCAATATCCCCCTTAAGGTTGAGCTAATACACGCAATAAGTGTTAATAATTGATTTACCAAAGTTGCGGCGCAGTTAACCGTCCTGTGCCGCGCAAACAAAAAGGCCCCGGATGAAACCGGGGCCTTCCGCTGTCTGTCAGAGGGGCAGATTACTCTGCGTTTTCCTCTTTCTTTTCTTTCTTTTCCGGAACGATCTCTTCGCCGGTTTCCTGATCGACGACTTTCATCGACAGGCGCACCTTGCCGCGATCGTCAAAGCCCAGCAATTTGACTTTGACTTCCTGACCTTCTTTCAGAACATCCGACGGATGGTTCAGGCGGCGGTTTTCGATCTGGGACACGTGCACCAGACCGTCGCGCTTGCCAAAGAAGTTCACGAAGGCACCGAAGTCGACGATCTTGACCACTTTACCGGTGTAGATCTGGCCCTCTTCCGGCTCAGCAACGATCGAGTGGATCATCTCATAGGCTTTCTTGATCGACTCCCCATCGGGCGAGGCGATCTTGATGACACCGTCGTCGTTGATGTCGACCTTGGCACCCGAAACCTCGACGATCTCGCGGATGACCTTGCCGCCTGAACCGATCACTTCACGGATCTTGTCGGTCGGGATGTTCATTGTCTCGATGCGCGGGGCGTGGACCGAGAAATCGTTGGTCTCGGACAGGGCTTTGCCCATCTCGCCCAGAATGTGCATCCGGCCTTCCTTGGCCTGTGCCAGGGCGGTTTCCATGATCTGAGGCGTGATGCCGGCAACCTTGATGTCCATCTGGAGCGAGGTGATGCCGTTTTCGGTGCCCGCAACCTTGAAGTCCATGTCGCCCAGGTGGTCTTCGTCACCCAGGATGTCGGTCAGAACAGCGTATTCACCGTCATCTTCCAGGATCAGACCCATGGCCACACCGGCAACTGGCGCTTTCAGCGGAACACCCGCATCCATCATCGACAGCGAACCGCCGCAGACAGAGGCCATCGAGCTTGAGCCGTTGGATTCAGTGATCTCGGACACCACGCGAATGGTGTAGGGGAAATCGGTCGGCGCAGGCAGAACCGCCTGAAGCGCGCGCCATGCCAGTTTGCCGTGGCCGATCTCGCGACGGCCGGGCGAACCAACGCGGCCCACTTCACCCACCGAATACGGAGGGAAGTTGTAGTGCAGCAGGAAGTTCGATTTGAAGTTGCCGTGCAGCGCGTCGATGAATTGCTCATCGTCGCCGGTGCCCAGCGTGGTCACGGCCAGCGCCTGTGTTTCACCGCGGGTGAACAGGGCAGAACCGTGGGTCCGGGGCAGAATCGAGGTTTCTGCAACGATCGAGCGGACATCGGTGGTCGAACGACCGTCGATCCGCTTGCCGCCCCTGACGACGTCGCCGCGCAGAATGCCGGCTTCCAGCTTTTTCATCGCGGAACCGAGGTTGCCGTCTTCCAGCTGCTCTTCGGTCAGCGCCTCTTTGATCGCTTCGCGGGCGGCGGCAACAGCGGCGGTGCGCTCTTGCTTGTCGGTGATCGCGAAGGCGGCGCGCATCTGCTCTTCACCGGCGGCCTTAACGGCGGCATAAAGCTCGGAGTAATCCGGCGCCTGGAAGTCAAACGGCTCTTTCGCGGCTTCTTCCGCCAGCGAGATGATCAGGTCGATGACCGGTTGGATCTGCTCATGCGCAAAGTTTACCGCACCCAGCATTTCCGCTTCGGACAGTTCGTACGCTTCCGATTCCACCATCATCACGGCGTCTTTGGTGCCGGCCACAACCAGGTCCAGACGCTGTTCGGGGTTCAGGCGCAGGTCCTGCATGTCGTCCACGGTCGGGTTCAGGACATATTCACCGTCGGTGTATCCCACGCGGCAGCCCGCGATCGGGCCCATGAACGGTGCGCCCGAGATGGTCAGAGCAGCCGAAGCAGCAATCATCGCAACGATGTCGGGATCGTTGACCAGATCGTGGCTCAGCACGGTACACATCACCAGGACTTCGTTTTTGAAGCCGTCAACGAACAACGGACGGATCGGACGGTCGATCAGACGCGCGGTCAGCGTCTCTTTTTCGGTCGGGCGCGCTTCGCGCTTGAAGAAGCCACCCGGAACCTTGCCGGCGGCATAGTATTTCTCTTGGTAATGCACGGTCAGCGGGAAAAAGTCCTGGCCGGGCTTCTGTTCCTTGGCGAAGGTCACGTTGGCCATGACGCTGGTTTCGCCCAGGGTGGCAATCACGCTGCCGTCAGCCTGACGGGCAACCTTGCCGGTTTCCAGTGTAAGCGTTTCCTCGCCCCACTGCATCGATTTCTTCGTTACATCAAACATATGCGTATCCTAGATGGGAGCACTCCCGCCCCTGCGGGTCTCCCGTTTTGCGTGGCGGCCCCATTGCCGCCGACCCCAATTTATCTTCCATTCGAGTGCCGAGGTCAGGGCACAACGTCTCAGATACCGCGCGCATACATGAGAATGCGTTGGAAGGAAAGAGAAACTGCATCGGATGGCCGTTTCATGCCGGGACTGGCTTGTGCTGCCACCGGGTGCAAAAGATTCAAGCCCGAACAACGATCAACTTATCAAGTCGCGGTTCGTTTTCCACGAGCGGGATTACGGGAACACAGAACAATCTGTAGCGCTAACATATCTGCAGTCGAATGCATTTTGTAAAAATATGAAGGCAGTATAAGCTCTTACCATTAAGCCTGCGGTCGAAATGACGGAAACGCGCCAAGGGGGTTAACTAACTCATTCCCGTCCGCCGACCGAATACCTTGGCGTTTGCAGACAGCGAACAGAAGGGCAATCGAATGGCACAAACAAAGAAGATGCTGGATCCGGACCCCCGGATTTACGACTTCGAAACGGAATATGAACTGGGGCAGGATAACGTCCGGCCGTTTGGCTTGGACATTCACAACCCGGTCTTTCTGATCTCGAGTATCATGATCTTTGCGTTCGTTCTGATCGCATTGGCCAACCAAGAGGCCGCAGCTACGTTTTTCGGCTGGCTCCGACCTTGGCTAACCAGCACGTTCGATTGGTTTCTGGTCCTTTCGGTAGATGCAATCACCCTGTTTTGTCTGGTACTGATCATCCTGCCCGTCGGCAGTGTGCGGATCGGCGGCAAGGACGCCACGCCTGATTATTCCTACGCCGGATGGATCGCGATGATGTTCGCCGCCGGTATTGGTATCGGCCTGTTGTTTTTCGGGGTGATGGAGCCGGTCTACTACAACTTTGCCGAAGACGGGAATGCGCGCCCACTGGGAATCGATATCGCTGTCCCTGGCAATGAGTATATCGGCATCGTCGGTACCATTCACCATTGGGGGCTGGAAGGCTGGGCGGTTTACGCCGCAGTCGGCCTGAGCCTGGCAATCTTCAGCTACAATCTGAACCTGCCCCTGACTTTGCGTTCGGCCTTCTATCCAATTCTGGGTGAACGGGTCTGGGGCTGGTGGGGCCATATCATCGACACGTTGGCGGTTTTTGCCACGTTGTTCGGATTGACCACATCGCTCGGTCTGGGTGCTCAGCAGGTTGCCGCTGGCCTTTACGAGGTCTTCGGCATCGAACCCAGCCCCACCGTCGTGGTTCTGCTGATCATCGGCATTACGTTGATCGCGCTGGGCTCGGTTTTGCTGGGCATGGATGCGGGCGTCAAACGGCTGAGTGAGATCAATATGATCATGGCCGTGGGGCTGTTCCTTTTCGTCATCGCTGTAACGGGCATTGGCACCGCCATCGCGCGGTATTTCAACGTGATGACTGATTACGTGCTGCACCTGCCCGCGCTGTCGAACCCGTTCGGACGGGAAGACACCAGCTATTTCCACGGTTGGACGACCTTCTACTGGGCGTGGTGGATCGCATGGTCACCGTTTGTTGGGATGTTCATTGCCCGCATTTCAAAGGGCCGTACAGTGCGCGAGTTCGTAATCTGTGCGCTGCTCGCGCCAACTGCCGTCTGTGCCCTGTGGATGTCGACCTTCGGCGGCGCTGCCATCGACATGTTGAACGCAGGCGGAGCGGAAGGCGTTCGCGCGACCGTGATCGACAGCTACGCCCCCGAGGGAGCCTTGTTCGGTTTCCTGAAGGAGCTGCCGCTGTACAGCATCGTAGCCCCGATCGCCTTAGTCCTGATCGTGATCTTCTTCGTCACCTCGTCTGATTCCGGATCTTTGGTGATCGACACGATCACTGCAGGCGGCAAGATGGACGCACCCGTGGTTCAGCGCGTGTTCTGGTGCACTTTGGAAGGCCTGGTTGCCATCGCATTGCTGTTGGGAGGCGGTCTTTCCGCATTGCAGGGCGCGGCGGTTTCAACCGGCATCCCCTTTACGCTGGTGGTTCTGATAATGTGCTACTGCCTGTGGCTGGCGTTGAAATCTGAGCGGGCAAAGATGTAGATTATACACCGAATTCCCAAAAAACGCCTGCCGCATGGTGGGCGTTTTTTCGGGTCGATTTAAGAAATCCTGGACCTTCGTTACTCGTAACTCCAAGTAAAGATGGGCACGGGCGTTTACCTGTGAACATTTTCCAAGAGGGGTTTGCGATTTGCCTGATGCCGTTGAACCAGTTTTCGCATTAGCTTGCCCCGTTGCGGAATAAAACGCGCAGAAGTTGCTTGAAACTGCGGAGCGCAGCACTCTGGAAACAAGTCCATGATTTCTTGTCGCGCGTCAGCCGAGACTGATTTGAGTGCTTCGGGGCCGGTAAACAGGCTTTCTGTCGGTGTCCCATTGGACCAGATGATTTCATGGGTATCGAACAGCAAGTGGAAATACTCAATACCGTCAGTTGTGTCTTGCACAATGTCCACGCCGTCCAGTGGCAACAACTTGTTTGCGGGGATCAGCACATCCTTGCAATCGAACATCCGCAGTGCAACTGCCGACGACACAAGAACGCGATGCTGCGGTGAGACGACAAGGTCCTGTTTGGGGAATCCGTCGCCTAAAGCTCCGGTGCTGATCAAAATGGGTCTTAGCCTTTGCTGCGCATGAAGCTCGGCAGCGCTGAGGCGTCGCGTACCGATCCATCGAATAGGTTTGTAGCCATTGTCAAAGGTCAACACCTGATCTGAAATCTCCAGGTCTTCGACCGCCACTGATCCGTGGCGTGTTTCAATCATTGTCCCAGATGCAAAGCACAGAACGTCCACAAACTCACCGCTTGCGTTGGTCGGGCCGGTTAAAATCTGGTCAATTTCAATAGTATTGGTACCGCTGTCGTTCCAGGCCGCTGCAATCGCATCGGTATTGACTGTCATTCCGTTGAACAGCTCTAGAGGTTCAAGCGGACCATTGTTTGTCTTCACACCGTAGAGTTCGACCGTCCCATCCGGATTGATCATCAGGCGGACCACGGGATCACCGTTTGTATTCCCCAACTGCCAAACAGCTGGCGTGTTGACTTCATATCTCTGACCGTCGGCAAACCGAACTGTTTGCCCCGAGGTTCCAGAAATCTGGAACTGAAGTTCATTGGGCGAAGATCCGGGTCCGCCAACAAACAGGTCAACACCGTTGATTTGAGCACTGAAGCTGTTGTCGAGCGTATCGAAATCGATAACGACACCGCCACCGGGAGAAGTATCTGCATATGTGGTACTGTTACCGTCTGATATGCTGAAGCTGGTCATCTAATTTTCTGAATTTTGTATAAGCCTGAGTTAGCACAAAGCTCATTTGCGTTTAACAATCAGGCTGGGCATTGGGTGGTGTCGCTTTTGTGTTCCGGTTCATACTAGAAAGTCCAGCCTCCCTGCAGGGCGCTGTGGTGTGGAATTGATACCGGTAAAGCCGCTGGTTCTGATGATGTGCCAAGGCTTGTGGCTGGCGCAGCGAGTGTTTTCAGATGCCAATAACCATGGCTGCAAGATACTGTTGAGGCAGGGACGATTCCATCCTTGCCCAAACAGGGAACTTGCCCGCCTTGTCGAGTGTTCTTCGGCGCTGCTATTGCGTTGACATTGAACTCTCGGAACAGGATTTGTACTGCAAAACGATCTGCTGTCGACCACCCCGGAGGAATGAGTGTCAATTGTTGATGTCCTGGCTGCGCGCCTGATCGAAGATGTCAAATCCAATGACCTGTCAGGTAGCTTTCTGATGCTTGGGCGGCAGGATTGGATCGGTGCGCGCCGGTCTGCGTCCGCCGCATTGTTCAGGGAAACCTTGCAGAAATACCTGCCCGGAGTGGCCGAAGCTGACCTTTGCAACCCGGATGATGGATATTCGGAAACATTCTTTCGGAAACTTGGGTTCTCGGAAGTGGATTCGCTGGATTTTTCGGATTTCGAAGGTGCGAGCATCGTTCAGGATCTCGCGGGGGATTTGCCTGAAAACCTGGTTGGTCGGTTTGACGTTATCTATGACGGTGGAACATGCGAGCACGTGTTCGACTTGCCGACCGCATACCGGAACATCGACAAGATGCTGAAGCCCGGGGGTGTGTTTATCGCACATTCGCCATCGAACAACTGGATCAATCACGGCTTCTATCAGATTTGCCCAGAGATCGTGTACGGCTTTTGGGTCAACGCCATGAACTATGAGGCTCTGAAATGTGTGTGGCAGCCGTTAAGGCCATATGCCGCCCGTGACGTGGTGAAGATGACGAATCCCAACAAGACAAAGAAACGTCCGCGACCGCTGGGAACTTTTGGTCCGGGATTGCCTGTCCTTCTGGATTATGTGGTTCGAAAACCTGTTGCCGGCACCAAGACAAGTGCAAGTGTGTCGCAAAGCGACTATGCCACGCGCTGGGAAAACACGCAGAAAGCTTAGAACCAAGTGCCGCAACGGACAATCCCTGACGGCCACGGCATTCCCTGATCGCCACGGAATGCTCTGCTGTTCTGGCAAGTTAAGGGGGATGTATCGCTTGCGGCGGATCCAACGGAAAACGCCCGCCGGTTGGCGGGCGTTGAACCGGAAAACCCGGTTTCAGGTCATCTGCAAAAAAGCGCTTAGCGGCGGATGCCCAGCTTTTTGATCAGGTCCTGGTAACGTGCTTCTTCTTTGCCTTTCAGGTAGTCCAGCAGCTTGCGGCGCTGGGCAACCATCTTCAGCAGACCGCGACGACCGTGGTTGTCTTTCTTGTGGGTCTTGAAGTGCTCGGTCAAAGTGGTGATGCGCGAGGTCAGGATGGCAACCTGTACTTCAGGCGAACCGGTGTCGCCCTCTTTGGTTGCGAATTCTTTCATGACGCGTGCTTTTTCTTCAGCAGTGATCGACATCGGGGTCTCCTTCAAAGGTTAGAGTTGATGGCGCAGGCCGGGATGTCGTCCAGCACAGGCCCATGGAGAAAACCGCACCGATTCCGATGCGGATGGGCGCGTATAAGCGCATTTTCACCAAATGGCAAAGGGAATTTGCGTGCTCAGACCATCTGCCCGTACTGGGCCAGTTGCGCTTCGGTGATCAATTGAATGTCGGCCACCGTCATGCCTTGAGCCCCGTATACCTGCGCCACTTCCTGACCGTTGATCATCACCCGGGTCAGATTGGCATTTTCAGCGTCAGGTTCCACCTCAATCTCCGGGTCGGCCTCATCCTCCCAAGTGACAAGCAGCTTGTCCTCACCGGGTTGGAATCCCATGACGGTCACGTCTTCGTCACCCGGGCTCAGCACGATGTCATCGGCGCCTTGACCACCGTTAACCACATCCCCGCCGCCTGCCACAATGGTGTCGTCACCGGCGCCGCCATTCAGGAAGTCCTTTTCGGCTGCGCCCTCTTCGATGCCAAAGACAAAGTCATTGCCGTCGCCGCCAAAGACCGTATCTTCACCTGCGCCACCGTTCAGGGCATCGTCTCCGAACCCGCCCTGCAACGCGTCATCATCCGCCCCGCCCGTCAGAGTATCGTCGCCCTGACCGCCATAAAGTTCGTCTTCGCCTTCGCCGCCATCCAGGGTGTCGTCCCCGAAATGGCCGAACAGGGCATCGTCCCCCTCATTGCCGAACAGAATGTCGTCATCCGCCTCTCCGTGCAGAACATCATCACCCTGACCGCCCGAAATCGTGTCCGTACCTTCGCCCCCGTGCAGAACGTCATCGCCCTTGCCGCCGTCGATGGTATCATCGCCGCCAAACCCGTTGATCTGGTCAACACCGTCCTGACCGGTGATCTGGTCAGGGCCATCGCTGCCGGCAATCACCAGGTCTCCTTCGAATTCAGAGATTACGGTGCCAGTGGACTGGGTTTCGATGTCGGGATTCACCGGGTCTTCGACGTTTTCGCCAATCTCAAGAAACTCTCCGGTGTAGGGTTCCGCTTCCGGGTCCTCGTTGGGCCCGTCCTCTGAAACGTCCTCGTCTTCGATCAGCATATCGCTCATCGCGTATGCGGCACCGCCGATGGCGGCGAGTCCGATCAATCCGGCCAGAAACATGACACCTCTCCGATCGCAGAATGCTCCGAGGGTGAACATCCCATGCAATCGGCAATCGGGTCAAAGTCAAGTTATTGAAATGGTAAATACTTTATCACCATTGCTCGGGCTGTTGGCTGTAGGCGATATAAAGCGGGTGCTTGGGGTGACCGTCTTTGGTCAAGCCCAGATGGAACAGCGGCTGGCCGGTCCGGCGCAGCAGGGTTTCCACCGCCGGGCCCCGGTCCAGATGCGCACCATGGGTGCCCCAGGCGGCGATGACCTGATCAGCCCACCGAACACCTTCCAGAATGGCGGCGTCATTTTCCGGGCCTACCGGATCGGCAGCAGCGCGCATCTTGCGCGGATCGGTGTCGCGCCAGGCAAAGATGTTGGTCACCTGAAACGCGCCGAACCCCAGCGCCCGGGCACGACGTTCGCAGCGTTCAACCGTCGGGTCGTTCTGCACTTCGGTCGCGGTAGACGGGTTCAACATGACAAACAGCGCCTTGCGCGCTGCCGGGTTCCACACGCGGGTCAGGCTATAACGGTATTTCTCGCAGTCGGAGTAAATGGCGGTCGAGGGCGCATCGCCCTTGGTGTGCGTTCGGGTGATCATGCCTTTCGCCTAACATGTGGTTCAGGCGGCGAACACCCGGCTGGGATGCAATTCGCCCGATTTGTAAACCCCCACGGCCACGGCCTTGCCATCCAGCGAGGCCCATGCCTCGTCGCCGTATTCAACATCCGAGGCCAACACCATGCCTGGGTTGCCATTGCGCAGGCGGGTTGCGCCTTCGGGGGTGCATTTAAGCTCTGGCAGGTCGGACAGGCCGGCTTCCAGCGGGTGCAGATAGTCGTCCAACACCGTGGTTTTTGCCATTTCGTCGATCTGTTCGATGCTCAACCCGTCTTCGGCCTCGAACGGTCCGGACCAGATCCGGCGCAGTTCCCGGACGTGGCCGTGGCATCCCAGCGCTTCACCCAGATCGCGGGCGATCGAGCGGACATAACCGCCCTTGCCGCAGGTCATCTCCAACACCACGTGATCTGCGTCGGGGCGGTCGACAAGGATCAGTTCCTCGACCCAAAGAGGCCGGGCTGTCAGTTCCACGTCTTCGCCGTCGCGGGCCAGTTTATAGGCGCGCTGGCCGTCGATTTTCACGGCGGAAAACTTGGGCGGAACCTGCATGATGTCGCCCAGAAACGGGGTCAATGCTTGTTTGATGTCTTCATCCGACGGGCGGGCATCGCTTTCGGCAATCACTTCGCCCTCGGCATCGTCAGTGTTGGTGGCCTGGCCCAGACGGACAGTGAAGGTGTAGGCTTTCAGAGCGTCCGTGATGTAGGGAACGGTTTTGGTCGCCTCACCCAGAGCCACGGCCAGAACGCCGGTCGCTTCGGGGTCAAGCGTACCCGCATGGCCCGCCTTTTTGGCATCCATCGCCCAGCGCACCTTGTTGACCACAGCGGTCGACGTCATGCCCGCGGGCTTGTCCACCACCAGCCAGCCGGAAATGTCGCGACCCTTGCGTTTGCGTCCCATATAGCACCTTCAATCTTGCTGAGGCGCGCGACCTAGCGGATCGCCATCGTCCTGTCAATTTCAAGGTGCGTCTTCGACCACACCCACGATCGGCCCCAGCGAAAACCCGACATCGGACCGATTGTTCGCGCGGTCATACATGCGAGAGATATTGCCATCGAAGAACAGCGCATTCGGAGTTTCCAGCACGTCGCGGAACAGACGGCCGAATTCGTGGAATGTGACGTAATCTTCGGAAATCGCGAACACCGCGCGGGTACCATCGGCGCTGGTGCCCACCCCGTTGCGCACATAGAGCGAAGTCGAATCGGGCAGGAACCGGGGGTGCAGGTCACCATCGATCACCAGCATCGGGCCGGATTGGCTGGCGAACCGGCAGTCGGGGGCCCGGTCGATGAAATCCAGCGTCTCGAACACGTCAGCGCGGCCCTCGCGGATGCAGAACACGCCGTTGGGCAGCAGGCCGAAATTGCCGGGGCCGGGGTTGGAGATCACCCGCATGACCTCTTTGCCGTTCTCGACATAATGGCCGACGGGCGAACGGTCATCGTGGTACATTCCCGCGTTCATGGCAAAGGCCAGACGCTTGCCGCCGGGGGCCAGCGCCTCGTTCACCGACGAGAAATGCCCCAGCAGATCCCCGTTTTCGTCGTTGAGAAACAGGCGCAGGTCTTCGTTTTCCGCGTCGACCTCGCAGATGGTATAGCGCTTGTCATCATGGGTCAGCTTTTCGCAAGTGACCGCAGAGGCTTGTGCGGCCCAGACAACCGCGCCCAATGTGACGAATGCCCGGATCACTCGTCCAGATCGCGGCGCACCGCGTCCTGTTCGAACATGCGGCGGGTGTCGTCCAGACGGTCAAACGTGTCATCCAGGCGGAACCGAAGATCGGGCGAGAATTTCAGGCCGACCTTTTTGCCGACCATGCGCCGCAGTTCACTTTTGTTGCGGGCGAGCAGATCGATCACGTCCTCCTGCCCTTTGCCGCCCAAGGGCAGCACATAGGCGGTGGCGATTTTCAGATCGGGCGAGGTGCGCACCTCACCCACTGTGATCGACATGCGGTTCAGGTCGGGGTCGTGGACATCTCCGCGCGCCAGAACCTCGGACAGGGTGCGGCGGATCAGTTCGCCGACGCGCAGCTGTCGTTGGGACGGGCCGGGGCCATCGTGGAATTTGTTCTTTGCCATAATCCCCGATCTAAGCGCAAACCGGGGCTTTGCCAAGCGGGCGCGAACGGGGTAGGAGGCTTTGAGCAGTTTGCAGCAAGGGAATACCGCCATGACCCATATTCCGGGTATCGTCATCACAGGGGCTTCGGGCCGTATGGGGCAGATGCTGATCAAGACCGTAACCGACAGTGATCAGGCGCGTCTGGTCGGCGTGGTCGAGCGCATGGGGCATGACTGGGTCGGTCAGGATGTGGGCGAAGCCATGGGTGGCCAGGCGCTGGGCGTCAAAGTTACCGATGACCCGCTGGAAGCTTTTGCGCAGGCACAGGCGGTGATCGACTTTACCGCGCCCGAGGCGACGCTGGACTTTGCCGCTTTGGCCGCGCAGGCGCGTTGCGTGCATGTGATCGGCACGACCGGCATGACGGATGAGCAGATCGCCGCGCTGGAACCGGCCTCGCGCCACGCGGTGATCGTGCGGGCAGGGAACATGAGCCTTGGCGTCAACCTGCTGGTGCAACTGACCAAGAAAGTCGCGGCTGCACTGGATGAGGATTTTGATATCGAAATCATCGAAGGGCATCACCATCACAAGGTGGACGCACCATCCGGCACCGCGCTGATGCTGGGCGAGGCCGCCGCCGAGGGGCGTGGCGTCAAACTGTCGGATGTGGCCGACCGGGGGCGGGATGGCATCACCGGTGCGCGCAAGCGTGGTGACATTGGCTTCCACGCCATTCGCGGCGGAGACATCGTTGGTGAACATGACGTCCTGTTCGCCGCGCCCGGCGAGCGCATCGTTCTGCGCCATCTGGCCAGCGACCGCGCGATTTTTGCCCGCGGCGCGCTGAAGGCGGCGCTGTGGGGGCAGGGGAAGGCACCCGGCCAATATGACATGGTGGATGTGCTGGGGTTGTGAGCCATAGACGAAGCGGTCGCCGACGCTAAGCTTTGATTCATGAGGATTCGGCGCTCTGGACTGGCAACCGGCATTTTGCTTGCGGTGTTCTACCTGACACTGTTGCCATTCGTTGCGCATGGCGTTGAAATGATCGGCAAAGGCCTGTCGCAGGACGCTGCCCGGCACAGTTACTTGTTCGCTGATGGTGAGAATGTCGGCAATGCCGCGATGTTGGTACACATTCTGGCTGGTACTTTTCTGGTCGCACTCGTCCCGCTTCAACTGTTGAAGGGGCTGCGGCTCAAGTACAATCGATTTCACCGCATGTTGGGAGCCTGTCTGGTGGCGCTGGCATGGATCACCGGGCTGGCGGGCATGAGCTATATTCCCCTGCGCGGAACCATCGGTGGGCCGCTGATGTCTGCCGCCTTTTTTCTGTACGGGCTGTGTCTTTTCACGGCTGCGCTGATGGTGGCGCGCAGGGCTTTGCAAGGGGATCGCGCAGGCCATTGGGCATGGGGATTGCGGCTGTTCTGGCTGGCGTTGGGGTCGTGGCTTTACCGAGTCCACTATACGCTTTGGTATCTGCTGACCGGAGGGGTGGGGTCAGAGCCCGATTTCTCGGGCCCTTTTGATCTGGTGCAGAATTTCGCGTTCTTTGTGCCTTATCTGCTGGCCGTGCAGATCTGGATTGCGCGCCGGCGCCAGAGGCATCAGGGGGCGTTGGTCACAAATCCCTGACTTTGTCCGCCCGCAGCGGGCAGGCCAGATAAACGCCGAACTCTTTGCCGATATCGGCGCTGACCCGCGCGTGGACCCGGCCCTGACGATCCAGAAAACGCTGGTTGTCCTCGACCGGGAAAATCCCCTCGTGCCAGATGCCGGGATGGATATAGAGCCCCTTTGACCCGTCACACCAGAATGCCACCACCTTGTCCGGGGTCAGATTGTCGCCAGGCAGGGCCGCGGGCACGATGAAGGGCTTGTTGTCCAGCGGCCAGAACATCTGCCCGCCATCGGGGTGATAATTCATATGCCACAGCAACACCTGATCCCGCGGGGCCGTTTGCCGGTCGGTTTGCGCGTGCTGAGGGTCGGCGGACCAACCCAGCACGTAATGGCCTTTGACCGCCTCGTTCTCACCGTAAAGCACGTCACCCTGCCAATCGCATTTGAACGTGCCTTCAACCCAGCCGCCTTCGTCACCCGTGCCGTCGTCAATCGGTCGCCAGCCCTGCTGCGGCCAGCGTACGATCTCGATTTCAAAGGTCTCGGGGTCGTCGACCAAACAGCCGTACCCCCTAACCGTGTTGTCCGTCGCCCGGATCAGGGGAACCTCGTGCCACGGCAGGGATGGCTTGGAACTGGCCTCGAAGATGTACTCGGGTGCGGTCATGATGCCCCCAGGTGCTTGTCGACCATGCGCTGCACCATCGGTGCGAAATGGGCGAAATCCGGTGTCTCCATGTCCGCCCGTTTGCCGGCCTCATCCAGGTACCGGACTTGAATGATCTCTTTCAGGTTCGGATTGGATTCGAAGGCGGCGACTTCTTCGGCGCTCATCGGGCCGCCTTGCAGTTCCAAGGTATGGACCGAGGCGGCAGAGAGGCGGTTGAAATATTCGGGCTTGGTGGCGCAGAGATACCGTTTGGCGGCCACGTGATAGCGGCAGCAATCGGTGATGACCGAAGGGAAGAACTGTTCCAGCACCTCAGCACCCGCATCCTCGTGGTGGCGGTCTTCGGTATCATCGGGGTGGTAGGTTCCGAATTCGGACGTGAAATGGCCGATATCATGCAACAAGGCGCCGACGATGATCTCTTCAGGCTGGCCGTTCTGTTCGGCGATGGTGGCGCCTTGCAGCATGTGCTGGGCCATGGTGACGGGTTCGCCAAGATATTCCTCACCGCCGCGGCGTTCGAAGATATCCCCGATGAAGGCGACGATATTGTCCCGGTTCAGGGTCGAGAAATCGGGCTTCATTCCGCTGCCTCCGGCTGCGTCATCTTCATCGCCGCCAGTGTGGACAGCAGCCCGTCCTTGTCGGCATAGCATCCCTGCAACCAGCGCGAACCGGCACCGGAATAGCCCAGCCGTGCATGCAGGACACGGGTGTTGTCGACGATGAAACTTTCGCCCGGCTCCAGTTTGAACGACACGCCCATGGCCGGGTCGTCGATGATCTCGCCCAGTTGGCGGTAAGCCGCGTAATAGGCTTCCATCCTGTCGAAAGGCACGTCCACGAATGGCGCTGAGGAACGGTTGTTGAAGCGAATGCCAACCAGTTCGCCATCCGGCGACAATTCGATCATCGGACGGCGAGACCGCAGGCAGACACCGTCTGACCCCTTGTATTCAAACCGCGCCGGGTAGCCTGCCAGCAGCGCAAAACCTTCGGGGTTCTGCGCACGCAGCTTTTCGGCAGCGCGAAAGCCGTCGACCACGATCGAGTCACCCCCTTCGGCGCTGTTTTCCAGACAATAGAGGATTTGCAGCGTCGGCACAGGGTCGCGATAGGGGTTGTCGGTGTGGGCCTGCAAGCCAAGCCCGGTATAGGCGAGGTTGGTCGGGTTCACTTCCGTCCGAACTTCGAAATAAGGGCCATAGTTGGTTTCGCGGACATAGCCGAACAGGTCGGCCACTTTCAAAAGCGATTCCGGTTCGATTGGCCCGCCCGTCAGCTTGGCAAAGCCGTAACTCGCCACAGACGCCAGCCAGTTGCGTTTGGCCGCAGGGCTGGCATGAACCTCGTTCCAGTCGCCAGAGGGGGCGGCGATCCCGCCTTCCCAGGTGATGATGCCGGGGCCGGTGCGGCCCAGCGTGTCGTCCCGTTCGCAATCATAGTTGTGTTCGGCCAGCCATTCGGCCGGGAAAGTAACGGTTTTGTCTTCGGGCTGGAACGTGACCTGAAGGCCGCCCGCGACAACCTCGGCTGAACTGACCGAGATGTCAGCAGGGATATCGCCGATGGTGATCAGCCGCTGGCCGTTGCCCGGGGCCCGGGTTTCCGGGTCCAGCGCGTTGTCGCGCAACCAGACGGCGTGAAAGCGGGCTTGCGTTCCTGTGTCGAACGCGACGGTGACGACCGAAGTGTCATGGGTGGCGGTGCGCAGCATTTGGGGTCTCCTGTTCGGCGCGAGCTTTGGTTGAGCAGATACGCCGTTCATGGCATTACGACAATTAATCCTTATTTCGGCTGAGGCTTGGAAAATCTAATGGCTAAGAAAAAGATCGGGCTACCGCCACTGGACTGGCTGCGCGTGTTCGAGGCCGCGGGGCGTCTTGGTGGGTTCTCGGCAGCAGCCAAGGAATTCGGGCTGACGCAGGCCGCTGTCAGCCAGCGGATCGGCAACCTCGAAGCCTGGCTGGGCCGATCCTTGTTCGTGCGCGAGGCGCGGGGCGTGTCGCTGACGGTCGAAGGTGAAAGCTATCTGCCTTTGGTGCAGGACAGCCTTCGCGCGCTGGAGCGCAATACCGAGGACCTGTTTGGCAAATCCCCGCGCGAGTTGCGCGTGGCCGGCTTGTCGTCGAACATCCACGCACTGGTTCTGCCGGCGCTGACCCGGTTTCACGAGATGCAGCCAGGGGTTCGGGTGATGACCGACTCGGTCGCGCGCCGGTCGTCTTTGGACGAAGAACGAACCTGGCTGCAAATCCGATATGGTCGGGGCATCTGGGCCGGGCGTGATGCCGCCCTGATCGCGCCTGAGGTCCTTGCCCCCATGGCGCCGCCGGGTGTCGACTGGGGCGCCCAATTGATTGACCTGCGCGGAGAACGCCCCGGCTGGAGAGAGTGGAGCCAGAAAAACGGCCAGCAGGACCTGCCGCAATCAAAAATCAGTTTTGATTCGATGGAACATGCGATTTCGGCTGCGCAGCGCGGCATGGGTGTGGTTTTGGGATCGGTGCCCTTGGCCCTTGCCGACTTG
Source organism: Ruegeria sp. AG6 (assembly GCF_056541565.1). NCBI lineage: Bacteria > Pseudomonadati > Pseudomonadota > Alphaproteobacteria > Rhodobacterales > Roseobacteraceae > Ruegeria > Ruegeria sp. AG6. Next base: position 29,781 of record NZ_JBQFYQ010000007.1, on the reverse strand, counting down.
CAAGAGGGTCGGTTGCGGCGGCTGGATTTACCCGAATTGCACACCAAAGACGGGTACTGGCTGACCTGGCCTGAAGACCGGGCGAAGTCCAGAAAACAACGGGCGCTGATCGAGGATTTCCTCAAGGCGCTGCGTGGTTGACCGTTCAGAAATCGATGGCGATGCCCTTCTTTTCCCAGTCACCGTAGCGGGCCGGGTCCGGTCCGTCTCGGCCACCCAGCTCTTTCGGCAATTCCCGGGCCTCGGCTTTGGCTTTGCGGCGGCGTTCTTCCGCTTCGGCCAGGGCGCGCTGGGCGGCGGGGGGCAAGTCTTTGCGGTCGTCACTCATGACATCGGGTTCCTTTCCTTGCGCAGTCTTGATATACGCCCGCGTCCGCTATTGGCAATGCGGGCGCAGGTCACATGAAGGCGGTACCATGTCTAACAGCGCGACAGCAGCACGGCGCAGCGCAATCTATCTTCTGGATCAGGTTCTGGGCGAAGGTCGCCTGCTGGCCGAGTGTCTGGCGGCGGGCGCAGTGGATCGGTTGGAACCCGAGGATCGCGCGCGTGCCCAGCGACTGGCGTTGGAAACACTGCGTGGGCTGGAACGGGCCGACCGCCTGCTGGCCAACCACCTGAACCGAACACCCGCTCTGACGGTCCACAACGCGCTGAGACTGGGTGCGGTCGAGCTTTGCAACGGCGAAGCCGCCCATGGCGTCGTCAATTCCATGGTCGAGATCGTCAGCCGTTCGCGCAAGCATGGTCGCCTCAAGGGGTTGGTGAATGCCGTTCTGCGCAAGGTTGCGGCAGAAGGCCCCGAGGCGTGGCCGAAGATGCGCGTTCCGCGTTTGCCGGACTGGTTGCGTGAACCGCTGATCGCAGCGTGGGGCACGGATGCCGTTACCGGAATGGAGCAGGCACATTTCGCGGGTGCGCCACTGGACCTTACCTTGAAACCCGGGGCGGAAGGCCCTTCAGGCGAGATCCTTCCGACCGGGTCGGTGCGGTTGCACGATGCGGGTCAGGTCTCGACCCTGCCGGGGTACAAGGCCGGAGACTGGTGGGTGCAGGATGCGGCGGCCGCATTGCCGGTTCGCGTTCTGGCCCCGACGGCGGGCCAGAAAGTGCTGGATCTGTGTGCGGCGCCGGGTGGGAAAACGATGCAGCTTGCGGCCGCAGGGGCTGATGTCACGGCACTTGACGTGTCGGAATCACGGATGGAACGGGTGCGCGAGAACCTTGCAAGGACCGGCCTCAGGGCGAAGGTCATCGTGGGCGATGCGCTGGAACACGAAGACCGGTACGACGCGATCCTGCTGGACGCGCCGTGCTCGGCCACGGGTACGATTCGCAGGCATCCTGACTTGCCGTTTGCCAAGGACGGTTCGGAATTCGGCGGCCTGATCGAGCTCCAGACGCGCATGTTGGCCCATGCGTGGGGCTTGCTCAAACCCGGTGGGCGTATGGTCTATTGCACGTGTTCCCTGCTGCCGGACGAGGGGGAAGTTCAGGTTGAAGAGGCGCTGGACATGTATTCGGACATGAGCGTGGATCGCGACGCGCTGAACGTACACGGTGTCGAAACGGATTGGATCACCGAAGAAGGCGGCTTGCGATTGCGACCGGATTATTGGCCGGATCGGGGTGGTATGGACGGGTTCTATATCGCTTGTCTGACCAAATCCGTCTGAACGCACGCTTTTCGGTGACTTGACGATCGGCGCGGTCTATCGTTGGGTCTCAAGCGCCAGCAGAGCGCAAGGGGCAGAGTAACACGCGTCATGTCGAATTCAGACACCATGGCCAGTCGGTGGATGCGGTTTAAGAACCGTTTCTATGCGCGCCTGAGCCAGCGGCAAAAGGCGGTCACAGGGTTTGTTGCGCAACCGGATCCGCGCTCGGTGGGTTCGTTCGCACGTGGCCGGCAACTGGTTGCCGGAAATCTGTTGTTCGCGGGCTATCTGGTCGAGGCCGAAGATACCGGGCTTTGGGACGTCACCGCCCCCAGTGCCGGCTTTGACGAAGAACGTCACGGCTTTGCGTGGCTGGATGATCTGGCGGCGGTCGGAGACATGCGTGCGCGGGAAAAGGCGCAGCGCTGGGTGTGGGGATGGATCGAATCTCATGGCCGCGGGCAAGGGCCCGGCTGGGCGCCTGATCTGACCGGACGTCGGGTGATGCGCTGGATCAACCATGCGCTTTTTCTGCTGCGAGGGGCGGATGAAAAACAAAGCAAACTGTTTTTCCGCTCGCTGGCCCAGCAAACATGGTTCCTGTCCAAACGCTGGCATGCCGCGACTCCGGGACTGCCCCGGTTCGAGGCGCTGGCCGGACTGGTGCAGGCCGGGCTGGCGCTGGAGGGGCTGGAGCGAATGGCCGACCCGGCCCTGCGCGCCCTGGCCGGGGAATGCGACCGTCAGGTGGATGCGCAGGGCGGAATTCCAACCCGCAATCCGGAAGAATTGCTCGAGGTATTCACGCTGCTCAGCTGGACTTCGGCTGCGCTGAATGATCTTGGTCGCGGGACGCCTGCCGCTCAGGCCAATGCGATCAAACGGATCGCGCCGACCCTGCGCAGCCTGCGCCATGCGGATGGGGCCTTGGCGCGGTTCCATGGCGGTGGGCGCGGTGTCGAAGGGCGACTGGAACAGGCCCTTGCGCAAAGCGGCGTCAAGCACAAGGCAGCGACCGAACTGCCAATGGGCTATGCCCGTTTGTCTGCGGCGCGCACCACGGTGATCGTGGATGCCAGCATACCGCCGTCGGGGGCGGCCTCGTACAATGCGCATGCCTCTACTCTGGCGTTCGAGCTGACCTCGGGGCGGCGGCCGCTGATCGTGAATTGCGGGTCGGGGGCCAGTTTCGGGCTGGAATGGCGCCGCGCAGGACGGGCGACGCCGTCGCACTCGACGCTTTGCCTAGATGGGTTCTCAAGCGCCCGGCTGGCCAAACCGGTGCCGGGGCGTGAAGCGCAGGCGCTGGTGGACACACCACAGGAGGTGCCCGTTGATTTCGAGGATGCGTTCGAGGGCATCCGCTTCATGGCGGGGCACGATGGATACGCAAAGGTCTTTGGTCTGACCCATGCGCGGACCTTTGAGTTGCGATTTGACGGGCGCGAGCTGACGGTCGAGGATATTCTGCTGACGGCGACCGACAAGGCAAAGCGTCAATTTGACAAGGCGATGGACGCTTCGGGCCTCAAAGGCATTGGCTATGACATCCGGTTTCACCTGCATCCGGATGTCGATGCGGCGCTGGATTTGGGCGGGGCGGCAGTGTCGATGGCGCTCAAAAGCGGTGAAATCTGGGTTTTCCGACATGACGGCGTTGGAAAATTGTCCGTCGAGCCAAGCGTTTACCTTGAAAAAGGGCGTTTGAAGCCACGCGCGACAAAACAGATCGTTCTATCCGGGCGCGCAATGGAGTATGCGACGCGCACCCGGTGGACTCTGAGCAAGGCACAGGACACAGCCTATGCCGTGCGCGATACGCACCGGGACGAGCCCGAGTTAGACTGACGCCAAAAGGACCTTTGGACCCATGACCGATCTTCACCCCGTGCGCCGCGCGTTGCTTTCCGTATCCGACAAAACCGGGCTGATCGAGCTGGGCAAGGCGCTGGCCGAACGCGGGGTCGAGCTGCTGTCGACCGGCGGCACGGCCAAGGCGCTGCGCGATGCAGGGCTTGCGGTGAAGGATGTCAGCGAGATCACCGGCTTCCCCGAGATGATGGATGGCCGGGTCAAGACCCTGCACCCGATGGTGCATGGCGGGCTGCTGGCCCTGCGCGACAACGACACCCATGTTGCAGCCATGAACGAACACGGCATCGGTGCAATCGATCTGTTGGTTGTGAACCTGTATCCGTTTGAAGCAACCGTGGCCAAAGGCGCAGGTTACGATGAGTGCGTCGAGAATATCGACATCGGCGGTCCGGCGATGATCCGCGCGGCGGCCAAGAACCATGCGTTCGTAAATGTGGTCGTGGATGTTGAAGACTACGAAAAACTGCTGGGCGATATGGATCAGCACGACGGCGCGACCTGTCCGAAATTCCGCCGCAAGCTGGCGCAGAAAGCCTATGCCCGTACCGCCGCCTATGACACGGCAGTGTCCAACTGGCTGGCCGATGCGCTGGAGCTTGAAGCCCCCAAGCGCCGCGCGTTTGCCGGTGAATTGAAACAGACCTTGCGCTATGGCGAGAACAGCCATCAGCAGGCCGCGTTCTACACCGACGGCACCAATCGGCCCGGTGTAGCGACCGCGATCCAGCATCAGGGCAAGGAACTGAGCTACAACAACATCAATGACACGGATGCGGCCTTTGAACTTGTGGCCGAGTTTGACCCCCCTGAGGGCGCCGCCTGTGCCATCATCAAGCACGCCAACCCCTGCGGTGTGGCCAAGGGTGCAACCCTGCTTGAGGCCTACAAGGCGGCATTCGATTGCGACCGCACCTCGGCCTTTGGCGGGATCGTGGCGTTGAATCAGCCCCTGGACGCCGAAACCGCGCAGGAGATCACCGGGATTTTCACCGAAGTCGTGATCGCTCCCGGCGCATCGGATGAGGCCAAGGCAATCTTTGCCGCCAAGAAAAACCTGCGCCTGCTGACAACCGAAGCTTTGCCGGATGTGGCCGCCGGCGGGAAAACCGTGCGTCAGGTGGCTGGCGGGTTGCTGGTGCAGGACAAGGACAACGGCTTTGTCGGCTTGGATGATCTGAAGGTTGTGACCAAGAAGGCCCCGACCGACGAACAGATGCGTGACCTTTTGTTCGCGTGGAAAGTGGCCAAACACGTCAAATCCAACGCCATCGTCTATGTCAAAGACGGCGCCACCGTCGGCGTCGGCGCGGGCCAGATGAGCCGTGTGGACTCGGCCCTGATCGCCGCCAAGAAAGCCGAGCGCATGGCCGACGCGCTGGGCTTGGCCCAACCGTTGACCATCGGCTCTGCCGTGGCCTCGGACGCGTTCTTCCCCTTCCCTGACGGGCTGATGGAAGCGGCCGAGGCAGGTGCAACCTGCGTCATTCAACCGGGCGGATCCATGCGGGATGACGAAGTGATCGCCGCTGCGGATGAGGCCGGATTGGCCATGGTCTTCACCGGCATGCGCCATTTCCGTCACTGATGCGGTCACGCCTGCTTCTCTGGGCGGCCCTGGCCGCCTTTGCGATCGATCAGATCAGCAAATATCTGGTCGTTCATGTCATGCGCGTGGCCGATCAGCCCGGCGGCATTGATGTTGTGCCACCGCTTCTGGTGTTCAAATACGGCGAGAACCGGGGAATCAATTTCGGCCTGTTCCAAGGAAATTCGGAGGCTGCGCGCTGGATTCTGATCGGTATTTCCGTGGCGATCTGTGTCGGCGTGCTTGTCTGGCTCAGCCGCGCAGCCCATTCGGGGCTGATGCTGTTTTGCGGCGGCCTGCTGATCGGCGGTGCGCTGGCGAATGTGGTGGATCGGGTTCTTTACGGCTTTGTTCTGGATTTCCTGAACATGTCCTGTTGCGGCATCAACAATCCGTTTGTTTTCAACCTCGCAGATGTCTTCATATTTGCAGGAGCCATCGGGCTGGTGCTGTTTGACGGCAAAAAGGCCTCGTGACGCGCGGAATGATATGCGATAAAAGCGCCTGAAACAGGCTGGAGACACCAATGCGGATGCCGCGCGCCCTATTTGTTTTGACTGTTGCCGCTGCGGTTGCGGCGTGTTCGAATCCCGGTTTGCGGGATCTGGCGCCTCCGGGCCCGGGGCCGGATGAGTTTTCGGTACTGCCGGTCAAGCCGCTGACCCAACCTCAGGACTATGCGTTCTTGCCTGCACCCACGCCGGGTGGCGCGAATCTGACGGATCCGAACCCAAATGCCGATGCGGTGGCTGCGCTGGGCGGCAATGCTGCTGCGCTGAATCCGAACGCGTCTGTGCCATCCTCGGATGCAGCGCTTGTCACGGCTTCCAGTCGATATGGTGTTTCTCCCGATGCGCGGCAGGTGGTCGAGGCTGATGACGCCGCGTTCCGCAAACGCCGGGGGCGCTGGACCGGCCTGCGTCTGTTCCCGGTCGACCGCTATGGTCAGGTTTACGAAAAACAATCGATCGATCCGTTCGCGGAAACGGAAGCCGCCCGTCGGGCCGGGATCGAAACCCCTTCTTCGCCGCCGGGTGAATAATTCTTAACTTTCCGTCATCGGGCTTGAACCCGGGCCGCGTCACCGTAGTTTGAATACCAGAAACGAAACGGAGGATGCCCTATGGTTCGGGCCCTGGCCTTGTCGGCTGCCCTGATCGCTGCCGCCCCGGTATTTGCCGAGGACGGGAAAGAAGCGGTCACCACATTCACATTGGACAACGGCATGGATGTCGTCGTGGTCGAAGACCACCGTGCCCCGGTCGTGCAGCATATGGTCTGGTACCGGGCCGGATCCGCTGATGAGCCGATCGGATCATCCGGCGTGGCGCATTTCCTGGAACACCTGCTGTTCAAAGGCACCGACACGCTGGCCCCGGGAGAGTTCTCTGCCACCGTTGCTGCCAATGGCGGCAATGACAACGCCTTCACGTCGTATGACTACACCGCCTATTTTCAGCGTGTCGCCGCCGACAGGCTTGAGCTGATGATGCGGATGGAATCCGACCGGATGCGGAACCTCCGGCTGAGCGAAGAGGACATTCTGACCGAACGCGACGTGATTCTCGAGGAACGCAACCAGCGCACCGAAAACAACCCGCGCGCCCTGTTCGGCGAACAGATGAGCGCGGCCCAGTATCTGAACCACCGCTACGGCGTGCCGATCATCGGCTGGATGCACGAGATGGAGGATCTGGACATGGAGGACGCGCTGTCGTTCTACCAGACCCATTATGCGCCCAACAACGCCATTCTGGTGGTCACGGGCGATGTCGATCCCGCTGAAGTCCGCTCGCTTGCCGATCAGTATTACGGTGTGATTCCCGCCAACCCGGACCTGCCCGAGCGGGTTCGGTCCCAAGAGCCGCCGCAAACGGCCGAGCGTCGCCTGACCTTCAAAGACCCGCGCGTGGCCCAGCCTTACGTTCAGCGCAGCTATCTGGCCCCGGAACGCGATCCGGGCGAACAGGAAAAAGCGGCGGCTCTGTTTCTGCTGGCCGAGTTGCTGGGCGGCAGCACGACGTCTTACCTGAACGAAAAGTTGCAGTTTGATCAGCAAAAGGCCGTCTATGCCGGAGCGTTCTATCGCGGTGTTTCGCTGGATGACACGACCTTTGATCTGATCGTCGTTCCGGCCGAGGGTGTTTCCCTGCAAGAGGCCGAAGACGCCATGGACCAGGCCGTGGCCGACTTCATCGCCGAAGGTGTGAACGAAGACGATCTTGAGCGCATCAAGATGCAGCTGCGCGCCGCCCAGACCTATGCGCGCGACAACGTGGACGGCATCGGCAACCGCTATGGCCGGGCCCTGACCAGCGGCCTGACGGTCGAAGATGTTCAGGCCTGGCCCGAGATCCTTCAGGCCGTGACCGGAGATGAGATCATCGCCGCGGCCCGCGAAGTTCTGCAACCCGAGGCATCGGTCACAGGTTGGCTGATGCGCGATGACGAGGTGACGCAATGAAACGGTTTGTTGCAACGCTGATTGCCTGCCTGGTCGCCCTGCCGGCTTTGGCCGAGATCGAGATCGAAGAAGTGACCTCGCCCGGTGGTATCAAAGCCTGGCTGGTCGAGGATCATTCCATCCCATTCACCGCGCTGGAGTTGCGGTTCCGTGGTGGCACGTCGCTGGACGACCCTGACAAACGCGGCGCGGTCAACCTGATGAGCGGGCTGATCGAAGAAGGCGCGGGCGACATGGATGCGCGGACCTATGCCCGCGAGCTGGAGGCTCTGGCGGCTTCGTTCCGATACAATGCCGGCGACGATTCAGTTTCGATTTCCGCGCGTTTTCTGTCCGAAAACCGGGATGAAGTGGTCGATTTGCTGCGCACGACGATCCACGAACCGCGTTTTGATCAGGATGCGGTTGACCGCGTGCGCGCGCAGGTTCTGTCGGGCCTGCGCTCGGACCAGACTGACCCGAACGAACTCGCAGGCCTCACCTTTGCGCAGATGGCCTACGGCGATCACCCCTACGGATCCGAGGGGAAAGGCACCATCGAAAGCGTCTCGGCCCTGACCCGCGATGACGTGGTCGCGGCTTACGAAGGCGTGTTCGCCAAGGATCGTCTGTACGTGGGGGCCGTCGGCGATATCACGGCTGAGGAACTGGGTACCCTGCTTGATACCCTGCTTGGCGACTTGCCGGACACCGGCAAGCCCATCCCGGGCAAGGCCGAGGTGAACATTCCCGGCGGCGTCAGTGTTGTCGAATTCGACACGCCTCAGTCCGTGGCCTTGTTCGGTCAGGCCGGGATTGATCGGGATGACCCGGATTTCTTTGCGGCCTTCGTTCTGAACCACATTCTTGGCGGGGGCGGGTTTGAAAGCCGGCTGATGCAGGAGGTGCGCGAAAAGCGCGGCCTGACCTATGGGGTCGGGACCTATCTGGTGCCCAAGGATCTGGCTTCGGTCTATCTCGGGTCCGTGTCCTCGGCCAATGACCGTATCGCCGAAGCCGTCGACGTAATTCGCGATGAATGGGCGCGCGCGGCCACTGAGGGTGTGACGCAAGAGGAACTTGACGACGCCAAGACCTATCTGACCGGCGCCTATCCGCTGCGGTTCGATGGCAATGGTCAGATTGCCTCGATCATGGTCGGAATGCAGATGGAAGGCCTGCCGATCGACTATATCGCCACCCGCAATGACAAGGTGAACGCGGTGACATTGGAAGACGTCAACCGCGTTGCTGCCGAACTGCTTGACCCGGACGGTTTGCACTTTGTCGTCGTTGGCAAGCCGGTGGGCCTGGAAACAACGAACTGAACCTTTCGGGGGTAAGCTGCGGCTTACCCCTTTTTCATGCTGCGCAGCATGTCTCCCATCATCTGGCCGAACTGGCCCGAGCCGCGCTGATACAACGCCCCGTCCACCGCCAGAACCGTACCGCTGATATAGCTGGCCATGTCCGAGGCCAGAAACAGGCAGGCATTGGCTACGTCCTGCGGGGTGCCCCAGCGGCCCAGCGGCACGTCCCGGCGCAGCTGCTCGCCCGCGTCTGGGGTGGGGGCCAGCCGTTTCGCGCCTTCGGTGCCCTCGATGAAGCCCGGCACCACCGAGTTCACCCGGATGCCTTCCACACCCCATTCCATCGACAGGGTGCGGGTGATCTGATCGACGCCCGCCTTGGCGGCACAGACATGGGCCTGGCCCTCGTAGGGCAGGTAGGATTGCGGCGCCGAGATGTTGATGATGTTGCCGCCGGGCCGTTTCAGATAGGGATAGGCGCCTTTCAGCACATGCACGGTGCCCATCAGGTCGATTTCGACCACGGTGCGGAAGGCGTTGGCCGACATTTCCGCCATCAGCGCCGGGAAGTTGCCCGCCGCCCCCGAAACCAGCACGTCGAAATCACCGAGCGCCGCGTGGAACTGTTTCAGCCCCTCCGCGACCGCCTCGGCATCACGCACGTCAAAGGCCGCGCCGATTGCCTCGGCCGCGCCTGCCGCCTTCAGCGCAGCGACGGTGTCATCCACCTTGTCCTGCGAGCGGCTGGCCACGGCCAGTTTCGCGCCCGAGGCCGCGAAGGCCTCGGCGATGCCCCGGTTGATGCCACTGGTGCCACCGATGACGATGACGGTTTTTCCCGAAAAATCCATGTAGGCCTCCCTTGGCGGGAGCCCTACTCGCCGTAGGGCACCCAGATGTTTTTCACTTCGGTCGAAGCCTGAAGGAAGCGGCGGGAATGGTCCATGCCCCAATCGAATGCCGTCGCGTTATTCACCCAGGTCCGTTTCAGGTTCCCGGCCGAGACGACCTCGATCTGCGCCGACAGGTCCGTCGACGAGAAGGACCAGACCGCATCCACGTTCAGATGCGAGGCAAGTGGTTTCGCCAGTTCCGCGTGGCTGCCGGTCAGGATGTTGACCACGCCTGCGGGCACGTCCGAGGTGTCCAGCACCTGATAGAAATCGGTCGCCGCCAGCGGGTAGGGCTCGGACGCCACCAGAACCACCCGGTTGCCCATCGCGATCGCCGGCGCCATGGCCGAGACCAGACCCAGCAGCGGCGCCTCGTCGGCGCACAGCGCGCCGATCACGCCCACCGGTTCCTTCATCGCAATCGCCACGCCCCGGATCGGAACGCCATGCACCTGGCCGTCATACTTGTCGGCCCAGGCGGCGGCGGTGAACAGCCGCTGGATTGCGGCGTCGACCTCTTTCGCGCCTTCCTTGCGGCCGGTCATCGCGTCGATGCGATGCGCGAACTCGTCGGAACGGGCCGAGAGGTTCTCGCCGATGTAATACAGGATCTGCGCCCGCAGATGGCCGGTGGTCTTGGACCAGCCCTTGGCCCCCGCCGCCGCCTCAACCGCGTTGCGCACGTCCTTACGGTTGGCCAGTCCCACATGGCCCAGCAACCCCGCCTTGCCCCAGACCGGTTTCGAATATCCACCATCGGGTCGCGCCTGCTTGCCGCCGACATACAGTTTGGCGGTGCGGTCAATCGGGTCGATCGGTGCCCCTTCGCCCATGGCTGCCTCGACCTTTGTCAGCGGCTTGGCCTTGCCCTTAGGTCTGGTATACGCGGCCAGCCCTTCCCAGCCGCCTTCGCGGCCAAAGCCGCTTTCGCGCACGCCGCCAAAGCCCGCGGCCGCGTCGAACAGGTTGGTGGCATTGACCCAGACCACGCCCGCGACCAGCTTGGGTGCGATGTCCAGCGCAAGGTTGACGTTTTCGGTCCAGACCGTGGCCGCCAACCCGTAACGGGTGTTGTTGGCCAGTTCGACCGCCTCGGCCGGGGTGCGGAAGGTCGACGAGACCAGAACCGGGCCGAATATCTCCTCCTGCATCAACGGGTCCGAGGTTTCGAGCCCGGTGATCAGCGTCGGCGGGTAGTAGCAGCCATTTGCGGGCAATTCGCAGGCAGCCTGATGCACATGGCCCACCGTATTGCTGTCGACCATGGAGGTGATCGTCTGCAACTGAACCGGATCCACCACGGCACCCACGTCGATGCATTTGTCCAGCGGGTTGCCGATGCGCAGCGTGTCCATGCGGGCGCGCAGCTTGGCATAGAAGCGCTCGGCAATGCCCTCTTGCACCAACAGGCGCGAGCCCGCGCAGCAGACCTGGCCCTGATTGAACCAGATCGCATCGACCAGACCTTCGATGGCACTGTCGATATCGGCATCGTCGAAGACGATATAGGGCGACTTGCCGCCCAGCTCGAGCGTGAGGGACTTGCCCGACCCGGCGGTGGCCTCGCGGATGCGGCGGCCCACTACGGTCGAGCCGGTAAAGGCGATCTTGTCCACGTCTGCGGCCACGATCATCTCGCCCACCGCGCCGTCGCCGGTGACGATGTTGACCACGCCCTTGGGCAGGCCAGCCTGCATGCAGATATCGGCAAACAGCAGCGCTGTCAGCGAGGTGTATTCGGCCGGTTTCAGAACCACCGTGTTGCCCATGGCCAACGCTGGGGCCACTTTCCACGCCAGCATCAGCAGCGGGAAGTTCCACGGGATGATCTGGCCGCAGACCCCCAGCGCCTGTGCGTCGGGCAGCTCGGTTTCCATCAGCTGGGCCATTCCCGCGTGATAGTAGAAATGCCGCTGCACCAGCGGAATGTCGATGTCGCGCGATTCCCGGATCGGCTTGCCGTTGTCCAGCGTTTCCAGCACTGCGAACAGGCGGGCATGCTTCTGTATCAGCCGCGCGATGGCATAGAGGTATCGGGCGCGGGCGGGGCCGCCCAGCTTTTCCCATTTGGGCTGGGCCTTGCGGGCGGCGGCAACGGCGGCGTCCACATCGGCCTGTGTGGCCTGGGCCAGCTTGGCCAGAACCTCGCCCGTGGCCGGGTTGCGGCTTTCAAACCCTTTGCCCGGTTTGGTGAAGGTGCCGTCGATGAAATGGCCGAACGTGTCGCCCTGATCGACCAGCCATGCCAGAGCCTCGGCGGCACTTTCCGGGGCGGGTCCGTATTCCATGGTCTCGAAAATCTCTTTGACTGTCATTTTTCCTGTCCTCAGCCCATCGGGTGCCGGTAGCCGGCCGAGTATGCCCCGGTGACGAAATGTTCCAACTGCCGCTCGATATCGCCCAGCAGGGACGACGCGCCGAACCGGAACAGGTCGGGTTGCAGCCAGCGGTCGCCGAGCTCGTCCTTGATCAGCGACAGGTAGACCAGCGCGTCCTTGGCCTTGGAAATCCCGCCCGCGGGCTTGTAGCCCACGCGATAGCCGGTGCGGTCATAATAGTCACGGATCGCGCGGATCATCACCAGCGACACGGGCAGGGTGGCGTTGACGCTTTCCTTGCCGGTCGAGGTCTTGATGAAATCGGCCCCCGCCATCATGCAGACCAGCGAGGCACGCGCCACGTTACGCAGGCTGCCCAGCTCGCCCGTGGCCAGGATGGCCTTTACATGCGCCTCGCCGCAGGCGTCGCGGAATGCCTTCATCTCGTCATAGAGCGCCTGCCAGTCGCCTTTCAGCACAAGGCGTCGCGAGATCACGATGTCGATCTCCTCGGCCCCGGCCTTCACGCTTTCGTCGATCTCGGCCACGCGCAGGTGAAAGGGCGACAGGCCCGCCGGAAAGCCGGTGGAGACGGCCGCGACCGGAATGCCGGTGCCTGTCAGCGCATCCACCGCCGTTTCGATCATGTCGTGATAGACACAGACCGCGCCGGTGGTGATCGGTGGCATGTCCAGCGCCTTCAGCAGGTCGGGCGACACGGGCTGCCGGGCCTTGGAGCACAGGCGGCGCACGCGGCCCTCGGTGTCATCGCCCGACAGGGTGGTCAGGTCGATCATGGTGATTGCCTTCAGCAGCCACGCGGCCTGATGTTCCTTTTTCACCGACCGGCGCCCGGGCAGGGTCGCGGCCCGGCGCTCAATGGCCGAGGTGTTGGCCTGCACGGCGCGCACCCAGTCCAGGTCCAGATCCATGCCGGGATTCCGGGCTTCGGTCACTTGCGGCAGATGCGCGGTGCGCACGGGGCTTTCTGAGCTCTGCGTATCCATTGTCACGTCCTTTGGGAGGTTTGCGACAAAATCGCACGGGAGACCGGGGAATGGAAGATGCAGGCGGGCAATGTTTGGATAATTTTTGACCAATTGGACAAAATGTAACCGCTTTCTTGCGAATAATTCGCATTAGCGTTGACTTACTTGCGAATGGTTCTCATATTCAGTTCGAACGAGAAGCAAAAACTGAGGTAGAAGATGATTCGCCGGAATTTTCTTGCGGTATTGGCGCTGGCCTTTTCCCTGCCGGTCACGGCCTGGGCCGATGCACCCCTCAAGGTTGTGGCCACGACGGGCATGATTGCTGACGCGGCACGTCAGGTCGGTGGTGATCAGGTAGACGTCAAGGGGCTGATGGGGCCGGGCGTCGACCCGCATGCCTATCGTCAGACCCGCAGCGATATCGTGGCGATGACGCGTGCGGATCTGATCCTGTGGCATGGTTTGTACCTCGAGGCGCAGATGGAAGATTTCTTCCATGACCTTGAACGCAAGCGAACCGTAGTTGCAGTTGCCGAAGGTATCGACACGTCGAAGCTGCGCGCCCATGACGATTACGCCGACAAATATGATCCGCATGTTTGGATGACGCCCGAGTTGTGGCGGGACGTGGTACTTGAAGTGCAGGCAGCCCTCACCGAGGTGCGTCCTGAAGCGGCCGAGGTTTTTGCAGCGAATGCGCAGGCCCACCTGGCAGATATCGATCGCCTGACAGCCTATGCAGATCAAGTTCTGGCGTCCGTTCCCGACAACAACAAGGTTCTTGTAACCGCCCATGATGCCTTTGGTTACTTTGGTGAAAGTTTCGGGTTCGAGGTTCTGGGAATTCAGGGCATCTCGACCCAGTCCGAGGCGGGACTGAACCGGATAGGCGAATTGGTCGATCTGCTGGTTGACCGCAAGATCACGGCTGTTTTCGTCGAAAGCTCGGTCTCGGATCGTTCGATCCGCGCGCTGATCGAGGGCGCGGCCGCCAAGGGTCATGAAGTGCACGTGGGGGGCGAGTTGTTCTCGGACGCCATGGGTGAAGAAGGAACCTATGAAGGTACCTATCTTGGTATGCTGGACCATAACATCACGGTCATTGCCAGTGCTTTGGGTGGCGATGTGCCAGATCGTGGCATGGACGGAAAACTGTCGGCGGGGTTTTGATCGATGCTGGGCCTGATCAGCAATGAAGGCGTGACCGTGGGTGACAAGGGGTTGGCCGACAGCCCCCTTGCCCTGCGCGGCCTGACGGTTTCATACGGGCAGAAACCTGCGGTGTTTTCAGTCGACATGACCGTACAGCCCGGGGCGATGACGGCGATCATCGGGCCGAACGGGGCCGGGAAATCCACATTGCTCAAGGCGGCGCTTGGCATCGTTTCCCCTTTGTCAGGTCAAGTGACCGTGTTTGGCCAGCCATTGGACACGCAGCGCGCGCGCATTGCCTATGTTCCTCAGCGTGCCAGCGTGGATTGGGATTTTCCAACGCGTGTCATCGACGTGGTTCTGATGGGCCTGTCGCGCGAACTTGGCTTGCTGGGCCGCGTGCGTGCCCGCCACAAGGCGTGCGCGATGGATTGTTTGCACCGTGTGGGAATGCGGGATTTCGCGGATCGCCAGATCGGGCAGCTATCCGGCGGGCAGCAACAACGTGTCTTTCTGGCGCGCGCGCTGGCGCAGGGCGCGGATCTGTATCTTCTGGACGAACCTTTTGCAGGTGTCGATGCCGCCACCGAGAAAGCCATCATCTCGGTGCTGAAATCCCTGAAAGAGGCGGGCAAGACGGTTGTCGTGGTGCATCACGACCTTGCGACCGTGACCGATTATTTCGACCATGTCTTCCTGATCAACACCCGCAAGGTGGCCGAGGGACCAGTGGCCGAGGCCTTCACGGCGGAAACCTTGCAATCAGCATATGGGGGTCGACTGGCAACCGCGCAGATCGATCAGATATCGCGCGCGCTGGGGTAACGCATGCTTTGGGATGCTCTGACCCTGCAACTTGGCTACAACGCCACGCTGGTCGCCATCGGTGCAACCTTGCTGGGTGTTTCAGCCGGTGTGACGGGGACGTTTCTGTTTCTGCGCAAGCGCGCCTTGGTCAGTGACGCAATCAGCCACGCAACCCTGCCGGGCGTCTGTCTGGCTTTCATGGTATTGGTCGCACTGGGAGGAGACGGGCGCAACCTGCTGGGCCTGTTGGCAGGATCGGCCATCTCGGCCTGGATCGGCCTTCTCTGCATGAACTGGCTGACGCGTCACACGCGTTTGGCCGAAGATGCCGCCATCGGAGCGGTCCTGTCGGTCTTCTTCGGCTTTGGCATCGTGTTGCTGACGGTCATACAGACGATGGGCGTAGGCCGTCAGGCCGGGCTGGAAGGCTTCCTTTTGGGATCCACTGCCGGGATGCTCTGGGCTGATGCGATGATCATTGCGGTCGGCGGCGCTGCGACGCTGCTGCTGGTCATGATCATTCGTCGCCCGATGATTCTTGTGGCCTTCGATCCTGAATATGCCGCAGCACGCGGGTTGCCGGTGCACAGGATCGATCTGGCCATGATGGGTTTGGTCATGGCCGTGACCGTGGTCGGCCTGAAAATCGTAGGTCTGATTCTGATCGTGGCTTTGCTGATCATTCCCGCCGTGACCGCGCGGTTCTGGTCCGAACGCTCGGACCATGTGGTTCTGCTTGCGGGATTGGCCGGCGGGTTGGCGGGGTACATTGGCGCGGCCATTTCGGCCTCGGCGCCAAACCTTCCGACGGGGCCGATTATCGTTCTGGTCAGCTTTGCCTTTTTTGTCGTGTCTTTGTTTCTGGCACCGATACGTGGCGTTCTGGCGGCGGTGCTGCGCCATTTACGCTTTCAGCGCCGGGTGCATATTCGTCAGGGTCTTTTGGCCTTGGCGCAGGGGCAAAAGATCTACGAGCCCCTGACCCTGCGCTTGCTGCGCCGCGCTGGGCTGGTGCGCGCGGACGGCGTTGCGACCGATATCGGCAAAGCCCGCGCGGCCAAGGCGTTGCGGGACGAAAAGCGCTGGGAAATCGTGCGCGCAGATCAGGCGCATGAGGCAACAGCCGCGCTTTATGACGGGTTACGGGACATCGAAACCGTCCTGACCCGCGACCAGATCGCCGAGATAGACCGCCGCATCGGCGGGCCAATGGGGGTGCCGGTATGAGTGGTGAAGAATTTGTCCCTCTGTCTCTGACACCGTTGCTGATCGGTACGTTTGCGGCCATTGCCTGCGCGTTGCCCGGCAATTTTCTGGTGTTGCGCAAACAGGCATTGATCGGAGACGCTATCAGCCATGTGGTGCTGCCGGGGATCGTCGTGGCGTTTCTGATCACAGGGGCGATATCGACCTGGCCGATGATGCTGGGCGCGGCGGGCGCTGCCGTTGTGGCCGTGGTGCTGATCGAAGCCATTCGCCGATTGGGTCAGATCGAACCGGGGGCCGCCATGGGCGTGGTCTTTACCACCATGTTCGCCGCGGGCGTCCTGCTGCTTGAGCAGACGGATACGTCGACGGTGCATCTGGATGTGGAACATGCGCTTTACGGCAATCTCGAAAGCCTGATCTGGCTGGACGCCACCGGATGGTCGTCCTTGCTGGACACAGAGGCGCTGTCCGGGCTGCCCCCGGAATTACCCCGCATAGCGCTGACACTGCTCGGTGTGTCTTTGTTCACCTGGCTGTTCTGGCGGCCGCTGAAGATCTCTACCTTCGACGAAGGCTTTGCCCGGACCATTGGCATTCGCACCGGCGTTCTGGGCATGGCATTGGTCATCACCGCGGCCATCGCGGCGGTGGCGGCCTTTGACGCGGTGGGCTCGATCATCGTGATCGCCATGTTCATCTGCCCGCCTGCCGCGGCGCGGATGTTGACCAACCGGCTGGAAGCGCAGATCGCCTGGAGCGTTGTGTTCGCCATTGCCTCGGCGGTGTCGGGCTATGTGCTGGCAGGTTATGGCCCGCTGTGGCTGGGCGGCGCGGATGCCGTCAGCGCGGCGGGTATGATCGCCACGATGTCAGGCCTGATTCTTGCGGCGGCAGCGATGTTCGGACCCTGCCGGGGCAGGATCGGTGCGCGCATATCTGCCTGATCAGGCATCTTCCCGCCACACAGGCCCACACGTCATCGGCCAATCTCTGCCAAGAAACTGAGCCCGAGAATCTTAAGCAGATTTTCCGACAGGTGCGTGATACATGCGGTCTCATAAATTAGCTGAAACACACCACTCACTTGGCACGTCCGGGTGATCCGGAATGAGTTCTCGTTCGCGGATACCCGGGCGCCCCCTCTCTTTTAGAATCTGCGGTTCAAACCGGTGGCAGAATCGTGCGCGACTATGCTAGGTGTAGGGGTATGGCGCAGGCAAACCCCAATATCGGCGAAAAACGCCCCGTAATTAGGCAGCTCGACGATGCCGCAATCAACCGCATCGCGGCTGGTGAGGTGGTGGAACGACCGGCCTCGGCGGTCAAGGAACTGGTCGAGAATGCAATCGATGCCGGGGCCACGCGGATCGCCATCGATATCGCGGATGGCGGCAAGACCCTGATCCGGGTCACGGATGATGGCTGCGGTATCGCGGCGGAAGATCTGCCGCTGGCCTTGTCCCGCCATGCCACGTCAAAGATTGACGGTTCGGACCTGCTGAACATCCACACTTTCGGCTTTCGGGGCGAGGCGCTGCCATCCTTGGGTGCTGTTGGGCGTCTGACCATCACCAGCCGTGTTCCCGGCGCGGATGCGGCGCAGGTGCACGTCGCGGGTGGCAAGATGGATGCGGTCAAACCCGCCGCCCTGCGCGCGGGGACTGTGGTCGAGCTGCGCGATCTGTTCTACGCCACACCGGCCCGCCTGAAATTTATGCGCACGGACCGGGCCGAGGGGCAGGCGATCACCGATATTGTGAAACGGCTGGCCATGGCCGAACCTTCCGTGACATTCGCTCTGCGGGATGTATCCGGCGGCGGAGAGGGTCGCGTGACCTTCCGCGCGGATCGCGAGAACGGAGATCTGTTTGATGCGCTCCACGCCCGACTGGCCCGCGTGATCGGGCGCGAATTCGCAGAAAACGCTTTGCAGATTGATGCCTCGCGTGATGGCATCCGGCTGTACGGCTATGCCGCCCTGCCGACCTACTCGCGTGGGGCTGCCGTAACACAGTATCTTTTCGTCAATGGACGCCCCGTGCGCGACAAGATGCTGACCGGCGCGCTGCGGGCGGCCTATTTCGATTTCCTGAGCCGCGACCGCCACCCGGCTGCGGCGTTGTTCATCGACTGCGACCCCACGCTGGTTGACGTGAACGTCCACCCCGCGAAATCCGAGGTTCGGTTCCGGGATCCCGGCGTCGCGCGGGGGCTGATCGTGTCCAGTCTGCGTCATGCTTTGGCGGAAGCCGGGCACAGGGCATCCTCGACCGTGGCGAATGCGACGCTGGGCGCGATGCGGCCAGAACCTGCACAGCCTGCTCCGGCGCGGGTTTACCAGATGGATCGTCCGTCGCCTGCCGCGCGCACGGCGGCGTATCGTGCGCAGGCTCCGGGTTTTGCCGAGCTGGCCAATGACTATAGCGGCAGCATTGTCGAGCCGACCCCGGTTGCGCAGGTCGCCGAGATGCAGGAGCAGCCTCAGGCGCAGGATCTGCCGCTTGGTGCTGCCCGCGGGCAGGTGCACGAGAATTACATCATAGCCCAGACCGCCGATGGCATGGTGATCGTAGATCAGCATGCTGCACATGAACGGCTGGTTTATGAAAAGCTGAAAACGCAGATGGCCGAGAATGGCGTCGCGGCGCAGGCCCTGCTGATTCCGGAAATCGTGGAATTGTCGGAAGGGGATTGCGCCCGCCTGATGGCCGTCGCAGATGACTTGACGCGCCTTGGCCTGACCATCGAGCCCTTCGGCGGAAGCGCCATTGCCGTACGCGAAACCCCCGCCATTCTGGGCGAAGTCGATGCGCGCGCCATAGTCCTCGACATCCTGGATGAACTCGCCGATCAGGGTGAAAGCCAGATGGTGCAGGCAAGGATCGAGGCGATCCTCAGCCGGGTGGCCTGCCATGGGTCGATCCGATCCGGCCGTCGAATGCGGGCCGAGGAAATGAATGCCCTGCTGCGCGAGATGGAGGCGACGCCGCATTCCGGCCAGTGCAACCATGGGCGACCAACCTATGTGGAACTTAAACTCAGCGATATCGAACGCCTGTTCGGACGCAGTTGATCTGGTTTCAAACACGGTTTAACAAGATAGAAACAAAACGAGAACAAACTGACCCCCATGATCCAGATTGCAGGCACTGAGATGGCGTTGAATGATCCCGTGATACTGACCGTGGGTGGCGTGGTGGCGTTGATTCTGCTGCTGCTGTTCCTGTCGTTGCGGGCGGCCAACCGCTCGGCCCGGCTGGCGGAACCTTTGGCGCGGCAGATGGCGCATCTGGGTCAGCATGTTCAACAACTGGGCCGGGGGCAAGAACAGTTGCGCGGCGGGCTTCAGCATGTCTCGGACACTCAGGCCAACGCGCAGATGCAGGTGATTCAGACGGTCGAGGCGCGTTTGGCTTCGGTCCAGCAACAGATGAATGACCGGCTGGCGGATAATGCGATGAAATCGGCGCGTGCGCTTGCCGAGATGCAGGAACGGATGAAAGAAACGTTGCATGGCTCGTCGAAACAGACGGCGACCTCGCTGACCCAATTGCAGGAACGTCTGGCCGCCATCGACAAGGCACAGGACAATATCACCAAACTGTCAGGCGATGTGCTGTCTTTGCAGGATATACTGTCAAACAAGCAAAGGCGCGGGATGTTCGGGGAAATCCAGCTGAACGATATCGTGTCCAAGGCGCTGCCCGCTGACAGTTATTCGTTGCAAGCCACTTTGTCGAACGGCAGGCGGGCGGATTGCCTGATTCACTTGCCGAACCCGCCGGGACCGATCGTGATCGACGCAAAGTTCCCGTTGGAGGATTTCGAGGCGTTGGCCGCTGCGCAGACGAAGGCGGATGTCGAGAGATGCCTGCGGGCCTTCGGCGCTGCGGTGAAAGTGCATATCAAGGCGATTTCCGAAAAATACATCCTGGACGGGGAAACCGCGGACGGCGCCTTGATGTTCGTACCTTCCGAGGCGATTTACGCCGAACTGCACGCGCGTCTGCCTGATGTCGTGCGTGAAGGGTTCGCCGCGCGGGTCTGGATCGTGTCCCCGACGACGTGCATGGCCACGCTGAATACCATGCGGGCGATCCTGAAAGACGCGCGTATGCGCGAACAGGCCGGCGCGATCCGCAAAGAGCTGGGGTTGCTGCACAAGGATGTGGATCGCCTGGGTGATCGCGTCTCGAACCTGGATCGTCATTTCGGGCAGGCGGCCAAGGATATCTCGGAAATCAAGATCAGCGCCGAAAAGGCTGGCCGCCGCGCGCAGCGTTTGGACAATTTCGACTTTGAAGAAATCGAGACCAAGGCCGAAAACGGCGTTGTGCCCCTTGCTCGTCACGAAGGTTGAAATCTACTGGATGGACAGGTCCAGATTGTACCCCACGGTTTTTCCGGTATCCCTGTCATTGCCCATCAGATAGACGCGGATCGTATAGTCTCCATCGTCGGGCAGGGTGATCCGAGCCGTATTGCCGTCAATCGACCCGTTATAAATCGCCACACCGTCGCTGCCCGGCGGCAGGATGTTGAAATAGATCACGCCGTTACCATTGGTGTCGCTGACCTGAAGATCGGCAAACATCTCCTGCCCGGCTTTGGCGCCCAGCGAATAGTCGAAGTACTCATCTCCTGAGATGGTTCCGCTGACCATGGTGCCAAAATTGCCGGGCTGAAACTGAACCTCGGCCGACATTTGGGCCGATACGACGGGCGCGACAGCAACGAGAAGGGCGCACACAGCAAGTCTTGCGAACATGATCATTCCTTTCAAACACGCCGCTCGCGGCCCTCGCGGGCAATTTCAGATGCGCAGGAAGGGTTGGAACAGGCGCGGCATCAGCTTGGTGAATTTCAACGGTGCATCCGTAACCGCCAGGCAAATGCAATCTTCCGAAATGTCCGCCACAGGCGTGTGTTCCAAATCCTCGTCCGCGATCTCGACGTCGCCACGGGCGAAGCGATCCACTTCGTCCGAGAATGCGCCCTGAAGCACCATCGTCAATTCTATACCGTTGTGGCTATGATCTGGTACAGCCGTTCCGGCTGGAATGAACAGCAACCGGGCCGAGGCCTCGCTTGTGGTTGGAAGAATGGCCTGTTTCACACCCATGCCGATCGGTTTCCATCGGATATCCGAAACCGTACCGCCGACATAATCCTGCAACGGGGCCGGCAATACCGAACAGTTCGGACGCGCCGGTTTGGCCGCTGGCGCACCTTTGGAGATCAACGCCATAGTCGCGGCCAGAGATGTATCACTCATGGCGATGGATACAGTCTGTTCCTCCAGAACATGCCCACCTACGGCATCGTAACTTTCCGCCCGCGCACGGCAATGGTCGCAGAGCGACAGATGCGTCGCGACCATCAGGTCGAATGCCTCGGGCAGACTGCCTGCTGCGTATGCCATCAGCAGGTCATCTGTCAGGTGATGTTTGATCGACTTACTCATCATACTCATCTCAGTTCATTGCATGGCGCAAGCGGTCCAGCGCCAGCCTGATTCGTGATTTGATCGTTCCCAGGGGCAACCCGGTCTGAGACGCAATTTCGCGGTGACTCAGATCACCGAAATACGCCTTTTCGATCAGCTCTCTCTGCGCGTCTGGCAACGCTGTCAAAGCGGTGCGAAGCTGCGCGGTTTCCTGTTGCAGCGCGATGACATCGTCCTGCTCAGGCTCGGCCTCGGGACCCCACCACAATTCTTCGGGTTCGGGGCGGCGTTGCTTTCGCAGAACGTCAATGCGCTTGTTCCGAGCAATCGTGAATACCCAAGTAGCCACAGTTGCCCGCGCCGGGTCGAACAGATGGGCTTTGTGCCACAAGGTCGCCATCACCTCCTGCGCACACTCCTCGGCCATCGTGGCGTCTGATCCTGACTTCATCAGGAACGCCTTGATCCGTGGCGCGAAGTGCTGGAACAGTTCGGCAAATGCCGCCTGGTCCTGCGCGTCGCGGATGCGCCTGACGTGATCCACCCATTCGGTTTTGGTCTCGCGCCCGCCGTTACTTCCGTTCACCCGTCTACCCTTGATGCGTTTCTTTTCGCGCCGAGGCTGAAGGGCGGCCGGTTCAGCCGCAGGTTCGTCCAAGGTCACGGTATCGATCTCGGTAAACATAACCTCATTACGGCGCGTTCCCCAAGCCGGATCACTTTATCGGGACATTATGATCCAAATTGTGCAAATTGCCGTATCAGAATTGCCAGCATCTGAGGGAAATCAGTGCAGTTCAAGGCGTTTACGGGAAGGCCAGAAAGCAGCGGATGACGCAGGAAATAGACCATATCGCGGGTCATACCTATCACGGGCGCAAGGGTGCGATTGAAAACGCATTCCGATACTCGGTCGATTACATCCTGTTGGACCCCGAAGCAGAGCTGGACACCCCTTTGCTGTTTTCGGTTGATCGCGCGAATGTCACGAACTGGCGCACCACCGACCATGGGGGAGAGCCGGGTCACGGGGAAGGGGCCCAGTGGCTCCGCGCGCGATTTGATGAAATGTCGGTGCAACAACCGGCGCGTTTCAAGTTGCTGACGCAACCGCGCGTTTTGGGGCACGTTTTTAATCCCGTCAGTTTTTGGTTCTGTTTTGACGACAGCGATCACCTTTATGCGGTGGTGGCCGAGGTCACCAATACCTATGGCACCCGTCACAGTTACCTGTGTCACAAACCCGATTTCTCGGTCATCGAACCGACTGACAGGGTGGTGGCGGACAAGCTGATGCATGTTTCACCGTTTCAGAAAATCGAAGGCAGCTATACGTTCCGCTTCGACTATCGCGCGGATCGCGTCGGTGTCTGGATTGATTACGGGCGCGCTGATGGTGGGCTGATCGCGACGCTGACCGGCCCGCGGCAACCCCTGACGAACCGCGTGATTCTGTGGTCCTTGCTGCGGCGGCCATTCGGCGCCCGGAGAACCTTTGCACTGATCGTCTGGCAGGCTTTCAGGCTGTGGTTGAAAAAAGCCACCTTTCGCCCGTTTCGTAGGCAACCGGTACCGGACCGGCCGATTTCGCGTGCGCGGAACGAGGGCCGTTGTTTGCGTAAGATCAAAGACTCGCCCCCCGTTCGGTGATTGTGATGGCACAACAACCGCGAACACGAGGAGCTGATGCATGTTGGAAATATCGGCAAGAAAGGTCGCTCAGATTGCCATGATGGGGCGCGAGCTGAACCGGGCAGAAGGTGAAATGCGCGCCTTCATCGAACGTATGAGCGAAGACGAGCAAGCCGAACTGGTTGCCATCATGTGGATCGGCCGCGAAAGCTTTTTCGCCGAGGATCTGGCCGAAGCGATTGCCACTGCCAAGGCCGAGGCCTCGACCCCCTGTGCCGACTACCTGATCGGCACTCCGCACATGTCAGACCACCTTGAGAACGGTCTGGACGCGCTGGGGATATCAGCCGAGGACGTTGAAAACGATCTGATGTGACCTGCCTGCAAAGGGGCGGTTTCTGCGACGGGTCGATATTCGCATTATTTTGATCCGCCACTGAAAAGACATGTCGCGGGCCTGGATCGAAGTTTGCAATTAACGCGCCGGTCCAGCCCGAACTTTCCCTCCAATACAGTCTTAACAAACCTTAATGAACCGGTTTGGCAACGTTAAGGCAGCCTTCCCAAATCTGATGTCATGAAGACAAAGACATTGAGTTCAGGAGGAGAAAGACATGGCACATACACAAACATTCGAAGGCCGGGGTGGCCTGCTTGACGGTCTGTTTTCAAACTATGCAGAAGCAAAGGTCGAGCATTTCCGCCGCCGGATTTTTTCGAAAACCGTGCGGGATCTGGAAAAGCTTGATGACGTACAACTGGCCGACATCGGCATCCAGCGGGATCAGATCAAAAGACGCGCATATGAAAGTGTGTATCACAACAAGCCATACCGGCAGTGATCAAGCATTCAGCGTGAACTGAGACAATCCCCAAAAGCATGTTAGCGAGGTTACCAGAATGTTCGACGTCGTACCGCCCACCAATCAACCGGCTCCGGCCGCCACTGCGCTTTTGCTGTTCGATCGTGCCATGCGAATCCGTTCGATCAGCCCTGATATTGTCCGCGCAGCCCAGCATCTGAATGCTTTGACCGATCATCAGTTGTCCGAGCTGGGCATCAACCGCAGTGATATCGAAGATACCATCCAGCGGTATATCTGAAGTCCGGGTGAGGGAAACCCGAACGAGGACAACATGCGTAAAGTGGAACAATGAAAGCCATTCCAGGCAGTCTGGAATGGCTTTTTTGCATTCAGGCCGTGTGATCGACGATTTGCAGATGTTGGGCCAGCTTTTCGATTTCACCCATCCATCCCTGCACCAGCTTTGGATCGCTGGGGGCCGCGTGAACACCGGCCGGGATGGCGCGGTTCAATACGGCCTCGACCGCAAGTGAGACCGGAATCGACACCAGACGCGCCATCGCCGTGCCACGCTCGTCGCCCCAGGCATCCATGACATAGGTCTTGTGCCAGACTTCGACGCCGTCTTTCTCGGCCTTCAATCCCACGCACAACACAACACGATCAGGCTCGCCTTCGTCATAGGCGTTTTCCTCCCAGAACTGGTCCGACATCTCTTTCAGACGCGCATCCCCTTCCGGGCCGGACAGGGTTTCGATCTCGGTGAACACATCCGACCACGCGTCGGCCCAGCCGTTCAGACGCAGCGTGCCGCGGACGAATTCCTTGACCGGCCAGTGATCCTCGAAATGGTATTGCGCCATGAAGGGTATCGAATCGCGGTTCGGGTAGACCTCGAAGCTCTCCGGTGTGGGCAGCGGCGCGATATAGCTGCTGATCGCATCCCAGGGGCGGGCAACGTCCAGCGGCGCGTAATCGCGGATCGATTTCGACGGCGACCGCAGCGCTTTCAACACGCCCAGCGGCGACCAGCTGAATTTATAGCGGAACGGGTTGGGGTTCTTGGGAATGCCGCCGCAATAGGAAATGAAGCTCAGGTGGTTTTTCGGGTCGAAGGCGTCGGAGGCGCGGTAGTCGTCCACCAGCGCATGCGCCATCAGGTGATCGATGCCCGGGTCCAGCCCGACCTCGTTGACCAGTGCGACGCCGGCGTCGCGCGCCTTGTCGTCCAGCGCGCGCATCTCGGGCGCGATATACGAGGACGAGACGAAATTGGCCTGTTTCGAAATTGCCAGGTCCGCAAGCGGTACATGCCAGTCGCCCGGCAGCATCGAGACGATCACATCGCCCTTCTCCAGTACGGCGCCAAGCGCGTCGATGTCGAAGGCGCGGATGTCGTCGGTCAGGTCTCCGACCTCGGCCCTGGCCTTGTCGACGGTCCGGTTCCACACGGTGACCTTGTGGCCGCCTTCGATCAGGCGACGCAGGCCGGGAATGGCCGAGAGGCCGGTGCCACACCAATGAATGGTCATCGTTCAGAGTCCTTCAATATGCGTTTTGTAAGTTGCTTCTGCCCGACCCCAGACACCGCTGTCCAGATCGGTCAGAGTCAGCAAGGACGGCAGCAGTTGCGCGGCATAGTCTTCCGAGCTTTCGACCGGCAGCATCGACGGCAGGTTGTCGATCGCCATCACGTCCATCACCGGGTCGGTGGCCACGCGCAGGGCGGGTTCTTGCCACGTGGTGGCGCGGTCATAGACGGGCACCGGGTTGTAATCGCTGTCCGGGTCGCAGGCCACGTCACCGATGGCGGTCAGCTTGCGCGGGGCGGTCAATGCCTCGCGCGGGACGAAGACAGGCGTTCCGGGGCGCGCGAAGATGCAGTTCAGGAACAGATCAAGGTCGAGGATTTCCGGGAAAGGCCCACCGCGCGCGGTTTCGGCCATGTCCCACTTGGTGACCGCGACGCCCATCGCCTCACACAGGTCTGCGGCGCCGGTGCCTACACGGCCCAAAGCTCCGATGACGATGGCGCGGGGCCGGGGCGCGCCTGTGGCGTCCAATTCTGCCAGAAGTTCGGCGTTCAGCGCGTCCTTGCCGGGATAGACGCCGACAGGGCCGCAGATCTCGCCCCGTTGCTGCGCCGCCCAGGTCTTGAGCGTCACCGCCGCGCCCGCGTAGCCTGCCCAATAGCCGAATGCGGCGACCCGGCGACCATCTTCATCCACAAGGTATTCCAGATCATATAGCGTGCCGCCGCCCGCCTTGAACCGTTCCAGCAGAGCCCGGCCCGAATGCTGGCCCTTGAAGGCATGGCCGAACATGATGTGGCGGTGGGGCAGGGGTGTACCGTCTTCGGGCAGTTCCTTGAGGCCGAAGATGATCGCGTCCAGCGGGGCCTCGGGCCAGGAATTCTCGGGCGCGATCTCGCAGCCTGCTTCCTTGTAGCCGTCCAGTGGAATGGCGCGGGCATGGCTTTCCTCGACCGTCACGCGGATGCCGGCCGCGATCAGCGCGGCGGCACCTTCCGGCGTCAGCCCAACCCGTTCTTCGTTCGGGCGCTGTTCTGCCCGGACCCAGAGATGTGTCATCTTATTTCCTTTTGTCAGAGCATTCCGGCAGCACGCACTGCCTGAACCGAAGGGCGTGCCTCCATCGCCTCACGGAAGGCGACGATTTTGGGAAAGGCCGAAACGTCCACACCATCGCCTTCCAGCCAGCTGCACACCACATACAGATAGGCATCGGCCAGCGAGAACGCCTCGCCCAGCACAAATGGACCACGCAGGCCGTTCGACGAGATATAATCGCAGGACGCGGTCATCGTCTGCGCGACCTTGTCTTTCATGTCTTTCCAGCTGGATTTCTTGTCGGCCCAGCGGTGCCCGCGCAGCTTGTGCGCGTGGTTCACATGCATGGTCGAGGCAAGGTAGAACATCACTTCGCGCATCCGGGCAGCCATCACCGGATCAGCCAGCACCAGCCCGGCCTCGGGGGCCTTGGCCGCAACGAATTCCAGCAGGGCTCCGGTTTCAGTCAGGATGCCGCCATCCACCACCAGCGCCGGAACGCGGCCTTTGGGGTTTATTTGCTTGTAAGCTGGTTTCGTCTGTTCGCCCCCGGCGAAGTCGAGTTTGATCGCTTCGTATTCCAGCCCGGCCTCTTCCAGTGCGATCGCGACAGCGACCGAGATGGTTCGGGGTGCATAGTAGAGCTGCATCAGGCGTCTCCGATCTGGTTACAGGTGGGTCTGCGCGAACTGCCGATCAGGGGCTTCCAGATGCGGAACGGCATTGAAAAGAACCGGGCTCAGCTGAGCGCCAATCGGATGCAGACGATGCATCGACGTGTTCATGATGGCAAGGGCCACCCGTGCCATTGACGGGATATCCAACCCCATCGCCTGCCGCACCACCATCGAAATCAACCCGCCCGAGGTCACGACGATGGCCGGTCCGCCCTCGGTCCCGATCTCGTGCAGCGCGTCGCGCACGCGCGTCTCGAATTCTTCGAAGGTTTCCGGCGGGTTCTTGATTTCGCCATTGGCCCAGGCCGCAAATGTTCTGGGCAGGTGTTCGACGAAACCTTCGCGGTCGGTGGGGATCGCGACGCCGTGTTGGTCCTCGAACAGTTGCGCCAGCGTGAAATACTCGATCTCGTTCAGTCGCGCGTCACGGATTGGATCGTGCAATCCCATGCTGTCCGCTGTCTCGGCGTGACGGGTCAGGGTGCCGCAATAGACCCGGGCATAGTGGCTGCGGGTGTCGCGCAGATGCGCCCCCAGCCAACGCGCCTGCTGATGCCCCAAGTCGCTGAGCCTGTCATAACTTGCCTCGTCCCGCGCCGTTGTGTTTGCCTGCCCGTGACGCACCAATGTGATATGTGACATGTCGGTCCCTCTTGCGCCGAAGTCTTAGGGCAGGTTCCCCTCTGGTGCCAGAGGGGTTTCACGCCTGTCGAAAAAAACCTCGCTCCTTTTCTGTTTCTGGCTATGGTTCGCCCCGAACAAACCTTCGGAGGGGTATATGACCGTCGATCACACGCGTTTTCTGACCGACCTGCATAAGTTGCGTACATTCGGTGCCGCGGGAGTGGGCAAGGGGGTTGTCCGCCCTGCCTATTCCGACGCGGATATCGCTGCGCGCCAGTGGCTTGCCGGACGTATGCGTGAAGCGGGCCTGACTCCGCAGTTTGACCCGGTGGGAAACCTGTTCGGATTGGCGTCCGGCCCTTCGCTGTTGATGGGATCACATTCCGACAGTCAGCCCGAAGGCGGCTGGCTGGACGGCGCCCTTGGCGTCATCGCCGCACTGGAAGTTGCACGTTCCGTCGACCGTCCCATTTCAGTTGTCAGCTTTCAGGACGAAGAGGGGCGGTTTGGCGTGACCACAGGTTCTGCTGTCTGGTCGGGCGGGTTGTCTCTGGAAAAAGCCGATGTGTTGACCGATGGGGCGGGCGTCAGCTTTGGCCAGGCCCGATCGTCTATGGCAGATCTGTGCCAGGGATTCGTGGACCCGTCCCGTTTCAATGGCTTCATAGAGATGCATATCGAACAGGGCCCCTCACTGGACGCGTCCGGAGACCAAATCGGAGTCGTCACCGATATCGTTGGCATCCGCGATATGTCGATCACATTCGAAGGTCAGCAGAACCACGCCGGCACCACCCCCATGCACCTGCGCCGCGACGCCTTTCAGGCCCTGTCCCTGTTCAACACCCGGCTCAATGAGAGGTTTCGCAATGTCGTCACGCCGCAGACGGTCTGGACCATCGGGCGGGTCAACCTGCATCCAAACGCTTCGTCCATCGTGCCGGGACGGGTTCGGTTCTCGATGCAATGGCGCGATGCTGATGCAGACCGTTTGGCCCGGATGGAGGAGATCATTCGGGCGACAGCACAAGAAACCGCTGAGCAAATGGGGATGAGCTTGGATTACGGCCCCATGCTGGGGCTGGATCCCGTTGCCATGGATCCGACCTTGCGCTGCGCTCTTGAACGCGGTGCAGAACAGGTCGCACCGGGTCGGTGGCGCAGGATGCCCTCGGGGGCCTTGCACGATGCCACCAATGTGTCTCGCCTGATGCCGGTCGCGATGCTGGTCACGCCCTCGATCGACGGTATCAGCCATGATTTTGCAGAAGATACGGCAGAGGTCGATTTGATTGCCGGGCTCGAAGTTCTGGTGCGTGCGGTGCGGTCCCTCTCTGTCTGAACGTCACTTTGCGCCGAGAAATCCCGAAGAAGGTATGTATCGACGGTGAAATCCTTCCCTCTGGTATCCGGTCGGACGCCAGGGAATTCACGCGATGGAAACAAGGATTGTTGCCTAACGGAAAAAAGTTTCCTATAGGAACATTCATGGTGCATGCGTCTGTATACCGCCTCTTCTACGGATCGGTGTTTCACTAAAAACCGGGTGGAATCATTGCATTCTATGCGGCTTGGGGCAGACTGACGGTTATGCATTTTGACCTTTGGATAATCGGATGGATAATCGGAAGTTGACCGGATCATGACCACACCGAAGCGCACGCCCTTGTATGACCTTCACGTCGAGCTTGGCGGCAAGATGGTTGATTTTGCGGGTTGGGAGATGCCTGTTCAGTATCCTTTGGGGATCATGGGAGAGCATAAGCAGTGCCGTGAGAAGGCGG
>NZ_JBQFYQ010000006.1:0-194525 GCF_056541565.1 Ruegeria sp. AG6 | reverse complement strand
CGCGCCTGCGGCGCGCTGCCGGGCCCAACATGTTTGACGGCATCTCTGATGCAGGCAAACAGGGCGGGAGTATCGGTTGCATTTCTTTGGCTGGCCTCAGAGGCCTGCAAATAGCTGCGACAGGCGTGTCGTCTCTTCCTCGATGCCGAATGGTGCGTTCAGAATGAACATCCCTGACCCCACCATCCGATGCCCCTCGCGCACCGGTGGGAACGTCACCTCATGGCAAATGGCCTTGGGGAAGTTTTGCGCTTTTAGCGTCGCGATCATCCGGGCGTGGCGTTTGTCCTTCAGAACCGGGTACCACAGCGCGATCACCCCGACATTCCATTTCCGGTGCAGTTTGGCAATCGCTGCGGGCAGTCGATCGTAGTCGGTCTTCACCTCATAGCTTGGGTCAATCAGCAATAGCCCCCGGCGCGGCGTCGGAGGCAGCAGGGATTGCACCAGTTCAAACCCGTCCTGCCGATACACCTTCGCCCCGAACGGCGACATAGCCAAAGACAGCGCGGCATGTTCCTGGGGGTGCAGCTCGGCAAAATGCAGACTGTCCTGATCCCTCAACAGATGTGCTGCAATCATCGGCGACCCCGGATAGGCCGCGTCGCCGTGCCGGGCCCGTATGTTTTCCAGAACCCGCGCCATCGGATGTCCGGGGCCGAACCACCCTTCTCGTTTCGCGCGCTCGATTCCCGCCGCCGCCTCGCCCGTCCTCATGGATTCGTCCGCGTCCAACTGGTACAGCCCCCGCCCGGAATGCGTTTCGACATAGCTGAGCGGCTTGTCCTTCTGCGTCAAATAATTCAGCACCCAGGCCAGCAATGCGTGCTTTTGGACATCAGCCAGATTCCCGGCGTGGTAAATATGTTGATAAGAGAGCATTATGCCTTCTAAAGTCCCATTCAATAAGGCGGAAAGGTGCTGATTGTCGCGGAATCAGCCCTTTTACCGGGCGTGATGGCACCCTATAAGTCATCCGTCCCGGAACCGTCGAGTCGCGGGCAGTAGAAAAACCGACATACAGGATCAGGGGAAACATGGGGATCTTTGGCAATCTGGGCGGCCTGTTCACAGCGGACATGGCCATCGACCTTGGAACGGCGAACACGCTGGTTTACGTCAAGGGGCGCGGTGTCATCCTGTCTGAGCCTTCGGTCGTAGCCTATCACGTCAAGGACGGCGTGAAGAAAGTTCTGGCCGTCGGCGAAGATGCCAAGCTGATGCTGGGCCGGACGCCCGGTTCGATCGAAGCCATCCGCCCCATGCGTGAAGGCGTGATCGCCGACTTCGACACCGCCGAGGAAATGATCAAGCACTTCATTCGCAAGGTGCACAAACGTTCGACCTTTTCGAAACCCAAGATCATCGTCTGCGTACCTCACGGTGCGACCCCAGTCGAAAAACGCGCAATCCGTCAGTCGGTTTTGTCCGCAGGCGCGCGCCGCGCGGGCCTGATCGCGGAACCGATCGCCGCCGCCATCGGCGCGGGCATGCCGATCACCGACCCGACCGGCAACATGGTCGTCGACATCGGCGGTGGTACGACCGAAGTGGCCGTTCTGTCGCTGGGCGACATCGTCTATGCCCGCTCGGTCCGCGTGGGTGGCGACCGCATGGACGAAGCCATCATTTCGTACCTGCGCCGTCAGCAGAACCTGCTGGTCGGTGAATCCACTGCCGAACGCATCAAGACGACGATCGGCACGGCGCGGATGCCTGATGATGGCCGCGGCCAGTCGATGCATATCCGGGGTCGTGACCTGTTGAACGGCGTACCCAAGGAAATCGAGATCAGCCAGGCCCAGGTCGCCGAGGCGCTGTCGGAACCCGTCCAGCAGATCTGCGAAGCGGTGATGACCGCGCTGGAGACCACTCCGCCCGATCTGGCCGCCGATATCGTGGATCGCGGCGTCATGCTGACAGGCGGTGGTGCATTGCTGGGTGATCTGGATCTGGCCCTGCGCGAACAGACCGGCCTGGCCGTGTCCATCGCGGACGAAAGCCTGAATTGTGTGGCTTTGGGCACCGGCAAGGCGCTAGAATACGAAAAACAGCTGCGCCACGCGATTGACTACGAAAGCTGAGGCGCGCACCTTTTAGGGGCAGTCTGAATTCGGCACGAGCAGCACGGGAAGGTAACCTGTGGCAAAAGACCGATCACAGCGCGATGACTACACGACCCCTCTGCGCCGCTTGTTGCTGGGGATCGTCATCCTGTGCTTGCTGGGTATCTTTCTGGTCTGGCGGATCGACAGCCCGCGCGTCGAGCGGTTCCGCGCGCAGGTGGTGGACGCGGTCGTACCGTCGATGGATTGGGCCATGGTGCCCGTGACCGCCGCTGTGAACCTTGTGCGCGATTTCCAAAGCTACCAGCGTCTGAGCGAGCAGAACCGCGAGCTGCGCAGCGAACTGCGCCTGATGCGTGCCTGGAAAGAGGCCGCACTGCAATTGGAGCAGGAAAATGCGCGGCTGCTGGATCTGAACAATGTCCGCCTCGACCCGCGCCTGACATACATCACGGGTGTTGTGATGGCCGACAGCGGATCACCCTTTCGGCAGTCCGTCCTGTTGAATGTGGGGGAACGCGACGGGATCGTTGATGGCTGGGCCACGATGGATGGAATCGGGCTGGTTGGCCGAATTTCCGGCGTCGGGCCAGACACGGCTCGGGTGATCCTGGTGACGGATGCCACCAGCGCCATTCCGGCAACGATTCAGCCTTCTGGCCAGACCGCGTTGATCAAAGGAGACAATACTCCGGCCCCAGTGGTCGAGTTTCTTGAAAACCGAGAGCTGGTCCGCCCCGGTGATCGGGTGATCACATCCGGCGACGGTGGCGTTTTTCCGGCAGGCCTTTTGATCGGCCAGATCGCCGCAGATCCGGGCGGCCGCCTGCGCGTTCGCCTTTCAGCAGATTTTGAACGGCTCGAGTTTCTTCGTGTTCTGCGCTTCCATTCGCCCCCGCCGATTCAGGATCCGGGTGGGATCGTCGGGCCAACTCGGCCCGAAACTGCGCTTGTGCCAGATGAGGTCAGCGATGGATAGGCCCGCCTCATACAACTGGGCCATGCGCGGCCTTTACGTTGCGCTGGCCTTTGTCGTTCTGTTTCTGCATTTGCTGCCGCTTGATGCGCAACCGGATCGCTGGCCTTTTCCTGATGTATTGATTGCGCTGACCTTTGCCTGGGTATTGCGGCGCCCGGATTATGTGCCCACGCTGCTGGTCGCGTTTGTCATGCTGATGGCGGATCTGTTGCTGCAACGCCCGCCCGGCCTTCTGGCTGCGCTGGTGGTGTTTGGCACAGCCTATCTGCGCTCTGCCGCTCCGGGTATGAAGGACACTGGGTTTGTCGGAGAATGGATGTCTGTCGGTGTGGTGATTGCCATGGTCTTTTTGACGAACAGAGTCGTTTTGTCGATCTTGTCTGTGCAGCAGGCCGCTTTGTGGCCAGTCGTTATGCAACTTGTGCTGACAATCGCCTTCTACCCGTTCATCGTGCTGTTGAGCCAAAGCGTATTTGGCGTCCACCGCCTGTCTGCTGCGGATGCCGGAGCCGTAGGGGGCGGAGCATGAAACAACGCAAACCCAAGTCGCAGGGCCTTGCCTATAAACGCCTGCCACGCCGAGCGCTGCTGCTGGGCGGTTTGCAGGCGGCTTTTATCGGCGGGTTGGCCGCACGGATGCGTTTCATGCAGGTGGATCAGGCCGACGAATACCGCCTGCTGGCGGAAGAAAACCGCATCAACATTCGACTCATCCCGCCAACCCGTGGACGTATCTATGACCGCAATGGTCAAGTCATCGGTCAGAACTCACCATCCTATCGCATCGTCATCGTGCGTGAAGACGCAGGTGACGTCGACAAGGTGATTGCCAAATTGTCGGAACTCATCCCGCTGAACGATGATGAGATCGAACGCGCCCGGACCGAAATGCGCCGATCAGCCCCGTTCCTACCGGTCACTCTGGCGGATCAGGTCACTTGGGAAGACATCTCGAAAGTCGCAGTCAATGCCCCGGCCCTTCCGGGTGTGACGCCCGAAGTGGGCCTGACACGGCAATACCCACGCTATGAGGATTTCGCCCATATCGTCGGCTATGTCGGCCCGGTCAGCGACTACGATCTCAGCAAGCTCGAAGACCCCGAGCCGGTTTTGCGAATTCCCAGGTTTCAGATTGGCAAGGTCGGGTTGGAAGCCAAGCAGGAAACAGCCCTGCGTGGCAAAGCCGGTGCAAAGCGTGTCGAAGTCAATGCCACAGGGCGGGTCATGCGCGAGCTGGACCGGCAGGAAGGTCAGCCGGGTGCGGACTTGCAATTGGCGATCGACGCCGACCTGCAACAATATGCGCAAGCGCGGCTGGCAGGAGAAAGCGCGGCGGCAATTGTTCTGGATTGCGAAACCGGGGACCTGCGCGCTGTCAGCTCTGCACCCAGTTTTGATCCAAATCTGTTTGTGCGCGGTATCTCGGTCGCGGATTATCGGGCATTGACGGGGGACAAGTACCGCCCTCTGGCCAACAAGTCCGTGCAAGGCACTTATCCTCCGGGGTCGACGTTCAAGATGGTCACTGCATTGGCCGCGCTGGAGGCCGGCGTGATAGGCCCTGGAAACACAGTGTATTGCCCCGGGCACCTTAAGGTCGGCAGCCGCAGGTTCCACTGCTGGAAGCGCGGCGGGCATGGCACGGTCGATCTGAACCTGTCGCTGAAACGCAGCTGCGACGTCTATTACTACGACGTGGCTTTGCGGGTCGGGATCGACAAGATATCCGAAATGGCTCGTACTTTGGGCCTGGGCGTCAAACACGATATTCCGATGTCGGCGGTCGCCGCTGGACTTGCCCCCAATCAGGAATGGAAGCAGCGGACACACGGTCAGGATTGGCTGGTGGGCGACACGGCCAACGCGTCCATCGGGCAAGGGTTCATGCTGGCATCACCGCTTCAACTGGCCGTCATGACGGCTCGTATCGCCACCGGCCGATCGGTGACACCGCGCCTTGTACGTTCGATCGACGGTGTCGAACAGCCTTCGGGCGCAGGGGAACCGCTGGACATCAACGCCTACAATCTGGAACAGGTGCGCAAGGCCATGTACTCGGTCTCGAACGATCGGCGTGGGACGGCCTATCGCAGCCGCATCATCGCGGACGAGTTCCGCATGGCCGGCAAAACCGGCACCAGTCAGGTCCGCAACATCACCAAGGCCGAACGTGCCGCCGGCGTGATCCGCAACGAAGACCTGCCATGGGAGCGTCGCGACCACGCCTTGTTCGTCTGCTTCGCGCCCTATGACAATCCGAAATACGCGGTTGCCGTGGTCGTTGAACATGGCGGCGGCGGGTCCAAGGCGGCGGCACCGGTGGCCCGCGATATCATGCTTCAGGCGCTCTACAACGGTACCCCGCCGCTTGAGGCATATCCGGTTGCCGACCGCGAGCGGATCAAGGAACAGCAAAAACGGCTCGAGGGCGACCGTCGCCCCAAAGCGCGTCCCGACGGAAAGGACCGCGCATGAGCTATCTTGAATATGCCGTGAAATCCACGCCGTCGGGGTTTCGGAAATTCCTGTACATGAACTGGCCGCTGACCCTGTTGCTGATCAGCACGGCCAGCGCAGGGTTCCTGATGCTGTATTCGGTTGCAGGCGGGTCGTGGACACCCTGGGCAGAACCACAGATGGAGCGGTTCGGGCTTGGCCTGATCGCGATGTTCATCATTGCTTTGGTTCCGATCTGGTTCTGGCGCAACATGTCCGTGCTGGCCTATCTCGGGTCGGTCGCGTTGCTGGTATTCGTGGAGTTGTTCGGCACCATCGGCATGGGCGCGCAGCGTTGGATCGACCTTGGGTTCATGCGCCTGCAACCCTCAGAAGTCATGAAGGTGGCCCTGGTCATGGTTCTGGCGGCGTATTACGACTGGCTGCCATCGCACAAGACGTCGCGCCCTCTTTGGGTCTTTGTTCCCGTGGCCCTGATTGTCCTGCCAACCCTGCTGGTTCTGAAACAGCCGGATCTCGGCACGTCGATCCTGCTGTTGGCTGCCGGTGGCGGGCTGATGTTTCTTGCGGGTGTCCACTGGGCCTACTTTGCAGCCGTCATTGCCGCCGTCGTGGGCCTGATCGCCGCCGTGTTCAACAGTCGCGGGACCGAATGGCAGTTGCTCAAGGATTATCAGTTCCGCCGGATCGACACGTTTCTTGACCCCTCTACCGATCCTTTGGGTGCCGGGTATCACATCACGCAATCCAAGATCGCCCTTGGTTCCGGGGGCTGGAACGGGCGCGGTTTCATGCAGGGTACGCAATCCCGGCTGAACTTCCTGCCCGAGAAACACACCGATTTCATCTTCACCACCCTCGCAGAGGAATTCGGATTCGTCGGTGGCATCACGCTCTTGATTCTCTATGCCCTGATCCTTGTGTTCTGCATGGCGACCGCACTGGCCACCAAGGATCGGTTCTCGTCACTGGTTACTCTGGGCATCGCGCTGAACTTCTTCTTGTTCTTTGCCGTCAACATGTCGATGGTGATGGGCATGGCACCGGTTGTGGGCGTCCCACTGCCAATGGTCAGCTATGGCGGATCGGCCATGCTGGTGCTGATGGCCGCGTTCGGCATCGTCCAAAGCGCTCATATCCATCGTCCCCGCTGATCCGAAAGGCCCCCGATGCCCGTAAACGTACTGTTTTCCGCGCGCCCTGCCCTGTGGCCCGTGTATGAACCGCTGCTCACTCGATACCTTGCGGAGGCCGGCGTTGAGGCGCGGCTCAGTACGGAATTTGACCCGGATCAGGTCGATTACGTTGTCTACGCTCCGAATGGCGGGTTACTGGATTTTTCGCCCTTTACACGCCTGAAGGCGGTTCTGAGCCTCTGGGCCGGGGTTGAAAAGATTGCGGACAATGACACGCTGACCGTCCCCTTGGCGCGAATGGTGGATCACGGGCTGACGCAAGGTATGACCGAATGGGTGGTGGGCCATGTGCTGCGCTATCATCTGGGAATGGATCGCCACATCACCATCCAGGATGGCGTCTGGGCCCCGGATGCCCCACCTTTGGCGCAAGAGCGCAAAGTGTGCATTCTGGGCCTCGGCGCGTTGGGCGAAGCCGCGGCCCGCACCCTGGCCTCGCTGAATTTCACGGTCACAGGCTGGAGCCGCACCGCCAAGGACATCCCCGGCGTAACCTGCCTGCATGGTCCTGACGGTCTGCGTGACGCGCTTTCCCGGGCCGAGATACTGGTTCTGCTGCTGCCTGACACCGCTGCCACCGAAAACGCGTTGAATGCTGAAACGCTGGCCCTGCTGCCCAAGGGCGCGCGGATCATCAACCCGGGTCGCGGACCCCTGATCGATGACGATGCGCTGCTGGATGCCTTGAACGCGGGTCAGGTCGGTCACGCGACGCTGGATGTGTTCCGGGTCGAGCCCCTGCCCCCCGATCATCCGTATTGGGCACATCCGAACGTGACGGTGACCCCTCATATCGCGTCCGAGACCCGCCCGGTCACAGCCGCGCAGGTCATTTGCGAAAACATCCGGCGTGGCGAAGCCGGAGAGCCCTTCGTGCACCTGGTGGATCGCGCTTTGGGCTACTGATTTCAGGCCGCGATCAGACCGCGGCCTTTCAACAGGGCGTCAACCCCCGGCAATCTTCCCCGGAACGCCAGATACAGGTCTTCTGCCTCGCGCGAACCGCCAGTGGACAGGATGTTGTCCTCCAACGCTTTGGCGCGTTCGGGGTCAAAGGCACCTCCCGCCTCTTCAAAGGCGGCAAAGGCGTCGGCATCCATCACTTCGGACCACATATAGCTGTAGTACCCCGAGCTGTAGCCATCGCCTGCAAAGACATGCGCGAAATGCGGAGTAGCGTGGCGCATTCCAATGGCTTTCGGCATCCCCAACCTGGCCAAAACTTCTGACTGTTTCGCCATCGGATCTGCCGGTGCCTCGCCATCGTGCAAGGCCAGATCAACAAGGGCCGAGGCGACATATTCCACCGTCTGGAATCCCTGATCGAAATTGGCCGCCTTCAGCACCTTTTGCAGCATTTCCTGCGGCATCGGCTCGCCCGTTTCCGCATGGGTCGCAAACTCGGCAAGAACCTCGGGCACTTCCAACCAGTGTTCGTAAAGCTGGCTGGGCAATTCTACGAAATCGCGCGCCACGGACGTGCCCGAGATGCTTTCATATGTCACGTTGGACAGCATCTGGTGCAGGGCATGGCCGAATTCATGAAACAGGGTCCGCGCGTCATCATAGGACAGCAAGGCGGGATCCCCTTTGGCAAAGTTGCAGACATTGATGACAACCGGTGTCTGCTTCTTCGGGAATTTGGCCTGCGCCCTCATCGCGCTGCACCAGGCGCCTGACCGCTTGGACCCTCGTGCAAAGTAGTCTCCGATAAATACGGCAATATGCTGCCCGTCGCGGGTAACGTCCCAAGCCCGGCAATCCGGGTGATAGAGGGGTACGTCCAACGGTTTGAAATCCAGCCCGAAAAGCCGGTTGGCGCAGGCAAACGAAGCCTCGATCATACGATCCAGTTGCAGATAGGGTTTCAACGCAGCCTCATCCAAATCGTGTTCCGCCTTGCGCCGCTTTTCAGCATAGTACCGCCAATCCCAAGCTTCCAGCGGGCCGTTGATGCCGTCTTCCTGCATCATCTGCGTCAGAACATCCGCGTCGGCGTCTGCGCGGGACTTGGCCGGTTCCCAAACCTGCATCAACAGTTCACGCACCCGATCCGGCGTGCGCGCCATCTCGGTTTCCAGCTTGTAGTCGGCGAACGTGTCATAGCCCAGAAGCTTGGCACGTTCTTGGCGTAAGGCCAGAATCTCGGCCGCGATGTCTCGGTTGTCTGTCTCGCCCCCATTGGCGCCGCGTGCGGCCCAGGCGCGATAGGCTTTTTCACGCAGGTCCCGGCGCGGCGAGAATTGCAGAAACGGCACGATCAGCGACCGTGACAAGGTGACCACCGGCCCCTTGGCTTTCTTCTCCTGCCCCGCGGCACGCGCCGCGTCCACGACGAAATCCGGCAGGCCGTTCAGATCCCCTTCGGTCAGATCCATGTACCAGTCCCGCTCATCCGCCAGCAGGTTCTGGGTAAACGAGGTGCCCAGCGACGCAAGGCGCGACTTGATCTCTTGCATACGGGTGTCTTCGTCCCCTACCAAAGCCGCACCGGCACGCACAAAGCCCCGGTGGGTCAGCATCAGCACACGCGCCTGTTCCTCGGTCAGGTCAAGATCATCGCGCCGTGCCCATAGGTCGGCCACACGCTTGAACAGCGACTTGTTGGAAGAAATGCCCGAAAAATGCGTCGAAAGCTTGGGGGAAAACGCGCGTTGCAGTTCTTCCCGCTTGGGATTGCTGTCCGCGCCCGCAATCGTGAAGAAGACCGACAGAACCTTGTCCAGTTGCCCGCCCGCAGCCTCGAGCGCCTCGATCGTGTTGGCGAATGTGGGGGTATCCGGATTTGCCGCTATCGCGTCAATTTCGGCGTTATGCTCTTTCATCGCCTGCTCCAGTGCCGGCGAGAAATCATCATCCGAGATATCGGAAAAAGGGGCGATTTCAAACGGTGTGGTCCAGTTGGACAGGATCGGGTTGGTCATGCGGATCTCCTTTGATCCCATAGCTATGTCGCCACGGCCGGGTGTTCCAGAACACCCAACCCATGTGAAGAAAGGTTAATCGTTTCTCATGCCACAAACAGGGCAATCGCCCCGGCGGGTCAGAACAATCTTGCGGCTTTCACCGTACAGCGCGTCATAGATCAGCATCTCGCCGCGCAGCGCCATGCCGGCGCCCGTTATCACCTTGATCGCCTCGACCGCCATCATTGATCCGACGACGCCCGGCAGCGGGCCGATCACACCGGCCTCGGAACAGGACGGGGCCAAACCGGGGGCCGGGGCCTCTGGGAAGATGCACTGATAGCAGGGGCTGCCATTGGTGGGGTCAAACACACTCAGTTGACCTTCCCACTGCGACAAAGCCCCCGAAATCAGCGGTTTGCCCAGCGCGACAGCGGTTCGGTTTGCCAGATACCGGGTCTCAAAATTGTCGGTTCCGTCAAGAATCAGATCGAAGTCTGCAAACAGGTCAGTGGCGATTTCCTCGCTCAAGCGGCGGTGATAGGGCATAACAACGACGTTCGGGTTTTGCGCCTCCATCGCCTGCTGGGCCGAAAAGACCTTGGGTATTCCAATATCCGCGTCGCGGTGAATGATCTGTCGTTGCAGGTTGGCATTCTCGACGACGTCATCGTCGATGATCCCGATCGTGCCGACACCCGCAGCCGCCAGATATTGCAGCGCAGGTGCGCCCAGACCACCTGCGCCGATCACCAGCACGCGGGCTTTCTTAAGTTTTTTCTGACCGGGCCCACCCAGTTCGCGCAACACGATATGGCGGGCATAGCGGTCCAGCTCGGCCTCGGTAAATCGGTCCGAGGGCATGTCGGGCTCCGGTTCCGAAGTTGAAACTGCGCGGTTGCGTAAGGCTTTGAGTATTCTGCCATACAGCAAAGCCAGCGCCGCGAAACCCACGAGGATCAGCCAAAGCGCCGCAGACCCACCCGTTGCTTCGCGAAGAGGGTGCCCATCCGGCAAGATCAGATGGGACAGTATGACGCCGGCCAACAACACACTCACGGAAACCACCCGCGCTTTTTGGGACGTGCCGGCGAAATAACCGACGCCCCAAAGCCCCGCAGCCAGGATGAAAACCAACAGCATCAGCCGCGCCCGGTCGAGCCGAAACCGCCAGCCCCGCGATCGGTTTCGCCCAGCGCCTGAGCCAGTTCAAACCTGGCCTGCACCACCGGCGCGACCACAAGCTGCGCGATACGATCTCCGTGGGCGATCTCGAACCGTTCCTGGCCCGCATTCATCACGATCACGCCCAAGGGCCCACGATAGTCGCTGTCGATGGTGCCCGGCGTGTTGGGCAGTGTAATCCCATGTTTCAACGCAAGGCCCGAGCGGGGCCGAACCTGCACCTCATACCCTTGCGGGATTTCAATGCGCAGGCCGGTCGGCACCAGCGCCCGCTGACCGGGGTCCAGCGTAATCGGCGCGCCGTCGGGCAGATTGGCACGCACGTCCGCGCCGGCCGCCCCCGAGGTTTCGTAAGAGGGAAGCGCCACGGCGGGGTCTGCCCCGTCTTCGCGGATCACCCGGATTGCAACCATGCCCTTGCCTTTCCTTCAGCCTGCCAACGCGTCCGCGATTTTCGCCGCCAGACGCCGGGCAACTTCGTCTTTCCCCATACGGGGCCATTCCTCGGCCCCGTTGTCCGAAATCAGGATGACCGCATTCTCTGACCCGCCCATAATGCCTGTTGCAGGGCTGACATCGTTGGCGACGATCCAGTCACAGCCTTTGCGCAGACGCTTGGCCGTGGCGTGTTCAATCACATTGTCCGTCTCGGCCGCAAAGCCGACAACCAATGGCGGAC
Source organism: Ruegeria sp. AG6 (assembly GCF_056541565.1). Classification (NCBI taxonomy): domain Bacteria; kingdom Pseudomonadati; phylum Pseudomonadota; class Alphaproteobacteria; order Rhodobacterales; family Roseobacteraceae; genus Ruegeria; species Ruegeria sp. AG6. The sequence continues at coordinate 183,057 of NZ_JBQFYQ010000006.1, read as the reverse complement.
GGTTCGCGCCCATCCCGGAAACACGTTTCAGAATGTCCGGGTTTTCGGTGAATTCCAGTACCGGCAGGCCATCGCGGCTTTTCTTCAGCTTCTTGTCCGACGCGCTGGCGACACGCCAGTCCGCGACCGCAGCCGCGAATATTCCGGCATCGACGGGCAGAGCTGCATCAACCGCATCAGACATCTGTTGCGCGGTTTCGACAGGTACGACCCGCACACCCGCCGGGGGCGGCACGTCTGCCGGGCCAGTCACAAAGGTCACCTCGGCCCCCAATTCCGCCAGCGCCCGGGCTACGGCGGCACCTTGGGCCCCGGACGAGCGGTTGGCTATATACCGGACCGGATCTATCGGCTCATGCGTCGGGCCGGATGTCACCAGCACCCGCTTGCCCGTCAAAGGCCCCGCAGACAACCGAGCCTCAATCGCCGTGACAATTTCCAGCGGCTCGGACATGCGCCCCGGGCCGTATTCGCCACAGGCCATGTCGCCTTCGTTCGGGCCCACAAAGCGCACGCCATCCGCTTGCAGCTGCTTCAGGTTTCGCTGTGTTGCCGGGTGGGTCCACATCCGCACATTCATCGCGGGCGCACACAGAACGGGTGTGTCCGTGGCCATCAGAAGGGTCGAGGCCAGATCGTTGGCCAACCCTGCGGCCATCTTGCCCATCAGATCCGCCGTTGCGGGGGCCACGACGATCAGATCCGCAGAGCGGGACAGTTGAATATGCCCCATCTCGGCCTCATCGGTGAGATCAAACAGATCGCGATAGCCTTTTTCACCTGCCAGAGCCGATACGGACAGCGGCGTCACAAACTCTTCCGCAGCGCGCGTCAATACAGGGGTTACGTCCGCGCCACGCTCGCGCAACCTGCGGATCAGGTCCAGCGATTTGTAGGCCGCGATTCCGCCACCGATAATCAGCAGAATGCGTTTGGATGACAGCATGTTCAGCCCTTCCCGTCCCGGTCGGCCCCGACATTAGGCAAGGCCCGCAGGTAGTTCCAGCGATTAATTCTGAACCTGAAATGCCGCACAGGGGTCTTCGCGCTCGGCCGTGGGGCTATCAATCACGATATCGAATTCTCCGTCGATCGCTCCATCCTCGGATTGTCCGACGGCCACGACTTTCCAACCTGGTCTGAGGCGCGCAAGATAGGTCGGTATGCCCCGATCCTTTCGCGCGTGACCATTTCCAGTAATCACGGCAACCGGACCCCCGGTTTCGTCCATCGCACGGACCACGGCACGGGCCAGCACAGCATCGCGCAATCGTTGAATCGCTACCATCTGGGGCAACATTTCAGCCGGAAGCGCATCGCAATGCGCCGCCAACTGGTCGGCTTCGCGCGCGGCCTGTTCTTCGGGCGATAGAGGCACCGTCAGACCATAACGCGCCGCGTCTGCCCCCAACGCCGTGGCAGCACCACGTTCCATCGCGGCACGCGCGGCAGCTCGCGGAACCATAGCCCCGTAAACCGGCGCGCCTGACGCCTCGAACACCGGATAATACATGCTGAGCGGCGGCCAGCCACTTTCAGCCCATTTCAGAATGTGGCTCAGTTCTTCCGGGTTTGACACAGCTTTCTGAGCGAGTCTCTGCGCGCCCTCTTCCGTGACCATTTCCCAGACGACGGCCGAAGGTGAAACAGCTTCAAGCGCCTCGGCCTGCACCAAATGATGCGTCGGGTTGTCGTGAACTTCCCCCAATATCAAGACATCGGCGTCCCGCATCGCGGACATGGCATCAGCGGGAACAAGTCTATCTGCCAGCCCCGGTCGCGCTGCCGCAACCGTAAGACCCAGAACAAACGCAAGAATCGCAAACTGTTTCATGCGATGAAGTGTTGCACCTCGCGCGACTGGGCTTCAAGGTTCTTGCGCATTTTCGCAAAGGCTGAGGCCTCAAGCTGTCGTACACGTTCTTTTGACAGACCCAGCTCGGTTCCCAGGCTTTCCAGGGTTCGCGCAGGGTCTCGCAGCTTGCGCTCGCGCACAATGAAACGCTCGCGATCATTCAAGGCATTCATCGCCGTCAACAGCCACTTGCGCAGTTGTTCGGTATCATGGCTGTGTTCAACTGCTTCGGCTGCCTGCTCGCGGTCATCTTCCAGGGCATCGATCCACTCGCGCCCATCTTCATCAGCGGATTGCACCGCATTCAGCGAAAAATCAGAGCCGGACAGACGACCTTCCATCATCTCGACGTCGCGCAGCGGCACACCGATTTCCGTGGCGATCATCTGGTGTAACTGATGACGGTCCAGTTCCTGCCCTTCGGTGGCGGCTTCCCGTTCCAGCCGGGCCTGAACGCGACGCATGTTGAAAAACAGCGATTTTTGAGATGAGGTTGACCCGGTCCGAACCATGGACCAGTTCCGCATCACATAGTCCTGAATGCTTGCCTTGATCCACCATACGGCATAGGTCGAAAACCGCACGCCGCGATCTGGGTCGAACTTGTCTGCGGCCTTCATCAGGCCAAGGCCTGCTTCCTGAATGAGATCATTCATCGGCGCGCCATAGCGCTTGAACTTGGCCGCCATCGAAATCGCCAGACGCATATAGGCGGTGATCAGACGGTGCAACGCCTGTTCATCACGCTCATCACGCCATGCATAAGCCAGTTTCAGTTCGGTTTCCGCATCCAGCAGCTCGGCCTTCATTGCTTGCCGGGACATCGAAAAGTCCGTCGCATTATCCAGTGCCATAAACCTCTCCCCTGTTTGCAGGTACTGGTCAGACTTGCTTTGCCGACCTATGACCATTACGCAAAACAGCACCAAACGGATCAACTATAGGTAAGTACTGTGTCGCCGGATTTAACCTTGGTTCTGGGCGGGGCCGCGTCGGGCAAGTCGGTTTTCGCCGAAGAACTGGTTGTTTCTCAGGGGAAAAGCCGAGTTTACCTTGCGACATCACAAGTGTTTGATGACGAGATGCGCCAGAAGATTGAGCGCCATCTTGAACAGCGCGGCGACGGTTGGACCACGGTTGAAGAACCCTTCGACCCGGGGCCGGTTCTGGCCACGTTGTCGCCCGATCAGATTTGCCTGATTGACTGCGCCACCATGTGGCTGAGCAACCACCTGCTGGCCGAAACCGATCTGGAAGCGGCACAAACCGCCCTGCTTGACGCCCTTCGTGCATGCCCTGCGCAAATCGTGATCGTCTCGAACGAAGTTGGCCACGGCATTGTCCCGGACAACGCCCTGGCCCGCCGGTTTCGCGAAGCACAGGGGCGGCTGAACATCGCGCTTGCAGCGCAGGCCGATCTGGTGGTGCAGATCACTGTCGGGTTGCCCTTGGTTCTGAAAGGGCAAATGCCGTGATGCGCCTTCACCTTGTTCGACACGGGCCGACACATGCGAAAACCATGGTCGGCTGGTCCGACCTGCCCGCTGACCTTAGCGATACAGCCGCACTGAAACGTCTGCACGACCATTTGCCGCCCAAGGCGCTTGTGATCTCGTCCGATCTGTCACGGGCGGTTGACACCGCCACGGCCATACAAGGTCAACGTCAACGCCTTCCCCATAAACCGGGCTTGCGGGAAATCCATTTTGGCGACTGGGAGTTGCGCGGATTTGCCGAAATCGAAGCCGAAGACCCGGAACTGGCCTTTTCATATTGGGACAACCCCGGCGATGTCCGCGCTCCGAAAGGTGAAAGCTGGAACGACGTCCGCAATCGGGTTGATGCGGCGATCGACACGCTTGTTTCAGCACATTCAGGCCGCGATCTAATCATCGTCGCGCATTTCGGCGTTATCCTCACGCAAGTGCAGCGCGCCCTTGATCTGGACGGACAACAGACCTTTTCACACCGAATCGACAACCTGTCGGTAACGGATATCCTGATCGACGCAGGCAGGTGGTCCGTCGGTACGATCAATCACCTTCCGTGAACAGACCCCACACAAATCACTGTTTTACCGGGTTGCGAACCTGCGGCATCGTCTGCGTATGACATATGATTTGTATATCGGCGACCGCCTCTTCTCCAGCTGGTCAATGCGTGGCTGGTTGATGCTTGAGAAATTCAACCTTCCCTACAGAAGCCACATGATTGGCCTGTATTCGGGCACCATGGCACAGGATATGGAGCCCTTGGCCCCAGCGCGACTTGTGCCTGCCCTGCGCCTGCCGGAAGGAACTGTGGTGGGCGAAAGCCTGGCCATGGCTGAAACCCTGGCCGAGCGCCACCCTGATGCCGGCTTGTGGCCATCAGATCCCGCCGCCCGGGCAACCGCCCGCTGGCTATGCGCCGAGATGGTGGCAGGGTTTGGTGCCTTGCGGGATGAATGCCCGATGCAATTGCTGCACGTCTGGCAGGGTTTCGACCCCTCAGATGAAACACTGGCAGATCTGGCACGCATCGAAATACTCTGGGACCATGCACGCAAAGTGTCCGGTGCGGGACAAGGCCCGTTGTTCGGCGCGTATTCGCTGGCGGACGTGTTTTACACACCTGTCGCAGCGCGGATCATCGGATATGGGCTGCCAGTTTCCAAGGCGAACCGGACCTATTGCCTGGACCTGTTGTCAGACCCCGCCGTCAGACAATGGCGCGCAATGGGCCTGACTGTCAGATACGACCCTTTTACCTATCGTCAGGATTTGCCGTCCAAGCCCTGGCCGATCGGAGGGGTTTCAACCGCCAAGCCGGTCTCCGGCCCGTCAATCAACCAAGTTTGCCCGTATTCCGGCAAACCCGTTGCGGAATTTCTGGAGTTGGATGGAAAATGCTGGGGCTTCTGCAATCCATTCTGCCGCGACAAAACAATTGCCGATCCCGACGCGTGGCCAAAATTCGCTGCATTGCGCGCAACCGTTAACGACTCTTAAACCACAATCATGGCAGCAACACCCTGTTAACCAAGAACAGGACTGCCATGGTCGCCCGCGCCCACACTGTTGCCTTTCACGGCGTCGAAGCCCGCCCGGTCGAGGTGCAATGTGCCGTATCGCCCGGCTTGCCGGCCTTTTCCATCGTTGGCCTTCCCGACAAAGCCGTGTCCGAAGCCCGCGACCGTGTCCGCAGCGCGCTGAGTGCGATGGCCATCGCTCTGCCGTCGAAACGAATTACGATCAACCTGTCTCCTGCGGATCTGCCCAAGGAAGGCAGCCATTTCGACCTGCCCATCGCAGTCGCGCTGTTATCGGCACTCGAGGTCATCCCAGCCGATGCCGCCGAAGGAACAGTTGCACTGGGAGAGTTGTCGCTTGATGGATCTCTGGTGCCTGTCGTCGGCGCCCTGCCCGCGGCCATGACGGCCGCGTCAGAGGATCGCATGTTGCTGTGTCCCAAAGCCTCCAGCGCCGAGGCTGCATGGGTCGACGCCACTCAGGTTATCGGCGCGGGTTCCCTGGGCGATGTTGTCCGCCATTTCTCGGGACAGTGCCCTTTGCCGGCGGCACAACCCGGCGAGGTGAATCTGGCGCCCAGCGTGCGGGATCTGCGCGATGTAAAGGGGCAGGAACGCGCCAAGCGCGCTTTGGAAATCGCGGCAGCCGGGCGTCACCATCTGATCATGATCGGCACGCCGGGGTCGGGCAAATCCATGCTGGCCGCACGGCTTCCGGGCATCTTGCCACCGCTGACCGCAGTCGAAGCGTTGGAAACTTCGATGATCCAGTCCCTGTGCGGGTTGCTGGATGAAGGCGGCATCAACCGCACGCGTCCATTTCGGGAACCGCATCATACGGCCTCGATGGCAGCCATTGTCGGCGGGGGCAAAGGTGCCAAGCCCGGTGAGATCTCATTGGCGCATAACGGCGTGCTGTTCATGGATGAGTTCGCCGAATTTCCCCGTACGGTTCTGGAGACCCTGCGCCAGCCAATAGAATCCGGAGAAGTCATGGTGGCGCGTGCCAATGCCCACGTGAAATACCCCTGCCGTTTCATGCTGGTGGCCGCCGCGAACCCGTGCAAATGCGGCTACCTGACGGATCCATCGCGCGCCTGCTCTCGCGCACCCGGCTGCGGCGAGGATTATCTGAACCGTATCTCGGGGCCCCTGATGGACAGGTTCGACCTGCGGATCGAAGTTCCGCCTGTGGGCTTCACCGATCTTGATCTGCCCCCATCCGGCGACAGCTCGGCGACAGTTGCCGCGCGGGTTGAAAACGCCCGCGCCATACAGGCAGAGCGGTTTCGGGGAATGCCGGACCTGCGTCAGAATTCCGACGCCGAAGGCAAAGTTCTGGAACAGATCGCAACACCCGATGCAGAAGGAAAAGCCGTTTTGCTGAAGGCCGCAGATCGGTTCGGCCTATCGGCGCGTGCCTTTCATCGGATCCTGAGGGTGGCGCGGACGATCGCCGATCTGGACGGTTCAGCCGACATCCGCAGGCCACATGTTGCAGAGGCGCTGAGCTTTCGCATCAGCGCCCGGGTCATGGCTTAGATCTTGGCTTCAATCGCCTGCCAGATCTTCTCGGCGATGTTCACGCCGTCGAACCGTTCCAGCTCTTGAATGCCGGTGGGCGAGGTCACGTTGATTTCGGTGAGATAGTCGCCAATGATGTCGATCCCGACAAAAATCTGACCTTTTTCTTTCAGCAGCGGTCCGATGGCGGCGCAGATCTCCAGATCACGCTGTGACAACCCGATCTTTTCCGGGCGTCCGCCCACATGCATGTTTGACCGCGTTTCGCCCGCGGCTGGCACCCGGTTGATTGCGCCAACCGGTTCACCGTCCACGAGGATCACCCGCTTGTCGCCATTGCTGACATCCGGCAGGAACTTTTGCACGATCAGAGGCTCGCGCGAGAACCCCGTGAACAGCTCGTGCAGAGAGGTCAGGTTGCGGTCATTGGCATCCAGTCGGAACACGCCCGCACCGCCATTGCCATAAAGCGGCTTTAGGATGATATCGCCGTGCTTTTCCTTGAACGCCTTGATCGTTTTTATGTCACGGGCAATCGTTGTCGGCGGCGTCAGGTCAGGGAAATCCAAAACCAGCAGTTTTTCAGGATAGTTCCGCACCCAGAACGGGTCGTTGACCACCAGCGTTTGCCCTTTCAGGCGGTCCAGCAGATGGGTGGACGTGATGTAATGCATGTCAAAGGGTGGATCCTGACGCAGCCAGACCACGTCGAAATCGGCCAGGTCAACTTCACGTTCGGGGCTCAGAATCGCCGGATCGCCGAAGACCCGCTGCACGGTCATGTCATGGCCGCGCGCCGTGATACGACCTTCCTGATAGGCCAGCTGATCCGGCCCATAGAAAAACAACGAATGACCGCGCGCCTGCGCCTCCTCCGCCAGACGGAATGAGCTGTCGGCGTTGATGTCCACGGCCCCGATCGGGTCCATTTGAAAGGCGATTTTCATGTCGTGTCCCTCAGTTTCACGCAAGATACATGGCCCAGCAGGCCTGAGGGTTCAATGGGGCTTAGGCGTGACCGAAGGCGTTTTCGATGATTTGAACCGCGCCAGTGCCATCTACCAGTGCCGCGTCAAATCGGACATTGGTCAATTGCCCACCCGGTTCGTTTTCCAGGTATTGCGCGGCCGAGGCACAGATTCGGTCAATTTGTCTTTGACTGATCCGGGCTGCAGCTTTTTCGAAACTGGAGCTTTTCTTGACCTCGATGAACACGAGCCCGTCGCCATCCCGCACAATCAGATCGATTTCACCACCGGCACCCCGCCACCGGCGATGCGCAATTGCAAAACCCCGGCGCTCATAGTCCGAGGCGACCCGAAGCTCGGCCGACTGCCCCGCCTGATAGGAAACCGAGCCCTGAATTGCACGCCGCCCCATGTCATCCCTTTCCCAGTTTCAGAGCTTTCTGGTAAATCGGACGGCGCGGCAGATCATACATTTCTGACACAAGATCCGCTGCGTCCCGAACCGAGTGGGTTTCCAAAGCTCGCTTCAAAGCCTCTTCTACGTCGGATTCGTTGACACTTTGCGAATGACTACGGTCCACCAGCAGAACGATCTCACCCTTGACCGGTTTTTCCTGAATTTCTGCCGCCAGATCGGCCAGTCTTCCACGGCGGATTTCTTCGAACTTTTTCGTCAATTCACGGCACAAGGCCGCCTGACGGTCTGCCCCCAGGCAATCCGCAAGATCTGCAAGGCTGGCCGAGACGCGTTTGGGGGATTCGTAGAACACCAAGGTGCCTGGTATGTTTTTCAAAGCCTCAATCCGGGTCCGGCGTGCGCCCGATGCATTGGGCAAGAAACCTGCGAAGAAGAATGAATCCGTTGGCAGGCCCGCCAGGGTCAGCGCTGTTATTGCGGCGGATGCCCCGGGCGCACAGGTCACCATATGCCCGGCTTCGGCCGCCTGCTTGCCCAGATCATATCCCGGATCAGCGATCAGTGGCATACCCGCCTCGGATGCATAGGCGACAGATTGCCCCTGCGCCAGGGCATCCATAAGTCTGCCACGCGCCCCGGCGCCGCTGTGATCATGGTAGGCCTGGATATGCCGACCCTCCAGCGGGATGCCATGGATTTCCATCAACCGCCGCAGGCTCCGGGTGTCCTCCGCCGCTATCACATCGGCCGAGGCCAGAACATCCAGCGCCCTGAGCGTAATATCGCGCGCGGTTCCGATCGGAGTGGCAACAAAATACAGGCCCGCAGCCAATCTGATCTTTTGGAAATTCAAAGCTGGACCCTCACAGCGTGACGTTTATTATCGCGGCTCAACAGAACAGAAGCATTCACAGCCGCCGGATCAGGGAGTTTTCATTTAGATGTTTACCGTTTGCAAGCCCGTAAGCAAGCTGGCGACAGCCGCCATTGCCCTGACGACCGCAGCGTTTCTGGCCGCTTGTGAGCCCGGCGGCGTTGGGGGTGGCCCTTCGATTGACACGTCGAATCCTGTTCCGGTTGCTTTGCTGGTTCCCCGCTCGGGCGACGCCGCGCTGGCGCAGAGCCTTGAGAATGCGGCCCGTATGGCAATGTCCGATCTGCCTAACGTCAAAATCGACCTGCGTGTTTACGATACGGCAGGAAATCCGACCACGGCGACAGCGGTGGCCCAGCAGGCCGTTGCCGAAGGCGCCAAGATCATTGTCGGCCCTGTTTACGCCCAGGCGGCAAACGCTGCCGGGCTGGCCGTACTGAACAATAACGTGAATGTCCTGTCGTTCTCGAACAACACCAGCATTGCGGGTGGCAATGTATTTGTACTTGGACCGACCTTTGAAAACACCGCCAACCGGCTGGTAAATTATGCGGGCAGGCAAGGCAAAACGAACACGGTTATCGTGCACAGCAATGATGCCGCGGGGCAAGTGGGGCAAGCTGCCATCGCCAATGCACTGGCAAACAGCCGGGTCAACAATGCGGGAACGGTCGGATACGACCGGTCGCAACAGGGTGTTATCAACTCGGTTCCCACCATCAAGGCCACCGTCGATTCGACAGGGGCGGACTCGATTTTCATGACGGCAACGACAGCGGGTGCCTTGCCACTTTTCTCGCAATTGCTGCCTGAGGCCGGCGTTTCTCCGGCGACGACACAATTCATCGGTCTGACCCGTTGGGATATCCCCCCGCAAACGCTGGAGCTGCCAGGCGTGCAAGGGGGATGGTTCGCCCTGCCCGACCCGTCCAAAGCCCAAGCCTATCGTCAACGGTATAACGCGACATATGGAGAAGCGCCTCATCCGATCAGCGGTCTGGCGTATGACGGCATTGCGGCGATTGGTGCTTTGGTCAGCCAGGGCAAATCCGATGCGCTGACCGGTGCTGCCCTGACCCAAAATGCCGGTTTCCAGGGTGTTGGCGGTATCTTCCGCCTCCGCCCGAACGGCACCAATGAACGCGGCCTTGCCGTAGCGACGATTCAGAATAAACAGGTGGTTGTGATTGACCCTGCCCCGCAAAGCTTCTCTGGTGCCGGTTTCTGAGCGATCGGGCGAGACCATGGCGCCGGATGGCGCGCTAATTTGCCCTGCCGAAAACATCTTTGACAGCGTCAGCGTCAATGATGCGCTGGCCGAGGTGTTCGAGACCAGCTCTGACAACAGCAAAATGCGCTCTGAAACAGTGCGCATTCTGCGCGACGCTCAGAAAGCGGGTCGCAAAGCCATCGCCGATGCCTTCAGCGAGCGTCCGTTCGACGCGCGCGCGCTGACCCGCTCCTATACTTACCTGACGGACCAGCTGGTCGGAACCGCGATGCTGGTCTCCAGCACGCGCCTGCATCCGCTTGCGACGCCAACACAAGGTGAAAAGATCGCCGTACTGGCCGTTGGCGGATACGGGCGCGGTGAAATGGCGCCCTCTTCGGATGTCGATCTGCTGTTTCTGACCCCCTATAAAATCACGGCCTGGGCCGAAAGCGTCATCGAATCGATGCTTTATATCCTTTGGGATCTCAGGCTTAAGGTCGGGCATTCCTCGCGCACGATCAAAGACTGCCTTCGGCTGGGCACCGAGGATTTCACGATCCGCACAGCAATGCTTGAACAACGTTATCTGGCGGGTGACAAGGCGCTGGCCGACGAGCTTGAACGGCGCCTGAAAACCGAGCTGTTCAAAGGAACCGAGCGGGAGTTCATCGAAGCCAAACTGAACGAACGAGATGAGCGGCACCTGAAACAGGGAGAACGCTACAAGGTCGAGCCCAACGTGAAAGAGGGCAAAGGGGGGTTGCGCGACCTCCAATCCCTCTACTGGATCGCAAAGTACATCTATGGCGTTCAGGACGTGGCCGAACTTGTGCCTTTGGGTCTGTTCACCCCGGAAGAGTTCAAGACCTTCGTTCAGGCCGAAGAATTTCTTTGGGCCGTTCGTTCGCATTTGCATCTGGTGACGGGTCGCGCCACCGAGCAACTGACCTTTGACATGCAGGTCGAGGTCGCCGCGCGCATGGGCTATGAGGATCACGCCGGTCGCCGGGCGGTCGAGGTGTTCATGCAACGCTATTTCCGCGAAGCCACGCGTGTGGGCGAGTTGACGCGGATTTTTCTGACGAAGCTTGAGGCGCTGCACGTGAAAGGCGCACCATTGCTGGAGCGCATTTTCCGCAGACGCCGGCGGATCAAAGCGGGATACCGGGTTGTTCACGGTCGTCTGGACGTAGCGGACCCTGACAAATTTCTGTCCGACAAGGTAAACCTTCTGCGCCTGTTCGAAGAAGGCTTGCGAACAGGAATGCTGATCCATCCGGATGCCATGCGTCTGGTGGCGGCAAATCTGCATCTGATCGACGACGAAATGCGCAATGACAAAGAGGCGCGGCGCATCTTTCTGGACCTGATGCTGAAACACGGCAACCCAGAGCGTGCCTTGCGGCGGATGAACGAACTGGGTGTGCTGTCAGCCTTCCTGCCCGAGTTCGAGCCCATCGTGGCAATGATGCAGTTTAACATGTACCACAGCTATACGGTGGACGAGCATACCATCCAGTGCATCGTGAACCTGGCCCAGATCGAACGCGGAGAGTTGATTGAATCGCTGCCTCTTGCCTCTTCGATTCTGAAAGGTGGGGTCAATCGCAAGGTGCTGTATGTCGCCCTGTTGCTGCATGATATCGCGAAGGGGCGACCCGAGGATCACTCGATTCTTGGAGCACAGATCGCGCGCAAGGTGGCACCAAGACTGGGCCTGAACAAAGCAGATTCGGAAACGGTCGAATGGCTGGTGCGTTATCACCTGCTGATGTCCGACATGGCACAGAAACGTGACATTTCAGACCCCCGCACAGTGCGCGATTTCGCCAAGGCAGTTCAAACCGTCAAACGGCTGGATCTGTTGACCGTTCTGACCGTCTGCGACATTCGCGGCGTGGGGCCGAACACCTGGAACAACTGGAAAGCCACGCTTTTGCGTGCCCTTCACGCCGAAACCAAGCGCGCGCTGGAGACCGGGATGGAGGACCTCAACCGCGCCAATCGCGGCGCCGAGGCAAAAAAGGCCCTGCGCACCGAACTGGCGGCCTGGTCCAAGGCCGATCTCAAATCCGAGACGGGGCGCCACTATGACCCGTATTGGCAGGGTCTCAATCTGGCCACACATGTCGAGTTTGCGAACATGCTGCGTGCGCTGGAACAAAGCGGCGACCCCGGCGCGATGGAGATCCGCCTGCAACCGGACGAGGATCGCGACGCAACCCGAGCCTGTTTTGCAATGGGCGACCACCCCGGTATCTTTGCCCGCATTGCCGGCGCGCTGGCCCTGGTCGGCGCGAATGTCGTGGATGCGCGCAGCTATACGACCAAAGACGGCTATGTCACCGATGCATTCTGGATTCAGGACGCCGAAGGGCACCCGTTTGAAGCCTCACGCCTGCCACGTCTTACGCAGATGATCCACAAGACGCTGCGCGGCGAAGTGGTTGCGAAGGAGGCGTTGAAATCACGCGACAAGATCAAGAAACGCGAGCGTGCCTTCAACGTTCCAACGCATATCACCTTCGACAATGATGGCTCTGAAATATACACGATCATCGAAGTGGACACCCGCGACCGTCCGGGTCTGCTGTTTGATCTGACCCGGACCCTCGCCGCAGCGAATGTTTACATCGCCAATGCCGTGATCGCGACCTATGGCGAACAGGTGGTCGATACGTTTTACGTCAAGGATATGTTCGGCTTGAAATATCATTCGGAAAACAAGCAACGTGGGCTTGAGGCCAAGCTGCGCAAGGCGATCACCGAAGGCGCCGAGCGTGCGGCCTCATGAAGCAAATCCGTTTGTTTTCAGGCCTGTTTACGGTCGGCTTCTGGACGCTGGCCAGTCGAATACTGGGGTTTCTGCGGGAAATTCTGCTGACCGCCTTCATTGGCCCCGGGCCGGTGATGGATGCTTTCGTCGCGGCCTTTCGCCTGCCGAACATGTTCCGCCGCTTTTTCGCCGAAGGCGCGTTTAACGCGGCTTTTGTGCCCATGTTCTCGAAACGGCTGGAGGCAGACGAGAACCCCCAGGGGTTCGCGCAGGATGCGTTCAATCTGTTGGCCGTGGCCGTTCTGGCGCTGGTCGGGCTGGCCATGGTTTTCATGCCGGGTCTGGTGTGGCTGACGGCCGAAGGGTTCCATGGGGATGAACGTTTCGATCTGGCCGTGGACTACGGCTATGTCGTGTTCCCGTATATCCTTTTCATGTCCTTGGCGGCGTTGTTTTCGGGGGTATTGAACGCCACCGGCAGGTTCGCAGCGGCCGCAGCGGCACCTGTTTTGCTGAACATCTTTGCCTGCACCGCGCTGATCGCCGGGGCCATCTCTGGCGGTGAGGTGATACGATGGCTGATCTCGGTCATTCCGGTCGCCGGCGTCGCACAACTGGTGCTGGTCTGGGTGGCGACCGAGCGTGCCGGTATCCGTATCCGACCCGGCCTGCCCCACCTGACGCCCCATATGCGCCGGATGGTCCGCATCGCGGTTCCCGCCGCCTTGGCCATGGGGGTTACGCAGGTCAATCTGGTGGTCGGACAACTGGTGGCATCAAAGACTGAAAAGGCCGTGAGTTGGCTGTTTGCCGCGGATCGCCTGTACCAACTGCCTTTGGGCGTCGTCGGAATCGCCATTGGCATTGTCCTGCTGCCAGACCTGTCCCGCCGCCTGCGCGTCGACGACAAGGAAGGAGCCCGCAACGCGTTTTCCCGCGCCGGGGAATTTATGCTGCTGTTGACGCTGCCGTCGACCGTGGCGTTCCTGATCATCCCGAACCCGCTGGTTTCGGTGCTGTTCGAACGGGGACAGTTCAGTCCCGAGGATACCGCTGCGACAGCGCTGGCGGTCGCGATTTATGGCATCGGTCTGCCTGCATTCATGCTGCAAAAACTGCTGCAACCCCTTTTCTTTGCGCGCGAGGATACGCGTTCCCCGTTCCGTTATGCGGTGGTCGCAATGGTCGTGAACGCGGCCTTGGCGTTTGGCCTATTTCCGCTGGTGGGTTGGATCGCCCCTGCGATTGCCGCGTCAACTGCCGGCTGGGCCATGGTTGTTCTTCTGGCGATCGGGGCACGTAGCATGGGCGAAGAAGCGCGTTTCGATGACCGTTTCAGGGCACGTGCGGGACGGATCGTTCTGGCCTCGGTCGGCATGGGCGCGGTTTTGTTTGCGTTGATCCACTTCTTGGGTTGGACGCTGGACATTCCCGGCTGGCGCTATCTTGCGCTTTTGGTCCTGATCGTGGTCGCCGCCGTCTCGTATTTCTGTCTTGGTCATGTCCTGGGAGCGTTCAAATTGTCAGAGTTCAAACGCGCCTTGCGCCGGGCCTGATCAATCGCGGCGGATGCGCCCGACGATCCGGGCCCAGGCCCCCGGCGCCACCAGAAATGACATGGCAAAGCCGGTGGCAAACCCGCCCAGATCGGCGACCCATTCCGCGTTTCCGCCGAAGATCAGACCAAACAGGAACTGAATGCCCATCAGAACGGCGATCAGCTGAAACGCCCTCGCCTGATTTGCCCCCACAAGCGACAGTTTGCGCCACAACAACCACGTGAATGCTCCGATCAGGCCATAAACAGGTGGAAACCCTCCGATCAGGGGATAGCGCGGGTCCAGCAAAACGGCATAACTCAACGCGCCGCCAATCCCCGAGACGACGAAGATCAGCAGCATGGGGACACCACCGAAAACCTCACCAACCATTTTTCCCATCGCCAGAACGAAGACACAGACAAAAATCGCCTGCGTAAAGTTGGCGGATACAAAGGGATAGGTCACGAACCGGACCAGATGTTCGAACGGCCAACGCCCGTTCAGCACCATCCAATCGAAAATATCCGCCGAGAAGGCATAGTGCTGTATCGCGTCCAGACGCCAACCCACTGCCGCCGGTCCTCCGATCAAACCGCGCGATCCCAGCGTGAAGGCCAGTTCGACGCCGATGATGAACAGAACCAGCGCCACCACAACGGGCGGCAACGGGTTAACGGCGGGTGTGTAATGCTCACTGCTCATTGGGATGGCCTTTCGCGGCTGTTGACGTCCCTTTGCCTCATGGGTAAGCGACGGAGGCTGATTTTTCCAGACAGGAGTTCCCTTTGATGACCGAGACTCAGTTCACGCCCCGCGTGTTTTCCGGCGCACAGCCTTCGGGTAACCTGCACCTCGGCAATTATCTCGGTGCGCTTCGGAACTGGGTGAGAATGCAAAGCGAGGAATTTGAAACCATCTATTGCATGGTCGATCTTCATGCAATCACGGTCTGGCAAGATCCAATCGAGTTACAGCATGCAACGCGGGAGCTTTGTGCCGGTTACATCGCTTCTGGACTAAACCCCGAAAAATCGATTTTGTTTAATCAAAGCCAAGTGCCGGAACACGCGCAACTGGCTTGGATATTTAACTGTGTTGCTCGTATGGGTTGGATGCAGCGCATGACCCAATGGAAGGACAAGGCCGGCAAGAACCAGCAGAACGCTTCGCTTGGCTTGTTTGCCTATCCTGCTCTGATGGCTGCGGACATTCTAATCTACCACGCAACCCACGTACCGGTCGGCGAAGACCAGAAACAGCATCTTGAGCTGACCCGCGACATCGCCATCAAGTTCAACAACGATTTCGGCGTCGATTTCTTCCCCGTCACCGAGCCAGTGATCGAAGGTGCGGCCACACGTGTCATGAGCCTGAGGGACGGATCCAAGAAGATGTCGAAATCCGACCCTTCTGACATGAGCCGGATCAACCTGACGGATGACGCCGAAGCGATTGCCAAGAAAATCCGCAAAGCCAAGACCGACCCCGATGCTCTGCCGTCAGAAGCCGAAGGGCTCGAGGACCGCCCCGAGGCGCGTAACCTGGTCAATATTTACGCGGCCCTGAACGATCAAACCATCGAACAGGTTCTGTCCGAAGTAGGCGGCAAGCAGTTCGGTGAGTTCAAACCGATGCTGGCCGATCTGGCAGTGGCGAAACTGGCTCCGATCTCGACCGAAATGTCACGTCTGATGGGGGATCAGGCCGAGATTGACCGGATTCTCGCCCGCGGTGCCGAGCGCGCACGTGAAATCGCTGCTCCGATCCTGCAAAAGACCTACGAAATCGTTGGCATGGTCGGCGCCGCATCACGCTGATTGCACTGGACCTTCGCCTGACGCCCTCCTAGGGTTTGCCTGAATCAAAGGAGGGCGTCATGGCAACCGGCACGAACATCCGGACCTATTTTCAAGGCCAATGGCATGAGGGGGACGCACCCATCATGCGCGCGGCGGATCATGGCGCCTGGCTGGGATCTTCGGTCTTTGATGGCGCGCGGTATTTTGACGGGGTGGCCCCGGATCTGGAGGCCCATTGCGCACGGGTGAACCGGTCAGCCGAAGCCTTGATGCTGACGCCGACCATGACGACCGAACAGATGGTCGAGTTGGTACGCGAAGGGTTGCAGGCCTACAGCCCGGACACAGCCGTTTACATTCGTCCGATGTACTGGGGAATCGACGGTGACAGCACGGCAATAGTCCCGCAGGAAAACAGCACCGGTTTTGCCATCTGCCTGGAAGAAATCCCAATGGCCCCCGAAACCGCGTCGGCCACTCTGTCGACCACGCGCTTCCGCCGCCCGGTTCTGGAAAGCGCGGTCGTAAATGCCAAAGCGGGGTGCCTTTACCCCAACAACGCCCGCATGCTGCAAGAGGCACGCTCGAAAGGCTTTTCCAACGCTTTGGTGGCCGATGCGATGGGGCATGTAGCGGAAACGGCGACGGCCAACATCTTTATGGTGAAGGATGGCGAAGTCTTTACACCGATCCCGAACGGAACTTTCCTGGCCGGCATTACCCGGGCCCGGCATATCAAAAACCTGCGCGCGGATGGTGTGAAGGTCCACGAAACGGTTCTGAGCTTCGAGGATTTCCACGAGGCCGACGAGGTCTTCATGTCCGGAAACATGAGCAAGGTCACACCGGTAACTGCGCTGGAGGATACGCAATTTCAGGTGGGTCCTATTGCTCGCCGTGCCCGCGCGCTCTATTGGGATTGGGCTGCAAGCGAACGCTAGCGCAATGCCCCAGGCTTGCCCGAGTTGCCAGCGCGCGATCGGTCGGGCATGATCCCGGAAACCTAAAGAGGATACCCATGCGTAAGTTCCTAGTCGTTCTGGATGACAGCCGCGAATGCCTGAACGCGATGCGGTTTGCCGCAATGCGGGCTGCCCATACCGGAGGTGGTGTGACGGTCCTTTCCGTCATCCCGCCTGACGAGTTCAATCACTGGATCGGTGTGGCCGAAACCATGCGTGAAGAAGCCCGCGAACGTATCCACGCGCATTTCGAAGTGTTTGCCAAATGGATGCGGGACAAACAGAACGTGGAACCTGAACTGGCCATTCGCGAAGGCGATCCCGTGCCAGAGATCATCGAACATGTTCAGTCCGATCCCGAGATTGGTGTTCTTGTTCTTGGGGCGGGGACCGACAAGAAAGGTCCCGGTCCGTTGGTGACTCAACTGACAAAGAACTCGGGTAGCCTGCCGATTCCGATCACGATCGTTCCAGGTAATCTGAGCAAAGAGAAACTGGAAGAAATAACCTGAGGAGCGGCGATGGCGAAGACGATACAGTTCTGGTTCGAATTCGCCTCGACCTATTCCTACCTCAGCGCGATGCGGATCGAAGCGGCCGCGCAAGACAAAGGCGTCGCCATTGAATGGCACTCGTTCCTGTTGGGTCCGATTTTCGCGGAACAGGGATGGCGCACCTCACCTTTCAACCTGTATCCGGCCAAAGGCCGGTACATGTGGCGCGATATGGAACGTCTGTGCAACGCGCGCGGGCTTCCTTTTGCAAAGCCCGATCCTTTTCCGCAGAATTCGCTCAGGGCAGCGCGTCTGGTTCTGGCCATCGAGGATCATCGGGAACGGGCGGCGTTTGTTCGGGCCGTCTTCAGCGCCGAATTCGGCGCCGGGCAGAATATCTCCGAGGACAGCGTTCTGGCCTCCTGCCTCGACGAAGCAGGGGTGCACAGCAGCGTGATGAACCGCGCAGGGGACACGGACATAAAACAGGCCCTGTTTGAACAATCTGCCCGCGCCAAGGCGCTTGGTCTGTTTGGTGCACCAAGTTTTCTGGCCGGGGAAGAGTTGTTCTGGGGCGATGACCGTCTGGATGACGCATTAGAATACTCTTCCACAATTTAGAATCGTTCCAAATCTTGACTTCCCGTGCGCCTGCGCGCATATCAGAAGCACATCAGACGGAGCGCCCTCATGTTCATCCAGACCGAATCCACCCCCAATCCGGCCACGTTGAAATTCCTGCCCGGCCAAACGGTGCTGGAAGCGGGAACAGCGGATTTCCCAACTGCGGAAGCGGGCGAAAAATCGCCTCTGGCCAAACGCATATTTGCGGTCAACGGTGTGACTGGCGTGTTTTTTGGCAACGATTTTGTCACCGTTACCAAATCGGACGACGTACAGTGGGACCACATCAAACCGGCCATTCTTGGCGCGGTGATGGAGCATTATCAATCCGGCCAGCCTGTTATGGGCGCAGATTCCGCCGGGGCCTCGGGCCATGCCGAGCACTCTGGTGAGGACGCTGATATCGTCAACCAGATCAAGGACTTGCTGGACAGCCGTGTGCGTCCTGCCGTGGCTCAGGATGGGGGTGATATCACGTTCCACGGGTTTGATCGCGGCGTGGTCTATCTGCACATGCAGGGGGCCTGCGCGGGTTGCCCGTCTTCGACATTGACCCTGAAGATGGGTATCGAAAACCTTCTGCGCCATTACATTCCGGAAGTGACCGAGGTTCGCCCTGTTGCCGTCTAACCCGACGATTCTGGCGTTTGACACATCGGCCGCGCATTGCGCGGCCGCTTTGTTGCGTGATGGCGAAATCGTGACGTCTCGTGCCGAAGCAATGTCACGCGGACAGGCCGAACGATTGTTTCCGCTGTTGGAAGACGTGCTGGCGGAAACCGGATGTGATTGGGCCGGTTTGGACGCGATCGGCGTTGGGATAGGGCCCGGTAACTTCACCGGCATCCGTATTTCGGTCTCGGCCGCGCGCGGTCTTGCACTTGGGCTTGAAATCCCTGCGGTCGGAGTTTCCGGCTTCGATGCCTTGGGTGAGCTGGCGGAAGACGGGCAGATACCGGCGATCCCTGCCCCGCGCGACCATGTTTATGTGAAAATGCCCGGTGCCGATCCGTGTCTCTTGCCTCGGGCCGAAGCGGAACTTGGCGGGCAGTTGTATTCCTGCTCTGACCCTGCCTTGCTGGCACAAGCCATCGCCCGGCTGGCCGCGCGGCGCTGGGATCGCACCTGCTTGCCGCCTGCACCTTTGTACGTAAGGCCCGCCGATGCGGCTCCGTCCCGCGATACACCCCCTGTCCTGCTGAACGAATGACACCGCACGAGATGGCATCGACCCATGCCGCAGCGTTTTCGCAATCGCGCGGCTGGACAGAAGACGAATTCGCCGCCCTTCTTAAAAACCGCTTTACTTATGCCGTCGGAGATTCCCGGTGCTTTGCACTGTTTCAGGTGATTGCGGGCGAAGCCGAGTTGCTGACAATTGCGACCCACCCTTCGTTTCAAAGGCAGGGCCTGGCACTTCGACTCATGCAGGAATGGCATGATCAGGCGATCGATTTGCTGGCAACCCGTGCCTTTCTGGATGTCGCGGCCGACAACATTGCGGCCATCTCCCTGTACAATCGATGCGGATATCGGCAGTGCGGGCTGCGCAAGGCGTACTATGCACGCGAAACGGGCCAAAAAATTGATGCTCTTGTAATGGAATGCCGCCTGCCCCAACGGCAATCGCCCGTTTTTTAGACCATTTGGTCAGAATTCATTTGACCATGGTGGTTGCAAACCCCCTTAATACCCGCCATCACAACAGTTATGCTCGCTAAAAGTGGGTGAACGGGGCTAATCTGACCCTGTGCCAACAAAATAATATTGGGAGACTGAAATGACCCTGATGAAATCCTTGATGGGTGCTGCCGCTGCGGTCGCAATGTCAGCCGGAGCGGTTCTGGCCGAGCCGGCCGTGATCTTTGACTTGGGCGGCAAGTTCGACAAGTCCTTCAACGAGGCCGCCTATAACGGCGCGCAGCGCTGGGCGAATGAAACCGGCGGCAAGTATCTGGAAATCGAAATTCAGGCAGAACCGCAGCGCGAACAGGCCCTGCGCCGTTTTGCGGAATCCGGTGCAAATCCGATCATCACCATGGGGTTCGGAATCGCTGACGCCCTGGCCGCTGTTGCAAGTGACTACCCCGACACCAAATTCGTCGCTGTTGACGTGACTTGGCTGGACGCTCCAAACATCCGCCAGATTGGCTTTGCCGAGCACGAAGGGTCCTACCTCGTCGGCATGATGGCCGCCATGGCGTCGAAATCCGGCACCGTTGGTTTCATCGGAGGCATGGACATCCCGTTGATTCGCCATTTCGGATGCGGCTATGCCCAGGGCGCGAAGGCCGTGAACCCAGACATCAATGTTGTTGCCAACATGACAGGAACAACGCCTGCTGCCTGGAACGATCCGGTAAAAGGTTCGGAGCTTACAAAAGCACAGATCAGCCAGGGCGCTGATGTGATTTACGCTGCTGCCGGCGGAACCGGCGTAGGCGTTCTGCAAACTGCAGCTGACGAAGACATCCTGTCGATTGGTGTGGACAGCAACCAGAATCACCTGCACCCAGGCAAAGTGCTGACTTCGATGCTGAAGCGTGTGGACGTCGCTGTTTATGAAGCGATGAAAGCAGGCGAAAACGTCGAAACCGGCGTTTTCACCATGGGTCTGGCCGAAGATGGGGTTGGCGTTGCCATGGATGAAAACAACAAAGAGCTTGTTTCGGTTCGCATGAGCGACGCCGTCGACGAAGCCCGCAAGGCGATCATCAACGGCGACATCAATGTTGTAAGCTATTACGAGAACGACAGCTGCCCGGCACTGCAGTTCTGATTACGCGCGGGGCGGGAGAGTGCCTTCCGCCTCGCCACCCACTTCGCCATCCGAGCGGACAGCTGGATGGGTTTCTCGGCAGTTGAGGGCAAGACATGACCGTCCCAGCCATTGAGCTCAAAGGGATATCCAAGGCCTTTGGGCCAGTTCAGGCCAACAAAGACATCTCGATCAGCGTTGCACCCGGTACGATCCATGGGATCATCGGTGAAAACGGCGCGGGCAAATCCACGTTGATGAGCATTCTCTTCGGCTTTTATAAAGCCGACAAAGGTGAGATCTGGATCAATGGGACAAAGACCGACATCCCGGACAGCCAGGCGGCCATCGCCTCGGGCATCGGGATGGTGTTCCAGCATTTCAAGCTGGTGGAAAATTTCACAGTTCTGGAAAACATCGTACTGGGCGCCGAGGATGGCGGGTTGCTGGCGCCATCACTGGCAAAAGCCCGCAAAGAGCTGAAAGAGCTCGAGGAAGAATACGAACTGTTCGTCGATCCCGACAAGCGCATCGACGAGATCGGCGTGGGGATGCAGCAGCGGGTCGAGATCCTGAAGGCACTGTACCGCAAGGCCGAAATTCTGATTCTGGACGAGCCGACCGGCGTGTTGACCCCAGCCGAAGCCGATCAGCTGTTCCGCATTCTCGACCGACTGCGGTCCGAGGGCAAAACAGTCATCGTGATCACGCACAAACTGCGCGAGATCATGGAAAACACCGACACGGTGTCGGTTATGCGGCGCGGGCAAATGACGGCCACGGTCAAAACATCCGAGACCAGCCCCGAGGAGTTGGCCGAACTGATGGTCGGCCGCAAGGTTCTGCTGCAAGTCGACAAAGTGCCCGCGACGCCCGGCAAACCCATTCTCGAGATCGAAAATCTCAGCGTTTTTGATTCGGCGGGCGTTGAACGGGTCAAAAACATCGACCTGACCGTGCGCGCAGGTGAGATCGTCGGCATCGCCGGCGTGGCGGGCAATGGTCAATCCGAACTGCTGGAAGTTCTTGGTGGAATGCGCCCCGGACAGGGTACGATCAAGCTGAACGGCGAACCGCTGGCACTGAGTGGGGCCGGATCAGATGGTCAGGCCCGCCGCGCGCAACACATTGCCCACGTGCCCGAAGACCGGCAGCGCGAAGGCCTGATCATGGACTTCCACGCCTGGGAAAACGTGGCCTTCGGGTATCACCGCGACCCGGCCTATAAACGCGGTATATTCATGGACAACGCGGCGTTGCGCGCCGATACCGAAGCCAAGATCGAGAAATTCGACGTCCGCCCGCCCAATCCCTGGTTGGCAGCCAAGAGTTTCTCGGGCGGCAACCAGCAGAAAATCGTTGTCGCCCGCGAGATTGAACGCAACCCCGACCTGTTGCTGGTCGGGCAACCCACGCGGGGCGTGGACATCGGCGCCATCGAGTTCATTCACAAACAGATTGTCGCGCTGCGTGATCAGGGCAAGGCAATCCTGCTGGTATCGGTCGAACTGGAAGAAATCTTCTCGCTCTCGGACCGGATCGCGGTGATGTTTGACGGACATATCATGGGAGAACGCCTGCCCCATGAGACAGATGAAAAAGAACTGGGCCTTCTGATGGCCGGTGTTGCGGGAGAGGCCGCGTAACATGGAAAAAATGCCTAAATGGGCCGATGTCGTTCTGATCCCGCTGATCAGTCTGATACTGGCCGCAATCCTTTCGGCGCTGGTCATCCTCGCCATCGGCGAAAACCCTGTCGAAGCCGTCAAACTGATGGTCACTGGTGCGCTGGGGTCGACCTATGGTTGGGGCTATACGCTCTATTACGCGACAAACTTCATGTTTACCGGTCTTGCGGTGGCCGTCGCCTTCCATGCCCGTATGTTCAACATCGGGGGCGAAGGTCAGGCGATGCTGGGCGGGCTGGGCGTGGCCATGGTCTGTCTTTATGTCGACTGGCCGCATTGGAGCATTGCCTTGCTTGCCGCCTGTGCGGCATCGATGCTGTTCGGCGCGCTCTGGGCAGCCATTCCGGCCTATCTTCAGGCAAAGCGCGGCAGCCATATCGTGATCACCACGATCATGTTCAACTTCATCGCCGCTGCTTTCCTGAATTACATGCTGGTCAATGTCATGCGCCCCCAAGGGTCGCAGGACCCGGCCACCGCGCGGTTCTCTGAAAGCGTGCATCTGCCCTCTTTCCAGGAAATGTTCTCGACCGCAGAGAACGTTGTTTTCCGCGGCGCCCCGGCGAACATCACCTTTTTCATCGCATTGCTTGCCTGCGTCGTTGTCTGGGCACTGATCTGGCGCACGCGTCTGGGTTATGAAATCCGGGCTTACGGCCATTCCGAGACTGGCGCTGTCTATGCCGGTATTTCACCTGTGCGCATCACGATTGTCGCGATGCTGATTTCCGGCGGACTGGCGGGGCTGATGGCCATCAATAACGTCATGGGCGAAGCCGAGCGACTTGTTATGAACTCGACCGAGGGCGCGGGCTTCATTGGCATCGCCGTGGCTCTGATGGGGCGTTCACATCCGTTCGGCGTGTTTCTGGCCGCGCTCTTGTTCGGATTTCTGTATCAGGGCGGCGCCGAGCTGGCGCTGTGGGCTTCGATTCCGCGGGAACTGATCGTGGTCATTCAGGCATTGGTCATCCTGTTCACCGGCGCATTGGACAATATGGTGCGCATGCCGCTTGAAAAGCTGTTCCTGGGTATGCGGAAGAGGGCTGAGTGATGGAATTTTTCGTAACCCTCATTCAGGTTCTGGATTCGACCATTCGCCTGTCCACGCCACTGCTGCTTGCCTGTCTGGCCGGTCTGTTTTCGGAACGGGCCGGGATTTTCGACATCGGTCTCGAAGGCAAAATGTTGATGTCAGCGTTCTTTTCGGCTGCAATCGCAGCTGTCACAGGGTCCGTGTGGCTGGGCCTGCTGGCCGGTATCGCATCCTCATTGTTGCTGTCGGGCCTGCACGGGCTGGCGTCGATCACATTTCGGGGCAACCAATTGATATCGGGCGTGGCCATCAACTTTCTGGCCTCGGGCCTGACTGTCCTGGTCGCGCAAAGCTGGTTTCAGCAAGGTGGGCGGACACCCTCCCTGTTTGGCGGGGGCCGGTTCGAACCGATCAACTTCCCATTCGCCGAGTCCCTCAGCGGTGTGCCGATTATTGGTCCCATCTATTCCGAATTGCTCTCGGGCCACTCGATCCTGGTTTATGTCGCGTTCCTGATGGTTCCGGCCACCTGGTGGATTCTGTATCGCACTCGGTTCGGTCTGCGCCTGCGGGCGGTGGGTGAGAACCCTGCCGCAGTGGACACCGCCGGTGTCTCGGTGGTTGGCCTGCGGTTCGCCGCCGTCGCCATCTGTGGTGTGCTGTGCGGTATTGCAGGCGCCTATCTGGCTACGGCCTTGCAGGCAGGATTTGTCAAGGAAATGACCGCTGGTCGTGGCTTTATCGCCTTGGCCGCTCTGATCTTTGCCAAGTGGCGCCCGTGGCATGCCATGTGGGCCTGCTTGCTGTTCGGTCTGCTGCAAGCGATCGCGCTGCGGTTCCAAAATATCGACCTGGGTGGCGTCGTGATTCCCGTGCAGGTGATGGACGCCCTGCCCTATATCCTGACGGTGGTGATTCTTGCCGGGTTCGTCGGCAAAGCCATCCCACCTCGAGCGGGCGGAGAACCCTACGTCAAAGAGCGCTGATAAGGCCAGTTCCGAACTGAGTTTCAGTCCTGTTCGCTGCGGAGCGGCATGCAGAGTTGATTTTGCATGCCGCAACCGTTCTAAGAGGGTATGCACGTATACCTTCCCATAGCAGAAGTTTCTGTCAGCCCATTCCTGCTTTTGGGGATCGGTGGGGCTGTCGGCATTCTGTCCGGCATGTTCGGGGTTGGAGGCGGGTTTTTGATCACCCCGTTGCTGTTCATTATCGGCATACCCCCGGCGATTGCTGTGGCCACATCAGCAAATCAGGTTGTTGCCTCGTCTATTTCGGGCTTGCTGGCCCATCTCAGACGCAAGACCGTGGACCTGAAAATGGGAAGCGTTCTGCTGGCCGGAGGGCTGTTTGGTGCGGCCCTTGGAATGGTGGTTTTCAATTTCCTGAAGCATCTCGGGCAGGTCGATCTGGCGGTACAGCTTTGCTATGTCGTGTTTTTGGGCGCCATCGGAACCCTGATGTTTATCGAAAGCCTTGCGGCCATCCGAAAGGCCAGCCAGTCAGGCAATGGTCCTGCCCCCAAGCGACGTCAGCGAACCTGGGTTCACGCCCTGCCGTTCAAGAAGCGGTTCCCGGCGTCTGGACTTTACATCTCTGTCATACCTCCGGCGCTGGTCGGTTTCGGCGTTGGTGTTCTGTCGGCGATCATGGGAGTCGGCGGTGGGTTCATCATGGTTCCCGCAATGATCTATGTCCTTGGCATCCCGACAAAGGTGGTTATCGGGACATCCCTGTTCCAGATCATTTTCGTTGCCGGGTTCACAACGATGATACATGCGTCGACCAACTACAGTGTCGATGTTGTCCTCGCCCTGTTCCTGTTGCTGGGCGGTGTTTTGGGTGCGCAATTGGGAACGCAGATTGGTGCACGTCTGAAAGCCGAACAATTGCGTATCCTTTTGGCGCTTCTTGTCATGGGCGTCGCCGGTAAAATCGGGTTTGACCTTTTTCTACCGCCAGAAGAGATCTTTTCTTTGGCGGAACCCGGGGGAGTTTGATGTTGTTTGACCCACGGCACACGACAATTACCACCCTTGAAATCTCAACCCATAACAGGCAAGCCACGGCCATACGCAAAGTAACGGTACCATGCACATTTACCTGCCCATCGCCGAAGTCTCAGTAAACGCTTTCCTCTTGTTGGGGTTGGGCGGTATGGTCGGCATCCTGTCCGGCATGTTCGGTGTCGGTGGCGGCTTTTTGATGACCCCGCTGCTGTTCTTCATCGGTATTCCGCCGGCGGTGGCTGTTGCTACCGAAGCCAATCAGATCGTCGCATCATCCTTTTCCGGAGTTCTGGCACATTTCCGACGAAAGACCGTGGACCTCAAGATGGGAACGGTATTGCTGGTTGGCGGGCTTGTTGGGGCCGCTCTGGGCGTGGTTGTCTTCAACTATCTCAAAAGCCTGGGTCAGGTCGATCTTCTGGTGACACTCTGTTACGTTGTTTTTCTTGGCGTCATCGGCAGCCTGATGTTTGTCGAAAGCCTGAGGGCCCTGCGTAAAGCCAAGAAAGGCGGCGCGGCCCCTGCCAAGCGTCGGCAGCGGGGCTGGGTCCATGCCATGCCCTTCAAAATGCGTTTCCGCACCTCGGGCCTGTATATCTCGGTCATCCCGCCAGCTTTGGTCGGTCTGTGCGTTGGGGTTTTGTCCGCGATCATGGGCGTTGGCGGCGGCTTCATCATGGTTCCTGCCATGATCTATTTGCTGGGTATGCCGACCAAGGTCGTTGTCGGCACGTCGCTGTTCCAGATCATCTTTGTGACAGCCTTCACCACGATGCTGCACGCCACCACCAACTATACGGTTGATGTTGTTCTGGCGGTCTTGTTGCTGGTGGGCGGCGTCATTGGCGCCCAGATCGGAACCGTGATCGGAGCCCGGATGCCGGCGGAACAATTGCGCGTGCTGCTTGCCGCTCTGGTACTGGCCGTATGTGGCAAGCTGGCACTTGATCTGCTTATTGAACCTGCCGAGCTCTACTCGCTTGGCAGCGGTGGAGGGCACTGAGGATGTTGCGTTCGTTTATTGCCGCCCTGTGCTTGTTCTGCATGCCCGCTTTGGCGGCGGAAGAGCAGGTTGTCCTTGGTCTCAGCCAGGACCGGGTTGCCATCACCGCGACATTCGACGGATCGGAACTTCTGATATTTGGGGCAATCAAGCGGGAAACCCCAATCCCTTCAGGCCCTCCGGTCGAAGTCATCGTCGCGGTTGCTGGTCCGTCCGAGCCTGTCACCGTGCGACGCAAGGAACGCAAGCTTGGGATCTGGGTGAACACCGACAGTGTTCTTGTCGATCTTGCACCCAGCTTTTACGCCGTCGCAACCAGCGGACCCTTTGACGACATCCTGTCCGACACCGAAGACCTGCGCTACCGGATTTCGATCGAACGCGCGATCCGCTCGGTCGGTGCCGCGATGCATATCCGGGGCGCACAGGATTTTGCAGACGCCGTAATAAGAATTCGAGAACACGAACACCTGTATTCGATCCGCGAAAATACCGTGGCAGTGGATGAACAGACCCTGTTCCGCACCTCGATCGATATGCCCGCCGACCTGACCGAAGGCGATTATACCGCCCGGATTTTCCTGACCCGTGGCGGAGAGGTCGTCTCGCAATATGAAACGATCATTGATGTTCGGAAAGTTGGCCTAGAGCGTTTTTTGTACAATATGTCCCGCCAGCAACCCGTCTGGTACGGTCTGATGTCGCTGGTTATAGCGATCGCGGCAGGCTGGGGCGCCTCGACAGCCTTCCGGCTGTTGCGAGAAAAGTAACCGTCATCCTCGGCCGATATAGGGCATGGTTGTGGCCATGACGGTCATGAACTGCACGTTGGCCTCAGGCGGCAGGCTTGCCATGTGCAGAACCGAACGCGCGGCGTCTTCCACGGCCATCGTCGGGTCCGGTGTCTCGCCAGCGGCTTGCGCCGCGTTAACAAGGCCCTGAACCATCTGTGTACGCGCGTTTCCGATATCAATCTGCCCGCAGGCGATTCCAAAGCGACGCCCATCCAACGAAAGGCTGCGCGTCAGCCCTGTAATGGCGTGCTTTGTGGCCGAATAGTGTACCGAATTCGGGCGCGGAACATGTGCCGCTATCGAGCCGTTGTTTATGATCCGGCCGCCCTGTGGATTTTGGTGACGCATGATTTTGAAAGCTTCACGCGCGGAGAGGAACATGCCGTTCAGGTTCACGTTGACGCTTTGGTACCAATCGTCCAGAGCGATCTCGTCGATCGTGCCGCCCGGCGCAAAGATCCCGGCGTTGTTGAACAGAACATCCAGCCGCCCGGTGCGGTCTGTAAAAGACCGAAAAGCCCGTCCAACCGCATTCGGGTCGGTCACATCCGCAGGCAGGACGATGGCTGCCTGATGCTCTTTTGCCAGAGCATCCAGTTTGTCTTTGCTGCGCGCCAACAGCCCGACCGTCCACCCTTGAGACAAGAACAGCAGGGCCGTTGCCCGGCCAATACCTGAACTGGCACCCGTTACGATGATGGATTTCATGTCTCTTCCGCCTCCAATGTCAGCGACGCCGCCGGAATCGCCCTCAAGTCATCCACACGCAGGGGGTGCGTGGGCTTTGACAGGCGATTTCGCACCACCCAGATCAACCGCTCTTGCGCGCGCGTGATCGCGACATATGCCAGACGCTTCCACAATGGCTGTCCGGCCTCGGTCCGGCCCATACGAGCGGCGGCATAGAGGTCCGGAGCGAACACCTGAACCGTATCCCATTGTGACCCCTGCGCCTTGTGGATCGTCACGGCCGCTCCGTGCAAAAAGGTCGCCCCCATGCGGGCAGCGTAGGGAATAAAAGGCTCTTCCTCGTCCGGTTTTTCGATCTGAACGATCGAGGCGGCACTGACCTGAGGGTCTTCGGCCCCCATCACGTGAAGACGCGAGAACCCCGGCTTTCGTCCCGGCCCCAGATATACCACCTGAGCTCCTTTGATCAGCCCACGCGCCTCAAGGTCCAGCCGTTTCTTGCGATGTTTCAGGGGCAATTCGATCCCATCACAAATGAGCGGTTCACCTGCCAGCAATTCTGTATCCGGTGCGCCGTGAACTTGCCGGAAGGCCTGTATCAAACGAATGCGCGTGGCGTTGCGCCAGACGAGAACCGGGCTTCGGGCCATCAGATCGACCTCAACCCGCTGGCCCCAGACAACTCGGTCATCCCTACGGGCTGTTTCTTCGATCAGTCGCTCGAAATCCTCAAAGCCCATTGCCGGGTCAGCCAGCGCATGCGCAAGATCCAGAATTGGATTGTCCGCATCCTGGCGGTGCACCCGCTGGAGTGTCAGCTTCCTGGGTTCGGGCAATGCCTCGAAAACCATGCTGCCGGACTGGTTTACCGGTGCCAGCTGAGCCGGGTCGCCGAACAACAGAAGGGTCGGGAAAATCTCTTTGAGATCATCGAACTGACGGTCATCCAGCATCGACGCTTCATCGACAAACCCGATATCCAGTGGTTCGTCACGGCGCTTCCACCCTGTGATGAAATCCGACCCTCGCAAACCGGCAGCGGCCAGGGCCCCGGGGATCGATTTGTTATTTTGATAGAAAGCAGCCGCGCGATCCAAGGCTTCATCCGTCAAACCTTCGATATCGGGGCGTTCGTCATTGCCGGCCAGCCATTCCGCAATACGCTCGTATTCCGGATCATAAACCGGCGTGTACAATATTCGGTGAATCGTGGTCGCAGGCACGCCGCGCAATCGCAGAACGCTTGCAGCCTTGTTCGTCGGGGCCAGGATGGCAAGGCTGCGCTTGTCTTTCGATTTGCGGCTTTCATAATCGCCGGACACGATCTGAACACCCGTCTCTGCCAGTGCCTTGTACAGCTCGGCCAACAGCAGTGTTTTGCCCGAGCCGGCTTTGCCGATCACGGCCATCACACCGGATTTTCCTGCGCCCGGCAGTTTCAGAAGGGCATCATCTTCCAGATCAACACCTGCTGCCCGCAGCATCTCGGCGATGCTGTCATACGCGGCGGCCTGATCATCTGAGAACGTTACATTCGGCAAGGACATGGCGCGACCCTACAGGGCCGCGCCAGCCATCACCAGATGTGGATTGGCGTTTTCCGACACTTAAGCGGACAGGGCGAACCGGTGCTGTCTCTTCGGCCCGAATGCGGCCTTGAACCACATCCGAGACAGGTCGCGCGGGATGCCCGCACGCTCTGCCACACGGTTGCAGTCATCCGCGGAATAGGGCCACAATCCGACTGAAATCTGATCGCGCCCGCTGCCCTGGGTTCCCAGAACCTCGGGCGATGACCCGATCAGGCGATAGATTCTGATCATCCGGGCATCGAATACACCGGCAATATGCGTCAGGCCGAAACCTTCCATCATTTCACCGCCGCTCAACATGATGGCGCCGGCAGTATGCGGGCTGGCTGTTCGGGACAGGCAGAACCGGGTGACCTCCCAGATCAGGGGGCTGCAAATCGGCTTGCCGCCATTCAGATGACCAAAAACCTCATTGATCATCACCCGACCGGTCGTAGGCAATACACGCATCGACCCTCCGTGGCTGCCATCCGGCTCTTCCCAGATGACATAAAGCGGATTGAGATCATCGTATTCGTCCCGTTCTTCGCCCTTCTCGTTGACGTGGACATCCCACCCCAACCGGGTCTTGAACTGATCCGCACGATCTTTGAACATCCCCTCTGCCAGAGTCGGAAATCTGTGTAACTCATCGGCATATAGATAACGCAGCATGACTTGTTCCCCTTGTCGTCCTGTGCAGGAACGAAGGGAGTACAGAGTCGTGGTTAATTTTGCGTGTGGAGGCCGTTCGCCTCTTAAACCACTATTAATCCCCGGCTGAGTGCCGTGGCGATTGCGTGGGTTGTGTTATGTGCGCCCAGCTTTGAGCGCGCGCTTTCAATGTAAACGCGCAACGTATGCTCGGAAATCGTCAGGGAATGGGCCACTTGGGCGCGGCTGTATCCCAACGCCAAAAGTGTGATCGCGTCGATTTCCCTTGGCGACAAGCTGCGCGGGCAGTCCGGCTGCCTGTCTTTTTCAAACTCCAGCGCCTTGCGATTTATGTAATGCGCAACAAGAATCAAATCTCGCCCGTAAGTCGAGATAAAGTTCTTCCAGGTTTGATCATCACAACTGTGGTTGACCGTGAACAGGGCGAACTGACCATTTGGACCCCGAATTGGGATGGAATACCCCTGATTTCCAACGCCATGGTTTTGCGCATCCAGAAGGAAAGCCTTTGCCACCTTGCCGGACCAATCCAACGACTTCCAGTCAACCGGATGAAACCGCTGGAAACACCCCAAGATCACAGGGTCGATACGGTGATAGTTTTTTTCCCTGTAGCGCTCATCCCAGGCGTCTGAATAGGTGGTGTAGCCGTATTGATCTCCGGCACCGTCAACCCAGTGATACGTCAGGTGCTCGACCTTCAACGCGTCCCGCAAACGCTCAGCTACGGCGCTGAGTTCTTCAAGCGTGTTGGTGTTTTCCAAATCCTGAAGGATTTGACCCAAATCGACCTTCGTTGCCATTCGCGGGCGCTCGTGCCTCGTTCTTCAAGGACGCAATCTCGGCAGCCGCGATCAGTCTTGTGTCATCAAGCTGCTCTGCAAGCGCGCTCAAACCATTCGCAACGGCGAAAGCATTGAGGTCCGACAATACGTCCAATATCCACTCATTTTGCGCCATCAGGGTCTCTCTGAAACAGTTAACGAAGGGTTAACACAACCATAACATGTATGATCTTTTTTGGCCTATTCACCGGTTTCTACTCCCCAAAAATAGCGATGGGCAAAATTGCAAGCATTTGAAAGATTGTCAGAGGCCTGAAAAACGTAAAACACCCGCGAACCAGCAAAGTGATTCGCGGGCGTTTTTTGTCTACAACCCTGGCGCGTTATCAACCTGCGTCCAGGACTTCCTCGAGGGTACGCAGACCAGTACGCGGCGCCTGAACAAGAACGGACATATTGCCCGGCTTGTGCTCGTTCCGCAGCATTTTCATGTGGGCCTCGGGCAAGTCATTCCAGGTGAACACCTCGGACATGCAGGGGTCAAGGCGGCGCTCGACCATCAGCTTGTTCGCGGCTGCCGCCTGCTTCAGATGAGCAAAGTGCGAGCCCTGCAAACGCTTTTGGTGCATCCACATGTAGCGCACGTCGAATGTACAGTTGAAACCCGATGTTCCGGCGCAAATCACGACCATACCGCCTTTTTTCACAACGAAGGTCGATACCGGGAAAGTGCTTTCACCCGGGTGTTCGAACACCATGTCAACATTGTTGCCTTTGCCGGTTATGTCCCAGATCGCCTTGCCGAATTTGCGGGCCTCTTTGAACCATTCGGCATATTCCGGTGTGTTGACCGTGGGCAATTGACCCCAGCAGTTGAAGTCGCGACGGTTCAGAACACCTTTGGCGCCCAGCCCCATAACGAAATCACGCTTGCTTTCGTCTGAAATCACACCGATTGCATTTGCGCCTGCGGTATTGATCAATTGGATTGCGTAGGACCCCAGACCCCCGGATGCGCCCCAGACCAGGACATTCTGACCCGGTTTCAGATCGTGTGGCTCGTGGCCAAACAGCATCCGGTACGCGGTTGCCAGCGTCAGGGTGTAGCACGCCGCTTCTTCCCATGTCAGATGCTTGGGGCGCGGCATAAGCTGCTGTGCCTGCACGCGGGTGAACTGGCTGAACGAGCCATCCGGCGTTTCATAGCCCCAGATCCGCTGGCTGGGCGAATACATCGGATCACCGCCGTTGCATTCCTCGTCATCGCCGTCGTCCTGGTTGCAGTGGATCACAACCTCATCGCCAACTTTCCAGCGCTTCACCTTGTCGCCAACGGCCCAAACGATGCCCGACGCATCCGAACCCGCGATATGGTAGGGTGCTTTGTGACCGTCAAACGGGCTGATCGGCTGCCCCAGAGCGGCCCAGACGCCGTTATAGTTGACCCCTGCGGCCATAACCAGAACCAGCACTTCGTTGCTGTCCAAGGTTGGAACATCCACAACTTCCTGCTGCATGGCGGTGTTCGGCTCACCATGACGTTCTTTGCGGATGGCCCAAGCGTACATTTGCTTTGGGACATATCCCATGGGTGGGATTTCACCCATTTCATACAGATCTTTTTCAGGTGCCTCGTACGACGCGATACCACTTTCGGTGTCCAAAGCC
Organism: Ruegeria sp. AG6; assembly: GCF_056541565.1. Taxonomy (NCBI): domain Bacteria; kingdom Pseudomonadati; phylum Pseudomonadota; class Alphaproteobacteria; order Rhodobacterales; family Roseobacteraceae; genus Ruegeria; species Ruegeria sp. AG6. The sequence goes on along the minus strand of NZ_JBQFYQ010000006.1, from coordinate 150,322 downwards.
ATGCCGGCCTCCTCTGTTCAGTGCCTTTGCCGCGACGCAGAATCGCGCGCTTCACAGACTGGAATATTGGTCGATGAGTAATATTGCAACCGTTTTTGGTGTCATATTGTAATTTTATGACCCAGCGGTTGCAGAAAGCTATTTTGCGGATGCAGAAACCTGGTAACTTGAATCCGTTGGGACGGATGCGGCGTAATAGTCCAGAAGATCGCCGCGCTGACCTGATACGGACAGCATATTCCCCTGTCGGTTCAGAATCCGGCGTTCAACCAGTTGATCCAGAGCATTTGATATGGCCTGCGAATTGTCCTTGGTCTGCGGATCATCGCGCTCCATCATCTGTCGAATTTGTGACAGCACGTCTTCTTCGGACATCGGGCCGTTGTCGCGCACCAGCAAACAGGCCGCTGGTGCCGGCACCAGCGGAATAGCATGCTGGATACGCTGCATCAGCGCCCGGGCCAAATCCGTCATCATGTCGTCACTGCCTTCAGCGCGGAATTCCCTGAGAGAGATCGGCCTGCCGTACCGGACGGACGCCAGACCGAACCGCTTGTATCGGCCGATCAAACGACGGCAGATCTGTTTCACTATCCAGCGCGTGATGACGCCGATCCGTGCGCGAAACCGTCGCTCTGTCCCAAGTGCTGCGCGGGTCAGGATGGTGTCTTCCAACACACGGTCGTAATTCAGGGCAACCGGGACAAACACCACATCGCGCCCCTGTGGCGACGTTCCATCCATAATATATTTGAGCAGTCCAAGCTTGGGGCGCGCAATAGCCCCGGTCAGGCTCAGCCCGCCTTCTGGAAACATGGCTTGAGTTACGCCGGCTTCGGTTGCGTGGCGCACATAGGTGGACAGAACCTGACGATAGAGTTCGCTGCCGGACTTGCGCCGGATAAAATACGCCCCCATCGCCCGGATCAATCGGCTGAGCGGCCAGACCCGGGCCCACTCTCCGACAGCATAAGACAGTGCAGAATGTCGGGCTGCAAGATACGTGACCAAAACGTAATCCATGTTGCTCCGGTGGTTCATGACAAAGACAACCGTAGCTTCGGGGTCAATGCTCCTGACGGATTCTTCGTCCTGATAGCTAAGCCGCACCTCGTAGAATGTGTTGCTCAGCAAGCGGGCCAACCGGATCGCAAAGCTGAAATAGGCGAAGGCCGAAAAGGACGGAACGATCTCTCGGGCATAACGACGTGCCTGCTCCGAGGCGACGGCCTCGGGCATGCCGGTTTCACGGGCATGTTGCTGAACCGCCTGGCCGACCTGCGGATCATAAATCAAGCGCTGGATCATGTCGTGCCGACGCGCCAGCTTGAAGGGCTGGATCGGGCGTTGAAGGCGCTGGTTCAGGCGCGCCACCGCGCGTTCCAATCTGCGACGGAAAAACCAGCGGACGGACGGAAACAGGAAATGCGATGCGAAAGTGACCATGGCAAAGACCACGATCAGCACGAAAAGCCAAAGCGGAAGTTCCACGGTTTGCGTCATGGCGGCAGATTGCCACCAATCACAGCCGCCCACAATCTGAACAATTGCGACATGCCGCAACGCAGCGAATTGACATGTCCCGAAAATTGCGCTTTAGAACCTGAAGACGTAATTTTATTGCCCACTGAAACGCGAGGCCCCGCTATGACGCAGACGCAGAAAGATCGCCCCTGGCTCATCCGAACCTATGCCGGTCATTCCACGGCCAAAGCCTCGAACGCGCTTTATCGGGGGAATCTTGCGAAAGGCCAAACCGGCCTGTCCGTGGCCTTCGATCTGCCCACGCAAACAGGCTATGACAGCGACCACACCTTGGCCCGCGGTGAAGTCGGCAAGGTCGGTGTGCCGGTCTGTCATCTGGGCGACATGCGGGTTCTGTTCGACCAGATTCCGCTTGAGCAGATGAACACATCGATGACGATCAACGCCACTGCGCCATGGCTTTTGGCGCTTTATATCGCCGTCGCGGAAGAGCAAGGCGCGGATGTATCCAAACTACAGGGCACGGTTCAAAACGACCTGATCAAGGAATACCTGAGCCGCGGCACTTATGTTTGCCCGCCCAAGCCGTCGCTCAAGATGATCGCGGACGTGGCCGAGTATTGCTATACCAATGTTCCGAAATGGAACCCGATGAACGTGTGCTCGTATCACCTGCAAGAGGCGGGCGCGACTCCAGAGCAGGAACTGGCCTATGCCCTAGCCACTGCCATCGCCGTGCTGGACGAATTGCGCCCACGTGTACCTGCCGAGGATTTCCCGGCGCTCTGCGGCCGGATTTCCTTTTTTGTGAATGCTGGCATCCGCTTTGTCACCGAAATGTGCAAAATGCGTGCCTTCGTGGATCTTTGGGATGAGATCCTGCAACAACGCTATGGCGTTGAAAATCCGAAATTCCGTCGATTCCGCTATGGCGTGCAGGTGAACTCTCTGGGCCTGACCGAGCAGCAGCCCGAAAACAACGTCTATCGCATCCTGATCGAGATGCTGGCCGTTACCCTGTCGAAGAATGCCCGCGCCCGAGCGGTGCAGTTGCCCGCCTGGAACGAGGCGCTGGGTCTGCCGCGCCCGTGGGACCAGCAGTGGTCGATGCGGATGCAGCAGATCCTGGCCTACGAAACCGATCTCCTGGAATACGATGACCTATTCGATGGCAACCCCGCTGTCGATGCCAAGGTGAAAGAGTTGAAAGAAGGCGCGCGGGCCGAACTGGCCAACCTGGATTCGATGGGCGGCGCGGTCGCTTCGATCGAATACATGAAGTCCCGACTGGTGGATTCCAACGCTGAACGCCTGAACCGGATCGAACGCAACGAAACCGTTGTTGTTGGTGTGAACAAATGGATCGAAGGCGAGGCATCACCCCTGCAAACCGAAGACGGTGGCATCATGGTTGTTGATCCTGCCGTGGAACAAGAACAGATCGACCGCCTGAACACGTGGCGCGCAGAACGGGACGAAGCGGCCGTAACCGCTGCCCTGGCCGCGCTGCGTGAAGCGGCACAGACCGGGGCAAACATCATGGAACCGTCCATTGCCGCCGCAAAGGCCGGCGCGACAACGGGCGAATGGGCCGAAGAAATGCGCAAAGTCTATGGAACCTATCGCGGCCCAACTGGTGTTTCGGGGTCTGTTTCGAACAAGACCGAAGGGCTGGACGACCTGCGTGCCGCCGTTGATGCCGTCAGCGACAAGCTGGGCCGGCGTCTGAAGTTCCTTGTAGGCAAACCCGGGCTGGACGGCCATTCCAACGGTGCCGAACAGATCGCCTTCCGTGCCCGCGATTGCGGTATGGACATCAGCTATGAGGGCATTCGCCTGACACCCGAAGAAATCGTTGCGGCCGCCCGCGAAGATGACGCGCATGTCATTGGACTGTCGATCCTGTCCGGCAGCCACCTTCCACTGGTCAAAGACGTCATGGAACGTCTGCGGCAGGCAGGGTTATCTCATATCCCAGTAGTGGTGGGCGGCATTATTCCGGACGAAGATGCCGAAAAACTGAAAACCATGGGTGTGGCCAAGGTCTACACCCCGAAAAACTTCGAACTCAATTCGATAATGGGCGATATTGTTACTCTGGCGGGTCCTCGGAACCTCGCCGCAGAGTAAATTAGCTGCAAGGCACTTTTTCTCCTGTTTCCGTCTCTGAAAAATTCGGGATGGAATACGCTGATAATTGGAATTACGGTGCGCGCTCATGTGCACCGTAATTATTATCTGATGGAGAAGAATGATGGGGATCAATCTAGAGAATATGTCACGCAAAGACCTTTTGGCTTTGCGCAATGACATTGAAAAAGCTTTGGTCAGGGCAGAAAAACGCGAGCGTCAGGAGGCTTTGAAAGCTGCAGAAAAGGCTGCGGCAGAATTCGGCTTCTCTTTGTCTGAACTGTCCGAAGAAACGTCGCGCAGCGTTAAGCCCACAAAAACAAAGGCTAAATACCGTAATCCGGAGAATCCCGATCAAACCTGGACCGGTCGCGGCCGCAAACCTCAATGGGTGCATGACGCGCTGACGGCAGGCGCGGATATTTCTGATCTGGAAATCTAATCTGAGCGATTTGGAAAATGACAATTCATATTGGCGCCGAAAAAGGCGAAATAGCTGAAACCGTTCTATTGCCCGGTGATCCCTACCGGGCGAAATGGGCGGCCGAGACGTTTTTGGATGATGTCAAACAGGTCAATAACGTTCGGGGAATGCTTGGCTTTACCGGAAACTGGAAGGGAAACCCCGTAACAATTCAGGGAAGCGGCATGGGAATGCCGTCCCTTTCCATTTATGTAAACGAGTTGATCCGCGATTACGATGCGAAAACCCTGATCCGCATCGGATCCTGCGGGGGGATGCAGGACAGCGTCAAAATTCGTGACGTTATTCTGGCCATGACATCAACCACGCTGAGCACGCCGTCGCGCGGCATCATGAAAGAGCTCAACTTTGCGCCCTGCGCCGATTGGGGGCTTCTGCAAGCTGCCGCCACAGCGGCTGCCGCCAAGGGAACGCCGACCCATGTTGGTGGAATTTACTCGTCAGATGTCTTTTATGACGAACGTCCAGATCTCAATGAACAGATGGTGCGTCACGGCATTCTGGGGGTCGAGATGGAAGCGGCCGAACTCTATATCCTGGCGGCGCGCCACAAATGCCGAGCCTTGGCCGTTCTCACTGTTTCCGACCACCTGTTGACCGGAGAGGCCCTGCCATCGTCAGAACGTGAAAGCAGCTTTGGTGAAATGGTGGAAATCGCGCTTCAGGCTGCGTTCCCCAACAGCTGATGGTGGGCAGGCACGAGGAAACGGGTGCCTGCCTTTGCTAACGCCCGTGCGAGCGATCATAACCATTGCTCGCAGGGCTGTCCCACCCCTTCAAATCACCACTGGCAGGAGCGAATACCTCGACCAGCAAGGGGTGGCATGCAGCCGTGTCCGAGGAATGTTCCGAGGAACAATCCCCGCCCGGACAGGCGCTGAGGTTGCCCAGCAAATCAATCTCGGCAAAGAATTCCAGAAAATCCCCGGGCCGCACGGGTGAGGCTTTCATGAAGTACTGACCCGTGTCGCGGGTGAAACCGGTACACATGAAGACGTTCAGTACGTCGTGCACCGCGGGTTCGGCTTCGGTCAGCGGAATATTGAGGTGATCCGCAAGCGCGCGGGTCAGGTTGGAGTGGCAACAATGATGATATTGCGTACCGGACAAAAGGTTGCCCGTATACGGATCGCATCGCGTGCCGATGACGTCATGAACCGACCCCCCATAGGAATCGATCCCGTACCACTCCAGCGTATCCGCAATAATCGTGGCCATCGGGCGCAGATGAGGAAAACTGGACCACATCCGCTCTCCGGTGGTCAGATGCGTGCCATGCAGCGCCCGGGTTTTTCCGGAATAGAAGCGTTCCGACAGGTCGTTTCGGTTCCAGAGGTTCAGATCGCCAACCTGCGGCCCCTCGACGGAAGTGATGCGAAAGAAATGGCCGGCAGGCACGTCAAAACAACGTGCATCACGTGGCGGCACCAGCACTTCGCCCGTTTTGCTTGCGCGTTCGCGAAGGGACTTCATCCAAGTCACATCCGGTCGCGGCAATGCCTCGTTCGGGTAACAGATGACAGGGGAAACCGCGCGACGGGCTTCGGCATCTTCAGGCGGGTGGAGAGTGTTTTCTGAAACGGTCATGCCGGGCAGAGTGGCGCATTATTCAACCCTCGGAAAGCCCTATCTTTCAGGGGTCACGCGCCTTCAAACACTGCAAAGGTTGGTCCAGTGCAGTGATTTCGGCACCGCAGAAGCTGCACCGCCAGATGCCGTGGCTCTTGTCCTGCCGCCACCTGCAATCACGTGTCAGCCCGGAATGGCGCGAGCGCCAGAGGAAATAGGCAAACACGCCGGCCGCCAGAAGAAGCAGAAGAACAGGCATCCCTCTGCTTTGCCGATAAACCGTCAGTTTGCAAGCCTTGCAGCCTGTATCAGGCTGCGTTTGCGTATTCGAAAAGCTCTGGTTCCTTGTCAGCCTTCGCAGGTTCGGGCGTGTAATAGGCCCATGCCTGTTCAAGCAGTTCCAGCGCGTCTTGGGCGTCGGTTTTCCGTTTGGATGTGTCTTTGCTCATTGGAGTGATCCTGACTAAAGCTCATCACTCCTCCCTGCCAAAAAAATAAGGCAATGCAGCCGGGGCTGCATCGCCTATTTTTGCAAGATGGACATGCGAAAATCGCAAATCGGGCCTGTGTTTAGACCGCGCGCTCGACCATCATCTTCTTGATCTCGGCAATCGCCTTGGCCGGGTTCAGACCTTTCGGACAGGTCTTGGCACAGTTCATGATGGTGTGACAGCGGTAGAGCTTGAACGGATCTTCCAGTTCATCCAGACGCTCACCAGTGGCTTCATCCCGGCTGTCGATGATCCAGCGATAGGCATGCAGCAAGGCCGCGGGGCCAAGATAGCGATCACCATTCCACCAGTAGCTGGGGCATGAGGTCGAGCAGCTGGCGCACATCACGCATTCATAAAGACCATCCAGCTTCTTGCGATCTTCGATGGATTGTTTCCATTCCTTCGCAGGGCGATTGGTCTTGGTTTCCAGCCACGGCATGATGGACGCATGCTGGGCATAGAAATGAGTCAGATCAGGGATCAGGTCCTTGACCACCGGCATATGCGGCAGCGGATAGATTTTCACATCGCCCTTGATCTCATCCATGCCATAGATACAGGCCAGCGTGTTGATCCCGTCGATGTTCATCGCGCAAGATCCACAGATGCCTTCGCGGCAAGACCGGCGGAACGTCAACGTCGGATCGATCTCGTTTTTGATCTTGATCAGCGCGTCCAGTACCATCGGACCGCACGTATCCATATCAACGAAATAGGTGTCGACACGCGGGTTCTGCCCGTCATCGGGGTTCCAACGATAGATTTGGAACTTGCGCACGTTCGTGGCGCCGTCCGGCTTTGGCCAGGTCTTGCCGGTGGTAATCCGGGAATTCTTGGGCAGGGTCAGTTGAACCATGTCAATTCTCCATTCAGCACAAGGCCGCCTTTCAGCCTGTCCGGGCGCATTCAGACGCCCCTCGGTTATAATGCCCCCAATGGGCGATGTTCACGTCGAAATCCGGCGAAAGCCAATCCGCAAGGCTTTGCGGATCGTCCCGGTCGATATCAAAGCGCAGAAAGCGCGGGTTGTCGTCAAAGAAAGCTTCGACCTCGGAATGGTGCACGTCATACATATGCGCCCAGCCCCGTTTTACCTCGTCGGCCGTCTGTCCATTGGCCTTGCAGCATCGCTCTAGGTACCTACCGCCGGAATGGTTGGCACGTGATGCGATCCAGTCATCGCGATTGCGCGTGTTCAGCAAGAAATAGGCGTCGGGGTAAGCCGCGTGCAGCTCTCGAAAGAACCGCGCGCCGTCCAGCATGAAGCGCGAATTGACAAAGGCGATATCGGTGAAGGCCCGGACGGCACCGAACCCATCCAGCGGTCTGCGCCCCATGGCAATATTGGTTACCATCCGATGTGCAAGGTTTAGACCCTGTTCATCTTCCCAATGCACCGAAGGAATCCCGCTGTTCTGAAACAGCTTGTGAAACGAGGTCGTCGCACAGCGGTTCAAGCCGATCAGGATGATCTTGGGATCGCTTTGCCCGGATTTGAGTTTCTCGACCGTCATTGCGGGCACCAGCAAAGCATACGCCTTGGCACGCCTGGGATTTCACCATGACTTGCGCTTTTTTGCACGCCCCTCCGGCATGTGACATGATCAAAAGCGGCTTGTTTGGCTTCCCGGGTTGATATGGTGCTTGCGCCAGTCACACGTTCAACTCCGCTCGAACACTTTGAACGCGGCAAAGCTGTTCTTTGAGGCATGCGCATGCCCTTTGACGGCAAACGGGTTCTCTTCTTCACAATAGAGCTGCCAGCCGGGCATGAATTCTTCAACCCACAGGGAATACGGGCGATGGCGCACATGCTGGTTGGAAGGGTTCTGGTCAAAATCAGACGAATAGATAACGACAAAACGCTTTGCCAGTCCGAACAACCGCCGCATGTAGTTTTCGAAAACGCTGTCTTCGGTCAGATGATAAATGACATCCAGCGAAAGAGAAACGTCATGCGGCTCAACCTCGGAATCGGCGTTTTTGAACACCCAATTGGGGCGGGATCGAAAAACTTCGTTGCAGCGCCGAATGCAGAGGTCCGAGACATCTAGACCGGTATAATTCGGGATATCAAACAATTGCGCCTGATTTCCGTCGCCCGATCCCAATTCTACAACCGAGTCCACGCCTTCCATCTCGACCATCGTGTTGATGAAATTCGCTTTGTAGACAGCAAGACGCCCGTAAGACCCCGCTCCCGAGGTCTTGCCGCGCTCATATCGGCGTTGCCAATAATCGGTCGAAGAAAACTCTGCCATCTCGCCCCTGTTCCTGCCCAGCCCTCAGAACGTCCGCGCTTTGGGCGCGATTTTCTGCAAGCTGATACCGCCTTGGCTCTCGGTCGTCAGCGGATCAACGATGACCGGACGATAGCTGAGCTCAACCTTGTTGCCCTCGACCCGGCTGACCGTGTGAACACGCCAGTTTTCGTCATCTCGCTCGCTGAAGTCCTCATGCGCGTGGGCCCCTCGGGATTCCTTGCGGGCCTCGGCGCCGACGATGGTGGCAAGCGCGTTTGGCATCAGGTTGGTCAGTTCAAGGGTTTCCATCAGATCGCTGTTCCAGACCAACGAACGGTCTGTGACCTTCAGGTCGTCCATCTTTGCGGCAATCGCCGTCATCTTCTCGACGCCTTCGGCCATTGTCTTGGCGGTTCGGAACACGGCCGCATCCGCCTGCATGGTCTTTTGCATCTCAAGCCGAAGATCGGCGGTTGGGATTGAACCGCTGGCGTTACGCACCGCATCAAAACGGTCAAACGCCTTGTCGACCGACACCTGGTTCAGAGCCGGGTTGGGGGATTCGGCGTCGACAACCTTGCCAGCCCGGATCGCTGCCGCCCGGCCAAAGACCACAAGGTCAATCAGCGAGTTCGACCCCAGTCGGTTCGCACCGTGGACCGAGGCACAACCGGCTTCGCCAACGGCCATCAAACCGGGAACGACCGCAGTCGGATCCTCGGCAGTTGGGTTCAGAACCTCACCCCAATAGTTCGTGGGGATACCGCCCATGTTGTAATGCACGGTGGGCAGAACCGGGATCGGTTCCTTCGTGACATCCACACCCGCAAAAATCTTGGCGCTTTCCGAGATACCGGGCAGGCGCTCCGCCAGAGCTTCGGCAGGCAAGTGGCTGAGGTTCAGGTGAATGTGATCCCCTTCGGCCCCTACGCCACGTCCCTCGCGGATTTCCATGGTCATCGAGCGCGAAACGTAATCGCGTGGTGCGAGGTCCTTGTACTGGGGCGCATAGCGCTCCATGAACCGTTCACCTTCCGAGTTTGTCAGGTACCCGCCTTCGCCGCGCGCGCCTTCGGTGATCAGACAGCCCGAACCGTAGATGCCGGTAGGGTGGAACTGAACGAATTCCATATCCTGCAAGGCCAGCCCGGCACGGGCCACCATGCCGCCGCCATCGCCGGTGCAGGTATGGGCCGAGGTGGCGCTGAAATAGGCACGGCCATAGCCGCCGGTCGCCAATACCACCATCTTGGCGTTGAAGACATGCATGGTGCCATCGTCCAGCTTCCAGCAGACGACACCCTGACATTGACCGTCTTCGGACATGACCAGGTCAATGGCGAAATATTCGATGTAGAACTCGGCGTTGTTCTTCAACGACTGCCCATACAGTGTATGCAGAATCGCGTGGCCGGTCCGGTCGGCGGCTGCACAGGTGCGTTGTACCGCAGGACCTTCTCCGAATTCAGTGGTGTGTCCACCGAAGGGGCGCTGATAGATCTTGCCCTCTTCCGTACGGCTGAACGGAACGCCATAGTGCTCCAGCTCGTAGACCGCCTTTGGCGCCTCGCGGGCGAGGTACTCCATCGCGTCGGTATCGCCCAACCAGTCCGAGCCCTTGACGGTATCGTACATGTGCCATTGCCAATGGTCGGGGCCCATATTCGACAACGACGCGGCAATGCCACCCTGCGCGGCCACGGTATGAGAACGGGTTGGGAAAACCTTGGTCACGCAGGCCGTACGCAGGCCTTGTTCCGCCATACCCAATGTCGCCCGCAGACCGGCCCCACCGGCGCCAACAACGACCACGTCATATTCATGCGTTTCGTATTCGTATGCAGCCATTTCTTTCAGCTCCGGGAATTAGAGGGCAATGCGCGCGATGGCGAAGATGCCGGCCGCAGCCGCACCGTAGGACAGGCAGGTCACCAGAATGATCAGGACCTTTTCAAGCGTGCCGTGAACATAGTCCTCAAGCATCACCTGCGCACCGTCTGCGAAGTGTTTGAAGCCAACTGCCAGCGTCAGTGCTGCCACGATGGCAGGGAAGGGCCGCGAATAGTATTCAAGTACCACGTCAAACGGCTGACCCAGAACCGGGCCGAAGGTGAAAACAAACAAAGGCACAAGGATCAGCAGAGCCACCGAGCTGACTTTCATCGCCCAGAAATGGGCGGTGCCGGATTTCGCCGAGCCAAGGCCAGCGGCGCGTTTGCGGTCGGTCAGATAACGCATGTCAGGCCTCCAATCACGCGACGATGACAAGGGTCAGAAGGGTCAGCACGACCGATCCGATGACAACGGCCCAGCCCAGCTTTGTCGCTGTGGGAAGGTCCAGCCCAATCGCATTGTCCCAGATCAGGTGCCGTACACCGGCCAGCGTGTGATACCAAAGACCCCATACGGACAGAGCCATCACCAGATCGCCAAGCACCGAAGTAATCACTCCGTTCGCAACGGCGAAGGCCTCGGGCGACGTTGCTGCGGCCAGAAACCACCAGACGATCAGCAGCGCCGCCAGCAGTAGCGCGTTTCCGGTGATGCGTGTCAGGATGGATGTGACCGACGTCAGCTGTGGACGATAGATCGACAGGTGCGGCGAAAGTGGGCGGTTGCCCCGATTTACATCGGCCATGGCGGCTCCTTTTCGGTTGGCTACCGAACGTTTTACTGTTTTTTGCGACACTGTCACGTGCTGCGGGTGCAAAAACCACTAAATTCAGCGCAATTTGACGGATTATTCCGGTATGTGATCACACAAAATATTGTCGTGATCACATTTAACATTCCCCTTCATCAATGTTAGCGATTTCAAGATCAAAGGCATGTGATCACGAATCTCCTGACTGTCATTTCAGGCCCGCTGTTTGCTGCGTCACTTCGCGCAGCAGTTTCTTGCGAATTCGTTCCGGGTAGTCCGCGAAGCCCGAGGCCGAAACGACAAAAGCGCCTTCGCCCACGATGACATTCTCAAAGAAATAGGCCGTCAGGTCCGGTTCACTTTCTTCAATGGCCAACGCATTGACGACAATGCCTCGGTCCCGCAAAGCCGCGTGAACTTGCGTCGGTTCGACGCCTTCATTGGATACGCCGTCCCCAGACAGATCGATCAGTCTCCGTTTGCAATCGGATACGGACTCAAACGCGTCCAGCGTCGTGTGCAGCGCCTCGCCAATCGCAGTCGAGAAGTTCCGCCAGATGCGTGGATCTTCGGCAACCTGATCGGCAAAACGATCCAGCGCCGCGAAACTGTCGACTCGAGTCCAGGGGATCGTGACCTGCTGGCGCGACGACCCGGTCCATTGCACCAGCATCAACTGAGCCTGACCACGAACCAATGCCTCGGACACGATCGGGTCGCGCAGACCAGCGGCCAACCCGTCCATCTGGATACGAAACTCGCTGGCGTCGACCGAGCCGGAAACATCAACCGCCAGGGCCAGCGCCAGATCGCAGGCCTGAGCCGCCGGCGCCAGACAAACGCTGGTCAATATCGCGCGCAGAATATGCATGGTGCAAGCCTAACACGGCTTGCACGCAAATGGCTCACATTACCGTCAGCAGGCCTATTGCGGCATGAGCGCCCAATAATCGAGGTCCAGAAGAACATCCGGCAAATACCGGCCCTCGTCATTCTTCAACACGAACGGATCACCACCCTTTGTCGCCACCAGACGCAGGCGGATCGCACCCACGCCGGGAACACCGGTTTCCGCCTTATCCAGAACTTCGGACCAGGCCTTGATCGTGTCGCCCGCGAAGCATGGGTTGGCATGCGCGCCGCCATTCAGGCCGACAATCATCTGCGCGTTCGCAAGCCCATTGAACGACAATGTCCGCGCCATCGAGATCACGTGCCCGCCATAGATCAACCTGCCTTCCGGGCGGAACGTCAGGTCGAAATGCACCTTGGCGGTGTTCTGCCACAATCGCGTGGCCAGCATGTGTTCGGCCTCTTCCACGGTGACGCCGTCCACGTGGTCGATTTTCTCTCCGATTTCATAATCGCCCCAACGATGCGCTTCACCGGCCAAAGCGAAATCGTAATTCGAGAAATCCAGACCTTCGGGCACGATCAGATCCTGGGGCGTCAAGGCCTTCTTCAATTCGGGAACAACCGTTTCGGGCGCTGGTGCATTCACGTCTGCCTTGCGCACCATCACCCAACGGACATATTCGATGACGACTTCGTCCAATTGGTTCAATCCACGGGTGCGGACCCAGACGACACCTGTTTTCCCGTTGGAATTCTGTTTGACGCCAATCACCTCGGACACAGATCGCAGGGTATCACCGGCATAGACGGGTTTCAGCCAGCGGCCTTCGCCATAGCCAAGATTGGCAACCGCGTTCAACGAGACATCCGGAACCGTTTTGCCGAACACCAGATGAAACGCCGCCTGATCATCAAGCGGACTTTCCGGCAAACCGCAATCCCGGGCAAATTCGTCCGAAGAATACAGCGCGTGACGCGCGGGATAAAGCGCGTGATACAAACCGCGTTCGCCCTCGGTCACTGTGCGCGGCACGGCGTGATGCAACACCTGCCCCACAGAATAATCCTCGAAAAATCGGCCCGGATTTGTTTTTACCATTACTGCTGTCCCAGTTTCATGTCGGGGGAATAGTCGGCGTCGACCTCTTTGGTCACAGCCTGCGCACACCGCATTACATTGTTGGCTGAGTCAAAGGCATAGGACGGGTCGCCGTACAGCTCCCATCCCTTCGCCAGCGCATCTGACACTTTGTGGCAGAAGGCTGACGTGTCTTCTTCGGTCAACAAACGATAGAGTTTCGCCATGGGGTCAGGTCCTCATGAGCCAAACGGAGACGGACCGACCAGGCCGTGGATATATCCGATAATCCCCAGCAGCACGATCGACGCCACAAAGAACATGGCATCCTTGCCATAGGTTCCCGGCTCACTGGGCGTCCAGTCGGGTTCGGTCTTGTTGATCACAACAACTTCGACCACGGCCCATGCCAGAAGACCGCCGAACAGGATGATCGAGGCCAGATCTCCGTTCACCAGCAAATGCGCAAAGGCCCACAGCTTGAAACCACCCAGCATCGGATGGCGAAACTTGCTCAGCACCCGGCCTTTGGTGCCCGCGGGGCTCATCATGAAGATCGCGATCAGAACCAACAGATTATTGACGTGAATCAGGAAGGTCGGCGGCGCCCAGACATAGATGAAGTCGGTCATGCGATAGCCGAACACCATCAGCAGGATCGACGCTACCAGCGCCAGGGCTACTGCACCCTTGCCCCCGTCGCCCATCGCGGCACGGCGTTCAGGCGCCACACGTTTGAACAGATGCGCGGCCCACCACAGTGCCACGCCCAAGATCAGAAGAACAAAGCCCATGCTGGCTTACCCCGCTTGCAAAGCTGAAATCGCCTCTGCTTTTGCCAGAATTTCACGGGCCGTTGCAACGTGCAGGTTTTCAACGATCTTGCCATCCACGACGGCAACACCCTGCCCTTGCGCTTCGGTCTCTTCGAATGCCGAAATTTGGCGGCGGGCCAGATCGATCTCGTCATCCGATGGTGCGAAGGCCGTGTTGGCCACATCGACCTGGGCCGGATGGATCAGTGTTTTGCCATCAAAGCCCATGTCGCGGCCCTGCGCACACTCGGCGGCCAGACCCTCGGCATCCTTGAAAGCGTTGTAAACGCCATCAATGATGATCAGCCCTTCGGCCTTGGCGGCCAACAGGCACAGACCCAGCGAAGTCATCATCGGCAGGCGATCGGGGCGAAAGCGGGTTTGCAGCTCTTTGGCCAGATCGTTTGTGCCCATCACGAATCCGGCCATCAGCGGATGCGCCGCGATCTCGGCAGCGTTCAGCATTCCGCGCGGCGTTTCCATCATGGCCCAAATCGGCAATTCTCCCGTGATCGCCGCCAGAGCATCCACGTCAGCCGCCGAATTCACCTTGGGCAACAGGACAACATCGGCATCCATGTCGCGCACCGCCTCGGCATCGGCACGCCCCCATTCGGTGTCCAGCCCATTGATCCGGACGATCTTGACCCGCGCACCATAGCCCCCAGCGGCCAAGGCCCCTTTCAGCGTTTCGCGAGCGTTTTCTTTTTCGTCCGCTGCAACTGCATCTTCCAGGTCGAAGATGATCGCATCCACAGGCAAAGATCGGGCCTTGTCCAGGGCCCGGTCCCTCGAACCAGGAATGTAGAGAACCGAACGATAGGGGCGCAGACGAGGATCCATGGACCACTCCCATTGAAATAAAGTTGCGCGGAATGGGGCATTTTTTGCAGGAAAGTTCAAGCACAAAATCGCCGCACCGCAGCAAACCCGACGCAACGTGCGTTCCCTTAACCGGATTTCGTCCCTTGCCACGCACCCTGATCGGCAGCTGGAATCAAAAAGGGTGCGGCATGCAAAAGACGGTGTTCAAGATGACGATGGGGCTTGGGATCATGGTCCTGGCCGCGCAACATGTGCACGCTCAGGGTCAAAACTGTGCGCCCAGAGAGGCTGTGCTGGAACGGTTGCACGAGGCCTATGGCGAAACGCGCAGGGGTTTGGGACTGGCCCGGAAAGGCGCCGTCATGGAGCTCTTTGCCTCGGACGAAACCGGCAGTTGGACGATCACGGTGACTTTGCCAAACGGGATCACCTGCCTTGTGGCTTCGGGTCAGGCTTTTGAAGAGGTGGTCGAGGCGCTGCCACCCAATGCCTGATCAGGTAAGCGCGTCCCAGATCAGCTTGCTGCCGGTGAGCGTCAACAGCACATAGGCAAGCCCGAAGAACAGGCGTTCGGACAACATGAAATGTGCCCGGACGCCCAGCCATGCCCCCAGGATCGCAAAGGGTGTCAGCAGCAAATCCGCCCATAACGTCTGCCATGTAAACATACCCAGATACGCATAGGGGATGAATTTCGCGATATTGATCACCCAGAAAACCAGTACCGTACTGGCTTGAAATTCGGTTTTCGTCAGGCGTTGCGACAAAAGATAGACCGCTGCCGGAGGACCGCCGGCATGGCTGACGAAACTTGTGAAACCCGCGACCAGCCCGGCAAACAAACCGGAAGACGGCGGCAATCGCCTGGCAAACCCGCGCACCCACCCTTTCGACTGCGCGATGTGCCAGATTACGAACCCGACCGAGATGCCACCGATCAGCAGACGCAACAGATCATCATCCGTTGCACGGTAAAGCCACGCACCCACCGCCACACCGGGCAGCG
This sequence comes from Ruegeria sp. AG6, assembly GCF_056541565.1. Classification (NCBI taxonomy): domain Bacteria; kingdom Pseudomonadati; phylum Pseudomonadota; class Alphaproteobacteria; order Rhodobacterales; family Roseobacteraceae; genus Ruegeria; species Ruegeria sp. AG6. The sequence goes on along the minus strand of NZ_JBQFYQ010000006.1, from coordinate 134,694 downwards.
CGCCAAGGATCAGCAGACGGGAATCCGGCCAGCTCCACCGCCTCCAATAGGGACCCAACGTGGCCACGTCGATCACCATCAAGATTGGCAGCATCAAGGCCAAAGCCTGCCCGGGCGTCAGGATCAAGGCCAGAATCGACGACGAGGCAAATGCCACGCCGGAACCGAAACCGCCCTTTGAAATACCGGCAAAGATCACGGCAGGGATCGCCACGGCAAAAAACATCAAGTTCAATTCGAACATGTGACAGTCCCGGTTTTGGCTTGTCTCAAAGGCCGTTTAGCGCAATCAAAGCAAGGCCTGCAAACAGTATGCGGTTGTATGCCACGTCGCAGAACTCTTGCCTATTGACGTTTTAACGACTAGCACGACCGCGATTTCAATACCGACCGGATATGGAGAAATTCCAAATGGCCAGACCCAAGATTGCGCTGATCGGCGCGGGGAACATCGGTGGCACGCTCGCACATCTCGCAGCTGTCAAAGAACTGGGTGACGTTGTCCTGTTTGACATCGCAGACGGGCTGCCTCAGGGCAAGGCGCTCGACATCGCTGAATCCGGCCCTTCGGAAGGGTTCGACGCCTCGATGAAAGGCACCAGCGACTATGCCGATATCGCTGGCGCGGATGTGTGCATCGTGACCGCAGGCGTGGCCCGCAAACCGGGCATGAGCCGCGATGATCTGCTGGGCATCAACCTGAAAGTCATGAAGTCGGTCGGTGAAGGCATCGCAGCCCACGCACCCGATGCGTTCGTGATCTGCATCACCAACCCGCTGGACGCGATGGTCTGGGCTTTGCGCGAATTCTCGGGCCTGCCGCACAACAAGGTCTGTGGCATGGCAGGGGTGCTTGACTCGGCACGCTTTGCACATTTCCTGTCGGAAGAGTTCAACGTCTCGATGCGCGACGTCACCGCCTTCGTTTTGGGCGGCCACGGCGATACCATGGTGCCGTCGGTCCGTTACTCGACCGTTGCCGGTATTCCGCTGCCTGATCTGGTCGAGATGGGCTGGACCACGCAAGAGAAACTGGACGCCATCGTGCAGCGCACCCGTGACGGCGGCGCCGAAATCGTTGGCCTGCTGAAAACCGGTTCGGCCTACTACGCGCCTGCAACGTCGGCGATCGAAATGGCCGAAGCCTATCTGAAAGACCAGAAGCGCGTTCTGCCATGCGCGGCCTACTGCAACGGTGAACTGGGTGTAGACGGGCTCTATGTCGGTGTTCCGACCGTGATCGGCGCAGGCGGCGTCGAGCGTATCGTTGACATCAAGCTGAACGAAGACGAGCAGGCAGGGTTCGACAACTCGGTGAACGCCGTGAAGGGTCTGATCGACGCATGCAAGGGCATCGACAGCTCGCTGGCGTAAAACAGCTCTGAAGTCCGAATAACAGACCGGCCCGTTTCAGGGCCGGTTTTCTTTTGGTCCGCGCATGTCCCGGTCGCAAATGTTGGCGCAAACGCCGCAAATCCCTTTTTTCGAATGTGATTTTCTGACGCGGCGCAGTTTTTTCGAATCGTTTTGCCGCATCAGAAATTTTGTGATCACACCCTAAAAACCCGTGATCACAAATGTTGAAAATCTTCGCTAAAAACCCATCGAGCATCAAAAAACCCTTTAAACTTGCCCGCTAGACACCCCTATAACGATTAAACGCAGTCAGACGGGACAGTTTCGATGAACATTCACGAATATCAGGCCAAAGCCCTCCTTCGCAGCTATGGCGCACCGGTGTCCGATGGTCGCGCCGTGTTGCGCGCCGAAGAAGCCAAAACCGCAGCAGGTGAGCTGGACGGCCCGCTTTGGGTTGTCAAAGCACAGATCCACGCAGGTGGTCGCGGCAAGGGTTCGTTCAAAGAGGCCGACGCCGGTGAAAAAGGCGGTGTTCGTCTGACCAAATCGGTTGAAGAAGCCGCTGAAGAAGCCAAAAAGATGCTGGGCCGTACACTGGTCACGCATCAGACCGGTCCGGCAGGCAAGCAGGTCAACCGCATCTATATCGAAGCAGGCTCGGGCATCGAGCGTGAACTGTACCTGGCCCTGCTGGTGGACCGCCAGACCAGCCGCATTTCCTTCGTCTGTTCGACCGAGGGCGGCATGGACATCGAAGAAGTGGCCGCAGCGACGCCCGAGAAAATCCTGTCCTTCTCGGTCGATCCGGCCACCGGTTACATGCCGTATCACGGTCGCCGCATCGCCTTCTCGCTGGGTCTGGAAGGCCCGCAAGTCAAGCAATGCGTCAAACTGATGGGTCAGCTCTATCAAGCCTTCGTCGAGAAGGACATGGAGATGCTGGAAATCAACCCGCTGATCGTCTCGGACAGCGGCGATCTCAAGGTGCTGGACGCCAAGGTCGGCTTTGACGGCAACGCGGTCTACCGCCACCCGGACATCGCCGAACTGCGCGACACGACCGAGGAAGACCCCAAGGAACTGGAAGCCTCCAAGTACGACCTGAACTACATCGCACTGGATGGTGAGATCGGCTGCATGGTCAACGGTGCCGGTCTGGCGATGGCGACGATGGACATCATCAAGCTGTACGGGGCTGAGCCTGCCAACTTCCTCGACGTGGGTGGCGGCGCCACCAAAGAGAAGGTCACCGAGGCGTTCAAGATCATCACCTCGGACCCGCAGGTCAAAGGCATTCTGGTCAACATCTTCGGCGGCATCATGCGCTGTGACGTGATCGCCGAGGGCGTTGTCGCCGCGGTGAAAGAGGTCGGCCTGAAGGTTCCCCTGGTTGTGCGTCTGGAAGGTACGAATGTCGAGAAGGGCAAAGAGATCATCAACACCTCTGGCCTGGACGTGATCGCGGCGGACAACCTGAAGGACGGCGCCGAAAAGATCGTGAAGGCGGTTAAGGGTTAAGCTTGTTCAAGTGGGGCTGGCCTCGGGCCCGCCCCATCGCGGTTAAAACCAAGCTGAAAAACATTGCCGCGCAAGGCTGAAAGAAGCAATCGATCTGATGACCATCCCAATCTTCCTCATAGGCTTGGAACGCGCCACAGGGCGGGCGCGTTTGATGGAGCAGGAGCTGCAAAAGGCAGGCCTGTCGGCGACGCGCGTCAACGCTGTTGACTGCGATGCCGCCACCCGTGAGGATTTCCTGCGCGAATGCAAGGCCGAGGGGCCGTGGGGCTATTTCCATACCAAGGACATGGCTTGCACCCTCAGCCATGCCAAAGCATGGGAGGCGCTGATCGCCTCGGGCGCGGAACAGGCCTTGATCCTCGAAGATGATGTGTTTCTGACACCGGAATTGGCCGACTGGTTGAATGATGCGTCATGGTGGCCCGCAGATGCCGATATCGTCCGGTTCGAACGCTGGCGCAGCACGAAGCTTTACGTGGCACTTGGACGCAAGCGGTTGTCCCATTTGGGGCGGGAACTGCGCCTGATGCGCTCGCGCCATCCCGGTGGTGCAGCTTATGCGCTGACACGCGAAGCGGCCCGGCACTTTCTGGCCCAGAAACCCTTTGACATCACGCTGGATGGTTTGTTGTTCAACCCGTCCGCCTCGCCGGCGGCGCGTCAGATCAACATCTATCAGGTGATCCCGGCCATGGTCGAACAGGGCAACGAAGCGCCCGGCGAATACAATATGGGTGCACCGCGCGCGCGGCCAACAGGCTGGCCTCTGATCCGGCAAAAAGTAAGGCGTGGCATCGCTGAAATCAGCAGCGGCCTGCGTACCACGGCCAACCTGGCCCTGGGACGTGCCACGCTCGAGAAAATTACCTATGCGCCGCAGGTTCTGCCGGCGACTGAACCCAATCAATCCAACACCGCCTAGAGAAAGGGACAAAATGGCAGTCCTCATCGACGAAAACACCAAAGTGATCTGTCAGGGCTTTACCGGCTCGCAGGGTACATTCCACAGCGAACAGGCCATTGCCTATGGCACCAAGATGGTCGGCGGCGTCACCCCCGGCAAAGGCGGGATGGAGCATCTGGGCCTGCCCGTGTTCAACTCGGTCCATGAGGCCAAGCACGTGACCGAAGCCAATGCCAGCGTGATCTATGTGCCGCCGCCGTTTGCTGCGGATTCGATCCTCGAAGCGATTGATGCCGAGATGGAGGTGATCGTCTGCATCACCGAAGGCATCCCGGTGCTGGACATGATGAAGGTGAAGCGCGCGCTGGAAGGCAGCAAATCCCGCCTGATCGGCCCGAACTGCCCCGGTGTCATCACGCCCGACGCCTGCAAGATCGGCATCATGCCCGGCCATATCCACAAGCGCGGCTCGGTCGGTGTTGTGTCGCGTTCCGGCACCCTGACCTATGAGGCCGTCAAGCAAACCACCGATGTGGGTCTGGGCCAGTCCACCTGTGTGGGCATCGGCGGCGACCCGATCAAAGGGACTGAGCATATCGACGTGCTGGAATGGTTCCTGGCCGATGACGAGACCGAGTCGATCATCATGATCGGTGAGATCGGTGGTTCGGCCGAGGAAGAAGCCGCGCAGTTCCTGGCGGATGAGGCCAAGAAGGGCCGCAAGAAGCCGACCGCCGGTTTCATCGCGGGCCGCACAGCCCCTCCGGGCCGCCGCATGGGCCACGCGGGCGCGATTGTCGCTGGCGGCAAGGGCGGTGCCGAGGACAAGATCGAAGCCATGCGCAGTGCTGGGATCGTCGTGGCCGAAAGCCCGGCTCAGCTGGGCGAGGCTGTGCTGGAAGCGATTGGGTAAGCTGTGATTGCCCATAGCGCATATGTGCTGAGGGCAGCGCCCGACCGCGGGTGGGTGCAAAGCGCCCGCCCATGGGGGCGGTCGGGCGCTGCCCGGCGGTGTCGCCGGGCAGGTGGGTATTGATGGTACCAATGCAGGCCATATCGACCGGATTTCGGAAAACCTTTGTTTGCTCCGGCAGAGCCACACGCTCAGAATTCTGGTGGTTTGCACCGGTCGCGCTTGTCTTGCCGATCGTAACAGCAACACAGCTTAAATGGCAGAAAGCCGAGATTTGGGGCATCTGGCAACTGTTTGTCGTTATGGTAGCCTGTGTCCCTCTGCTATCGGCCATGAGCCGCCGGTTGCAAGATACTGGTGAGGAGGGTCGTCAGGCATTCTATCCATTCATGCCTTTAATTATTCTCTGGTTAGGTTATCAGGTGACATACTGGCTTGGGTTAGTCCTGCTAGCCGGTAGCGGTTTCGGCATCCTCTTTCTCGGGTTGTTCGTCATCGTGCTTATCGCCGCAGCGCTCCTTATTGGATTTATCACAAGCGCACTGGTTGCAGCCAACGTTCTTGGCATGATGCTTGTAGCATCAGATCCGCAAAGCAATCGCTTCGGAGCGCCCGAGGGAGGAGTGACACCATGACCTTCTCCGACGCCATCCGCACCTGTTTTGCCAATGTCTTCACCTTCTCAGGTCGTGCCTCGCGGCCCGAGTACTGGTTCTTTTTCCTGTTCATCGTGATCTGGAACATCATTGCCGGCATCATCGACTGGCAGTTCTTCACTCAGGTCCCGATCACCGAAAGCGATGAGGTGAAATCCGTCACCGCAACGTCCTCGGCTCCGGTGCAGAGCATCGTCGGCCTGATCGTCTTCTTCCCGCATCTGGCCGTTGCGTGGCGGCGGATGCACGATACCGGGCGCAGCGGGCTGTATGCTCTGCTGCCGATCCTGCTGATCCTTGGGGCCTTTGCCGTCCTGATCTTTGGTATCGGGATCGCCTCGAGTTTCCAGCATGGCGGAACGCTCGACATTTTGTTTACCCGCGCAACATTGCTGATCGTCATCCCGACACTTATCGTTCTGGTGGTGTCGCCCCTCCTGGTGCTGTGGTGGCTGACCCGCCCCAGCCAGCCAGGCACCAATCAATACGGTCCCAACCCACATGAGGTAGCCCAATGACCGAACACTCGCCCAATACTGCCTTTCACGCCTCCAGCTTCATGCAGGGGCACAATGCCGAATATCTGGAACAGCTTTATGCGCAGTACACCAAGAACCCCGGTGCGGTAGACGCTGCCTGGGTCGAGTTCTTCAAGGCCATGGGTGACGCCGCGCCTGATGTTCAGCGCGAGGCCGAGGGGCCTTCGTGGGCGCGAACCGACTGGCCGCCCATGCCAGCGGATGATCTGACCGGTGCGTTGACCGGCGAGTGGGCCGAGATTGACGCCAAGGCCGCAGGCAAGAAGATCAAGGAAAAGGCCGCCGACAAAGGTGTCGAAGTCAGCGATGACCAGATCAAGCGCGCGGTGCTGGACAGTCTGCGGGCGCTGATGCTGATCCGGGCCTACCGGATCCGGGGCCATCTGGCCGCCAACCTTGACCCACTTGGCATGCGCGCGGCCAGCAATCATCCGGAACTGGATCCCAAAACCTACGGCTTCACCGATGCCGATATGGATCGCCCGATCTTTATCGACAACGTTCTGGGACTTCAGGTCGCCTCGATGCGGCAGATCGTCGAGATCGTGAAACGGACCTATTGCGGTACTTTTGCGCTGCAATACATGCATATCTCGAACCCGGAAGAGGCCGCCTGGCTGAAAGAGCGCATTGAGGGCTATGGCAAGGAAATCCAGTTCACCAAGGAAGGCCGCAAAGCTATCCTGAACAAGATGGTCGAGGCCGAAGGCTTTGAGAAATTCCTGCACGTCAAGTACATGGGCACCAAGCGCTTTGGTCTCGATGGCGGTGAGGCGCTTATTCCGGCGATGGAGCAGATCATCAAACGTGGTGGCGCGCTCGGGCTCAGTGATATCGTGATCGGGATGCCGCACCGGGGCCGTTTGAACATTCTGGCCAATGTGATGGGCAAACCGTACCGCGCCATTTTCAACGAATTCCAGGGCGGCAGTTTCAAACCCGAAGACGTGGATGGTTCGGGCGACGTGAAATACCACCTCGGTGCTTCAAGCGATCGCGAGTTCGACGGCAACAGCGTGCATCTGTCGCTGACGGCGAACCCGTCGCACCTTGAGGCGGTGAACCCTGTGGTTCTGGGCAAGGTCCGCGCCAAGCAGGATCAGTTGGGCGACACGGACCGCACCAAGGTCATGGCCATTCTGCTGCACGGCGATGCAGCCTTTGCCGGTCAGGGCGTCGTGGCCGAAGGCTTTGGCCTGAGCGGTCTGCGCGGGCATCGCACCGGCGGGACAATGCATATCGTGGTGAACAACCAGATCGGCTTTACCACCGCGCCGCATTTTTCACGCTCCAGCCCATATCCGACGGATATCGCGCTGATGGTCGAGGCGCCGATCTTCCACGTGAACGGGGATGACCCCGAGGCAGTTGTTCATGCAGCCAAGGTGGCGACCGAGTTCCGCCAGAAATTCCACAAGGACGTGGTTCTGGATATCTTCTGCTACCGTCGGTTTGGTCACAACGAGGGCGACGAGCCCATGTTCACCAACCCGATCATGTATAAGAAGATCAAGACGCATAAGACCACGCTGTCTTTGTACACTGAGCGCCTCGTCAAGGATGGCCTGATCCCCGAGGGTGAGATCGAGGATATGAAAGCGGCCTTCCAGGCTCATCTGAACGACGAATTCGAGGCAGGTAAGGACTATAAACCTAACAAGGCCGATTGGCTGGATGGGCGCTGGTCTCATCTTGACAAGAACAAAGACGAATACATGCGCGGCGAGACGGCGATCACGCCGGAAACCATGGCCGAAATCGGGGATGCCCTTACCCGCGCACCAAGCGGATTTGCCATGCACAAGACGGTTGGTCGTCTGCTTGAGCACAAGAAACAGATGTTTGAAACCGGTAAAGGCTTTGACTGGGCCACTGGTGAGGCGTTGGCTTTCGGATCCTTGCTGACCGAGGGCTACCCGGTACGCCTTGCAGGGCAGGACGCCACGCGCGGCACCTTCAGCCAACGCCATTCCGGATTCGTTCATCAGGAGACCGAAGAACGGTATTACCCGCTGAACAACATTCGCGCAGGTCAATCGCATTACGAAGTGATCGACTCGATGCTGTCCGAATATGCAGTGCTCGGCTTCGAATACGGATACTCGTTGGCCGAACCAAATGCGCTGGTCCTGTGGGAAGCCCAGTTCGGGGACTTCGCCAACGGCGCGCAGATCATGTTCGACCAATTCATCAGTTCGGGTGAATCGAAATGGCTGCGGATGTCCGGCCTGGTCTGTCTGCTGCCGCACGGGTTCGAGGGGCAAGGCCCCGAACACTCGTCGGCAAGGCTGGAGCGGTTCCTGCAAATGTGCGGTCAGGACAACTGGATTGTGGCGAACTGCACGACGCCTGCGAACTATTTCCACATCCTGCGCCGCCAACTGCACCGGACATTCCGCAAGCCGTTGATCCTGGTGACACCGAAATCACTGCTGCGTCACAAACTGGCCGTCAGCACCGCCGATGATTTCACCACCGGATCCAGCTTCCACCGGGTACTGTGGGATGATGCACAGAAGGGCAATTCCGACACCAAACTGGTGGCGGATGACAAGATCAAACGTGTGGTGATGTGTTCCGGAAAAGTCTATTTCGACCTGCTGGAGGAACGCGATGCTCGCGGCATCGACGACATTTATCTGATGCGGATCGAACAGTTCTATCCTTTCCCGGCGCATTCTCTGATCAACGAGCTTGAACGGTTCAAGAATGCCGAAATGGTCTGGTGTCAGGAAGAGCCCAAAAACCAAGGTGCGTGGACCTTTATCGAACCCAATATCGAATGGGTTCTGTCCCGGATCGGCGCGAAACATACCCGTCCGGCTTATGTCGGTCGCGCAACCTCGGCCTCGCCCGCGACGGGCCTGGCCAGCCAACACAAAGCCCAACAAGAAGCGCTGGTTAACGAAGCGCTGAGCCTCGAAGGAAAATAAGCGATGACGATTGAAGTTCGTGTTCCCACGCTTGGCGAGTCGGTCACCGAAGCCACTGTTGCAACATGGTTCAAAAAGCCCGGTGATGCGGTCGCCATGGATGAGATGCTGTGTGAGCTGGAGACTGACAAGGTGACGGTCGAAGTGCCCTCTCCCTCAGCTGGCGTGATGGGTGAGATTGTGGCCGCCGAAGGCGACACGGTTGGTGTCGATGCTTTGCTGGCGACGATTGCTGCCGGTGAAGGTGCAGCCGCGCCTGCCCCGGCAACAGCTGCAGCACCCCCCGAGGCCGCACCCTCTGCATCGGGCGGGTCGGTTGACGTGATGGTGCCCACGCTTGGCGAATCTGTGACTGAGGCGACTGTTTCGACCTGGTTCAAGCAAGTCGGCGACAGCGTCGCGCAGGACGAGATGCTGTGTGAGTTGGAAACCGACAAAGTCTCGGTCGAGGTACCCGCCCCGGCTGCGGGTGTTCTGGCGGAAATCGTCGCGCCGGAAGGTGCAACCGTTGATGCAACCGCCAAGCTGGCAGTTATCTCGGGCGCGGCCGCAGGCGCAGCCCCTGCACCGGCAGCTGCTGCTGCGGCTCCTGCTGCGGCAAGCACCGGCAAGGATGTTGCAAATGCGCCGTCTGCCGAAAAGGCGATGGCCGAAGCCGGGTTGTCAGCCGATCAGGTCATCGGCACCGGTCGCGATGGTCGCATCATGAAGGAAGATGTCGCCAAGGCAGTCGCGGCTGCTTCGGCCCCCGCACCTGCGGCGGCTGCGCCGGCGCCCGTTGCTCAGGTTCCGCGCGCACCGGTTGCTGCCGAAGATGAGGCTCGCGAAGAGCGTGTACGGATGACCCGTCTGCGTCAGACCATCGCCAAGCGCCTGAAGGATGCGCAGAACACCGCCGCGATCCTGACCACCTATAACGAGGTGGACATGACCGAAGTCATGGCCCTGCGCAATCAGTACAAAGACCAGTTCGAGAAGAAGCACGGTGTGCGCCTGGGCTTCATGTCCTTCTTCACCAAGGCCTGCTGCCATGCCCTGAAAGAAGTGCCCGAGGTCAATGCCGAGATCGATGGCACCGACATCGTCTACAAGAACTTCGTTCACATGGGCGTTGCGGCCGGCACGCCGCAGGGTCTGGTGGTTCCGGTCATTCGCGACGCGGACAGCATGTCCTTTGCAGCCATTGAAAAAGCCATCGCCGAAAAGGGCAAGCGCGCCCGCGATGGCAAGCTTTCGATGGCCGAGATGCAGGGCGGTACCTTCACAATCTCGAACGGTGGCGTCTACGGCTCGCTGATGTCCTCGCCGATCCTGAACCCCCCGCAGTCGGGCATTCTGGGCATGCACAAGATTCAGGAACGACCGATGGTCATCAATGGCGAGATCAAGATCCGTCCGATGATGTATCTGGCCCTGTCCTATGACCACCGCATTGTTGACGGCAAGGGCGCGGTAACCTTCCTGGTTCGCGTGAAAGAGGCGCTTGAAGATCCGCGCCGCCTGCTGATGGATCTGTAACCATGGCGACACATGTACTCTGGCAGGCCGATGTGGCCGATTTCGACGCCTGGCTGAAAGTGTTCCGCGAGGACAAGCCGATGCGCAAGGCCGCGGGTATCCGCGACCTGCATGTCTGGCGCGACCCCGATCAGAAGGACCATGCGATCGCGATGTTCGAGGTGATCAACCTGGACAAGGCCAAGGCATTTTTCGGATCCGAAGAATTGGCAATGCACCATGAACGAGGCGGCATTGCGCATATCTCGATCAAGCTGCTGGAACCCGTTTGACAAAGATATTCCCGACCCGCCAGATCGGGTCGGGAAAGCGCCGGATCGTCCGGTCGGTTTAGGAGAATGTAATGGCAAACTATGACGTCATCGTAATCGGCGCCGGACCCGGCGGCTATGTCTGCGCGATCCGCTGCGCTCAACTGGGCTTGAAAACCGCTGTGGTCGAGGGGCGCGAAACGCTGGGTGGCACTTGTCTGAACGTGGGCTGCATCCCGTCAAAAGCTCTGCTGCATGCCAGCCATCAGCTTCATGAAGCCGAACACAACTTTGCCAAGATGGGCCTGAAGGGCAAATCGCCTTCGGTCGATTGGAAACAGATGCAGGCCTACAAGGATGAGGTGATCGAGGGCAACACCAAGGGCATCGAGTTTCTGTTCAAGAAGAACAAGATCGACTGGCTGAAAGGCTGGGGCTCGATCCCTGCGGCCGGCAAGGTTCAGGTTGGCGATGAAATCCATGAAACCAAGAACATTATCATTGCGTCAGGCTCCGAACCGTCCTCGCTGCCCGGTGTCGAAGTCGATGAGAAGGTGGTTGTGACCTCAACCGGAGCGCTGTCTCTGGGCAAGATCCCGAAGAAAATGGTGGTGATCGGCGCGGGTGTGATCGGGCTCGAACTGGGTTCGGTGTACAGCCGCCTGGGCGCAGATGTAACGGTGATCGAATTCCTCAAGGAAATTACGCCGGGCATGGACCCTGAGGTGCAGAAGACATTCCAGCGTATCCTCAAGAAACAGGGGTTGAACTTCATCATGGGTGCAGCGGTGCAGAAAACCGAAGCAACCAAGACCAAGGCCAAAGTGACATACAAGCTGCTCAAGGACGACAGCGAGCATGTGATCGACGCCGATACCGTGCTGGTGGCCACCGGGCGCAAGCCTTATTCCGATGGTCTGGGGCTGGACGCTCTGGGCGTCGAGATGACCCCGCGCGGCCAGATCAAGGTGGGTGCGGACTGGCAGACCAACGTACCGGGCATCTACGCCATCGGCGACGTGATCGAAGGCCCGATGCTGGCGCACAAGGCCGAAGATGAAGGTATGGCCGCGGCGGAACAGGTTGCGGGCAAGCATGGGCATGTGAACTATGGTGTCATTCCGGGTGTGATCTATACGTGGCCCGAGGTCGCCAATGTTGGTGAAACCGAGGCGACGCTCAAAGAACAAGGCCGTGCCTACAAGGTCGGCAAGTTCATGTTCATGGGCAACGGCCGCGCCAAAGCCAACTTTGCCTCTGACGGGTTCGTCAAGATCCTGGCCGACAAGGAAACCGACCGTATCCTGGGCTGCCACATCATCGGCCCCGGCGCAGGCGACCTGATCCATGAGGTCTGCGTGGCGATGGAATTCGGCGCATCCGCCGAAGATCTGGCCCTGACCTGCCACGCGCACCCGACCTATTCCGAGGCCATGCGCGAGGCCGCACTGGCCTGCGGCGACGGTCCGATCCACAGCTGACAACCTTGCCCCCGGCAGCGATCAGCCTGTCGGGGTCAACCAGGCATCCAGATAGGTCTCCAACCTGTCGGTGAATGTCGTCGCGGAATGCAATGCGCAGAATCTTAGTGACATGGCCTGAATGGCAAAGGCCTGCACACCTTCGGCCAACAACTCGGGTGGCACATCCTTGCGCACCTCTGCATCTTCGAGCCACAGCATCACGATGCGGAAATATCGCTCAAAACAATAGGCCACCGGTCCTATTTCGGCGACAGCCGTAGCACCGGAATACCTGATCAACAAATCGAATACATATCGCTCGGACGTCATGAAACTGTGAACCGGTTCCAGCGCAGTGACGATTTCTGCAACAGTTTTGGGCGGTGTTCCGGCCTCGGCCTGATCCAGACAGGCGTTCAGCTTGTCTGCGATCAGAATTTCCATCAGCGCATCCTTGTCGTGAAAATGCGCGAAAAAGGTGCCCTTCGCGACCCCAGCGGCCTTCACGACCTCTTCCACCCGTAACGCTTCATATCCGCCATTGCGGATGACCTCTTCAGCGGCCGAGAGAAGCTTGGCGCGGGTCTTGATCGTACGTTTCTGAATTGTCTTTTGCATACGGCTCAATCGCATAATTTCTGACCGTGGTCAAATTTTTATTGACCGTAGTCATTTTTTGATTCTATAAATTGACCACGGTCATTTTTCAGGAGATACCCGATGCAACCGAAAAAGATTCTCATCCTTGACGGACACCCCGCAGAAAGCAGCCTGTCACGCACATTTGCCGAAACATACAGAGACGCGGCCCGCAAAAACGGGCACGATGTACGGTTGGTTCATCTGAGCGATCTGCAATTTGATTTTGATTTCGGTCAGGGCAATTATCACGACTTCAAACCACTTGAGCCGGTTCTGGAACAAGTGCTTCAGGACTTTGAGTGGAGCGACCACTTGGTCCTGACCACCCCGATGTGGTGGGGCGGCCTTCCAGCCAAACTCAAAGGACTGATCGATCGAATGTTCATTCCGGGACGAACCTTTGACACACGGAACACCACCAAGATCGGATTTCCGGCGCCCATGCTGACTGGGCGTACTGCACGCGTCATCCTGACGTCAGACACCCCGGGATGGTTCATGCGCCTGATATACCGGCAGGCGCTAATCCGTCAGGTACGGGACCAGATTCTTGGGTTCGTCGGCTTCAAACCAACCCGTTTCACCTATTTTTCCGGCGCAAGCTATCCCAAGCCCGGCAGCGTAGATCGCTGGGTGGAAAAAGTATCAAGGATCGGGGCCGCTGCGGTTTGAACCACAGCCGACACCCACATCTACCACATCGTTTTTGCGGCGCGTGCAGGCCATTCCTCGTCATATTGCGCGCCGCCTTCCGCGCCGTCTGATGCCTCGGACAGAAGCTGACCTATCGTGGGAAGATCGCCGCTGTCATCACCGCTTGACCAGATGCGCGCCCGGATCAAAGCACGGGCACATTGGCTGTATATCTCGGCGATTTCAACGACGATAACGGTCGCCGGGCGTTTGCCGACCTTCTCGAATTGATGCCGCAGGGTCTCATCCGCCGTTACCCGCGCCAACCCGTTCACCCGAACGACGTTGTTGGCCCCCCGAACAAGAAACATCAGCGAAACACGTGGATCGCGCACGATATTGCGCAAACTGTCCAGACGGTTGTTGCCGCGCCAGTCCGGCAGAGCCAGCGTATTCGCATCCAGCTCTTTCACGACCGGGCCATCATCGCCCCGCGGGCTGCCATCCACACCTTCTGGGCCAACCGTGCTGAGCACACAGAGGCGCGATGCGAGGATCCACTTGCGATAGAGAGGCGTCAGCTGATGAACGACCTTTCGCAAGGACGGCGCGCCGGGCCGACCATACAACGCTTCAAGCGTTTCAATGTCACGAATGTGCTCCATCCGGATCAAACCCCACTTCCCGCATCAACTCGTTGGAACGCGTTTCTATCACATCTTCCAGCCGGGCAAGGAATTCGTCCCGACCAACACCCGGCTCGATTGGGTCGAGGAAATCGACGATCGCAAGGCCCGGTTTGCGCATGACACCCGTTCGGGGCCAGAAGACGCCGGCATTCGTCGCGACCGGAACGCAGGGAAAGCCGAGCCCTTCGTAAAGAACGGCTGTTCCAACCTTGTAAGGTTTCTTCGCACCGGGCGCCACACGTGTCCCTTGCGGGTAAATCACAAGCTGCCCGGGTTCCGAAAACTCTTTCGATACATCCTTGACCATCTTGGTCACGGCAGCACCGCGCTTGCCGCGATTGACCGGAATACAGCCAAGTCGCCGCGCATACATTCCAATGACGGGTGTAAACAAAAGCTCGCGCTTCATAATGAACTTGCCGTGCGGAATCGCATCAAAAATTATGATGATATCAAGAAACGACTGGTGTTTTGCGGCTATGACCACTTCATTCGTTGGGACCCTACCCCGCACTTCACACCGAATGCCAACCATCCACCGGGCCAGCCACATGGTGCTGCGCGCGTAGGTCTTGCACGCCCTCAGGGCGCCAGCCTTGGAAAACAGTGCATAGGGCAGAAAGACAATGCCAAGGATCAGCATCCAGGCGTAGATCACGATCATGAAGATCAATGACCTAACCCATTGAACAGCCATCAACATCAGGAAAGCTCCTTCAATTTGCGTCGGGCCGCAGCCCAAGTAGCAAAAAACGCGACCATGGCACCAAGGATCGGGATAAGAACCGGCAACGCCCAGTCTTTGCCCTGAAAGCCGACGCCGGCCAGAAAACCACCCGATTCCGAGGCTTCGGGCAGCATCAGAACACCGGTCATGCCCAGCAATGTACCGACTGATGCCCCAAAGAATGCGCGATATGTAAACCGCCTTACGAATGCGCCCGCTATGAACCCATCGCGTGCACCGACCAGGCGCAGCACTTCGATGATCTGGGCATTTGCGGCAAGCGACGCATTGGCGGCAAGAGTAATCATGGCCGCGGTCGCACCACCGATCAGCAGGATCGAAATCCACCCCAGACGACGCAGGGACATCGCCGCATCAACCAAAGGCTCCCGCCACCGCGTATGATCATCCAGCACGGCGCCCGGCACCTCGGCCCCCAGTCGCAAACGCAACCCAGCCACGTCGATGCCCGGTTCGGTTTCAATGATCTCGATAAGCTGCGGCACGGGCAGCGTATCCAGCGGCAGATCCGGCCCGAACCAAGGGGCAAGCAACGCCGCCTGCTCTTCCTGCGTCAAAGCACGGGCCGAGGCCACGCCAGGCGTCTGGCTCAGAACGGTCAGCGCGGCCTCGGTCTGGGCCGCACGCTGTTCCGCTGGCGCGTTGATGCGCAGGGTTGCAGCTCCGGCCAGTTCCGAGGCCCAGCGATCCGCAATGCGCCCCGAAGCCAGAGACAGGGCCAGTGCGAATACTGCAAGAAACGCCATCGCACCCGCGACAAACAGGGTCAGGTGTGCCGTATATCCCGTTGGGGGAACAACCCGGTCTGCCCGTTTGTCACCGCGCAACAGATTTTTGAGATCAGGACTGATCATAGATCCGCCCCCGCCAGTTGCAGCTTGCGCTGCGAAATACGCAGGACACGAGCCTGTACCTGGCTTTTGGCCGCGCGGATCAGGCTCAGATCATGGGTGGCGATCAGGACGGTTTTGCCCATCCGGTTCAGTTCGATCAGAAGACGCAGCAGCCGTTGCGACATTTCCCAGTCAACATTGCCCGTCGGCTCATCCGCCAAAACCACGTCAGGCGACAATATGACGGCACGCGCCAGAGCGGCCCTTTGCCGCTCGCCGCCGGACAGTTCAGGCGGGAGCGCTTCGAGCCTGGCGCCAAGTCCCACCCAGCTGAGCAGCTCGGTCAGGTTTTCCTGCTCGGATGTTTCCGAACGCCCGGACACCATCAGCGGCAACGCGACGTTTTCGGCAAGCGTCATGTGGTCAAGGAACTGACAATCCTGATGCACGACACCAACGCGGCGACGCAATACGGCCAGCTGGTCGCGATCAAGGGTTGAAATATCCTGGTCAAACACACTCAACCGCCCCGAGCTCGGCAGCAGGGCACCATAGCACAGCTTGAGCAACGTGGTCTTGCCCGCCCCGGAAGGCCCGGTCAGAAAGTGAAACGAACCCGGCTGCAATTGTACCGAGACATCACTCAGCAACTCGCCGCCACCGTAGGTGTAGCTGACATTTTCCAGCTCGATCACACGTGCCCCCGTTATTTTGCCGCTCTTCTTGCCCGAGCATGGTGATGGTTTCAATGGCTCTACCGGGTCCAATTGGTGACACTTGACCCGCGAAACCGAAAACGCTCTTTGCTGTTGGGTCTTAACCGAATATCATTCCTGAAAAAACTATTATCGGCCCTTCGCCCGGCCGAGGAGGCAGCATGCGTCTTACATGTCCGAATTGCAGCGCGCAGTACGAGGTTCCTGACGAGGTCATCCCCGAGGAAGGCCGCGACGTACAGTGTTCCAACTGTGATCAGACCTGGTTTCAAGCGAAGCACCCTGCCGAAGCCGCAGGCGCACCGGACGAAAAAGCGGAAACCCCCGAACAGGATGACACATCGCCCGACGTGGTCGACGCTCCGCAGGACGCCGAACCGGGTCCTGTTGAAGAAGCGGTATCCGAAGGCAAGCCAGAAGTTGAAAAACCCGCTGCGCCTACAGGGAATGTCGATCCGTCCGTTGCCAGCATTCTGAAAGAGGAAGCTGCCCGCGAAGCGGAATTGCGGGCGCAGGAAGGCAGCAGCCTTGAGAGCCAGCCCGATCTGGGGCTGGATACGCCACCAGAACCCAAGGTGCGCCCCAAACGGCCTTCGGCTTCCGAAACCGCTGTCGATGCAGGGCAGAAAGACGCGCTGCCGGATGTTGAAGCCATCAATTCGACAATGCGATCTGACGAGTCGGAAGAGGTCCCGCAGCCACCCCGCAAATCGGGCGGATTCCTGCGCGGCTTCGCGTTGATGCTGATCATCGGCGTGGTTCTGTATCTGATCTATGGAAATGCCCAACAGATCAGCGAAGCGGTCCCTCAGGCCGACCCGTTGCTCAGCTCATACGTGTCGCTTGTGGATCAGGCGCGTATCTGGCTTGAAGCACAGGCTGGATCCGGTGCCCAGAACTGAGGTCTAGAACCTCTCCAACAAACGTTTCAGGTATTCCAGTTCGATCTGGGGGCGGTCCGATTCCCCGGTTCTGCGCCGGATTTCATCCAGCAGTTCCCGCGCCCGGCGATACACGTCTTCGCCTTGCAGCAAATTCTCATCTGTTGAAATCGAACCGGCGGCACCCGGATTTCGGCCCAGCGGATCGCGATTGTTGGCTTGCATGTCGCCATCCTGCGTTCCCTGACCCGGCTGATTCTGCTGGTTCTGCGCCATCGCCTCACCCAACGAACGCATCCCTTCGCGCAGGGCTTCCATCGCCTCGGATTGCCGGTCGATGGCTTCGGCCAGATCATCCCCACGCAGGGCCTGTTCCGCCTCGTCCATGGCGCGCCCGGCCCGGTCCAGCGCCTCGCGCGCGGCGTCACCTTCGGGCGTGCCGGCGCCGGGCAAACCCTGTTGCTGGCGGCTCAGCTCATCTCTTAGCGCTTGCTGCCGATCCGCAAGTGAGCCTTGACCCTGCTGGCCTTCGCCAGCCTGATCCGAGCCTTCCCCCTGACCGCCCTGACCTTCGTGGCTTTGCCCCCGGCCTTGCCCGCCATTGCGTCCCTCATTGCCCTGGCTTTCACCGGATTGAGCACCTGGATTAAACTGTTCCTGCAAATCACGGAAGGCCTGATCGCTCAGACCTTGTTGCTCGCGCAGGGTTTCCGCAAGACCTTCCATGGCCTGCTGACCTTCGGACTGCTGCCCTCCGCCCTGGCCCTGAGTCACACGCATGTTTTCCATCATCTGCTGGAACTCTTCCAGTGCCTGCTGGGCTTCGGCCATCCGGCCCTGTTCCATGAGCTCCTGAATGCGGTCCATCATGCGTTGCAGATCATCCTGCGTCATTTGCAGGGACTCGCCGTTCTGGCCCTGCTGACGCTCGCCATCTTCGCCGTTCGGCTGGGCCAACCGTTGCAGCTGTTGGAGGTAATCCTGCGTCGCTTCGCGCAATTCCTGCATCAGTTCCGCGATTTCCTCGTCGCTGGCGCCTTTCTTCATTGCTTCGGTCAGACGTTCCTGCGCGCGCCGCATCCGTTCCAGCGCATCCGCAAGCGTGCCGTCCTCAATCAACACGGCAAGATCCCAGAGCGCCTGGGCGATCTCTGCCTGCTGTTCGGGTTTCAGCCCGTATTGATCAAAGGTCTCAAGCCGCCGCAGCACGACCCTCAGACGCAAATAGGCAGTTTCCGAGCGAAACAAGTCCTCTGGCAGATGAGATACAGCCCGCAGCAGTTGCGCGATCCGAGGCGCATTGGACCGCGACCACAGCAGATCGCGCCGTTGTTCGATCACCGCAGCGGCCAGCGGATCAAAGAACCGACGGGCCGGAAGATCGGTCACATAAGGTTCGGAAGACGATTGCTGATCCGCCGCGTCCGTGGCCATCAAGGTGATCCGAACCGGCAAATGCGCCCATGGGTGTTGCGAGAAATCCTCGATCAGATCTTCTGCAAAATCCACCCGGTCGCCGGTGATCGGCATAGGCAGTTCAACTGCGATCGCTTCGCGTGGTTCGGGCTCTGCCGCCAGACCATAGCGGCGATCAACGGCAGCCAGATCCAGTTCGATCAGGGCAGAGCCTGCAACCACACCATAGTCATCTCCTGCGACGAATGGCAGCTTCATCTGCCCGCCCGCCTCGGCCTCAGCCGATCCAGCCACGGCTATCTGTGGTGCCGTGTCGTCAATGATCTCAACGGCCCATTCCCGCCCCGCTGGCCCGTCGATGCGCAATTGGCCAGAGCGTTCTGCCACGAACTCCTGCTCGGGGTCGGTCGCCGCCTCGGCTCCCAGGGCCGAGCTGTTTTCCGTCAGGCTATGTGCGCCAACCTCACCATAAAGCCGCAAGGTAACGCGGCTGCCCTTGGGAACGGCAAGCTCTGCATCCGTTTGGTCCGCAAGATACAGCGTTGGAAGGCCCGTATAGCGCGGGGGTTCGACCCATCCTTCCCAAGTCGGCCCTTGCCCGGCGGCGGCAGTGCCCGGGGCCATGTCCGCCACAGACCCCACGCGCCACAAAGAGCCGAAAACCAGCGCTACGACAAAAGCCAGCAATGCCGCGTAGCGCAGTGCATAAGGATCTCGCGATGCCAGCCGAAGGTCTGGTTTCACGGCCTCGGCCGTCGCGACCCGTTGCGCCATCCGGGCTTTGTGGGCTTGCCACAGCGCCACGGAATCCCGATCGGCCGCACCGATAGCCTGATCATCCATTAAGGCCTGAATTGGGCGTCCCGGCAAGGTCTCATCCAGCCGCATCAAAACCTCGGCGCGCGAAGGCAACTTGAGACCCCTCAGGCCAAGCACCGCAGCCGTCAAAAACGACCCCAAGGACAGCGCGCCGACCGCCCAGACAATTTCCACGGAAACAACATCTTGAAGCCCCAGCATCAATGCCGCAAGCAGAACAAGAACAATCGAGAACGCCGGCCAGAACGCGCGCAACACCTGTTCTGCCACCATGCCGACATGAGTCAGCCACACGGACAGGCGCGGAATGGGCAGGTTTGAACGGTCGGACAAGACGGGCCTCCGGGGTTAGGCCCGCGCGGTCATCGCGTCAAAGCCATGAAGGTATGGTATCGCGGTTTATGATTTCGTCAAAGCTTGGTCGTTCACGAATGACTGCAAATTGATCACCATTGACCAGAACCTCGGGGATCAGCGGGCGGGTATTGTACTCGCTGGCCATCACCGCGCCATAGGCACCCGCGCTGCGGAAGGCGATCAGGTCACCCGATTTAAGCGGCGGCATGTTGCGTTGTTTGGCAAAAGTGTCACCGGATTCGCAGACCGGGCCCACGATGTCATAAGGGCGCTGTTCCACACCGGCGACAGGTTCCTGCACCGCGACGATATCGTGGTAAGCTTCGTACATTGCCGGGCGGATCAGGTCATTCATCGCCCCATCAAGGATCAAAAAATCGCGACCTTCGCCTGATTTCACGTAGATGACCTTGCTAACCATGATCCCGGCGTTGCCCGCGATCAGGCGGCCCGGCTCGATCTCGATCTCACAGCCAAGATGGCCCAATGTTTTCTTGACCAGCGCACCATATTCAATCGGCAAGGGAGGTGCGTTGTTCGACCGGGTGTAAGGAATGCCCAGACCGCCACCCAGATCGAGACGCCGAATGTTGTGACCTTCAGAACGGAGGCGTTCGGTCAGCTCGGCTACTTTTGTGTAGGCCAGCTCATACGGTTCAAGTTCGGTCAGTTGCGAGCCGATATGGACGTCGATGCCGATCACCTCCAACCCCGGCAAGCTGGCAGCGTGGGCGTAAACTTCCGAGGCACGGGCAATCGGAATGCCAAACTTGTTCTCGGACTTGCCCGTGGCAATCTTGGCATGGGTCTTGGCATCGACATCCGGGTTCACCCTTACAGTAATCGGCGCAAGCACACCCAATTCCAGTGCAACGGCGTTGATCACTTCCATCTCGGGCTCGGATTCGACGTTGAACTGACGGATGCCGCCGGTCAGTGCGGTACGAATCTCATCCGCCGTTTTACCCACGCCAGAGAACACGATTTTGTCGCCCGGAACGCCCGCCGCCTTGGCGCGCAGGTATTCCCCGCCCGAAACCACGTCCATCCCTGCGCCCGCCTTTGCCAGAGTTTTCAGGATCGCCTGATTGCTGGCCGCTTTCATCGCATAGCAGACAAGGTGGTCCGTGCCGTCAAGCGCATCGTCAAACAGCTGAAAATGCCGCAGCAAGGTTGCTGTGGAGTAGACATAGAACGGCGTTCCGACCGCGGCAGCGATTTCGGAGACAGGGACATCCTCGGCGAATAGCGCGCCGTCGCGGTAGAGAAAATGATCCATGTCTGCGCGCTTAGACCAGAAGATAGCTTCGGATCAATGGATTCCGAACCCATCGACCAAGTTTAATTTCGGGTCGAAACTCCAACCCGGCCATAGCCCGAGATCGAAACTCCGGTGCCCGATTGTTTGGGCTCTGCCGCAGGTTCCGGGCGTCTTGCCGATGTAGGTTCGCAAGCCGTCAAAGCCGCAAATACCAGAAACAGTCCTAGTGTTCTCATTTCAGTATCTTTTCTTTGGATGACATGCGCACCGACATGCCACCTCACGTTGGTGGATATAAAACCGATGCGCAATATGAAAGTGGCTTAGAATCCCAGGTAGATCCCCAGCGGGCCACGGCTCAGACCTACGCCACCGCCTACATACGCTCCGCCAGAGCCGACACCGACGGTTGCACTGACAGTTGGCTGAGCGGGCGCTGGCTGAACGGGCTCACCATCGGCTCCGCATCCGGCCAGCATCAGGCCGGACCCTGCAATCAGAATCGCGCGCAGCACGGTCATCACACCATTGCCTTCCATCGTTCAACCTGAGCACGCACCTGATCAGGAGCTGTGCCACCATAGGACTGGCGTGAGTTTACAGAATTTTCGACTCCAAGGACAGAGTAGACGTCATTTGTGATCTCGGCATGGACCGATTGCATGTCGTCCAGCGTCAGATCGGGCAGGTCGCAACCCTTCTTCTCGGCCATGGCCACCAGCGATCCGGTAACATGATGCGCGTCGCGGAAGGGCAGGCCCAGCACCCGAACCAGCCAGTCGGCCAGATCGGTCGCGGTGGAAAAGCCCGAGCCGGCGGCGGCGGCCAGGCTGTCGCGGTTGGCGGTCATGTCCTTGACCATGCCTTCCATCGCGGCCAGCGCCAGCATCCAGTTGTCGGCGGCGTCAAAGACCTGTTCCTTGTCTTCCTGCATGTCCTTGGAATAGGCCAGCGGCAGGCCCTTCATCACCATCATCAGCGCCGTGTTGGCGCCAAAGATCCGACCCACCTTGGCGCGGATCAGCTCTGCCGCATCGGGGTTTTTCTTCTGCGGCATGATCGACGATCCGGTTGAGAACCGATCCGACAGGGTAACGAAACGGAACTGCGCCGAAGACCAGATCACCAGTTCCTCGGCAAACCGCGACAGATGCACGGCGCAGATCGAGGCCACGGACAGGAACTCCAGCGCGAAGTCACGATCGCTGACGGCGTCCAGCGAGTTGGCGGCAGGCCGGTCAAAGCCCAGCGCCTCGGCCGTCATATGGCGGTCGATGGGAAAGGACGTTCCGGCCAGCGCCGCAGCCCCCAGTGGCGATTCGTTCATCCGGGCACGGGCGTCACGAACGCGGGACAGATCACGGCCAAACATCTCGACATAGGCCATCATGTGATGGCCCCATGTCACCGGCTGCGCCGTTTGCAGGTGGGTAAAGCCCGGCATGACCCAATCGGCGCCAGCCTCGGCCTGCGCCAAAAGCGCGCGGATCAGGGCCAGCAAGCCGCTCTCAGCAGCGTCCAGCTGATCACGAACCCAGAGCTTGAAATCGGTTGCGACCTGGTCATTGCGTGACCGGCCTGTGTGCAAACGGCCTGCGGGCTCTCCGATGATCTCTTTCAGACGTGCCTCGACATTCATGTGAATGTCTTCCAGCGCGGTCGAGAACTGGAACTCTCCGTTCTGGATTTCTGACAAAACGGTGAGCAGCCCTTCCCGAATGGCTTCGGCGTCACTATCACTTATGACGCCTGTGGCTGCCAGCATGGCCGCATGGGCGCGCGAGCCTGCGATGTCCTGGGCTGCCATCCGCTGATCGAACCCGATCGAGGCGTTGATTGCCTCCATGATCGCGTCTGGACCGGCGGCAAAGCGGCCGCCCCACATCTGGTTCGAGGATTGATCGGTCATGTAAGAAAACCCGGAGTTGATATGCGCCTATTTCGTCTGATCCCCCTTTATATGGCCCTTGCGCTGGGTGCAAATGCCGCCTTGGCGACCGATGCCGAGACGCTGGCCCCTCTGCGGGAAGAGAGCCTGAAACGTCTGATCCTGCACAAGGAACCGAAACCCGCCAAATCAATCGAATTCCAGCTGGAAGATGACGGCGGTGTCGGCACGCTTGCTGATTATGAGGGCAAGTATGTGCTGCTGAATTTCTGGGCCACCTGGTGTGCGCCCTGCCGCAAAGAGATGCCTCAGATCGCTGAACTTCAGGAAGAGTTCGGCGGCGACAAGTTTCAGGTTCTGACACTGGCCACGGGCCGCAACTCGCCTGCCGGCATCAAAAAGTTCTTTGAAGAGAACGGCATCGCCAACCTGCCCCGTCACCAGGACCCCAGTTCAGCCGCTGCCCGTGAGTTCGGCGTCATCGCCTTGCCGATCACGGTCATCCTGAACCCCGAAGGGCAGGAAATCGCCCGGCTGATCGGCGACGCCGAGTGGAACTCGGACAGTGCGAAGGCGATTATCTCGACGCTTGTGGAATCCAATAGCTGACGAATGGCGCAGCGTCCGCCTGTTTGTGATACACTCGAACCGGCCCAATTGGGCCGGTTTTCGTTTGTGACCTTATAGGAAGGAGGCGACGATGAAGCCGGTGGTTCTTTTGATCGGACGGTTGCCAAATGTGATCGGTGATGTGGCACGGCAACTGGATCATCTGCCGATTCAGTGGCTGGGCGCACATGACACGGACGAGGTCCGGAAACAGCTGGATGCCGAGCCCCGAATTGCCTGCGCCATCTTGGGCGCGGGGCTTGACGACACGATCCGTGGTGAAATGGTGGGCATAATTGCCGCCCGGCGCCCGGATATCTGCATCCATCTGAAGGATCGTACATCCGGCCCCGAGGGGCTGGTGCCCTTCGTCGAACGTGTGGTGCAACACGAGATACTGGAACGGCTGGAAAACAGCTGACGCAACGCCACCTTTGACAGAGTTTCAACTCCTTTGCACTCTGCGCTCAGGAGGATGGAATGCCACTTGAAATTCTACTGACGCTGGTCGTCGGCGGCATAGCTGGTGTCACCCTGTTATTGCATCTCACCGGCAAATCGCAGCAAGTGATGCTGACGCCCGACATTGCACGATCACAATGGGCACGTCACTTTCCGGACGATGATGTGGTCGACGTCACGGTTTCCCATGATGGCCACGCCGCGATGGTGCGCACCAGTTCAGGCAATGGGTTGCTTTGGTCCTTCGGGGCCGACACCGTGGCCCGGCATCTGCTGGACTATGATCTTCTGGATCATCCGGAAGGATTTGAGATTCTGTTTCACGAATTCTCGGTGCCCAAAACACTCATCCGACTGGACGAATTCGAACGCCATCACTGGCGTGACCTGATGGAGCCCGCATGACAGACCAAATTAGTTTTCCCGATGCGGTGCAATGGGCCGTTCCCTTTTTCATCGCAGCAATTCTGGCCGAGTTTCTGTGGATCGCAGTCAAAGGCAAAGGCGGGCGTTATGAAACACGCGACGCGGTGACTTCTTTGATCATGGGGGCCGGAAACATCGCATCGGGCTTTTTGCTGGGCTTTATCGCCTATGCGTTTTTCATGTGGCTTTGGCAGATCACGCCGATGAACCTGGGTACGTCAATTCCGGTTATCATCCTGTGCTTTGTCCTGGACGATCTGCGTTACTACTGGGTCCACCGCTTTGGCCATCGCATCCGCTGGGTCTGGGCCAGCCACGTAAACCATCACAGCTCGCAGCACTACAACCTGACGACCGCGCTGCGGCAGACCTGGACTTATACGTTTACTTTCATGATGGTCGTACGCGCCCCACTGATCCTGCTTGGGTTCCATCCTGCGATGGTTTTGTTCGTCGGTGGCCTCAATCTTATCTATCAGTTCTGGATTCACACCGAGGCCATCGGCAAGATGCCCCGCTGGTTCGAGGCGGTAATGAACACCCCCAGTCACCACCGCGCCCATCACGGTCGCAACGCACGCTATCTGGATTGCAATTATGCCGGGGTGTTCATCATCTGGGACAAGCTGTTCGGCACCTTCGTCCCCGAGCAGGAGGACGACCGGGTGGACTATGGCCTGGTGCACAATATCGGCACTTTCAATCCCCTGCGGGTGGCCTTTCACGAATGGGTGGCCATCTGGCGCGACGCGACCCAGCCGGGTTTGACCCTGAAACAGCGGCTGGCCTACTGCTTTGCCCCACCTGGGTACAGCCATGACGGCAGCCGGGACAGTTCGGAACAGATCAAGGCCAAGCATCTGGCGCGCCACCCGGAAGACCGCGGAACGCCCGGTTTTGATCATCTGGACAAAAAGCTGCCCAGCGGACAAGCAGAACAGGCTTGAAACAGCCGGCTGCACCCTGATTGTGCCTTGAATCTCGGCCATTGAGCGCCATATCAGACGACAGTCGCCGTGTGTGAGTGAGCGAGGGTCTGTATGAATCGTTTGACAACCATTTCAACCTTTTTCGGCCTGTTCGGCCTGTTGATGGCCATGCTCGCAGCCCTTGGGGGCGCCGTTGCAGCCCTGATCGCATTGGGTTTTGCAATGATGGCGCTAGGTGCGATGGGCGCGATACTTGGCGCGGCAGCTTCTTTGACACGCGCGTGGCAATCCACCCGCTGAGCCCGCGAGACGGAAATTTTTCCGAACCCTTAACCGCAGATTCATCTCTTTGCCCCGAGACTGTGACCGGACACCTGTCCCGGACACATGGGAATCCGCGCTTATGGGAAATAAAAAACTGGCACATCTGCCTGAGGGGTCGGAAAGTCCGTTGAATACGGCCGTTTCGACGCGGGATCGTTCGGTTGTGCAGATGGCAACCGATGCAGTGAAGCATAAGCAGTGCAAACTGGCTTTTCAGCCGGTGATACAGGCGCACGCCCCGTACCGAGTCGCGTTTTACGAAGGGTTCATTCGGGTTCTGGACGAAACCGGCCGCGTCATCCCGGCGCGAGAATTCATGCCTCAGGTCGAAAACACTCCTATCGGCCGCGATCTGGACTGCGTCGCGTTGGAGCTTGGGTTGCGCACATTGGCGAGGAACCCGGAAATACGCCTGTCGATCAACATGTCTGCGCGCTCGATCGGTTATTCCAACTGGTCCAGAATACTGGACAGATTCCTGAAACGAGATGCCGAATTGGGCGAACGCTTGATCCTCGAAATCTCCGAAAGCTCGGCCATGCAGGTGCCTGAGCTGGTTGTCGACTTCATGGACCGCTTGCAGGATCGCGGCATCGCTTTTGCGCTGGATGACTTTGGCGCCAGCAATTTCAGCTTTCGCCATTTTCGCGAGTTTCTGTTCGACGCAGCCAAAATCGATGGCCAGTTCGTGCGGGGCATCAGCAACGATCCCGACAACCAGACTTTGGTGCGGGCCCTGATCGCGGTGGCCCGTGAATTCGAAATTCTGGTCACGGCCGAATCGGTTGAAACGCAGGAGGATGCCGCTTTCTTGGTGGCAAGTGGCGTGGATTGCCTGCAAGGATTCTTGTATGGCGCACCCAGTGTTGCGGAACCCTGGAAGCAGGAAAACAGATCAAAAACAGGCAGTTGATTGCCTGTTCATCGACATTTTCCTACCATTTCCGACACTGAGACAAGCTGCCCGTTGCTGCATGTGCAGCGTTACGCTATTGCAAGAGTACTTGAGCGGGGGATCACGGGGCGCTCTTGTTTCGAGAGGACATCTTTCGACCTGCGCCGTCAGAAATTCCGCTGTCCCATGACGGTAAAGGACTGATCATATGACCAACGTAGTAATCGCATCCGCCGCACGAACAGGTGTTGGCAGCTTCAGTGGTTCGTTTGCGAACACACCTGCCCATGATCTGGGCGCTGCCGTTCTGGAAGCAGTTGTCGAGCGCGCCGGAGTGGAAAAAGGCGAAGTCAGCGAAACCATCATGGGGCAGGTTCTGACAGCCGCCCAGGGGCAGAACCCCGCACGTCAGGCCCACATCAACGCCGGTCTGCCGCAGGAAAGCGCGGCCTGGGGAATCAACCAGGTTTGTGGCTCGGGCCTGCGCGCCGTTGCTTTGGGCGCCCAGCATATTCAGCTGGGAGACGCGGAAATCGTCGCTGCTGGTGGTCAGGAAAACATGACGCTGTCGCCCCACGCCGCCGCGCTGCGCGCCGGTCACAAGATGGGCGACATGAAGTATATCGACACAATGATCCGCGATGGCTTGTGGGATGCTTTCAACGGCTATCACATGGGTCAGACTGCCGAGAATGTTGCAGAGAAATGGCAGATCAGCCGCGAGATGCAGGATGAATTCGCCGTTGCTTCGCAGAACAAGGCCGAAGCAGCACAAAAGGCCGGCAAGTTCGCAGACGAAATCGTGCCCTTCACCATCAAGACCCGCAAGGGCGACATCGTGATGGACAAGGACGAATACATCCGCCATGGCGCAACCATGGAAGCCATGGCCAAACTGCGTCCAGCCTTCACCAAGGACGGTTCGGTCACAGCTGCCAACGCCTCGGGATTGAACGACGGTGCGGCCGCGACGTTGCTGATGTCAGCCGAAAACGCTGAAAAGCGGGGAATCGAACCTCTGGCGCGCATCGCGTCCTATGCGACCGCCGGTTTGGACCCGTCGATCATGGGCGTCGGCCCGATCTATGCATCGCGCAAGGCACTGGAAAAAGCAGGCTGGTCGGTAGACGATCTGGACCTGGTCGAAGCCAACGAAGCCTTTGCCGCACAGGCCTGCGCCGTTAACAAGGATATGGGCTGGGATCCGTCGATCGTGAACGTAAACGGCGGCGCCATTGCCATCGGCCATCCGATCGGTGCTTCGGGGTGCCGTGTTTTGAACACCCTGCTATTCGAAATGAAGCGTCGCGATGCGAAAAAGGGTCTGGCGACCTTGTGCATCGGCGGCGGCATGGGCGTTGCCCTTTGTGTGGAGCGCGACTAAGCGCGTTGGCAATCAAATAGAATTAGGCGCCCGGTGGGCGCCTTTTTTTGTTACATTGAGGTTCCAACCGTTGGATGCGACGATATTGCCGCCCGGAATCCAAGATTCAAGACGAAACAATATTGCGCACAACCATCTCTCAGAGTAACAGCATTACTAAGACGACTATAATTGAAGGAGTCATAAATGGCACGAACAGCACTCGTTACCGGCGGTTCCCGCGGCATTGGCGCAGCAATTTCCAAGGCGCTCAAAGCCGAAGGATACAACGTTGCGGCAACCTATGCGGGAAATGACGAAGCCGCCGCAAATTTCACTGACGAAACCGGGATCAAGACCTACAAGTGGAACGTCGCCGATTATGACGAATCCAAAGCAGGTATTGAAAAGGTTGAGGCCGAGGTTGGCCCCATCGATGTGGTCGTCGCCAACGCCGGCATCACCCGCGATGCACCATTCCACAAAATGACACCTGATCAGTGGAAAGACGTGATCGACACCAACCTGACCGGCGTGTTCAACACGGTGCACCCTGTCTGGCCCGGCATGCGAGAGCGCAAGTTCGGTCGTGTCATCGTCATCAGCTCGATCAACGGTCAGAAAGGCCAGTTCGCTCAGGTGAACTATGCAGCGACCAAGGCAGGTGACCTGGGCATCGTAAAATCCCTGGCGCAGGAAGGCGCGCGGGCGGGGATCACTGCCAACGCGATCTGCCCCGGCTATATCGCAACCGAAATGGTCATGGCTGTGCCCGAGAAGGTGCGCGAGTCCATCATTGGCCAAATCCCGGCCGGCCGCCTGGGTGAGCCAGAGGAAATCGCGCGCTGCGTGGTCTTCCTGGCATCGGACGATTCGCAGTTCATCAACGGTTCGACGATCTCGGCCAACGGTGCGCAGTTCTTCGTCTGATCCAGAGTTGTGAACTAAAAACGGGCCGGTCCCTTTGGGCCGGCCCTTTCTGATCCCGTAAGAACGCGCGCGCTGCGATCAGCGGGAACCGAATATCCATCCCCAAAACTGCCAGATCACCCTGCTGCGCTCTTGGTGGGCACGCAGGATCGCCATCTGGGCGGCGGGATTTGTTGTCATCTCGATCATGACAGCCTCCTTTTCAAATCAGTTTTATTTGACCTGATGTGAATATAGAGGCTAAAAACAAACACGACAAACGAGCTTTCTTGAGACATCAGTTAAGTTTTCCTTCACTATGAGTGACTATCTGCCTCCGCTGACCGCGTTGCGTGCTTTTGACGCCGCAGCCCGGCACATGTCTTTTTCGAAGGCGGCGGAAGAGCTGCATGTGACGCCAGCCGCCCTGTCCTTTCAGATCAAGTCGCTTGAAGAACACCTTGGGCGGCCGCTGTTTCGTCGTCTGAACCGCGCCGTAGAACTGACCGAGGCGGGCCGTGCCCTTGCGCCTGGTGCGGCAGAAGGGTTTGCCACCTTGCAAGCCGCATGGCGTGCAGTGCGCAGACAGGAAGATGACACAAGCCTGACCGTCACCGCGGGCCCAGCTTTGACCGCCAAGTGGTTAGCGCCGCGGCTTTACGAATTTGCTCGGGCGCATCCCGAGATCGATCTGAAATTCTCGGCCACGCTGCGCAACATGGATCTGGAGCGGGACGACGTGGACGTCGCCATCCGTTTCGGGAATTCGGCCGATGACGGGCTGTATTCCGTTCCCGTCAGAAAGGAATGGCTGACCCCGGTCATGACACCGGAACTTGCAGAACAATTCACCACGCCAGACAGCCTGCGCGACGCCCCGCTGATCCATGACGATTCGATCAGCTTTCTGACCCCGCCTTGCGATTGGCCCGCTTGGTTCCGTGCCGTGGGGGTGGATTTTACTCCGACCCATGGCGCGCATTTTTCCAATGCCGATCACGCGATTGATGCCGCTGTTGCCGGTGTCGGCGTGGCACTGGGGCGACGCGCCATGATTCTCAAGGACCTGACCGAAGGCCGCCTGATTGCACCGTTCAAGGTGGCCCTGGAAACACAAGGCCGGTTCCGGTTTCTGTGCCTGCCGGGGGCTGAAAAGAAACCTCAGATCGCGGCGTTTCGCGATTGGTTCCTGACCGAGATTGAAAAAACCGCGCATATATCGGATGAGTTCAAAATTGTACCGATTGAAGAGGTTTCCCGCCCATGACCAAAATGCGCGCAACGGCTATCGGTTTCGTGGCTGTCTTGCTATGGGCCTTGCTGGCGTTGTTCACTGTCGGGTCGGCGCCCACGCCGCCCCTGCTGCTGAACACGATCTGCTTTTCGATTGGTGGTGCGCTTGGGCTTGTCTGGGCAACGGCGACAGGTGGTTTGAGCGATCTAAAGCAAGTTCCCTGGACGACCTACCTGTTTGGCGCATTGGGCCTATTTGGCTATCACGCGCTGTATTTTTCGGCCCTGCGCATGGCGCCGGCTGCCGAGGCCGGGCTGATCGCTTATCTCTGGCCTCTGCTCATTGTGCTTCTGTCGGGCCTGCTTCCGGGTGAGCATCTGCGTATCGGCCACCTGATCGGGGCATGCCTTGGATTCGCAGGGGCCGCTGTAATCATTGCCGGGGGTGGCGGCGCGGGCTTTCAGGCCCAATACCTGCCCGGATACGCATTGGCCTTGCTGTGCGCACTGACATGGTCGGGCTATTCCGTTCTATCACGCAAACTGGAGGGCACGCCGACCAGTTCCGTCGCAATTTTCTGCCTTGCGGCTGCATCGGCTTCGGGACTGCTTCATCTGGCGGTGGAAGACACTGTACTGCCCGATACGGCACTGGGCTGGGCGTCGGTGCTGGCACTCGGCCTTGGGCCCGTCGGGCTGGCGTTCTACGTCTGGGACATTGGCGTCAAGCAAGGCGACATCCAAATCCTCGGAACCTCATCCTATGCGGCCCCGTTACTGTCGACCCTTGCTTTGGTGGTGGCCGGGATCGCGACCCCGTCCTGGGGGCTTGCGATCGCGGCCTTTCTGATCACCGGCGGGGCCTTGATAGCGGCCCGCGCCAGCCTGAAAACTTAAGCGGACAGGCGTTCGATCTCTTCTTTCAGCTTGAGCTTCTGCTTTTTCAACTGAGCAATATGGAGATCATCGATACCTGGCGAGCGTTGGGCTTGTTCCACTTCTAGACCGAGAGATTCGTGCTTTTTCTTCAGTTCCGTCAGATGTGCGCTCACGCTCATTGCGATCCTCCTTGTTTATGTGTCTGTATGTCACGTAAGAATTTGACCACATCGTTTCCACCCTGTCACGCTGCAGACGCACAGAATCTGTAACAAATCCGACAAATTCGGCTGGTCATTGCCGATGGCACAAGTTCCGAGGCAACGGAGCGGCCTGTCGAAGCACGGCTGAGACCGCCTCGGTATAGCTTTCACCGTCTTTTTCGTGGCGCTCACCGGCGTGCAGAATCAACGGCGCATGGAGGCGAAATGCCGCGCGTCCCCCTTTGCGGGCGCTCAGGATGACCAGTTCGGTCTCGCGGCCCACCCGCGCGCTGAGCGGCAGCACCTCGATTGAACCCAGTTTCCCCTCACAAGCCGTCAGCATATCGGGAAGACGGTCGGCTTTCTGGATCACGTGCAGGAACCCCCGAGGGGCAAGGCGTTTGGCCGCAACGGTGATCCAGTCGATCAGAGGCGTATTTTCGCCCAGTGCAATGCTTCGCCCTGTGTCGCTGGCGGGGCTATGCGCCCCAGAACGGTAATAGGGCGGGTTCGCGATTACGTGATCAAAGTGCCGCTGTCGGAGCTCATCAGGCAAAGCGTTCAGGTCAGCCTCGATCACGTCCAGATCACAGCCGTTGATTTCCGAATTGCGGCGGGCCAAATCCGCATAGGCCGGTTGCAATTCGATCCCAACCATTTGCAGCCCCGCCACCCGCGCGGACAGGCATAAAATGGCAGCCCCCGCGCCACATCCCAGTTCAAGCACGGATTGCCCGGCCTTTGCAGGGACCGATGCGGCAAGCAGAACAGGGTCTACCCCGGCGCGGTAACCTGACGCAGGTTGCAGCAATCGCACCCGGCCACCAAGGAAATCGTTGCACGTCAATTCATTGTCGTCGAAGCGCATCATCGGCCCAGCGGGATCTCGTTGTCGCGCATCACACGCTCGGCCCGGGTCAGGTCTTCGGACCGAACCATCAGCCGACGAGGGAAAATCCCGATACCACCTTCGAGGATGCTCATATTTACGTCCATCTGAAAGCAGTCTATATCCTCGCCCTCAAGGAGAGCGGATGCAAAGGCCAGGATTGTCGGATCGGTACTGCGCAACAGTTCTTTCATGGGGATGGATGTAAGGGCAAGGCGAGGCGAAAGTCGAGCCTTGTATCAGGAGTGTGATGACCGTCGACATGATCTCAAAACCGCATGAGCGTCTCGCTGAAATTCTGGCGGGCGAGATGGAGGCCGTGAACGGGCTGATCCGCACGCGGATGGCATCGGACCATGCGCCACGCATCCCGGAAGTGACGCGGCATCTGGTCGAAGCAGGTGGAAAACGCCTGCGCCCGATGCTGACACTGGCCGCAGCACGCCTGTTTGGCTATTCCGGCGACCATCACGTGCGCCTTGCCGCGACGGTCGAGTTCATTCACACCGCCACCCTGCTGCATGACGACGTCGTGGATGAAAGCGCACAGCGACGGGGCCGCCCGACCGCCAATCTGCTTTGGGACAACAAATCCAGTGTTCTGGTTGGCGATTACCTGTTTTCACGCAGTTTCCAGCTGATGGTGGAAACGGGCTCGCTGCGCGTTCTGGATATTCTGGCCAATGCCTCTGCAACCATTGCCGAAGGCGAAGTGCTGCAAATGACGGCCGCAACCGATCTGAGTACGGATGAAAGCGTTTACCTTCAGGTCGTGCGCGGCAAGACGGCGGCATTGTTTTCAGCCGCGACCGAAGTGGGCGGCGTGATCGCAGGTGCCTCGGAAGCGCAGGTCAAAGCGCTTTTCGACTATGGCGATTCACTGGGCATCGCGTTCCAGATTGCCGATGACCTGCTGGATTATCAGGGCGACAGCAAGGCGACCGGGAAGAATGTTGGCGATGACTTCCGTGAACGGAAACTGACCCTGCCCGTCATCAAAGCCGTGGCGCAATCCACGCCGGAAGAACGCGCCTTCTGGGAACGTACGATCGAAAAGGGCCGCCAACAGGACGGGGATCTGGTTCAGGCGCTGGGTCTGATGAACAAATACGCCACGCTGGAAGAAACCCGGCAAGACGCTTTGGGTTGGGCAAACAAGGCCAAAGCCGCTTTGGATGTATTGCCTGACCACGATATTCGCAGTCTGCTGCGCGAATTGGCCGATTACGTGGTTTCACGTCTCAACTGAGCTGCGTGGCGCGGCACCACCAATCAGGATGGGCTGCGCCGATCTCATAGGCCGCAAAATGCGCGTCTTTCATCGTCGGATACAACGCAAAACAGGTTGATCCTGACCCTGACATGCGCACCATGAGCGCGCGATTGGTCATCTGCAACTCGTCCAACACCTGCTCGATCTCAGGTGCGATGTTCATGGCGGGCACCTGCAGATCGTTGCGTTGATTGCGCAGCCACTGGGCGCACTCATCAGCATTGTCAAACTCAGGCATGCTTTCAGGCATTAGCGGGTTGTCTCTGGACGCCAGCGCGTTGAAAACGGCACCGGTGGGCACCTGGACATTTGGGTTGACTAAAAGGGCGGGCAGGTGCGGAAGGTTCACCGCCGTCAAACGATCGCCAATGCCCTGCATTCTGATCGCCCGACCTTCCAGGCAGACGGGGACATCCGCCCCCAATGACAACGGCAGGCCCCGCGGAAGGTCGTGGCCCTGATCTGCCAGGGCCCCAAGCGTGGCCGCGGCATCAGACGACCCTCCGCCAATGCCCGCCCCATGGGGCAAGGACTTGGTCAGTTGAATACGACCGGTCCAACCGACAGCTTCTGCCGCCTTCCAGACCAGATTTCGGCTGTCCGTGGGGACTCCGCCGGCAAACTCGCCGCGCACGTCCATGGACAATTCGGGGCCGGGGGTGAATGTCAGCCGATCACCCAGATCGGCGAATACAACCAGCGAATCCAACAGGTGATAGCCGTCGTCTCGACGGCCAGTCACATGAAGGGTCAGGTTGATCTTGGCGGGCGCAAACGCCTTAATTTCCATTGGCGACTTTCAATGGCTCCGAACCTTCTTCGGCCAGAACGGCATCCAGCCCGACTTCGATCTTGCGCCGGATTCGATCCGGATCGGCTTCGCCGTCGGTGTCTTCCGGGTCGATGAAGGACAAGGCGCGGCTCCACTGGAACTCGGCCTCGCGCGCGCGCCCGACAGCCCAATAGACGTCACCCAGATGATCGTTGACCACCGGATCCACCGGCATCAGCTCAACCGCACGTTCCATGTGTTCGACGGCCTCGTCGTAACGCCCCAGACGGAACAGTACCCAGCCCAGACTGTCCACAATATAGCCACTGTCCGGACGCGCAGCTACTGCGCGCTCGATCATATCCAATGCTTCATCCAGCTTTTCTTTGCGCTCAACCAGAGAATACCCTAGGTAATTCAGAACCTGAGGTTGATCCGGGTTTAGTTCCAGCGCCCGGCGGAAATCAGCTTCGGCCTGATCCCAGTGCTTCAGCCTTTCATGACTGATGCCACGTGCGTAATGCAGGAACCAATTCCCACCCGCCGCGCTATCCGTCAGCGCGATCGCAGTGTCATAAGAGGCCACGGCAGCGGCATAGTTTTCCTGTCGGCGCTGCAAATCTGCCAAAGCGACATGCACACCCGGAAAATCAGGATCCTGCGCAGCCAGGTTCTGCAACACCTCGACGGCCGCATCGGTTTTTCCCGAACGGTCCAGAACTTCGGCGCGGCCCAATTCGGCCGCATGGTGATCGTTGCTGTCCGCCGGGACTTGGCGGTATGCCTCAACCGCCAGATCATATTGCTGCAAGTTGTCCAGCAGATCCGCGCTCAGCAAAATGGCATCCACATGATCGGGGCGCAGGAAACTGGCCAGGCGTGCGTACAGCAGAACGTAATCGGCTGATGCTTCGCTGTTCAATGCGGCACCGACGGTGAAAAAAATCTCGGCCATGCCGTCCTGAGCGGATCGGACATGGGTGAACGGCAATGTTTCACCCGCCGCCAACTGGCTCAAATACGACTCGATGGTCGGGTCACTGCCCGCCACAAACACATCGTCCAGAAACTGAACGGCGTCTTCGTTGCGATCCAGCTGCGAAAGAATCTCGGTGCGGGCCAAAGCAGCACGACGAGAGAACCGGGCAACCGTTCCATCATTGTCGGCAAGTATCGCCTCGGCGCCTTCGAAATCACCGATAGACGCCAATGCCATCGCCTTGTGGTAAAGCGCGAACTCCCTGAGACCATCCTGTGTCGCGACAGAATCGAACTGTTCCATCGCCTTGGTCATCTCACCCTGCCCCAGATGGGCCCAGGCGATCATCAGGCCGTCAACAAGGGGACCAACACCCTGTGTTTCAGGGTCACGGGCCAGCAGGTCGTCAAATTTCCCATCGGTGATCAGATTGGCCGAAATTACCATACGCGCAGCCTGGCTGGGCAGGTTTGCTTCCTCGATCTGCTGGGCGATCGGCAGCGCGCGCGCCACTTCCCCCAAGGCGATGCGTGCAACGACAACGCTTTCCTGCAACAGCGCATTTTGGGGATCAAACCTGAGAGCCTGAGCGTAGTATCTTTCAGCGGCAGAATAGTCGTTTTCGTAAATCGCCTGCCGCCCGGCCAGATAAGACCCGGCGCCCGTTTCCGAATAGGCCGGAACTGCGACCGACGACATGAACAGCACGGACAAAGCCGCGCGACGAACCAGGGAAAACACCGAAATCCTGCCTTGCTATCGTTGACTGAGGGGTAAGCTAGGGCTTCGGCAGGCAAGAGGCAATGGCAGAGCCTTCACAGCGCAGCCATTGCCCGTTTTTTGCTTACATGTTCGGATAGTTTGGACCGTCGCCGCCCTGCGGTGTGGTCCAGGTGATGTTCTGGCTGGGATCCTTGATGTCGCAGGTTTTGCAGTGAACGCAGTTCTGGAAGTTGATGACGAATCGCGGGCCGTTCTCATCCTCGACCACTTCATACACACCTGCCGGGCAATACCGCTGTGCCGGCTCATCGTATTTAGGCAGGTTGACCTTCACGGGGATCTCGGGATCGGCCAGACGCAGGTGGCAGGGCTGGCTTTCCTCGTGGTTTGTCGCTGCGAACGAGACATTCGTCAGACGATCGAAGGACAGCGTTCCATCCGGCTTTGGATAATCGATTGGCTGGTGCTTGCTGGCATCCTCGGTCGATTCCGCGTCGTTCTTGCCATGGCCCAACGTGCCGAACAGCGAAAAGCCAAACGTGTTGGTCCACATGTCCAGACCACCCAACATCAGGCTGGCGGTCAGACCCCATTTCGACCACATCGGCTTGACATTGCGAACCTTTTTCAGGTCGGAACCAATCGCACCATTGCGAACTTCGGTCTCGTAAGCCGTCAGCTCATCGCCCGAACGTTCGGCCTTGATCGCTTCGAAAGCAGCCTCGGCCGCAGCTTTGCCCGACAGCATCGCGTTGTGGTTGCCTTTGATGCGCGGCACGTTGACCATGCCCGCCGAACAGCCCAACAGCGCCACGCCCGGCGCGACCAGTTTCGGCATCGACTGATAGCCGCCTTCCGTAATCGCACGGGCGCCGTAAGCGACCCGCTTGCCGCCTTTCAGCAGATCGGCCACCATCGGATGGTGCTTGAAACGCTGGAACTCCATATAGGGGTACAGATGCGGGTTCTTGTAATTAAGGTGCACCACGAAGCCGACATAGACCTGATTATTTTCAAGATGATAGATGAAGGATCCGCCGCCTGCGTTGCTGCCCAAAGGCCAGCCCATCGTGTGCGTCACGCTGCCTTCCTTGTGCTTGGCAGGGTCGATCTCCCAGATCTCTTTCATGCCGACACCGTATTTCTGCGGCTCTTTGCCCGCAGACAGGTCGTATTTGGCGATCACTTCCTTGGACAGCGACCCGCGCACACCTTCTGACAGGAAGACATATTTGCCGTGCAGCTCCATCCCCGGTTCGGTGTTGGGGCCGTAGGAACCGTCTGCCTCCAGACCAAAAACGCCTGCTACCACGCCTTTGACTTCGCCATTGTCGCCATAGACCATTTCCGAGCACGCCATGCCCGGAAAGATCTCGACACCCAGTTCTTCGGCCTGTTCCGCCATCCAGCGGCACACATTGCCCATCGAAACGATGTAGTTGCCGTGGTTGTGCATCAGCGGCGGCATCGGGAAGTTCGGGATGCGGACCTGGCCTGCTTCACCCAGCATGTAGAACTTGTCGTCCTTCACGGGCACATTCAGCGGCGCGCCTTTTTCCTTCCAATCCGGGATCAGCGCGTCCAGACCACAGGGATCAAGAACCGCGCCCGACAGGATATGCGCGCCAACCTCGGAACCCTTTTCCAGAACGACAACGTTCAGGTCGGCATCCAGCTGTTTCAGACGGATGGCCGCCGACAGGCCCGCAGGTCCTGCACCCACGATCACCACATCGTATTCCATCGCTTCGCGTTCAATCTCGGCCATCGCGGGCTCCCTAGCTAACTTTCCGAATTGGCGCTGTCACCGCATGATCTGCGCAATTTTGTTTCACGGCTGATTACATGGTCGGAAAGACATTGGTCAATCGAAACACGGCGTAACAAGGGCGCTATTCGACACATCACCCCTCTGGTGCATCCCCCATCAGGTACCTGGGACCGCTACCATGCGATTTTGCCCGGTCATCGGGGTTGTAGAGCGCACATTTCGGCAGGCTCAGACACCCGCATCCGATGCAGCCATCCAGATTGTCGCGCAACCGCATCAGGGTGTCGATTCGCTGATCCAGATGGGCCCTCAGCTGTACACTGATTGCCTTCCAGTCCTGGGGCGTCGGCGTGCGGTTTCCTGGCAGGCCCGACAGCACCTGACGGATTTCAGGCAGGGTCAGGCCGAACTGCTGCGCAATCATGACAAAGCTCAGTCGCCGAATATCGGCCCGCTGATAGCGTCGCTGTCCGCCCGCGTTGCGCCAGGGCGAAATCAGACCCTGCGCTTCGTAATACCGGATGGCCGACACGGCCAGACCTGTGCGCCGGGCTAATGCGCCAATCGCCAGCCCCTCTGATACCGCCATCAAACCCTCATAAAAAATTCCTTGACCTAAAGTTAGGTTTAGAAATTACGCTGAGTCGGGACAAGCCAAAAAACACAGGAGATCCCATGATGGCGACGCTTGAACACACCAACTTCACTGTCCGCGACCCGAAAGCCTCGGCCGATTGGATGCAAAAGGTCTTTGGCTGGAAGACCCGTTGGGAAGGCCCCGCAATTGCCGGCGGATACACTGTGCATGTCGGCTCGGCCCACACGTATCTGGCGCTTTACAAACCTGATGATCCGAAACAGTCGGATGAAAGCAGCTATGATGTGATCGGCGGGCTGAACCACGTGGGTGTTCTGGTCGAAGACATCGATGCCACCGAAGACAAGGTTCGCAAGGCAGGATTCGAGCCCCACAACCATGCCGATTACGAACCAGGGCGCCGGTTCTATTTTCGCGATGACAACGGGATCGAGTTCGAAGTGGTGCAATATGATTGAGATGATTTGGCTTTGCACCCCATCGCAGCGTTGGCGCAGGTCGCGGCATCCGGATCATCGGCACAGGCCCCACCCCAAATCAAAACGGCGCGAAGTCGCGAATTGACCGCTGCTGACGCTGTCACCTCTTGCAATTCACGTGGCATTTGGGTCAGGTAACTGCCAATCTAACATTCGCCCCGACGCTCCTGTGCGGCGGGGCGACTCAATTTATGCGTGGACGTAGAGAGTATGGAAAAGATCCCGATGACGCCTGCGGGCAATGCCGCGCTCGAGGCTGAGCTGAAGAACCTCAAATCCGTTGAACGCCCGGCGATCATCGAAGCCATCGCCTCGGCGCGCGAGCTGGGGGACCTGAAGGAAAACGCCGAATATCATTCAGCCCGCGAAAAACAGGGCTTCATCGAAGGTCGCATCAAGGAACTGGAAGGTATTCTGTCGCTGGCCGATGTCATCGATCCGGCAAAATTGTCGGGTGCGGTCAAGTTTGGCGCAAAAGTCACATTGGTCGACGAAGATACTGATGAAGAAAAGACCTGGCAGATCGTTGGTGAATACGAGGCCAATATCGAAAACGGCCTGCTGAACATCAAATCCCCCATCGCCCGCGCCCTGATCGGCAAAGATGAAGGGGACAGTGTCGAAGTGCGCACCCCCGGAGGCGTGCGCTCTTACGAAATCCTGAGTATCGAATACGCCTGACCGGAGCGCATGTAATGTCGGGGCCAAAACCTGACCCGGAAACCGAAAAGCCGACGTCGCTGGGCATCTATGATCGCCCGAAGACTCCGGCTGTCACCGAAATCGAGATTGCCGCACTGGTACTCAGCCTGATCTGGCTGGTGGTGTCGGTCGTCTTTCTCGTGCTGCCCGGTCAGGGGCAGAACGGCGGCTTTGTCGTCGCCTTTCTGGCCGTGTTCATGCCCGTGGCGATGATCTGGGTTGCGGCCACCGCGATGCGCGCCAGCCGTGTGATGCGAGAGGAAAGTGCGCGGTTGCAAACGGCAATCGACGCGATCCGGCAGGCCTATGTGGCGCAGCAGCAGCGCGCCTCCAGCACCTATGAACCTGCGGTGACAAAAAAGCTGGATGAAATCGCTGCGGCCACACGGAAAACCGAAGACGCCTTGGCAACGTTCTCGACCAAACGCACAGCGCGCTCTGCAACGGCCGCGCAGAGTTCCGCTCAGGGCGACCAGACCTCGTTGGAGCTGGGCACACTTGCGGAAGAGATCACACCGCCGCTGAGTACCGAGGTTTTCATCCGCGCCCTGAACTTCCCCGAAACGCAGGATGACACCGAGGGGTTCAATGCGCTGCGTGTTGCATTGAAGGACCGCAAGACGGCACAGCTTGTGCAAGCTTCGCAGGATGTTCTGACGCTGCTCAGCCAGGAAGGCATCTACATGGATGACCTGCGGCCCGACAAGGCCCGGCCAGAAATCTGGCGCCAGTTCGCCCAGGGCACACGCGGGCGCGCCGTGGCGGCGCTGGGGGGGGTACGCGACAGATCCTCACTTGCGCTGACGGCAGCCCGGATGAAACA
Organism: Ruegeria sp. AG6; assembly: GCF_056541565.1. Lineage (NCBI taxonomy): Bacteria > Pseudomonadati > Pseudomonadota > Alphaproteobacteria > Rhodobacterales > Roseobacteraceae > Ruegeria > Ruegeria sp. AG6. Next base: position 94,513 of record NZ_JBQFYQ010000006.1, on the reverse strand, counting down.
GGATCCGATTTTCCGCGACGCCGCGCACCATTTCCTGCGCCGGTTTGACAAGATGATGGCCGAGTTCGAACCCACGGCAAGCGATGCGGAACTGAGTGAACTGGGTGAAACCCGAACGGCCCGCGCATTCATGTTGCTGGGTCGCGTGGCGGGCACGTTTGATTAATCCGCCCCGACAATCCACGACATTTTGGTCACGCTGCTGAAATTGAACAGATACTTCAGCGGTCCGGTTTTTTCTTGACCCCGGGGCTGGAATCCCTCGCGCTCGTAAAGGTTGCGGGCGCGGGGGTTCGTGTCGATGACATCAAGCTGAACCTCTGAGATGTCTCGGTTGCGGGCCTCGGACTTGATGGCATTCAGCAATGCCGTGCCCACTCCTTTGCCGCGCGCCTCGGCAGCGACAAAAATACCATCCATCTGGAACACGCCCGGTTTCAGTTCGCGCTCCAGCACGCTCAGAACCAAGGCGCGCCAGGTCGCCCCGAACCAGCCATAGACCCGAGCCAGATCAGACATATTGCCCCCCGCAAAAGAGCCGTCGCGTGTCTTGAAACCTGCCAGCCCCAGCATCCGGCCCGCTTCATCCCGTGCAACCAGCGCGAAATCCGGGTTCAATGCGATTTCAAAGAAAGCCAGTCCTTTTTCGTCCGGCCCCATGACTTTGCCCAGCTTTGCCGCAAATGCCTGCCAGAACAGTACCGCCGCTTGCGCGCGTTCCTGATCGGCGAACCCTCTGGAAATCGTGACCGTCACAACCCGAAACTTCCATAAGGAAGGAACCGGACCATATCGCCCGGTTTGACATGGCGCGCACCGTCCTCGATTTCAACCAACCCTTCAGCCCAGCTGAGGCCACTGATCCGGCCTGATCCTTCCGAGTGGAAGACCTCGGCCCGCCCGTCCCGCATTCGGGCGCGCAGATATTCCCGGCGACCGGGCTTCTTGCGCTTTTCAAAGGCGGCAGGCACTTCGAAACCTTGCGGTTCAGCCCAGCCTTCGCCGGACATCAGCCCCAAGGCCGGACGCGCGAAGATCAACGTACAGACCATGGCGGCAACCGGATTTCCGGGCAGGCCAAACACCGGCACGCCAGACCACAAACCCAAAGCCAGCGGCCGCCCGGGTTTCAACGCAATGCGCCAGTGCTGCATCGCTCCGGCCTGACGCAAAAGGGCCGAAACATGGTCTTCGTCACCCGCTGACGCGCCGCCACTGGTCAAAATCACATCCGCCTGCTCTGCGGCCTGATCCAATCGATCCCGCAAGGCGTCCCGATCATCCGAAACACGCCCCATATCCACGGGTACGAACCCCATACGATCGATCAAGGACAGCAGCATCGGGCGATTGGCGTCGAAAATCTGACCCGGACCAGCGTTCTCTCCGGCTTCGACCAATTCATCGCCCGTAGAGACCACGGCCACGCGAAGCGGTTTGCGCACGTTGACTTCGGCAATCCCCACGGCAGACAGCAGCGCAAGATCGGCAGGGGTCAGCCTGCGCCCGGCAGGAAGGGCGATATCGCCTGCGGCCACATCTTCTCCCGCGCGCCGTGTGTTGGCGCCTTTTTTCAGCGGGCCGTGGAAGGCTATGTGGCCGTCCTTGACCGTGACATCCTCTTCCAGAATGACCGTGTCGACACCGGCGGGCAGCGCCGCCCCCGTCAGCACGCGCAAGGCCCGGCCTTCAGGCACGTCACCGTCGAACGGGATCCCTGCCGCCGCGCGCCCGTCAACCAATGGCATGATCTGTGGGCCATCAGGGGCGGGACCGGCAAACCCGTACCCATCCACGGCCGAATTCGGTTGCGGCGGATTCGAGCGTCGGGCGACCACATCCCCGGTCAGAACGCGCCCGCATGCCAGGGTCAGCGCCATCGTCTCAGACGCGGTAATCGGGTGCAGCCTGTCACGCAAACAGGCCAGCGCCTCATCCACCGGTGTCCAGTTGACCCCGGCGGGCAACGCGAAGCAATCGTTCCGCAACGGGGGCGGGGCTATGTTCGGCTTGTCCTGAGGTACACCCAATATCCAACCTTCCTCTGCCGCTGAGACGTTCAATTGCGCATCCAACTCCTGCTCTGTCAAACGCGACAGAGTCAAGGCGACCTGTTCAACCTGCCAGGCATCCTTGATCCGCCCATCCGGTGCAGCGCCAAGGATCAAAGACGGCCAGATTTCCACGAAGGCAACAGGTTTATCCAGCGGCTCGAACGGCCAGACCGAGATTTGCCCGGCAAACCGGTGGCGAAGCCGGTTCAGAATCGGCAGCCCCATCATGACTTGGCCACCAACCGCGCCTGCCCCTGCCATCTGCCAGCAGGTGAAGCTTCCTTTTGCCAAAGTCTCAACGACACGACGGTTCGGGAACGGGTTGGAATAGTCCGATTTGGTACGCGGCAGGCCGTTAATATCTCGGCGCAATCCATTCATCCAGAACGGACCACGGCCGCCAAACTGAAGGTTGATCCGACCCGCCAGATCAAAGCGGTTGTTGGCCTTCGGAGAATCCTCGACTTGTTGGTCGAACCAATCCCACAACACCAGCGGATCGTCCGTTCCGGTCATCGCCCGTGCGAAGCCGCAAGGATATCCAAAAGGAAAATCGAACCCAAGAAGCAGACGGCGACCGGCCTTAAGCTCGGCCCGGATCAGAGCATCCAACCTCTGCTCGGCTATCCGCCTGTTGCGCAGGTATTCGGGGTCAAACGCTTTTCCGTTTCGTGCAATGCAGGCCCAGATCGCATCCTTGCGCGGGGTCGGCCCGGTGTCGTTTCCGCCAGACCAATCCACCATTGCAAAGGTCTGGAACAGGCTCACAAACCAACCTCTTTCAGGATGAAGTCAACAATCCCGGCAGTATCGTCCAGATCATAGACCGGGCGGTCCAAATCCAGCGGAGTGTCGCTGGCCACGGCCCGAATGGTCGTGTTCTTTGGGGCCATCAGCGCATGGCCCGCCTCAGCGCGGAAAGCTTCGATCTTGGGATGGTCTTCGCGCTTGAAACCTTCAATCAGCACCAGATCAACCGGTGAAAGCCGGGCCAACAGATCGGCCAAAGGGGGCTCTGGCGTGCCGCGCAGCTCTTGCATCATGGCAATGCGCTGACCTGAGGCAAGCAGAACTTCACTGGCCCCTGCCATGCGGTGGCGGTGACTGTCGGTGCCGGGTTGATCCACATCGACACTGTGATGCGCATGTTTGACAGTCGACACCGTAAAGCCACGGCCTGTGATCTCGGCCACCAGCCGTTCCATCAGTCCGGTTTTGCCAGCATTCTTCCAGCCGGTGACGCCAAAGACCCTCATGCCTGCTCCAACAATGTTCGGGCGTGAACCAGATCTTCCGGCGTGTTGACGTTGAAGAACGGGTCAAACGGGTCGGCGTCGAACAAAGCCTCGCGCCCATCATGTTTATCGGTCCACAGCACCACCTTGCGCAGCCCGTCCGTCAGCGCCACCCGCAGATCGTCGCGCAGCGCTACCGGCCAGAGGCCAAAGGTCGGATGCCGGTTAACCCGCTTGCCACCGCCGGATTTCAGCGCCTCGTCCCCGGTGCGCGGGGTTGTGGCCAGAACCAGAGGGTGCACCTGCCCCGCTGCCGCATCTTGCAACCGCACCACTAAATCGCGCGGGAAGAATGGCGTGTCTGCAGCGGCGGTCACAATGCTGTCCGCGCCTCGCTCTGCCGCCCAGTCGAGCCCGGCCAAAACCCCGGCCAAAGGCCCCGCAAACCCTTCGATTGTGTCAGGAAGCACAGGCAGGTTCAGGTCCGAAAACCGCTCGGGGTCGCCGTTGGCGTTCAGAGCCAGCCCACTGACCTGTGGGGACAAACGGTCAATCACATGTGAGAGCAAGCTTTGCCCATTGATCTGCAACAGGCCCTTGTCACCGCCGCCCATCCGGGTCGCCTGTCCACCTGCGAGGATAATGCCGAGGGGTTTGGTCATGATTGGTCCTCGATGTCAGGCCATCTTTTGAGCTTGGTCATAGGCAAAAGAACAGAAACGAGAAAGACAACCAAAAGAACCAAATAAGAAACTCTTGGTGAAATTGACAAAGAAGCGTCAAGCCATTGCGCAATGTGCACCGATCCAAAAGTTAGAACTATGAACGTTCCAGGAGCTACAAAGCACCAGAACACCAAGCGATACATCCGCGCTGATAGTTCTACTGTTGGAATGTGGGCAATTGCTTTTGGCAACCCTTGTATCGCCACGCGCTGAAGGTCTTGCTGTTGCAGTTGGTAGTCTAGCCCAACGGACTGCCATCCAGGCATCCATACGGCAAGGGTTTCCCAGCCACTTACGAACCTGCGGCTTTTCCAGCCCAAAACACTGAGCGTGTCTTCATCAAGCACTCCCATGCCATCGACCAGCGTTTTTTTACAGAGTTCATAGCGACGATGGGCGCGGAGCATCAGCCAAAGCAACCCGATAGAAATCACAAACGGTGGGATCAAGAGAAAGAAATACATCGCGCTCATCCCGCACTCTTCCGACGATGCTTCTTGTCTTCGACCGCAACGGTTGACGGATCCACGTCGCGCAACAGGCGGTCCTCGCCCGACAGGCAGACAAAGCGCTGTCCGCGCATCCGACCAATCAAAGTCAGCCCAACCTCGCGCGCGATCTCGACGCCCCAAGCGGTGAAACCCGAACGAGACGCTAATACAGGAATACCCATCATAGCCGTTTTGATCACCATCTCGGATGTCAGGCGACCTGTAGTGTAAAGGATCTTGTCCACCGCACCCTCGCCTTCGGACAACATCCAACCTGCGATCTTGTCGACGGCGTTGTGGCGGCCCACGTCCTCCATATAGACCAGCGGGCGGTTTTCACGGCACAGGACCGTGCCGTGAATCGCTCCGGCTTCGAGGTACAGCGACGGAGTGCGGTTGATCTTCGAGGCTAGATCATACAGCCAGGAAGTTCGCACCTGAACCTGTGGCAGTTGTACGTCTTCCAGGCCCTCCATCATGTCGCCAAACACAGTACCCACGGCACACCCACTGGTGCGGGTCTTTTTCTTCAGTTTGTCTTCATAAGATGTTTCGCGCGCGGTTCGGACGATCACGGTTTCAAGGTCGTCGTCATATTCCACGCGCGTGATTTCATCATCCGACAGCAGCATCCCCTGATTGCGCAGAAAGCCCAGCGCAAGATATTCGGGATAATCGCCAATCGTCATCGCCGTCACGATTTCCTGCGAATTGAGAAAGATCGTAAGCGGGCGTTCCTCGACCACAGATATCTGGCTGATTTCACCGTTCTGATCCACACCCTCGACCGCTCGGGTCAGGCGCATCGCAGCCGGATCAGGGGCGATAAGATAGTCCGACAGATCGAATTCCGTGGCCAATTGCAACCCCTTCCCAAGACAGTTACTGCTGCATGAATCACCATAGGATTTAGCCATGGCCTCTGCCACATCCAAGTCATACTTCTGGAAAGGTTTTCGGGATGGGACGCCGTTTGTCTTCGTCGCCGTGCCCTTTGGCCTGCTGTTCGGTGTTTTTGCGACCGAAGCCGGGTTGACGCTTGTCCAGACGATGGCCTTTACATCGACCGTTTTTGCAGGTGCCGCGCAATTCGCGGCGTTGCAATTGTTGCAGGACAACACCCCGACCGTGATCATCATAGTCTCGGCGCTGGCTGTGAATCTGCGTATGGCGATGTATTCCGCATCACTGACACCTTACCTGGGTTCCGCGCCCATGTGGCAGCGTGCCTTTGCGGCATACCTGACCGTGGATCAATCTTATGCCTGCTCGATCGTGCGGTTCGAGAAAGAGCCCGACCTGTCAGTGCCGCAACGGATGGCTTATTTCGTGGGCTCTGTCACGCCGATCACACCGCTCTGGATTCTGGGCACTTATCTGGGCGCAGTGCTGGGTGCGCAAATACCGGAAAGCTGGGCACTGGATTTTGCCCTGCCGATCACCTTTCTGGCCATGATAGGGCCGATGATGCGGACCTTTGCACATGTGGTCGCGGCCCTTGTGGCCATTGCGGTATCTTTGCTGACCGTCGTAATCCCGTTCAATCTGGGCCTGTTGATCGCCGGATGCGCTGGAATGATTGCCGGAGCACAGGCGGAACTGATCCTCGAACGTAGAAAGACGCAGTTATGACTCAGCCCAATTCCGTCACCATCTGGGCCATTATCATCGGGCTTGCCATCGGCAGCTATGCGCTGCGCTTTGTCTTTATCGGTTTTGTGGGTGATCGCCCGATGCCGCCTTGGCTGCTGCGTCACCTGCGATATACAGCAGTGGCCATCCTTCCTGCATTGATCGCACCGCTGGTCGTTTGGCCCTCTGCCACCGAAGGGCAACCTGATCTGCCACGAATGTCGGCGGCAGCCGTTGCCCTGGCGGTGGGAGTGATCAGCAAAAACGTGATAGCGGCCATCTTTTCCGGGGCCGCCACGCTCTATGGTCTGCTTTATCTACTGAGTTGAGACAGCGTCGAGCTGGTTGAGACGCGCATTGTTTGCCGCCAAACCTTTTTGCAGATCCGCATCGTCATTTTCCCGATATTCTTCAGTCACGACGCCCGGAATCTGCGCGAACTGTTCCGACAGGTTCACCGGATAGAACGTCACATCAATCTGCTCGAACCCCGGTACCTGCTTCAACAGTTGGGCAGTCGAGTTGGTGCAGAACGCGCCAGCGACCGGACCGGATTGCTTTGCCAGTTGCAAGGCGATTTCAGCCTGTTGCGGGCTCACCTGAATGGTCTGTATGCGGGCATAATGCGTCTCACGCGCGTGCGAGCTGCGATAAGCTCGTTCGACCGCCGGGGTAATGCCGTAAAGCACATCATCCTTCACCGGAACCACATCCGCCCGGAACGAACCGGCAGGGTCAAAGATCACCCGCTCGCTGCCCGAGATCATCAGCGACGTATGCGCGCCCGATCCGGTGCGTGTGTTGATCATTGTGTACAGCGTCAGGGTCGCTGGCCCCGGATCACGGTAGGACCGGGACACGATTTCGTTCCGATCCGCCTGTGGTCGGTTCGAATTGGCGCAGCCCGCCACTGTCGCCGCCAGCAAGCAAGCAATCAATATCCTGAGCAAGTCAGCCCCCGAAACAATTAGGAGGCGAAAACCGCCAAGAACAGGCAAAGGAAGGCAATGGCGACCACACACCACGTGGTGGCTTTGATGAAACCGTTGAATGTCTTGGTTTGGACCGTGATGTCCATTTCGCCGTGCTTGTGTTCAGCCATGAGTCTCAGATTCCCAATTCGCGTGTTTGATCTGTTGGATAATAGAAAACAGAACGCCTGTCACCACGTCATTCGCGCGCAGGACGCTGTTACTTGAGAACCGAACAACCGGGATACCCGAACCCCCACCGCCAGGGCAGGCCGCTGCACGGCCCGCCACCGAATCGCACCGCCCCGTACATTGCATCCGCAGTGATCGCGTGCACGCTGCGAATCTGTTCAGGCGACATGTCGTACTGGTCGGCATAGTCCTCGGCATGGTTGTCTCCGTGCTGCACCACACAGGCGTGCAAGGCGTCATCCGCTGCCAGACGTGCCTCATAGCTTTCGTTGGCTGTCTCTGCACCGCCAGCATTGTGATATGCCCGGTCGTGGATGACGCAGCAGTACTCCCACGGCGGGTGCTCTTGATATAGCGCGCCAACCTGTGGGAATTGCTTTGCCACCCAGCGCCAACTGGCTGACAACCCGCCTGAACAGCCATCGGTTTCAAACGGCGTCAGTTCGGCGTCCTTGCTTTGCTCGATCAGGGCACGGTGGCCCGGCATCTCAAATCCGCGCATCAGATCCTGTGCCCATGCCGACAGTGGCAGCAGAGACAGAAACAGCGCCATGTTAAGGACTTTCATCGCGCATTGCCTCTGTATCGACCTGCAATCCAAAGGTGGTTGCCAGCCACAGCAACAGCCGCTCGCCCGGCCCCATTTCAGCGCGGACGCGCAAAACCTCATTGGCCATGGCCGGGCGGTCGGTAATCAAACCATCCACACCCATCGATGCCATCCTGGACATCTGCAACGGATCATTCACCGTCCAGACATAGATATCCTTACCAGCGTCCTGCACTTTGCGGATCAGCCCAGGTGTAACCATGCCTGCATTGACGGCGACAAATTCACCTTCCAGCCCCGACAGATCCCCAATGGCCGTGGCCGCCAGCACACCAGAGCGCCAGTCGGGCCGCAACTTTTCCATCTTTTGCACGGCCGGGTATTTCAGCGACATGGTGGCAACGTCTTTCTGCATCCCTAGCTCTTCGACAAGGCCGATCACCCGATTTTCCAGATCGACGTCGTGACCATAATATTTCAGCTCGATAAGAACCTTCGACTTGCCCTTGGCCGCTTCCAGAACCTCTCGCAGGGTCGGGGTCCGCTCTGCGGCGTATTCCGGTCCGAACCAGCTTCCGATGTCGATATCAGCAACATCCTGCATCGTCGCATCCCAGACCTTCAGGTTGACGCCGGCCAACTTCATGAAATCGCTGTCATGGGCCACGACAACTACATCATCCGCCGTTTCCTGAACGTCTATCTCAACCCAGTCCGCTCCATCCTCGATCGCTTTCAGGACCGAGGCCATTGTGTTTTCAGGTCGCAAGGCCGCAGCGCCCCGATGGCCGATGACCTCGGCTTGATCCGGCGCCTGCACGCGTTCCAGCAAGCTTTGCCCAAGCCAGAAGCCCACGCCCAATGCGGCCAAGGCCGTCGCGACAGTGACAAGAACCGGCACGCGAATCCTTCGGGGTTCGGGATGGGGAACGTCCTTGGTCTCAGCTTCAAAGAAGCCGTCCAGCAAGACCGCCAATGCGCCCAGCGCCGTCGCCGCCAGAACCAACCCCGCCAGGGACCAAAGCCCCGCAATGATCAGGCTGAGGATCAACGCCAGTCTGAGGCTGCCGCCTTCCTGCAAGGGCACAACTGCAAACAACAGACTGGCCACCGCCGCAATCAAAGCTGCAATCACAAGCCGCAGTCCCAGCCAAAGGGCAAGCTCAATCTTCAAACGCCCGCGCTTGCCTTCCATCTTTTGTTCGCTTTTCGCAAATGCTCCGCGTGGTGAGGCCCCCTCGAACAGGACCAGATGCAACGCCAGCGCCCATCCCGACAGACGGCGGATCAACACCCATGCCAACGCAAGAACGACAAGCCCGATCAGTACCACGGCCACCTGAAAGGCCGGAGGGTGGAATGTCAGGTAATAGTTGATGTCATATTCCGTCAGCGTCCACCATGCGATCAACCCCGCGACGGCCACAAACGGCAGGGCAAGCAGCAGGACGCGCAGGATGAACCGAACGGCAAATCCGAACAGCGCCGGAAAGCGGGACAGGTTCAGTGCCAGTGCCGCACTGCCTGCGCGCCAAGGGTCATTTTCTCCCATACGCAAGGACCCGGCCATGACCGCGAACACAATAACCTCAGCCAGCAAAAACAGACTGAGTACCGCAACACCCGCAATGAACCCTGCCGGAGACAGCAGGAACATCGCAATGTCCTGATCGGTCAGAGCGGTCTGATTTGACAGAGAGACCGCCAGATTGACAGCCACAGCCACACCCGGCGCGATCAGCGCCACCAGCAGCAAGCGCACAGCGACATAAATTGGCACATAGACCCGGCGCCGTTCCCAGGCACCTGCATAGGCATGTGTTACTGCTTGAAAAAATCTTGTCACGTGGGCGCCTCCGGACTGATGCAGTCATTCAAAGGCGCGCAAGCGTGAATTGCAAGTCAGCTGTCTTCCAGATCCGCCGCCAGACGGAAACCGATGCGGTTGGCGGGTTTGTCCTCGACCGATTTGGGCAGGGCGCGCAGCATCACGTTCAACTGGCTGACATGCTGCACCAATTGCGTGCGGGCCCCGGTTCCGTCGGATCCGTAAAAGGTGATCATGTCGGGGTCGAAATACCCCATCCCTTCGATCCGCATGACGCCGGCATCGCCGCCGGTAAAGCCCATCGCGACTTCGTGATCGCCGTCCAGAGTCTTTTCAAAGTTCTGGATATACATGATCAGACGCTCGTAAGCCCATTGCGCCGGGCTTTTGTTGGCAACTGGCTTCTTCAACCCCTCGGGCAGGTCCTTGGCTCCGGATTCGGCATTGGGATCCGCGTGCACCTCGTGACACCGCGGCAAAGCGGCGGCTTCGGCAGCCTCGGCCGAGGTTTCGATCTGGTCCTGCATTCTTCTACCCTTTGCGCTGGTACAGCCATGCCCCGTCAGCGCGTTGCGTCCGGGTTACCGCACCAATGTGGTAGAGATGATTCACATGCGCAACCGCCTCAACCAGCGCAAGCCCATATTCGCCTTCGCGGATCGTGCGTTTGAACAGGGGCAGAAAACAATCTGCGGCCGCTCTGGGTTGATCCAGATGTTTCAACAGGCGGCCCAACGCGCCGTGGTGGTTGTCGATCAGCTGTTTCATCCTCAGCGGCAGGCCCGAAAACGGCAGCTTGTGCCCGCCCAGAACCAGATGATCGGGCCGGGCAAGCGTCTGCAACCGCTCGCAGGCTTCCAGCCACGCTGAAACCGGATCGGCCATCGGTTCCGTGGCATAGACGCCCAGATTGGGACTGATCGAGCTGAGAATCTGATCGCCGCTCAACACTAGATTGTCGTCACGGCTCCAGAAGGTGGCGTGTTCCGGCGCGTGACCATTGCCCATATGCACATCCCAGTCGCGCCCTCCCATTCGGATCACGTCGCCCTGCTTGATCCGGGCAAAGCCCAGCGGCATGGGGTAAACCGTGTCGGCAAAGTTGAACGGACGATCCTTCATCCGCGCATTTAGAACCTCGGGTGCCATGCCGGCGCTGCGATAGAAATCAAGCGTTTCCTGCGGCCATGTCTCTTGCACATCCAGCGTCAGCATCCGCGCGAACAGCCATGAGGTACGGCTTGTGACCAACTCAGCCCCGTGTTCCGACTGAAACCACCCGGCATTGCCGACATGGTCTGGATGATGATGCGTCACCACAACACGGGTGATCGGTTTGCCTTTCAAAGGCCCGCCCATCAGGGTTTCCCAGATACGCCGCGTCTTGTTTGACGACAGCCCGGTGTCAATCACCGTCCAACCTTCGCCATCGTCCAGCGCGTAGATATTGACGTGATCCAGCGCCATCGGAAGAGGCAGGCGCATCCACAGTACACCCTCGGCAACTTCGACGGCTTCGCCCGGCGCGGGCGGTTCAGCCCACGGATATCTGATCCCCGATACGCGATCCCCGTCCATCACGCCGCCAACTCATCCGGGCTGAGCGAAAAGAGGTCACCCGCACCGCTTTGCACCCGCGTCAGAAGCCCGGAATGCTCGGGCAACAAGGCGTTGATGTAGTAGCGCGCCAGTTTGGCCCGCGGTCCTTCCGGATCGGCCAGTGCCGCGGACAGGTGATAATGCCCGCCAAGAACCCGGGCAAACGCCTGAAGATAGGACGTTGCGCCTGCAAATCGGTCGTTCATGTCGTCCTGTGCCACCAACCATTCGGTTGCCTCGCGCAGGGTTTCTGTTGCTTCCCACACTGGACCGGCCAGATCGGGCATCGTCGCGCGCGCGCGCTCGGCCTGTTCTTCGATCTCGTCCAGAAGGTTCGACGCCGCCTCGCCCCCGTCCATCATTTTGCGCGCAACAAGGTCCATGGCCTGAATGCCGTCGGTTCCCTCGTAAATCGCGGTCACGCGAACATCGCGGGAATATTGCGCCGCGCCTGTTTCTTCGACAAAGCCCATTCCGCCATGCACCTGTACGCCGGTTTCGGCCACGCGTATCCCGGTCCGGGCCCCAAAGTTCTTGCCGATTGGCGTCAACAACGCGGCCCGCGCGGCCCAATCGGCGTCGCCGGTGGCTTTCGCCATGTCAATCGCGGTCGCATTGGCCAGAAGAATAGCCCGAGCGGCAAAGATATCGGCGCGCATATCCATGATCATGCGACGCACATCCGCATGATCGATTATCGTACCAGAAGGCGTCCTGCCCTGCTTGCGTTCCAGCGCATAGGCCAAAGCGTGCTGATAGGCGCCTTCCGCAACGCCCACACCCTGGCCACCCACGCCCAGGCGGGCGTTGTTCATCATGGTGAACATGGCCGCCATACCGCCATGTTCCTTACCGACAAGCCATCCTTTGGCGCCGTCATATTGCATCACGCAGGTGGGTGAGCCATGCAGGCCCATCTTGTGTTCGACGGAAACAACCTTAAGGTCGTTGGCCAGGCCGGAATTGCCATCCGCATCGGGGATGTATTTCGGCACCAGAAACAAGGAAATGCCCTTGGTGCCCGGCACACCATCCGGCAGACGGGCCAGAACCAGATGGCAGACATTTTCAGCAAAGTCGTTGTCGCCCCAAGAGATGAAGATCTTCTGCCCGGTCACCGAGTATGTGCCATCACCATTTGGCTCGGCCTTCGAGGTCAGCGCACCCACATCCGATCCGGCCTGAGCTTCGGTCAGGTTCATGGTCGCAGACCACTCACCCGAAATCATTTTGGGCAGATACAGCGACTTCAATTCGTCGCTGGCGTGGTGTTCCAACGCCTCGATCTGGCCCTGCGCCATCAGCGGAGCAAGTTGCAGCGAAAGGCAAGCGGCGCTCATCATCTCGTTCACGGCAGTGGTGACAGCCATCGGCAGGCCCATTCCGCCGAATTGGGGATCAGCGCTGATCCCGATCCACCCGCCTTCAGCAATCGCCTTCCAGCCATCGGCATAACCCGGAGAGCTGCGCAGCACGCCATTCTCAAGCCGAGCCGGTTCCAGATCACCGGCACGCTGCAACGGGGCCAGAACCTCTTCGCTCATCTTGGCCGCTTCGGTCAGGATGGCCGTGACGACATCGGCGCTGGCATCTTCGAAAATCTCGGTGGCGGCGACCTGGTCGAACCCGACGACATGGTCCAGCAGAAATTGATAATCTGAGATTGGGGCGCGATATGGCATGATTTCTCTCGGGGTCTAACGGATCAGAATACATCGGCGGGCTTGGAATCAAATGCAAGCGCCGGTAAGCGTGTGGGCCTGAACCGATTACGTACCTTACCTCAAGTTCCAGGCAACCAAAACGCGGCGTCATCAGATATGATCTCATCCGGCACACAGGAATTGACGGCAGATCCCGGCGGCATCGCGCAGGCTGCCGATTTTTTGCGCCAGGGTCTTCTGGTCGCTTTTCCGACCGAAACGGTCTATGGCCTTGGCGGCGATGCCCGCAACGGACAGGCCGTCGCATCGATTTACGAGGCCAAGGGACGGCCCAGCTTCAACCCGCTGATCGCCCATGTCGCCTCGGTCGAAGCGGCCCAGCGCTTTGTGCAATGGTCGGATCTGGCCGAGCAGCTGGCACAGGCCTTCTGGCCCGGTCCTCTGACCCTGGTTCTGCCGTTGCGCGAAGGGCACGGGGTTTCCTCGCTGGTGACCGCCGGGCTGGACACTCTGGCCGTGCGGGTGCCTGCGCATCCGACGGCGCGTGCGCTGCTGGCCGACTTTGACGGACCGGTCGCGGCCCCTTCGGCTAATCCCTCGGGTCAGATCAGCCCCACGACGGCGGCTCATGTGTGGTCCGGTCTTGGCGGAAGGATCGCGGCTGTTCTGGACGACGGCCCCTGTGCGGTGGGGCTGGAATCCACCATTGTCGGTCTGGCCGGAGAGCTCACATTGCTGCGTCCGGGCGGCGTTGCGTTGGACCGGATCGAAAGCGTGCTGAACCTGCACCTGCACCTGCACCAATCCGGCGATCTGCTGACCGCTCCGGGACAGTTGCAGTCGCATTATGCGCCCGACGCCCCGGTCCGCCTGAACGCCACTGCGCGTCACGGGGATGAGGTTCTGCTGGGCTTTGGAGCGGTGGATTGCGACCTGAACCTGTCTGTCGAAGGACGTCTGACCGAGGCGGCCGCGAACCTCTTTGCAGCCCTTCACAGGTTGAACGAGACCGGGCGACCCATTGCCGTATCTCCGATCCCGAACACCGGATTGGGGGCTGCAATCAACGACAGGCTGCGCCGCGCCGCTGCGCCACGCGACAGCTGATCAGGCCCGGCCTGCGCTGGCGGACAACGTCAGAGGGTCCACCCCGAGCGTCGCCAAGGCAGCTTCCCATTTGTCGTCATCAGGCACGTCGAAGACAAGTTTCGTCGTCGCTTCGGTGGTCAGCCAGCCGTTCATCGCGATTTCGTCCTCAAGCTGACCTGGCCCCCAGCCGGAATAGCCCAGCGTCAGCATCGAATTCAGTGGTCCGCTGCCAGAGGCCAGATCTTCAAGCACATCCAGCGTCGCCGTCATGCTGAAATCCGCGGAAATATGCATCGAATGCAGATTGGCCTCGTAATCGGCGCTGTGCAGGACAAATCCGCGCGACATCTCGACCGGGCCACCGAAATGCACAAGGCGCTCTCCGATCACCGGGATACTGCAGGCGATGTTCAGTTGCCCCAGCAACGTCTTGATTCGCAGATCCGAAGGCTTGTTCACGATCAATCCCATGGCGCCATCGTCGCCATGGCTGCACATATACACCACCGAATGGTCGAATCGCGGATCGCCCATTCCGGGCATCGCAATCAACAGTTTTCCGGTCAGGTCCATGGGCCTTCATCTCTTTGTCCGTTCACGTCAACAATGGCCCTGCCGCACCCCAGTTTGCAAGAGACCAACCCGTATTTCGACAGATTTCAGCGCGGTGACCGGATCGTGACTTGGAATCCGCGCCATCGACGCGCATTTATGGGGTATGAAGATGCCGATCAAACCCACCGCCGTCGCCGCGCTCGCGTGTCTGAGCCTGTCCGTTCCAGTTGCCGCGCAAGATTTGGACAACGTGGTTCGGCTGGATGTTCTGGATGGTGGTCGGACGGCCAACGGCACCTATATGTCCGCGTTGAAACTGACGCTCAAGGATGGCTGGAAAACCTACTGGCGCGCGCCAGGAGATTCCGGCATCCCGCCCGAGTTCGACTGGAAGCGATCCAGAAATGTCGGCCAGGTGGAAATCATCTGGCCCTCGCCCGAAATCTTTGATCAGAATGGCCTGCAATCGATTGGCTATGAAAATCAGCTGGTCCTGCCCATCAAGGTCACTCCGCGCAACCCGGCAAAACCGGTCCGTCTGAAAGGCAAGATGGATCTGGGGGTCTGCAAAGACGTTTGCATACCGGAACGCCTGGATTTCGACCACACGCTGGACGCCGAAGCTGATCGCAACCCGGCGATTGCCGCAGCGATGGCGCAAAGGCCCTATTCCGCGCGCGAAGCCCGTGTCACCAAGACCACCTGCAACCTGACGCCCACGAAAGATGGGATGCGGATCGAGGCGCGGATGACGATGCCATCCGCGGGCGGTCGAGAAGTCGCCGTGATCGAACCCGGCAATCCTTCGCTTTGGGCCTCGCAACCCGTATCTCTAAGGCAGGGGGATACATTGGTGGCCGAAGCAGAAATCATACACGCATCAGGTGCACCTTTTGCGCTGGACCGGTCCGAGATCCGGATCACCGTTCTGGGGTCTGACCACGCGGTGGATATTCTGGGCTGTAGCGCGGGCTGAATGCATGAGCCAATCCCCCAAGATCGGTGCATTGGCGGTTGTTCTGCATCAGGACAAGGTTCTTCTGGTTCAGCGCAGCAAACAGCCGGACAAGGGGCTGTGGGGGTTCCCCGGCGGCCACGTAGAGTGGGGTGAAACCGTTCTGCAGGCGGCGCAGCGTGAGTTGCGGGAAGAAACCTCGGTGATTGCGGAACCGTCTCATTACCTGAGAAATCTGGATCTGCTGCGTCACGACAAGGCGGGGCAGGTTTTGTCCCATTACCTGTTGGTCGGCGTTGCCTGCCGCTATCAGTCCGGCACACCGCAGGCTGGTGATGACGCGCTGGATGCCCGCTGGTTTGCCATCGAGCAGATACGCCGGGGCGACCTGCCGATGAGCGCGCGGGTCATCGACCTATTGGAACACGCGATCCGCGCGGATCAGGCATCGGCCGATCTTGTCAGCCGCCCATAAAGCAAACCTGACAGGATCACGCTCAGGACCACGATCAGAATCGCCCCGGCCAGGAATGCACCCAACCCCATTCGCAGCACCGCAATGCCATCTCCACCCGCATAGAGGCCTTGCAGCACGCCAAGCGGCGCGCCTGAAACCGCGGGCCAAATCATCGTCAGGCCGAACCAAACAGCCAATGCGGCACCGGTTGCCGCCAGCGCCCCGCGAACCACCCGGTCGGGTGCCCGCGCGGCACGGCGCATGGCTGTCATCGGACGCGCCACGTCATTGAGGATCGCCAGCAGGGCAGGCACCAGAATCAGAACCAGCAACATCCCGAACCCAAGCCCGTAAACCAGCGTGATCACGGTCGGCTTGAGGAATTGCGCTTGTTGCGAACCTTCATAAAGCAACGGTGCAAGTCCAAGAACCGTGGTCAAAGTGGTCAGCATCACGGGACGCAACCTGTCTGCGGTACCTTCGACAATGGACGGAACCAGACCACGGTCTTTTTGATACGCATCTATCGTCGTCACCAGAACGATCGAGTCGTTGATGATAATCCCCGTCATGCCCAGCAACCCGACCACCGTGAACATGCTGAGCGGCACATCCCAGATGTAGTGGCCCCAGATCGCACCAACGAGGCCAAAGGGTATGATTGCCATGACAACCACTGGCCGTGTCCAGCTGGCGAACACCCAGGCCAGAACAAGGTAGATACCTGTCAGGCACAGGATCAAACCGGTGCGGGCTTCGGCAAGGAATTCATTCTCCTGTTCACTCAGGCCCGACATGCGCCACTCGACTTGCCGTTCGGCAGCGATATTCGGCAGGATTTCTTCCTGCATCGCCCGTTCGATTTCAGCCGCGCGGGCCGGATCATCCTCGGAGATGTCGCCATAGACCGAAACAACCCTCAGGCCGTTTTCGCGCCGAACCGTCGAGAAACCGGATTCACGCTCGACCGAAACGATGTCGGCCAGCGGTACGTAAACCCCGTCAGGAGACCGCATGAGTGTACGCTCGAGGAAATCTGCCGTCAGTTCGCCTTCAGGCAGTTCCACACGGATCTCGGCACTGCGCGGCCCGTCCGGGAAAGTTGCCGCTTCGATACCGTTCAGGCGATTGCGCAGGGCGCGACCAAGCGTTTCAATCCGGAATCCCAGCGCCTCTCCCTGTGCAGTCAGGTCCAGGATGAACTCTTCCTTGTCATAAGCCAGGTTGTCTTCCAGCGCCGAGACTTCGGGAAATTTCGACAGCTCGGCCTGCAAGTCTTCGGACGCCGCCTTGAGAACGCTCACGTCCGAGCCAAAAAACTGCACGTCGATGGCGTCGCCACCCGGTCCAGAGCGCCACCCCCGGAAGCTGATCACTTCGAGCTTGGGATGGCGCGGCGCGAATTCCTGCAACTCTCCGACGAATTCGAAACTCGAATAAGGGCGCAGATCGGCATCGATGAGTTCGATCGAGATACCCCCCAACAAACTGCCATCCTTGCCATCCGCAGCAGCCAGCTGTCGGCCTGCATTGCCGCCAACCTCGGCCAGGACATAGTCGATCGGATTGCGCCCATGACGCTCTTCATAGATCTGGCCCAGGTCATTGACCGCCTGTTGCAGAAGGCGCATCATTTCCAGCGTATCCGATCGCGTCGAACCTTCGCGCATGATAAAGCCGCCGGTCACGGAACTTCGCTCTGGTGCATTGAAGAAACGCCAATTGACGTCGCCGCGAATGAACAGCGCCACCTGGCTGGCTAATACCGCGATCATCAGCGCCACGACGACGTAGCGCGCCCATATCACCCAGGCGATCAAGGGACGGAACAGGTGATCCCGAACCCAACGGAAACCACGATTGACGACCCGGTTGGGCAGATCATACCAGTGTTCCTTGGCCGAATGCGCGATGGCGTGTGCCATGTGATTGGGAAGGATCAGAAAGCATTCGACCAGCGAAGCGATCAAAACGGCGATCACCGTAAAGGGAATGTCGCGGATCAATTCTCCGAAACGTCCGCCCACAAGGGTCAGACCGAAAAACGCGATTACCGTCGTGACAGTCGCAGCCAGAACCGGCATGGCCATCCGCCGCGCCGCACGTTCCGCAGCCACAACAGGCGGCTCACCCAAACGCCGGGCGCGGAAATCCGCGTGTTCCCCCACCACGATGGCGTCATCAACCACGATGCCCAGCGTGATGATCAGGCCGAACAGCGAGACCATGTTCAGCGACAAGCCCCCCAGATACATCAATGCGATTGCGGCCGACATCGCCACGGGGATACCCGCCGCAACCCAGAAGGCGATGCGCGCGTTGAGGAACAAGAACAGCAGGCAGACGACAAGGCCAAGACCCATCAACCCGTTGTTGACCAGGATGTTCAATCGGTCGGTTATGGCCTGGGCGCGGGTGCGGATCAGCTCAATCTTCACACCTTCGGGCAAGCTGGCCTGCATTTCACGGGCAACATCTTCGACCGTGTGCTGGATGTCTATCGCATCGCCCAGATTTGACCGATCAACCCGGATGGACATGGCCGGATCGTCGCCGACGAAATAACTGCGATACCGTGTGACACCTTCGACCCGAATCCTGGCAATATCACCGACCTTCAGCTTCGACCCGTTGGCAAAGGTCCGCAGCGCGATGTCTTCGATCTGCTCCGGGGTCCTCTTTTCGGTTCCGGCCCGGATACGCGCACCTGCGCCCTCAACCTCACCAGCGGGATCGGTGCTGACCTCGGCCGCAATCGCGGACGCGATCTCTTCCATGGTGATGTCATTGGCGATCAATTGCGCCGTTGTGATCTCGACAATGATCTGAGGCGCGGCAATGCCCCTGATTTCGGTTCGCGTAACCCCTGCCGAAAACAAACGGTTGATGAACTCATCCGTCAGCTTCGCCAGTTGATTGGTGTCGGTGGGGCCACTGATAACGACATCCGTTACCCGATCCCGCCAAGCGCCGCGTCGAATTTCAGGTTCTTCCGAGCCTTCGGGCAGATCCGTCACACCGTCTATCGCGGTCCGGACGTCTTCGACCGCGCGGGACATGTCCCAGTTCGGCTCAAACTCCAGTCTGACGCGGGTCCAACCTGGGTGGGAACTGGCCTCGGTACTGGTTACCCCTTCAACGGCCAGCAGCGCAGGTTCCAACAACTGCACGATACCGGCATCCATGTCCTCGGGGCCTGCACCTTCCCACGAGACGGTCACATCAACGCGTTCCAGAATGACATCCGGAAAGAACTGCGCCCGCATGTTCGGGATAGCTGCCGCACCCAGAACCAGCATCACCAGCAGCAGCAAATTGGCGACCGTCCGGTGCCGTGTGAAATAACTGAGAAGGCCACCCGCTGCGCCAGGTATCTCGCGCATCATGACGCTCAACCCCCGGCCTTGGTTTCAATGCGCCGCACCAGAGATGAAGGGACGCGCGCTTCGCGCAACTGACCGAGAACCTGAGTTTTCTCATCCTGAGGCATGAATTCGCTGGCCTCGACCCGGGCCACGAGTTCAGCGCGTTTCGCATCTGACAGTTCGACCATGCCCGGGTCTGCCCCGGCCTCAAGCCGCAAGGGGCGCACCCGCACGCCAGATCCAAGCAACGGCGTGCGTCCGATCACAACCTCGCGCCCTTCCAACCCGTCGCCCCTCAGCAAAACCTCGTCACCCTGTCTGCGGACAAGCTGCACCGGCAAACTTTCCAGACGGTCATCCGCACCCAGCACCAGAACCGTTCCCGATGCATCCAATGCCGAAGACGGCAAGCGGAACACATTGGCAAGCGGTTGTTCCTGAACCGAGACGGTGACGAAATCTTCGGGCTTGAAACCGGACGCCTCTTGCAGACGCGCATAGATCAAACGTCCGGTCTGACCCTCGCCCGCAGAACCGCTGTCGCGGCTGATATGACCAGTCGCGGTCAGATCGGTGCCCGTCACCTCAAGCGAAACCGTGACCGGTGCGTTGATCAGCCTGTCATTCTCGTCCAACAGACGTACATATTGTGCTGTCGACACCCGGAACGCCACTTCAAGAGCGTTTGGATCAACCAGTTCAGCCAGTTTTTCATTCGCCGACACCAACCGCCCTTCCACAAGCGTCACATCGGTCAGAGTGCCGCTGAATCCGGCCCGAATGGTCATATCGTCAAGATCGCGTTCCGCTGCCTCCAAGGCAATCACCGCGCGCGCCAACAACGTCGTTGCCTGATCGACGCGAGATTCAGCCTGTGCAAGCGCGATACGACGCGCCAGAACGGCCTGTTGTGCCGAAGCAGCCGCCAGTTCCGCCTCTTCCACGCTGGCGGCGGCGCCTACCCCTCGGGACTCCAGATCGCGTTGCCGTTGCAGCGCCCGTTCCCGCAGTTCGGCTTGCGCCTCGGCCGATTTCAATTCGTCCTGCGCCAGCAGCAAAGACCGTTCGGCATCACGTTCTTCAAATTGTGCGTCCAAAAGATCGGACTTGGCCCGATCCAGCGCGGATTGGGCATCCGCCGGATCCAGTTCAACCAGAACTTCCCCGGCAGTTACCGTTCCGCCATCCACGAAATCCTCTGCCAAGGCGACAACGCGGCCACCCAGTGCCGCGCGCAATTCCAGCCTGCGCCGGCTCTGGACCTCTCCGAATGCTTCTAGATATGGGATTACGGTTTCCGCCTCGGCCTGACGTACGGCAACCGCGAAGACCCGTTCGCGGGCCGCGGGCGCCTGGTCCTCACGCGTCAGGACGTCCTGAACGGCACCCATGATGATCTGCGCGGCAACAAACAGCAGAGCAAGCGTCAGGAACGCCAGAAAGATACCGACAAGACTCTGCCGTAGAAATCGCATCAAACAGTTACCCCGGTTGCACCAAGCTGCCGTCCACAACATGTAGCCGGATCACGAATTATGCCAAGCCACAAAGCGGTTATACGGAATTGAACGTACGACCAGTCTACTTCCGTCGCAGATGTTCGTCCAATCTGGGCATTATTTCCACAAAATTGCAGGGGCGATGCCGGTAATCGAACTGTTTTTCCAAAATCCCATCCCACGCATCCTTGCAGGCCCCCGGGCTGCCGGGCAATGCAAAAAGGTATGTTCCCCCCGCAACCCCCCCGGTTGCGCGGGACTGCACCGCCGAAGTGCCGATTTTCTCCATCGAAATGACGGTAAAGACAGTACCGAATGCGTCGATCTCTTTTTCGTACACGTCCCGATGCGCTTCGACCGTCACGTCCCGCCCGGTCAAACCCGTTCCACCGGTCGAGATCACGACATCGATCTGCTCATCAGCCACCCATGCCCGCAACTGATCGGCGATCTGGTCGCGCTCATCCCGGATGATCTGGCGGTTCGCAACCACATGGCCCGCTTTTTCGATCCGGTCCACCAATGTCTGCCCCGAGCGATCTTCGTCCATCGATCGGGTGTCCGAAACGGTCAGAACGGCAATTCTGACGGGGATGAACTCCTTGGTTTCGTCAATGCGCGACATCTTGCGTCAGGCCCTTTCCATCATGACAAGCCGGATCGCAAGGGCGGAAAAAATACCCCCCGTGATCCAACCAACAATACGCGCGGCGCGCGGGTTGCCGATCAGCACCTTGCCTGCCCCGCCGGCAAAAACCCCGACCAGCCCGTTCACCAAGAACCCGCCAAATGCGATGATCAGCCCGAAGATCAGGAACTGCACCAGAACCGATCCCGCGGTCGGGTCGACGAATTGCGGTATGAACGCCAGCACGAACAGAATGACCTTGGGATTGGTCAGGTTGACCAACATCCCATCCCGAAAGGCCATGCGCGTCGACCGCACAGGCGTATCCCCAGTCAAAGCGCCATGCCGGACCGCACCCCAAGCCAGATACATCAGGTAAGCGGCACCCATCCAGCGGATCACTTCAAAAAGCCAGGGCAGCGCCGACACCGCAGCGCCCAGTCCAAGCCCTGCCAGCAGCACGTGAATCATCGAACCCACGGACACGCCGGCGCTTGCCGATACCGAAGGCCACGCCCCGGATCGCAGCCCTTGGCCAAAGCAGAACATCATATCAGCACCGGGCGTCAGGTTCAGTGCCAGTGCCGCTGGAACAAAGACCAGCAAGGTCTGGAAATCGATCACGTATCCACCTCGAACCAACTTGGCATCGGGCCCAGATTGGCCAAATGCGTTCGCCCCAGGGACCCGCGATAGCCCCAGCTTTCATGCACATGACCGAAGAACGCAAATCCCGGCTGAAGGCGTTCCACCGCATCCCGTATGGCAGTCGATCCAACCGAAAGGCCTTGCGATGTCTGATCCCCATACCCTTTGGGCGGAGAATGAACGATCAGGACATCCGCCGTTTCACACCGGTCGAGCATCTCGGTCGCCTCACCTTCTGTCAGGTCACAGGACCAGTCTCCGAACGGGGTCGGTGGTACGCCATAGCCAAGACCAAACAAGCGCAAGCCGTCTATGGTCATGCCAGACCCATGCAGGACATGGACACCGTTCGGGGCCGCATTGCCCAGCTCTTCTGCACTTTCCGCGTTCCCAGGGATCAGGACCAGCGGCGTCGAAATGCCGGACAGCATCTGCATCGCCTCGTCCAGCCCCTGACGCGAATTACAATAATCACCGGCACCGATGACAAGATCAGCCTCGGCGCTGGCGGAAACAAGATCGGCTGCCCGGTTGCGCGCCATGTGCAGATCAGAGAATGCCAGAACCTTCATGTTGCACCTCGCAGCCGCGCTTTCAGTTCCAGCAGATCCGCCCAGGCCTGCCGTTTCATCTGCGGTTGTCGTAGCAGATAAGCCGGGTGGAACATCGGAATCACCGGCAGATCCATTGCCTGATCCCATTTGCCGCGCAGGCGGGTGATGCCGCGTTTGCCCAGCACCGCCTGACAGCTGATATTCCCCATCACAACCAGAACCTCGGGTCTGGCCAGGGCCACGTGGCGTTCCAGAAACGGCTTCATCATCCCGATCTCTTCGGGTTTGGGGTCGCGGTTCTGCGGGGGCCGCCATGGCAGCACATTGGTGATATAGACGTCTTCGCGACGATCCAGATCAATTGCCGCCAGCATCCGGTCCAGCAACTGACCCGCACGGCCGACAAAGGGTTTGCCCTCGCGGTCCTCATCGCGACCCGGCGCCTCGCCGATGATCATCACGCGCGCGCCGGGGGTCCCGTCGCCAAAGACCAATTGCCGCGCACCGCGCTTGAGCTCGCAATGTTCGAACGCGTCCATCGCTGCGCGCAGCTGATCCAGCGATCCCGCGCCCCGTGCTGCGGATCCAGCGATTTCTACCGGGTCCACATCCCTTGGCTTTGCCGGGGCGGCGGCGGACGTTTCCGGTTTCCTGGGTTTGGCCGTGGTGTCGGGCAACGCGTACCGGTCAACCGGCGCATCACCGATTGCCTCGGTCACACCCAGTTCGATCTGCCATTCCAGCAGCGCCTGCGCAGAATAATAGTCCAAGCCCGATTCCATAGGGATAACTTACCCGCCTGAGGGCTGAGGGAAAGCGAATAGGGCTTGATCGGTCGCTCTGTCGCGCCGACCATCGGCATGCGATGCTCAGATTTCTGCGATTCCTCATCATTGGATTAGTGCTGGTTGTCACCGATGATCCGGCATGGGCCACATTTCATGACAAACACGGGCAGTGCCGTGCGGGTCAGTTCAAATGTGGCAGCACATGTTGTTCAGGCGGGCAAAGATGCAGTTTTGATGGCCATTGCATTCCACTGGGCGGCACCTATTGCGGCGGCGGGCGCAGTTGCGGTCCGTTCGAACGCTGCGTTGCCGGTGGACTCAGATGTGCGCCCGCTGGCCTGAACAAATGCGCATCACGGCTGGATTGTCCCGGCGACAGTTTCTGCAATGGCCGTGGCGAGTGTGAACGAAGCGCACCCGAACTGGATACGACGCCACCGACCACATGCGCTGATGGCAGAACCTGCGCACGCGGTTCGGCCTGCCTGCCCGGCGGGGGCTGCTCTCGTCCGGGGTGGTTCCTGTGCGAGGAAACCGGATCACAATGCCGCCCCGGTTTCAAATGCTCGGCGCATCAAGGCTGCGTACCGATCAAGGCCATCGACTGTGGTTATGGCAAGTGGTGCAAACCGGGTGAGCAATGCCTGCCCGACGGCGGTTGCGAAAAACTGCCTGAGGGTACGGAACCTTAGGTTGCCTTGCGCCGCCCGGCTTCCTATAAGCGGCGCGATTGTCAGACAGGAGCCCGCCCATGCGTTTCGCCCATCGTCACCTTCTTGGCATCGAGCATCTGTCGCAATCCGATATCACCGACATTCTGAATCTGGCCGAGACCTATGTCGACATGAACCGCCAGTCGACCAAGCATTCCGACGTGCTGTCGGGGCTGACCCAGATCAACATGTTCTTTGAAAACTCGACCCGCACACAGGCCAGTTTCGAACTGGCGGGCAAGCGTCTGGGTGCGGATGTGATGAACATGGCGATGCAGGCCAGCTCAATCAAAAAGGGTGAAACCCTGATCGACACCGCGATGACGCTGAACGCGATGCACCCGGATCTTCTGGTGGTGCGGCACCCGCATTCCGGCGCGGTCGATCTGCTGGCGCAGAAGGTCAATTGCGCCGTTCTGAACGCCGGTGACGGCAAACATGAACACCCCACGCAAGCCCTGCTGGACGCCCTGACCATCCGTCGGGCCAAAGGTCGCCTGCACCGACTGAACATTGCCATTTGCGGCGATGTCGCCCATTCCCGCGTCGCCCGATCGAACCTGATTCTGCTGGGCAAGATGGAAAACCGCATCCGCCTGATTGGCCCGCCGACGCTGGTGCCCAGCCAGTTCGCCGAGTTCGGGGCCGAAATCTATGACGACATGAACGAGGGCCTCAAGGACGTTGACGTCGTCATGATGCTGCGCCTTCAGAAAGAGCGGATGGATGGCGGGTTCATCCCCTCGGAACGCGAATATTACCACCGCTACGGTCTGGACGCCGCAAAGCTGGCGCAGGCCAAGCCAGACGCGATCGTGATGCATCCCGGCCCGATGAACCGCGGGGTCGAGATCGACGGCACGCTAGCCGATGATATCAACCGATCCGTCATTCAGGAACAGGTGGAAATGGGTGTCGCCGTCCGCATGGCGGCGATGGATCTGTTGGCCCGCAACCTGCGCGAGGCCGCATGAGCGATCTGACCGTCGCCCCCCATGAACGCGGCGTTTTGCGCCTGTTCACGCTGGACATGCGCCCGGAAGAGGCGAAATTCCTGCGCGAACCGGGTGCCGCCGATCAGGTGCTTGGGGTCGACGGGCTGGACCCCAGCCAAATCGATATTTTCCCGGTCTCCGACCTCGAAGAGCTCGGCCTGTACGGCTACATGACCGAGGGCTGCGGCGTGTCTGCGGATCAGTTGGACCGGAACGCTCTGGCCTCTGTCGACGGTTGGGTCATGGTCCTTCGCAGCGCGGCTTTCAACGGACACCCGGCGACGCTGAACCCCGATCCGCGACTGCGCCTGATCGGCCTGTTCACGGAAGAAGCCACGAACTGGATCGGGGGGATCATCGAAACCGAAAGCGCCAAACCCTTTTCCGCCCCGCAAACCGTCACAGCGGGTGACACCCCCCGCCGCGTAGGATCGGCCATTCTGGCACTGGTCGCGCTTTTGGTCATCGGAGGCATCTTATGGCTGATCCTGTGATCTTCACCCCGGACAAAGGGGCCTATATCCGCACAAATGCATGGCTGGCTGCTGTTGCTATGGCCGGTGCGATGATCGTTTTGTGGCTGATCGGCAATCCTTACGTCTGGACCGGAGCGCCTGCTGGCCTTGCCGCCATTGGCATACGCGCTTGGTATCTGGCCTCGGAAGAGATGGTCGCCAATTGGCAATTGTCAGACACCGCACTGACCGGTCCCGGCGGACGCAGCATGCCGCTGAACCAGATCACCGCCGTGAATATCATGGGCAGCTTCGTCCAGGTTGTCACCAAAACCGGCGACAAGCATCTGATCAAGTACCAGTCAGACCCGGCCGCCACCAAAGCCGCGATTGAAAGGGCCATTCCATGACCACCTTGATCTTCACCAATGCCCGCCTGATCGACCCTGATAGCGGCACGGACAGTCCCGGCTGGCTGCACATTACTGACGGCCTCATTCAGGGCAAGGGCAACGGGGACGTGCCCGTTGCTGACGCCCAGGTCATCGACTGCGGCGGCAAGTGCCTCGCCCCCGGCATCGTCGATATCGGCGTCAAGGTGTGTGAGCCGGGCGAACGGCACAAGGAAAGCTACAAATCCGCAGGCCTCGCTGCCGCAGCCGGTGGTGTCACCACCATTGTCACCCGCCCGGATACACTGCCCGCGGTCGATACGCCGGAAACGCTGGAATTCGCGACCCGGCGTGCTCAGGCGGATGCGCCGGTCAATGTTCTGCCGATGGCCGCGCTGACCAAAGGGCGCGACGGGCGAGAGATGACGGAAATCGGGTTTTTGCAGGACGCAGGCGCCGTGGCCTTCACCGATTGCGATCACGTCATCACCAATACCAAGGTGTTTTCCCGCGCCCTGACCTATGCAAAATCCTGCGGAGCGCTGGTGATTGCCCACCCACAGGATCCGGGCCTGAGCCATGGCGCCGCGGCCACCAGCGGCAAATTCGCCGCCCTGCGCGGCTTGCCTGCGGTCTCGCCCATGGCCGAGCGCATGGGACTGGACCGTGACATCGCGCTGTTGGAAATGACGGGCGCGGCCTATCACGCCGACCAGATCACCACCGCCCGCGCCCTGCCCGCGCTGGAACGGGCCAAGCGCAACGGGCTGGACATAACCGCCGGCACCTCGATCCATCACCTGACGCTGAACGAACTGGACGTGGCCGACTATCGCACCTTCTTCAAGGTCAAGCCGCCGCTGCGATCCGAGGATGACCGGCAGGCGGTGATCGAGGCGGTGCGCACCGGCCTGATCGACACGATCAGTTCGATGCACACGCCGCAGGACGAAGAAAGCAAACGCCTGCCGTTCGAAGAGGCCGCCTCGGGCGCGGTGGCGCTGGAAACGCTCTTGCCGGCGGCATTGCGCCTGTATCATGCCGACCAGTTGGACCTGCCGACCCTGTTCCGGGCGATGGCATTGAACCCGGCCAAACGGCTGGGTCTGGAAAGCGGCCGATTGTCGGAAGGCGCCCCGGCGGATCTGGTTCTGTTCGACCCGGATGTGCCTTTTGTGCTTGATCGCTTTGCCTTAAAATCCAAATCTCAGAACACGCCATTTGACGGCCAGCGGATGCAAGGTAAGGTCATTTCGACCTATGTTGCAGGTAAAGAAGTGTTCCGGAGTTCCTGATGCCCCCGATCGACAACTCGACTAGCGAACTGCTCCAGTGGGCGGTGGTTGGATATCTCTTGGGCTCCATTCCCTTCGGCCTGCTGCTTGCAAAGGTCATGGGGCTGGGAAATCTGCGCGAAATCGGGTCCGGAAATATCGGCGCGACCAACGTCCTGCGCACCGGCAACAAAGCCGCCGCGGCGCTGACCTTGCTGTTCGACGCGGCCAAGGGCGCGGTCGCGGTTCTGATTGCCCGTGCTTATGCAGGAGAAGACGCCGCGCAGATCGCAGCCCTTTTTGCCTTTCTGGGTCATTGCTTTCCCATCTGGCTGGGTTTCAAGGGCGGAAAAGGCGTGGCCACCTTTCTGGGCCTCTGGCTGGCGCTGGACTGGCGCGTCGGAGTTGCGTGCTGTCTCAGCTGGCTGGTGGCGGCGGCGATCTGGCGGATATCTTCGGTCGGCGCGCTGGCTGCGGCCGCGCTTTCAACGACCTGGGTACTGGTTCTGACAAACGGACACTCCTTTATCCTTGGGATTATCCTGACCCTTATGATCTACTGGCGTCACAGCACCAATGTCGCACGGATCAAGGCCGGAACTGAACCGAAAATCGGAAAGTCGTGACACCGCCGGACGCTTTCGTTTCCGCGTTTTTCGCACTGCCCGAAGGCAGTTTTACCGGTACATCGGGGGATCGGCGCTATGTCGTCGTGCGCCAACATTTGGCAAAGGGGAAATCCCACAAGCTGGTTGCGCACGAACTGGGCGGCACCGACTATATCAGCATGAACCTGTATCAGACACGCATCAGCGGCACGCTGCTGAGGCCTTGTGAAATGGCGGCGTGCAAAGTCATCGCGTTTGTTCTGGATTTTGAACCGGACGCGTAATGTCAGGCCTGCATTTTTGAACAGACGTTCCTCTCTGACGCACAATCACGATTCATTGTTTTGAACGTGATCCGTCTGCTTCCCAGATCGCTGTCGTGACGGTCAATTACGGGCCACACAGGACAACAATCCGGAGCCTTCGATCGGCACACAGACGAGGCTCCTTTCACGAAAGGTGGAACAATGAACAAGTTTAAATCTCTGATCGGTGGCGTCGCTCTGTCCGTTGCACTGGCAACATCCGCTCTGGCCGCTGGAGTGGACATCAACGCAAGCTCGACCGGTCTGGCCATGCAGGGTTATGACCCGGTTGCCTATTTCACCGTCGGTGAAGCGACCAAGGGTGACTACCGCATCACCACGCTGCACGACGATGCGCTGTACCGTTTCTCGTCCGAGGAGAACAAAGCCGCCTTCGAAGCCAACCCGGAAGCTTACCTGCCTGCCTATGGCGGCTATTGTGCTTTTGGTACAGCCATGGGCTTCAAATTCGACGGTGACCCGAACCACTGGAAAATCGTCGACAACAAACTGTACCTGAACTTGTCGGAAGACATCCAGGAACGCTGGGAAGGCGACATCCCGGGCTTTATCGAAAGCGCAAGCGCAAACTGGGAAAACATCGCGGACAAAACCCCTGCTGAATTGCAAAAGCAATAATCCGCCTAAATCTTCAGATGTGTCGGCGGCGGAATGTTCCGCCGCCGTATATCGTTTGAAGACCTCTCATCTCTACCTATCTCATCAGTATCAGAAGTGCCCGACTTCAAAGGTCCCCGGCGTGTCTGTTCACGTTTCAGAGGCAGAATTCGGGCAAGGGTTCGTAGGTATCACTGATCCGATGACGTTCGCGGATCGTAACTGTCTGCATAAGTGAACCGAATTTCACTGGAGCAGAGTGACAATCGAAAGGAAATGAGATGACTTTGAAATTGGCTCTAATCACTACTGTCGCAACCGTGGTCGCGGGATCGGCAATGGCACAATCCTCGGGCAACTGGACCGGGTTTTATGGCGGTCTGCAACTGGGTTATGCCGATGTAGACACCAGCCTGTCGGGTGTCGATGGCGATGGCGTGATCGGTGGTATCATCCTGGGCTATGATTATGATCTGGGCGACTGGGTCGTTGGCGGCGGATTTGACTATGACTGGACTGACGTGGGTCTGTCCGGCGCCGCAACTGTCGAAGATGTCTGGCGGCTGAAAGCGCGCGCCGGCTACAAGGTAAACCCGCAAGGTCTGCTGTACGGCACGGCAGGCTACGCCGAAGCGAGCACCGACACCCTGGGCAGTGATGACGGGTGGTTCATCGGCGCAGGCTATGAACAGATCGTGGCACCGAACGTGAGCGTCGGTGGAGAGTTGCTGTACCACGAATTCGATAACTTCAACGGAAACAATGTGGATGTCGACGCAACCACATTGCAGGTTCGTGTCTCTTACCGGTTCTGACCTGCTTATTGGACCCGGCTTTTCAAGCCGGGTCTCAGTTCACAGGTCCAGAATTGTGCTGCCGGTCGTCTGCCGCGCTTCTAACGCGCGATGTGCATCGGCGATCTGGTCAAGTGCAAAGCGCTGATCGATGTGGATCTTGACTTCTCTGCCCTCGACCTTGCCGAACAAGCGGCGCGCCATTGCCTGACAGACGGAGTGGTCCGCAATATGGGTGAACAAAGTGGGGCGGGTGATCTTGAGCGATCCTTTCTGGCCCAGAACACCAATATCGAATGGCGGCACCGGCCCCGAGGCGTTGCCGAAGGAAATCATCATTCCCAAGGGTTTCAGGCAGTTCAACGATCCTTCGAACGTGTCCGCCCCCACGGAATCCATAACCACATCCACACCCTTGCCTTTGGTGATCTCGGCCACCCGTTCGGCGAAATTCTCAGAGCGGTAGTTGATGCAATGCGCGGCCCCGTTGAACCGGGCGAGGCTGCATTTCTCGTCGGTTCCCGCCGTGCCAATCAGAGTAATCCCTTCTGACTTCGCCCATTGGCAGGCGATCAGTCCGACCCCACCCGCCGCTGCGTGGAACAGCACCGTATCCCCGCGTTTCAGCGGAGTGGTTCGGTGAAACAGGTATTCAACTGTCAAACCCTTCAACATCATTGCCGCAGCAGCGTCGAAAGAGATGCCATCCGGCAAAGGGCACACCTGTGCCGCAGGCATTACGCGGGCCTCGCAATACGCGCCGGGTGGGGCTGCCGCATACGCGGCCCGCTGACCGGGTTGCAGGTGCGTTACCCCTTCCCCAACGGCCTCGACGACACCCGCCGCTTCCATCCCCAACGCATGGGGGAGTTCCAGGGGATACAATCCAGTGCGTTGATAAACATCGATGAAATTAAGACCGCAGGCATGATGACGGATACGTATTTCACCCGGTCCGGGGTCGCCCAATGGCCTGTCTTCGATCCGCAGAACGTCGGGCCCGCCGAATTCGTGCAATACCACCGTTTTCGCTGTTGTCTGCATCCTGACCTCCTCTTGCCTGACATCAAGCTAACATGACTGCGATGCGGAGCAATCGTCCGATATCAGAGTGTTGATCAGGATTCCGCCAAACTGTGCTATACTGCGATCAGGCGTTGTCGGCTGGTCCGGCCACGGACAACTTTATGCCGGATCCATTCCGCGGCGCAAATCTCGCCAGGAAAGGGGATGAAAATGGCTAAAACAATCGGAAATCCGATCAGTTGGGCAGCCCAGAATCTGGGGGCGGCCAGTGATCATGTCTCGGATAGCGTTTCAAAACTCGGAAGCGCAGATACCAAGCATTTGCCGATGGTGCAGACATTGACGATGCAAGATCTGCGCGCCTGCCTGAAGGCGGGGTATCACGACTTTGTCGAAACACGGGCGGATGCCATATTCATCGTGCTGATCTACCCGATCGCGGGACTTTTGATGTTCGGCTTTGCCCTGAACGTCAACATGGTGCCACTTCTGGCGCCTCTGATCGCCGGTTTTGCCTTGATCGGTCCAGTCGCAGCTGTGGGGCTGTATGAGATCAGCCGCAAACGAGAACAAGGCAGCACGGTGCATTGGTTGGATGCGTTCGGTGTATTCCGCTCTCCGGCTTTCGGCGCAATTCTGGTTTTGGGCTTCTATCTGGTGATGCTTCTGCTGATCTGGCTGATGGTGGCGCAGAGCATTTACACGCATACAATGGGGCCAGAAGCCCCCGCGTCACTTGGCACTTTTGCCAAGCAGGCCGTCACTACGGTTGCAGGCTGGACCATGATGGTTGTCGGACTCGCCGTTGGGTTCGTGTTCGCTCTTTGCGCTCTGGCGATCAGCGTCGTCAGCTTTCCGTTGCTTCTGGACCGGCAAGTCGGATTGCCGGTGGCGGTCGTGACGTCGTTTCGCGTGTTGCGTCACAACCCCGGCGTCATCTTGACCTGGGGGTTCATCGTGGCGGCCCTTCTGTTTGTGGGTGCCCTGCCGATGCTGTTGGGCCTGATCATAGTGATGCCGGTTCTGGGCCATGCCACATGGCACCTGTACCGCCGCGCGGTTGCGTGAACGCGCGGGTCTGCCCCGCGCGCGCAGAGTTCAGCCCGCCACGTTCAGGACGATCTTGCCAATATGGCCCGAGCTTTCCATGCGTGCATGGGCGGCCGCAGCCTCGGCCAGATCAAATTCGCTGTCCATGACAGGCGCAACCTTGCCAGCCTCAAGCAGAGGCCAGACAGCTTCGCGCAGGTCCTGCGCAATCCGGGCCTTGGCCAGATCGCTTTGCGGGCGCAGGGTGCTGCCGGTCAGGGTCAGGCGCTTGACCATCATCAGCGCAAAGTTCAGCTCGACCACCGGGCCTTGCAGAAACGCGATCTGGACCAGCCGCCCATCCTCGGCCAGAGCTTTGACGTTGCGCGGGATATAGTCGCCTCCGACCATGTCGAGGATCAAGTTTGCCCCACCTTCGGCCCGCATGACGGCCACAAAATCCTCATCGCGGTAGTTGATCGCCCTTTCCGCACCCAGCTTGACGCAAGCCTGACATTTTTCATCCGACCCTGCGGTGGCAAAAACGCGGGCGCCAAAGGCATTGGCCAACTGGATGGCCGTCGTGCCAATCCCGCTCGAGCCGCCATGGACCAGAAATCGTTCACCGGCCTTCAGCCCGCCCCGCGTAAACACGTTGGACCAGACGGTGAAAAAGGTCTCGGGCAGGCAGGCTGCCTCTTTCATTCCCATGCCGGCAGGAACCGGCAGGCAATGGGCAGCAGGGGTGGCGACATATTCGGCATAGCCGCCGCCCGGCAGCAACGCGCAGACCTGATCCCCGACGGACAGTCCTTCGACCCCGGCCCCGATCGAGACCACTTCGCCCGAAGCCTCAAGCCCCGGCAGGTCGCTGGCGCCGGGCGGCGGATCGTAAGCGCCCGCGCGCTGCAACGCATCCGGACGGTTCACACCGGCATAGGCCACTTTCAGAACGACCTGCCCCGCACCCGGTTCGGGAATCGGTCGCTCGGTCAGTTGCAAAACATCGGGACCACCCGGTTCGGTGATCTCAACAGCGCGCATCATCTGGGTCATAGGCACCTCCTTTGCCCAATGCCTAGCAGGCATCAGGGCCAAGGCCCAGCACCAAGACGCGCTACTTTCGGGGGTTCAGCATTCCCGGAAGATCGGCCCGCATTTTTACCGGAGCCTTCACCTGACCCGCCAGCCAGTTCGGAACCGCCAAGAACGGTTTCAACACCGGGTTGTCGCGCAACTGCGCCTTGAGTTTTTCAAACTCCATGACATTTGCGATCCGGCGATCCAGAAACTCCCACGTGTTCTGATGATCCGGGCTGTCATCGCCCAGCCAGAACAGCAGGGTGGAAGAATAGACCCCCGACAAAGTGGCTCGCTTCGTGTACCAGTTCACATCATCCGAGCTGTCGCCCAGCGCATCCCAGATCAGATCGCAGGTCTGCCAAACCGCCTTGGCACCGTCGGCCGCATGGGTTGGCAGGGAAAACAGCGTCATGCCCCGGCGCACCAGCTCTTTGTCCTCGACGGCCTGCAACCGGAACCGAACCGCAGCTGCAATCCTGTCGCGGAATTTCAGTTCGCTCAGGTCCTCGGACCTGATGCGGTCCAGCATCGCCTGATCCCCGCGCGCGTGGTAGGCCAGCGCCAGATCCACCGCGCCGCGCGGACAAATCGCGCGTGCCAGACCGTCATCCAGACCACAGTCGGAAATGGAGGCGCGGAAACTGGATTCCGACCACCCATCGAAGGGAACATGGATCAGCATCGCATCCAAAAGCCGCTGTTTTGCATCTTCATATGTGGTCGTCATGGCGGTTCTCCGGTTGTCGGGCCCAGTACTAGACAAGTTAGAGCGGCTTTGCTATACGGCCAACTCCTGCAATTTCCTTGCAACTCTATCTAGAAAGGTGGTGACAACCACATGCAGGTTAGTGTTCGCGACAACAACGTCGATCAGGCGCTTCGTGCCCTGAAGAAAAAGCTGCAGCGCGAAGGCGTGTTTCGTGAAATGAAGCTTAAGCAACATTTCGAGAAACCGTCCGAGAAAAAAGCGCGCGAGAAGGCTGAAGCGATCCGTCGTGCCCGTAAACTGGCACGTAAGAAAGCACAGCGCGAAGGTTTGCTCTAAGACCTTTGGTCTCGTCCAGCTTTGGATGACACTATTTGACGACCCCCGAGGCATCGCCCGGGGGTTTGTCGTTTCGGGGATCGGTTTCAATCCGCCGACTCGTGGCACCGGCTGTGCGGCAAGCCGCCATTTCCTCACCAGCAACATTTTGCCCGGCATTTTGCAGCGCAGCGAATCCCGCACCGGTAGCATCGCGCCGCCAAAACTCGCCTGAAGTGAACCGCCCCCTACCACCATCGATTTCCCGACCTCTAAGTGAGCCCGTCCGGAAGGACACAAACACAAACGGAGGCAAAAATGTCGACTGCAAGTACATTTGAACGCGAGATGCTGGAGCTGATCAACCAGGAACGCACATCCCGCGGGCTCAACCCGCTTCAGCTTGAGACGCAGCTGAACGATTCATCCGAAGATCACAGCACCTGGATGCTGGACACAGACACGTTCAGCCACACCGGTTCGGGCGGTTCCAGTGCGACCCAGCGGATGCAAAACGCCGGGTTCGATCTTGAGGGCAACTGGCGAACCGGCGAAAACATCGCATGGCAGTCCGAACGCGGGCAGCCCGGCATCAGCGATGACGTGGCTCAGTTGCACCAGAACCTGATGAACAGCCCGGGCCACCGCGCCAATATTCTGAACCCGGATTTCAAATATATCGGGATCGGTATCGAAACCGGCGATATGCAGGGTTTTGATGCGGTGATGGTCACCCAGAACTTTGCCGCAACCGACGCGGCAGTCATGCTGGACAACGGCAATACGAACACACCGCCCGTTCCGCCAACCACGCCGGACGAAGTTGCCGTTCCGGAAGAGCCGGAACCTGAAACACCTGACACCGACGTCACCGAGACAGAAGAGCCGGAACCTGAAACACCTGACACCGACGTCACCGAGACAGAAGAGCCGGAACCCGAAACACCCGACACCGACGTCACCGAGACCGAGGAACCGGAGCCCGAAACACCCGACACCGACGTCACCGAAACCGAAGAACCGGAACCCGAAACACCTGACACCGACGTCACCGAAACCGAAGAACCGGAGCCCGAAACACCCGATACCGACGTCACCGAGACCGAGGAACCGGAGCCCGAAACGCCGGACGTGGACGTGGTTGACGGCGGTGAGGCCGAGACGTTCTGCTTTGACGTTCAGGCCTTCCTGGATGAAATCGCCAGTTTCCTCGAAAACCTGCAAGCGCAGTTTGACGAGTTCAACTGGGGTGACGATATGAACGGCGACACGGACGTGGCGGACACCGATGATATCGACATGATGCCGACCGTCGACGTCACGCCGGAAACGGAATCCGAGCCTGCGGGTACCGAAACAGCCGACGTCGATGACTGTGACATCACAATGGTCAACTTCTTCCACTTTGACTGCATGATGGATGCAGCCTGATCAGTTGACCCTGTGCGAGGCCGGCCGTGTCGGCCTCGCATATTCCGGCTCAGAGCCTGATTTTGCTTCAGTAGATCTTTGGTACATAAAGTTCATCCGGCAAAACGCGGCGTTCGTATTCCGGGTTGTACTTGCGATCGGGCAGATTGACCTTTTCTTGAGGCACGTCCTCGTAAGGGATTTTTGTCAAAAGATGCTCGATACAGTTCAGCCTTTCGCGTTTTTTGTCATTGCCTTCGACGATGTACCACGGGGCCTCGGGAATATTGGTTCGGAAAAGCATATCCTCTTTGGCCTTTGTGTAGGATTCCCAGCGGATGCGGGATTCCAGATCCATCGGTGACAGCTTCCATTGCTTCATCGGATCGTGAATACGCATGAGGAATCGCAACTGCTGTTCCTCATCCGTGATCGAGAACCAGTATTTCAGCAGAATGATCCCTGACCGCACCAGCATCCGTTCGAATTCCGGAACGTCCTGAAAGAATTGTTCAACCTGGTCCTCGGACGCAAAACCCATCACCCGCTCGACGCCGGCCCGGTTGTACCAGGAGCGGTCGAACAGAACGATTTCACCCGCCGCCGGCAGATGCGGTACGTAGCGCTGGAAATACCACTGGCTTTGCTCACGGCGGCTGGGTGCCGGCAATGCCACCACGCGCGCGACGCGCGGGTTCAGACGCTGGGTGATCCGCTTGATCACGCCCCCTTTACCGGCACTGTCACGGCCTTCAAACAGGATACAGACCTTGGCTCCGGTATGCTGTACCCAGTCCTGAACCTTGATCAGTTCGGCTTGCAGGCGCAGCAGGTTGCGGAAGTAAACCTTGCGATCCAACATATCCGGATGCTGTTCCCGATAGATTTTGCGGACTTCCATCGACAGCATCGGCTCACTGAATTCTATCTCGAAATCTTCGTCCAGCGTGTCCTCCAGCTCGGCTTCCAGCCAGTCTTTGGGGGCGCCAGTGTTTTCGTTGTCCAAGGTCAGCTCCTTCTCGGTCTTCGGGTTCGGACCATATCGGGCCCGTGTTGCCGTCTGATGTCACCAGATGAATTGATGCGAGGGTCACGAGTCCTGCGGCTGTTGTCACGCCTACAAATCAGGTCCAGCGCGGGTATACGGTCTTTCCCCTGAATTTGTACATCTGGCCCGCGGGATACAAGCGTCTGAATTGACGCAATGCACGGCGCTTGGCCATGGCTGCTTGCATTGCCTCGTTTTGGTGCGGCATCACGGTGCGCATGACAAAGACGAGGCGATTGTGACATTCCTTCTTTCCGTGATGCCAGCGATCTGGCCCTGGCTTGTTCTGATATCAGCGCAATTGATGGTGCTGACCCGGCGGACAGGCATCGGCTTTTCGTTGCTGGCTTTGTTCATTAGCATTGCCTCGGCGACAGGATTGATGTCACCCATGGCGATCGCCGCGGTGGCCTTTGGTCTGGTCGGAGCTTTGTTGCTGCCCCATCTGAAAGGGTGGCCTGCTGTCGCCGGACACCTGTTGTTGATCCTGTGGTGCCTGGTCATGGGTGCCCATCTGCTGCCGGGATTCGAAAATTTGAAAATTCTGGATCAGGTACAGGCAGGTGCGGGAAGCGCCAGTTTCACCCTGCATCTGAACCTGGACAAACCGATGGTCTTCTTTGCCGTTCTTCTGGCCTGGCCCCGGATGCTGCGCGGCAAAACGCAGATCAAACGCACGGCTTTGCTGGCAGGGTTGCTGCTCTTGCCGGGGCTGTTTCTGTTGGGGCTTGCCTTTGGCGCGGTGCAGCCGGAATTTTCGGTCCCGCCCTGGTGGCTGGTATTTACCCTGTCCAACCTGTTTCTGACCTGCCTGACGGAAGAAGCCTTCTTTCGTGGCTATCTGCAATCAGCCATCTCCTCACGCTTCGGGGCCGCTTGCAGCGTGATCGCAGCCAGCCTGCTGTTCGGACTGGCCCATGTCGCCGGGGGTACGGCGCTGGTGGTTTTTGCTTCCATTCTCGGGCTGGCCTGCGGATTGGGATACTATGCAACCAGACGCCTGTGGGTGCCTGTGATGATGCATTTTGGGTTCAACCTGACCCACCTTTTTCTGTTCACCTATCCCGGGTCTTTATGACAATCAGACGGGCAAGGCAGTGGTCTTGAACACGGTACGCAAGGCAAACGAGCTTTGCATTTGCGCCACCCCGGGCAGGCGCGACAGGTATTGCCGATGGATGCGGGCGAAATCTTCGGTGTTTTCCGCCACAACTTTCAGAATGTAATCCGCCGTACCGGCCATCAGATGGCATTCCAGCACATCCGGTATCCGGGCTACCGCCTTTTCAAACGCATCCAGAACCTCTTCGGCCTGACCCTGTAGCGTGATCTCGACAAAGACCGTTGTCGGCACGTTCATCTTCCGCGCATCCAGCAGCGCCACGTAGTTGCGAATGTAGCCTTCAACCTCCAGCCGCTGAACACGCCGGTGGCAAGCCGACGGAGACAGGTTGACCTGTTCAGACAATTCCGAATTCGACATCCTGCCGTTTTTTTGCAGTGCCGCCAGAATCTTTCGATCAGTCGTATCCAAGCTCATTTGCGCAAGTCCTTTGCGATATTTTTACACATTGCGCGAAATTCTTCCAAAGAAAAACGCATTGACACGTTTTCTTTCACAGAAATTGCGCGACAAAATGCACATAATTTAAGCAGCTTATGAACGGAGAGCCCAATGAAAATCGGTTGCCCCAAGGAAATCAAACCTCAGGAATTCCGCGTCGGGATGACGCCCAATGCTGCTCAGGAAGCAGTTGCACGTGGTCACGAAGTCCTGATCGAATCCGGCGCAGGCATCGGCGCGGGATTTGACAACGACGCCTATGTCGCGGCTGGCGCACGTATCATCGACACTGCGGAAGAGGTGTTTGCCACCGCCGACATGATCGTCAAGGTCAAGGAACCCCAGGCCGTGGAACGCAAGATGCTGCGCGAAGGGCAGCTGCTGTTCACCTATCTGCACCTGGCTCCGGACCCGGATCAGACGCATGACCTGCTGGAATCGGGTTGTACTGCCATCGCCTATGAAACTGTGACCGATGCGAACGGCGGCCTGCCCCTGCTGGCACCGATGTCCGAAGTCGCCGGTCGTCTGGCCCCTCAGGTCGGGTCGTGGACCCTGCAAAAGGCCAATGGCGGGCGCGGTGTGCTGATGGGTGGCGTACCCGGTGTCGGCCCTGCCAAAGTGGTCGTAATCGGCGGCGGCGTCGTAGGAACCCATGCGGCGAAGATTGCCGCCGGTATGGGCGCGGATGTCACCGTTCTGGATCGCTCTTTGCCGCGGCTGCGCTATCTGGACGACGTCTTTGGCGGCACCTTCAAGAACCAGTATTCGACGGCAGGTGCCACGGCCGAGCTGATCCAGGATGCCGATATGGTCATCGGTGCCGTTCTGATCCCCGGCGCTGCGGCCCCAAAACTTGTCTCGCGCGCCCAGCTGTCGACGATGAAACCCGGTGCCGTACTTGTCGATGTTGCCATCGATCAGGGCGGGTGCTTCGAAACGTCGAAAGCCACCACCCATGCCGACCCGATCTACGACGTCGACGGCATCATGCACTACTGCGTTGCCAACATGCCGGGCGCGGTGGCGCGCACCTCGACCATCGCCCTGGGCAACGCAACAATGCCGTTCATGCTGTCTCTGGCGGACAAAGGCTGGAAACAGGCGTGTCAGGACGATCCGCATCTGCTGGAAGGTCTGAACGTCCACGCTGGCAAGCTGACCTACTATGCGGTCGGCAAGGCCCTTGGTATTGACGTCGTCTCGCCCAACGTGATCGTCAAGTCGTAACCACTCCTGCCCCTGAAATCGTTTTTGAAAAGCGGTTTCCAGCGTTGGGCATAGCGCCACGCCACAGGCGTGGCGCGGTTGGACTCAAAGCGATGGTTTGAACAAAGAAAAGGGCACCGCGCCCTTGCGCGGTGCCCGGCCCAACGGGAGGAGGGCATTTTCGAATGCCCGATCGACGGGCGGGAGCCGTCACCCCTGTTTCTGGATCTCCACAGAATGAGGGTAAGGGATCGAAATACCCTTGTCGTCAAAGGCTTCCTTGATCGTTTTCGTCAACTCGAATTTGACATCCCAATAGTCTGGCGCCGAGCACCACAGCCGTGCTGTCAGATCCACCGAACTGTCACCCAGGTTCGTAACCCGAACCCAGGGTTCCGGGTCGCTGTGAATGCGACTGTCCGCTTTGGCCACATCCAGAATGACCTGCATGGCTTTGTCAGCACTGTCACCATAGTCGATTCCGAATACCAGATCGACACGACGCGTGTCATGGGCAGAGTAGTTCGTGATGATCGAGCCCCATGCCTGACCGTTCGGAACGATGATCTGCACGTTGTCCGGCGTCACCAGTTCGGTGGTGAACAGGTTCAGGTCCTTTACGGTGCCCGACGTGCCGCCGATATCAACAAATTGACCCAGCTTGTAGGGCCGGAAGACAACCAGCATCACACCGGCCGCCAGATCGCTGAGCGTGCCTTGAAGCGCCAGGCCGATAGCCAGGGACGCAGCACCCAGAATGGCGACGATGCTGGTGGCTTCAATTCCGAAGATGCCTAGAACCGCAACCAGAACCATGGCGAGAATGGCCCATTTGACCAGGCTTGCCATAAAGTTCCCAAGCGTCGGATCAATATGCGGCGTCGAATTGATCCGGCGGCGAACCATGCCCCCGATTGCACCAGCCACGATCCAGCCCAGGATCAGAACGACAAGCGCCTTGACGGCACTCATGATCAGCGGGGCAAATGCACCCACCTGTGTTACGACCTCATCCACGCCCATCTCCTTTCAACAGCAAGAAACCCGCGAGGTTTTCGCGGGGGTCACCAGATTGTGAGCCAAGTTTGGCTTCCGGTCTAGGTGCGAGTTTCGTGGGATTTCCCCTTTGTTCGTCAGAAAACACGGCCTGACCGGAAATGCACATCGCCAAGGGCTTAAATAAATCAGGCGTGGCCCCTAGCTTTTACAGGGACAGCCAAACAGGAGCCCCCAATGCTGGACAACAAACCGCATCCGATCATGGCGCGCTGGCCCGCGCAATCTCCGGACAGGATTCAACTGTATTCCTATCCGACTCCAAACGGCGTGAAGGCGTCGATCATGCTGGAGGAAACCGGCCTGCCCTATGAGCCCCATCTGGTGACGCTGTCGGATGCGGATGTCAAAAGCCCCGAGTTTCTGTCGCTGAACCCAAACAACAAAATCCCAGCCATCATCGATCCCAACGGGCCGGACGGTGAGCCGCTGGCCCTGTTCGAAAGCGGGGCAATCCTGCTGTATCTGGCCGAGAAATCAGGCATGTTGCTGGGACAAAGCGCAGCAGACAAGCATCGCATTACCCAATGGCTGATGTTCCAAATGGGGGGCGTGGGGCCAATGTTTGGCCAGCTTGGCTTTTTCTACAAATTCGCGGGCAGCGAAATCGAAGACCCCCGACCGCGCGAACGCTATATCAACGAGGCCAAACGCCTTTTGAACGTGGTCAACACGCAACTGGAAGGGAAAGACTGGATCGCCGGCGATTATTCCATCGCCGATATCGCTCTTGCCCCCTGGTTGAATGCTCTGGACTTCTACGGCGCGAAAGAGGTTGTCGGCTGGGACGGCTACGCCAATGTCGTCGCCTATGTCGACCGTTTCATGCAACGCCCGGCGGTGCAGCGCGGCAAGACCATACCCGCACGCGCTTAATCTGTTTCACGATTGGGAGGGTGCCAAAATTGGCACCCTCTTCGCAAAGCTCAGCCCGGCAGTGCACCCGTCAGCACATACCGCAGGATTTCGACAACCTGCGCGGGCTTTTCCGCCACGGCCAGCGCGGCTGCATCCACTTCTTTCAACGCGTGTTGATGCTCGGGACCGTGCAGCACGATGATGGATTTACCCAGCGCTGCGGCATAGCCCGCATCAAAAGCTGCGTTCCACTGTTTGTACTTGTCGCCAAACCGGACAACCACCACATCGGCATCCGAAATGCCCTTTCGGGTCCGGATCGCGTTGACCATCGCCCCCTTGTGGTCATGCCAGTATTTGTTCGGCTCTTCCCCCAGAATGGCAACGCCGCAATCGTCGCTGGCCGCGTGGTCCGTCACCGGGCTGTTGAATGTGATGTCCAACCCCTGCGCGCCGTCGATGATCTGTTCGCGCCAATCGGTGTGGATTTCGCCAGAGAGGTACACGTTCAGCATCTTTCGTCCTCCGTAAACACGGAAAGGGCGCCACCGCCCCTTCATCTTTTCTGAAATACTCCCGCCGGAGGCGGTCCTGCATCAGCCCCGCAGAACACCGCCGGTTGCCTTGGTGACCTTGGCGATGATCTTTTCGGCCACCGCTTCGATGTCCTTTTCCTTCAGCGTCTGCTCTGTCGGCTGCAAACGTACCGTTATGGCCAACGATTTTTTACCTTCACCCAGGCTGCCGCCGATGAATTCGTCAAAGACACGTACATCTTCGATCAGCGCCTTGTCGGCACCTGCCGCCGCGTTCACCAATGTCAGCGCCTCGACGTTGTCATCAACGACAAAGGCAAAGTCACGTTCAACCGCTTGCAAGTCATGCAATTCCAATGCGGCACGTGTGGCGCCGGACTTGCGGGGCAAGGGAACCTCGTCGGGCCAGATCGTAAAGGCCATTGCCGGACCCTTGATATCCATCGCCTGCAACACGCGCGGGTGCAGCTCACCAAAAACACC
Source organism: Ruegeria sp. AG6 (assembly GCF_056541565.1). Taxonomy (NCBI): domain Bacteria; kingdom Pseudomonadati; phylum Pseudomonadota; class Alphaproteobacteria; order Rhodobacterales; family Roseobacteraceae; genus Ruegeria; species Ruegeria sp. AG6. The sequence continues at coordinate 52,554 of NZ_JBQFYQ010000006.1, read as the reverse complement.
CAGCACCTTTTTGGGACCCAGACAGATCTTGCCGTGACGACCCGGATGCCACCAGGCATCGCCGTCGCGCAGAATCTGCACCTTGGCCGGTGCTCCGATCGCCGCAAGAACGGCCTCGGCATCCGCCTTGGCATCAAAGACATCCACCGGGCGCGAGGCCCCGTGCACATCCTTGGGGCCGTTGCGGCCAACCAGCAGGCCGGCGATCTGGGTTTTCTGGTCGCCGGGTTCGCCATCGTGGAAAACGGGGCCAACCTCGAACAGGGCGACGTCGGCGTATCCGCGTGCCTGATTGCGGGCTGCGGCCTGCAACAATCCGGGCAGCAGATCGGGGCGCATGTGACTCATCTCGGACGAGATCGGGTTTTCAAGCATGGTCGCGTCATCCCCGCCACCGAACAAAGCAGCCGAAGCCTGATCGATGAACGTATAGGTGACGCATTCGTTGTAACCCAGCGCGGCGCAGGTGCGGCGCGCCATGGACTGGCGGCGCTGCGTCGGTGTCATCACCGGCTTGGGAATACCATCGGTGACACGCGGCAAGGGTTTGCCCTGCAACTTGGTCAACGAGGCGATCCGTGCGACCTCTTCCACCAGATCGGCCTCACCCATGATATCGGGGCGCCAGCTGGGCACGTGGGCCATCTCGCCCTCCAGACGGAAACCCAGACGGGTCAGCGTTTGACGCTGCTCGCTTTCGGGAATGTCCATCCCGACCAGAGACTGCACCCGTTCGGCATCCAGCTTGAACGCACGCGCGTGGTTCGGCGCTTTGCCCGCCTCGACCACTTTGGACGCTTCGCCGCCGCAGATGTCCAGAATCAACTGGGTTGCGTGCTCGAGCCCTTCCAGCGTGTATTCAGGGTCCACGCCGCGTTCGAACCGATACCGCGCGTCCGAATTGATTTTCAGCGCCCGACCCGTCAGCGCGATCTGCACATGATCCCAGAACGCGCTTTCCAGGAAGACGTTCACAGTATCCTCGGTGCAGCCAGTTTCCTGACCGCCCATGATGCCTGCGATGGATTCCGGGCCTTTGTCATCGGAAATAACCATCATGCCGGGCTGTAGCGTGTATTCCTTCTCGTCCAGCGCCACCAGGGTTTCACCGCCTTTGGCGCGGTGAACGCGAAGGTTGCCCTGCACCTTGTCCGCGTCAAACACATGCAGCGGGCGGTTATGGTCAAAGGTCATATAGTTGGTGATATCCACCAGCGCCGAAATCGGACGCAGACCAATCGCCTTCAACTGATCCTGCAACCATTGCGGGCTGGGGCCATTTTTCACACCACGGATCAGACGGCCGGTGAAATGCGGCGCGCCGTCCAGCGTGTCGTCGTCAATCGTCACCTTGATCGGGCTTTCGAAATCTCCGGGCACCGGCACGTAGTCGCGCTGTTTCAAAGTGCCGATCCCACGCGCCGCCAGATCACGCGCGATGCCTTCCACGCCCAGCGCATCGGGCCGGTTGGGAGTGATTGCGATCTCGATCACGGGATCGACTTTCGACGGGTCATTCTCGGCAAGCCAATCAACGAACCTGTCACCGACCTCGCCCGAGGGCAACTCGATGATGCCGTCATGTTCGTCCGACAATTCCAGCTCGCGCTCGGATGCCATCATGCCAAAGCTTTCGACGCCGCGGATCTTGCCGACGCTGATCGTCAGGTCCAGACCGGGGATATACATGCCCGGTTTACAGACGACGACAGTGATCCCTTCGCGGGCGTTTGGCGCGCCGCAGATGATCTGCAACTCGCCTTCATCCGTGTCCACCTTGCAGACACGCAGCTTGTCGGCGTCAGGGTGTTTTTCCGCGTGTTTCACATAGCCCAGCGTAAAGTCCTTGAGCTTGTCAGCCGGGTTGATGACCTCTTCGACCTCAAGGCCAAGGTCGGTCAGCGCCTCAGTGATCTCATCAACCGACGCATCGGTGTCGAGGTGGTCTTTCAGCCAGGACAGAGTGAATTTCATTGCTCGGGGCCTTTTTTGGCAGATATCCAGTCGGCACAGGCAATGACAAAGAATGGGCCGGGGTGCAAGCGCCCTGCGTCACGGATAGGTAGGGGTGCGGCCCAAAAGCTCGTCCAGCTGCCGTCCGATCCAGCCGTGTGGGATGAAATGCCCACCCGGATGCGTGTCCAGTGAAACCTGCCCCTGCGTGCAATCGGTCCACTCCACCCGGCTGAGCGTCAGGATCGGCACCACGCTCCAATCGCCACGCGGCGTCGCTGTTTCGCAGCCGAATTTCTGCCGCCACAGCGCCACCGGATAGGTCGTGTCCCCTCCCGGGCCAAAGGGGAAGTCCATTACGGTATCGCTGGTTCCGTGCACATGGCGCACCTCGGCCGGGGCCTGCGGGCAGTGCTCAGTCTGACGAATGGTGCCTGCAATGCCCAAGAGCGCGGCAGTGTCATTGCCCGACTGGCAGACATAACGCCACGCCATCGCGCCGCCAAAGGAATAGCCCGAGACATAGATGCGATCCGGGTCAATCGGATAGCGTTGGGCTACATCCTCAAGCACCCGATCAGCAAAAGGCACGTCGCCCGTGTTCGAGGTCCAGAAATCCCAGCTTTTGCCCAACCCGTTCGGAGCCACCAGCAGCACACCGCGCAGCTTTGTGGCTCCGGCGATGCGCTCGTGGTTCACCACCACGGTCCCCTGCCGCGCCCAACCGTGGAAATGCAGCAACACCGGCAGAGGCGTTTCGCCGTCCCACCCATCCGGCTCCAACACATGATACGAGCGGTCCCCGACCTGACAGGCGGTATCACCGTGGCAGGTATCCACGGCAACGGCTTGGGTGGCGGTCAGCAGGAGAAGGCAGAGCAGTCGGTAAATCATCTGCCGAACCCTAACGAGCCTGCGCCCGCTGTCACGTCACAACCCCGTGCGAGATTGTGACAAGCCGCGCTGTCGCCAGACCGCGGGGTGGCGATCCGTGGTTTGAGTTGGGCGGTTTATGATTGCCAAATCCGCGCGCTGTTCGAGCGTTGTACTTGCGGAGACAAATCGCCAGCCCGTACGGGCGGTCTGGCGATAGCGCGGCGGCCTATCGGCCTTTGCTCCGCGCATTCTACTTCCGGAAATCTTTCAAGAGCTTTCTAGTCTTCTGAAGCTGCTCATTCTCGTCTTGGCGGCGAGTTTTGTCCTTTAACCAAACGTCCCCGGCGATTTGCAAAAAGTGCATTACAGGAAGAACAACTACGACTGTGAACAAGTAGCCGAACAACTCCCCGCCAAACCCGAAAACCAAGAGCATTGCGACAAATGAGAGCGTGAACAATCCAAATATTTGCCACAACCGAATACCTTTGGCGCGCCTTTTGCACCAATCGACATAACGCGCCAGAAATAAACCCAACGGGTACACTTACCGGCTCAAACCACCATGCAGGTTCGGCATATCCAGCGCTGCGAACCCGTAGTGGCGCAGCCAGCGCAGGTCGGAATCAAAGAACGCCCGCAGATCGGGAATACCGTATTTCAGCATCGCCAGACGGTCGATGCCGATGCCAAAGGCAAAGCCCTGATAGACCTCGGGGTCGATGCCACCGGCGGCGATCACCTTGGGGTGGACCATGCCCGAGCCCAGAATCTCCATCCAGTCGTCGCCCTCGCCGATCTTCAGCTGACCGTTATCCCAGGAACAGCGGATATCGACCTCGGCCGACGGCTCGGTGAAGGGGAAGTGCGAGGCGCGGAAGCGCAGTTCGACGTCGTCGACCTCGAAAAACGCCTTCACGAACTCTTCCAGAACCCATTTCAGGTTCGCCATCGAGATGTCCTTATCGATGGCCAGCCCTTCGACCTGATGGAACATCGGCGTGTGGGTCTGGTCATAGTCGGCGCGATAGACGCCGCCCGGACAAATCACGCGGATGGGCGCGCCCTGTTTCTCCATCGACCGGATCTGCACAGGGGATGTGTGGGTCCGCAGCACATGCGGCGGGCGATTGTCGCCCTCGGCGCGGTGCATGTAGAACGTGTCCATCTCGGCCCGCGCGGGGTGGTGGCCGGGGATGTTCAGGGCGTCGAAGTTGTGCCAGTCGGTTTCGATCCGCGGACCTTCGGCCACAGAGAAACCCAGTTCGGCAAAGATCGCGGTCAGTTCCTCGGTCGCCTGGCTGACCGGGTGGATCGAGCCCTGACGGCGCGCGCGGGTCGGCAGGGTGACGTCCAGCCATTCGGTGCGCAGACGCTCATCCAGCGCGGCATCGGCCAGAGCGGCCTTTTTGGCGGACAGGGCCGAGTTGATCTCATCCTTCAGGGCGTTCAGCGCGGGGCCTGCCACCTGGCGTTCCTCGGGCGTCATTTTACCCAACTCGCGCATCTTCAGCGCGACCTCGCCTTTTTTGCCCACGGCAGCGACGCGGATCGCCTCAAGCGCGTTTTCATCGCCTGCTTCGGCGATTTGGCCCAGATATTTTGCCTTAAGATCGTCCATGACGCCCTCTGAATTTGGTCGCCAACCTGCTATCGGGCCAGCCCCGCGAATGCAAGCGGGACCGGGCGGATCAATAGCTGTATTCGGGGAAAATCCGGGTCAGATCACCGTTCCAGTCGCCGTTGTAGTGTTCCAGCAACTCATCCGCAGGCACTTTCCCGCTTTGGATGCTGTCCTTGAGCGCGTTGAGGAAATGGGTCTCGTCCGGAACCAGACCACCGGCCCCGGGATAGGCGCGGGCTTTCAGGCCGGCTTCGGAGATCGCCACAACCTCACGCGCCAGATCGTGCATGTTGATGGTGCCGACCTTCGCTTGCAGACCGTCTTTGGCAGCCGCGACACGCAGCGCCTCGCGGGTCTCGGTATCCCAGCCTTTGACCAGATCCCAGGCCGCGTCCAGGGCCGTTTGATCGTAAGTCAGGCCAACCCAGAAGGCGGGCAAGGCACACAGACGACGCCATGGGCCGCCATCGGCCCCGCGCATTTCCATGAATTTCTTGATCCGCGCCTCGGGGAAGGCGGTGGTCAGGTGGTCGGCCCAATCGCTGAGCGTGGGCGTTTCACCCGGCAGAGCGGGCAGTTCGCCTTTCAGGAAGTCGCGGAACGACATGCCCAGCGCATTGATGTACTGGCCATCGCGATAGACGAAATACATCGGAACATCGAGCGCGTATTGCACGTAGCGCTCGAACCCGAAGCCGTCTTCGAACACGAAAGGCAGCATGCCCGTACGCGCATCGTCCAGATGCCGCCAGATGTAACTGCGCCAGCTTTTCTGGCCATTTACCTTGCCTTCGAAAAAGGGCGAGTTCGCAAACAACGCCGTTGCCACCGGCTGCAAGGCCAACGCCACGCGCAGTTTCTGCACCATGTCGGCCTCGGACCCGAAATCGATGTTGACCTGAACCGTGCAGGTCCGTCGCATCATGGCGCGGCCCATGGTGCCGACCTTTTCCATATAGTCGTTCATCAGCCGATACCGCCCCTTGGGCATCAGCGGCATTTCCTCATGTGTCCAGGTCGGTGCCGCGCCCAGACCGATGAAACCCACGCCGATCTCATCAGCGATGTCCTTCACCTCGCGCAGGTGGGTGTTCACCTCATCGCAGGTTTCGTGGATGGTCTCGAGCGGAGCACCCGACAGCTCCAGCGCGCCGCCCGGCTCCAGGCTGACATTGGCGCCATCCTTTTCCAGACCGATCAGATGACCCGCTTCACGGACTTCGGCCCAACCGTGCCGGTCGCGCAGGCCCTCCAACACCGCCACGATGGATCGCGCACCCTCAAACGGCAACGGTTTCAGCGTGTCTTTGCAGTAGCCGAACTTCTCATGCTCGGTGCCGATGCGCCAGTCTGCCTTGGGCTTGCAGCCCGACTCCAGATATTCGGCCAATTGCTCGTGGCGTTCGATTGGTCCGCCGCCGGACTGGGGGATGGACATGAGACCCGTGCTCCGATCCTGATGTGTCTGTCTTTTGGCCAGTCGTGGGGGCAAACCGCGCCAGTGTCAATGCAGCCGAAGGTGTGGAGGGCGCGAGGGCGTACGCTCCCAAATCACGACCGGATGGGCCGATCCACCGTTCAGTTCGGCCAGCATATGCTCGGTTTTCAGACCCGGCAGCGCCGAGAAGACATCGAACAGCGCCTCGGCCCCTTCCGCATTCACAGGAATGTGAAGCACCGCCTGACCCGGTTGTTCCAACACCCAATGCGCCGGCGTCGAGGTCGGATCAAGCGCCAGCCGCTCAATCTCGCGCGTGGCGATGGTGCCGCCATCCAGTGGGCCGAAATAGGTGATCTGACCTTCATCGACGGTCACGACACCCTGTCCGCCAGTGCCGGTTCTGAACCTTGCGCGCTGCACCCCGATCACCGCCAGGGCGATTGCGACAGCGACAAGCAGCCAGCCGATCCACCCCAGCAGACCACCGGGCCCGTTGATCCAGCTGAGACCGAGGATCAGGACAAACCCGGCAACCAGCACTTCGCGCCAGCGCCACAGGGCCAGTTTTGCCTCGGGTCGGATGAAACTCATGACAAAGCCTCGAACGCAAACGAAACCGAGTAACGAACCAACGTTAGGTTGGGGACTGCCTTTGAGGCCGAGATCGTGCGCCGGTCAAACTCATGAGCGACGATAATCCCTCTGACGGCTTCTTCGCCTTCCTCGACCAAATCACCCATGTACCCCAATATCTGGGCGACAACCTTCGAATCGGTTTTGCCGGCTTTCAACTCCACAACGACCAGGCTGCCATCCGCGCCGCGGCACAGAATATCGATAAAGCCCGAGGCCACTGCCCGTTCAGCACCGTCATCCACGATTTCGAATCCGGTATCCAACAAAGAGATATTTTGCCGAATTGCGGTTTGCATATCTCGCTCAAGCGTAAACCGCTGCCTTTCAGGCTTCGTCTGTCCTGTAGTTTCAAGTCTTTCGTTCGCGGCTGTCAAACTGGTTCCAGCTTGGATTTCACGCAAGAACCGTGCGTAGCGCTGAACTGCGTTCTTGTAGGATTGCAACCCGTTTCGCAGATTTCCATTGATCGGAATCCGTGAGGGGTTCTCTTTGTCGCTGCGCTCGTCCGAAGTCGAATAGCTCAGACTTGCCAGAACGTCTTCCAGTTTCCCAAGGTCAAAGGCTTCGTCCAATGAGCCATAATGCGCTTCGACTTTCTGGACCCGGTGAATTTGAGCGACACAGGTGTTTTCTGCATAGCCCTCGGCAACAAGCCAATCCCGATATTGCGCTTTCATTGTTCCAACCTAACCCCAATCCCCCAGCGCCTGCTGCCACATGGTCAATGCAGCCACCGCTGCCGTGTCGGCCCGCAGGATACGAGGGCCAAGGCTGACCACATGCGCGAATGGCAACCCTGTCAGACGCGCGCGTTCCTGGTCCGAAAACCCGCCTTCTGGGCCGATGAGAATCGCCCAGGGCCGTCCTTTTTCATTGGCGGCCAATCGCAGGGCCGATCCAACCTCGGCTTCGTTGCAGAACATCAGTTGCCGATCTTCGGGCCATGCATCCAGCAGCCGATCCAACCGCTGCAATTCGGCAACCTCAGGCACGAAGGTTCCGCCACACTGCTCGGCCGCCTCGACGGCATGGGCCTGCAGGCGGTCCTGACGAATGCGTTCGGAATTGGTGAACTCGGTCTGCACCGGCAGGATACGCGCCGCGCCCATTTCGGCGGCTTTTTCCACGATGAAATCGGTGCGGGCCTTTTTTATGGGCGCGAACAGGAACCACAGATCGGGCGGCAGCTGCAACGGTTTCGTATGTTCAAGGCAGGTTAGCGTCCCGCCGCGTTTTCCCGCTTCGGAGACTTCGGCCAACCACTCTCCGTCCTGCCCGTTGAACAGGGCGACCTGCCCTTTGACCGCAAGGCGCATGACACCAAAGAGGTAGTGCGCCTGGTCGCGCGTCAAAGGAACCGATTGCCCCTGACCCAAGGGCTGCTCTACATACAGTCTGATCTTCGCACTCATGAGACCCTACATATGCAAGGCAATGCCCCAACACCAGATGGTCAAGTCGCCGATGCCGCCAGCGGCAACTGGGTCGACACCCACGCCCCGGCCTTTGCCCGCCCCTATCTGCGCCTCAGCCGCGCGGACCGGCCCATCGGGACATGGCTGCTGCTGATTCCCTGTTGGTGGGGGCTGGCGCTGGCGATCCTGCATGATGGTCAGCCGCGTTGGGAAGATCTGTGGATCGCCGTGGGATGCGCATTTGGGGCCTTCCTGATGCGGGGCGCCGGTTGCACGTGGAATGACATTACGGACCGGGAATTCGACGGTCAGGTCGAACGCACACGCTCGCGCCCGATTCCGTCGGGTCAGGTCAGTGTCCGGCAGGCCGTGGTCTGGATGATCCTGCAATGCATTCTGGCGCTTGGTATCCTTCTCAGCTTCAATCAGGCGGCAATCGCAATGGGTGTTCTGTCCCTGCTGCCCGTGACGATCTATCCGTTTGCCAAACGATTTACCTGGTGGCCTCAGGTGTTTCTGGGGCTGGCCTTCAACTGGGGCGCCCTTCTGGCCTGGGCGGCCCATAGCGGTTCCGTGGGATGGCCAGCGGTGACGCTTTACCTGTCTGGAATCGCGTGGACCCTGTTCTACGATACCATCTATGCGCATCAGGATGCCGAGGATGACGAACTGATCGGCATCAAATCAACCGCTCGTCTGTTCGGAGCCGATACAGCGCGGTGGCTGAAGTACTTTTTGGTGGCGACCGTGTCGCTGATGGGGCTGGCCATCGTCGATGCAGGGGTGCCGGAGACCTCGATGCTGGCATTGGGTGTTGCGCTCTGTGGGCCTTGGGCAATGGGCTGGCACATGATGTGGCAACTCCGCGCGCTGGACATCGAAGACAATGCCAGGCTGTTGCAATTGTTCAGGGTCAACCGCGACACTGGCTTGATTCCGCTGATCTTCCTCTGCGTCGCCCTGTTGCTCTGATTGCACCTGCTGAACGTGGCCTGTAAAGATCGGCCCAACCGCCTGAGGAGTGTCAAACCCAAATATGCGTCTGCCGTATTTTATCGTTGTTTCCCTGATCTTTCTTGTATCAGCCGGGCTGTCGCTTTTGGCAGCCAGCTATGCCGTCACAAAGATCGAAGAGACATCGGAATTCGCTGTGCGCCGGGCGCTTGACCTCAAAGGGCACGACTGGGCCGAGGTCGAGTCAGACGGCTTGCGCGTGGTCCTGACCGGGATTGCACCCGATGAGGCGACACGGTTCAACGCACTGACCGCAGCCGGAACCGAGGTCGATGCGTCCCGCGTAATCGATGAAATGGAGGTTGAAGCGACCTCTGCCCTGGCGCCGCCGCGCTTTTCGGCGGAAATTCTGCGCAACGATCACGGCATCTCGATCATCGGCCTTATCCCGGCCAGCGAAGACAGAGATGCCCTGATCAGAAGGCTGGGCAACCTCGACCGCAACATCGCAGTTTCAGACCTGATGGAAACCGCGGATTACCCCAAGCCCGATGGTTGGGATGCCGCGATATCATATGCCATCGAGGCGCTGGCCAGCCTGCCACGCGCCAAAATTTCCGCAAACGCCGATTTGGTCAAAATCACCGCCATTGCGGACAGCCAACAGGAAAAACAACGTCTCGAACGCGATCTGACCCGCGCCGCGCCGCCCAGCCTGCGGATCGGGCTGGCGATCTCGGCACCTCGTCCCGTCATAACGCCCTTTACGCTGCGTTTTCTGATCAACGAAAACGGTGGGCAATTTGACGCCTGCTCGGCACAAGATGCAAAAGCACGCGACCGGATCGTGACCGCTGCGCGCGATGCCGGCTTGTCGGGAACATATTCCTGCACCATCGGTCTGGGCGAGCCCTCGCCACGCTGGCCCGAAGCCGCCGAGAAGAGCATTCAGGCACTGGCCAGAATCGGCAAAGGCTCGGTCACGATGTCGGATGCGGACATCACCCTGGTTGCGGCGCAAGGCACGGATCCAGCCTTGTTCGACCGGGTTGTAGGTGAACTTGAAACAGCGTTGCCTCAGGTCTTTGCCCTGCATGCCGTGCTGCCGGAACCTGAAACCAGCGAACAGACCGGACCCGTCGAGTTCTCGGCGACCCGCAGCCCCGAAGGGCTTGTGCAACTACGAGGGCGCCTGGGGGATGAAACGTTGCGGGACATGGTCGACAGCTATGCCCGCGCGGCCTTCGGCTCGGATCAGGTCTATACCGCGACCCGCATCGCGCCGGGGCTTCCGGCAGATTGGCCGGTGCGTGTTCTGGCCGGCCTCGAGGCGTTGGCCCAGCTTCACAACGGGGCCCTGACCGTAACACCAGGCTCGGTCGAACTGACCGGCCTCAGCCATGAAGAGGATGCCAAGGCCCGTATCGCAGGTCAGTTGTCGGACAAGCTGGGCGAAGGGCAGGAATTCACCCTGACGATCACCTATCAGCCTCCGCCAGAGCCCGAAGACGCGCTGCCCGATCCTGAAGTCTGCGAAGCGCAGATCGCCGAAATCCAGACCGTCAGCAAAATTGCGTTCGAACCCGGATCAGCGACGATCGCATCCGACTCGCGCGATACGGTGAACCAGATCGCCGACATCCTGCGCGACTGCGGGCCGATCCGGCTGGAGATCCAGGGCCATACCGACAGCCAGGGCCGCGAAGAGATGAACCAGCAGCTCAGCCAGGCACGGGCGCAATCGATTCTGAACGAGCTGCGCGGGCGGCGCATTCCCACCAGCAGCTACACTGCCGTTGGATATGGTGAAACACAGCCCATCGCGGACAACGACACCGAAGAAGGCCGCGAAGCCAACCGGCGGATCGAGTTCCGGCTGATCCGTCCCGAGCCGGTCGAAGCCTCCGAAACAGGTCTCGAAGCGCTCGAGGCTGAGGCCGAGGCTGGGGCTGAGGCTGACGCGCCTGAAACGGATCAGACCGAATCGACCGCACCAGACACGGACGCAGAGGACCAGTAAGTTGAACAGAACCGAATTCATCATTGCCACAGCCGTCATCCTGTTTGCGGCCTTCTGCATGGGCTGGTTTGCCAACTGGCTGGCACACCGCCTGTCCCGCGTCCGCCAAAGCGACGTTGCCGATCTGGATCGCATGAGCCAGGAACTGCACGAAGCGGAAGAAACCCGCGATCAGGCCATAACCTATCTTCAGCAACGTGAAGCCGAGCTGACCAACCAGCTGACCCAGACAGAGGCAGAACTGGCCGCGGCCATGGACGGTCTGCGCGCCGCGCGGCAAGAGGCCGAAGAAATGCGCGGTCGCATCAACAACGCCGACTAAACGCTACAGTATCAGTTCAGGCAAACGACAGCCTCAACTTCGAACAGCATCGGTTCGATTGCCAGCTTTGGCACCGGAACCTGGGTTTGCGCTGGCAGAGTATCTCCAAACACGCGTTTGACGGCGTCAGTCAGCAGGCCGAGTTTCGACAAGTCGTGGTCCACCACGTAAACCGTCAACTTCACAACCTGATCGCACTGCGCCCCAAGCTCGTGGATCACCGCCTTGAGATTGGTATAGGCCTGTTCGACCTGCGCGCCGAAATCAGGCGACAACGCTCCGGTTTGATCCTGCCCACCCTGACCCGAGACAAAGGCCAACCGACCGGCGCCCGGGGTTACAACGGCGGTGCTATAGCCGTTCGGGGATGGGTCGTGGAGGTTTCCGGGATTGACGATCTGAGGACGCAGGGTCGTTTCGAGATTTTGTTTTTCAAGTGTCATGTTCGAAATCCTTGCTGAAGTGCAAGGACAGGTCTAGACGGTATTAGTGCCAAATTTTGTCACTGAATATGCTAGGTTGGGCTAATGAAAGCCGCGACCAGACAAGACGCCATCGCCCGTATCCTACGACGCAACAGCAGTTCCACCGTAGATGCGCTGGCCGCAGAGGTCGGCGTCTCGCGCCGCACCATCCTGCGCGACATCGCTGCACTGCGTGATCAGGGATTTGTAATCTATTCCGAATGTGGCCGGGGTGGCGGGCTGCAACTTGATCCGCAATCCGTCCAAACAACCGCCCGGTTGTCGGTAACCGAGGTTTTTGCCCTGCTGCTCGGCGTGGCGTCAATGCCGGCGGCACGTGCATTGCCGTTCTCGGATCTGGCGGATGCAGGTCTGGCCAAGATCGAAAAATCCCTGCCAGCGGACCGGGTGCGCGATCTGCGTCGCTTTCTCGATTGCCTCTACGTTGGACAATTGTCGCCTCAGCAGAACCTGTCAGACCTCGGACCCATGGATGCGGCCCCTCTGCCCGCCTTCGAACAGGCGTTTCTGAACCGGCTTTACCTGCGCTTTGGTTATCGCGACGCCAAAGGTGTCCAGAGTTTTCGCGAAGTTGAACCGCAAGCTATGCTGATCCTGCCACCGCTCTGGTACCTGGTTGCCTGGGATCCGCAGCGAGATGATTTTCGGCGTTTCCGCATGGACAGGATCAGCGACCCGGAATGCGTTGAGGGTGCCATGTTCCGCCGCAAGAGAGTTCCGTTCGAAGACGATGTTTGCCCGTTCAATAATCTGCCGAAATAAGGCCGCGACAGCCGATCCGCCCGCTCGACGCATCCTCACCACCGGGTCAGCGCGTCTTCATCCTCATCCTTGGCGGCAACCCATTCCGCACCCGACCGGGTGATTTCTTTCTTCCAGAAGGGAGCACGGGATTTCAGGTAATCCATCAGGTACTCCGCCGCCTCGAACGCATCCTTGCGATGCCGTGCAGCGGTGGCCACCATCATGATCTTGTCGCCCGGGGCCAGACGTCCATGGCGGTGAATCACCAGCACATCGCCCAATGCCCAACGCGCCTGCGCCTCTTCGGCGATCTTGGTCAGGGCGCGTTCGGTCATACCGGGATAGTGCTCGATCTCCATCACATCCAGATCACCGCTCGCCAGATCACGCACAACGCCGGTGAAGGTGACGATGGCGCCGTTGGAATCATCCCCGGCGGCAAAGGCATTGGCCTCGGCCCCCAGATCAAATGCCTCTTCCTGAACCGCGATCCGCATCGGTCAACCGCCCGTCATCGGTGGGAAAAACGCAACTTCCCGAACACCTGACAGCGACGCATCGAAATCCGACAGCTCCTGATCCAACGCAACGCGCAGCGCGGACAGATCGGCAAATGCCGCGGCATAGCGCTCTTCCCGAGCGCTCAGTTCTGCCACCAATTCGCTGACCGTCGCCGCTTGCGTTTCGACCTTTTCCTTTGGCAAGCCGATGCGTTCGCGCACCCAGGCGAAATACAGAACATCCATCGGTTAGCTCTCCTTCAGATGAGGCATGGCCTTACGTAGATAGTCATAGCCGGTGATCAATGTAAGCGTAGCCGCAATCCACAACAGCCACAGCCCGACCTGACCCGCCCAATACATGCCATCGACATTCAGGCGCAGGTGGTTCACGTCTTCGACCTGACCCGCAATGATCTGCTCGACCAGCTCGGCATCCATGCCAAAACTTGCCATCACGGCATAGTGCTCGAAGATACCCTGCGAAAACAGAACCGCGATGGCGACCATCTGGGCCGTGGTCTTCCATTTGGCCAGTTTGGTGACTTTGAGCGTCCCGGCCACATCGCCCAGATATTCCCGCAGGCCCGAGACAAAGACTTCGCGAAACAGGATCACGGTTGCAGGAAGGACAAGCCACGGCGTCCAGTGCTCGGTCGAATAGCCCACAAGGATCATAAGCGCGATCACCACCATGGCCTTGTCGGCGATCGGATCCAGCATCGCTCCGATCTTGGTCTCCTGCTTCCATGCGCGGGCCAGATACCCATCGAACCAATCGGTAATCGCCGCTGACAGGAATAGGATCAGTGCAAACCAGTCCGCATAGGGACGGGTAAAATACAGAAACATGACTGCCAGCCCGGGCGCGGCCAGCAGGCGCAGGACGGTCAGGAGATTAGGTAAATTCCACTTCATGGCTTGGACCCTATATCGCCGGTCCGGGACAGAAAAGCCAATCAGACAAAAAACTGCATCACTCACAAACGCTTGGTCAAAGCGCCGCAGGCCCGACGTCTCAGAACAGTACCTCTTGGCCTTTCCCTGCTTTGCGGTCAGATTGCCGCGCAAGCCCAGCCGGAAAGTACCAGATGACAGCGCATATTCAAACCGACACACGGTCGAACATGATCGGCAGCCTCTGGATGGTCGCGGCGATGGCCGGGTTTGCGCTGGAGGATGCGTTGCTGAAGGCAGCCTCAGCCGCGCTGCCGATCTGGCAGGTCCTGGTTCTTTTCGGCGCGGGCGGGTCGGTGATTTTCGCTGCGGTGGCTCGGGCCCGCGGGCAGCGGCTGCTGCAACCTGACGTTCTGTCCCGCCCGATGAAAATTCGGGTGCTGTTCGAGGTCTTTGGTCGGTTGTTCTATGTTCTGGCCATCGCACTGACGCCGTTGTCCTCGGCCACGGTGATTCTGCAAGCCACGCCTCTGGTCGTTGTAGCAGGCGCCGCGTTGTTCTTCGGCGAGACAGTCGGTTGGCGGCGTTGGAGCGCTATCTTTGTCGGCATGATCGGCGTTGTCGTCATCCTGCAACCCACCGGAGACAGCTTTTCGCTGCTGTCGATACTGGCGGTGCTGGGAATGCTGGGATTTGCCGGACGTGATCTGGCCAGCCGCGCAGCACCTGCCACGCTTGGAACCGAAGTCCTGGGGTTCTACGGCTTCCTCAGCATCATCGTGGCCGGCGTGGCCTATCGGTTCTGGGAGGGCGCGCCGATTGCACCGGTTGGCCTTCACACCAGCGTGCATCTGATCGGTGCGGTGCTGATGGGCGTAATGGCCTATGCGTCGCTGATGAAGGCGATGCGCACCGGCGAAGTGTCCGCCGTGACCCCGTTCAGATACACCCGGCTGTTGTTCGGCATCGGGCTTGGCGTAGCCATGTTTGGAGAGAGGCTGGATCCCAACATGTGGATCGGCAGCGCGCTGATCGTCGCGTCGGGTCTTTATATCCTGTGGCGAGGCCGGCAGGCCTAGCCCTTGTCGTGGAAGAAATCGTAAACCTTTTGCGCCAACCCGGCCGAGATTCCTTCGACCGCTTTCAGATCGGCCAGATTGGCCCGGCTGACGGCTTTGGCGCTGCCGAAATGGGTCAACAGAGCACGCTTGCGCGCAGCCCCTACCCCTGGGATTTCATCCAACGGCGTTGCACCCACGGCCTTGGCGCGTTTCGCACGATGGGTGCCGATGGCGAACCGGTGCGCTTCGTCCCTGAGGCGTTGAATGAAATACAACACAGGGTCGTTGCGTTTCAGCGCAAAGGGGCGCTGGCCGATCCGGTGAAACTCTTCCTTGCCGTGGTCGCGGTCGACCCCCTTGGCGACGCCGACCATGGGAATGTCTTCGACCCCATGTTCGACCATGATCTGATGCACCGCGCTTACCTGCCCGGCACCGCCATCGATCAGCAACAGATCGGGCCACAGCCCTTTGTCGCGGTCCGGGTCTTCCTTTTGCAGTCTGGTGAAGCGGCGGTTCAGCACCTCTTTCATCATGCCGAAGTCGTCACCCGGTGTCAGGTCATCACCGCGAATGTTGAACTTGCGGTAAGCGTTCTTCATGAACCCCTCGGGGCCGGCCACGATCATGCCGCCGACAGCATTGGTGCCCTGAATATGAGAGTTGTCATAGACCTCAATCCGTCCAGGCGGACCATCCAGATCGAACGCCTCGGCCAGCCCGCGCAGCAACTTGGCCTGCGTGGCACTTTCCGACATGCGGCGGGCCAAAGCCTCGCGCGCGTTGCGCAAGGCACCGGCAACAAGTTCCTGTTTTTCGCCACGCTGCGGCACAAGGATTTCGACCTTGCGCCCGGCTTTCTCAGTCAGCGCGTCCTGCATCAGATCCACATTTTCGATTCCGTCCGACAGGATCAGCTGACGCGGCGGCTCCTTGTTGTCATAGAACTGGCCCAGAAAGGCCTCCATCACCTCGGCAGGTGAAACATCCGGGCCGACGCGGGGATAGAAATCCTTGTTGCCCCAGTTCTGGTTCGCACGGATGAAAAACACCTGCACGCAGGCCTGACCGCTGTCCATATACAGGCCGATCACGTCCGCCTCGGCCACACCGCGCGGGTTGATGCCCTGAGAGGTCTGCACCTGCGTCAGAGCCCGGATGCGGTCACGCAGACCTGCGGCGCGTTCGAACTCCATCGCCTCGGATGCGGCCATCATCTGCTCGGCCAGTTCCTCTTGCACCTTGGTCGAGCGGCCCGACAGGAAGCGTTCGGCGTCCTTCACGCTTTCACGGTAATCCTGCTCTGAGATCAGGCCGACACACGGCCCGGAACACCGTTTGATCTGATACAGAAGGCATGGCCGCGTTCGGCTGTCGAACATCGAATCCGAGCAGTTGCGCAGCAGGAACGCTTTTTGCAACTGGTTCAACGTCCGGTTCACCGCACCGGCACTGGCGAAAGGGCCGAAATAAGCACCTTTTTCCTTCTTCGCCCCTCGGTGTTTCTTGATCTGCGGAAAGTCATGATCCTTGGCGACCAGTATGTTCGGAAAGCTTTTGTCATCCCGCAACAATACATTGTATTTCGGCTTGAGCTGCTTGATCAGGTTCTGCTCAAGCAGCAGGGCCTCGGTCTCGGTTCGCGTGGTCAGGAACATCATCGAGGCCGTCGCGGCGATCATCTTTTCGATCCGCCCCGAATGACCCGGCCGTGTGTAATTCGACACCCGTGCCCTGAGATTTCGGGCTTTGCCGACATACAGAACCCGGCTGTCTGTATCGAGCATGCGGTAAACGCCCGGAGAACTGTCCAGCGTTTTTACATAGCGCTGAATGCAGGCATAGCCGGTGGGGGATGATTCGCTGTCGGTGGTCATGATCCTGAGATATGATTCTCTGGCAATGGCTGCAATCTCACGCTTGTCAGATCAAGAGAAAACAAATCCACGGTTTCTGTGGATAAGTGTGAAGATAAAATTCCGGAAGATCAGAAATCCCCTTGTTTCCTTGCCTTTTCCTTTACTTGCACAAAAAATAGGCAACTTATCAACTGTTTGTTTTTAAACATTATTTTTTTGCATACTTAGCAAGTGTATGAAAAAAAAGACATTTTTGTAACGCACATGTAACACGATTGAGAGCGGTGCAAAACTTGCAGCAGAATTACTTATTCTACACCCAGAACATCCGGAGTTTTCCAACCCAGATGCTGACCGCCGTCCACACATAAAAGCTGTCCGGTGACCGCGTGTGCATCCAGAAAGTACCCAAGCGCAGCGGTTATGTCAGACGGGTTGGATCCCCGCTCCAAAACGGTATTTGAACGCTGTGCCTGGAAATGTTCTTCGCTTTGGCGGTGGCCCTGCATCGTTGGGCCCGGCCCGATCGCATTGACACGGATCGTCGGAGACAACGCCTGCGCCGCCGTTCGGGTCAGCGTCCACAAACCCATTTTTGCGATGGTGTATGACATGAACTCGGGCGTCAGTTTACGCACACGCATGTCCACCATGTTGACGATGAGGCCGGTTGCAAGCGGTTCGCCATTTTCATCTGTTCCGGCGCTCAGCCCCTGACCGGCCATGGCCTGCGTCAGCACAAAGGGCGCGCGCAGGTTGCTGTCGAGATGTCGATCCCAGCTTTGCCGGGTTGCCGTGCGGATGTTGTCATATTCGAAGATCGAAGCGTTGTTCACCAGACACGTGATCGGCCCGCCCAGCGCCTCGGCCGCTTTGGGCAGCAGCGCCTGAACCTGAGCTTCATCCAGCAGATCGGCCTTCAGGGTCACGGATTTTCGGCCCAGGGCCTGTACCTCTGCCGCCGTCTCCTGCGCCGGACCTTCGGATGAGGCGTAATGCACGGCCACATCGAAACCTCGATCTGCCAGATACAGTGCCATGGCCCGGCCCAGACGAATACCGGCACCGGTGACTAGGGCTCGGGTCATTCTTCACCTCGTTTGGTCAGATCACACCAGCAATACGATGACGTAAAGCACATAAAGGAAAGTCAACACCATCCCCCAGACGCGCGAGATGTCGCGTTTTAGGAATACAAACGGAACCAGCAGCAGCGATGCGCCCAGCATGACCCACAGATCGAACCGAAGGAATTCCGGATCGACCGGAATGCGCCCGAACCAGGTTGCGATCCCGATGATGGCCAGAAGGTTGAACATGTTCGAACCGATCACGTTGCCCAGCGCGACATCGGCCTGTCTGCGCAATGCGGCCATAAGCGTCGTCGCCAGTTCGGGCAAAGAGGTTCCAACCGCGATCAGGGTCAGGCCGATGACCGTTTCACTGACCCCATAGGTTCTTGCGATGACGGTCGCGTTGTCGACAAGCAAGTGCGCACCCATCGGAAGCCCCACCAACCCCAGGATCAGGTAAATCGATACCTTCCAGTAGGGCATGTCAGGGTCGGCTTCCTCCAAGCCTTCAAGCTCGTCATCATCCGCGCAAGCCTCACCACAGGCCTTGCGATGTGCTTTCGCCTCACGAAAGGCAGTCATCAGGACAAGACTCAACGCCGCCAGCAGGATCAGACCGCTGAAGAATGTGAATGTTCCGCTAAAAGCCAGCCCGATGAACAGAACCGTCGCCAGCAGCATGAAGACGTAATTCCTGCGGCTGTCACATTCACTGGTGTGAATCGTAGCCAGCAATGCGGGCAGTCCAAGAACCAACAGGATGTTGGCCGTGTTCGATCCGACAACGTTGCCCAGCGCAATACCGGGAGCGTTCTCTTTCAATGCGCTGATGGCGATCAGCAACTCGGGTGCAGACGTTCCGAAGGCCACTATCGTCAGGCTGACAATCAACGCCGGAACACCCAGACGCAAGCTCAGGTTCACAGCACCGCGCACAAGCGCATCGCCTGCAAGCAGTAGGATCAACAGCCCAAGACCAGACAGCAGCCAAGTGGTGATCAAGTCCGACCTCCTTTTTCGCAGGCACAAGGGCCTTTGCCTATGCGAAACCGTCCGCAGCGCGGACACTTGGCCGAACTCAGTTTCTTCTGCCCCGGAAAGCGCAGTTTACCGAACATCGCCAGGACACCCATGCAGATCAGAAAAAGTGTGACAGCCTTGATGATCACGTCACAAACCAAAACGCGCGTAGGCCGCACGCTCCTCTAATCCGGCAATGGCATCCTGTGCCAGACTGGCCCCGAACCGAGACCAGATCGGTTTGCGCACGCCATAACGGCGGAACTTGACCTTGTCGCCAAACCGTTCCTGCATCTTGGGTTTCAGATGGGCGATACCGTCGATCAAACCCAGTTCATGCGCCCGACGCGCCAGCCAGACTTCACCCGTGAACAGGTCGGCACTGTGATCCAGCTTGTCACCCCGGCGGGCTTTGACATGCGCGATGAAGTTTTCGTGGATGTCGCCCAGCAGCCCTTGCAAGCGTGCCACATCCTCTTTCTTTTCCGGCGAAAAGGGATCCAGCATCGATTTCGATTTGCCCGCTGTATGAACGCGCCGCTCGAACCCCTGCCGTGCCAGGAAGACATGCGCGCCAAAACCTGCCGAAATGACTCCGATTGAGCCAAGAACCGAACTGTCGTCGGCCCAGATCTCATCCGCAGCGGCCGCCAGCCAATACCCTCCGGATGCCGCAACATCTTCGACAAACCCGATCACGGGCACGTCCAGCTCTTGCGACAAACGCCGAATTCGGGCGCCAATCAAAGAGCTTTGTACAGGCGACCCGCCCGGAGAGTTGATCTCGAGCGCGACAGCCGCAGGTTTCCCCTTTCGAAACGCCTTGTCGAGAACCGGGGCCAGGGTGGTATCGTTCAAGGACCCGCGACCGGCCATTCCAATGGAACCGGACAAACGGACAACGGCCACGCAAGGGTGCTTTTTTACAAACGGCAGGCTGAGCTTCATGGGTGCCGATGTAGAGTGCCCCCAACCCGTAAACAAGGGACTCTGCCGGCGTAAAACGCGACGTGAACCAAATTCACACACCCGATGGGCAAAAATGCAACGCCTTGGCGAGGGTCAACTGCGAATGCGCCAGCCGGTTTTGAATATCCAGCCTATGACGGCCAGGCACAGCCCTGTAAAAGCGACAATGGCAAGAAGACTGAAAACAATCGGCACATCTGCCAGCCCGTAAAAGGACCAGCGGAAACCCGAAATCAGATAGACCACGGGATTGAACAGCGTGATGGTCTGCCACAATGGCGGCAGCATCGAGATTGAATAAAACGTGCCCCCCAGAAAGATCAGTGGCGTCACCACCAACTGCGGCACCAGCGACATCTGCTCGAAGTTACTGGCCCAGATGCCGATGATGAATCCGAGCAACGAAAAGCTGAGACAGGACAGGATCAGAAACGCGGCCATGGCGAATGGATGCTCGATCCGAATATCGACGAAAAACGTCGCGGTGAACAATATCACCAACCCCACGAACAACGCCTTGGTTGCGGCGGCACCGACATATCCGATCACGATCTCGATGAAATTGACCGGAGCGGATAACAGCTCGTAGATGGTGCCCAGAAACTTGGGGAAGTAAATTCCGAACGACGCGTTCGAAATCGACAGCATCACCACCGACAACATGATCAGCCCCGGCACGATGAACGCACCGTATGAAACGCCCTCGACCTCTTGGATACGGCTGCCGATGGCGGTGCCAAACACCACGAAGTAAAGCGACGTGGACAGAACCGGCGACAGAAAGCTCTGTGCCAGAGTGCGAAAGAAACGGGCCATCTCGAACCGGTAGATGGCAGCGATCGCGGTCCAGTTCATGCGGCCTCTCCCGATACCAGATTGACAAAAATCTCTTCCAGGCTTGATTGTCTGGTCTGCACGTCGCGCAACACCAACCCGGCCTCGGACACGTCATTCAGCAAGGTCGTTATGCCGGTACGATCCGCATGGGTATCGTAGGTATAGATCAGACAATCACCCGCGCCGTTGAGGGCCAGATTGTGGCTGACCAGATTATCGGGAATCCGATCTATGGGCTCGGTCAGCATGACTTCGATCTGCTTTTTTCCCATCTGCGACATGAGTGTGTCTTTGTCCTGCACCAGCAAAAGCTCACCCTTGTCGATGACGCCGACACGATCCGCAATCGCTTCTGCTTCTTCAATGTAATGGGTGGTCAGAATGATGGTGACACCGTCCCGTTTCAGTTCCGCCACAAGCTCCCACATGTCCTTGCGCAACTCGACATCCACTCCGGCAGTCGGCTCGTCCAGAAAAAGCACACGGGGTTCATGGGCCAGGGCCTTGGCGATCAGCACCCTCCGCTTCATGCCGCCGGACAATTCCTTGATCGCGTTGTTGCGCTTGTCCCACAGGGACAGCTTGCGCAGAATCTCTTCGATCCGCGCGTTGTCCTTGCCAAGTCCGAACAGCCCGCGTGACAGTCGAACCGTGTTCCAGACCTTTTCAAACGGTTCCAACGCGATCTCTTGCGGTACAAGCCCTATCATCCTGCGCGCTGCGCGATAATCGGACTGGGTGTCATGTCCGCCAACCGTGACCACCCCCGAGGTCGGAGTCGTTATTCCACAAATCGTCGAAATCAGGGTCGTCTTTCCGGCCCCATTTGGCCCCAGAAGCGCAAGTATCTCACCCTCTTCAATATCCAGAGACACACCTTTCAGCGCCTCGAACCCATCCGCGTAAGACTTGCGAAGTTCTTTGATGGACAAAATGGTCGTCATATCCGTTCCCCGTTCCGACCGAGACCCTATCGCGCCGAACCAGCCTGTAACAGGTCAATTTCGCACAACGTGCCGCGCATTCTGTAATGGTTGTCAGAACCATGCTCAATTCCAACTTGCAATCCGTCAACCCACCCGCAAACTCTGCCACAACGGAGGGCGCCGATGCTGAATGGAATACGCATAGTCGAAATCGAAGGGCTGGGCCCCGGCCCGTTTGCCGCCATGCAGCTAGCTGATCTGGGCGCCGACGTCATCACGATCCACCGCAAAGGCCAGGCAGTAACACCGGGCATGCCCGACCGCTCGCTTCTGGACCGCGGCAAACGATCGATTGCGCTTGATCTGAAGGATCCCGAAGATCTGGCGACCGCCCGTCGCCTGATTGACACGGCAGATGCGCTGATCGAAGGCTTTCGCCCCGGCGTGATGGAGAAGCTGGGTCTTGGCCCGGATCTTTGCCTGACCCGCAACCCAAAACTGATATATGGCCGCATGACCGGCTGGGGGCAGGATGGTCCGCTGGCCGACACGGCAGGACATGACCTGAATTACATCGCCTTGTCCGGTGCGCTCTGGTACGCCTCTCTCCCGGATCAGCCGCCTCAAACCCCTGCAACCTTGGTCGGCGATATCGGCGGAGGCGCCATGTACCTTGTCGCGGGCATCCTGGCAGGTTTGATCAACGCGCAAAGAACCGGGAAAGGCACCGTGGTCGACGCCGCCATCTACGACGGCTCGGCCCATATGATGAACCTTCTGATGACCATGCGCCAAACCGGAAACCTGTCTGAAACCCGCGGCCAAAGCCTGTTGGACGGCCCGCATTGGAGCCGAACCTACACCTGCGCGGACGGCGGATTTGTTTCGGTCCAATGCCTCGAACCAAAATTCTACGCCCGATTTCTTGAAATCCTGGGCCTGTCCCGGGACCCGGCGTTCCAACAACAGTACACCCGCAAGCTCTGGCCCGACCTGACCCGGCGCCTGGCCGAGATCTTCTCATCCAGGCCGCGCGACCACTGGGCCAAACTGTTCGACGGATCAGATGCCTGCGTCGCCCCGGTACTCAGCCCCGACGAGGCCACAGCCCATCCGATGAATGCAGCCCGTCAATCCTGGCGCCAGACAGACGGCACCCTACAGGCCGCCGCCGCCCCACGCTTCTCCACACACCAGTGGCAACCAAAGCCCAGCCCTGCCCGCGGCCAGCACACAACCGAGATCCTGAATGAACTCCAAGCCCCAGAAAGCACCTGACACACTCTTCATCTGGCCAGAAATATCCCGGGGGTGAATTGGCCAGCGGCCAAGAGGGGGCTGGCCCCCTCCCATGCGTTCTACCCGCCGCGCACCGTGTCGATCATCAGCTGAACATTGTCCGGGTCGGCATCCGGAGTGATCCCATGGCCGAGGTTGAAAATATGCGGCCCCTTGGAAAAGGCGCGCACGATGCGCCGAGTCTCATCCACCAGCGCCTGACCGCCAGTAACCATGTGCGACGATGCCAGATTGCCTTGCACACAGCCATCAATCTGCACGTTCTTAGCCGCCCATTCGGGCGACACGGAATTGTCCAGCGCCACGCAATCCACGCCGGTCGACCTTGCAAACCTGACATACCCGTCGCCTGCTTCCCGCGGAAATCCAATCACGGGGATGCCAGGATGACGTTCCTTGATGGCCTGCGTAATCACCCGGCACGGCTCCACCGCGTATTTGCGGAAAGCTTCGCCCGTCAAAGACCCCGCCCAACTGTCAAATATCTTGACCACCTCGGCTCCGGCGTCGATCTGAGCGGACAGATATTCAATCGTTGCCGCGGTGATGCGGTCCAACAGCGCCTCGAACAAAGCGGTATCACCTTCGCGCAACGCATGCGCGGAACCCTGATCCGGCGTGCCGCGCCCTGCAATCATGTAGGTGGCCACAGTCCACGGCGCACCTGCAAATCCGATCAAGGTGGTTTCCGACGGCAATTCCCGCGAAAGAATGCGCACCGTCTCGTAAACCGGTGACAGTGTCTCGTGAATCGCATCAACAGGCTTCAACGCATCAAACTCGGCCTGCTGCGTGATGGTGGACAAACGCGGCCCTTCACCTGTCACGAACCAAAGGTCAGCCCCCAGCGCCTGTGGCACAAGAAGGATGTCGGCAAACAGGATCGCCGCATCGAACCCATATCGCCGAATTGGCTGCAAGGTAACTTCTGCTGCCAATTCAGGATTGTAGCACAGTGACAGGAAATCCCCGGCCTGAGCACGTGTGGCCCGGTATTCCGGCAAATACCGACCCGCCTGACGCATCATCCAGATCGGCGGCACATCCTGTACTTCGCCCGCCAGCGCCCGCAGCAGCTTCTTTGTCTCGGCCATGTTTGTCCCCAGCATTCAGGTTTAGGCAACGGGTCGTCCTTCGGCGGCAATTTGTCAAGCTCAGCCCCCATTGTCAGGGCAATGTGACGCGACTAAAGCTGTGCACATGACTTTGACCCTGCCCACCCCCGCATCGCCCCTCAGAATCGGCACTCGTGGCTCGCCGCTGGCTCTGGCTCAGGCCTATGAAACGCGCCAACGCCTGAGCGATGCCTTTGATCTGCCACAGGATGCGTTCGAAATCGTAGTGATCAAGACGACCGGTGACAATCGCGCCATGATCGACGCGGATCGACCGCTGAAGGAAATCGGCAACAAGGGCCTGTTCACCAAGGAAATCGAAGAGGCGATGCTGCGCGCCGAGATCGACATCGCCGTGCATTCAACAAAGGACATGCCCGTTGAACAACCCGAAGGGCTGGTCCTGGATACGTTCCTGCCGCGCGAGGATGTGCGCGACGCCTTCATATCTCCGCGATTGGGCTCGATCCACGATCTGCCCGAAGGCGCCGTTGTGGGCACCTCGTCTTTGCGGCGGCGGGCGCAGCTGCTGAATCGGAGGCCGGATCTGAAAGTGGTCGAGTTTCGCGGAAACGTGCAGACACGGCTGAAAAAGCTTGAAGACGGGGTTGCCGATTGCACGTTTCTGGCAATGGCAGGCATTCGCCGTTTGGGAATGGAAGAGGTTCCGGCCAGCGCCATTTCCCCTGACGACATGCTGCCAGCGATCGCGCAGGGCACCATCGGCATCGAACGGCGCTGCGACGACATGCGCGCAGCCGAAATGCTGGACGCGATTCATCACACCGAAACGGGATGGCGCCTGGCGGCAGAACGCACATTGCTGGCCGCGCTGGACGGGTCCTGCGAAACCCCGATCGCCGGTCTTGCCGAACTGGACGGCGACAAACTCAGGCTGCGAGGCGAAGTGCTGCACCCGGACGGAACGGAAACCGCCAGCAGGGATATGACCGGCCCCTTCGAGGATGGGCCCGAGATGGCCCGCGCGATGGCGGCTGAACTGCTTGAACAGGCGGGACCTGATCTATTCGATTGGAAAAATTCACAATAAGTTTTCCTAGTGTGAACTTGATCACTGTAGAAGGCGGCGCGATCAGGCATTAATGTGACATACCGAAGAGGAAGTCGGGTCAGTCTCGAAAGTATCGAAAAGTTTTTAGATTGCCGGTGTTTTAATCAGTATTCGAGGGGGCGAGGCTGACCCCCGGCTTCCAAAGGTAGCGGGTCGCTGTTGAGTTCAACGGCGACCCGTTTACGTTATGCCAGACCCGCCTTCAGGAAATCGCTTCAACGGCGTGACGTACGGCCTCTCTGGTCTGTTCCAGATCCGCTTCGGTAACCGCCAGAGACGGGTACAGTTTGCCCGGAGCCTTGAAGACTCCATGCGCCCGCAAGGTTGCATTGTACGTGGCATTGCGCTGCGGATCATCATGGTTTGCGCTGCGATAGTCCCGACATTCGGCCTTGGTGAAATAAACGTCGAACAAAGTCTCGTCACCGCAGATGCGATGGACGATGCCGGCCTCATTCAAAGCGTCCGATTGCATCTGTTGCAGCTGCTTCCCAATCGCTCGCAGGTGTTCATAGGTGCCGTCGCGCCGCAAAACCTCCATCGTCTTCAGCCCCGCCGCTGAGGCGACGGGATTGCCGGACAAAGTGCCCAACTGCATCAGCCAGCCCTGTTCTCCGACTTTCGATTTGTCGAAATGCTTCATGATCTCGGTGCTGGCACCCAATGCCGCCAGAGGGAAACCACCACCGGTGATCTTGCCAAGCGTACAGATATCCGGGGTCACGCCATATCGCTCTTGTGCGCCGCCATAAGCCAGACGGAACCCGGTGACGATCTCATCAAATATCAGCAGCACACCAGATTTGTCGCACAAGGTCCGCAAGCCCTGCAAAAACCCCGGCTCGGGCGGGATGATCCGCTGCAAGGGTTCGACCATGATCGCAGCGACATCATCATGTTCGTCCAGCAGCGCCGCCACCGCGTCAAGATCATTGAATGGCGCGATCAGCATCTGCTCGGCCACGCTTTGGGGGATACCGGCACTGTCGGGAACGGCCTGCGGGAAATTGACCCGGCGGCTGGGGGCCAGGCTCATCTGCGCCTCGGCGCTCATGCCGTGATACCCCCCTTCGAACTTGAGGATCTTGTCGCGCCCGGTATAGGCGCGCGCCAGCCGCATGGCGTACATGTCTGCTTCGCCCCCAGAGGCAACAAAACGCACCTGCTCGCAACAGGGGACGGCTTCGATGATGGCCTCGGCCAGTTCGATGCCCTTGCTGTTGTTGGCGAAGAAGGTCATGCCTTTGGGCAGTTGCTCCAGCACCGCTTCCATCACCTCGGGGTGGCCATGGCCCAGTAGCATCGGGCCGGACCCGATCAGATAGTCGATATATTCGTTCCCGTCCTCGTCCCAGACATGGCTGCCCTCGCCTCGGGCAATGATGATGCCCGGATCGAAGTTGCCGAAACCGCCAGCTGGCAGAACGTCTTTTGCGCGTGCAATCCACTCGGACTGTGTCTGGATCTTCAGCATCTCAATCAATCTCCAAAATCGGGGCGCCAAGGATTTCGAGGTCAGGTGTCACACCTAAACCCGGGCCTTCGGGCGGTGCAATCCGGCCGTTTTCACGGTTTGGTGCGTCAGGGCACAGGCGCGGGGCAACGTAAGAGGACAAGTCGCAAGTGTTCATCAGCGATCCATGCGGGGTTGAAGCCGCAAAATGCAGCGAGGCCGCCGTGACGATATCCGATCCCCAGGTGCATTCCGCACAAATCTCGGCGCCCAGCTGCGCGGTCAGATCGCGTGCACGACGCATTGCCGAAAGACCGCCGAATTTCGACAGTTTCAGCGCCACCGCGTCCATGCATCCCAACTCATGCGCCCGCATCAGCGATGCAAGATCAAAAGCATTTTCGTCGATCTTCATGGGCAGACCCGTCGACTGACGAACAGCGGCGCAATCTTCCAGTGTTTTACAGGGCTGTTCCAGCATCACATCCAGATGCGCCACCGCGCGCCCGGTTCGCGTTGCCTGAAGGCGCGATGCGCCGCAGTTCCAGTCCCCATACACAAGCGGCCCGGTTCCCACGGCTTCGCGCACTTTGATCAGCCGCTCGGCATCCGCCTGCCAATCGCCCTCGACGCCCAGCTTGACCTGGAATTGCCGAATGCCCGTCTGGAAGGCTGCCTTGGCGATGCGCGCCATTTCGTCCGGCGCGATACATGTGATCGAATGGTAAAGCGCCATATCCGCCCGTGTCCGCCCGCCCAGCAACGCGTAAACCGGCACCTCCGCCGCGCGGCCGAACAGATCCCACAGTGCGATGTCGACGATCGATTTCGCATAGCTGTGGCCTTGCAGAAACCCGTCCAGCTTTCGCATCGGCGCATCGACCCCAATTGGCGAAACCCCGAGAATCTCGGGACCCATTTCAGCGATGGCCCCCGGCACGCCATCCGCATAGGCGGGCAGATAATGCGGGATCGGGCAGACCTCGCCCCAACCTGTCAGACCTGTATCCGTCTCAAGGCGCAGGATATGAGACGTCACGGTCGCGCAGGTCTTGCCGCCAGCCATGTGATAGGTTTCATGGCTGGTCAGATCGACGGACCAGAGTGTTATCTTGTCAATTCTCAAGCATATTCTCCTACTGGATCACCCAATGCAGCTTCGTCCGGATGCACGCCCAGCCCCGGCGCTTCGGGCAGATGCAGATGGCCATCGACGTTACGGGGCCCTCGACCACCTGCAACATCAACCGTGATCATGTCCTGACAGGCCCAAACCGCGTGGCAATGGTCATCCGGGATCGTGGCGGCCAGATGCAGCGCTTCGGTATCGGCCAGAACCGTTCCACCGGTAGCCATCACGAACATGTCTATCCCATGGGCCAGCGCGATATCGCGCATCCGCGCGGCCTTGGTCAGGCCACCCACGCGATTCAGCTTGATCCCGAATATCTGGGCCAGACCATCGTGGGCAATCCGGACGGCATCCTGCAAGGTCACAAGGGACTCGTCCACAGATACTGGGGATGCATGAAGCCTTGAGATCGCCGCGATATCATCCAGTGTTTCGCAGGGTTGCTCGAACATCACGTTCAGGTCCTCGCAGGTGCTCATCACCCGCAAGGCCTGCTGGCGCGTCCAGCCACGGTTGACATCATACAGAACAATCTCTCCGGGCTGCCGGATGCTTTCCACATCCCGCACACGGGCAATGTCCCGCTCGACATCACCGCCGATCTTCACCGAATGCGCGACATAGCCGCGCTTGCGATACCGCTCCATAACCTCGCGTGTTTCCTCGACGGTTTTTGCCCCGACCGAGGACGCAATCGGGCGCGGTGTACGCGATCCGCCGCCCATCAGATCGGCAATCGGCAAGCCCGCCGCCTGACCGGTAATATCCCAGCAGGCCATGTCTATGGGGCTTTTAGCATAGAGATGTCCGGGCAAGGCTAGATCCATGGCCCGTTCCACGTCCAGCACGCGCCGCGGATCAAGGCTCAGGATGAAGGGGGCCATCGTTTCGATCCCGGCCCGGATGCCCGGCCCGTGCGCAGGTACATAGGTGTGCCCCCAGGGCGTGCCCTCGCCCCAGCCAACCAGACCGGTATCGGTTTCGAGCCTGACCAGCGTCGCATCAAGCGTTTCAAACTTCAGGCGCCCCCCGGAAAGCCAATAGGGATGCTCGAGCGGCAAATCGACCTGAAAAACGGTAATGGTTTCAATCTTCATAGAGCATACTCCGCCACGGGTGCGCCGAGGCTTTCAAAATCGGGGGTTACACCCAATCCCGGCGTATTGGTTGTATAAAGCTTTCCGTCTTTATCGACAGGACCTCCGACGCCCGTAGATCGCGTGTTGTAGTTCATCATGTCCGTGGTGTTCTGCAGGTATTCAGGCGGGGTCGACGCCGCAAAATGGGCGACAACCGATGCGATGGCCGTTTCAATCGCGTTTCCCGCACCCCAGGCATAGGTGCCGCCGACATAGGGAAGCCCGGTCTGGTAAATTCGGATGCGGGTGATTTTCATGCGGCGTCCATTCTGGGCAGGTCGCCCATCCCTTCGCCTCGCCACAGGACAAAGGTCAGGATCGGTTGGTCCGTCGTTGTCATGGCGTGGCTTTGCCAGCTTTTGTGCTGTCGTGTCTGGTGCGGGCCGACGAAGGTTTCATCCTCGTAGCTGCGAAAAACTGCTCCGCCCGCAAGGGTCAGATACAGTTCTTCCGCCTGATGGCTGTGCCAGTCATAGTCCAGACCAGCGCCCCAATATCCAACGTAGCCGCGCAATTGGGTCGAGTGGAAATGCCCGGTCGGTCCGAACAGTTCGTAATACCCGTACCGATTCAGGAAATCCGCACCGACTTCCTCTTCGGTGTATGTGTGTTTCCATTGCGCCAGATGCGCGCTGGCCTTGATCGCCGCGACCAGATCACGGGTTGGCGCCACGCCATCAAGGCCAAAATCGCCCACCAGATCGGTCGCCGGAATGTGAGCAGGCTGCAAACCCGTCGGTGTCAGATCGTCCGGCCATGATGCAAACGCGGCAAGGTCAGGATGCGCCTGATGCAATTGGCGGGCCGCCTCGAGAACATCATCCAACGTCATGGTACCACCACGATGTTGCCGGTATGCTGTTTGGCGATGAACGCCGCTTGCGCGTCCCGCAACTCCTCCAAAGGATAGGTTGCGGCCAGAGCCGGCTTGATTTCACCGGCTTCAATATATGTCACGAGGTTCTTCATGACCTCGGGTCCGATCACGGTCGAACCGGTGAAGGTCAGATCGCGCAGATAGAACGTCCGCAGGTCAAGTTCGACCATCGGACCTGCAATGGCCCCCGAACAGGTGTAGCGCCCGCCGCGCTCCAGTACGTCGATCAGGTTCGGCCAGTAAGGGCCACCTACCACATCGGCGACCACGGTGATCTTCTCGTCGCCCAGCGCCGACCGCAGATCTTCAGGTGTGCGGGGCAATATCACATCTGGGCCAAGATCGGCCACGTCGGCGTGTTTGGATTCGGATGCCATCGCAATCACACGCGCGCCACGGCGTTTGGCCAATTGAACCAAAGCACCACCCACCCCGCCAGAGGCACCGGGTACAAGAACGGTGTCTTTTTCCGTCACGTTGGCACGGGACAGCATTCCTTCGGCGGTAGAATAGGAACAGGAGAATGTGGCCAGTTCGGCATCCGACAGATCCGAAGTGATCGGCACCGCATTGACCGCCAGAGTCGTGGTATATTCGGCGAACCCGCCATCGCGTTCCGAACCGAAGTACCCTGTCTTGTTCATGTTGCCGGGATCAGCCGGATCTCGCAGCCAGCCATCCGTGATGACACGCTCGCCTATACGAGCGCTGTCCACGCCCTCGCCAACGGCCACGATACGGCCGCAGACATCTGCGCCCTGAATGCGCGGGAAGGTGATCGGGTTGCCGCCCCATGTCGGGTCTTCTTCACCGACTTCCTCGAATGCGCCACCGGTGGTCGCATCCGTTACGGTCTTGGAATACCAGCCGGACCGCGTATTGACGTCGGTATTGTTCAGGCCGCAGGCTGCGACCCTGATCAGAACTTCACCAGCTGCGGGTTCTGGACGCGGCCAGTCTTCCTGCATCACCATCTGTTCCAGACCACCATGGCCCATTGTGACCATGGCTCTCATCGTATCGGGCAGGCTCATCAAGCGGTCTCCAGTATGGCGTCACTGCGGGGCAGCAAACTGTCGGGGTCGTAGGCAGGTTTGTCCAGAACACGGGCGGTACGGGGTTGGCCATGGATCACGACCTCCAGCTGTGTCCCGGCCTTGGCCGCTTCGGGCTTGAGGTATGCAAAGGCCAGAATCTTACCGACGGTGTGGCCATACGCGACCGACGCCGTGGACCCGACGACGCGCCCGTCCAGCAGCACCGCCTCTCCGCCATGCCCATCAATCTCTCCATCCGGTTCAATTGAAAGATAGGCACAGATCCAGGGCAGATCGGTGTTGAGCGTCTTGTCCTTGCCCAGATAATCCTTGTCGGTGCGCGCAAAACGCAGCACGTCGGCCTCGGCCAGAGTGACCTCGTTGG
Source organism: Ruegeria sp. AG6 (assembly GCF_056541565.1). Classification (NCBI taxonomy): domain Bacteria; kingdom Pseudomonadati; phylum Pseudomonadota; class Alphaproteobacteria; order Rhodobacterales; family Roseobacteraceae; genus Ruegeria; species Ruegeria sp. AG6. The sequence continues at coordinate 21,433 of NZ_JBQFYQ010000006.1, read as the reverse complement.
TCAACTCGCCCGCGCCTTTGAAGCCCTTCTCCATTCGCATCACGTTCATGGCAAAGCTGCCGTAGTCGGTGATGCCATACGCCTCACCTGCCGCCCAAAGCGCGTTGTAGACGTCGAGGCAGGCAGCGTTGGGCATGTGCAGTTCCCAGCCCAGTTCCCCGGCATAGGACATGCGGAAGGCCCAGACCTTGTGACCGGCGATGGTGATTTCCTGCGCGGAAAGCCAGCGGAACCCGGCATTGGTCAGATCGGCATCGGTACAGCGCGCCAGCACATCCCGCGATCGAGGACCGTTCAGCGACAGGGCCGACCAGTCGGCAGACAGGGCAGTTACCTGCACATCCTCATCCGCGCGCTGCTGCGCCAGATGATCCAGCAGGCGCTGTTCGAAGAAGGCCGCACAAACCAGATAGAAGCGGTCGTCGGCCATGCGGACAATCGTGGTCTCCAATTCGATACGGCCGCGACGGTTCAGCATATGGGTCAGCGTGATCGAGCCGACCTTCTGCGGCATCCGGTTTGCGGTCAGCCGGTCAAGCAAGGTATAAGCCCCCGGCCCCGAAACCTCGACCTTGGTGAAAGCGGTGACGTCCATGATGCCGACGCTTTCACGAACGGCTTTGACCTCGGCCGCGACCATGTCGTCGGCAGGTGTGCGGCGGAAGGAATAATGGTCGCGCTGTTCCACCCCATCGCGGGCAAACCAGCGGGGGCGTTCGAAACCATACACTTCTTCATGCACCGCGCCCTTGGATTTCAGCAGCTCATGCAGCGGCGACGGCTTGATCGGTCGCCCGGCCAGACGGTTGAAATGTGGAAAGGGGATTTCATGGCGCAGGCAGTAGTCTTCTTCGGCCTTGATCACCTGCCAATCCTTGGTCGCATAGCTGCCGAACCGGCGCGGATCGAATTCGCGCATCGAGATATCGGCGGCACCATGCACCATCCACCGCGCCAGTTCGCGGGTCAGACCCGGCCCCCAGCCGATGCCGATCTGGGTCCCGCAACAGCACCAATAGTTCCGAACCCCCGGCGCTGGTCCGATCAGCGGATTGCCATCCGGCGGGTGCGAGATCGCCCCGTGCACGTCGCGCTGAATACCGAGTTCGGCAAAGATCGGCATCCGGTTCAGGCTTTCCTCAAGCCACGGCATCACCCGGTCGTAATCCGCGTCGAACAACCAGTTTTCGTATTCCCACGGGCAGTGATCATGCCAGACCGAGTTCGGGTTCTCTTTTTCGTAAATCCCGATCAGACCGCGCTGCTGCTCCATCCGGATATAGCCCGAGACCTTGCGGTCATCACGGATCACCGGCAGTTCGGTGTCCAGGTTCTGGAATTCAGGCACCGGCTCGGTCACGAAGTAATGGTGCGTCATCGAGGTCATCGGCAATTGCAGCCCCGACCATTCGCCCATCTGACGGGCATAAGTGCCGCCTGCGTTCACCACATGCTCGCAGGTGATGGTGCCCTGCTCGGTCTCAACCGCCCACTCGCCATTCTCGGCCTGCGTGATGTTGGTCGCGCGGCAGTTGCGGAAGATACGTAGGCCTTTCTGACGCGCACCGGTCGCCATCGCCATGGTCACGTTGGTTGGATCGACATGTCCGTCATCCGGTGTGTGCAACGCGCCTAAAACACCTTCGAGGTTGTAGAACGGGTGCAGTTCGGCCACCTTTTCGGGACCAACAAGCTCGATATTGAAACCCAGCGACCGACCAACCGACAGGGTGTGGCGCAGCCAGTCCATCTCATCCTCGGTATAGGCCAGACGGAACGAACCGCAGCCATGCCATGTGACGGGCTGGCCGGTTTCGGCCTCCAACTGACCAGAGTACAGGCCAATATTGTAATCCACGCATTTGCCCAGTCCAAAGCTGGACGTCGAATGCGTGATCTGCCCCGCTGCATGCCAAGTGCTGCCGCTGGTCAGCTCGGCCTTCTCCAGCAGGACGGTATCAGCGCCCCAGCCTTCATGCGCCAGATGATAGGCCAGACCGACCCCCATCACGCCGCCTCCGACAATGACCACACGGGCGTGTGACGGCAGTTCGTTCCCGGACATGATTTTTCCTCTTCCCGAGTCGCGTTTCTGCTCGACAGGCTAATTCCACAAATGTACCATCGTCAATCATGAATGACACAAATGTATCATCAACCGTTCTGGACCGCCTGAGCCAGGAGTGGGACGCCCTTACCCCCGAGGCGCAGAAAGCCGCGCGTTACGTTCTGGAAAACCCAACGGATGTTGGGGTTTCAACCGTGCGCGAGATTGCCGAGGCGGCCAAGGTGAAACCCAATACTTTCGTGCGCATGGCCCGGCAGGTGGGCTTCGAAGGGTACGAAGATTTCCGGGCCCCCTTCCGCGAATCGATTCGACGGGGCAACGTGTCGTTTCCAGACCGCGCGCGTTGGTTGCAGGACATTGGCAAGTCAGGGGAACTGGGTGGGCTTTATGCCGATATGGTGGGCGCGGCGATCCGCAATATCGAAGAAACCTTTGCCGGAATCGACGCTGCGACCCTGAAGGCCGCCGCCGAGGTTATCTGGAACTGCCGCCAGATCTTCACGCTGGGCGTTGGCGTCAACAACGCGAACGCGCGCAATTTCACCTATCTTGCGTCGACCGGGATGAAGCAGTTTCACGCCATTCCCCGCCCCGGCTCGAACCCGGTCGATGATCTGGCCTGGGCCGATGAGCAGGACGTACTGATCGCGATCACCTGCCACCCCTATCGCACCGAAGTCATCGAGGCGATCAAGCTGGCTCGGCAACAGGGTCTGACCGTCATCGGTATTTCCGACAGCCCGGCCAGCCCGGTGATCCTGAACGCCCACCACGGCTTTGTCGTCGCCGCCGACACGCCGCAGTTCTTTCCGTCATCCGTTTCGACGATTGCCTTGCTGGAAACGCTGCTGTCCTTCGTGATCGCAGTGTCCAGCGATGAGATCGTCGAGCGGGTGGAACGGTTTCACCAACGCAGACACCAACTTGGCCTCTATGCGGAGGAGCCCGAATGAACGCACCCCTGACCCACTCACTGGACGCGCGATACTATACCGACCCTGCGATTTTCGAGCAGGAAATGCAGGGGCTTCTGGCCCGAACGTGGCAGTTTGCGGGCCATGTCGCGCAGGTCCGGGAAACGGGGGATTACTTTGCGTTTGAGATCGCCGGCCAGAACCTGTTCTGCATTCGCGGCCGCGACGGCGAAATCCGCACCTTCTATAACGTCTGCCAGCATCGCGCGCATGAAATGGTCACCGGCGCGGGCAACACGCGTGTCGTCGTCTGCCCCTACCACGCATGGACTTACGAGCTGACCGGCCAACTGCGTGCCGGACCCAATATCAAATCCGTCCCCGGGTTCGACCGCAGCGCTATTTGCCTGACCTCGGTGCGCACCGAAGTGTTCAACGGTTTCATTTTCGTCAACCTCGACGACAACGCCGCGCCAATGGATGAATGGTACCCCGGTGTGCGCGAGGAAATCCGCGCATTCGTCCCGCATATCGACGATCTGGAACCGCTGGAATGGGTCGAGATCCCCGAAAACTGCAACTGGAAGGTCAGTGTCGAGAACTACTCGGAATGCTACCATTGCCCGACCAACCACCCGACCTTTGCCGAAGGTGTGGTCAAGCCCGAAACCTATGACATTCAGCCGGACGCGGGCGGCGGCTACGTCCTACGTCACACAACGGAATGCCAGAGCCTCGACAAGATGACCTATCCCATCGACCTGTCGGTACCGCACGCGGGCGATTACCAATCGTGGTTCCTGTGGCCGATGTTCTCGTTCCAGTGTTATCCCGGCAACGTGCTGAACACCTATCACTGGCGCGCGGTTGATGCCGATCACTGCACGGTCTGGCGCGGCTGGTACACCGAGAGCGGCTCGGACAGTGCGGTTATCCGGCAACTGGCGGTCCAAGACCGCGAAACGACGGTCGAGGAAGACATCCGCCTTGTGGAATCCGTTCATCGCGGGCTCAAGTCGCGGGGCTATCGCCCCGGACCGCTTGTTCTGGATCCGGGCTGCGGGGTGATGTCGGAACATTCCATCGCGCGGCTTCAGCAATGGATGCGCGAGGCTGTGGATTAGTGGCCGAGGTAGCACGCTGATGCTGATGCCTGAAGTCTGGCGCCCGGAACACAAACTGTTCCCCCATCAGGTCGGGTTCACCTGCCCGCCGTTCGATTTTGACGCCGCGCCCTCGGATTTCCTGCGCATGTGCCCCGAAACGGTGGGCGTTCACGGGTGGATGCTGCATGTGCCAGATTATGTGCACGGGTTGGATCAGCGGAGACAGAACTTTGGCATGCTCGAAGACTTCGTGCACTGTATGTCTCGCAACGGTGTGGATGTCTGCGGTCAGGTCGGTTCGAATTGGGTCCATGCCTGCGGGCTGGGCGTGGAAGGCGTTCGGCAACACTGCGAAGGCCTGTCAGACAAATATGGCACCCGCTTTCACATGGCGGGATATGCCATGGTCGAGGCATTGCGTGACCTGAATGTCGAAAAGGTTGCCCTGAACGCCGCCTATCATTGGCCGGAATGGTGGCAGGGCACGGTCGGCTTCTTGAAAGAAGCCGGGTTTGATGTGGTCTGGGCCGGGAATTTCCACGATCAGGGCTGGTTCGACAGTCAGGAAGACGTCAATTCCTGTCGCTGGGTCTTTGACGGCGATCTGGCACTGAAAAGCTTTGAATATGTGGCCGACAAGGCACCTCGGGCCGAAGCGATCCTGATCAATGGCATGTGCAATTTCCGCACAGGTCCCGGTGGCTTGCCCCAGCGCCCGCTGCATCTGGCCGATACGCTAGAAGACGCGCTGGGCAAACCGGTGATCGGCCACGACATCGCGCTTTACTGGCGCATCTTCAAATCCCTCGGTATCGCACCCGACAAACCGCACGGGCAATTGCTGAAACGTCTTGAGTTGTTCGAGAGGCCATGACCATGCACAAAATCCTCGCGCTCTGGGCCGTGCCCAGATCCACGTCAACCGCGTTCGAGTGGATGATGCGGCAACGCGGTGATCTCGACTGCCTGCACGAGCCCTTTGGCGAGGCGTGGTATCAGGGTGAAGACCCGCTTTGGCATCGGTTCCAACCGGGTGATGTGACAACGCCGGGCCTGACACTGGACAGCGTGTGGCTGGACATTCAGCAGCGGGCGAAACGGGGGCCGGTCTTTCTCAAGGATTTTCCGCATTACATCAACCACATGTGGGATGCCGAGTTTCTGTCGTATTTCACCCACGCCTTCCTGATCCGGGACCCGGCCAAGACCATCACTTCGATGTACAAACAATGGCCGGACTTTGCCGAAGGCGAGGTTGGCTTTCCCGAACAGCGCGCGCTGTTCGATCTGTTGACGGCGTTGAACGGAACTCCGCCGCCGGTCATTGACAGCGATGACCTGCTGGAAGACCCACACGGCATGACCCGGGCCTTCTGTGACGCGGTGGGAATCCCATTCATCCAGGAGGCGCTGACATGGGAACCGGGCGGTGATCCGTCCGCCCTCAGCTGGTGGGACGGCGGGTCGTTCCATGGCAACCTGGCGAAATCGACCGGGCTTGCGCCGCAGACCCGCACGCATATCGACATCGCGGACGCGCCAGACCGTGTGAAACAGGTGCACCGCAGGATGAAACCGCATTACGATCACCTTTACAAACACCGCCTGACACACTGACACACCGGAGACCCGCAATGGCCGACATTTTCGACGAAGACCTGTTTCTGAAAGGACTCGAGCAAAGGAAGAACACGCTGGGCGCAGAGTATGTGGAAAAAAACCTTGCTGCCGCCGACGACTTCACCCGCCCGTTTCAAGAAGCCATGACGGCCTGGTGCTGGGGGTTTGGCTGGGGCGACGACGTGATCGACGCCAAGACCCGGTCGATGATGAACCTGTCGATGATCGGTGCGCTGGGCAAGATGCATGAATGGGAAATCCACTGCCGGGGCGCTATCAACAATGGGGTTTCAAAGGAAGAAATCCGCGCCATCATCCACGTGGTCGGGATATATTGCGGTGTTCCTCAGGCGCTGGAGTGTTTTCGCGTGGCCCGCAAGGTGCTGGAAGAAACCTGACGACCCGTCACAGACCAGCCGCCGACAACAGCCGCACGCCTTTCTCGTAGTGTTGCCGGTTCTTGAAACAGCCGGGCCAGGCCCAGCGTTCGGCCGTAAAGCCCGGCTGCAATTCCAGAATCTGCCGGGCATGTCGACGCGCCAGGGAATGGTTCCCGGCGGCGGCGGACAGCATGCACAGTACGACCCTGGGGCGAACGCGTCCGGGGTCAACCCGCAACACGTTATGGGCATGCTGCCACGCGGCCTTGTCCCCGGTTATCATCATTGCGATTGCCAGATTTGCTTCGATCCAAATGGGCGGATGCGGCGTCAACGCCAACGCTTTCTTGCAGACCAAAACGCCTTCTTCGGCCCGGTCATCATACACCAACAGGATGCCGTAATATCCCAACAGTTCCGGGCTTCCGCTGAAACGTTCCACGACGGCAAGCATCAAGCTGCAAGCCTCTGACGTGTTGCCGGCAACACTGTGGGTAAAAGCATGGAGGGCCGAGCAATACGGGTCAGTCGGGTTCAGAGTGCGCAACTGTTTGCATTCGGCCTCGACCATTGCCAGCGTCTCGGCCGGGTTTGCATCCATGCCCAGGCGGATCATGTCCAAATGACAGAAACCGATCGCCACACGGGCCGGCAGGTATCCGGGGTCAAACTCGAGACAGGCGCGGTATTGACGGATGGCATCCTGCAACCCGTCTTCCGTTGCCTGACTTTCCAATATGCGCGCTTTCTGGAACGCAGACCAGGCCTCGGTCGAAGTGGCACGACCAGACCAGATTTCTGACCAATACCCGTCACGCAATCGCAGTTGGAGCGCCTCGACAACCTTCATGGCGATTTCTTCGACCGCGTCGAATGTTTCCTTCGCACGAAAGCGGAACCGCTGTGTCCAAAGGCACACCTGATCCGCGGTTGACGTCAATTGAGCGGCCACCCGCAGACCTTCCGCGCCAACCACGCTGCCGCTGAGAACATAACCTTCAACCGCGCCTTCCTGCCTGCGCGCGTCACGCAGTTCGATCACGTCGGACATTGTGCCCAGAAGAAACATGAGTTCGTCTCGTATGGAGGAGGCAGCAATGCTGATATCCGGCGTTTCCCCGACAACCTCAAAAGGCTCAACCACAACCGCTGGACGCAAGCGCCCCCAATGCACCGGCAAACCGCGGCCAACCAGAACCGGTCCGTCTGAGTCTGTATCGATGTCCCAATAGGCCTGCCGTTCAACCGTCAGCCACGCCTCGAACTCGGGGTCGGCAACGTCCAACCCTTCAAGCAATTCAGCCCGATCGGAACTAAGCTGCTCGTCAAACAGATCAACCTCGACAGCTGTCAGATTGATCGACACCGTTTCACGTGTGACTTCAAGAAAATCAAGTTTGTGCTTGGAAAAGTGCTTGCTGAGAACACTCAGCTCTTTGCGCAGCGACGCCGCGCCTTGTGCGGGCGAACTCTCGCTCCAGAGCTTGTCCTGCAACCAAGCCCTGCTGCGTATCGCGTTTTTTGACAGAAGCACCAAAGCAAGAAGAGCTTTCGCTTTGGTGCCCCGAGGCGTCACATCCTGACCGTCGTCACGGATAATCTGAAACGGTCCGGTCAAAAAAACCTTGGTTATTGCCTCAGTCACTTACAGCCCTCAAGAAACGTTCGGGGGTTGTCGTTAACCGCTGCATCCAAATATGACGATACCACCCATCGCTTCATAGGCCAGTTTGCAGCACCATGACTCGTGATCGGGGTTCGGATCCGGCTTTTTGTCACTCAGGTCCGGAACAACGATATGAACCAGATCCTTGGTATCATAGACAAACCTGACCTCAGGGTTACCACTGTCCGCGAGGATTTCTTGAATTTTGCGTTCCGCCGCGTCCTGATCATCTTGCGACCCCAGCGCACGGCCGCGCGCGGCATTCAGAACTTCGCACCCCAAGTCTTTCAACGAGTAATTCGGATTGATTGCCAAACGAGCCATGTAAAATCTCCTTCTCAAACAACAATGCCCGCTTGTATACCCCGTTATATGCTTATCCGGAAATGAAAATGACCGACACGTTGATTGAACGCGCTGAAACTGCTCGGCTAATTTCCAAACCCTCGTTTGCCGAATTCCCCAAAGCTGCGCCGATCCACGCGGCTTTTCGCTTGATCGAGCTGCGCGACGGAACTCTGCCGCCCAAGGGCGGGATGGGCCATCGCGTGTCTTTCGGCACCGGCCGCACACCGGAAGAGGCGGCGCGGCTGGCCGGGTTCGAAGCGATTGAGCGCTATGCCTTGCAATACAGTGCCGAAGCACCACAAACCCGCAAAAGCCTGATTGCGTCGGATGGCGCATCCCATGTGATGCCAAACGACGCGCTTGCACTGGGTGTTCCGGGCAGTGACGGAAAGGTCACTTCGAAAGGTGCCGCGGCTGGCCCGACACATGAAGCCGCTGCGCTGTGGGCGGCGCTGGAGTGTTTGGAACACGCTCTTGGATCGCAGGGGTTTGACCACCTGGCGCCGGACACGGTCCTGCCCCGTGATTTGACGCAGTGGCTGCACGTCCAGCTGCGGCAACTGAGCCTTCACATCCTCGAAGTTCCGGGCATCGGCCTTCTGCTGCGCGCGGTCTGCGCAGATGCGGATGGCGGCAGGCCGACCTACGGATCGGCGCTTTCCGCAAATCTGGCGCAGGGCGTCTGGCACGCAGCATCCGAGGCGGTGGTGTCCTGGCGCAACATGGTGATGCTTGAACACAACGGTGTAACGGATCACGGCATGGATGCCGAACAGGCCCGTCTGCTCCGGCTTTATCGTGGCGCGCAGAATGACCGGCCTGTTGCTCCGACGCGGTTGTACGACGTGCAGGCGTGGGACAGCCCGAACCCGTCGCTGACGACGGTATTGACAGCGGCAAGCCGCGCCCTCGGTCGTCCGGTTGCGGTTTTTGACATGACGGCACCTGAAATTCCCCTTCCGGTGGTCAAAGCCGTAGCAGTTTGAGCACCTGTCAGGATCCGTCTCTGCGAAAGCGTGTCGTGTCGCCGTTGGTCTTTGCCTTGCAACGGTCCGCGAATTCCAAAAGCTGCCTGCAACGTTCGGTCTCGGGCAGGCTGCGGACAACCCGCCCCGGATCAACATGCGGAATTTCAACAAATTCGACACGGGTGATCACGCGCGGCTTGGCGGCAACTGTGATCATCGGTCCGACCTCGATCAGGCTGGCCAGAGCATAGCCCGAGACAGGGCGCGCCGAAGCGCCTGTTCCCAGCGTGATATCATCCAGAAACCGGGGATCGTCGTCGGCAGGTCCGAATTCAAGTCGCATGTGCATTCCCGGCGCACCGCGCCTGAACCGGACCCAGCCCCGAGGCACCCCGCCCGCACCCACAAACAGTTCTGATGTATGGAATGCCTGAATATACAGCCCAAGCGGATCTGAGAATGCCATCGCCCGGCCCGCAGGTGACTTGCCACAGTTCCCCGCGGCCAGTTCAAGCGTATCGCTCACCAGGCGGATCCCTGCATGCCCGCAGTACAGATCCTGCCGGTTCGCGAAATCAAGAACTTCTTCAAGCCGGGCGCGCCGCCTGCTCTCGCCGTCCTTCACGAGATACGGGAAGGAAGAAAAATACATGGTCTGGATCAGATCGGTCAAACGGTTCGTGCCCTTGGCCAGAAACAGGGCATGCTGGATATTCAACGGATGTTCCGGCGGATGCGCGTCATCATTGCCCACCAGCCTTTTGTGAAAGCGGGCCGCACGCTCGGACACATCCATCGATGTCCATACCGACCGTGAGACTTCAAGCAGGTCCGTGCAGGAGTAGAAGCGCCCGGTCACCGATGCGACCACCGACAGGAAGTGATCTAGATCGAACACCGCCATGAACTGCCACCACTCCACAAACTCGGTAGTGGCCACAAAACGCTTCGGGCGCAGTCTGCCACCGGCATCGGGTCGCATTACCAACGTGTATTCAAGATATTCATTGTGCAGCTCAACCCTGCCGGGCCAGCCTTGGTCACACACGCGCGCCGCCAGCTCATCGCCCAGACAGTCCCGCGGTTCCCGGGGATCGGCGCGCCATCTGAACCCATTCGAAGGCTGGCCCGCCTCTATGTCACGCGGATCCATGACCAGAAACGGGCTGACACCTTGCACGTCGAATATGTTCTGAATGCTTGAATTCCACGCTGACCGGGTGGCTTCGTTCACGCCTTGATCAGCAAGTCCCGGCGATTGGAATACAGACATCAAAGAACACCGTTGGGCTTCAGAGACACTAGAATGGAAAGTCAGAGGTCGATGCCCGCAGGGTTTCAATTCCGACAGGGCGATCGCCACCGGTGACGAACAAGGAAGCATCATGGAAATCGACCTGTCATGGGGCCTGATAGCTTCATCATGCCCACCCCGCCTGTTCAGGCAAATGACGGGTCCACCACAATTCGGGCGTACTGTTCACAATGTGGATTTCGCTACCGCAAGAACGACCGCCAACGATGTTGAGGCGATCTCCATCAAATGTTTCAAGCGACATTTTCGCGGCCCCCCGGAAATTCGCCATCTGTTCGGCCAGAATGCCCACCGCAACGCGTTCACCCATTCGGATACTGTCGAAATAGTCGCTGTAGAAATGTACCCCTGCAAAATTGCGCCCGATCGCGATATTCGCAGCCAACTTGTTCAGCTCGCCATTCAGCGTAAGCTTCGCTGCGTTGTCCTCTGGCTGCACGGACTCAACCAGTGTCCTGCCACCCGGAGCCGGAACAAAGACGCGCGGCATACCCGCCTCTGCCAAAGTTACCCTGGACCCGTCCAGCGCATGTGTTCTGAAGAACGCCTTGAGCAGCGTCGCGCACGCCCCGGCAACTGCGCCATGCGCCGCCCCGTAGGACGGCTGCATTGGCGAACCCTCGGGATAAGCAACAGGCAAAAGCAGGTTGCGATCGATTTGTGGCAGCCCTTTATGAGAAACCGCGTTGTGGGCGAACCGCTTGGTGGCCGGCGCGGCGGCAATGGCTTCCACAAGACTGAAATCTTCGCAGGCGGCGCTTTCCAATTTCTCAAGATGGGCTGCGGCAAACGGTTCCGCTGCCCCAAGCACCGCGCCATGACCATTCGCCACCAAGGTTGCAACGCTGCCCAGCTTTTCAGGGCGGGCGCGGTTGTGCACCTGAAAGGTCTGGCGTCGCACGGCCCGCATTGCCCTGGTCGCGGTTTCTGCCAGCATTGACAGCGCGTGTGATCCGCCCCAATGGGCCCCACTATCCTCCGCACGGGAATTCCAGACATCGGGCAGACCGTCATCTGCTTGAAACCCTCTGCCCAACATCAACAGGCAGGCATTGAAAAAAGCCTGATAGATCGAGTCGAAATGCACATAGGTAGCAAGGTCGCGAGGTGTTTCAACAAACTTCGGGCCACAGGCCTCAAAGGCTTGTTCGCCGGTTGCGTCCGCCCCGTTCTGAACGTCCAGCCACTCGGCCCAGTCCCGCAAATAGTCCACGCCAACAGCCTGAGGTACAACCCTTTGGTCAAGCCGAAATGAACCAAACGGCATTGTCCCTGGTGTTGTTGTTTTTTCCAACCACCGCCCTTGCACATGCGCCGCGTCTGACGTCAGCGGGCCGTACCCCTGCAAAAGGAACTGCGACATGTAAGGCCCTTCCGAACAGCCTTGGCTCGAGCCGCGGAACAAAGTTCGCGAAGACAGACCTTCGCCATCTCGAACCTGGCGCGCCGCCGGTACTTTCCCGATCTCGGCACCGCTGGCATCCTTTGGGCAACCGTCTTTGCGGAACCACTCCAACCGGCCCAGGGCGCCAAGCACCTTGTCGGTTCCCTCGGCACCATCCCGAATGGTTTCGAAGGGCACATCCCGCAGACAGGCCATCGCATAGAGTTCGGCCATCTCTGCCGCCAGTTCATCTGACCCAAGCCTGGGCGCCGGAGCGATACCCAAACCGCCGGCATCCAATCCATTGAACCCCAACCGATGACCCAGGATCGGCCCTTCCCACGCACGCCATCTAAATTCACCACCCTCTGATGGCGCGGTGCGGAAGGGCCCGGAATAGGCTGGCGTGTCAAACAGCGTCAGCCTGTTTCCATGATTGTCGGTGCCGGTTGGGTCAGCCACTTCTTCCAGAAACTCGGTATAAACCTGCGCGTCGACAATACCATTTTCGTCATGCCGCAAGCCCTTCGAAAAGCTCGTGGGCCAAGTCCCGGCAAACAGGTCTGCTTCGCCGTTATGTTCGGCGGCTGCCCTGTCTCTGGCACCAATCGGCGCGTTCGAAAGACACTGATCCCGGTTCAATCCACGATTGGGCTTTTCCAGGTCCTGCCAGGGTTCAGACGGAATGATATGTTGCGGCATGTTGCTCTCCCGATCGACGGAGACAACGATTCGCACGAAGCCGTTACCGGATCGTGACCGGTCATTCCGACAGGCTTTTTGCCCTGTTCTGCAACACTTTGAGAATGTCCAGGGTAGAAAAGGCTTCGATCGCGCTGGACACCAGGCCCCGCCGCCGCATTCCGATCTTTCGAGAAATTTCGGAATCCAATGCAAGACAGGATATCACGGGCCCAGCCAGCTTCGAGCCGCATTCCACCGGACAGAAAGATAAAGAAAGTTGGATGGCGGAGACGAAGTCAGTATAACTAAGCCTGCAAATTACTGTTAAATTTAGGTAAAAAGAAATAATACCGAGATATATACCACACTAAGTTCGATTTCGAGCCAAGCATCGCGCACAGTGTCATATCACAGGATGTCGGTAAAACACTAAAGCAGACACTCAAGCAGAGTTCAGCAAACGACCGCTCCAAGCCCCAAAGACGACTTAGGTAACGAGCGCAACAATTGTCGTTTTTGGCGGGAAGCGGAAGTTCGATGCGACCGCAGGGTCACCACTCAAGCGTTACAGAAGCGGACATTCGGTCGCAAATCTGGATCTTTCTCTTCGACCGACCCTGTGATGGTGTTTCTCATCTGCTTTTCCCTTCGCAGCATGAGCATGATCTAACTGGTTTGGCGCGAAAAGGGGTGGGATGGCTTTCCAGCACGTTACAACCAACAATGCACCGGGCTTCAGCGCTCTGCGGATTTCGCTGAGGGCCGCTGTCTTGTCCGGAAAGAACTGCAGGCCGTGATGGCAGAAAGCCAGATCGAACTCGCCGTCGTCGAGGGGCATGGATTGCGCCGACGCTTCGATCCACTCCTAGCAGTGCATGCCCGGGGCGCGGGCGCTGGCAGCGAGATCGCGTCGAGCGTCGCGGCAGTACAGTTTGCGGGCCTCGATCGCGTCCTTCCAGTTGTTGATGTCCGTCAGGATAACACGGGTTAGCTCGATGTCCTGCAGGCCGGACCCGACATGTTCGAGAGCGGCCTTGATGATCTCGAAACACTGCTTGGGCTGGGCATAGACGTCACCGATGCCTAGCGTCTTGCCGTTCACATCTACTGGCGCGGTGCCCCCGACAGCGATGAACGCTCCAACCCGAACCGCCCGGCTGAAGCCGACGATTTCCTCCACAGGGTTTCCATTAGAGACGAGTTGCCGCCCCTTCCTTGCTAACTCTCCTGCAATGTGTGATCTCAGTCTGGACTGGTTTGTTGAGTAAATCTCTCCCGGAATCGAGTTCGTGAAACGTCGTTTCTGACCAGTTGGCAATTCAACCCATGGAGTCCGCGAAGCTGCGAAGCCGTCGCGCGGCCTGACCCGGGAATCCATCCACCTCGCTCTCATCAAACACCGCATAGGCCGCGTAAGCAAACCTTGGTGCTGCCTCGATCAGCGTGAGCCACCCGTCCTGAAGTTCCGTTTCGATCACGCGCCTGGGGAAGTAGCCAGCTGCGGGAACAGATTTCAGATACTGCAGGCCCAAGGTTCCGATGCCCAGCTGAAGGCGCGGTGCGTCAAGCTCTGGAAAGTTCAGCAAATGGTCGGCGCGGAACTCCGGGCCCCAATCTATCAGGATGTAAGCGCTGCCCAGTGCGGCGGGTTCGGCGTCAGGGCCGCTGCTGACAAGTACAAACTCATCCTCAAAAAGTTGAAGTGCGGACAAGCCCGAGGCGTTCCGCGGACGGTACATGACGGCGAGGTCGAGGCTGCCCTCCTCGATCTCTCGAGCCATCGCTTCGGAGGAGGCCGCCGAGGCTCTGACGGCAACGTTCGGCAACGCTGCCATCAACTCTGGTAAGGCGTTTATGAGATACCCGTCCCAAAGGCTCGGCGCCGCGCCGATTTCCAGCGCTGCGGCCATGGAAGCGGGAAGACCAGCGTCCAGCTTTGCCTGTGTCCAGGTGCGCACCAGAACCTGAGCGTGTTTGAGGAAATGTCGCCCGGCAATGGTCAAGGTTGCACCCGACTTACCACGTTGGAACACCGGCTGACCAAGCTGTTGCTCGAGAGTTCTGATTCTCATGCTCACTGTCGATTGTGTGACGTGAACCTTGTTGGCTGCGTCGAGAAAGGTTCCAGTTTCCACCACAGCGAGGAAAGTTCGAGCAAGTTCAATATCCATCGGTCACCTATTCGAATATCCGATATTATCTGCGCAAAAAATTCGCTATTCAATAAGATACGTGTGTGCCATATTCTCTAAGTAGCGCGAAGGTGCCCCGCCAGATCGGAACGCCAATCAAAATTCTCGTTTGTAGTGGAGATCTCGATCTGAGGAACCGTTGCAATCTGAAACCTGTAGAAACGCCACCGACACCGGAGCGCTGCACCAACCCCACAATGGGCAAGAAGCCCATTTTCTCATGGAGATAACAAAATGAGTCGAGTTTCTGTTGTTGCTCTGCTCTCTTCACTGTTTGCTGTTCCGGCATTCGCCATGCCCGCTGATCTTGACATGGACGGGGATGGCCTGGCGTCGCTGGCAGAGCTTCAGACCAAGTATCCTGAAGTCTCGGATGATCTCTTCCTGGAGATCGACGCAAATGCCGATGGTTTCATCAATGACGACGAATTGGTTGCCGCCGTTGATGCAGAGCTTCTCCCTGGTCCCACAGGGGATCAGTAAGCAAAGGTTGTCACGGTTATGAGGAAGCCAATCCTGCCTCAAAAATGGCTGCTTGCCGCGATGGGTATCTGGTTGGTTTTGTCCCCCTTTGTCCTGTTTCGTGAGGAAACTCTTTTGCAGGGCATGGCTGAACTTGAAGCTCTCGCCTTCATGGCAATTGGCATTGGTGTTCTGGTCATGTCCGGCGCTGACGGTCGGAGCCACCTTCTCGCACGGGTGACTCCGGTATCGGCACTGGGGATTTCGCTGATCGTCGCACCAACAGCGCTGAATTTCACCGGCCATATTGTGGCAACGGCCAATGCATGGCTAACGGGATCGGCGCTGATCGCGCTCGCCGCATGGGAGGTAATGGCAAGCCGCGGATTGCGTGCAATCTCGTAAACCGGCGCGGGGTGGGAAACTGCCCCGCGCCCCCACATTCAGGCCACCTAAATGATCTCGTCCTCATCGAACATTGGATCACCGTCGAGCTGATTGGCGATCATGTCGATCCGCATTTCAACATCTGCGCTCGTCGTTTTGGCGATATGAAACAACGCGTCGCCCTCGTGCACAAATGGCAAATTGGTACGGCCCACAATGATGCCGTCCGTTTCTCCAAGAACGTCCTTTCTTACTTCGCCAAACGGGTCCGAGATCCGGCCAAGCAAGTCGCCGACCTCCACATATTCGCCCGCTGCCTTGAACGTTCTAAGCAAACCGCCGACCGGAGCGCGCACCCAGGAACTCGTCCGTGCGTGAACCGGCGCCTCACGCACGGTAGCGATGCCACGCCTGGCGACCATGCCCATCGCGTTCATAACCCGAAGAATACCTGCAAGACCCGCCCGGGCCGAAAGTTCGTCGAAACGCAGCCCTTCTCCCCCTTCGAACAGCAGCACATCGACACCTCGCTCTTGTGCCGCTTTTCGCAGGGACCCGTCGCGCAGCTTGGAAATCATGACGACCGGTGCACCGAACGCATCGGCGTATCTAATCGTCGCATCCGAGGCCGGGGAAACTCGAATTTGAGGCAGGTTGGTGCGGTGGATCGCGGCAGAATGAAGATCGATACCGAGGTCGGAACGCGCAACAATTTCGGTCATAAAGATATGTGCGAGGCGGCCCGCCAATGATCCGCCCTCGCTGCCGGGAAACGACCGGTTCAGGTCGCGCCTGTCCGGAAGGTATCTCGATTGTGTCATGAAGCCGAACGCGTTCACGATTGGCACAACCAGCAACGTGCCCGCGATCTTGTCGAGTTGAGGGGCCCGTAGCAATCGCCGTGCGATTTCGACGCCAATCACTTCATCGCCATGAATCGCCGCGCTGACAAACAGGACCGGTCCTGGGCGGCGGCCATGAACCACATGCACTGACATGCTGACCGGCGTATGATCGGACATCACGCTCACCGGCAGGTCCAGCGTAGTCCGCGTGCCTGCCGGGACGGTGAAACCGCCGATTTCAAATGGCTCGCGCATGGCTGTTATCCGCGCCCTCTGGTCTTGGTATTTCCCTTGGTGGCGTTCTTTTCAAGAAACTCGATGATCTTGCCTGCAACATCAATGCCAGTTGCCTTTTCCACCCCTTCAAGTCCGGGTGAGGAATTCACCTCCATGACAACCGCCCCATGATTGGCGCGCAGCATATCTACGCCGCAGACATTCAGCCCCATCGTCTTGGCTGCACGCACAGCGGTAGAGCGTTCCTCGGGTGAAATCTTGATGGGCTGGGCGCTTCCGCCCCGGTGCAGGTTGGATCGGAACTCTCCTTCGGCTCCCTTCCGCTGCATCGCCGCGATAACGCGGCCACCAACCACAAGCGCACGAATATCTGTACCGCCCGCTTCCTTGATGAACTCCTGTACCATGATGTTAACTTTCGCGCCGCGAAATGCCTCGACCACGGATTTTGCCGAGCGGTTCGAGTCGGCAAGAACCACTCCGATGCCCTGCGTACCCTCCAGAAGCTTGACCACCAGAGGAGCGTCCCCCGCGAGTTTGAGAACTTCGTCGGTTTGCTTAGGATCATGAGCGAACGTGGTGACAGGCAGGCCAATGCCGTCCCGCGCCATGAGTTGCATGGAACGCAACTTGTCGCGAGATCTGCCAATCGCCACTGACTCGTTGAGCGGAAAGACCCCCATGATCTCGAACTGTCGCAGCACGGCCAGCCCATAGAATGTGACCGATGCTCCGATCCGGGGGATTACCGCGTCATAACGCCCAAGCTTCTTACCGTCATAGTAGACCTCGGGTCGGCGTGAAGCGATGTTCATGTAGCAGCGCAGCGTGTTCACGATATCAAGCTCGTGGCCGCGCTGCTCGGCGGCTTCTTTCAGACGACGATGGGAGTAAAGTTCTGGATTGCGGGCCAGCATGACAAATTTCATTGGCGTTGTCCTTCCGGGTCGTTGCATGTGGCTTTTCTCTTGATCCCAGTTGGAGCTTTTCCGGAACCCAGCAGATAGGAGTGACCCGGATCGACAAGAATTCCCCGCCTGCGAATGGCGGTGCGGCCGAGGATCAGATCAAATTCCATCTTCGCACGGTTGGCCAGCGAAACGTCGATCTGCCAGCGATGCCGCCCAAGCAAAAGCTGCGTTCTCACGATCAGTCGACGTTCGGGGACACCGCCTGTGTTCTTGATCTCGCGTTCGTCGACAACCCTGGTTCGAACCCGGTTTGGTGAACGGCGGTTTTGGACTGGTATCATGAACTCGACCCATCGCTCGCCGTCAATCTCAAATACGGTCTGGTCCACGGCATGGAGCGCTGCGGTTCTTGCGCCGGTGTCTATCTTGGCCGGGATATTCTCTATTCCGAAGTCGGGCAGGCTGATGCGTTCACGCCAACCTATGATTTCTGGGTATGAGACACGCTTCACCATAGCATCTACTCTATGCAGTCATCGTTGGCACGTCTGTAGTTCACAAACGAATTGGCGCCCATCACGACATAGAACGTATCCATGTCGATTAACACGTACCCAAGTTCAAAAAGTGCAACCGAAAGTGCACGGATGTCTGTTTCGTACAATCGCCTGCGCCCTGCAATCCGGCGCACGAGCTTGTCCGGTATTCGATAACGGCCATTCGGCTTGCCGCCAAAGTCCTGATCGTAAAGCTCGGCGAGGCGTACGGCGGTCATGGATATCCAGTCATTTTCAAGCATGACTTTTTCTATATTGGCAATTAAAATTTGTCTATAGGTAAAAAAAATCTGCTAAAAGTCATACATTCTCCAGAATTCACATCAAAGAATCGAATATGAGCGACACAGATACTATCCCGAGGGAACTGGAAACGCAGTTGCAGCAAGCCCTGGCAGAGCGTGACGGCGCTGAACTCGCTCGGCTGCTTGATCCGCTTCCGTTGAGCGATGCCCTGCGTGAACTGCTCAATCTGCCAGTAGAGCAGCGGAGTGCCGTACTGTCTTTGCTGCCACCGGAACTGGCTGCCGAACTTGTCGAAGAGGCGCCGAACGCGATGGCGGTCGATCTTGTCGAGCGCATGGAGTCGGAGCAGGCCGCAGAAGTCATCGAAGAGCTGGCTTCTGATGTTCAGGCCGATGTCATCGGAGAGCTTGAAGACGCAGATGCGGAAGCAATCCTTACCCGGATGGATCCTGAGGACGCCGCAGATGTTCGTCGGCTGGTGGAATACGAGGATAATGTCGCGGGCGGCCTCATGGTTGCCGAAGCCTTCACGTTCTCCGAAACCGATACAGTTGGGAAGGTTCTACGGCGGTTCGCCAACGAAGAATACGACCTTGAACGCTATCGGGGTCAGCACCCCTATGTGCTGGATTCGAATGGTGCCCCAATTGGCGTGGTCTCATTGCGCAGCCTCGTGTCCACACGCCGAAGCGCGCGTTTGACCGATATCATGGTGCCCCCAATTACCGTCCCAGCCAACATGCCGCTGGAGAAACTGGAAGACTTGTTCGATGAACACCCGTTTCTTGGATTACCGGTCGTGGAAGCAGACGGGCACCTGGTGGGCGTTGTCTCGCGGTCTGCCGTTGATGAAGCCCTTTTGGAACGTGCGGAATCGGCCAGCCTGAAACGCCAGGGTGTCTTCGGCGATGAGCTTCGGTCGATGCCACTGCCGCTTCGTGCGAGGCGACGGCTTCAATGGCTTTCGGCCAACATTGTTCTCAATGTGATCGCGGCCAGCGTAATCGCCGCGTATGAACAAACCCTTGCCGCGGTGATCGCGCTTGCAGTGTTCTTGCCGATGGTGTCCGACATGAGCGGCTGCTCGGGCAATCAGGCCGTCGCCGTCAGCATGCGCGAGTTGTCCCTCGGCCTTGTCCGGCCCATCGACGCCATGCGTGTCTGGTTCAAAGAAGTGTCGGTCGGGGTGATCAACGGGTTCGTTCTGGGGCTTCTGATCGGCCTCGTTGCCTGGGTGTGGAAAGGCAACCCGTTTTTGGGGCTGGTGATTGGTGGAGCGCTTGCGCTCAACACCGTCGTCGCCGTGTCCATTGGCGGTGTTCTGCCATTGCTGTTGAAGCGCATCGGTCAGGACCCTGCTGTCGCCAGCGGCCCTTTACTGACGACTATAACCGACATGGCGGGGTTCTTCCTCGTCCTGAGCCTTGCAACCGCAATGATGCCACTTCTGGTTTGACGCTTTCCCGCACCCGAACCATCAGTTCGGTCGGGTGACTGGTACGCGTACTATCCAACGCCGCGCACGCGATGGATCAACAACAAGGTGCAAACCAGAGCCGTCGCTATGCCGACCCGGACCCAGATTCTCCACCAGCTTCTTTGTCAGCTTTGCGCTTAGCGCAGACATTTAAATGCCACTTATTGAATAACACTAGGGGTAACCAGTAAAATTCACGATGATGCTGTGAGTCGGTAAACGCCTATTAATAAAAACTAAATGGAACGTTATACGCACCACGTCAATTGTCTAAAATAGGTTGATGGCGGAGACGAAGGGATTCGAACCCTCGAGACGGTTTCCCGCCTACTCCCTTAGCAGGGGAGCGCCTTCGACCACTCGGCCACGTCTCCGCCGACGGGTATATCCTTGCAAGCGACGGGAATACAAGGCGAAAAATATGATTTGTGCCTCTCTCTGACAAAATTGCTGAACCCGTTGAAATCACGGTAAAAGGCGCCAACTTAAATGAATCATCGGCCAGAATTGGAGAATTTTTCCGGGGCGTTCTCCAACGTTAAACCACCGAACCGCCTGGTTCGAAACGACAGGGCACATCGAATCCCCATTCTGCATTGCTGCGTCGATTGAGAGATCGCATTCTGAAAGCGAAGAAGCTCTCTTGTTTCGATTAGATTACATTTCCTCCGGGCAGCGGCGGCAGCGCAGGGCAATGCAAACGAATAATGGCTCACTTTACGACCACCCTCGCCTTTATTAAGAGCGGTGTGGTTAATAAATCCAAGAAGGGCACAGAATGAAGAAATTTCTCGCATCCGCTGGAGCGATGGCATTGGTCATGTCGAATGCGATGGCAATGGATGCTGACAGAGAGGCTATTATTAACGAGAAAGTAGGTAGTTTTGTTGACGCTGTAGGCTGCGCGGATCCAGAAGCCGCACAATCTTTGCTTGCGGAACTTGGCACTGACGATTTTGACGTCACTACATATATTGCGTTTCCGGTTGTAGATGTCGGATGCGCAGGTGGGGCTGGAACAAGCGCATTCACGCCGGTCGTAGTACGTGTTCCGGAATACCGGCCTTCGGCGGCCCATGTCGACATGTGGGCAACGGCGGAAATTGAATTTGTAGGTATACCTGCGCGCGGATTGATATCAATAGAAGCGCTCGCGTCTAACCGAATGCATATCGTCGGAAAAGACTTCGCTGACGGTGATCCAAATTGTTGCCCGTCGAAATTGGTTGACCGCGTCTACCGTTGGGAACGTGGTGGGTTCTGGCTGCCGGAAGTTGATTGATTTGTTCTCAAAGTCAGCTGGCATACTAGACCGGCTGACCTGACCTCTTCCGCCTCTGCTATGAACTGCTTTTTGATCTCAAAACCGGTCGGAGCGGGCTCCTCAGAACGCCTCGTTATGTGATCGGGGTCTCGATTATGTTTGGCGCAATCCATCAATAAGAACGTGACCGTCCGGTGAAGGAGCTCTGGCACAGCTCCGATGGTCCCTATGACGCGACGGTTACAGCGTACCCCGAAAGCACAACCTTAATTACGCCCGCTTGCTTCCACAGTGCTTCCAGCGGGGTTGGGACAAATTGCAACACCGCCTTGAGGCGGTGCGTAACATACTGTTTTATGTAGGTAATATTGGTTGCGGGAGTAGGATTTGAACCTACGACCT